>CAWIVD010000009.1:0-63460 GCA_963839435.1 uncultured Alphaproteobacteria bacterium
GGGCTAACCGATTGAAAACATTCGACCTCATCCTGAGCGTGTCGAAGGATGAAGCCAAGACCCCCTGTTTTTCGGCAGCGGGCTAGTTTCTGAATGACAAGATCGCGGCCGGTGTGACGTTCGCCGAAGCTAACGGGCTGGCGTCGAGAGACGCGGCCAGAACAGCCCGTGCCTCTAATCTGCAACACATTACTTTATGTTGGCGCGAGGCAACGCGGCACTATTGACCCATGGCCGTCGAATTATTCACTCGACTTATGTATACTAATTAGGGGCACCTCATGTTCACCCAGAAATATTACACAGGTGACGATCTTTTCCAGGCAAGCAAAGCATCTGTTCCTCAGAAAACTATTCTTCTTCAATTACTCGCGGGCTACCTCGGCGCCATCCTCACATTTCAACTGCAGCTTCTCCATCAGACCGCTATAGCATCCTCAGCCATAACGACATGCTTGGCGTGGCTCCTTCTGCTCCCGGCAGACAAGAATAACCGCGCGTTAATACTGGCTGTCTATTGCGGCTCTTTCGCTGGAATGAGCGCATTCTGCCTCAAGGGCGACTGCTCGGACTCAATGGCTTCCATCTACTGCCAGGCGGCTATTTTTTCTCTCGCGGCTGCACTTTGCTATGTCGCCATCCAATTCCTCTCCGCCCGCTTCCCAAAAGCGATGCTGACGGGATATGGAGGGAGGCTTGGAGCAACGGCGTTCGCGTCGTCCTACCTCTGCAGCCTTGTGCTGAGCGACAGGACGGATATCATGGATTTCCAGCAAATCATTACATCTTATGAGCCACCCGAAAATTACGTTCCCTATGCAATCATCGCCTGCGGGGGAGCGATTATACCCTTCGTCTTATTACGAAAGAAATGGCATAACATAGACATTTATTTTCTTACGGGCCTTACAGCATTCCTGGCTCTGATCGGCGGCTTTTTCTTTTCAATTTTCCTTCCGGAGCTCGGATTAGCCCCCGCAGCATTTTACGCGGGCTTGTTCGTCAGCATGACAAAATCCGACTTATGTTCCCCAAGGGGACTTGCGCTTGCCGGTTCGCTGTCGGGAATGCTTATGCTGAACATTCTGCGCGTCTTCAGAGGCATCGGTGGCAATTTAGGACTGACAGCAATGCTGTCGGTCCTCGGCGTGACCGTTTTCTTTTACACCGCGCCACGTCTTTCCCGCTTCCTCTGGAGAATGCCGCTGGTTTCTTTTGTGGTCGCGGCGATCGTTGGTTATTCCTGGGTGGCTTCGTATTTCTACTCTCCGGTCATTCAAAGCAGCGGCTGGAAAACCGAGGTCATGACTGTGGAGGGTGTTAACCCGTAAAAAGCCGAAGCGCGCGGCGTCCGGCTGATGGCTGGCGGACCATCACTGGGTTCCAGCGAAGTGCGGCCCCTTGGAAGGGACCGCAATAGCCATGAACCTGAAAAACGATGGTGCCCATGGTTCGACAGGCTCACCATGAGGGTTAACCAATTGAAAACATTCGACCTCATCGTGAGCGTGTCGAAGGATGAAGCCAAGACTCCCTGTTTTTTCGGCAGCCTGCTAGTACCTGCGGCGTGCGTAAACACCCCTGCGTGCATACACGCCACCGCGTCCACTGCGGTAAACACTTCTCGTCGCATAGACGCCACCGCGTCCACGATACCCGCCACCGCGCGCGTAAACGCCTCGGGTCGCATACACGCCACCGCGCCCGTAATACCCGCCACCGCGCGCGTAGACGCCTCTGGTCGCATACACGCCGCGCGGCCCGTAATACCCGCCACCACGCGCGTAGACGCCCCTGGTCGCATACACGCCGCGCGGCCCATAATACCCGCCACCACGCGCGTAGACGCCTCTGGTCGCATACACGCCGCGCGGCCCATAATACCCGCCACCACGCGCGTAGACGCCTCTGGTCGCATACACACCACCGCGCCCGTAATACCCGCCGCCGCGCGCGTAGACGCCTCTGGTCGCATACACGCCGCGCGGCCCATAATACCCGCCACCACGCGCGTAGACGCCTCTACGCGCATACGCGCCGCCGTACGCTCCTCGGCCTGCAACAACGGTTCGGCCATGGTAAACGCCACCGCGCGGACCCCGGACGGTTGTCCTCCTGACGTAACGATAGGCAGCGTCAATTGTGACGGGGCTGCTTTGAATGATGCGCGATTGGGGCGCGGGGACCGCCGCGGAAGCGGGGGCCGTTATAGCAATCGCCGCAGGCGCCAAAAGCGCCAAGACAATGCTTCGCATAGGACATTCCTTCCCATTGATGCACTTCCTTTCCTCGGCCCGGGCAAGTTTAAGTGCGGAAACGGAGAAATACAAGCTTCCCCTCTACCATGCGTCCTGGCGCAATTAGTTGAGAGGACTGGCTGTACCGATTCTCGCGATCAGCGCGAAATACCTGACTGATCCCGCTTCATGCCGGGCACGACGCGAAGAAGCATAGAGGCGAGCAAAAAAACGGCCAGGAGCGCGCAAAGCACGACCGCCGCGGCAGCTGCGATCCGATAGCCGTGGAGCGCAACGACAACAACATCACCGTCCACGCGCACAGACCTCACCGTGGTCAGAAACATCGCCCCGGCCGGCGTTTCCGCTCTTATCCTCTTGGCTGGTATGATTTCTGCCAGAGTCCTGGCGATATAGGTCGCGAGCGGGCTCAGCATCGCATTGAACCGGCTCAGCATAGGGTGCGCCGAATCTCGCGGCACCCCCGCCCTCGACACATGGAGAAATACTGCGCGGGCATTCGCGTCATACTCCGGGGTGCCACTGATCTCTACCGGTGTATGGATCAGATTTCCGGATACATGGGCTTTGATATGCACCTCGCCATCAACCGAAACATTCAGGATTTCGATCTCGAAGCCGCGCCAGGGCTTGGGTGGATGGTTTCGCACATAACTAGAAAGCATCTCGCCCGTCACACGCATTTCCACAGTCTCCGAGAGCACGCGCCATGCGCCGCCAAGGCTTGCAATCAGCAATCCGAACGCGACTATCCCTACGATAGCTTTTCTGCCCATCTGTACCTTTTGCCCCTCGTCCCTAAGATCCTGCTGCCGCCTGCGGCAATCTCAACTGTGCGGCATTTGATCAAACTCGCCCGCTTTGAAACTTGAGAAACTTTTCCGGGGAGCGGGGCAGATTCTTCTCCTCACGGCCCTGTGTTGGCTCATATTTTCCACCGCTGGTGTTCCGTGTGTGAGTGTTTCCCTCGTCACGTATTGACAAATGCCATCTGAAGACGTTTGTTTATCCGCCCAGTTGGGTTTGGAAGCCCCAGCGATACCGCTGGCTTCCCACGGTCCAATATCACTCCACACAGATTGCGCTGTTTGCTCCGGGAACGCTCAGTCGGGATTAGGACTGCCGCGTAATGTCTGCCGGAAAGGAAATAACTGTGACTAGCAAAAACGAAACGCTCAAGGTCGTTGCTCTCGATGATGGCAGTTCAGCCGTCGTGAAGATCGATCCGGCGAACCCCCGCCTGCTGGAAGTGGTGGCGACGTTCTATGATGCCGCAAGGGCGCAGCAATATGTCCAACTGGCAGGTGTTGAAAAACCCGAGCCCGTGGCAACGGTCCCCCTGGCGACGGTCCCACAGCCGAAACTGCCCAAAGCCTCGAATGGACATAAAGCCCCGGCAAACGGAGCTTCGCTCGACCTCAGCGTCCGCCAGAGCGCAGTGCTGAATGTGCTTCGCTCCAAGATGGATGAGAATAAGAATGTGGAGGCGAAAGCTGCCGACCTCGCTTTGGCCGCGCAAATACCGCTCGGCTCGCTTCACTCGGTTCTCGGATCGCTCGAGAAAAAACAGCTTATCGTCAACACGCGTCCCGGAACTCCACGCGCGCCCGCAGTGTACCAGGTTCGCTAAACAGACCCTCCCCTCAGTTGCCGCCCGATCGACGGCTGCAACTGGGGGCCTATCAGGCGCAGGAAGGATCGGCTTTCGTCCTCGTCGCGCCGGTTTCAAAATCGCCTTGCAAAATCTTTCGACGGCGCCGGTTCACGGACGCCCCGCTTTCGCGCATGCCTCGTAGCGACCGGGACTTTTAGGGGGCTGCACCGAACGATTGCTGTTCCCATTCGCGATGAAGGGCCGCGATCGAGCAATTGCGGAACGCCTGCCGCCCGCGAAGATCGCCGCTCATATCCGCGCAAAAAAAAGGCCGCGCCCGGGAAAAAGGCGCGGCTCACAGTTTAGAGCTGTCCTGCCAAGAACAACGCTAGCCTGAACAAGCGGAAGCCTGACTTGTTCCCTGCATTCGAACGCTTTTGTGAGAGTTGCCCGTGACAATCCACTGTTTCGAGCCTCATCGCGTTGCCTTCTCGCATGCGCCGATGTGCGCGCACATTTAACGGGCGGGGCAACATGAAGAATCCCTAACGGGAGTGAGGGGGATCACGGGCGACCGTTAGGGATTCATTAGGGGCCTTTTCACGGCGCTTTCTCTATACTTTTCGAAATTTTACTTGTCAATTTATTCAAATTCTGTCGTGATTCGTTTCCTGTGGAAAAGTTTGAAGAAGATTAATTCCTTTTCGGGTCGCTATAACGCCGTCCCAGTTCAATCAGAATAACGGTTGAACCCGCCGGCGTCTCGACACAAAGCCGATTTCGCGGGTTGGCGGGAGATCGGTTCCGACTTTTCCAGCAGCCTGATTGCGACGCCGAATTTGGCATTTGAGTCCCGCCCGCTACACGTTGGCGCTCAAACGCCAAATTCAAATGATTGAGCAAAACCAGCAAGGTACTGGGGGCTTTTTAATTCCGGCATTTGATCTCGACTGTGCGGGCGAGCGGATGCAAAATGTCGGGATCTGACCACTGGCTGGATGGAACCGTTATCTTTAGCGCAGCCGCAGGCTTCTCATTGTCTCAGGACGCGGTTACACTGGTTTCACAAAAATTAACCCGGGGAGGAAGTCAATGACAGATAATCCATTCGATATCCCGCATTCCGTGCGCGATATGGCCGAGCAGAACATGAAGCAGGCGCACGATGCTTATGAACAGATTACGGGTTTCGTGACCAAGACTATGAGTTCGTGGATGGGCGCGGCGCCTTCAAATTCCATGACTGTTGGTTTCAAGGACGTTCAAGACCGCGCCATGGACTTTGCCAAGGACAATGCCGAGTTGGCTTTTTCCTTCGCAGGCAAGATCTGCAACGCACGGAATTCGCAAGAAATCCTGACCATTCAAACGCAATTCGCTCAAGACCGGATGCAGGCTTACGCCGCGCACACGCAGGAGCTTTGCAGTTTGATCGGAGCAGCATTCCAGAAGCTGCAACGCGGCTGATCCATCCCTAAGCTTTGGAATGGTTTTGCAGAAGAGCTTCGCGTCATACTCGAAAAAGAGCAGCAGCGTTGCACACCAAAAAGCCGCGCCTCAGAACAGGCGCGGCTCAAGTTGGTGATCATGTTCCCGCCAAAGGAACATACCCGCAACAGGCGAGAACCTGACTTGTTCCCTTTCTAAACTTCGAACGCGGCAAATTCAGTTTTTTGCCCTTGCCCGACAACTTTTTCTCGCATCAAGCGTTAATCCCGCGCTGGGCTTTCATTAACCACAGGTTGGCGATGAGTGCGCTTTATTTGGTTGCGGGCATTGTGCTGGGCTTGTTCGCATATTGGTTTCTGCAGGATACATGGCCGTTCCAACATCACAGCAGGTATGTGTATGACCAACGCGCGCCCTACCGCAATTGGGGGCCGCCGACCGGTCCAGCACCGGCCTACGATCCCTATGCCTGGAATGCACGAAGGGAGCCGCCTCGCCCCTGCGGCGTGCCGTGCGGCTATTGATCGTGGCGGCCGAACTTCCCTCGTGAAGTTTGTTTAGAGCCGCCGCCCGGACGCGCCGCCGACATTTCACCAATTGCGGCACGCACTGTACGCTGACCTCATGCCCCATTTCTTGGGCCATAGCCTGTGTTTCAATCAAAGCAATTCGCAGGCTGATGGAACCGAATCAGCCCGGACGCGATGTAAGCAAATGGGACCTTGGGGTGGACAGGATGTGGGACAACCCGATCGATCTGATTATTGCCGCGCTCAATTCCGCGCTGGATGCAGCAATCACGGGACTGAGCGAAGCGCTCAGAGGCCTCCGCACCCTTTATAAAAAGCTGAAACTTCTGTTTCGCGTGATGCTCATCACGCTCTTGTTCCTGTTTCCGTTCCTTTTCTTTCTCTTCATAGGGATCAAGGAGGAAATTCTGTGGCTGATCGTCCTTTTTGGGACACTCGTAACAATTTATATGGCTCTGATTATCCGGGGCTTCTTCAGGGCCGTAAACCGGAAGGCGGAGGCGACTGAAGTTCCAGTAACAAATCGCCTGCCCTTCAGCCTTACTGCGATCTTCACGGTCCTCGACATGGCGTTGATCAGCTACTGGATCGCGTCATACGATCTCGGCTACAATCTCGTACACGAGGCGAGCTTTTATCTTCAGCATCTCAAGGAAGAATACAGCCTCTCGGCGTTGCAGCTACGCTGAAAGGCCATCTTGCGAGCGGCCCCGGCATCAATTCCTGCCTCTGGCCTTGGCTCTGCGCCAGCAGGATCGTAAAGGCGCGCGCCGCACCGAAATCAATCGCAGGGCGTGAATTTTACAGGCGTTGAAAAACTCGAGATTTGGGCAGAAATCCGGCCCCGGATTTATGCCGTCGCCCTTATCGAGCCAGAGCAGGCAGACACTGCTCTCTTCGCAACGCAGGCACCTCGAACGCGCCTCCTCATAAGCGGCACCATCTCTCAAGCGAACGAGGGTGAGGATATCGACTTTAAGGCGCTGCATCATTTGGTGCATTCGGGTCGCCCGCCGCTCCACCGTCCTGCTCATCGCACTCATGATACGCCACCCTTGTCTTTAAGATCGAAACCTATAATTGCCAAAAGTGCAAGACAGTTTTTAACGCAGGACATTCTGAAGAGGCATGGCAGACAGTATCGGATAGCATAACAATAGCCAGAAGACGAATACGCACCGATGTCTGCCGTTGTTTGAGGGAGAGGAAAGTCACCGCTCTTTGAGGCGATCGTTTGAATAAGCAGCGGCGGACATGAGGTTTTTTAGAGCACAAACTTGAGCGGATTTGAGGAAACACGAGCATGACAAGACCCCGGCCGGTGAAAGCCTGTGTGTTCGACGCATATGGAACCCTGTTCGACGTTCACGCCCCGGCGGCAGCCCTTGCGGCTGAGCTTGGAGAGAAGGGCCCCGCCATCTCGGCGCAATGGCGGGCGAAGCAGCTGGACTATACCTGGCTTCGAAGCCTCATGGGCCGATATGCCGATTTCGCCCAGGTCACCGCGGACGCTCTGGATGATGTGCTTGAGGCGAACGGTCTGCCCGGCTCGCCGGTACGCGGGAAGCTCCTGAGCCTTTATACGTCGCTTGCCGCCTATCCCGATGCCGCGCCATGCCTCAAAGTTTTAAAGGATGGCGGCGCGCGGACCGGCATTCTCTCCAACGGTTCGCCCTCCATGCTTGCCGCGGCCGTCATGTCGGCAAATCTCGGTGCGTCCCTCGACTACATTCTCTCGGTTGACGCGGTGCGCATCTACAAGCCAAGTCCCGAGGTCTACAACCTTGCCTGCAATGCGTTTGGGGCCGAGCCGGATGAAATCGCCTTTGTATCGGCCAATGGCTGGGATTGCGCCGGGGGCGCCGCCTTCGGCTTTCGCGTCATCCATGTGAACCGCTTCGGCCAGGCCGATGAACGGCTCGGCGCCGGACCCGAGGCCCACGTGGCGAACCTCCTCGACGCCGCGGCACACCTCACGGGCATGCTCGGCGCCGGGTAGGTGCGATGGGTGACCTTTGACGCAGCAGGCCGTTGCGGGCTAGCGCCCGATTTCGGAGAGTGCCTGCTGCCGGGGGATGAGCCGCCGTTCCTCGCCGAGGAACCAGCGTTGCGGGATTTGCACGACAGTGGCGGCGATCACCTGCTTGGCGCCGCTTACCAGTTTGCTGGCCACTGCAGCGCCTCGTTCCTGAACTCTGCCTCCATAAGCGTGATCGCGGCTGTATCCGGAATGCCTCACATGATGGCTCACCCGACGGATGTTCCGGCTTGTCCGAGTGGGTTTCACCAAACTGTCGTGAAACTTACAAGAACGCACTCTACGCGGGCCGAGGGTAATGCGTTGCTATTTGCATTCCTTCGGGGGATACCCAATGAAAAAGTACTTCAGGGCGACAACTGCGTTCGTTTCCGCCGCAGCATTGTTGCAACCGTGCTTGCTTCCGTGCGCCTATGCGCAACCGCAGGTTCAGGAAGACGCGTGGCCGCAAGTTGGTGACAACCGGGGCGGCGATCAATGGCGCGGACACGACAGAGACGAGCTTATTCGCCTTCTGCGCCAGAAGGTGAAGTACGTGTTTGTGATTTTTCACGAGAACGAGTTGTTCGACCATTATTTCGGCACCTTCCCCGGCGCCAACGGCCTCTATAGCGCTCCTCGCGGCGCCACGCCCGCCGCTGCGACGCCCAGCTTCGTGCAGAAATACCTCGACACCGGCCTTAACAAAACGACAATCTCCCCTTTCCTGATGCCGCAAGCGGTCCAGACTGCGACCGAGACGGTTGTGCCGATCTATCCCGCCGACTTGATTTCGGTCGATCACAGCCACCAGGGTATGGACAACGGCCTCCATATCGACCCGGCGACTGGCGTCGCAGCGAATGACCGTTACGCGATGGATCAAGAGGGTCTGACGACCGATGCGTCCGGAAACATCGTCACCAACATAGGCGCGGCGCCGACCGCAATCTCACTCGCGCAAAAGCAGAAAGCCGAGACGGACATCAGCCACATCGATTGCGACACGATCCCCTTCATGTGGCAGTGGGCGAAGAACTTCGTGCTGTTCGATAACTTCCGTCAGACGATCATCGGACCTTCGACCCCGAATGCGATCGCGCTCATAGCCGGCCAGTCCGGTGAGACGCAATGGGCGCTTCATAACAATGAAGGCGCGACCACGACTTATGCGAACGCCAGCTTCCAGAACGTGCTCGGCGCCAGCTATACGTCGAGTGTGTCGAAGACGAATACCAATGCGTACGTGCCGATTGTCGCCGATCCTGGTCCATTCCCAGGCTCAAGCCTCGACACCAGCAAGGTCAAGCCGCCGTATAATGCCGACGAGAGCGCAACCAACCCGGCCCTGAACCTGACCTTCGCCAGCCTGCCGCTCTCGTTCATGGGCCATAACATCGAGCAGACCATCAAGAACGACCAGAACCCCACCGCGGACCTTCTGGACGTCCAGAGCGACATCAAAGTCATTGCGTCCCTCAACCAGGCGGTCAACTGGGGCTGGTACCAGCAGGGCTTCAATGGCAACGATTCGTCTACCGTCACTGCCTATAATCCGAAGTTAGCAGGCCCGAACGCCGGTTATGTGCTGCATCACAATGGCCCGCAGTATTTCGGCTATCTCGGCGACAATACGAATGTGCTGAACAGCAACCTGCACGGCGCCAAGGATTTCTTTGACGCCGTTGAAGGCAAAAAGTTGCCGCGCGACGGCGGCGTGTTCTATCTGCGCGGGGGCTACAACAACAATGATGGGCTGGTGCCGGTCATTCCAGGGCCCAACAAGCAGGTCTTTATAGGCAACGACGATCATCCCGCCTATTCGGACCAACAGATCTCCGAAGCGCTCTCCGCCAAGGCGATCAACGACATTGCTGCCAGCCCCTACTGGCCGGAAAGCGTGATTATCATCACGTACGACGAAACCGACGGCTTCTACGACCATGTTTCAACGGAGCGGCGCAGCACCTTCGCCGACGGTTCGCAGCTTGCGGCCGGTCCGCGTATTCCAACAATCCTGATTTCGCCCTACGCGGCATCAGGCAAGATCTCGCATCGCTACAGCGAGCACGGCTCGGTGATTAAATTCATCAACCAGCTATACGGCCTCGTGCCGCTCGCCTCGCTGCCGGACGAGAAGCGTGGGCGCGAGTTAGGCAAACAGACGTTGGGACAGCCAAACCTCGGTCCTTCGGATGATCCGGATAACAACGTCGGCGACCTGATGGAAGCATTCGATCTTGAGATCTTGCGGGGGAATAAGCGGCCAGTCTCCACTTCGCAGGCGTATATCCTTCCCGCATACGTTAACTCGCTGCCTCACTATGCGTCGTCACAACAATACTCGCCAAACGGCTATACCAATGGCGCATGCCAGAAGATCGGCATCTTGCCGACCGACTTTAAGTCTTGGGCCGACTATAAAGCCGGTAAGCCGATCGACCCGTATCCGGTTGACGTAAACCCTCGCCCGACCCAATCACCCGGCACGCCGACCTCCGGAAACTGGACACCTTGATCCATTTCCGGCTTAGGGCATGCCTGCGGGCTGGAAACGTCCGCGACGGGGTGGAGGTCTTGACCTCCATCCTGTGTCTTTTCCTGCTTCATGAGGTTTGTAGATGTCTCGCTTACTTCTGGGCCTCCTGGCCAGCGGCTTGCTTGCGCTCGCCAGCGCCGGGCACGCTCAAACTTTAGAGTCCATCCGCGCCGCTCACCATATGGAATGCGGCACCGTGGCCAGCGCTGACGATTGGAATGGAGAGGACGTTCACGGCAATCTCTCAGCCCTGGAAGCCGAGGTATGCCGCGCCGTCGCTGTGGCTATCTTCGGTGACGCGGAAAGTCTGTCGATCCGTGCCTTTCCAGCCGAGCCGGAGGCGTTGAACGCGCTGAAGGCGGGCGACATCCATCTTGCTGTCGGCATCTCGCCTTCGGCATTGATAGCGGCGCATTTCGGCGTTGGGTTCGGACCGGCGGTCTTTTATGACCCTCAGCGCTTTTTAGTCTCGAAGCAGAGCGGCGTCACGGAACTGGCGGGCTTGCGCGACAAGCTTATCTGTGCGCTTGACATGAGCCCGCCCGAGCGGATGCTGCGCGACGAATTGGACGCGCGAGGCATTCCTTATGCGCTCATGTCTCACTCCGAACAGGGCGAAATGGACGCGGCCATAGCTGTCCGCCGATGTGTTGCGGGCACGGGCACGGAGTCCAGGCTCGCTCAGTCGCGCGCCAACTTTCATGCCTGGACCAGCGATTTCGTTTTTCTCCCTGAGCGGTTCGGCCTGAACCCGATTGTCCCCGGGTATCGTTATGGTGACCAGACGTTCGGATTGCTGATCGACTGGACGGTCAGCGCCCTGATCGAAGCGGAAGCGTTGGGGATCACGCAGGCCAACGTGGCGGCGGCGCTGGAGCGCCATGACATGCGGGCCGACCAGTTGCTCGGGCACGACTTCGCGACTGCTCAGGCGCTGGGGCTGGCGCATGATTGGGCCGCCAAGGTTATCGCTGCGACCGGCAATTATGGCGAGATCTTTAAACGGACGACGGGTGAGCCCTACCATTTGGATCGCGGTCTGAATGCGATTTGGACCGATGGTGGGCTGATGCATCCCCTGCCAATGAAATGATGCCCCTCGCCTACCTGCGCGATGCAAGACCGCACGCCGCCGCTTCGCCGTCTCCTCTTACAACACACAGCCGGACCATACATAGGATCGACAGGGGGCCTCGCATCTACCTATTGACCTAACGACTTTTGCCCATCTAATTTGTGCCATTGATGATGGGTCCGGTTCTAAGGGTTGAGCGGCCTCGATATGCTAGAGGTGAGTATTTCAGGATTCGACCCACCCGGAATCCCTCGTCACCGCTGTGGCTGGGGAACCCGACCGCAAAAGCTCCAGCTCTTTGCGGGCGAAGCCAGGACTGTTTGCTACAGGCGCTGATTTTGGCCGATCGCGAGCGACGGCCATGCTATTTCAGAACATGCAAGCCATCCCGGCTTTGAACTGGCTCTTGCCTGCGCGCATGCATCTTCCGGAATTCGGCGAGCAGCGCCAGCAACTGCCGCTGCAAGGTTGTCTCATAGCGGCCGAGCTTCCCGGCCACGCCCTTTGCAAGAAAGGCATCGAGTGAGCGCCCCAGAACGAGCCGTTTGTCCGTATAGTTACTCACCAGCGGAGCGGTGGGATCTCCGGTAAGGAGCGGAGTGCCTAATGTATAGGAACTCTGGCTTCTTTCGCGCGCCTGGACCCAGGCGAGGATCGCCACTTCGAAGGCAGGAATGCGCCGCAACCGCCAGAGGATACTGACAATCCGCTCAGCCAACTCACTCTCGACCGGGCCTTCCGGGGCAAGCTCTTCAATGACGCGAGTGCGCATTTCAAAGAACTCCTCGGGGCTTTCTCCGCCGAGAAGGCCGCCAGCGGCGCTTAGCCCGTGTGTCATGGCGTTCCGGCTGCTCAGCGCTTTGCCCTCCGCCGTCTTGGGGCCCTTGCTGGAGCGGGCGTTGAAGCGGTTCGCCGCGATCTGATACTCACTGGACATGAAACGCCTTTCGCGTGGTGTCCTGCACCTCTCACGCCCGGCTCGAACGCGATACTGGGAGGACGGAAACCGGGCACAAACGGAGCCCAAATACTTACTATACCCTTGATATATTAAGATTTTTTTCATCAATAACTACTTGAATATAAAGATATGGCGTTTTTGCAAAACGAACCCAATTAATTTTTCCTTACCGGGGGTCTCCCTTCGGTCACGCCCCTGCCCTCCCTGGCAACTTTTTCGCCGCGCCGCCTACTTTCCAAATCGAAATTTCTCCGGCTCGATCACGAGAACGGTCACCTGATCCGACATGCAGATCCGGTCCTCGACCTCTCGCAACGCCGCGTGCCGATTGCGGAAGGTTCCCCCCATGCACCCATCGCTGCTTCTGAGGATCGAGTGCCCGGCCGTATCGGTTTCGATTGAGAGGATCACCGGTTCGCGAAGACCTGGGGATCTATCCTCGGCAAAGCTCACCATGGCTTTCTCCATTTGTATTGCCTGAAGGCTGGAGAGATGATCGCCTTGCCCTATAAAATCCATATCTGAGTTATGGATAACCTGTAGAAGTTTGATAATGATTCGAGTGAGATCAAGTCTTCAAGGGCTTCTCTACTGAGACGGCTTCCCCTCAGACGATGCGGGTGCCGTGATTGCCCCAATAGCGGTCGCGCAGCAGCCGCTTGTAGAGCTTGCCGGTCGGCAGCCGCGGCAGTTCGTCCTCGAAATCGATCGAGCGCGGCACTTTCTGGCGCGACAGCGACTGGCTGCAGAATGCGATCAGCTCCTCGGCAAGCGCCGGACCTGGCGTCGACTCCCGGCATCGGCTGCACCACCGCCTTCACCTCCTCGCCGAGATCGGCATTGGGTACGCCGAACACGGCGGCATCGGCGATCTTCGGGATGGGTGATCAGCAGGTTCTCGCATTCCTGCGGATAGATGTTGACGCCGCCCGAGATGATCATGAAGGTCGCGCGGTCGGTCAGATAGAGAAAGCCGTCGCTCATCGACATAGCCGACGTCGCCGACCGTGCTCATGCTGCCGTCCGGCGAACGGCTCTTCGGGGTCTTGTTCGGGTCGTTGAAATATTCGAACGGCGTAGGCGGTCTTGAACCAGACCGTGCCCGGCGTGCCCGACAGGGCAGGCTTGCAAGTCTTCATCGAGAATATGGAGGTCGCCAAGCAGGACCTTGCCGACGGTGCCCCTGTGCGCAAGCCATTCTTCGCTTGTGCAGGCGGTGAAGCCGAGGCCTTCGGTGGCGCCGTAATATTCGTGGATGATCGGTCCCCACCATTCGATCATGTCCTCCTTCACCGTCGCCGGGCAGGGCGCGGCGGCGTGGACGGCGATTTCGAGCGACGACAGGTCGTAGCGAGAGCCGCGTGGCTTCGGCAGCCTCAGCATGCGCGAGAACATCGTCGGCACCAGCTGGCTGTGGGTGACGCCCCATGTCTGGACCAGCTCGAGATAGGTCTCAGGGTCGAAGCGCTCCATGATGATGGCGGTGCCGCCGGTCCGGATCGTGAGATTGACGGCGGCCTGCGGCGCCGAATGATAGAGCGGCGCCGGCGACAGATAGATCATGCCTTCGCGATAGTGCCAGAGCTTCTTGCAGAAAGCGAACAGCGGCAACTGCTTGCCGGGCGGCTGCTCGGGCAGCGGGCGGAAGATGCCCTTCGGCCGCCCGGTCGTTCCCGACGAATACAGCATCGCGGTGCCGATGCTCTCATCGGGAACGGGGCTGGCCGGCATCGCGGCTGTCGCCTGTTCGAGGCCGACGATGCGTTCGCTTTCGCCGGAGCCGTCGGCCACGATGCAGAGTTCGACCTTCGGGCACGCGCCAAGCGCCTCGCGCGCGACATCGAGCTTGGCCACCGAGGTGATCAGGATGCGGGACTGGCTGTTGTTGACGATGTAGGCGAGTTCCGTTGCGGTCAGGGACGAATTCACGCAGGTGAAATAGAGCCCGGATCGCTCGCCTGCGCCGCAGGCCTCGAGGTAGCGGCTGTTGTTTTCCATGAAGATCGCATAGTGGTCGAGCCGCGCGAGCCCGCGATGGCGAAACAGATGCGCCAGGCGATTGCTGCGCGCCTCGAGTTCGCCATAGGTCACAGCCTCGCCTGAGTTCGCCATGATGAAGGCGGGCTGCCGCGGACGACGTTCTACCTGTTCACCCGTGTACATCCGTTCCCAATCTCAGCCTCGATCCGTGCGGTCTTTGGCGTCCTGCGCCTTAATGGAGTCGCGCGCCCGCCGCCAGTCTTCGTCGTTCCACTTGCGCAAGTCGAAGAAGTTTCCGCCTGTTGCCAGCGCCTGTGCGCCGTCCATGGCAATCGTCTGGCCTGTGAGCCAATCGCAGCCGTCCGACATGAGGAAGACCGCGAGATTTTGCAGTTCCTCGATCGTTCCCACGCGCCCCATCGGGTTGATCTTTGCGGTGTGGTCGCCGGGCGCGGATGCCGGGGTTAGACGCTTGTTCATCCCCTCGGTCGGGATCTCTCCGGGCGCGATGGCATTAAGCCGGATGCCATGGCGGCCCCATTCGGACGCAAGCGACATGGTCATGGCGTGGACGGCAGCCTTGCTCATCGCCGAAGGGACCGTGAAAGGGCCGCCGTTCCAAATCCAGGTCGTGAGAATGGAGAGGATCGCGCCCCGATGTCCTCCCGCAATCCAGCGCCGGCCGACCGCATGGGTGACATAGAACGTACCGTGCATGACGGTGTTTGCGATCGCATCAAAACCGCGCGGGCTTAGATCTTCGGAGCGCGCAATAAAATTGCCAGCCGCGTTGTTAACGAGGCCGGTGAGCGGGCCGGAGGCAAAGATTTCCTCGACCATGGCGTCGACGGCGTTGGCGTCCCTGATGTCCACGCCAAAAGCCGTGACCGTGCCGCCATGCCGCTGCATCAGCTCCGCTGCCGTGTCCGCGCAGACAGTCTTGCGCCGCCCGCAGATGAAGATTTCCGCGCCGAGGCAAAGGAAACGGCTGGCCATCGCCTTGCCCAGGCCCGTGCCGCCGCCCGTGACAAGAATGCGTTGGCCTTCGAACAAGCCTTTTTCGAACATCGTTTCTCCGGATGCGGCATCTAAAGCTGGCCGGCTCGAAGTTTAAGTTGTATCCGCTTCCGGAGATGTCCAGCACCGACCGTCCCGGATTGACCAGCGAACCGGCATCGTCTCCTCGATCATGCGAGGCGGGCGCGCCTACACAGGGAAACGCTCGCGCACAAACCGATGTGCCAAGCTTCCTGGGCCATTGGGCAGCTTGTTGCCCTGAGCCTTAATCATCACTAGAACGGGACTATACCGGCCGTTACCGTCGTAAGCCGCGCCTCCGCGGTCTCTCTCCTTTTTCAATCGCGATCGGCATGTCATGGCAAAGCCCAAAATTTCAGAGCATCTCACACCTGTCGCTGCGGTGGACCGGCTCGAAGACTTATACGCAAAGGCCGCTTCCACGCTTGCGGAGGCGCTCGACACCTATCTCAGCACAGGCGCTCCCCCCTCTCCCGAAACCCGCGCCAAGTTCCACTATCCTTTCCTCCGGCTCGTTCATCGCAACGAAAAGCCGCCTCGCTCGCCAAACCTTCGCGCCTTTGCCAGGCTCCATCATCAAGGCGTCTACGAGACGACGGTGACCCATCCGGCTGTTTTCCGCAGCTACCTGCTTGAACAGCTCGAACCGCTCGTGATGGAATACGGCGCCGATATCGAGGTCGGCGTGAGCGCTCAGGAAATCCCCTACCCTTACGTCATCGAACGGGCGGAGGAGATCACGGGCGCCAACGTCTCCGCAAGCGAACTCGCCCGCCATTTCCCGACACCGCACCTGTCTGCCGTAGGTGACGAGGTTGCGGACGGACTGTTTAAGCGCAAGGAGCATGAACCGCATCCTCTCGCCTTGTTCGACGCGGTCCGCACCGATTTCTCGCTACGCAGGCTCGTTCACTACACGGGGAGCGACTGGCGCCATATGCAGCGCTGGATCCTGCTTACCAACTATCACCGCTACGTCGATCAGTTCCTGAGCTGGGGACGGGAGCACCTTCAGCGTGAGGGTGGATTCGACCGCCTCGTGCTTCCGGGAGACGTGATCATTGGCCGGGAGCATTCGCCCGAAGAGGCCGAGGCGCTCTTAAGGAGCTCGCCATGGCATCGCTATCAGATGCCTGCCTACCATTTGACGAGCGGCGCGGACGCCGGGGTGACGCTTATCAATATCGGCGTCGGCCCGTCCAACGCGAAGAACATCACCGACCATCTGGCGGTCATTCGTCCAAATTGCTGGCTCATGGTCGGCCATTGCGCCGGGCTTCGCGACTCCCAATCCATCGGAGACTATGTGCTCGCCCACGCCTATCTTCGCCAGGATCACATCCTTGACGAGTTGATCCCGCCGAGCGTTCCGATACCGGCCCTTGCCGAGGTGCAGGTGGCTCTGCAGGAGGCCGCCGCGTCCGTCACAGGACACACCGGCGACGCGCTCAAGCAGCGGCTCCGCACGGGCACCGTCGTCACCAATGACGACCGCAATTGGGAACTGCGCTTCACGCAGGAACGAAAGCGCATCAACCTTTCGCGCGCCGTCGCCGTCGACATGGAAAGCGGCACGCTTGCGGCGCAAGGCTTTCGTCTGCGCGTCCCCTATGGCACGCTGCTGTGCGTCTCGGATAAGCCGCTCCACGGCGAGATCAAGCTGCCGGGCGCCGCGAGCGCTTTCTACGAGACGGCGGTCGCCCAGCATTTGAAGATCGGCCTTGCCGCCCTCGACCTCCTCAAAGAGAGGCGTGACAGCCTCCATTCGCGAAAGTTGCGATCCTTCGACGAGCCCCCGTTCCGCTGAGAGATCCCACGAAGGACAATATCTAAGCGGGTGCCCCCACAAACCGGAGAAGGAGGCAGTGAACATATTGCCTCCCCAATCTCCGTTAGGATTTGGGAGTGTGATTCAGCCTGCTTCGGCCTAACAGGCTCTGAAACATTCCAGGGGGTTCTCATGAGAATTTTATCAGCCGCTCGCGCGGCTCTGATTGCACTCGTTGCCTTCGTCGCCTCGCACTCCGCCGGCTATGCCGACGATGGCTCAGTGACGCTCATCATCTACAAGGCAGGGTGGATCATCGGCGGCTCCGGCGGCAGCGGCTCCCTGTACTTCCACGGCAGGCATTACCCGCTCTCCACCGGGGGGCTTGATTACGGTCTCGTCTTCGGCGGTTCGAAGACCGTGCTGCACGGAAGGGTGAGCAACATCTGGTCGCCGTCCGATGTCGCGGGCGTCTACGGCGCGGCAGGAGCGGGGCTTGCAGTTGGTCCTGGCGCACGGGCAATCGTTTTGACCAACCAGAAGGGTGCCGTGCTGGAACTATCCGGCAGGCAGGTCGGGCTGCTGGCGAACCTGGACCTGAGCGGGCTGGCGATTTCGGTTCATTGACTCGTCCAGAAGAGACAGCGGGATGGCTGCCCACTTGATTGCTTGAGAATCCACCCGCAAACCGCCAAGTTACAGGAAGCCCAATCAGATCGAGACCCGGCATGATGATCCGCTTGCCCATGCGCATCGTTGCAGCCTATTGGCGCTTGACCCGAGGCGCGACGCTTGGCGCACAGGGTGTCGTGACCGACAATGATGGCCGCGTTTTGCTTGTTCGCCACGGATACCGGCCGGGATGGCATTTTCCCGGCGGCGGCATCGAGTGGGGCGAGACGGCCGAGACGGCTCTTGCACGCGAGTTGGAGGAAGAGGCGGGCGTTATCATGAAGGGCCGCCCGAAGTTGCATGGCTTTTTTGCGAACTTCAGGGCTCTTCCAAGCGATCACGTCGCCCTCTTCATCGTGCCGGAATGGGAGCGGCCAAGCATCCCGCCCCCGAACCACGAGATCGCGGAAAGCCGGTTTTTCGCCAGGCATGAGATCCCGGCTGATGCTGCCGGGGGCACCGAGCGCCGTCTTGCGGAGATCTTCGACGGCGCGCCCATCGAGCCGCACTGGTAGCGCGGTCTATTCCGCGGCTTTGGGCATAATCCGAACGACCGGTTTCGCTTCCTCTTTGCTTTCTTCGCGGTGGCCGGAAAGCCAGCTTTGCAGCTTGTCGAGGTAAATGTAGATGACCGGCGTCGTGTAAAGCGTCAGCACCTGGCTCAGCGCAAGCCCGCCGACCATGGCATAGCCAAGCGGCTGGCGAAGTTCCGACCCCGTGCCAGCGCCCAGCATCAGCGGCAAGCCGCCTAACAGCGCCGCCATCGTCGTCATGAGGATGGGCCGGAACCTTAAGAGCGCGGCTTCCTTGATCGACACTTCGGGCGACAAGCCCCGCTCGCGCTCCGCCGCGATGGCAAAATCAACCATCATGATGCCGTTCTTCTTCACGATGCCGATCAGAAGGATGATGCCGATGATGCCGATCACCGAAAGATCGAAACCGAACACCATCAGCATCAGGAGAGCACCCACGCCCGCGGACGGCAGCGTCGACAGGATCGTCAGCGGATGGATGAAGCTCTCATACAGCATGCCGAGGATGATATAGATCACCACGAGCGCAGCGATAATCAAAAGCGGCGTCGACGCCAGGGAACTCTGGAAGGCCTGCGCATTGCCCTGGAAGCTTCCAGCGAGTGTGTTCGGCGCTCCGATCTCCGCCATCGCCTTGTTGATCGCGGTCACGGCCTCGCCCAGCGAAATGCCCGGCTGAAGATTGAAGAATATCGTCGCCGCAGGGAACTGGCTCTGGTGGTTGATGGAGAGAAAGCCTGTCTTCTTCGTGTCGAAAATCACCAGCGTCGACAAGGGCATCATCTGGCCCGTGACCGGAGACCGAACGTAGATCCGGTTGAGCACGTCCTGATCGCCCTGAAGTTCCGGCGGAATTTCGAGGACCACATTATAGGTGGAAAGCTGGGTGTAGTATTGAACGACCTGCCGCTGTCCGAGAGCGTCGTTGAGCGTGTCATCGATCATTTGCGGCGTGATGCCGTAGCGTGAGGCGCGGTCGCGGTTGATGTTCACGTTGAGCTGCGGCGCATTCACGAGAAGATCGGTCGAAAGGTCTGCCAGGATGGGAACGGTCTTCAGCTTGGCGAGAGCCTTTGGCGTCCACTCGTTCAGCTCCTCCAGGCTCGCATCCTGCAGCGTGAACTGGTAGAGCGCCCTGCTAAGGCGTGCGCCCACGGTGATATCCTGCGCCGGAGACATGAAAGCGGCCGCGCCGGGCACTTTCGCAAGCTGTGGGCGCAGCCTGTTCATGACGCCCAGGACGCCGCTCATCCGCTCGTCGTGCGGCTTCAACGTTACGAAGAGGCGCCCGGAATTCTGTGTGTTGCCGGGCGAGGAGCCAAGCGCAGAACCGGCATTATCGACGTCCGGGTCCTTCGCAACGATATCGGACAGCGCCAACTGCCGCCGAACCATCTCGTCATAAGAAATGTCCTGAGGGGCGTCCGTCACCGCGTACAGAATTCCGGTGTCCTGAACCGGGAAGAAGCCCTTCGGGATCACGATGAAGAGGTAAACCGTCAGCCCGAGCGTGCCGAAGAACACCATCAGGGTGATAAAACGATAGTGGAGCGCGATGCTGAGCGTTCGCTCATATCCGGCAACAAGGCCGTCGAAGAACCGGCCGATCTGGCGGTTCAGCCATCCTGGCTTGTGCTCTCCCGCCGTGAGGAATCGCGAGCACAGCATGGGCGTGAGCGTAAGCGAGACGATAACCGAAACGGCGATCGTCACCGTGACCGTCAACGCGAATTCGCGCATGAGCCTGCCGATGATGCCGCCCATCAAAAGGAGCGGTATGAACACGGCGACAAGCGAAAGGCTGATCGAAAAGACCGTGAACCCGATCTCTCCCGCGCCTTTGAGCGCGGCTTTGTAGGGCTTCTCGCCTTTCTCCACGTATCTATAAATGTTCTCCACGACGACGATGGCGTCGTCCACCACGAACCCGACCGCGATCGTGAGCGCCATCAGCGAGAGGTTGTCGAGACTGAAGCCCAGCACGTACATCACGGCGAAAGTGCCAAGCAGCGAAATGGGCACGACAACGCTCGGGATTAGCGTGGCGCGGAGATTCCGCAGGAACATAAGGATCACGAGCACCACAAGCGCAATCGTCAGGCAGAGCGTGAACTCGACATCGAACACCGAGGCGCGGATTGTCGTCGTGCGATCGCTGATCACGTCGACCTTCACCCCCGACGGGATGACAGTCGCAAGCTTGGGCAAAGCCTTCTTGATGTCGTCGACCGTCTCGATCACATTCGCGCCGGGCTGCTTGAAGACGACCAGCAGCACGCAGGGCTTGCCGGTCGACCATGCGCCGAGCTGCGTATTCTCCGGCCCGGCGATGGCGTGGCCCACGTCGGACACGCGGATTGGCGCGCCCTGCTTGTAAGTGAGGATGATGTTGTCGTAATCCTCGGGCTTCATGATCTGGTCGTTGGCGGCGACCGTGAAGCTCTGCTTCGCGCCGTTCAGAATGCCCTTGGCGGCGTCAGCCGTGATGTTCCCGAGAACGGTCCGGACATCTTCAAGCGTAACGTTGCGGGTCGCCAGCTTCTCGGGATCGATCTGAACGCGGATGGCAGGCTTCTGCTGGCCGCCGATCATCACGTAGGCGACCCCCTGGATCTGCGAGATCTGCTGCGCGAGAATGTTTTCAGCGTAATCGTCGGCTTCGGTGAGCGGCACGGTGTCGGACGTTACCGCAAGGATGATGATTGGAGGATCGGCCGGATTGAACTTCCGATAGCTCGGCGGCGAGCTGAGCGTGGTCGGCAGCCTTCGGCCTGCCGCGGTGATCGCTGCCTGAACGTCCTGCGCCGCCGCGTCGATGTTCCTGTCGAGCTGGAACTGGATATTGACCTGCGTATTGCCAAGCGTGCTTGTGGACGTGAGCTGCGTCACCCCCGCAATTTGTCCAAATTGCTGTTCGAGAGGATTGGCGACCGAAGACGCCATGGTCTCGGCGCTTGCCCCCGGAAGCTGCGCCGAAACCTGGATGGTGGGGAAGTCCACCTGCGGAAGCGGCGCTACCGGCAGATAGAAGTAAGCCGCGATGCCCGCAAACGTGAACGCCGCCATCAGAAGCGTCGTCGCGATGGGACGCGTGATGAAGGGTGCGGAAATATTCATGAGCGGCCGGATGCGTCGTTGGCCGCAACCGGCGGCGTGTGCAGCTCAATGCGCGCATTGGGCTGCAGGCGGTATTGGTTCGAGACGATAACCAGATCGCCTTCCTTGAGGCCTTTTTGCGCGACCGTAACACCTTCATAGGCCGGCCCGGTTTCCACCGGAGCCATCCCGGCGCGCATCTCAGGCGTGGCGATCCACACGAAGAGGCCGTTCGGCCCCCTTTGCAGCGCCGCAGTCGGGACCGTGACGGCATTCTTCCTGAAGCCCACCTGCACCTGCACCGGCGTGTACTGGCCCGGCCATAACACATCATCCTGGTTGTCGAAGACGGCCTTCAGCCGGATCATTCCTGTCGTTTGGTCGACCTGATTGTCGATAACCTGCAGCTTTCCCTTGGCGACCGGCTTCTTGCCTTCCTGATCCATGGCAATCACAGGCACATCCCCTGCCCTCTGAGCATCGCGGATGGCCGAGAGTTGCGCTTCAGGGAGAGTGAAGACAAGGCCGATCGGGTGTTGCTGTGTCAGCGTCCCGATGAAGGCCGAGGTGTCGTTCGCCTTCACGATATTTCCAGGATCGACGGCGCGCAGGCCGACACGCCCAGGAAATGGCGCGGCGATTGTCGTATAGCTGAGGTTCGTCTCGGCTGTGCGAATGAAAGCCTGATCCGCCTCGATGAGCGCACGGTCGACGCCCACTTTTGCGGTTAATTGATCGACGGATTGTTGCGACGCAAATCTTTGCTGCGAAAGCTGCCGGCTTCGCTCGAGGTCCTTCTCATCGCTCAAGAGCTGCGCCTGATCCTGCGCGAGCTTCGCCTTCGACTGGTCGAGAGCGGCCTGGTAGAGGCGTGGATCGATGATCGCTAGAACATCACCCTGCTTGACCTGCTGCCCCTCTTCGAAGTTCACCCGATCGAGCGTGCCGTCCAGCCGCGAGCGTATCTGGACCGTGTTGAGCGCTTGAACCGTTCCGATCCCCGAAAGGAGGACTGGCACGTCCCGCGCCATTGCGGGCGTTGCTGAAACAATGACCGCGGGGGGCGCGGACACCGCGCGAGACTGCGGCGCAGGGGCGCGATACCAGAGGTAACCGGAGACTGTCGCCACGGCTATCAGCCCCACGAAAAGGATTCGAAGCATCCACAACTCCAAAGGAGGATCACGAGCCTAGGCTAGCACGGAAAACCGAAGCAACCCTTCCGGCAGCCTGCTCAAAAGCACGAAACTATCGCATGAGCCCTGCAAATTCAAAAGCGACCTGCCGGCCGCGTCGCCAGCTGCATCATTCCTATCGCCCAAAACGAGGAAAGGTAAAGCTTTGCTGGCGCGTTCGGAAATTATGGGGGATAAATTGCCAGGCGGGAAGATACGCAAGGCGTTCGAAGACATTGTCTTACAAAATTTCTGTAGATTAACGGCAGGGGGAAACGGCCGGGATGCTGAGGGCAATCTTTGCAGACGCACTTTTCTGCGCCGCGCTTTTCGCCGAATCCTTGGCCGTACTGTCGACTTTCCAGGCTATGTCCGGCATTGAGCTGCCGGAAGAATTCTCGCCTATCATGAATTCTTATCACGCGAAGACAGCTCCATTCGCCGCGATCGGCTCGGCTTTTTTTGCGTCCAAACCGCCGGCATGGTACGCGGACGCGGTTCTGATCGCAGCGGTCCTTTTTTTCCTATTTTTCATTGCGCAGGCTCGAAATGCCATGGCCCCGTATGACGATCCGCAGGCGAGCCCGATAAGCGAGCCCAGAGGCCTCGAAGCGGCAATCGATCTAATTCTTCCTGCTTTTGTGTGTGTCATCGGAGCCGTAATCACGGCGCCCACGCTCCTGCCCTTCCTCACCTTGCCGGTCGCGCTCTGGCTTCTTCTGAAGCGGCTTTTTGGAAAGCCCTCATGGTTCAAGGTCTCGCCGGGCTACTATGTGAACATCGTGCTCCTGACAGCTATCGCGGCCGCGATTATCGCCCTGGCCCGGTAGGACCATTTCGTGGCTGCCGCGAGCAAAATGCTCAGTAAATGCGTGCCTTCGGCTTGATGTACTGGACGTCGTTCGTCAGCGTCCGCATGTGAACGGGCCTATAGTCCAGTTTCACCGTCCTTTTCTCAGAATCCGCGTAGGAAAGCGTGTGCTTCATCCAGGTCGTATCGTCGCGATTGGGGAAGTCTTCACGCGCGTGGGCGCCGCGGCTCTCCTGCCGGGCAAGCGCGCCTGTGATCGACACCGCCGCCTGCGAAATCAGATTGTTGAACTCCAGCGTTTCGACGAGATCGGTGTTCCAGATCAGGGAATGGTCCGTGACTTGGATGTCCTCGACGCCATTCCAAACATCGTGAATGAGCTTGACGCCCTCCGCCAAAACCTCTGCATTGCGGAACACGGAGCAATTGCCCTGCATGATGCGCTGCATCCTGCCACGCAGTTCTGCGGTCGGCGTTCCCCCTTTCGCAAAACGGAACTGGTCGAGACGGGCGATCGCTTCGTCGCCTGCATCCTCCGGCAATTCGGAGTGCAATTGGCCTCGCTCGACGGTTTCGGAACATCGAAGGGCCGCCGCACGCCCGAAGACCACAAGGTCGATCAGGGAGTTCGAGCCGAGCCGGTTCGCCCCATGCACGCTGGCGCACGCCGTCTCGCCGATCGCCAGGAGGCCCGAGACAGTGGCATCGGGATCGCCGCCATGAGGAGAGATGGCCTCCCCGTAATGGTTCGTCGGAATGCCGCCCATATTGTAGTGCGCCGTCGGGATAACCGGGATCGGCTGACGCCTGAGATCGACGCCCGCGAAAATCTTCGCGCTTTCCGTGATGCCCGGCAGCCGCTCGGCCAGCATTTTCGGGTCCAGATGGTCGAGATGAAGATAGATGTGATCCTTCTTCGGCCCGACGCCCCTCCCCTCGCGAATTTCGATGGTCATGGCCCGCGAGACCACGTCCCGGCTCGCAAGATCCTTGGCGGTCGGCGCGTAGCGCTCCATGAAGCGCTCGCCCTCGGAGTTGGTGAGGTATCCGCCTTCGCCGCGTGCGCCTTCCGTGATCAGCACGCCGGCGCCGTAAACTCCTGTCGGATGAAACTGAATGAATTCCATATCCTGGAGCGGCAAGCCGGCCCGAATGACCATGGCGTTGCCGTCGCCGGTGCAGGTGTGAGCGCTGGTGCAAGAGAAGTAGGTGCGGCCATAGCCGCCCGTGGCGATGATCGTCTTCTTCGCGCGGATGCGGTGAATGCTGCCATCTTCGAGGCTCCAAGTCATGACGCCGCGGCAGATGCCATCATCCATGATGAGGTCGAGCGCGAAGTGCTCGATGAAGAACTCGGCGGAATGGCGCAGCGATTGCCCATAGAGCGTGTGCAACATGGCGTGGCCGGTGCGGTCCGCGGCGGCGCAAGTCCTGAGCGCGGGCGGCCCATCCCCGAAATCGGTCGTCATGCCGCCGAAGGGACGCTGATAGATTTTTCCGTCCTCGGTGCGGCTGAACGGCATGCCATAATGCTCAAGCTCGTAGACTGCAGCAGGAGCGTTGCGGCAGAGATACTCGATGGCGTCCTGGTCGCCGAGCCAGTCGGACCCTTTCACGGTGTCGTACATGTGCCAGCGCCAGTTGTCCCGGCCCATATTGCCGAGCGCGGCGGCGATGCCGCCTTGCGCAGCCACCGTGTGCGAACGGGTCGGAAACACCTTGGTGACGCAAGCCGTCTTGAGCCCGGCCTCGGCGCAGCCCAGCGTCGCGCGAAGCCCGGAGCCGCCCGCCCCCACGACCACGACATCGAAGGTGTGATCCTCCACCGGGTAGGCGCGCCCGTTCACCTTGGGCGCACCGCCGTTCTTGCCGTTGCGGTTCAACTTGGTTGCATCAGGCATGTGTTACATTCCCAGATAAAGCTTGATGATCGCGAGCGTGCAGGCAACGGCAACGGAGAACGTCCAGAACGTATTCAGGAACAGACAAGGCACCTTCAGCCAATGCGGCGCGTATTCCTCGGCGATGACCTGCATGCCGAGCCGCATGTGAAAGGTTATTGATATTACGAGCAGGAGCGCCAGAACAGCGTGAAGCGGATTGGAAAAGAAGAGCTGGACGCCGGTGCGCGAAGCGCCGACCAGCGAAAGCCCTGCATAAACGATAAACGCCGCACCGAAAATGTTCGATACCGCCGTAAGACGCTGCATCCAGAAGTGATCGGTACCAGGGCCGCCCACGGCTGACCCAAGCCCGCGGACCTTCTTAAGCTGCGTTCTGTAAGTCTTCGGCATCAGCGGTTCCCCCACAAGGACAGCCCAACAAACCATATCAGCCCGGTTAGCGTCACAGATCCGAAGAGTGTTGCCCAGGACAGGGCGCGAACGACGGGCAAAGAGAAGCCGTGGCCCGTGTCCCAGATGAAATGCCTGATGCCCCCAAGCATATGGTGCATGACGGACCAAGTGAAACCCACAAGGATAATAAGGCCGATCGGCGATCCCATGAACGAGCTGACGGCATTGAACTGAGACTCACCCATCGCGGCCGAGATAAGCCAGGCCGTTAAGAGAAGGCTGCCCCAATAATTAACGACACCCGTGATCCGGTGCATGATCGACAGCACCATGTTCACGTAGGGGCGAAAGATGGAAAGGTGCGGGGACATCGGCTTCGGGGCCATGGGCCGGGCTCCCGCGGTCGGCTTTGCTTCCGCCATCATGCAATCCTTCTTAACGCGGCGTGCGTTTTTTCTTAATGCTAGGTTCCTACTGCGATGCAGCAAAGGGTGCAACAAACATCCTGCTGAACACCCGTGAGCACCTTGCCATGCGCGAAAAGCGTAAACGAAGCCACTTAAGCGAGTCTAGGGGCCGCGACCAACCAAACCATTCTACTACTTGATTATAACCGTTAACAGGCGTGCTCCTGCATCTCGGCATTTTATGCTTTACCAAGGCGATCAAGGGCTTATGGTGCGCCGCACAATTCTTGTCAATTCAGCATGCCAGCCATGGCGGCAACAAACCACGCGAGACTAAAGTGGCATCAGCACCCAGAGATCGAGATCGAGCAGCACAGCAGGATCGTATTGGTCGCCTGCCTTGAGCGCGAAGCTCGCGGCGGCCTTGTCCTTCAGCGCAACAAGCCTCAGCCTTAGCGCTCCTGCGTCCTTGCGATCCAATGAAACTTTTTCCAGGACCTCGCTCCAGGCATAGACCGTATCGCCGGCGAAAGCGGGTGACACATGACGGCCCGCATTGATGCCTGCGACATGGAAGGCATTTTCGAGGCCGTTGAAACTGAGCGCCCGAGCGAGCGAGATGATGTGGCCTCCATAAACCAGGCGGCGGCCAAAACGTCCCTGCCCCTGCTCATGCTGGTTAAAATGAACCCGTGCGTTGTTCTGGTAGAGCCGGGCCGCAAGCTGATGCTCGGCTTCTTCGATGGTCATGCCGTCGAGGTGATCAATCTTCTCGCCAACCTCATAATCGCCCCATCGCCACGCACTGCCGGCAAGCGCGTCGCTGTAAGCTCCGATGTCAACCGGCGGAAGCGCGGCTCCGAGCGCCTTTGCATCGACCACCTTCTTCAGTTGGGGCACATACTCCTCTGGAGCGGGCGCGCGCTCGTCGCGCTTTCTCACCATGACCCAGCGTACAAATTCGAGCACGGGGGCACCGTCTTGATTGCGGCCGGTCGAGCGGACATAGACGACGCCGCTCTTCTTGTTCGAGTTTTCGCGCAACCCGATGACTTCGGATGTGGCACAGAGTGTGTCGCCCGGATAGACGGGCTTCAGGAAGCGGCACTCGGCGTAGCCGAGGTTAGCCACGGCGTTCAAAGAGACATCCGGCACCGTTTTGCCGAACACGATGTGGAAGACAAGCACATCGTCGATGGGGCTTCGCGGATAGCCAACGGCCTTGGCGAATGCGTCGGATGACTGAACCGCAAAACGCGAGCCGTACAGCGCTGTGTAAAGCGACACATCACCCACCGTGACCGTACGCGGCGTCGCGTGCTCAATCAGCTGCCCGAGCTTGAAGTCCTCGAAGAAATTGCCGTCGCGCGATTTAGTCACCCTGCCCCTCGCTGTGCTGTTCAGGTTGAGCACAGCTATATCATCCTCCGGTAATAGGGGGGAAGAAGGCGATTTCGCGCGCACCGTGCAAGCGAGCGTCATGGCTGGCATGCGTTTGGTCGATAGCGGCCCGAATGATCTCCTCACGCTCGAAGGCGGCGGCATAGCCTTCGCCGCGGCGCTTCAACCATAGGATGGCGTCATGCACGGTTGCCACCGAATCAGGGAAACTCACGCGTTCCTCGCCGGTGCCGATCCGCTCGCGCACCCATGCGAAATATTTCAATGTCACTTCCATGATCCTCGCCCTAAACGCAAAAGATAATCCGCTCCGGTATATAAAGCCAATCCCGCCGAGACCCAAAGCAAGTCGGTCCCGGCCTCGAGCAGCAGGTCCGGTTGCAAGGATGGGACACGCGAGGCGAAAAGCAAAACCACAGCCGAGAACTGGGACGCCGTCTTGAACTTTGCCACTCGGCTTACGGAAGCTTGATGGCCCTCGAAACGGGCGTAATCGCGAAGGCCGGAGATCAGGACCTCCCGCCACAAGATGATCAAGACAGCCCAGGCGTTGGGGCCACGGATGATGCTCTCACCCCACAGCAGCGAAAGTGCGGTCAGGATGAAAGTTTTATCGGCAATCGGGTCGAGAACCGCGCCAAGTTCGGACACTTGTCCAGTGGCGCGCGCGCAATGGCCGTCGAGGAAATCGGTCAGCGCGGCCGCCAGGACGATTCCGATCGCCACAGCAGGCGTTTGCGACAAAAGCACGGACCAGGCCAGCACCGGCGCCGCCACGAGTCGGAACATGCTGAGCAGGTTGGGCAGCAAAATGAGGGGGGATGATCGGTTTTTGTCCATGCTGCTATTCGACGGCGAAAGGCAACCTTTGTATCGCAGCCGGGACACCGCCGGAAATACAGCCTAACCTTTCAGAAATAAAGGGTTTCGAGTTACCCTGAGCGGTTGTGCTATTTTTGAAGGCTCAGAATGTAAGCCACGACATCCGCCTTATCCTTGGCCGGAATGATGAGGTCCGGCATATCCCTGTGAGGGGTTTGCAATATCACAAAGAGTGTGGCCCCGGTCATCCCGGGCGTGCTGGCTATTTTGGAGAAAGGGGGCGCTTTCGCGTTGGGCGATAAAACATCGTCGCTGCGAATAGCGTGACATTCCGAGCAGATGGTTCGTGCGTACGCTAAGCCTGCTTCAGCGCTGCCCTCTTCAGCGCCAGCGCCGCAGCAAAAAGCGATTACAAACATCAGGACGGCAAAAATCCGCACCATGGGTGAGGCCTCGAATGCATTCACATAGAGAATAAAGCAACTTGGAGGGTCAGTATAAATGACTCCCTATCTTAAGCCTTAACGATCGTGATCGCGAGGCGTGGATCAGCGCGCCTTCAATCGGATTCGATGAAAGTTGATCGAACTCGGAAAGCTAGACTGCGGCTGCGTGCCGAAGTTCGGTATTCTGCGCCAGATAAGCGTCGAACACCGAGCACACAACACGTAGAGCGAGACGCGCCTCATCGGGCACGCTCACGCGGCTTCCGTCCAGTGTGCAAAGCCCTTCTTCCTCGAGGCCGCGAAGCTGCGACATTTCGTCCCAGAAATTACCCCTATCCGGGGCGTACTGCTTGCGGATGTCCTCGAGGTCAACCTCCATCTCGCACATCAGCCGCTCGATGATCGCGCCGCGCATCTTGTCCTCGCCGCGGAAAACGATGCCTTTGGCGATCGGAAGCACGCCCGAATTCACGGCGCGGGTATAAGCTCCTGTCTCTACGATATTTTGCGCAAAGCCGCCCGGCAGGGCCGAGATCGCGCTCGCTCCGAATGCGACGATGGTGCCGGCTTCGTCGCTGGTATAGCCCTGAAAGTTGCGATGCAGGCGGCCTTCGCGGAGCGCAACCGCCATAGTGTCTTCCGGCCTCGCAAAGTGATCGAGACCGATCTTCACATATCCCTCCTCGGCAAGAGCATCGCCTGCGACCTTCGCCTGCTCAAAGCGCATTATCGGCGTCGGCAAGGCCTCCTCGGGGATCATTTTCTGGTTCTTTGCCATCCACGGGACATGGGCATAGCCGAATAGAGCGATGCGATGCGGATTAAGCTTGGCAGCCTGCTCGACAGTATCTTTGAGTGTTTCGGACGTCTGATATGGGAGGCCATACATCAAATCGAAGTTGACTTCGGTGATACCCTGTTCGCGCAAGAGCGCCAACGTGCTTTCAATCATGCTGATCGGCTGAACACGATTGATCGCAGTCTGCACCTTCTCGTCGAATTCCTGTACGCCGAGGCTGGCACGCGTGCATCCGATCTTGCCGAGCGCAACCGCATTTTCGGCCGTGAAGGTTCTTGGGTCGATCTCGACCGCGATCTCGGCCTTGTCCAGAATGTTGAAATGACGCTGAACGGTTTCCGCAATGCGGATCATATCCTCGGGCGCAAGCGCGGTCGGCGTCCCGCCGCCCCAGTGAATGTGCCGCACGGATATGCCTTGAGGCATGGTTCGGGCCGCGAGTTCGATTTCCCGGATAATGGTGTCGACATAGCTCGTGACTGGGGAATAGCGGGCGATCACCCGCATGTTGCACCCGCAATACCAGCACATTTGCCGGCAGAACGGGACATGCAGATAAAGCGAGATTTCCGAGCTGGGATCAAGCCGGGACAGCCAGGTCTCATATCGCTTGGCATCCACGTCCGTCGAAAAATGCGGGGCCGTGGGGTAACTCGTGTAGCGCGGAACCCGTGCGGAGAAGTACTTCGCAATCCCAGGTATCATGATTATTCTTTCCCTGTGAGGATACGCTGCGAGCCGCCGCTGCGGCCTCGATTTTTCCATGCGATTTCGAATGCGCAACAGGCGCCGCCGGTTGCCTCGCAAATCACTTCCCGGACGAAAATGTCGCGGCTGACGAGGACTTCAAAGAGGCGCTGGAAAGTTCCGGCGTAATAGTCGCATTGCGTGTGGTCGGCATAGCGCCCGCGGCAGAGCGGGCATCCCTTGATCGAAACAATGACCGGATGCCCGTTTGCGACGCTGAAGTCGCCAGTCCCGGAGAAGGTCCAGGAGTGCTTCTTGATTGTGCCGAGCAAATCCGGCTCGCGAGAGAGGACGGCAGAACTTTGAGCACGGCCTGAGCAGGCTTTGGTATGCGGTTCGCGAGGAGATAGTCCCCGGTTCGAAGCCCAGCCTCGAACGCGATTGTTTTCGCCTCGCTCTCCTCAAGTCCGCCGAAAAGCGCCGTTTGAAGCGCGCCAACATCCTCTTCCGGAACCATCCCCGTCGGAGGATGAGCAAGATGCGGCTCTAGGTGGGCTCGGGCGAAAATAAGCCGGGTGGTGTCTTCACCCAATACGTCGCGGAGGGTTTCCGCCACTCGGATTATAGCATTCGGACCAACCCGGCCGGCTTCCGCCGATGCGTGCGCCATTCGAAGCGCCTTCTTCGTCTATGACAGCCCCTCGATCCACCCACCCTTAACCGGAATCGATTAAAGGCGGAAAGTCGATCGATTATAAAGTGCTAGGGCAGCTTGTCCGCGTCCAGATGGACACGGGCCGCTCTAGTGCGTGGCCGCGGTTTCGACCTTTTTCTCTTCGTGGTGGCCGGTCTTCCGCGTCGTAAGGTCGAAGTCGTCCTCTTCGCGCTCGCCCCGTTCACGCTTGGTATCGAAGCCGAAATCCACCTTCTTGAGAGACTGTGGACCCCAATATTTCACGCGTCCGAGGTCGTAGAACTTCCGCTCCCAGCCGCTCTTGAGGAACGCCTTGAGACAGCCCAAGAGGTAGCTGCGTCTCTGCCCGCTCCAGACCCATGGATATCCAAAGAAAGCCTTGCGCATATAAAAGCGCCGATAATTCCTCATGACGTGATTGAGCAACTCCGTACGCTCCATGGCGTCCGGCTTCATGATCGGCGTCACGAAATTGTACTTCTCGTAGTCGAAGATTTCGACCTTGTCGCTCAGTTCCTTGAAGAGGTCCGAGAACGGCCAGGGCGTGTACATAGCCCAGTTCGCCATATCCGGCTTCCAGTCCATCGCCATCCGGAACGTCTCTTCGAGCGTCTCCGGTGTCTCGTTCTCGAGGCCTACGATGAATTGCGCTTCGGAGACGATGCCGTTCTTGCGAAGAAGCTCGATGGCGCGCTTGTTTTGCGCGATTGTCGTCTCCTTGTTGAAGCGGTCGAGCTTCAACTGCGCGGCAGCCTCGGTTCCGAGAGAGATGTGGATCAAGCCCGCAGCACGATAAAGTGGTAGCAGCGCCTCGTCCCGAAGGATATCGGTCACGCGCGTGTTGATGCCCCACTGGACGGGCAGTTTGCGGCTCTTCAATTCTTCGCAGAATTCAACGAACTTCTTCCTGTTGATGGTCGGCTCTTCGTCGGCCAGGATGAAAAAGCCCACCTTGTGGACGCGGACGAGCGTTTCGATTTCGTCGACAACCTTTTTGGGGTCGCGAATGCGGTAGTTCCGCCAGAATTTCCATTGCGAACAGAAGCTACACGTAAAGGGACAGCCCCGTGCAAGGTTCGGGATCGCGACACGCGTGCCGGTCGGGATGTAAATATACTTCTCCCATTCGAGCACGCTCCAATCCGGGCTGATGCTGTCGAGGTTCGCGATTGGCGGCTCAGAAGGCGTCGCCACGATCTTCTTCTCGTCGTCGGTATAGGCGATACCCTTGATCTCGGCACGATCCTGCAGCCAAGTGCCCTTCTCAACCGAGCGAACGGCGTTCACGAAAATCGCCTCTCCCTCGCCCCGCACGATGGCATCGATCCAGGGTGCTTCGGTAAGCACCTGCTGATACATGAATGTGGCGTGGATGCCGCCGAGAAACGTCACCGTGCTGGGGTGGGCTTCCTTCGCGATCTGCAACAGCCGCTCGGCCTTATAGATTGACGGTGTGATCGATGTCGCGCCGACGATATCGGGCTTTTCCTTCTCGATGATGGCGCGGACATCGTCTTCCGACAGATTGTTCGTCATCGCGTCGACGAAGCGAATATCGGTATAGCCCGCAGCCTTCAGAGGCCCGCAGATATATGCAACCCAGGCCGGTGGCCAATTTCCCGCGATCTCCGCTCCGCCCGAGTGATAATTGGGATGGATCAGGATGATTCGCATAGGGCGCCCCGGAAAATGTCAGCTCAAGTTGACAGGAGTTTGTGTCAACCGGAGATTACTCCCTTGCCGTGCTTCCGTTTTGATCTAGATCAAGAGAATCCCGCCATTTGATCAATCTGCGGCGTCGACTTTGGGCTAGACTTAATAAAAATTACGTCCATCAGCCTCATTTCTGCAGCGCCGCGATATCACCGACGGCAAGCCCGAGTTTTCTGGCTTGTCCAGCCCCTATCTCCAAAACTCTGGAAGCGGGACGCACGGAAGAAATCACGTCGGTCGAAAACGGCTCCGCATCGTAGGCGATATGCCTGATGCGCCAGTCGCTGCCTATAAAGACCATGTCGAGCGGGATATAGGTGTTCTTCATCCACATCGTGATCTCATGCTCGCCGTCGAACAGAAAGATCATGCCATGATCCGCTGATATCGAGCGGCGAAACATGAGACCTTGTTCGCGCTTCGCTTCGGTATCTGCTACCTCGACGTTCAAAAGCACGGGACCAGACCTCGTTTCGATCTTCAGGCTTGCGGTTTTAAAGAGCACATCTCCAAAAGCTGACGGCAACATAAAAAAGCTTAAAAGAACAAGGGCCGCAAGAGCGGCCCTGGAAGTATTTGCGCGACCCTTGATCATGGGTCTATCCCTTTCAGTGCGAGGACGGGTAGCCCACAGCACCGTCGGGACGAAGCTCGGCGGCCATCAGGCCTTTATCGCCCTGGCCATAGCGGACCTGCACGATTTGTCCAGGCCGAAGCTCGGCAAAGCCGAAGCGCCGAAGAGTTTCCATATGCACGAAGATGTCCTCTGTGCCTGCACCACGAGTCAAGAACCCGAAGCCCTTGAGCCGGTTGAACCACTTCACCATGGCCCGTTGCCAGTCGCTCTCGGGCATGACATGAACGTGGGTCCTTTGAGGCAACTGCGAGGGATGGATAGCCGTACTTTCATCCATCTCTATCACGCGGAACGCTTGGAGCCCGCGGTCGCGCCGGAGCACCTCGCACACGATCCGGGCTCCCTCATAGGCCGTCTGATAGCCGTCCCGCCGCAGAACGGTGACGTGAATCAGAATGTCCGGAAGCCCTCCATCTGGAACGATGAACCCAAACCCCTTGGAAACATCAAACCACTTGATGTGACCAGCGATTACGAAGACGTCGATGCTGGGTTGCTCTGCGATGTCGTTAAAAGATGCAATTGTGGGAGGTAATTTGTCCCCCATTGGTTAGTCCCCCGCTTCTACTGAAAAACTTGGCATCCGCAACGGCCTCGCCCAAGACCCTCACGCAAGCCAACTCACTTGCGAAACATAACATCACTCTGCGCCGTGGCGAGAGAAAATTAACTCTTTCCCCAGCGCCCTTGTCTGGCCGATTTTCAACCGTTCCTGAAGAATGGCTCAGCAAGTACTTGATAATCCGAAATAAATTTTGTCCAAAGTTGGGCAAGTACCGTGTTGCATGCTGTTACAAAAATGTCGACACGTACATTTTGAACAGGACCCAGGTTGCGCAATTCCGCCTGATTGACCCGACAAACAGACAGCGAATCAACATGCTTGTGTCGTCGAAGCGCGAATCAGGACCGCCGCCAGGCGCGATTTCCACACTTGTTGAAACACGTCCCGCCGAGACACCATCTATCCGCATGTTGCGTCGTATTGCCATCCCGTTCACCCGGCGCAATTTGGAGCCCAGCATGAAGTATCTTCATACAATGGTCCGTGTGACCGACATTGACCAATCGCTCGATTTCTATGTGAACAAGCTCGGGCTTAAGGAGGTTCGACGCTCGGAAAGTTCTGCGGGACGCTTCACGCTTATCTACCTGTCGGCCCCTGGCGATGAGTGCGCGCAAGTCGAGTTGACTTACAATTGGGATCCCGAGGCCTATGGTGAAGGACGTAATTTTGGTCATCTCGCCTACGAGGTCGACGATATCTATCAGACCTGCCAGCGCCTGATGGATAAAGGGGTGACGATAAACCGTCCGCCTCGCGACGGGCGGATGGCCTTTATCCGCTCGCCTGACAATATCTCGATCGAATTTCTGCAGAAAGGCGGAGCCTTGCCGGTTGCGGAACCGTGGGCCTCAATGCCAAACACGGGCAAATGGTAGAAATCCATCATGGAACGGGAGAACTACACCGGTACTGCGAAGGTGCTGCACTGGCTGATCGCGGCGCTGATCTTCGTCATGTTCCCTCTGGCTTGGACGATGGGGGACTTTTCCAGCATACAGAAATTCAAGAGTTAATTTCTGTAGCGTTTGCCGCCGCTCTACAATCTGCATAAATCGATAGGCGTCACCGTTCTCGCGCTGATGATGCTGCGGTTGTTCTGGCGCTCGTTCCATGCTGCTCCCGTTTTGCTGGTTTCGGTGCCAAGGCAGGAGCGCATCGCAGCGCATCTCGGCCATCTCGCCCTCTATGCAGCCCTGTTTCTCATGCCCCTTTCTGGCTGGGCCATGATATCGGCTTCGGACAAGCCGTCCGTTCTTTTCGGATACACGGCTTTTCCGTTGATCCCTTGGCTGAGCGACCTCCCACCCGACCAGAAGAAGGACACTGCCGAAATCTTCAAAAGCATCCATGAATTTACCGCAAATGTGCTGCTTTTCCTCATTGTCATTCACGTGGGGGCGGCCCTGCGTCACGCCTTTGTTTTGAAGGATGGAATTATGTCGAGGATGCTTCCCCGCTTCGGACGCCCTTCGCCTTCTAAGCGCGTCGCACTCTTGGTTCTGACCGCAAGCGCTTTCAGTTTCGTAGGACTGAAGGATGCAAGGGCCATGGAATGGGGGGTAAGCCCTCAAAGAAGCGAAGTCGCTTTTGAAGCGAGCGGTAGCGGCTACAATACAAAAGGCACCTTCAAAAGTTTCAAGACCGACATCGAGTTCGATCCCGACACACCGGATCAGGCACTGGTGCGCGTCAGGCTCGACATGCGCAGCGCCTCGACCGGCGCCGCCGACACAGACCAGACACTCCAGTCCGCCGACTTTTTCGATCCTGGCCGCTTCCCGACCGCTGAATTCGCCGCTCGTGGTGCAAAGCCGGATGGCGACGGAAAATATATATTGAACGGCCAACTCACGCTTAAGGGTGTAACAATGCCCGCAACTCTGCCATTTTCGATCGCTATTGAAGAGGGAACGGCGGTCGTGAAGGCTGAGACCATCATCAATCGTCTCGATTTTGGCGTCGGTCCTGAATTTGTCGCCGGGTTCGCAATCGACAAAGAGGTCAAGCTGACAATTGACCTGATTGCCATGAGGCTCGACAACTAGAAAAGAGACAGCCGCTCCACTTTTGGTATGGCAGTTCTTGATTAACCTCCGGCTTAGAGCCAGCTAATGGCATTGCCTAGATTGTGTGCAATTCCTTTGGAATGTGCTTCATGGAAACGCATCGCCCCACGCTGATATCGGTCGTCTTGCCCGCTTATAACGAGTGCGAGGGTCTGCCGATTGTGCTGTCGTCGATCTTCGGCGTCCTCGCAAATGTGAAGTTCGCCCATGAGATCGTCGTTGTCGACGATGGAAGCACCGATGGAACGCGCCAAGTCATGCTAAGCCTGTGCTCGTCCAGCCCCAACCTGCGCTATGTCCGGCTCTCGCGGAATTTCGGCAAGGAAGCGGCTCTCTCCGCAGGTCTCAAAATGGCTGCGGGTGATGCCGTCATTCTGATGGATTCCGACGGACAGCATCCTCCGGAATTCATCGCTGCCTTTCTGGAGCGCTGGCGCGAGGGCTATGAGGTTGTCGCAGGTGTACAGAGTGCGCGTCCCGAAAGTTGGCTAAAGCGCCGTTTCAAGAGCATGTACTACCATTTCATGGAGGCGGGGAGTTCCGTGGTCATCCCGCCGGACGCCGGCGACTTCCGGCTCCTTGACCGCAAAGTGGTCGATGCGATCAATGGGCTCCCAGAGCGGAACCGTCTCATGAAGGGGCTTTATGCCTGGGTCGGATTTCGCACAGCGCTCGTGCCCTTTCAGGCGCAAGACCGTGTGGCGGGTCACACCAAGTTCACATGGAGACAACTGTTCAGGCTTGCCTTCACGGGCCTGACCTCTTTCACCGTTATACCGCTGCGCCTGGTATCGATCGCAGGATTCATTATTTCATGTTCCGCCCTGCTCTATGGTTTCTACCTCCTTTTCGAGCATTACGTCCTTGGCGATCATTTGCCGGGTTGGGCTACGTTGTCTGTTGGCATGATGTTCTCTTCGGGCGTTCAGCTTCTGGCGCTGGGCGTCATCGCCGAGTACCTGGGCCGCACGTTCGAGGAGGTGAAGCAGCGCCCGATCTTCATCATTGCAGAGGACAGCCGGCAAAAAGCTGGAACCCATGCAGCCTCGCCCGTCTACGATGTGACTCCTTTGCTAACGGACGCGCGCTTGCCTGGGACACCGGTGATCCCGTGAAATGAGACAAATCGCGATCTTCATTGCGGTTGGCTCCGCAGCCGCTCTCATTCATCTCACGGTGGTGGCGTTTGTCGTGGAACTCCTCCACCTGAAGCCGCTTGCCGCCAATGTAATGGGCTTCATCGTGGCTTTTCTCGTGAGCTTTGGCGGTCACGCCCGCTGGACGTTTCCCATTTCGCCGCAGCGCTACACCGCAGCGCGGACGCGCTTTTTCGCCGTCGCGTGCACCGGCTTTGTCCTCAATCAGGCCGCCTACGCGGAAGCGTTGCACCTCTTCGGCCCGCGCACCTATCTCCCCGCCCTTGCCGCGGTCCTTATCGGAGTCGCTATCGCGACATTTTTGCTATCAAAGCTGTGGGCTTTCGCGCAGCCGCAAGGGTAGCTTCGGGGGATGCAGTCATGGAGGACGGGGTGATCATCAACGCCGACGACTATGCGATGGACGCGTGCGTCGATTCCGCGATCCTGAAGCTTGCTGCCGTGGGCGTTGTAACTGCGACAAGCGCAATGGTTTTGTCTCCGACATGGCCAGAGGCCGCGGGGTCTTTGGCGGACGCTCCTCTTTCCCGGGGGTTGCACCTGGATTTCACGAGTCCTTTTGCCGGGGGCATCTTTCCGCGACAGACGATCACCAGCCTCACAATGCGTACGCATTCGGGGGTTTTGAACCGGAAGCTTCTGCGAACGGAGATCGACCGTCAGCTTTCGCAGTTCGACACTAGAATGAAGGCCCTTCCCGATTTCGTTGACGGCCATCAGCATTGTCACCTCCTCCCCTTTGTCAGAGAGGCTCTTATCGATGCGCTCGCGGATCGATATGGCGATGATGCGCGCCGCATCAGTCTTCGCAATTGCGCTCCGCGGCGATGGCGCGGCCTGAAGGCCGCCATCATCGCGCGAACCGGGACTTTCCGGTTGGAAGACCTGGCGAAGGAGCGCTCTCATCCCATGAACAGCGACTTCGCGGGCGTCTACGATTTCAATGAAGACGCCGACTTTGAGGCGCTGTGGACATATTGGCTTCAAGGCCTTCAAGGCCCCTCGCCGCTCGTCATGTGCCACGTCGCAGAGCGCGGAGACTACGACGTCAGTGACTCCATCAGAGGAGCGCGCACCCTCGAATATAACTGGCTCGCAAGCAATGGCTTCCGGGAGCTTACCCGGCGCCTCTCAAAAAGGCCGGAGCGCTGGCCTCAGGCTTGAACCAAGGTTCCCAGGCTGGCGGGGTAGGCTCGATAGGCTTGCCCGTCAGGCGAGCCATGATTTCCTTCACCGCTCCTTCCGCGGGCTTGAACTCGAAACGGACGACGTGTTTGCCCGCCGGCACCTCGATGGCCCGGAATAAAACATTGGCGCGGAAAATATCGGCAGGCTTGCCATCCACCGTGCCGAACCACCAAGGATGCCAAACGTCATTCAGCACAAGGAAACCGGCTCGCGGTGTGTCCACCGCCACCTGCACTTCCGCGTTCCCATAGACTTGAAGAGCCGTAGCGGCTTGCGGCAGGGAAACGGGTCTTGGTTGGAGGGTGCTCATCAATTGGTGCCTGCCACGCAAGAGCACGGTCTGTCTCGGATCGAAATAGGGCCAATGTCCGTCTTTCGCAATGCGATCGAAGTTAGCTGGCAGCCAATCGAAGGCGAACAGGACACGCGGCAATGCGCGCGGGTTCTCGTAAATGTAGGCGTCACGGGTATTCGCGACGAGCGTAAGATCCCCGGGCTTTAAGGTCTTGTCTATCTTCTCGACCGGCCGGTCGGTCGCAATGTATCGGAGGCCAAGCAGATCCGCCATCGTGGACAGGTATGATGGATACAAGGGCGTGAAGATACGCTCATAGTCAGCCGCGACCGTCTCGCCGGCGCCCATGCCTCCCTCCGCAATTTCCGCCAGGCGAAGCGGATTATATCCAAGCACATGGTCGAAACCGTGGATAAGACTGATGTTCGGCCACTCGAAGCCGAGTCCAATCATCTCTACTCTGTCTCGCCGCGGCGAATTGAGCGGCTGTGCGAGATGGGTTTTTATGAAAGCGACTGTCTCATTCTTGGTATCGGGGCGCATTTGCTCATAATAGGAGGGCGTCTGCGCCGTCGACCGGTTTGGTCCATTGTTTATCGCGAGATCCGCTGTCGTGAAGGCGGCCAGGACTGCTATTGTCAACATTGCATAACGGTCGGAGTATTGCCTTGCGAAAACGAGGCTGAGCCAGCCGGCGGTGAAAAAGCCGATCGAAAGCAGCACCGGCCTGACCGCCAAGTAAAAGTGCGAATGAGCAGCGGCAACCGCTAAACTCACCACCATGATAAGGGCCAGGATGACGCCAACGGCGAGTTTTTGCCGGCTGGTTGGTGCACTTCCCGACAGAAAGCGATGCAAAAGATAGCCGGATAAAATCGAGGCCATCCCGCCAAGCGCGTAGGTCGCGTCTGCTGGCCTGCGGAAGAGATCGACACCTGGAAAATAGTTATAAGCCAGGGTAAAGAATCCTGTGTACCGGCCAAGCGCAAAGAGAAACAATCCGGTTGCCGCGATCGAAAAGAACCGGACCTCGCGCTCAAAGATACCGCCCCTTAGGAAGCCGACTGCGAGAAAAAGAAGGATGGGGAGCGCGCCGATATAGACTTGGCTCATATTCTCGGTCATCGAGAGCCAGTCCGCATTCCACTCTATGCTTCCGGGGCCCCAAAAAGGTAGGTTCGAATGGGCTCCGTAGAGGTCGGGCACGACCGAGGTCAGAAGCGAAGCCGGATGCAGAGATCCCCTCCCCGCCTCTTTGAAGGCAATCTCGGGGCAATTCGAAGCCTCGACGAAGAGAAAGGTCAGGATGATTGGCCCCGCTGCGAGAACCGTCGCGACCGCGCCTCCCGCGAGAATTGGCGCTAGCGTCTGTTTAACAGAAGCCCAAATCCTAGGCGCGCTCAGCCAATAATGGATCGTGTAGCCCGCAAGAACATAGCAGGCAAGCAGCGCGATCTGCCCAGGCTCGATCACCATGATGCCAGCGGCAAGACCAGCCAGAACCCCGTATAGCATGGACTTCCGTTCGAGCGCGCGGGAGAACAGCCAGAGGCAGAGCATCGAAAAGGCGAACGCCTCGATCTGCTTGATATGTTGAATACGCCAGATCGAAGAACCGCCAAAAGCGGCTGCCAGCGCAGCCACAGCGGCGCCCGCAGGGTGCCAGCCCTTATCCTTGAACAGCATAAGAACAGAAAACGCTGTCAGCCCAAGAAGCAGGAAGCAATAAAGATCGAGCTGCCGGAAACTCGGCTCGGGTACGAGATAAGCCAAAAGGAACGCCGGAGAGAAGATCAACGATTGCGGATCGGCAATCTGAGGCGAGCCCACGAAGACATTGGGCGTCCAGAATGGCGATTGGCCGGTGTGAAGGGCATTCGCCAGAAACTGAAGCTGTGGCTGGAAATGAGCTTTCGCATCATACGGAATCGTGACCGAGCCCGACAGCCAAGGCGAGGCGAATATCAACCAGCCTATGGCTACCGCACAAAATGCCGCGGCGTAACTGCCTGAAACTCTCGCGTTCATGGGATGCTTTCCGGAAGTGATGACCGTCTGCGGCAGAATAATATGCAACCCTAATTAGTCTTTTATACCTTCAGCGATTCGGATTGAAGGTACTTTTACCATCGACGCCACCAAAGACTAAAGACGCTAAAAATACTCACAAAACGTAGTGACGCGCTTGTGGCGATAACAGGGCGCGACGACGATCTCATAAGGCAAGAGTTTGTGCAATCCAAGGACTCTTCTGGTCATAAATCGGTACAATGACTTGCAGCCGTTTCGACGTTCGGTATAGTACGGTCAAATCGCGCCCAGGAGGGCGCGATTTGGAGAGGTGGCCGAGTGGTTGAAGGCGCACGCCTGGAACGCGTGTAGGCGGGTCACCGTCTCGAGGGTTCGAATCCCTCCCTCTCCGCCAAGGCACCTTATAAAGCATTGTTTTTAAAGCGCAATTCCTGAGAACTTTATCCAGCCCATGCCGCAGCACATGGTAGTGCGCGAGCTTGGCATTTGCCCTCTCATTACCCAGACAGCACCGATCATCTTCACGGCGTCGCGCTATCCCCTGCTGATCAACAGCGACTTCAGAGCGCCTTATCGGTTTGAGCGTGGCTGGCCAAAGCGGGACGCAAAAGGCCCCCGCAATGGGAGCGAAGGCCTCATGCGCATTCTAGAATGGGGACGCCCTTGTGCGTATCGCCGGTGTGATTCGAACAATCATCGGCGTGTCGGAAATTGTAACGCCCGACGCCGCCGTCGCTCATGCACCGACTTCGGAGCGTTGCCTGTTTTCCGCGAGCCTGCGGTCTCGGCTCCGATCCTTCATCTGGCCCTGCCCGATAGGGCCGCTTCGATTGCCCGCAAGCCGGCGATCGTTCTCAGGCTGTTTGACGCGCCCTTGTCCTGTTGGGCCTTCCCGATTGCCAAGCCATTGGATCGCCTCGGCGGCTTCCTGAAAGGCATCGTGATCCCCGAGATCGGGGCGGAAGCGCTTTCATGGCGCCGGCCGCCGCCCACAGGCATTCATGAGGTTGAGCATGCAGTACGCGCCGCTGGACCCGCTGTTCTACTTGCGAAAACGGTTTCTTCGTCCCGGCTCAACGGCTTGAGGCACAGCGATAAGGCAAGATTTGCGGTTATCAGCCCCTGTCTCGATGCCCATTATCGCGTGGCGGCTTATTTCAGGCTGGCGCCGGGGCTCTCCCGTGGCATAAGGGCGCCAAACTTCCGCAGCATCCCCGGTGATCATGGTTCGTCTCGAAAACATCAGCAAACAGAGTGGTAATCATCTCCTGTTCATCGAGGCTTCGGCCTCTCTCCTGAAAGGTGAGAGGGCTGGCCTTGTCGGGCCCAACGGAGCCGGCAAGACGACGCTGTTCCGTCTCATCTCCGGCCAGGATGAGCCCGACGAAGGCCAGGTGGCCGTCGATCGCGGCATCACGATCGGCTATTTCAATCAGGATGTCGGCGAAATGTCAGGGCATAGCGCCGTGACCGAGGTCATGAATGGCGCCGGACCGGTCAGCGCTGTTGCGGTCGAACTCAAGGAGCTTGAGGCCGCCATGGCCGACCCGGAGCGCGCCAGCGAGATGGACGCGATCATTGAGCGTTATGGCGAAGTTCAGCACCGGTTCGAGGAGCTCGACGGCTACGCGCTCGAAGGCCGCGCACGCGAAGTGCTCGGAGGCTTAAGCTTCAGCCAGGACATGATGGACAACGATGTTGGCAAGCTTTCGGGCGGCTGGAAGATGCGTGTTGCTCTGGCCCGGATTCTCCTGATGCGGCCTGACGCTATGCTGCTCGACGAGCCAAGCAACCATCTCGATCTTGAAAGCCTGATCTGGCTCGAGCAGTTTCTCAAGATCTACGACGGCGCGCTACTGATGACCTCGCACGATCGCGAGTTCATGAACCGCATCGTCAACAAGATTATCGAGATCGACGGCGGCTCGCTCAACACCTATTCGGGCGATTATGAGTTCTATGCGCAGCAGCGCGAGCAAAACGAGAAGCAGCAACAAGCGCAGTTTGAACGCCAGCAGGCGATGCTGGCCAAAGAGATCAAGTTCATCGAACGGTTCAAGGCGCGCGCGTCGCATGCCGCGCAGGTGCAGAGCCGGGTCAAGAAGCTCGAAAAAATCGATCGCGTCGAGCCGCCGCGGCGGCGCCAGACCGTGGCGTTCGATTTTCCACCCGCGCCGCGCTCCGGCAACGATGTCGTGGCGCTCAAGACTGTGCACAAGCGCTTTGGAAGCAAGGTGATCTATGAGGGGTTAGATTTCATGATCCGGCGCAAAGAGTGCTGGTGCGTGATGGGGGTCAATGGAGCCGGCAAATCGACGCTGCTGAAACTAGTGGCCGGCGTGAGCAAGCCCGATCACGGCTCGGTGACGGTCGGCGGCAGCGTCAAGATGGGATATTTTGCCCAGCACACGATGGAATTGCTCGACGCCGACCGCACGATTTTCCAGTCGCTCGAAGATCAATTCCCACAAGCTGGGCAAGGCACGCTGCGAACGCTTGCGGGCTGTTTCGGATTTTCCGGCGACGACGTCGAAAAGAGATGCCGGGTGCTGTCGGGCGGCGAGAAGGCGCGGCTGGCGATGGCGATCATGTTGTTCGACCCGCCGAATTTCCTGGTGCTCGACGAACCGACCAACCATCTCGACATGGCGACAAAGGACATGCTGATCGCGGCGTTGGCGCGTTATGAGGGCACGATGCTTTTCGTCTCGCATGATCGGCATTTTCTTGCGGCCCTGTCCAATCGCGTGCTCGAACTGACCCCCGAAGGCGTGCACAGCTATAACGGTGGCTATAAGGAATATGTCGCACGCACGGGCCATGAGGCGCCCGGTGTGCACGGCTTGGGGTAGAATCTCAGCAGCAGGCCGAAGATCGGGATAGGGGGACGCCTCGCGACGCCGCCCCTCCCACACCACCGGGCATACGGGTCCGTACCACGGCGGCTCGACCGGGTTAAGCTTCTGCGGCGACATAAAGCCGGGGGAGTCCAAGATCATGGAACGCATGGTTGCGCAGGGCATTCTGAACCGCCGGGTGCGATGACATGCGCCAACACCCGGTTGGCGAACGGGCCGCGACCGCCGCATGGAACTTGGAGACGCCACGGCGGCGCAGTTCCTTGAAGCGGTTATGGCCGTTCCGCCACTGCCGCCAGAGATACGAACGTAGTCTCCGGCGTATCCATGCTTCCAGGTTCGTGAGCACACGCGGCGTCTGGCAAAAGCCGAAATATCCACGCCAGCCGATAAGATACGGGGCGAGGTCTTCCACGATCTGCTCCAGGCTTCGGCCGCGGGTCCGGCTCGTGATATCCCGGATTTTCACCTTGAACTTGTTGAGAGCCTTGGGCGCGATGCGCCGCTCAGCCCCATCGTTCGAGATGGTAAAACCCAGGAACTTCCGCTCCTCCGGTTGCGCCACCGCACTCTTCGCCTCGTTGACCTTGAGCTTTAGCTTTTGGGTCAGGAACCTGGTCACGGAAGCCATGACCCGTTCACCGGCTCGGCGGCTGCGAACATAGATGTTGCAGTCGTCCGCGTAACGGCAAAAGCGGTGTCCCCGCCGGCTCAGTTCCTTATCGAGATCGTCGAGCACGAGATTGCTGAGGAGAGGCGAAAGCGGACCGCCTTGCGGCGTCCCTTCGTCCACCGGACAGACCAGACCGTCTTCCATCACCCCGGCGTTCAAGAACGCCCGGATGAGTTTGAGCACCCGCTTATCGGAGACCCGTTCAGCGACGCGCGCCATCAGCATGTCGTGATTGACCCGGTCGAAAAATTTTTCGAGGTCCAGATCGACCACGATGCCGTAGCCCTCCGCAATAGTGCGTTGAGCCTGCGCGACCGCTTGATGAGCGGAGCGTCCCGGTCGGAAGCCGTAGCTGTGTTCGGAAAACGTTGGGTCCCAGCGCTTCTGAAGAACCTGCAGCAAGGCTTGCTGGATCAGCCTGTCGACCACACAAGGCACGCCGAGCTTTCTGACCCCGCCATCCGGCTTGGGTATCTCGACCCGTTTGACCGGCAACGGCTGGTAGACACCCCCGAGCAATTGAGACCGGATGTTTGGCCACTGCTCACGCAGGTAGTCCTTGGCGGCGTCGATAGTCATCCCATCCACGCCAGGACCGCCCTTATTCCTTCGAACGCGTTTCCACGCGGTTTCGAGATTTCCCCGGTTGCATGCCTCCTCCATCAAGTGTTCCGCTGAGGCCGGGCTTTCAGGTGTTGGGTTCGCCGCGAACGGTTCGGCCCTTGGAGAACTGCCGGAGAAGGCTTCACCCTCGCCTGCCGGTTCCAAGGCCACTGAGCAGTGGATTCTCTGCCGCTTTCCGTTCATGAGTTGCCGGTCCTACTTGCCGCTCCCAATCGTTCGGGCCTTCAGCCGCCGTTTCCGGCTTGGCCTATCCGTTGCTCCGCCTTCCGGCCTTGGAGTGCCTCACTAGCCTCGCCAACCGCACAGCCTTACTACGCCCTCTGCTGACTTCTGCGCCGCGATCAAGTCGCCTCGCGGCTCCCTCAGTTCCAAACCTGGAACAACGGCGCAGATCTCCCCAGGTAAGTCCGATCGCCTTCCCCGCACCCTGCCGGATCTACAGACTTGGCCTTTGATGGATATGGACTTTGCGACTCGTTGCCCGCTCGTCCTGCCAAGGATGCCTCGTATCCGGTTTCTGTCCGTCAGGACGCGGTTTTGTTCCGCACTTCCTTCAGACGCCGCCTCGCGGCGGCCGCCCTTGTGCTTCGCTAATCCTTCACCTCCATCAGGTTGGACAGGAGACTTTCACTCCCAAGCTATCGAACATGCTGGGCACACAACGAAACCGCTCTCGCGGTAGGCCGCTGCTTCACGGGCAGTATTTCTAAATCGTCAAGGCGAGCCGATGGCTTCGATTGAGAATGAGGCGTCAACCTCACTCTCAATAGGAGTTGCGTATGCGTATCAGCCTGCTTCGTCAGCGCATGATCGACGATATGACTGCGCGCCATTTCTCAGAGAAGGCGCAGAAAGACTACATCCGGTGCGTCAAGAGCCTTGCGGCGTTCATCGACCGGCCTCCGGAGACAGCGACAGCGGAAGATTTAGGCGCTGTTTACATCTTCTGTAGCGGTTCATGCCAGGGCAGCCAAGAGGCAGCGCTGCGAACTGACGTCGTCGCCTTCGCTTTCGAACATGCGACGCCAGCCGAGGTAGCTTGGGAGATATTTTGTAGCCACGCCGTTGAACCGGCGCATCCAGGTTTTCAGGCGGCTGTGGTAGGCGTTGACGTTCTGAATATGAAAGACGCCCCGGCTGCGTTCGCCGTCGCGGGCGCAGAGCGCCACATGGCCAAGGCCATTTTCGGTGGCGAAAGAGGCATAGGCACGCGCGCCGTCGCTGACAAGCACGGTATCCTTGGCGACAACCGGCGTGAGGACCCGGTAGAACTCGGCGACCTTGAGGCTTTCGAGCACGCCATCGGCCGTGGCGCCCGAGCGGTCGCGCAGCACCAGCACAGGAACCTGTTCGTCTGACGCCCCAGGTTTGGATGCTGTGCCGCCCCGCTTGCGCGGCGCCCGGCCCGTGTTGCGCGCGCCTTTGAAAGACTTAAGAAAAAACGTTTCGTCGGCTTCCACAATGCCGCTGACCGCTTCGGGCTTTGTTGTCTTTGGCAAGGCTGAGAAACCGGTGCCGCCACCGGAACGCCGTAGGCACGCTGACGCCCGATTTTTGCGCGGCCTTGCGCACGCTCACGCTGTCCGCGACAGCTTGAGCGTAGGTTTTCCAGACCCCGCGCTTTTGCAACCGCGCCAGCGGCGTTCCAGTGAGGGCATTGAAGCTCTTGCGGCACTCTCGGCAGCGATAGCGCTTCAGACCGCAGGCTCTGCCCCACGATCCCACAGTCTTGCTTTGGCAATGGGGACAGATGGCTTGCACGGCAAACCGGGCTTCGATCAGGGACGTGACTTCGGCCAGGTCTCCATGGCCGGAAAGCATCGCGGCGATGGTCTGGCGTTGAACTTCGGTCAGTTCGCCCAGTTCCGCTATCAACTGCTGGAATTGCAAGTTATCCATGGAAACCCTCTCGAGCCGGGAACGTAACGAGAACATAAGGGCTTCAACAAGAGATGTAAACAGCGCCAAGATTTACGGCTTTACCGCCTCCATCTTGTCCAGAGCCCGCTCGGGGCCTCCAGCGTGAACTCGTACATGACCGCGCTGCGGTTCTTTTTCAGTATCACGCTCGACCGGTACGAGCTTCGCAAGCCGCTGTTCCGGGTTGAGCAGCCCCGGAAGCTGCCCACGGTGCTGACTCAGGAGGAGGTTGCCCGGCTGCTCGATGCCGCTCCCGGCGCGAAGTACAAGGCGGCGCTGAGCGTCGCCTACGGCGCGGGGCTCAGAGCTTCGGAAGTGCTGTCGCTGAAGGTCTCCGATATCGACAGCGCCCGGATGCTCTTACGCGTGCAACAGGGCAAAGGCCGTAAGGACCGCTTTGCCATGCTCTCCCCGATGCTGCTCGATATTTTGCGCGAGTGGTACCGCATCGGCAGGCCGCAAGGCTGGCTGTTTCCAGGCCGGGACCCGGTCAACCCGCTGACCACACGCCAGTTGAACCGCGTCTGCCATGTGGCCGCCCGGCTCGTTTGTATCAACAAACGCGTTTCGGCGCATACGCTGCGGCATAGCTTTGCCACCCATCTGCTGGAGCAGGATATCGATATCCGGGTGATTCAAGTTTTGCTTGGACACGCGAAGCTGAGCACGACGGCGCTTTATACGCGCGTGGCCACCACCACGATCCGGAAAGTCATGAGCCCCTTGGACCGGCTTTCCCTGATCGAGAAGAAGAAGGACGATCCCAAGGCTTGAGCCGCCTCGGGTCATGCCGCGTCCCGCGCTTGAGGTTGCGGATATCTTCCGCAGCCACGGGGCTGCCCGGCGCAAGGCAAACGCCGGGCATGTAAGCCTCGGCCAGCTCAAAGCGATGGCCGCCATCGAAGCCTGCCGCACGGCGGAGCTGGGCGGCCATGTTGCGGCTTGCGAAGACTGCGGCCACGCCGTCATCAGCTACAACTCCTGCGGCAACCGGCATTGTCCGAAGTGCCAGGGAGCCGCCGCGCGCCAGTGGCTTGCCGACCGCGAGGCCGAGCTTTTGCCGCTGCCCTATTACCACGTGGTGTTCACGCTGCCCTCGACGATCGGCGCCATCGCCTGGCAAAACAAGGCGGAAGTGTACGGGCTTCTGTTCAAGGCGGCGTCCGAGACCATGCTCACCATTGCCGCCGATCCTAAGCATCCGATCCCCAGGATAGCCATCACAGCTGTGCTGCATACCTGGGGATCGGCGCTCACCCATCATCCGCATGTGCATATGATCGTTCCCGGCGGTGGGCTGTCGCTCAACGGTCGGCGCTTTGTCCCTTGTCGCGGCCGCCGCCGCCGTTTCTTCCTGCCAGTCCGGGTGCTATCGCGGCTGTTCCGGCGTCTTGTGTTGGAAAAGCTTGCCGCTGTCCACGGCAAGGGTCTTCTGACTTTCCAAGGTAGCCTCGCCAAGCTGGCGCCGGCCGCCGCCTTCGCCGCCGCGCTCAAACCACTGCGTCGGAAAAAGTGGTTCGTCTACATCAAGGAGCCGTTTGCGGGGCCGAAGGCGGTGCTCGCCTATCTGTCGCGATACACCCATCGGGTGGCGATCTCGAACACAAGGCTCATCGCCCACGATGAGCGCGGCGTCACCTTCCGCTACAAGGACTACCGGGCGGCGGATGGCCTGGCCCGGCGAAAGGTTATGACGCTGGCCACAGACGAGTTCATCCGCCGCTTTATGCTCCACATCCTGCCGAAGGGCTTTCACCGCATCCGCCATTACGGTCTCTTCGCCAATACCGGCCGCGCCGCCAACATCGCTCGGCTGCGCAAGTTGCTCGGCTCTATACCGGCATCTGCAGAGGCAAGCGCAAGTCTCAGTCAAGACGAACCAGCAGAGACCGTCTTGCCGCCATGCCCTTGCTGCGGTGGGCGCATGATCGTCATCGAGTTTTTCGAGCGGGGAATGCAGCCGCAATACCGGCAGCCTTCCCCGCCTATCATCCGGATCGATACGTCATGAGCTGGAACGTATTACTGGAGCACACGATGCCGTCTTACTGGCCGCTCACAAGCCACAAAGCCAACCCTTTGCCTCCGCTGGCAGCCAGCCGCGAAAACGACTGCCCAAATGCAGCCGGTCGCGGCGGCCTCTCAAGCAAAGCTGCGCCAACCCCTGCATCCAGCTTGCCGCAATCCAGGAAAACGCGTGTGTCGCTGACGAATGCGGATGCCGTGTCGCTTAAATCCCCATAGGTCACAGACGCTTCCCGCGGTTTCCTTCTTCGAGGGCTTTCAGACGCCGGCCGGCCCGGAGAAGACCCGCGCGCATTCATGCGGCCGCCATCTGAAACCCATTACAATTCCGGACTCGGTCTCGCTTTAAGGCCACTTAACCTCCTGATGCGGAAATACGCTTCAGTCGCGGCCATTCGCATCAACGGGCTTGGAGCCTTGTCACTGTGTCGATTTGGTGCTCAACCGTTCAATTTGACGATCAATCTCCTTCTGGACTTGATCGATCGTGAAGCTGGCTGGGGCCTGACTTGGCGGGAATTGTTTGAAGGTCTCGAGGAACGCCGCGGCTTTCAAGTTCAGCCAGCCCATCAAGTAAGCGTTTTTGACTCGCCAATCATCGTACTGGTCGGAGGCGATGTCCGCACGCTCGTACGGGTCCATCCTAAGATTGAAGATCTTCGGTATGCGATAGGTGGTGAGCGGCTCGTACCACACAGCAAAACCGCCCGGTTTCTTCTGTTCGGCAAACACGGCCTTCCAATCGCCGTGCCGGTAGGCAACGAGATCGCCATCGTCGTCGAAATAGGCAAAATCTCTGCGCTGGCTGGCTTTGTCTTTTCCAGTGAGGTAATCGAGCTGGTTGTAGCCGTCGAGATGCACCTTGAAGGTCGCACCACCAATGTCCGCGCCCTTAAGTAGGCGGTCCTTGATTGTCGTATCGCCAGCGGCTGCGAGCAGCGTCGGGAACCAATCGAGCCCCGAAAACATAGCTGTCGAGATCTCGCCTGGCTTAATGTGGCCCGGCCAGCGCACAGCTGCGGGCACGCGGAAGGCACCTTCCCAATTCGTGTCCTTTTCGCTGCGATATGGCGTTGTCGCGGCATCAGGCCAGGAGAACTGGTTTGGCCCGTTATCGGTCGTGTAGACGACGATTGTGCTGTTGGCGATGCCAAGGTCATCGAGTGCCTTCAGCAACTTGCCGACATCGCCGTCGTGCTCGATCATGCCGTCGGCGTATTCGTTGCCGGGCATGCCGCTTTGGCCGCGCATCGACTCACGGACGTGAGTGAAGACGTGCATCCGCGTCGTATTCATCCAGACAAAAAACGGCTTCTTGGCCTGCGCCTGCCGGCCCATAAAGTCGATTGCGGCGGCGGTCGTTTCGTCGTCGATGGTTTCCATTCGCTTGCGGGTGAGCGGGCCAGTATCTTCGATGCTCTGCTTGCCGACACGCCCCCAATGCGGCTCCACGGTGGGATCATCTTTATCGGTCCCCTTCGCGCGCAGCACCCCGCGCGGCGAGTTGTTGTCGACATACTCCTTATCGTCCTTCGGCCAATAGGGCCGCTCCGGCTCCTCCTCCGCATTCAGGTGGTAAAGATTGCCGAAAAACTCGTCGAAGCCGTGAACCGTGGGAAGGAATTCGTTGCGGTCGCCAAGATGGTTCTTGCCGAATTGGCCGGTCGCATAGCCTTGCGGCTTCAGCGCCTGAGCGATGGTGACGTCACGCGCCTGAAGGCCTATCGGCGCGCCAGGGATCCCAACCTTCGAGAGTCCTGTGCGCTTCGGCGTCTGGCCGGTGATGAAGGATGATCGACCCGCCGTGCAACTGTTCTCGGCATAGTAGTCCGTAAACATCATACCCTCGCGGGCGAGGCGGTCGATATTCGGTGTTTTGTACCCGACTACCCCGAACGAATAGGCGCTTATGTTTGTCTGGCCGATGTCGTCGCCGAAAATCACTAGAATATTGGGCCGCTGGTTACTCCCCCGTGCCGCTTGACCCTGCGCATAAGCGGTCGCGGTCAGACCGGCAACCAATAAAGCGAATGTGCCGATTAGCGAAATTCTCTTCTGCAGCAAGCCGCGAGGCTTGATTGCTGCGCTGCGCGACTGCCTACCGGTCACGATTTCCTCCGATCACTTTTACTCTTCGCGGTGATTCACAGGCACCAGTTATCTAGTTTTTGCGGAACGCGTATTCGGAGAAAGCGTTCCCGCCGAGGTGCATGAAATGCAATTGTGAACTTAATCTTGGGGAGAAGCCGCTCCCTCCTGCTTTACCCTTGGCAAGAGACGTACCAGCCAGCACCTCGAAGGTCCGGGAAACCTGCACTTCTTCGACCTCCGCAGCCATGAGCTCGCCGGTGCAAAATCGGCTCGCGCCGAGTTGTCAGGAACTGTGCTGCTGGCCCAGGTGGTAATGACAGGTTGCGCATACCGGCTTAAAGCCAATTTTTGCATAACAGCGATTGGAATAGGGATTGCGCAGATCGGTGAACAAGCAAGCCGTCGTCATGCCGGATGCGAAAATGTGCTCCGTCAGAGCCGCCGTCACCGATCCGGCATGGCCGCGCGCCCGGAGGTCCGGCGGTGTGTACACAAGCCCGATGGCGGCGGCGTTCCGCGTTGCACGGGCAAGCGCCGCCATGGAGACCGTTTCGCCGCATGCATTACAGAAAGCAAATATATTCGGCAATTGGATTCCAATCCGGCCGAAAACAAAAAAATTCCGGCCCCCTATTTCTAGCTACTCTCAGAATTTCATTGCAGCCCATGCGACACTGAATTTCTCCTCAACTGCCGCGTACAACATCAAGGATTGCATAAGCCAATCATTTACAGTCGACTCGTTTACAAACAAATCCTGTGACCTGACAACTTAATTGAAACGTGAACAAAAAAACGACATTATTACTTGATCGAATGTATAATAACTTCTCCAAGGAGCCTAAAAGAAGACATGTTATTTCTACTATTACGACAAAAAGTAAAATCGGGTACCACGCTATAAGAGAAAGCAGGATTCAATTTGTTTCTTGCTTGCAAGACGCTCATTTCTTGAGAAAAATCATCCCAGAAATCCGCTAAGGAGCTAGAATTTGTCTAAACTGCGTTCTGCAAAGAGGCCTTCGGTGAGATCGCTATGAAAACCGATTTTCCTCTCTCGACGAGCGAGGCGCTGACCGGCGAACCGGAAGCGAGCAGCCCGGACGAGACGACCTGGAGCAAGTTGAGAACTGAAGCCGCACATGAGCGAATGAGCAACTCGGCGCTTGCCCCTCTCTATGGAAGTATCCTTGCCTCCAGAAGCTTTGAGGATGCGCTTGCGCGAAACCTCGCCAGAAGGCTCGGCCATCCGTCGTTCCCGGCGGAGACCCTCAAGAGCATGCTTCTCGAGCCGCTTGCAATTGACGCCTCGATTAGAGAAGCCGCGCGCGCTGATCTATCTGCAGTTGTCGAGCGCGATCCCGCCTCGGGCCGGCTCTTAGAGCCATTCCTGTTGTTCAAGGGCTACGCGGCAATCCAGACTCACAGGCTTACGCGCTGGCACTGGAAGGCGGGAAGCCGCGACATCGCGCTCTATCTCCAAAGCCGGTCATCCGAGAGTTTTCAGACCGACATCCATCCCGGCGCGCAAATCGGGAAAGGGGTGTTCCTCGATCACGCGACAGGCTTCGTTGCTGGCGAGACCGTTGTGATCGAGGACAATGTCTCGATCCTTCACGGCGTTACGCTAGGAGGGACGGGGACGGAGAAAACCGACCGCCATCCCAAAATCCGGACCGGCGTCCTGATCGGAGCCGGCGCGCAGGTTATCGGCAATATTGAGATCGGAGCCTGTTCCAGGATCGCGGCCGGATCGTTTGTCACGCAGACGGTTCCACCCCGGTGCACCGCCGTCGGCATTCCAGCGCGCATCGTCAAAGGGGCTGGTACGGATAACCCAGCCGAGACCATGGATGAAACCCTCGCGCAAGGAACCTATGAGTTCTTCACCTACGTCATTTAGCAAGGGATGCCGCGCACCCTCTCGGCGTCAAAGCATGCTCTATGAGGCCGCGTTACCCGGTCCGCAGTGTCTTGCAACCAGAGTCTCACTTTCTGCAACTTCGCCTGCGCGAAAAAGCAGCAATGCACATCAGCGCGCCAGATCAATATAATTCCAGGAACTCTGGAATATGGCGGATTTAATTTTTATTGCGCACGCAAACATCCGCATGGATAGCAAAGAATTATTCTAGATCTGCTTAATTTCTATAAGCACGGAGTGGATTCCGGCGCCCAGAGATTCGACCCAAAAGCAAACGAGGCCGAGGCTGTCATCGGCAATCATGGGCGGTCATCTTGGCTGGAAAGCCAGAATAAATTAGTGCTCGTCGCAGCGGCTACTCTTTCGGTGGCTGGGCAACTGGGGGCTAAGATGAGCGATATTGTCTTTGGGGTTTTGACTGCGGCTGCCATCGGTACTTTGGCCGCGGCTGGCGTCTTGGCGAAAAAGCGAACTGTCAAAGCGGACCCAGGCTCACAACCGCCGGAAGCGAACGAGCAACCAGCAGAAGAGAACCAGAAACCAACGGAAATTGCTTTAGAGGAGCAGGACATGTCATCCATCAGCCGTCATCCCGAAACGCTCGCCCTTCATGGCGGCTGGCGCGCCGACCCGGCCACGAACGCGGTCGCCGTGCCGATCTATCAGACGACCTCCTACCAGTTCCGCGACACGGAGCACGCCTCGAACCTGTTCGCGCTGAAGGAACTGGGCAATATCTACACGCGCATCATGAACCCCACCAACGACGTCTTGGAAAAGCGCATCACCGAGATCGAGGGCGGTGTGGGCGCGCTCGCGTTGTCATCCGGGCAGGCGGCCTCCGCATTCGCGGTTCAGAATCTGGCGCGGGCGGGCGACAATATCGTCAGTTCGACCGACCTCTATGGCGGCACCTGGAACCTGTTCGCGAACACGCTGAAGGACCAGGGCATCGAGGTCCGGTTCGTCGACCCGGCCGATCCGGAGAATTTCCGCCGCGCCACGGATGCCCGCACCCGCGCCTATTATGCCGAGACGCTGCCCAATCCGAAGCTGACCGTATTCCCCATCGCCGAAGTCGCCGCCATTGGCCGTCCGCTTGGCATTCCGCTCATCGTGGACAACACCGCCGCACCGCTCCTGACGCGGCCCTTCGACCATGGCGCTGCAATCATCGTCTATTCGACCACGAAATATCTCGGCGGCCACGGCACCTCCATTGGCGGGCTTCTCGTCGATAGCGGCAATTTCGATTGGGCCGCGCATCCCTTGCGCCAGCCCGCGCTCAACACGCCCGATCCCAGCTATCACGGCGCGGTCTGGACCGAGGCCGTGAAGCCGCTCGGCCCCATCGCCTACATCATCAAGGCGCGGGTGACGCTGCTGCGCGATCTGGGCTCCGCGCTGTCGCCCTTCAACGCCTTCCTGATCATCCAGGGCATCGAGACGCTGCCCTTGCGAATTCAGCGCCATTCCGAGAACGCGCAGGCGGTCACGAATTATCTCCTGAAGCGCCCCGAGGTGACGTGCGTCATCCATCCGTCGGTGCAGACCGGAGCCTTCCGCGAACGCGCCGACAAATATCTGAAGGGCGGCTATGGCGGGCTTGTCGGCTTTGAGCTGGCGGGCGGCAAGGAGGCGGGCCGGCGCTTCATCGATGCGCTGCAGCTGTTCTATCACGTCGCCAATATCGGCGATGCGCGCAGCCTCGCCATCCATCCGGCGACCACGACACATTCGCAGCTGAGCCGTTCCGAGCAGGACGCGACCGGCGTCTCCGAAGGCTATGTGCGGTTGTCCGTCGGCCTCGAGCATATCGACGACATCCTCGCCGATCTCGATCGCGGGTTTGCTGCTGCCGGAGAGGGCCAGGTTTTTCGGAACGCCGCAGAGTAGACCTTTCTTGCCGGCAGACAACACGAACCGGAGTCTCACATGTCACACAATGCTCATGAGGCTAAAAACCGTGGCGGCCCCGGCCGGGGCCGCATCTACGGTTCCATCCTCGAAACCATCGGCGATACGCCCATCGTGCGCCTGGACAAGCTCGCGAAGGAAAAAGGCGTCAAGGCCAATCTCCTGGCCAAACTCGAATTCTTCAATCCGATCGCAAGCGTAAAGGACCGTATCGGCGTCGCCATGATCGAGGCGCTTGAGAAAGCCGGAAAGATCGAGCCGGGCAAGACCATCCTTATCGAGCCGACCTCAGGCAATACCGGCATTGCGCTCGCTTTCGTGGCCGCGCAAAAGGGGTACCGCCTTATCCTGACCATGCCGGAAACCATGTCGATCGAGCGCCGCAAGCTGCTTGCGCTTCTAGGCGCGGAACTCGTTCTGACGCCGGGGCCGCTCGGCATGAAGGGCGCTGTCGCAAAAGCGCAGGACCTGCTCGCCGATTATCCGAACGCCATCATCCCGCAGCAGTTTGAGAACCCGGCCAATCCGGAAATCCACCGGCGCACCACGGCCGAGGAGATCTGGAACGACACCGCGCATACGGTTGACATCGTCATCTCCGGCATTGGCACCGGCGGCACCATCACTGGCATCGGCCAGGTTCTGAAACCACGCAAGCCAAGCCTGAAAATCATTGCCGTCGAACCGGAGGAGTCGCCTGTGCTCTCGGGCGGGGCGCCCGGGCCGCACAAGATCCAGGGTATCGGCGCGGGCTTCGTGCCGGGCGTCCTCGACCGAAGCGTCATCGACGAAGTGGTGAAGGTGAACAGCGCCACCGCGCTTGAGACGGCACGCCACCTGGCACGAGCTCGAGGGCATTCCGGTCGGCATCTCTTCGGGAGCGGCCGTGGCTGCCGCCATCGAGGTCGGCTTGCGCCCGTCCTCCGAGCGCAAAAACATCGTCATCATCATTCCCTCATTCGGGGAGCGTTATCTGTCGACAGCGCTGTTCGAGGGGCTTGCATAAGGCTTGCGCGCGGACGGGAACGTGAAAAAATAGATCCGTAGCGCTCTGGCCTTCCTCAGTACGGTTTAATTCATGACAAACCGCTGGCTCAATGCTTTCGCCCTGACCGCTGCGGCTCTATCGATCGTCCTGATAGGAGCCAAAAACATCGAGGGCGAAAAGCAAGGTCAGATCCTGAACGTCTCATACGATCCGACGCGCGAGCTCTATGGAGATCTCAACGCGCGGTTTGTTACGAAATACGGAAGGGATACGGGCAGGCAGCTTACCATCAAACAGTCACATGGGGGCTCTTCCCGGCGGGCGCGGGCTGTTATTGATGGTCTTGAAGCCGACATCGTCACACTTGCGCTTCCTTCCGATATCGAGGGGTTGCGCAAGCGGGGCCTGATAGCGGACGGCTGGGCCAAGAGATTACCGAACGAATCCGAGCCGTATACGTCAACAATCGTCTTCGTTGTCCGCAAGGGCAATCCCCTGAACATCAAGGACTGGCCCGATCTCATCAGTTCGGGCGTCACGGTTGTCACTCCAAACCCGAAGAGTTCCGGCAACGGCAAATTAAGCTTCCTGGCGGCCTGGGGTTCTGTCGTTCTAAGAGGCGGCGGAGAAGATGCCGCACGCGGTTTCGTGACCTCGCTTTACCAACATGCGCCAGTCCTTGATAGAGGAGCGCGTGGTGCAGCGATCACTTTTGCGATCGAGAAAGTGGGCGATGTGCACCTGACCTGGGAGAATGAAGCTTTGCGTGAAGCTGCGGACTCCAAAGGCGAAATTGAGATTGTGTATCCGCCGATCAGTATCAAAGCCGAACCCGCCGTCGCCTGGGTTGATGCAAACGTCTCTCGTCATGGCTCGGAGGAGAGTGCAAAGGCCTATCTAAAGTATCTGTTCTCAGGCGAAGCGCAGCATCTCATCGCTCAGCATGGCTACCGGCCCATCGACCCGGAAGTCCTCAAAAAGCATTCCAGCATCCTTCCTTCAATAGCGCTGTTCCCGATCTCAGCCATCGCCAAAGACTGGGAGGACGCCCAGCAAAAGTTTTTCGCTGACAACGGCGTCTTCGATGCGATTTACCCTCCGAACCCGAGATGAGGCAGCTCGCGCGAGAACCGATGGCTTTGACCTATTCCCTCAGAACTGCGCGCTCCGATCTGCTTGCCGGGCTCACGGTCGCGGCGATCTCGTTGCCACAGGCGATGGCCTATGCTCTCATCGCCGGGATTGATCCGCGCTTCGGGCTTTATTCTGCTATCGTTGTGACTTTCGTCGCCTCGGTCTTTGGATCGTCGAACCACCTGATCAACGGCCCCACGAACGCAATCTCGCTCGTGGTTTTCAGCGCTCTCGCCTTCATTGATCCTGAGGCCCGCTTCGATGCCTATCAGGCGACCTTTCTCCTGGCGGTCATGATCGGCGTCACGCAGATCGTAATTGCGGTGTTCCGCCTTGGCGATCTCACGCGCTACATCTCGGAATCCGTGGTGATCGGCTTCATGGCCGGGGCCGGTTTTCTCGTCGCCCTGAGTCAGGTCGGCAATCTCCTCGGCATCAAGGATCGCGGCACCGGCCACCAACACGTGCTTGTCCGCTTTTGGAACACACTCACCGAAGGCGGTCCCGTCAACCCTTGCGCCCTCGGCATAGGCATCGGAACCATCGTTCTCGTCGTTTTGCTGAGGCAGGTGGGGCGCCGATACCGCTTGCCGCAAATGGAGATGCTCCTGGCGTTGATCGCCATGACAGTTGCGGCGGCGTATTTCGGCTGGACGATCCCAGGCGCCGACAATAAGACAGTAATCTCCGTTATTGGCAATGTCCCGGCAAGTTTGCCGATGCCGCATATTCCAGAAATCAAACTCTGGTGGGTGCAGGAAATGTCCGGCAGCGTCTTGGCGATCTCGTTCCTCGGTTTGCTTGAGGCTCTGGCGATTGCAAAATCGATCGCGAGCAATACGCGCCAGCCACTCGATTACAACCGCCAATGTCTCGCGGAAGGCCTCGCCAACCTCGCCGGCGGTTTCTTCCAATGCCTGCCGGGATCCGGCTCGCTGACGCGTTCGGCCATCAACTTCCAGGCCGGCGCCATCACGCGCTTCTCGGGCATGTTCGCAGCAGCCGCTGTGGCCTTGGTCGTCGTTCTTTTCGCACCCCTGGCGCGATATATCCCAAAAGCCGCGCTCGCTGGCTTGCTGCTCTTGACGGCCTATCGTCTCGTCGACTGGAACAGGCTGAGTTACGCGGTCCGGGCATCACGCTACGATGCCGGGCTCGTTGCAGTCACGGCCTTTGCCGCGGTCTTTATCAGCGTCGAATTTTCGATCCTCATCGGCGTCGCCCTTTCGATCGTGCTGTTCGTCCCTCGTGCAGCCCGGTTGCGAGCCCAGGAGCTTGTTGTCGCCCCCGAAGGGATCGTGCGCGAACGCTTGCCGTCCGATCCGAAGTGCACCGCGCTTCTCATCTACGATATCGAGGGCGAACTGTTTTTCGGCGCGGCTCCGGACGTGGACCGGCACTTCGCCGAACTGAGACACCGCCTTGGCGATGGCATCAAAGTGCTGGTCCTGCGCGTCAAGCGTACCCGCAATCCCGATATGGTCTTCATGGAGCGCTTGCAGCATTTCCTCCACGACATGGAAAAGCTGGGCGTGACGGTGCTCCTTTGCGGGGTTCGCGGCGACTTTGCGCAGGGACTTGAAAATCTCCGTTTCTATGACTGGCTTCCCTCCGACAGGGTGTTCCTGGAGGAGGACAAGGACTATTCGGCGACGCTCAAAGCCGTCCGGCACGCCTATAGGATCATTGAGAATAATTTTTGCGATCACTGTGCTCAGAAGGAACCAGCGAAGCAGGATGAGGAAGCCTTTTACTATATGATCTGACCAGAGTTCGCCCCCCCCGCAAACAGAACGCCGCCGCCGGCATCCCGCAACGTGATGACCCGATGGCTGCCGGTGGCTCGTCATCGGCCGGATTGCACGCCAACCGGCATTTTGTATGCATCTGGCGTATGGCGGCATCCGCTTGTCAACTTGTCCCTGACGCCTTCGTCTTCTTTCCTTGCCCTGAAAGATTGTCAGTGAAAACGTCTTGCCGGCAGGTTAACGAGAGCTCCAGCCCCCTCCAACGCTTGATAATCGGGGGAAAAACACCGAACGGGACGCCATCGCCGCCGCCTGCGCCGCGGCTGTTCCGGATGCGCGCAAGCGTTAACCCGCGAAGCCAAAGGCGCTGTTTACATCTTCTGTAGCGGTTCATGCCAGGGCAGCCAAGAGGCAGCGCTGCGAACTGACGTCGTCGCCTTCGCTTTCGAACATGCGACGCCAGCCGAGGTAGCTTGGGAGATATTTTGTAGCCACGCCGTTGAACCGGCGCATCCAGGTTTTCAGGCGGCTGTGGTAGGCGTTGACGTTCTGAATATGAAAGACGCCCCGGCTGCGTTCGCCGTCGCGGGCGCAGAGCGCCACATGGCCAAGGCCATTTTCGGTGGCGAAAGAGGCATAGGCACGCGCGCCGTCGCTGACAAGCACGGTATCCTTGGCGACAACCGGCGTGAGGACCCGGTAGAACTCGGCGACCTTGAGGCTTTCGAGCACGCCATCGGCCGTGGCGCCCGAGCGGTCGCGCAGCACCAGCACAGGAACCTGTTCGTCTGACGCCCCAGGTTTGGATGCTGTGCCGCCCCGCTTGCGCGGCGCCCGGCCCGTGTTGCGCGCGCCTTTGAAAGACTTAAGAAAAAACGTTTCGTCGGCTTCCACAATGCCGCTGACCGCTTCGGGCTTTGTTGTCTTTGGCAAGGCTGAGAAACCGGTGCCGCCACCGGAACGCCGTAGGCACGCTGACGCCCGATTTTTGCGCGGCCTTGCGCACGCTCACGCTGTCCGCGACAGCTTGAGCGTAGGTTTTCCAGACCCCGCGCTTTTGCAACCGCGCCAGCGGCGTTCCAGTGAGGGCATTGAAGCTCTTGCGGCACTCTCGGCAGCGATAGCGCTTCAGACCGCAGGCTCTGCCCCACGATCCCACAGTCTTGCTTTGGCAATGGGGACAGATGGCTTGCACGGCAAACCGGGCTTCGATCAGGGACGTGACTTCGGCCAGGTCTCCATGGCCGGAAAGCATCGCGGCGATGGTCTGGCGTTGAACTTCGGTCAGTTCGCCCAGTTCCGCTATCAACTGCTGGAATTGCAAGTTATCCATGGAAACCCTCTCGAGCCGGGAACGTAACGAGAACATAAGGGCTTCAACAAGAGATGTAAACAGCGCGAAGCCAAAACATAATTAACGGACTTTTGCTCGCAGGGCTATGCAGTTGACTCCTACGCATACCGGGTGTGGTGGTTAGCTTAAAACCTACTGTCCATTCGAAAATCTCTGAATATCAGGGACTTGACCCAAGCTTGACAGCCTCGCTCCACCAAAACCTTAAACCCAAGATGTAGTAGGTACGGGAGTCAAACTGCATAGCCCAGTTTGCTCGTCCCAGTAAATGAAAAAAATCCGGCATTTAGTTCTATTTAATAGGAGGTCACAGGTGAAGAAAAGCCGTTTTCTTCCAATCGTCTGGCAGATTTACTTCCTGCCTGGAAGAAGGCTCGGCGGGAAGTTATTGCGGCCGGAATTAATTTTTTGTTAAGCACAATGGTGAGCGGAAATAAATCCCGCGCACTCCTGTTAACCAACCCTATGTTAACACGCGAATTTGCGCGGCAACATGCTGTTTACTATGATGCTTGGCTGCACCGTAGCGGCAAGGCGCTGTTTACCGCGACGGCTTGGTCTACACCTTGTATAGGCAACAGGTTGTGGTTCGCGCGTGGTTTCAGCCTCCCGCCCCGCTTACAGCGCTCATCCGGGACGTCGAAACGCCAAGGTCCTCACTGCATCGATCTCCGGAAGGCGAAGTGGCAGTTCGTTGGCCACCTTGGCGGCTTTTGCTGAGAAGCCTATCCGCGATGAAACGCAAAATGCTCCCAAGCCTTGGCTTGAGCTGAGCATGAAACATCCGCACCTCCGCCTGATTGGCAACTTACGTCGTGTTCGAATGGCAATTCTTAGAACAGGCTTTCTGAAAAACCATAAGCACTTTCCGATAGTTAAGCCAAAAAATAATGCGTACGTGTCCATTTTGCACTTGCGAAATAGCGGCACAGGTCTAGCCTTATTTTCTATAGACTCAATCAACTTTTAAGCCGCAACGAGCTCCGCGCGTCAATCAGTCAGTTTCGTGAGCAAGTTCTCGCCAGGGCATTGGATGGGGAACATGAAAGCGATCAAAACGACACTTGCCGTGCTTGTACTCGGCGGCATCGCCTTTGGCACAGATGCCGCAAACGCGGGCTCAGTCGAACCTCCGGGTTGGACCGCGGGCATCGCGCTTGGCGGGCCGCTTCCCGAAGGCGTCTACTTCATCAATAACGCCTCTGCCGGTGGCTGGCGCGGCGTCGACGACAGCAAGTCCACGCTCGGCATCGACATTCCCCTGCTCGCCTGGTCCACCGGGTGGACGCTTCCGGGCGGCGGGCGTGTCGAGGGATTGTTGGCGGCGCCTATCATCAGCGGCGACATCCCGCAATTGCCCTCAGCGGGCTATCCCGGTTGGGCCGGTCGGGATTACACGGAATTCTATAACCCTGTTGGCTTCATCGGCGCAGCATGGGATCTTGGCGGTGGCTTCGGCTTTAGCGCCTTTGTCGGCGGCTGGGCCCCGGCCGATAATCAGCTGAGGCAATTCGGCTTCGACAGCTGGGTGCTGAGCGAGCGCGTTAATCTCGCTTATGGCGCCAACGGCTGGAAACTTGCCGCCAATCTGGTGTTCGGCCAGCCTGGAAACACGCAAGTGAACACGATACTCGGCACGGGCCAAATTCTGCCCGACTACGTCAACTACGACCTGACAGCGACCAAGACCATCGGCAAATGGGAAGTCGGACTCGTCGCTTTCGGTTCGTCCGATCTCAGCAAGGCGCCCTGGAACGGATTGGCCGGCACTGCCGTCAATGGCTCTCCCTTTGGGGAGCAGTCCCAGTTCGCTGTCGGCGGCCTTGTCGGCTACGCCTTCACCGGCACCACCGTGCAGCTTTACGCAACCACGGACGTCGCCAGCAACAACTACTACAATCTCTCGGATGGATCGAAGTCGTACGAGACGAGAGTGTGGACGCGCGCCATCGTTCCGCTCTGGAATCCCCCGGCGCTTGAACCGCTCAAGTAGAACTAGCTCCCCAGAGCCGGTAATCCCTGGCCGATTCCCCTCAGTCAGGGATTTTTGCCATCCGGGTGATATTTCGCGAGCGTCGCGATATCCTCTTTGGTCGCCTTGCCAACCGCGTAGGTGTTGGCCGCTTTGCCCCGATTCCGTTGTAACTCGACTTGAATTTTCCGCGTTGATGAACAGCCGGAGATTGATCAATGGTGCTAGGCTATGACTGTGGAAGATATTCTTCTTTTTTGACTGGCCTTGTGGCGGAGACGCGCTTCGATACCTAAAATATCTCTCATTCGGGACGCACTGGCTGCGCCTCATGAGCCTCAGCCGCGTTCTCTCGGTGCATCCGTACATGCCGCCTGAAGGAGGTCTCCATGGCGCAAAGCCAGATCCATCGTGAAGTGCTCGAAGCCAACAGGACCTATGCTGAAAACTTCGGCGACAAAGCCAACCTCGCCCTGCCGCCCGCCCGTGGCTTTGCGATCCTGACCTGCATGGATGCAAGGCTCGATCCCGCAAAATATGCAGGCCTTTCGGAAGGCGACGCCCATGTCATCCGCAACGCTGGCGGCCGCGCAAGTGACGACGCAATCCGGTCGCTGGTGATTTCCCACAAGCTCCTGGGCACACGGAATGGTTCGTGATCCACCACACCGATTGCGGAATGGAGCTTTTCGACGACGCCATAATCGGTAACCTGCTCGACGATAATCTTGAAACGGCGGTCTTCGATGGCCAGACCTGGTCCAATCCCAAGCATGGCGGGGGATCGGGTGCGGGCCACTATATCCGCTGGCTCACGATCAAAAATCTCGCGCAAAGCGTCGTCGAGGACGTGAAACGCATTCGCGAGCATCCTCTCGTTCCGAAGCACATTCCCATCTACGGTTATATTTACGATGTCAAAACTGGCCGCTTGATCGAGGTTGAGGCTGCGACGGAAGCGGGCGGCGCTCTTGAACAATCATAGGAAGGCGGCGGCCTTCCATGTGCCGACGCTCGCGCCGGGCCTCTGCCAGGAGAACCGGCGCAGCATCTCAAGATCTACTCAAGGCGCTCAATGAACGCAGCGAAGCTTGCCAGCCCGGATCTTCTCAAGGGAAAATAGCTTTTCCCCAACTGCTTGCACATGCGTTTCACCATCTTCGCAGCGCTATGACTGACGCAATCGACGGGAAACAGCACAGCGTCAGCGCGCGACGTCAGGACGGCCAAACTGCGCGCGCTCTCCGCCAACCCTCCGTCGTGATGAAGGAGGTCTGCGCCGCGCTCCTCTGCGAGCCTTCTGAGCATGGGAACCTGATTGGTGCGGCCTCCGACATAGAGAAGCGTTTTTCCGCTCAGATAACCTCTGGGCCCTGTATCTCGCCGTTCCGCATTCGAAAAACAGGCGCCGTCTCGGTGTGATGCAAGATATTGCGGTGTCATCATTCCACTCCTGGTGAAAAGTGCTGTCCCGAAGCGCGGGGCGGCCATATGACCCGCCTATAAATTGAACCAGATACTGGAA
>CAWIVD010000010.1:0-381863 GCA_963839435.1 uncultured Alphaproteobacteria bacterium
GTGAGCCTGAGGGGGCCAACGCAAGTCGAAAGCGGTCAATGCTGCTGCTGCATGAAACGTTCTGCCTGCTTGCCTCTCATTGCGTCCGCGGCCTCGAGGGTTTTGCGGTGCATCTCTTCGGCGCTCGGAGTGCGCAGGTCGCTCCCTTGATGTAAGGGAGAACTCCGTTCGAGGTCTTTTTGCCGTCGCTTCATGTCCTCGACCGCAAGGACGAGAGATGCGATGAGCAAGGAAAGTACGACCACCGCCGCGAGCTTCAAAAACATATGCATCACCTCCGCCAGCCTCGCGCTTTTGTGGCTGGCTATGAAAGCCTTAGCCGTTTTTGAGGAGTTCTCACAGGCTGGGCGCGGCCGCTGTTCCATAGGGAACAGCCTAATGGGGAACTTTCGTCTGCGTGGCGGCATGCCGAGGACCGTGACGTCGCCGGTCTCGGACATGACCAGTGCAACAGGCATACACGCTTCGCCGAGCGGTTTCGGTGGGTGGCAGGCGCATGGAATAACTGACTGCCATGCAGAATTAAGCCGTCTGTGAATAAATACTATTTCCCATAACAAGATAATGATAGAGACGGTTACCGTTTTCAAATACAAGGCGGTATAGCAACATTGGGCGCATTTATCCGGATCTTGGTTCTGTGCCCTCGATTAAGGCGTGGAGCAAGACTATGGAAAACAGTGAACTCGATCTGACGTCGTTCACGGCCGATATCGTGTCGGCGTACGTTGCCAATAATGCGCTAGGCGGTGACAAGGTTGCCGACCTTATCCACTCTGTCTATGGCTCTTTGAGCAAGGCCACCGTTCGTGGGGTTGAGCCGGCAAAAGTCGAGTTGAAGCCCGCCATAGGCATCAAGAAATCGGTGACGCCGGACTACATCATTTGCCTCGAAGACGGCAAAAGGTTCAAATCCCTCAAGCGGCACTTGCGGACCCACTACGACCTGTCGCCCGACGAGTACCGGGCAAAGTGGGGGTTGCCGCGCGACTATCCGATGGTCGCTCCGGCCTATGCCGCCGCGCGTTCCGATCTGGCCAAGACCATGGGGCTGGGCCGGCGCGTCACAGCGGAAGCGACCCCTCCAGCCGAGGCTGCGGAGAAGCCGGCAAAAGCGCGCGGCAAGCAAACGCGAAAAGCCGGCAACGGCGCGCGGAAGTAGGTCCTATTGTTGGTTTGTTCTGCCGCCTTGGCGGCGGGAAGCAAGCGGGGGAAGAGCGGCTTTTTTGCTACGCCCGACGGGAAATGCTCCGGTGTCGTCAATTGCAGCGCTTGATTTTCCCGAAAATTCATCGCCAGGATGGCAATGTCTGGGTTCCTCCCTAGACTCCGTGAGCCGCACACCTTGGTGTCGCGGCTTTTTTTTGTTCGCGGCGAGACGCCTGCAAAACAATCACAAGACCTGGTAGACCGCAGGCGTTCGTGCGGAGCCTCCGCGCGTGGTCAGGATGAGCTGCTTCTTTTCGAGCGAACCAAGAACCGAGTGAAGTGAACCCAGCGGTAATTTCGCGGCCTCGGCCAAAACTGCGGCCTTCACCGCGACGAGCTTGTTCTTATCCATTTTTGCACGCAGCGCCTTCAGCACCGCGCTTTGGCGCTGACTGAGCTCGGGCGAAGCCCCATTTGCCTCCACGATGTTTTTCTTCGCGTCTGCCAGCGGCGCCATCTGCGCCTCCTGCCCGGCAGGCTGACCGTTCTCGATATCTGCGTAATCTCGGGCGCGTGATGCGTCGTAGAACGTCGCGACGACTTCTATGAGGCGAGGTTTACCGGGATCGGTGCGCACTACCGAGTACGCGCCGTCCTCGAACACGACGGTCTTGAACCTCTTACTCACGCTTTCCATAACCATTTCCCTTTCGGCGCGAACGTCGCGCCGTCGACGCTACTCTTGTGAAGCGAATACTGTTCAGTGGAGACATGATAGCGAGGCTAAGCATCGACAAGTTGCGGATAGTACCTACACGACACCCGCGCGCGTCATCTGGGAATGAGGGCGTTTGCTGTCTCACCGATAAGTGAGAACCCGCCTTGGAGGAACACGTCAGGCTCTCGCTTGTTGATATGAATCTCTTTGCTCTATGGCGGGAGTAACGCGGCAAACTTGAAGCGGCTGCCTGTGGCGTGTCTTCCTTCTTGCCGATGCGGGGTCAGTCATGGTTGAGTTGATATCCACGGTCGTATGTCCAGGGTGCAATCATCACGAAAGTGAAAGGATGCACGAGGACGCCTGCCAATACTTTTATAAATGCAAGGGGTGCGGCCGAGTGCTGAAGCCGATACACGAGGATTGCTGCGTCTTTTGCTCGTATGGCGACGTGCCGTGTCCCACTGAGCAGATGCACACCGGACGGCGCGAAAATACCGTGAAGCGTGGGGGCGCGATTTCGGTTCATCCGGCGCGCCGATCTTGAACTGAGCTGCTTTCGGACGAGCGGGGATCTGGTCGTGACGCCAGCGGACGCTTGTTCCGATCGCGGGCAGCGTTCGTTTTCGGCTGAGGCGCGCGTCCCGGTGCGTTGCTCTCATTAAGGCGCTGTCGTCAGTTGAGCCGGATGAGGACCCAAACCACGGCGACGGCGGCATACCCGGACTTACAAAGGCTTTACCTTGCGAGGGCATGATGCGCGCAATCAAAGGTTGAGTGCCCCGTCATGCTTGCGCGCTTCAAAATCACGACCCGCATCAACGTCACCCTGTTTTTGGCTGTGCTCGGGGCATTGATCGTCGTGTCCATTGGCTATTCGATGCTGCGCGCCCAGATGAGGGATGAGCGGCAGAGCCAGCTCCGGAACCTCCTCGATATGGCCGTCTCGATCGCCCGCGAGACCATGACGGCTGCGGGCGGTCCCAAGACCGAAGCTGGGCGGAAGGCCTTTTTCTCGTCCCTCCAATCATCCCGCTTCGGCGAGGCAAACTATATTTTTGCTTATGACTACAATGGCGTTGTCACCTGCCTGAACGACCGCTCAAAAATCGGCCAGAACCGCTTCGAACTCGTCGACGCGAACGGCTTTAAATTCATCCAGGGACTTATCAACGCCGCCACAGGACCAACAGGGTCGGGCTTTGTCCGGTACATGTATGAAAAAGGTGTCGGCGGCCCAATAACCCCTAAGCTTTCTTACGTCAGGAATATCCCGGAAATCGAAGGTTTTGCCGGAATTGGCGTTTACCTCGACGACATGGACGCGGCTTTTTTCAACAGGCTCCTTGTGGAGCTCTGGCATCAGGATCGCCTCCTTGTCATTGGCCTTGTCGTTCTTGTGCTGTTCAGCATCCTTATCGGCGTTTCGCTCATACGCTCCATCAGAACCGGGCTCGAAACGGCGCGTTCGGCGGTCGATGCCGCGGCGCGAGGCGACTTCTCAAAGGACTTCGATAGCAGCCGGCGCGACGAGATCGGGGACCTCATCAGGACCCTCAATCGCATGACCGCAAACTTGCGCGCCACCGCTCAGGTCGCGGACGCCATTGCCGGCGGGGATCTCTCAGTCGAACCCAAACTCCTGTCCGAGAACGACGCGCTCGGGCTCGCCTTGCAACGCATGAGCGCGAAGCTTCGCGTCATCGTCAGCGATGCTCTGGCCGCGGCCACTCATGTGTCGACCGGCAGCGGGCAACTTTCCGCGGCAAGCCACCATGTCGCGGCTGGCGCCAACGAGCAGGCGGCCTCCGCCGAGGAAGTTTCCTCGACCATGGAAGAGATGGCCGCCAACATCAAGCAGAACGCCGGCAATGCCTCCCATACCGAAGAAATCGCGCGGCGATCCTGCATTGACGCGCAGGCCAGCGGGAACGCCGTCAACCGCGCGGTAGAGGCTATGCAGACCATCGCCGAGAAGATCACTTTCGTGCAGGACATTGCTCGCCAGACCGATCTTCTCGCGCTGAACGCCGCCATTGAGGCCGCTCGCGCGGGCGAGCATGGGAAGGGCTTCGCCGTGGTTGCCACCGAAGTCAGAAAGCTCGCCGAACGCAGCCACTCGGCGGCCACCGAAATCAGCGCGCTGTCGGGCCAGACCGTGACGGCCGCCGGAGAAGCCGGCGCCATGCTGGGAAAGCTCGTGCCCGACATCAAGAAGACCGCGGAACTCGTGGAAGAGATCAGCGCGGCCTGCCGAGAGCAGGATATCGGCGCCAATCAGGTGAACCAGGCCATTCAGCAACTCGACAAGGTGATCCAGCAGAATGCGGATGCGGCCGAAGAAATGTCGGCAACCTCGAAGTCACTGTCTGGCCACGCCGAGCGTCTGCTGGCGAGCATCGCCTTCTTTCGCATCGATGGTAAGGCTGGCGGCGCGGACAAGAACGAGAAGACCTTGGTCCCCGTACCCGCACTTCCGCAAACGAAGACGCCGCCCCCCTCGCGGCCAAGGGCCGCGGAGAGCGCCGAAAATGTGAGGGCGCGCCAGAAAAGCCGATCTGACCATCGCGGCGGCCGACATGGCAATGGTTTCGCTGTCAATCCCGGCAATGGCCGCGCGGACGAGTTCGACGCCGACTTCGAAACCTTTTGACCTCAGTCACCCCCACGGAATGCCATCCCGGCCAAGCGAAGCGCGAGGAGGGATCAAACAAACAGGCGCGTCAATGGGTTACGATCCCGGATAAGGCTTCGCCTTTCCTGGACGACGGCCATCCGCCGGTGTTCGCCACCCGGCCTCGCGGACTTTTAATGGATGGCTCCTTCGCAGGTTCGCCACCAATCTTTCGTCTTCGCCAGCGATGTCCGAACAATATTGCGATCGCCCCGGGCAACAGCAGAGACGGAAGAGGATGTCCGAGCTTGTGCGTCTGCGTGTTTTGGCCTTGCCGTGGAGGGACCGGGGGGATTACTGCTGGCAACTCAGGGTTGATCGCAGGCAAGGATGGGGCACCGCATGCTTCCAAATGACCATGCTTTGTTTCGTTCCATTTTCGGGCATGCCGGCGTGGGCATGGTCACCGCAGACCCTGAACACCGTTTGATGCATTGTAATCTGGCCTTTTGCGCCATGCTCGGCTATGGGCACGAGGAGATTATTGGCCTGCGCCTCGCCGATGTCCTTGCCGTTCAGGACATCGCGCGCATCGAGCCCGAGCTTGTCCGCTCGACCGGCGAACAAGCTTCTCATAGCAATTGGCGGTTCCGGCGCAAAGACGGCTCGACCTTTCCTGGCGCGGTTCTCAGCTGCAAATTGGCGGACGGCTTTATGCAAGCGGTCGTGGTCGACACAACGGACGCCAACCAGCCCGAGCCGATCCGGTCCGCTCAGGACAGTAAAGACCGCTACTTTTCCAAGCTGGAGAAGCAGCTTCGGGAGTCCTGCTCGGCGCGCGAGACGGTCAGGGCCGCATGTGAGGCAATCGGCCTGGAGCTTGGCGCTGCCTTTGCTGGAATCGGCGAAGTCTATCGCGATGGCGACCACGCCATTGTCGATAACGCCTGGAGCGCGATCGGGGATGTCACGCCGCTTCTTGGGCGGCATGGGCGTTCGACTGCTGAGCGCATGGCAGCTTATATGACCGCAGGAGCCGTCACAGTCGAAGACGTCCTGACGGACCCTCGCGTCTTGGGGAATGCGGAAGTCCAGGCAACCTGCAAGGCGGCCGGAGTAAGGTCTTCGATCGCTGTGCCGCTGCCTCGCGAAGAGCGTTCATGGCCTGTGCTCTTCATTGCGGACAAGACGCCGCGCGCCTGGACGGAGGCCGAAATCGCCCTTGCGGAAGAGACGCTCGAGCGGGTCTGGCACGCCGTTGAGAGGGCGCGCACCGAGGAAGAGTTGCGGCTCACGACCCAGCGCTTCCAACTGGCTCTGAAAGGCTCGCCAGTCTCGCTTTATTGCCAGGATCTTGACCTGCGCTATACGTGGGTTTCCAATCCTCAAGTTGCCAGCGCACCATCCGTCGGAAAGCTCCCAGGCGAAGTCTTTGGGAGGGCTGAGGATGCAGCGGCGAGCGAGGCTATCAAGCGCGAAGTTATCCGCTCGGGCAGAGGCCGAAGGCAGGAGTTCGCCGTTCAGTCGGGCGGCGTAGAACGGATTTACGATCTTTTGGTGGATCCTTTGCGGGACGCCGATGGCAAGATCACAGGCGTAAGGTGTGCGGCAATCGACATCACCGCGCGCAAGCAGGCGGAAGCGGCGCTCCGAGAGAGCAAGGAGCGCCAATCGTTCCTGCTCGCTCTCAACGATGCACTTCGCCAGCTTTCCGATCCGGCGGAGATCATGGCAACGGCGAGCGAGTTGCTTGGCCGAAAGCTTGGCGCCGGGCAAGTCACTTACGCTGACATTGATGAGACTGGCGAGCTTGCAACTGTGTCGCGCGATTGGAATGACCGTACAATTCCAAGGGATGCTGCGATCTACAGGCTCGAAGATTTCGGAGCGGCCTTTATCGCAGACCTCGAACAAGGCCAAACCACCATCATAAACGATGTGCGCGCCGACCCGCGCACGTGTACGCCCGAAGCCCTGGCTCTCTTCGAACGCATTTCGTTCGCAGCACTTATTGATGTGCCGCTCGTGAAGGGCGGCCGGCTTGTCGCAATCCTGGCCGTGCATACGCGGACACCGCGCGCCTGGAGGCAGGATGAAGTTGCCTTGGTGCAGGAGGTGGCGGAACGGACCTGGGATGCAGTCCAGCGCGCGCGCGCCGAGCAAGCGCTGCGCGAGCGCGAAGAGTTGCTGCGGTTCTCGATGAGGGGCGCCGGCGCGGGGGCGTGGCAATGGGTTGTCCTGGCGAAGGGCTTGATTTGGTCACCGGAATGCTACGGGTTGCACGGGCTCGATCCTAAGCTTGGCAAGCCCCTGTATGATGATTGGCTTCGCTCTGTTCACGCAGACGATCGCGAAGGTGTAGAAAATGCGGTCTTCGACGCGCTCATGAGAGGCGCGCGCGAGTACAAGACGGAATATCGCGTCGCGCTTGCCTCAGGGGAGGTGCGGTGGCTTGAAGCTCGGGGCAAGGTGGACTACGACGCAGGCGGTACCCCGGTGCGCATGGCTGGCATCAACCTCGACATCACCGGGCGCAAACGGGCCGAGGAGGCGCTGCGCGAAAAGGAGGAATGGCTTCGTCTGGCAGTGAAGAGTTCAGGGGCTGCCGCCTGGCAATGGGATATTTTGAAGGATGAACAAGTCTGGTCGCCAGAAAGCTATAAGCTCCATGGGCGCGATCCCAAGCTAGGGCCGCCGAATTACGAGAGTTGGCTCCATTGCCTGCATCCCGAAGATCGCGCCGGCGCCGAAAAAGCGGCCTTCGATGCCCTCGAGAAGAGGTTGCCTGAATACAGGACGGAATACCGCGTCTTGCTTGCCTCAGGTGAAGTGCGCTGGCTCTATGGGCTGGGAAGGGTGGACTATGGTGCGGACGGAACGCCCTTGCGCATGGCGGGCATCAACCTCGACATCACCGAACGCAAGCGGGCCGAGGAGGCGCTGCGCGAGAACGAGGAGCGCTTGAGGTTTGCGCTCGATGCCGCGAACGCCGGAACCTGGGAGGCGGTGCCCGAAACCGGTGAATTCACGGCATCGGATCGCGCGCTCGCCTTGCACGGCGCTCCTCCGGGGACGCCGATGTCGCGCAAAAAGGCCGTGGATGCCGTGCACCCGCAGGATCGGCCTCGCGTCGAGGAAAATTTCCGGCGCGCGGTGGTGAGGCGGGAACCCCTCAGGCACGAATTTCGCCTGCAGTCGCCCGACGGGTCGATCAGGTGGGTTCAATCACGCGGCGAGCCGCGGACCGTTTCAGGAAGACAGGTAATCAGCGGATTGCTTCTCGACATAACGGAGCGAAAGCGCGCCGAGATCGCATTGCGGGAAAGCGGGGAGATATTGCGGGCCATTATCGAGCACGTGCCCGCTCCGATCATTCTGTCCAGGGAGGACCGCACGATCCTTCGCATCAATCCGGCTTTGACGGCGCTGACCGGCTACACTGCTGCCGACATTCCGACACGGGATGAGTGGGAACGTCTCGCCTATCGCGAGCATGCGAAGGACATAAGAGATACGCTGCAAATCGCTTTCGAAAGCAGCGTCCCCCTCGATCGCCCCGATCTCTGCGTCTACACCAAGGCGGGAGAGAAGAGAATCTGGTCGGTCAGGACAGCCACCGCTGGGCGCGATTCTTCGGGTCAGCGGCTGCTCGTCAGCGTTGCTCTCGACATCACCGAGGGCCGGAAAAGCGCGGAAGAAGCTCGACTAAGCAGATCGCGATTGGAAGCGGCGCTCGCGAGCATGACGGATGCCGTCTTTATTTCCGACGTGGAGGGCCACTTTACCCACTTCAACGATGCCTTTGCGACCTTCCACAGATTCAAATCCAGGGAAGATTGCGCCAAGACATTCGCCGAGTATCCCGCATTTTTAGAGTTTTTCCTGCCGAGCGGGGAATTGGCGCCGCTGGAGGAATGGCCTTTGCAGAGGGCGCTACGCGGCGAAACAGGGATGCTTTGTGAATACGTCATCAAGCAGCGCAGCGGCGAAACCTATATTGGCAGCTACAATTTCGCGGCCATCCGCGATAGCAGGGGGGACATAACCGGGGCGGTCGTCACGGCTCGCGACATTACCGATAAGAAGCGAGCAGTGAACCGTTTGCGGGAGAGCGAAGCGCGGCTCAGTTCCATTATCGATACGGCGGCCGATGCCATCGTTGTGCTTGACGAGAAGGGGACAATCCAGTCGGCGAACCCCGCGACATTGGGTATCCTCGGGTACAGCGCGGAAGACCTTATCGGGCAGAACATCAGCATTCTGATGCCGCCGCATTTACAGGCCCACCATGATAGCAATCTTGCCCGGTTCTCGGGCGGCAGTACCCTCCACGAGGTCGAGGCGCGGCGCAAGAATGGCTCGACGATACCGCTCGATGTGGCGGTCGCAGAATGGCGGGATGGCGAAGGCCGGCGCTTCTTCACTGGCATCTTGCGAGATTTGAGCGAACGCAAGTACAATGAGGAAGTGCTCGCAAACGCGCGACGCCTGGAGGCCGTGGGCCAACTCGCCGGCGGCGTCGCGCATGACTTCAACAATCTCCTGGCCGTCATCGCGGGAAACCTCGAACTCGCAGAGGATCGCATCGCCGACGAGATGACGCGCGGCCTTATTGGAAGAGCCCTCGATGCTGCCGAGAAAGGAAGTGGCTTGAATCGCCGGCTCCTCTCGCTCGCGCGCAAGCGCATGCTCAAGCCGCAACGTCTCACTCTCAACAGCCGGGTCGAGGAAACTGCGAAGCTGCTCACAAGCATAGTCGGCGAGCACATTGAGGTCACAACGGCTCTGGCTCCTGATCCATGGGCAACGGTTGCGGATCCCGGTGAGATCGACAGCGCCATCTTGAACATTGCCGCAAATGCCCGTGACGCGATGCCAAACGGGGGCCGGATCACGATTAGAACATCGAATGCGACCATTGCTGCCGAGACGGTTGCCGAGCGTCACGGGGATGCGCGGCTGGGAGACTATGTTTGCCTGTCGATCGCCGATGATGGCGTCGGCATGCCGGAAGAGATTCTGCGAAAGGCGATGGATCCGTTTTTCACGACCAAGTCGCAAGGCGCCGGAACCGGGCTTGGTCTCACAAGCGTCGCGAGCTTCGCGAAGCAGACGGGTGGTTTTGCGACAGTTGAAAGTGCGCCGGGCCAAGGGTGCGCCGTTAGCCTTTATCTGCCGCGCTCCATCAAGCCCTTGCCGCCGCGTGATACGTTGCCGAGCGAAGTTCCGCTCGGCAACGGCGAACTCGTCCTGGTGGTCGAGGATAACGACGAAGTTCGCGAAGTGACGCTCAAGCGGATTAAATCGCTGGGTTATGCCGTGGCTGAAGCGCGAACGGGGCCGGAAGCGCTTCAGCAGATGCAGTCGGTGGGTTCGATCCCGCTCGTTCTGAGCGACATTGTCATGCCCGGGGGCATGAGCGGCTACGACGTGGCGCGGTGGTTCGCTTCCAATAAGCCGGAGACAAAGGTGATCCTGTGTTCCGGTTACAACGAGGGGGACCGCCGGAACGATGCGCGAGGCCCGATCCGTGACATCACAGTTCTTGGCAAGCCTTACACTCGCGAACAGCTTGCGGCTGCTTTGAAGAATGCGCTCGCGGCCGTTCACGATGGTCCTGGGGAAAACGCGTGAACAGGGGCGCCCGAAAAGGCATGGAAAATAGATCTAGGAACTAGCTATTTTCAGTCTCATTGAGGTTCGAGGCGAAGAATGCTGAAAAAGCGGAAACCCTGCCTCCATCCTTCGACAGGCTCATCTTTCGAGACGGCGCTTCGCGCCTCCTCAGGATGAGGTCGAGTGATATCAATGGCTTGGACCTCGTGGCGAGCTTGTCGAACCATGGGCCGCATCTTTTTTCAGCAACCTGCCGGGTTTTGTTTTGTCCTGCGTCTTTATCGGAAAACCGTTTCGCATCCCAACGCACTCTAGGGCAGGGGCGTTGCGCGATCGGCGCCTCTCACGCACAAATCTGCACAATTCCCGGTCTGGTTGTCTGTCTCAAGCTTGGCAATATGTCTCCATGCCTATGGGTGCCACCGCATTCGGTGATTGTCCGATGGAGTGTCGAAATAAAATACTTGCCGTCGACGATGACAACTCGAACCTTGCGATCATGGACGTTCATTTCGCCCGAGCCGGCTATCACATGCTGCAAGCGCAAGACGGCATGATCGCGCTGCAAAAGCTGGACGAGAATCCCGACATCGCTGCGATCGTGCTCGACAAAACGATGCCGAACCTCGGAGGCATGGAGTTTCTACAGAAGTTCAAGGTGGACGCACGCTTCAAGGACATGCCGGTCGTCATGCTGACTGCTGCCGCAACCGTTGACGAGGCCGTTGAAGGCATCGCGGCTGGCGTGCGCTACTACCTGACGAAGCCCTACAGCGGCGCGATGCTGATAGAAATCGTGAATTTAGCGCTGCAGGAGGTCAGGCACATCAAGAGGCTGAAGGAGGAGCTCCACGATTTTAGCCTTGGGCTCGGACTCATGCGGAAGGCTCGCTTCCGCTTCCGGACATTGGAGGAGGCCACCAACCTGGCTTATAAAATCGCCGCTTGCTTTCCCGAGCCTCAAAAGGCGGCATTCGGGTTGAACGAGTTGATGCGCAACGCGGTTGAGCACGGAAATCTCGGCATCGGTTACGACGAAAAAGCAAACCTTCTGAGAAGCGGCAGTTGGCGGGAAGAGGTGGAGCGCAGACTGAATTTGCCTGAAAACCAAGGCAAATTTGCCTCCCTGACCTTCGAGACGACGGAAGATGTCGTCGTGATCCGCATCAAGGATGAAGGCGAGGGGTTCGACTGGCAACGGTACCTGAACTTCTCACCCGAACGGGCTGCCGCCCCCCATGGCCGGGGTATTGCGTCCTGCCGTGCGCTCTCGTTCCCTAGCCTTGAATATCTTGGCGGCGGAAATGAAGCGCGGTGCGCCGTTCCATTGCGCGAGGATTAGCGCTGCCCGCGTTCGTTTGCACGTGGAGGCCTATCTCGTCGAGGTTTTGACTGTGGCCGCGAGTTGAAGGGTTCGTCGGTTTATTTCTTCGGCGCTCAGGTTATTCATTCCCACGGCCTGCGACAGGGAGAGTGTTTGAAAGTCCGTGTTCTTGTGGCCAATCGACACGAGCAGATGAGCCGCAAATGAAACAGTAAAAAGGGCGATCACGAGCCACGCGGCGGATTTCCAATCCATTCAAGTCACCGAAACGCATTAATATTTTTTTGTTCATGGCCGAAGATTTTCGCTCGACATACAGAAATTTGCAGCCCACGAGGCGTTACCCGATAACAGTTTTTTGAACATTTGATTGCGTGGTCAAGTCTGTATCTGCCTTAACTTCGCCACAATAATTCTTTCATCCGCAAACGCAGGGGGCGAGTGGCAATTTGCCGGTACGGCTATAGGCGATGAGAGCGGAACCGCTCAATTTTGGACGCGAAGCGGCAGCCTCGGGGAGATTTTGATCGCGGCTGCGGCTTTGAGAGTTTTGGTGTTGATTTGTGAGGCTAACGTCTTCTGATCGCTTGTGAGCGTGGGCGCAAGGGCGAGCGAAGCAACGAAGAAGACAAGCGCCACCGTGGCGGCGCACTTCCACTCAGACGGATTACGCAAGACCTGAAGCAGTCCGGTTCTGGAGGTGCTGCGTGGATAGCGGCCTGGATGCAATATGGGCGATGAGATCAAAGGCCTGATTGGTAGATCTGTCATCATGTCACTGAACGCTTGATTTTGTCTCTCTCAAACTACGACCAAACTACAACGGGCGAGCGAGGCGCCCTAGTCCCGTTGCAAAAAAGACAACAGCTTTGCTTTTTCGTTGAAAATTGACGAAAAATGGCTTGACTCGGTTGTCAGGCGTGCGCGCCCGCGAAAGACGATCCACGCCTTCGCTGAACCGTTCTTCCGACGTCAATGGGCTCATGCGAAGCAAGCCAGCGAGCTGCTCCAAGCCCAGATGATTCGTATCCAGAAACATACGCGAGAATTCGACCTGTCTATCACTGCTTTGCTTCACGCGGAGACATCAGAGCTAGCTCCCGGAAACACGCACATATGCGGGACCGTGACGTTGACCCGCGTATTCCCACTATCGGGTCAGTCAATGGCGGTTCGGCGCGCGCCACTTCGATGTGCAACGGATCATAACGATGCGCACTGCGAAAAATTTGATTTTTATCAAAAGCGTCCTGCTACTTTTGGTCGGCTTAGGACGGTGTTGCCACAAAAAGACCAGTCTGGGGACGCGGTTCAGTAGACGTTTTTCATGCCTCACCACCATATAGGGAGCCTGCTTTGTCGCGTCACCCCAATATTTTGTGTGTTTTTTGTATTTCATAATTTAATTTGAATAAATTCTGGCAACAGGTAACCTATCTCCAGGAGTTTCGACCCGACGCAGCCAAAAGCCTCAAGATCAATCGTATAGAGTTGCATGATCTGATCTTAATACAGCTCTCGTCGACCGAAGCTTTTGAAAGTTTGATCGCATCAAAGCATCACCTTTATGGAGGAACAAAGGTTACTTGTATCTAGTTTTCTGGTTACGGAGTAGCGGAATGCCTATGAACGAATATTACAGCCTTTTCCTCGGGATTGGGACAGCGGTTTCGGTGTTTTTGGTTGTACAACATGTAGGTCATGCGGTTATTCGATATTTAAATCGCTATTAAAGAGAAATTGTTAAAAACAAATCCGCAGAGCATCGAAGAAGATATTGCATTAGCGCCTGTGGGCGAGGATGACGAGGGGTCGGGCGCACCGTAGTCGCGGCGCGCTACAAGATCGCTAGCTTGGACGGTCTTAATTTGTACGAGCCGACGCCGCAGCCAAGATCACCGGCTCGCTTTTACGGCAGCGACCGCTTTCTCGTGCCTCGGCGGCTGTACCAAACTGGTTTTGTTGAGCGAATGAAATTCCGATTGCGAGAACAACGGCTACGGCTGACACAGCACTGATGACGAGTGTCGAGAGTTTGAAGGTCTTGGTGACGTGCGGCTTCAGATCGTTCTTCGCCCAGATGCGCTGCACCGTGCTGTGGGACATGCCGGCGGGGCGCCCATGGTGCGCACGCTCCAGCGATTACGGCCTTCCGGCGGCCGGGTGGCCTCGGTGATGACGCGCCCGATCTTCGCCGCTGGGATGGACCGCTTGCGGCCGCGGCCTGTTTTGTCCTTGAGGCCGTCGAGCCCAAACCGCTCAAAGCGGTTCGACCACATCGACACCGTAGGCATCGACGTATTCATCCGTGCAGCCACGTCCTCGATCCTCAAACCGTCAAGCCGCAACAGAATGATTTCGGACCGGAAGCGCCAATTCTGCCCGTTCGTCCTCGCTCGCAGTCATCACTTTGATTGGTCTTGCCATCCCCCCATCCCCCGCTTGCGCGCCGAAATCGGGGTTATGTAAACCGATTTGCGAGACGGGACACGAGGTTGATAATTGTATGTTCTGTTTAAGAGACCGCTTCGCGAACGAAAATTGGAGACGTCTGGTGTTAATCTCTGCTCCAGCGGGAGCTTACATTTTTCGGCTAATCTCACCAGCTGTTTAGCCTAATTAGCACAAACATGTGTATTGGGCGGTAAAGACAGTTGAGGCCTCCGCTGAATTCGAATAGTCCATAGCGAGACTGATGAGGCTTTAGCTTGTGATCCGCATTGTGTTTCCAGCAGGGGTGGTTTTAGTAACTTTTCGAGGGTTGGGTGATCTTTGATTTGAACGGAAAGCGCGTCTGGGTCGCGGGCCACCGTGGTCTCGTTGGAAGTGCGCTGCTACGCCGGCTCGCAGGCGAAGATTGCGTTGTCCTTACGGCGGACCGGAGCACGGTCGATCTGCAATCGATCCCTGCGGTCGAAGAGTGGGTGGCTGCCAAGAGGCCTCAAGTTGTCTTTTTAGCTGCGGCAAAAGTGGGCGGTATCCTCGCCAACAAGCTTCATCCGGCAGATTTCCTCTACCAGAACCTCATGATCGAATTGAACGTCATCCAGGCGGCGTTCAAGTATGGGGTCGAGAAGCTTCTATTCCTTGGTTCCTCCTGCATCTACCCTCGCGAAGCGCCGCAGCCCATCCAGGAGGAAGCGCTTCTCACCGGACCGCTCGAACAAACGAATGAGGCCTATGCTCTGGCCAAAATCGCTGGCATCAAGCTTTGTCAGTCCTACCGGGAACAGCATGGCTGCGACTTCATCTCTGTCATGCCGACCAATCTTTATGGCCCCAACGATAATTTTCATCCCCAGCATTCGCATATGGCGGCGGCTCTGATGTCTCGGTTTCATCAGGCAAAGATCGAAAATGCTCCCGAGGTCAAGGTCTGGGGAACGGGCACGCCGCGCAGAGAGCTTCTCTTTGTGGATGATCTCGCGGATGCCTGTATTTTTCTAATGAGGGCCTATAGCGGACCAGTTGCGCTCAATGTCGGGACCGGGGATGACTTGACGATCCGGTCGATCGCCGAGGTCGTGCGGTCCGTCGTCGGTTACGAGGGAGAACTCACCTACGACCCGTCCTACCCCGATGGGACGCCGCGCAAAGTGCTCGATGTGAGCAGGCTCACGGCCTTGGGCTGGAAGGCGAAGAACGCCCCTTCACAGAGGGGCTTACCGAAACTTATCGCTGGTACTGCGACAACCTAAGTCAACTCAGAGCGGCCTGATAATGGAAAAGCGTGCATTGATCACTGGCGTAACAGGCCAGGACGGAGCTTATTTGACTGAGTTCCTTTTGAAAAAGGGCTATCGGGTCTGGGGCATCAAGCGGAGATCGTCTTCGTTCAATACCGGGCGTATCGACTCTTTTTATCAGGATCCGCATACCGGTGATCCACGTTTCAGGCTCGTCCATGGCGACATGACCGATGCCACGAACCTCATCCGCGTGGTCCAGGAGGTTCAGCCAGACGAGATCTATAATCTCGCCGCGCAAAGTCACGTCCAGGTGAGTTTCGAGACTCCGGAATACACCGCGAATGCGGATGGGATTGGTCCGTTGCGCATCCTGGAGGCCATCCGGATCCTGGGCCTTCAAAAGACGGTGCGGTTTTATCAGGCCTCGACGTCTGAACTCTACGGAAAGGTAGCGGAGGTTCCGCAAAACGAGAAAACGCCTTTCTATCCGCGGTCGCCTTATGCGGCTGCCAAGATTTATGCGTACTGGATCACGGTGAACTACCGTGAAGCGTACGGAATGCATGCCTCCAATGGCATTCTCTTCAATCATGAAAGCCCCTTGCGCGGCGAAACCTTTGTAACGCGGAAAATTACGCGCGCCGTCGCTTCCATCTCGCTCCGGCTGCAGGAGAAACTTTACCTCGGGAACCTGGACGCGAAACGCGACTGGGGCCACGCCAAGGATTACGTCAAAGGCATGTGGGCCATCGTGCAGCAAGATGAACCCGGCGACTATGTTCTCGCAACCGGCGAAACCCGCACGGTGCGGGAGTTTGTCGAAGCGGCCTTCTGGGGTTACCAACACACGCATTGCGTGGAAGGGCGAGGGAATCAAGGAAACGGGTGTTGACGCCAAGACCGGGCGGACGCTCGTGGAAATCGACCCGAAATATTTCCGGCCCACGGAAGTCGATATTCTGCTTGGGGATGCCTCAAAAGCCCGCGATGTTCTCGGCTGGCAGCCTACGGTTCCATTCTCGGAACTTGTTAAGGAAATGGTCGCCGAGGATCTGAAAACCGTTCTTCTCGAACGGGACCGCGTTGAGCGCGATGTGTGAGTGGCGCAAATCCCAAAGCCCCTGACGTCGCGGCCGCAACCGGGGCGCTGGACTTGCTTTCGTGGAAAGGCTTGGTGTTGGGTTAGTGTAGCGGGCGTCGTTCGAAGGTGGTTCCACAATTTCGGACGGCGCGGTAAGGGGAATTTCTGCCTGACAACGGGCACGCTGGTGCCTGCAATTCAGGAGAGACGATGAGCAAGAGACCGCGCCGGAACCACAAAGGCGAAGGCCATGAAGGGGGAGAAGACGCTCGCTGAGTTGGCGCAGCAGTTTGACGTCCATCCCAACCAGATCACCCAGTGGAAAGCCCGGTTCCTCGACGGCGCGGCGGGGGGGGGTCGGCCAGGATAAGAGCGAAGCGGCAGCCCCCGAAATCGATCGTGGTCGAAGACGCCGACCTTATCTCTCAATAGCGAAGGCAGAATTCCCGGATGCAGCACGGTGAGTGTCCGGGAGGCTTCCGGGGTTCGTACCGCTGGCATGCAACCAAAAGATTTCATGGCAGTGAAATTTAATTCCGGCGAGGGGTGGCGCATCGGACAACGCGCACCGGCGCTGCCCTCCGGGCACTTTGTATAATTATTCCCCAGGAATATTGGGTAATTCTACCTCCTGTTGGTGGCGGAAGCTCCCCTCCCTAAGCAAGGTGTGCTCGCTGGTCATTCGCGCGTGAGACGCAACTGAAATGATGCAGCTTTGATTGCCACACTTGCCTCGATGACTGACAGCATCGGCATCGGTCATCGCAATTCCCGAAGTTGGCTCGAATGGCGCTTTAGCTGCAATCCCCGCAGAGGCAGCATTCGGTTTGATTGTTTGGGAGCACCGCCGGCGCGCATAGCCCCGAAGGGACAACTGCATGTCGATTGAATCTGGCCACTTTGTTGCCACCGCCCAGGGGATTGGGCGGCGTTGCGCCTTGGCGCTAGCTGTGTCGATTGCCAACGTCGCGACGGTCGTGTTGTGCTACTGGTTCGACGTTCTCAACGTGTCTGGAGGCGAAAGTGATGTCTCCTGTCTATCGCTCGGTTTAACCCAACGCTTTTGCGATGCAGTGGATCGGGGCGCGGTCATCCCGCAACCACTTCTCCTTCCTGCGGTTATTGCCACCGTGTTCATTGCGCTTGGGCTTTATGACCCCAGGCCCTTGGTCGCAAGGCTGGAACAGAACCGTTGCTCGCCTTGGTTGCTCGCCATCAGTGCCGCCGGGGCTGTGATCTGTGTTTCTCCCTATCTTATGGCTGCAGCTGGGGGGGCCTTCCTATCTTTTACTTCACTGGCGCCTTACCTTTTAGTTGTTGGGGCCTTGATATCATTCACAGGCCTTTTGTTTTGGCTGTCCGAGCCCGCGCAGCTTGTCAAGATGCTGGGGGTGCGTTCAGTTCTTGTCGTTTTAGCGATGATCCTGGGAAATTACGGGCTAAGGGAACTTGAGGATCTGGGTTGGCGTATCCCGACTTTGCAAGGCGCAACATTTAACGCGGCGATTTTCTTTCTGAAGTTAATTGGCGAGACTGTCGTATCCGATCCAGACAACTCTACGATCGGGATTAACGGCTTTTCTGCTGTCGTGACCCATGGGTGTACGGGAATCGCAGGCATCCTAATGGTCAGTACAGTAATGACTGGCTATATCCTCGTGGTCCGAAAGCGCCTCGAAGTGGGACGGGCACTGCTTCTGATTCCGGTCGCGGCATTCCTAAGTTGGGTTTTCAATGGGATGCGAATCGCAACGTTGCTAATGTTGGGGTCCTATGGATCACCGGAACTCGCGGTGAAGGGCTTTCATACGAATGCCGGGTGGCTAATATTTTGCGCCCTGTCGGCTGCGATGCTTGTTGCGGCTGAAAATATCAGCTGGTTCCATCGCCGCAGAGGTCTGGCGGAGACGCCAGCAATGCCTCTTCTGAACGATCCGGTCGTGGTGCAAATCGCGCCGTTTATTGTCTTGCTTGCATCTTCGTTGCTTGCGGGGGCTGTTTTTCTACAGCCAGAGTCAGGGTACCCGCTTCGAGCGGTTCTGATGGCGGCCGCGGTTCTTTTGTTTCGGAAGGTCTATCGCGCTGAAATCCAGACGGTGGATGCTGTGCCTCTCATCGCCGGGGCGCTGGTTGCTGTCGTTTGGCTGGTTGTCAAGGCAGGCGGCTCAGCACTGACCGCAGCAGATATTCTTGGACCTGTGTCGCAAGGCGCAGTCATTCTTTGGGTGTTCTTCCGGATTATCGGAACAGTTCTTCTTGTGCCCTTTATCGAGGAAATGTTCTTTCGCGGTTACCTGTTGCATCGGCTGAATTTCGGGGGCCTGGCGGGAAAAGGGACGGCGCTAGCGTTATCATCTGCCCTATTCGGGGCGCTGCATGCGAACATCTGGCTGGCATCGGCTAGCGGCCTTATTTTCGGTCTCCTAGCTCTTCGCAGGGGCCGGGTGTTCGACGCGGTTGTAGCTCATTCCACAGCGAACAGCCTCATTGCTGCGTGGGCGCTCTGGGCTGGCGACTGGTCCGTCATTTAGGTTCATGGCCGCAAAACGCCTGGGGCGCTGACGGACATAGTTTGTGGCCGATCTTAAAGCCTAACTTGGCGAGGAATGCTTCTCCGTCATCACAGAAGGCGCATCAGGCGCGGCGTCTTCAAGTCCGTCGCCGGAGGGGAAGACGCCATCAAGCGCTCCATCAATGATCACAACCGCAACGCAAAGCCTTCGTCTGGACAAAAACCGCCGACGAGATTTTTGAAAAGCTCAGCCGACTTTTTGCATCTGAATCATTCAGTGCAGTTGGCGTTGTTTCGTAATGCGGACCTGCAGATCGATCCACTCATAGGTCTTCTGCAACCCAATCTTCAGCGGTTGAGTTGGGCGCCATCCCAAAGATGCCGAGATGAGCTTGTTATCGGAGTTTCGTCCTCTGACTCCCAGAGGTCCAGGAATGTGCTTGAGATGGATACCTTTGCCCGCAATCTCAGCCGCCATGCGCGCGAGTTGATTGATCGTCACCATCTCATCGGAGCCGATGTTCAAGGGCTGCGGGATATTCGATCGCATCAGGCGTGTTGTTCCTTCGAGGCACTCATCGATGTAGAGGAAAGACCGCGTCTGCTCGCCATCTCCCCATATTTCAACATCGCCGCCTTCAGGCGCCATTGCTACTTTACGGCAGATTGCGGCAGGAGCTTTCTCTTTGCCATCATTCCAGGTCCCTTCGGGTCCGAAGATGTTGTGGTATCGCGCAATTCGAACGGTGAAGCCATGATTGCGAGCATAAGAGGAATAAAGCCGTTCGCTGAATAGCTTTTCCCATCCATACTCGCTATCAGGTCCTGCTGGGTAGGCGTCGCTTTCCGCGAGGCCGGGATTATCCGGGCAGGTCTGCCGATTTTCGGGATAAATACAGGCCGATGACGAGTAAAAGATGCGCCACGTATTACGTCTTCTGCATGCTTCAAGCACGTTGAGGTTGATCTGCGAAGAGTTGTGCATAACATCGGCGTCGTTTTCGCCGGTAAATATGTAACCAGCTCCACCCATGTCAGCAGCAAGTTGATAAACCTCATTGAAAGACCTATCGATTGCCTCGCGACATACACCAACTTCTCTAAGGTCCCCCACGATGAAATCATCCGCTTCCGTCTCGGCATATCGGGGATATTTAAGATCAACGCCGCGGACCCAAAAGCCTTCTCTCTTGAGCCGTTTAACGAGATGGCTTCCGATAAATCCGCCAGCTCCACAAACCAGTGCCGTTTTCATTTGAGTTCCTCACTACGTTTAATGTTAAGTTGTTATCGCGAGGCTTCGGGCCTGAAGGCGATTGGCCATCTGCTCCAGGGCAGTTGAGCAGGCCTCGATATCTCCGCAACTTATTCTCATGTATCGTTCACCGGCCTGCTGCGTGCAAAGAAGATGGACGTCCGACCGGCTGCTACCGATAAAGAGGATTGGTTTACGAGAATCGATACAACCATAAACCTTTGACGGCAAAACGAAACCGACGAACGGATCTAAGAGTGTTATGAGATGCGCATCGGGTGTAACAAGTAAGCTCGCGAGGCTGCCAAGCGGCACTGGGGATGTCTGAATTAGAGGCAACCCATCCTTGCGGAGCCTTTCGGCGACGACGTTGGCCTTTGCGCCTACCGCATTGAGCCAAAGGACGAAGCGCCCGCTGCCCTTCAGGTGATGGTATCGATAAGCCTCTATGAAAGTCATAACGTCGTGAGCAACGCCCCAGTTGCCCGAGTAAAGCAAGAGCAGCTTTTCCTGAAATCTGGCTGGCCGGGGCAGCGATTTCGTATCTTCCGAGATTGTCACCGGTGAAGGATCGCGCTTTAGCCGAACTTTGTGCGGTGCAATACCGATCTCTTTGAGCCGAGCGCGCTGGTCTTCCCCAAGCACCTCGAAGATGTGCACTCGCCGGCGCCAGAAGAGTGTCAGTCTGTAAAGCAGCCGGAGCCAGATTGAAGGACGGCTCGATGCCGCCATTAGGCATTCCGGATGGAAATCGGTGATTCTGTAGATCAGGCGCTTCCTTAATATAAGATTTCGCAGGGGCGATCCAGTGAAGCAGCAGCGGGGGACTACCCGTGAAAAGAATATAGTCCGTTCGCCACAGGTGAAGCCAAAGGCGCAAAAGCAGCCTGCTATTCGTTGCCGCAGTCCATAGCAGTCTTTTGAGAGGCCTATCCTTTTCGTAGCTCTTGGCCCCTAGCCTGATACTTGTTATATGGCCTCTTCCAACTGATTTGGCAGTTTCCGAAGCCTTCTCCCTTGTCAGACCGGCAAGTACAACGTTGGCACCTTCTTCTGCCAACTGCCGTGCAAACAATTCGCTGTATTGACCAACGGCGCCGTAGTCCGGCGGAAGCCAATCGCAGATGTAGACCAGACGTTTTGGTTTGGAAATCCCTGAGCTTATAGCAGACGCAGTTGTGGAATTCACCTCGCCATCTCCCTTATTCACGTGCGCAACCGAGCTGCCTACGAGTTGCTCCATTCAGCGCCCCCAATGCAAAAGCCGAAAATCGAATAGCAGCATCATCGACCAGATGAGCGCAGGGAACCTGTTCCCACGTCAGGAGGCGCCATCGACATTGTTCCCAGGTCAATTATCCGGTGGAGATGCTCCGAAGGACACACCGCGCGGTTGTCGTGGCTCGGAAAAATTCCCCGTCGCGGTCGTCATCGGCGACGCTTGCCCCGCTGTTGAGATCCACGAGCCATTGAGTATGGAGCACTGAAGCTGGTGCGCATCACCTTCTCAGGTCAGTTGAGAGGTTTACCACCTGAACCCGTAAGCCCTCTATCCGGCACCGCCAAAGCCAGATCAGCCAGCATTCTGGCTCTTCGCCGCATGATCGGGATAGAGAAAGCGATTGAGGAATGACTTCCAAACCGCCCCCTCCGATTCTCTGATAGTATTCGAATGGAGTTGACAGCTTGCGATACTTGAACGGAGTTGTGCTCCGCAAGCATCAAGCAGCCCTCCGAAATGTATACATTGAATGGCCAATGTAGCTCGAAATGGCGGGGACGCAGGTGCCGATGAAATGCGCGATGTCCTCGGCGTGCCAGCGGAGGCCGATCGCAGGGAAGACGGCATCAGCAAGCGTCACGCTGATGATCCAGACCAGCGCCAAGGCGATCAGGTTGACGATGACGAAACGATAGGTTTCCGCGCCGACGCTCGCGCCGGAGCGGCCGAACACCAGCGTCCGGAATAGCGTGAAGGCCACAACCATTCCCAACAGATAAGCGACCAGGATGGAAACCTTGAAACCGATGACGGGCGTGAGAAGATAGCGGCTTACGAGATTGACGAGCGCAGCGAACCCGCCAGCTGCGAGGAAGCGCACGAAACGGATTATCGAGTGCTCCGCGCCGACCGCGAGAGGTACGGTTTCAACGGGAGCAAGCACCTGAGCGTTTTGAGAGGTCATCGGCTACAGCTTGGTTTTGTGGAAGATGGGGCTCGGCGTAGCCCGGATGAGGGCCATGATCAACCGCCAGAAACCCGGCGCATAAACGATTGGAGGAGGCGATCGACGTTCCGCGACGCCGGCGATGGTTTTGCCAATCGCCTCCGGTTTCGCCCATAAGGGCCCCTTTCCGGCGATGTGCGCCGTCATCGGCGTATCGACGAAGCCCGGCTTGATCAGCACGGCGGCTGCGCCGCTTTTGGCGAGGCGATGCGCGATCCCTTGCACGAGAACCGCGAGGCCGCTTTTCGCCGCGCCGTACACATAATTCGAAGCGCGGCCGCGATCGCCTGCGACTGAGCCGATCACGATAAGCTTGCCGTGGCCTTGCTGCTCGAGAACGGTCGCCGCTTCAAGGCACCAGGCCGCCGCGCTCGAAAAGTTGGTGGCGATGAGGTCCAGGGCTTCTTCGGGCTCGGCTTCGGCTTTCTTCTGATCGCCGAGAACGCCATAGGCGAGCAGGACAACGTCAACGCCGCCCAACCGATCCGCCATCTCGCGAAATGATTTAGCAGCTTCTGCCGTGGAGAGGTCGGCTTCGTATGTCTCGACTTTCGCACCCCTGACGCGCAGATCGCCCGCGATTTCTTCCAGCCGGGAAGCTTTGCGCCCCGCCAACAGAAGATGAGCGCCTTGCTCCGCCCAAAGCCGCGCCGCGGCTTCAGCCATCGCCGACGCTGCGCCTAGAACGATGATGTTTTGCTTTCCCGCTTCTTTGCTCACGGCTTCACGCGCCTCCAAAAGTCCAACGAAACGCTTGGATTGGCATAAGAAGGAAAGCGCTCGAGTTTCGGATAGCCTTCGGCTGACATGCCCCTATGGAATGCGCCTGCTCTTAGCGGCGTAAAGGTACCCCTTGCCTCGTTCATGATGGCGTCAAGTCTTTCGAAAAGCGCGAAAGCCTCAAAGCAAGGGGTTACTAGCCTTGCTCCAGTTCGCATTTCTGTGGATTGAAGAACTGGCGGTCATGTCGCCGGAGCGCCGATCTTGAAAAATTCCGAAATAGATGGGGTTCAAAGGCTCAGGTTAGCGCGAACGAGATTAAACCCGAAGCGGACATAACTCTTTAGAACCACAGGTCGCCGAGCCACATCGCCAATTTTGCTTGCAATGTATTTTGGTCTTAGATGATATTGCAGCAGGACGTTCTTTCTGAACTGAACGATATCATTCACCGATAAATACTTCGTCCCAACCGTCGGTGCGTTGAAGTAATCCTTTCCTAAAACTGTATCATCAATCAAACCTTCGCGCTTGGCAATATCATACAACGGCGTACCATGGTATGGAACCGCAATGTGCAATTCCAGGAATTCAGAATCGATCTCCAACATCATGCGTTTAGTTGCTTCCAAGTGAGATCGATTTTCCCACGGTAGGCCAATTAGATAAAAGCCGAATATCTTGAGGCCAGCCTCTTTTGCTAGTTTGCCGGCTCGAAGGTTATCTGAAACACTTGCACCTTTGCGAATTTTTTTCAAAGTCTCGTCGCTGCCCAACTCGAAACCGAAAGCCACGAGCCAACAACCAGCCTTTCGCATTGCCTTGAGTGTATCGTCAGCAAGTGGACGAACCCGGGAATTCGCAACCCATTCGATGCGGCCAGCCAGTTCGGAGTTGCTGATCGTATCACAAACACCCTGGACCCAGTCTCGGTCAATTGTGAAAGTATCTGATTTAAAGAAGAAGTTCCTGATCTGATAGTTGTGATAGCAATCTCTGAGCTCAGCCAATATATTGGCGGGGTCACGAAACCGGACATGCTTACCTGAGATCGTCGGGGTTAGGCAATAAATACAAGCCGCAGGGCATCCTCGGGAGGTCGCGATGGTAGCCTGCGCTTCGCCTGTGTCCGGGCGAACGTAGAGATGATTATGAATGATCGAGCGATCGGGAAACGGAAGATGTTCCAAGTCCTCTTCCCAGGTGCTGAAGTCTGTCCTTTGCCATCGGCCGTTGTCTCTATAGAGAATGCCGCGTACTGAGGGTATCTTGCTAGGGTCGCTGTAAAATGCCCGGACCAAGTCTGCAATGACAAAATCGGACTCGCCTCCGATTAAAAAATCGATGTGATCCAGATCAAGTTGGCTCAGCAAATCATCTTCCGGCCGAAAAAACAAAGCACCTTTTATAACTACTAGCAAGTTCGGCGCTCTCTGCTTGAGGGCCTTCAGAACTTTGAGATCGTCGAAGATAGTGGAATTTGTGATGCTCGCGAAAACAACGTCGGGCTTATAATCATCAAATTCGCTGAACAAATCATCTACGCTGAGCTTTTCGGTCTGAAAATCGCGAAACCGCGTTTGAAAGCCTTCTGCTTTGAGCGCTGCAGACGCGTAGGCCATGTCATTTGGAGCGCGCATAACAGTCGCAGCGGAATCATCGATGTTTCCCTGAGAGCGATCTTCACCACGTTGGTACATCTTCCCAGGAGGATAAAATAAAAAGACCCGCCGAATTACATTAACGTCCATTTTTTTTCCTCATTGCCAAGCAAAGTAACTCGATACAGATGCCGGTGTCACCAAATGAAACACAACCTGAGTGTAGGCTTCCTCGTTCACATTAGAAGCCGTAATTAGATCGGCCAACAAGCAATGCCGCTAAAAAGAAAAGCCCCATCACTACACCGAGGAGTAGGCTTATTTTGTCTTTCAGAGCGAAAGCGACCGGATCGTCCCGAAGCTGCCCTCGCTGGCTTATCAGCCAAATCCGCCCGAGGAACAAGAAAAGAACTGGAGGAACCGCCCAGAGAAAGAGCGGGTTCGCATAGAAAGCGCGCGGAAAAGCGTCTTCGACCAAATAAAGGACCATGATCAGGATCGCGCCAAGCATCGATGCGATGCCGAATCCCAAGGTCAAAGGCGCATCTGCCGCCACATAGCCGCGCCCGGGTATGGACTCGAGTCCTTTCTCGGCGAGACGCAGCACTTCCGTATGACGCTTGGCCATGGAAAGCGAACCGAAGATGAACATCGAGAACACAAGGAGCCAGGGAGAAATCTTCACATGCGCGAGCACGATCCCAAAGCCAAGCCGCAAGGTGAACAGCGATGCCAGCGCGAGAACGTCGAGGATAGGCACACGCTTCAACGCCAAGGAATAGCTGAGCGTGACGGCCACGTAGAGAGCGAGAAGGGCGATAGCACTTTTGCCCGCACAGGCCGCTACGGCGAAACCGGCTGCCAATCCAAAAGCCGAGAGAGTGATCCCTTCGCGTATGGATAGATCGCCACTGGCTAAAGGCCGATGCCGCTTCGACCAGTGCCGCCGATCGCTCGGCAGATCCCAAAGATCGTTGATGACGTAAGTGGCGGATGCAGCGAAGCCCAATGCGATGAATCCTGTGAGCGCCATGATCCAGGCCCCGCTATTCAACGCCTGGCCGCCAAGCACAAGCGGCACGAACACGAGAGCGTTCTTGGCCCATTGATGAAGGCGCAAGCTGCGTCGTAATATGCTCAAGACGCTTCGGCGGTTGGAGAATGTAGCGAGAGGTTTATTCAGCTTCTGGACCGCGCGAACGATTTGGTTAGAGGCGCCAACAAGGACGCTGCCCTTGCTTTCACGCCAGACGGCGACGTCCGCGGCCGAATCCCCGGCATAGAGAAAGCCCTCAGGGAAGCGTTCGCGCAGAAGCCTTGCCTTAGCCTTTCCTTTCAGGTTGCGCTTACCGTCCGAGGCGATCACTTGAGTTATAAAAGGAAACCGCGCTGCGATTGCTTCCGCAACCTTGTGGTCGGCAGCCGTCGCGAGCACAACCGTCCGTCCGGATTCAAATTGCCGGTTTACGTATTCGAGGAAGTCGCCTCGAACGGGCCATGTCTCCACATCCAGTCCTGACTTGTCTGCCAGGAATGATTTCAGAGCAGCGCGGCCAACGATCAGTTTGAGTGGAAGCTTCCAAATGTCCAGGGGATTGGATTCTAAGTGTATCGAGCAAAGTTTCATCGAGAGAATTGGTTTTAATCAATGTACCGTCCAAGTCGATTACGAGCGGCCAAGTTGTTGTGTAACTATTCATAATTACCTCTTAAGACACGACAAGTTCAAAGATCATTTTGAGTGAGGATGGAGAAGCGGCGGCTAACGCATATAGTTTGCAAGGGGCACGCGCTACCAGCAAAAGATCCGCGCATTTCTCGGCCCATGCAGGCTGCCACCTCTGTAGTGGCAGGAAGCGCTCGAACAATTATACTCGCATTAAACTGGCCAGGAGTTGTGCATGTTGCCCCCAGCGATGAGCTCTGCCGCATTAGAAGCAGACTTTACAGGCCTAGTCCAAGCCCGATCGAGTGAAGCTGCGATCCCGACAAGAACCATGACTATATAAACAGTAATGTGTCGCTCATAGTTAAACCCTATTATATAGGGAGCAGAATAAGCTACTTGTGAGAGCACTATTCTGGACGACAACAACACTTCTCCGTATTTTATATAGTTACGGATCATCAAATACAGAAGTACAATCTGAGTGATTCTTCCGAATATAAGCCATCCGTCAACAACGTAGACTTCTCTTTGGTTTATTCGTTCAAGCCGCGCATCAGGTCCAATTGAGTACGGCGTTTTGAAGGGGGCAATAAAGAAGTTATACGCCTTCCTAAATAAAAATATAATACACTCATACCTATTGCTTGACACCCATTCTCCCGCAAGACTTTTATATTTATCGCTCCAAGACCATTCATCTCGAAACAACGGTCTCTGATCTCCATTGTGGGGATAAAAGATGGTGCCATTCAGTAAACGTATATTTTCCGCCTCAACAGTACGATCGAGATGAATTTCTGGATATACTCTAAAGGATATTTCGTTGTTGCCTTTAAACGCATTCTCTCCGTCCCAGCTGGAAGCGATTGAAAAGCGACCTGATTTTAGGTAATTACGCCCCCCCAACCGAGAACCACCCCAAGAGCGATAATAATCGTAGCTATCAACCACTTATCTCTACTGTCGATAATTATTTTAAAAACGTATATTAAGCTAAGACTAAAAATCAAAACCATTGATGACTTTGTCATGTAGATGACTGTAGCAATGCCAATCAAAAGTATTGACATTACTCTTATTTTGTGAGGCTGCCTATATGTGCCTATGGGCGGCAGCAGATATAAAGCTGCGGCCCAAATTGCTACAAACTCGGTCAGCACCCCTTCTTCATACTCTATCATCGCCGCATGCTTCGCGGCGGGGGGTGAGACCGCCAAAATCAGCAGAACCAAGAGCCAGATTTGTGGTCTATATTTAGAAGAAGAAAAATTAGTTATCAAGTACCAAAATGAAAGGATAGTCAGGATCGACATCAAAGCATTCTTTAAAATGGCAACCGTAATATAGTCTATAGAGACAAAAGAGAGCGCGGCAATCGCAAAAGGAAAAAATGGCATGCGCGTCGCATAATCACAAGTCGTGTCACATGAAACAAAGGAGAAATGCTCATGTAGTGACCTTATAAAGCCACCAAATCCAAATCCAATTTCATACACGGATCCGGCAGAATTAAATAAGTATGTTACGAGAGCCGACTTAGTTAGAAAGGACAGTACACCGACAAATATAAATCCAGTAAGTAAGATCCGTGGCGGCATGTCTATCTGAAATGATGCTGCTATTTTATTTCTTGCTTCCTTTAACTTCATCGCCTGAATTTCTCTCGAATCCACTGACCGGTGGCGGCCGTTTTGGCATTCTGCGGTGATCGACGATCAAAGGCGATCAGGGACAGGCAACGGATCAGTTATGCGGTCCGGCTGCTTCTTAAGACGTTTTGGGTAGCATAAAAGCTCATTTGTTTCTCCTGTCGCCTCGCCCACGAGCACCCCCGGAACTGCATGAGGTCTGATCTCTGCGCCTAATGCCTCTATGGGAGCGCACGGTTGGGAGAATGGTCGTCGTTGGATATCCAATACCTCGAAGCTGACGAAACAGTATGATAACTGTGCGGCAATTATTAATGACATAACCCATAGTTTAACTTGCCCCAGCAAAAGCAAGCCGGCAACCGCGAACAGAACCGGGAGCAGATATTGAATCCGTACTGGAATATACAGAAAGAGCAGCAGATGGAAAGCAATGGTCGCGATGCTTGCCCAGAGAAGAATGCTCGACCCCCGCAGATCGTCCCTCCTCGCGAACAGCCGTCTTCGAGAAAGAAAGAGTGCTGCAGCTACCGCTACCGTACCAAGGATTTCATATAAATAGAGGGACTTATAGCCAAACCGGACAAGCAATCCCGAGAATCCCTGCTCCACCGGCCGCGCGGAGCCAAGAAACGAAAACGTTAGATGGGAAGTAATAAATACGGGTAAATATAAAAGGATGACGGTTGAAAAAAACACTAGAAGTGCTTCCAAGTATGAGGCGCTGCTGGCTGGAAATATAAATTTGCTCTCATTCGGAAATATATTGCCCTCCGAATCGTTGTTTGTGTCCTTATGTTTGGGCCCTTTATAAGCGGAGCATCCTCTACTATAGACCAAGGCCCAAGCAATCGCCACTGCCCCCATTGGCGCATAGCTTATGCGCATACCTGCTGCTACGGCAAACAAGAGGGCCGCTCCAATCGGCGTGCGGTTTAGCAGCAACGAGACTCCGCCTAAGAATAATGGAACGGGATGGTTATAGTCCATCGATGTTGTGGCTGCCATTATCCAATATGGATTGGCAACAATCGTAGCTATAGCAAGGGCCACTCTTATACGGCTCGACTCCACCTTTAAAAAAATTATATAGATTAAGAATAAAGACAATATGGAAAGCAGGAGGCTCAACGCGTTTGAGCCAAGGGGGCCGAACGCAGAGGCGAGATATCCCATCAGCAGTTCCGAGGGCAAATTCCCTTGGAATCGAGACGGAACGTAAATACCCTTGGCAATCATCTCTTGCCAAGCGTTGAGCATCCCATAGTTGTTCCAGTTGTCGCCGTAACGCTCGGCTCCGACACTCACAAACAGCGCACAAAGCAACAGGACCGGTGCAAAAAATGCGATCCAGTATATCCTATCGGACCTGCTATTCATCGATGCCCCATGTTGCCCTATTGCCATCTCGGGAAGGTTCAGTTAGCGTCGCATGCCCACTGCGTCACTGGTTTGCGCGAGCCTAGCCGCAATGGCTGATCTGCTTTGATGACCACCTTCTTGGGCCTCAAATCGCTGCACAGTTGTTCAATCGACATCAGCTCTTGAAGCCAGATCCGAGGTCGACATTTCTAGGAGTGCTCTCGCAGCCCTGATTTCTCCTGGGGCAGGTCATTTGAGGCTGGTCCGTCCGCATACCTTTGACCGACGACGCGGGCTGGATTTCCTGCGACGATCGCATTTGCCGGAACGCTTCGAACGACAACTGCACGAGCGGCGGCTAAGGCATTTTGGCCGACGGTGACGCCTGGCCCGATGAAAGCCTCTGCCGCAACCCAGGCACCGGGACCGATCTCGATCGGCCCGACGACAAGCGCGAAAGCTCGATCGTGGGGATCATGACTTGCGGTGCACAAGAACGCGCGCTGACTGACCGTTGCTCCAGTCCGGAGGACCACCTGCCCAACACTATAGCATTCGACTCCCGGCCCTAAAGACGACTCAGGTTCCATCGTGAGATTCCAGGGAGCCCATATGCGAACGTCGGGGTAACACCGAGTCCCCGTTGCAATTCTTGCCCCGAATGCGCGCAGCACCACGACGCGCCAAGCATGAAACTGGATTGGCGTCGGCCTGCATACCACCAGCCATGCCAATTGCCAAATTGCACGCTGCAGCTTGTTGCGAAAGTCCGGCAGCGGGGTCCGGCGGACGCGCTCATTTGTCATGCTATCCTCAATCCCGAAAGCGTGCGGTGCTTCAGTGCAAGACCACCGAGGCAGGACGCTCTCCGCCTTTTATGAGCCAACGATAGACCTCCGTCATGCGCTGACCTACGGACGCCCAGACAAAATCACGTTCCATCCAGAGGCGGCCACGCATTCCCATTTCGTGCCTCTGGTCTTTTGATAAGGACATTGCTCGCCTTAGCGCAGCCGCAAGCGATTCGACGCCGTGCTCGATCCACCAGCCGCAGGCATTGGTTTCAAGTCCCGACCATGGAGCACCCTTGGAAGATATGACAGGCGTACCGCAAACCAGACTTTCTGGAACGGTCATCGCGAAGTTTTCGTTCAGTGTCGGCAAAGCAAAAAGCTCGGCGTCCCGTAACAAGGCAAGTTTTTCTTGGCCAAAGATGGGCCCGCTTATTTGGACAGCATCGAGGCTAAGCTCCTTGGTAAGTCGCTGTAACTGATCCGCATATCCGATTTCACTCGGCCCGACAATTTTCAGTTGCCATTGCGGAAAGTCCTGAACGATGAGCGCCCAAGCCCGAATGAGACGATCGAGGGCCTTTTTGGGGTGGATTCGTCCAAGCGAAACAACATAGGGCGCGGGCGACTGTTCATGCGCAGCCAGCACCATGTCGAGCGGAGGTGCGTCTATACCGTGGGGTATGATCGCAACCGGCTGCTTAAGACCGAAATTGCGAATTTCCTCGTATTCCTGCTCGGAGGTCGCGTGAAAGCAATTGACCTGCCTCACGGCTTCGCCTTGGGCAAACGCCCAGAATACACGCTTGGCCTGGCGGGAGAAGCGCAACGCATCTTTACCCAACATGCCATGGGGCGAAAGCACCAGTGGACGGCCATACCGGCGAGCGGCCTTTGCGGGGTACACATTCGGCATGCGCCAAAGTCCATGGATATGAAACACATCAATGTCACAGGAAGCCATGAGAGCGCGGTTCAACGCGCCTGAACGGAGGAGTTTTTTGTTGAGCGAAAAGCGGTCAAAGTCCGCGGGAGCAGTGATGCGCATAACGCCTTCGCATAACGCTTCGTCGGCTGATCCAAGCGAATAAAGAGTTCACGTCGTTACCCAAGGCCGCCGTCGATTTCGTGAGCGAGTTGACGGTGTAGGTGGGGCCTGCAGCTTCGGATTCGAGCGTGCTTATGACATTTGCTATTTTCATTTCACAGTCTCTCTGCCAAAGGCATGCCGGGACGCAAAATCCGGCGCGTTGTCAAACTGCGCGGGAGCAAAACAGATCTGATTTGTGACGAGAAAATCTCGACCTGCACGGAGATGAGAGGTCCAATTGAGCCGGCTCACAATAATTACTATTGGGAAAAGTCGGCTTTCAAGTCGAAAAGCGCGGGAAGATCATTCAATAGCCGGGATTCGACGATGCGATGACCAAATGGCTTTAGGTGAATTTTGCCGTCACCCCGATCGAGATAGATTTCGTCTAGAGAATGGGTACTGAAATCCGCCGCTAAATCAATCAGTGGAACGTTATTTGACTTGGCCCAGTCGACCAGCATTTTCTTGCCTAATTGATAATCGTCTTCATCCCAGACTTTGCTATGGGATGGGATGTAGATCACCCCAAAGTTGGCATTATGCTCAAGCGAATAAGTACGACCTGAATCCAATGCTGCGAGCACGATGCTCGTTTCGTGCTCCATATTAGATGCCTGTGAGGGGATCGATCCAGGGTCTGCCGATACGCCTTGTGCGCCGACGAGCAGCGGGGCTACGTACCTCGTCCATGCCTCACCTATCGCCGTCACTGGCGCCGTAGTCGGGGTACCAGGACCCGATTGGAAATTAGCAAATGGCTGGTTAAGGTCTCCGGCGTTCAGGACAATCAGGACAAGATCGGCATCAAACGTACCCTTGCTCCTAAGAAAAGCCACCTCGTTGCCGGGCGCCCACCCACCGGCAGAAGCGTTGAGAACATCGACTGGTTTTCCGATTCGTCCGGGTAGATCGCGGGCCAGCAACGAAGTAAAAATAAGTGATTGGTCGACATAGGTTGTGCCATAGGTTACCGAGTCACCTATAAAAAGCAGTCGGCTATGCCCTGGTGCTTTCGTCGCGTTGACATCGTCAGATCGCATCGAAAAGTGATTGATTTTGTTCCAGGCGAAAAATCGGTATGTTTTTTGGTCCGGAGCAGGAATATAGCCGTATCCGCCTTCAGCCTCGCCTTTGTCGGGAAGTATAAGCACCGGCGAGCCGAGCCCTAATACCATGCGCAAGCAGGTTTCTGTTAAGATAACGCAAACCGAAAGTGCGAGCGCGGCACGCCTCAGAGTAATCCTTCTCGTACTGCTGGACGCTGGCATGTTTCTCATGCAAATGCCCCTTCATCAAAGGGAGACCAAAGGCCGCCGGGGCCGTCCGCCGTATAGCAGTCAGGACCGGAACGCGCTTGCAAGCGGTAGGCCTCGATACCTAGCCGTCATGGCCGCAGACTTGAGCCCAGACCAGGAGATGGCCCTGAGGAGATAATACAGCCGTTGAGCGGTCCGTAATTGGTTCGAAGAGTGGCGGTTGGCAAGTCGAGTTTGCTCCTGGTCATATGCGGGGTTCGCCTCATTCGAGAACGTGTGTGAGGTTTTCGATCCGGAATGCACCCTGAAAGCCCACACAATGAAATCAAGCCGCCGGAAGACATGCCCGCCCCGGATGAACTTCTTCCAGAGGTCGGTGTCCATTGAATAGTTAAGGGTTTCATCAAAGGGCCCGAACGTGTCGAACAACTTCCGCGAAAAGATGGTCGACGGTCCACCTACATAAGTGATGCCCGCTTTGAGAATATAGCGGATGGGGCGCATTGCATAGGCGACCCACAAGATGTGCTCGGACTGATCCATGAATACGCTATTCCCAGCGAACCAATCCACGGTAGGGTGAGCCCGCAAAGTATTAACCAGGCGCCTGAGCGAACCAGGAACAAGGACGTCATCGGCATTGACCCACATCAGGTATTTGCCCGACGCCCGTGCGATGCCTTTGTTGAAGGCCTCACTCTGCCCAGAGTTGGGTCCACTCTCGAAGTGGGTCAATCCGCTACGGCGCTTTTCGATTTCTTCCAAACTGCCATCTGTGCTTCCGCCATCAATGACGATCAGCTCAACACCTTCGACTCGTTGCGCCACGATCGGAGTCGATCGCACGCCCGATGAAATCGCAGTGGTTGTAGTTAACCAGAATTATAGAAAGCAGTGCATCGCTCACCTTAACCTCATCCGATCAATAGTCTTCGCGCGCCGAGCAACGTCGCCCTGCAGCACGATTAGAAGCCCCAGCACTTGCGGGAAGTTCAATCGTATTGAAAAAAGCGGGCTGAACAAGCCGTCCCAAAGGAACATCAGGAACATTAAGATGACGACAGCAGCATAAGGACCGGGCAACGATATGGCTGACCAGCCAAGCCGCAAGGCTTCTCGAAAAACAATGAGAAATCCGCAGAGCCCCAGTAGGCCACCCCAAATCCACGACGACGCCAAAACCGAGTGCGCCGGTATAATGTTCACCCCTGTCCAATTATATCGAACTGAGTCTCAGGTAGTCGTCTAATCCGCGGGTTCTATCCGCGAGGAGCATGTTATAGTTGTCGTCTACATCCAGGGCCCAGGAGCCGTGCCCAAAGATTGGCTTTGCCGAAATCGCGTCAGCGGCGATTGTCCATTCAGCTCGGCCTTGCATCAAGAGTTCGAGAGGATTGTATGGATCATCGAGTTTCGCGAGTTGGCGAGTCGTTTGACCATTGGGATTGCTCTTGAGCGAATAGTCAATATAAGCGATATACGCATACTGACCGGCTAAGAGCAAAGGCAGGCCAATTAAAAATATCATTCTTGTAGATATGCGAATGCGATACAGATTTATCCCCAGTAGTGCGGAACTAATCAAAAGCTCTAGCCCGGCAGATCGGGCATCTAACCCAATGAAGAAGACCGCTGCAACGGAGTAGATGGCAATGCTGTATATCATCCCCAGCCGGTAACTGAAAATACATAAAAGCTGCAGTGCCGGGATCAGAAACGGCACGAAGCGTATCTTGAACATATTGGAGTTTTGTTCTACGGCCGCTGCAGATAGCTCGGCGTAGCCGTACTGAATCGCATAATTTGCGCTTCCGAAAATGAGCATGGCCAAGAAGGTCCCGAAAAGAAGGGACACTGTAGCGTTGATATTCCTGCGGAGCACAGACGTTACGAACAGGGTGGAAGCGATCGCAAAAATGGGGTTAGCCCATCCACGCAGGGAATCCACCGTTGCCGTGCCGTTGACCAAATCGGAAACGACCAAGCCGATCAGTAGAACTATATACCCCGCAATAAGGACCCGCAGGCTTCGATAGCGTCGGAACGTTGATTGCCAGCCTACGAAAGGTACAAACACGAGGGCGATCAACTCCGATCCATAGAGTTGACCTATAAGCGGAACGGTAAAAGCCGGACCAGCCCCGTAAGCCAGCATGAGGATATTGGTCCAGAAAACGCCGGTGCGGGGCGTCTGCCGTCGTGCGGCCAACTGCGGTCCACCCAAACTACTTAAGTGGTAATTCATCTAGGCAAAGGGCTCCGAAATAGCTATCCCTGCACCTCCGCACGTATTGCCGCACTCGCTCCAATCAGCCACGTAACGACTGGCGATCCGGTAATAATGAGTGCGGAACAGTCTAGCTGTGTGATCCGAGAATCATGCAGCAGGGCGGCTGTCGACCTCTTCCAACGGAATAAAAAGAAGATTTGTATAAGTTTCTTCGTAATGACTGATGCTTTCCACCAATTGGTAGTTCGCACTGTCGAACCGTCGAATCACAATATCCTTCGTCGCTGGCTGGACTTCCACGAAGACACTGGGCCGATCGCGAAGAATGACGCTCCATAGCCCGTCAAGTACGCTGATCTCGTGACCCTCAACGTCGATCTTCACAAATGCGGGGGTATGGGTCTTCAGAACTTCGCTCCCCACAACGAATTGAGCGGATACTGTCGCCTCGGTCGATACCGGCACTTGACCGGCCATCGCAATGTGGGCACCTCCTAGGTTACCCGATGGAATGTACAAATGCTGAACCGCGTCCGCGTTGGAGAGCCCAACGTTCTCTATGGTGATTTGCTCGTGTAAACGGTTCTGTGCGACGTTGAACACCGCCATCGCAAACGCATGTGGATTGGGTTCAAATGCCAGGATGCGGGATTCGGGCACGGCGAGCGCGACAAAGATAGCATGGTTCCCCACGTTGCAGCCTACATCAACGAATAACCCGCCCTTGAAGTAACGCAAGATAAGCTTGAGCTCATCCTCTTCATAAAAACGCCCGCTCGCATGCCAGTTCTGAATCGAATCCTTGGGGTCGAGGACAAGAAAACGCGCTTTCAAATTCTTCGCCTCGGCAAGATAAATCGTGCCAGCCCCGCATTCGTGGACCTTAGCGTCCTGCTTGAGCGCCACAAGCTCGTATCCGAGCTTCCGAACCATTAACTTTGCGACTTGCCTCATGATGAGTTGGACCCCTATAGTAGATTATATTGAACAAGAATCCCTCAAAGCCGCGATGAATTTAGCTTCGGCTTCAGCATTTGCCGGGACTGAGGGGGCGGACATGGGTGGCTCCACCAGGATGGTGGCCGCCTCCTTGATATCCTCATAGACGGTAAGGCCGTTGAGTGAGCCAAACCCCACCGCAGCCCAGCGGTTGGCTACGACTGGAACCCCAGCTGTCAGGGCCTCCGTTATGCGCGTCAATGCGCCAGTCATAGGAGCTTGGTGGGCCCAGAGCCCAATGGCATTCTTAAGTAACTCTTTAACGGATTCCCACGACTGTTCTCCCAAAACGGTTACGCGACCACTTGAAAGAGTGGGCAGTTGCTTGGTACCAAAGCCTGCAAGGACAATCGGCCAATCCCCAAAGACGTGCGCATTTTTCTCGATGAATTTGAGTTGTTCGATCATGCCAAGGCGCGTGGGGCTGTTGCCGACAGTACCCAGAATCAAAATATGCTTCTTCGGTAAGGCTTTGCGGGCTGCGCGGATTTCCAATAGCTCGTCTCTCCTCGCTTTTGGTGGAAAGTACGGCAGGCTTTGAGCTCGGAGACCGAAGAGCTCAAATATTTTTCGGTCGAACTCGCTAATTGTCCAGGTTTGATCTGCAGTTCGCAGCCAGGACAACTCGCGTTCCAAGTCCTTGAGGCGAAGCTTCTGATTGTGTGGTGCTGTAGTGTTGGGATCGTTGAACGACTTAACATTATGCACAATCGCAATTAGGGCTAAGCCGCGTGCTTTCGCCAGGCTCGCGATGGCAGGACCATATAACGTGTCTGCGTCGTAGATGAGCGGGCCAGGCTTGTCTAAGGCCAATCGACTGAGGTGATACCCTGTCCAAGCGGCCGCCATCAGCATGCGTGCGCCCCGAGAGCCAATGATGAGCGGGAGAGTTCGGGATCGAGCCGCGTGGCCGCTCTCGCCAGTTCGTATGCTCCAACCCCCCGCATATTTGGAACGGCTAGCTTTGCGGGGTTTCCCAAGGCGACGTCGATCAATTCCGACAGTTGCTGGGAGCGCAGCGCACCTCCATGCATTTCCCGCCAGGGTGCAAGACGTAAGACTGTGCCTCGAGAAAACGATGCTTGCGGCTTGATCTCAATGCATGCCGGAGGAGCGGCCATATCAACCCTGAGGCTCATTGTGGCGAAAGGAGCAGCTTTGGAAAGAAAAGATAGAACGGGATCATTACGCATACCGCGTACGCAACAACGGTCGCGAGGAGCGGACCAGCTATTCCAATCGTGCCCGCCAGATGGAACTTAAGCGGGAGTGCCGTCACGAGAAGCGCCACGGCCAAAAAAACCTGGAAACCGACACGATCCATGCCGTTGAGATAGGCGTACGTATTTGCCCCCCACACCTTGCAGGTCTCCCAGACACCAAATCCAACAAGCAAGAGAAGCGGAACCTCAAGCGCTTTACCGAGCCACACATGGAGTATGTATGGCATCATTAAAACAGCGGCGAAAGCTGAAGCCGCGGCGATCCAGAACGAGAAAACCAAGGCACGTCGGAACGAAGACGTGACCCATTGAGTGTCGCCGCGCGCACGTGCTTCACTGTAAGCAGGCCACATCGGAGATACCGCCCATCCGATCATCAGACTAATCAAGGCGAATATCTTTTCGGGGATGGCGTATGTCGCGACGGCGGCGGCACCGAAGAAATGCGCGATTATCAAGGCATCAGCAGAGAACGTCAGGGCCGAGACTATCTGTAGAATAAGGAACAGCAGACCGGTTCCGACGAGGCTACGAATGGCTCCGCGCGACACTTCGTCCGGCGACGGCGCGAGGTCGCGCTGTTGATACAGGAAGAACACGAGGCTGTTCGCCATCCCGACCAGTAATGGAGCTCCGACATAGGCCAGCACCAACAGTGGTAGCGGCGCCTCTTGCCAGACGGCAAGCATCACACCCGCCAGACCGAGCAGGCTGGCGACGCATTGCCAGAGGCTGGCGGCATATCCCATTTGCAGGCCGAGCTGGGTCCGTTGAACCACCCCGATCGGTATGGCCAGCGCAAAACAGGCCACCATCGCGGCAATCGCCGGCCCCGCTTCGGCGCGCGCCAGATCCGACTGGACGTTAAACACCCGGTGCCACGGCACGAATGTATAAGCGACGGCGAGAAAAGCGAGAACGAAGATCGCGATCAAGCCAAGCGCGAAGTAAGCGCTGGAAACAAGTTGGCGGATCTTCGCGCGGTCGTCGCGGCCGTGGGCCGTCGCCACCGAGCTCAGCAGGCCGTTGCCCATGCCAAGATCGGCGAAGGAAAGGAACGCGACGAGCGAACTCATCGTCATCCACATGCCGAAGCGTTCGGTTCCAAGATAATGCAGCGTGAGCGGCACCGAAATGAGAGCAGTTCCGATCGATATAGCTTTGGCCAGAGCCGAAGCCAGGGCCTGGAGAACAATCCGCCGCTGACGCTCACGGGCACGGCCCCCGGCGGCTCTCGGTCTCTCCCACTGCCAGAAGCGAGCGCCACTGGAGCCAGGAGAAACCAGTGATGACCCTTCCAAACATCTTAACCGTTCTCGCCGTCACCGCTTTTTTATATCTATCACAATCGAAAACCGCGACCCTCTCGTTGACGGTATCGCGCCAGGACAAGCTGGCTCAACTGCCGCATTGGTCATTGGTTGGAAGAGTAACCGGGACATCTTCCACTGTTTTTAGAAGCAGATTATTCGGACGAAAACATGGACGAAACGCCGAACGAACTCATTTGCGCCGAACGAGGCCGCGCCGGTCTCGTCCGCCTTAACCGGCCGAAAGCCGTGAATGCGCTCACCCCTCGGGATGATCAGGGACTCGAGGCGTTCACGCATGCTTGCGCGAGGAACCCGCATATCTATGGGATCGTAATGGAGGCGGAAGGGAAGGGCTTTTGCGCGGGCGGCGATATTCGAGTTATCCGCGACTGGAGCCAGAACAGCCCCAAGGAGGCGGATCGGTACTATATCGAAGAATATCAGCACAACTGGACCCTTCAATGTTTCCGCAAACCGCACGTCGCCCTCATAAACGGCTCAATACAGCGCGGTATTCCTGAATATCTCAATAGCTACCGCACTTCGGGTGAATCGCTTCCCCCGAAAGTTAAGTGCGCTTGATACTTATCAAGTCTGCCCGCAAAGAACTGATATACCAGGAAGATACTTGAGCTTGACTATAAGGAGGGTAATTATGTCCACTTTGAGACTGCTAGGCGCTAACTGAACCGGCGTCCCAGTTGTTCTCCATCCTCAGGGCGAGGTCCCCTTTCAGGATGCCGCCTTCACTCAACTCCCGCCAAGCCCGATCGATGAGCGGCCTTGATATGCGTTCGCCGAGGAACACCATGGGGATCGTCCTGGCCGCAATTTCAAGATCGAGGGCCAGGCTTGCATTTCTGACATACCAGATATCAAGAGCTGCCTTGTCCTCCGGCGAAATATCGCGTCCTCCCACGACTTGCGCCCAGCCCGTGACGCCAGGGCGGACAAGCAGGCGCGCCCTGTATTTGTCGGACTGATCGCAGGGCAGAAGGGGCCGCGGACCAATAATGGCCATCTCGCCGCGGATGACATTCAGCAACTGCGGCAACTCATCGAGCCTCAAGCGGCGCATGAGGTTGCCGATGCGGGAAACCCGTTCCGCGTCGGAAAGCCGGCGCCCATTGGCGTCATGCGCATCTCTCATGGTACGAAATTTGTAGAGCCTGATGGGTCTGCCGCCGAGCCCCGGGCGCTGCTGCCAGAACAAGACAGGGGAACCCATGGTTGCGGCCACGAAAACCGCCGCGATCGCCATAAGAGGCCAGAAAATGACAAGCGCGGTGGCCGCGGCGAGGCAGTCGATCGCTCTTTTCGCTGTCCAGTATCGGCGCTGGGCGATCTCTTGGAGTTCGGCGGGCTCTATTTCAAAGCACAGGTCAGAGGCGGCAGCGGCACGACCCCTTCCTGCATTCGGGGAAGACTGCTCGCTGCCGCCATCGAGGCCCATGTCTTCAGCCAGGAACTGAAGCGCAATCGCGCGGGAACGCTCGACCTGAAGGAGGGCGCTGCGCTGATCGGCTTTGAGAGACTGAAATGCCGTCGCAACAACAATGCGGTCGATAGTGACGCCATGAACGTCGAGGCGGTCGAGGATGTCCTCGATGTCCTCGGGCACACCCAAAACGGGGCAACGCGCCACCAGCCGGCCGACATGCCGTCCGGTGCGACCGACAAGGCCCGCTATCTTGATATGGCCAGGGACAAATTCGGCAGCGGCCCGGAGGTAGGCTTCGGCAACCGGAGTAATCCCGACGACGAGTACAGTCGCTTGTGTTTCGCCCTTCGCAAATTGAAGGAACGTTGCGGACGCCTTTCGTTGCTGGTGCCGTTCATGACTGAGTCTATGGAGCACGCGAGCAGCCACAAGCAACGCAACCCCAGACAGGGCCTGCAGGACAGGCAAGCTGCGGGCAAGGCCGTCAAGACGGTTATAGATGAATGTAGCCGAGACTGCGCCGAATATGATGAGGACGACGGCTTCTGCGACTCTCAAGTAATCAACAAGAGTCATAAATCGCCACACCGTGCGATTTGTTCCGACTGCAAAAAAAACAATCACCGATGCAACCGCTGTCGCCAGTATATATATTGCCGCTTGAGACAGACGATCGGGAGAGACTTCAAAATTCTCGCGCAGAACGAAAGCCAGCAAGGTCGCAAAGCACATAAGGAACACATCGAGTATCAACAAATCATAACGACGCATTATATATCTCCAAAAAAGATTGTCGTCGAATCTGGAATTACTCCTATTCTGCTTCGACAAAATGGGCAACATCGAATTTGCGAATGTAGACACACGTTATAAGTGTACATAATTTGTTTTTCACCTATAAGTAGTCTTTTCTTTGCCAGATCTCGGGCCAATCCATGTCCGGATTCTGAATTGAGCCGGATGAACTCTCAATCACGGCGCGGCGCGAGCCGCCGCTCCGTCGCTCTGGCTTGGGGCCCTCAGGCTGAGATGCTTCAACTGGCGCCAGCAAGGTCGCGCAGAAAAACGCGAAAATTGCACTCAACGCGGTGGTTCTTAGAGGATAGTCCACCAGCGAATGGAGAAGCAGCACGGCAACAACCAGTGTGGAGGCACGCTGCAGGAGAACTTGGCTGGGGGGGCTATCCGAGGACGATCTCATCCAGACGGCGAAGGTTCTCCGGCCGAACCAGCCAAGAAAGATAATGAGGAAAACCGCCCCCATAAGCCCCGTCTCAAGCAAGACTTCCGCCAGGTCATCGTGAGCGTGATTGACGAAGGGTGGGACCGTGTCCTCTCCTTTTTCAACCGTTGCATAAACGGGAACGAAGGATCCGAGCCCCGTTCCAAAAGGCAAGGTTTCGAACGCGGTCTTGAATGTTGTGACGTTCAGGGGAAGGCGAAGATCATCGGCAAAATCGCCTTCAAATCGTGCAACAAGGCCGGCCGACGCGAACTGCAATGCGAACAGCGCCGCGAACAAGACTAGGGCTAAAGAAGTCCGGCCCAATTTGGTTTTGCGCTGAGGAAGGTGCTGCGCGCGATGAGCCCAACTGTGGCGAAAGACCATCACCACGATGCCGGCCAGCGCCACCAAGGCGAGGAACGCGCCCGCGCGCGAGCGCGCCATCATAAGGCCAGCAACAATCGAGACAAAAAAAGCAGCGGCGGCCGCAAACCATAAAATGGATTGGGTCTTGGACGCTCCTTTCTCGAGGGAGAGTTCCAAAGTTTGAGTGAGCCAGAGAGCGGAGAGGACGAGCGTGACGTTTAAGAATGCGGCAAAATGATTGCGGTTGGCAAAAAACCCGACAGCCTCGGTTGGGTTCGTCATCTCATAAAATCGAAACGGACTGCTTACACCTTGAGCCACCTGTAAAAAGCCCAGAGCCAAGGAAACTGCCCCTACGCCAAGCATGATCCAGCAAAGGCGCATGCGCTGCATGTGCCCGAGCTGCAGGGTGGCGCCGAAAAAGGAAAGGGGAACGAGCAAAGAAACGGCGGCCGCCCAGGTCGCCGCCGGCGTCATGGAAAGGGTAGTCCCGCCTGGGTGAGTGCCCGCAAAGCGGGTCTCATCACCGCCTTGAAAGAGAGCCGTCCGGCCAAACCAGGCATCAAAGGGGAGAGGAAGAAGCTGCACGAAAATAACGATGGCGCAGGCGGCGCACGCGCCGAACAGGAGGCGCGCCTTTTTTTGGGGCGCGCCCTCATCACCGAAAGCGGGCCATAGCGCCGCACTCAGTAAAGGAATAGACAGGAACTGAACGGCAACGTCACCATAGAAACCGCTGTGGGTGCCGCCACCGGCTACAAGGGTGATCACAAGTATTGCGCTGGACAACCAAAACAACATAGTTACCGTATTCCAACGTGGGAGCTACGGGCTAACGCTAGGCGTTGTTTGTCTTCCGCTCTCGGCCAGCGCGATGGCTCCGGCAGTGCCCATTCCCACGATCAAACTGGCCGCGAATTCATCGGGCGGCGAGACCGAGGCCGGGCTTCCACCGACACTCACGCCGTCTTTGAAACCGGCCGCCTCGCAAACTGGGGGCGTAGCAAGCACAACGAGAGTCTGTCTGGGCCGCACCTGCATTGAGCAACCGTTCTCATAGTGAATAACTGCCGACCCCCCAGCGGTGCGAATACGATCGCCCGGTGTCAAAGCAGCATTTACAGCCGCCGGCTTGAAACCATCCCCATGATTGACCTGGACCACACCCTCAATATTTGCAAGGACAGCCGCCTGAGCGCCCGCCGCAAGGAAGACGGAAATTGCCGTCTGGGCAGTTAGCGAACGAAGAAAGCTCGTCTCCGGTCTTTTTTGTTTGTGCATTTCTCAAACTCAATTTTTTTGGGTAAGTACATCTGCGTATTATAGAAGCCAAAGCTGCAGTGCAATTGTCATCAGTGGGCAACATGTTTTTTTTGTGGAGGTGTGCAATATTGCCACCTATAAGGAAGTGTATCGGAGGGGTGCCAAGATAATATAAACCTGGATAGGCAGCATTCAATTTCAGCAACCTTAGGTTGTGCTTGATTTTAGGCAAGATTGGATTTTTCCGCTTTTCTGGGAAACATCAAGCGTGACAATTTGGCCTCAAGGGGCCTTCTTTATTGGCGATCACTCTTCATTCTGTTGGATATGCGATGTTTGGTCTCCATAGTTATTCGCTGCCGGGCCTTGATGATCGCGCGCTTGGTCTTGAGACGAGCTTGAAGATGGCTCGGGACTGTACTGGCCAGGGGTGTTTTTTGTGTCGCCTGTTCGCCGCACATTTTTGTCAGGCGCCTGTCCAAAACGATCCGCCGCACCACGCTGCGCCGGCGCGGTTCGCCGACCTACAGGATCGAGACCGGGCAGTTCGTGGGCAGCAGGAAAGCCTTGCGATCGGTTATCACGATGCCTCGCGGCATGCTTCTGAATATTCCAGGCATTTACCGCCCCTGCGCGCATAGGCGAAAAAAGGAGTTGCAGAGAGATGTTGACCCTGATCAGAGGTTTGCTCCCCGTGCTTGCGGCAGTTTTGCTCAGCGCATGCGCCGCCTCTTCGGGGAGCGAGACTGCAGACAATAGGTTGCCGCCAACGGCGCTCAGGCCCCAGCCCGCGGCTCAGCAGTCCAATGCTCCGGCTCGAGCCGATGCGCCGGGCGATCCGGAGGCTGTGCGCAAGGTTGCTTTATCCTTGGCATCGGTCTCCGATCCCGAAAGCAAGACCTATAAGATCGGTCCTCGGGATGTTCTCGAAGTGACTGTCTTCAAGGCGCCGGAACTCTCCAAAACCATACAGGTCTCGGAAGCCGGAACCATTAACTTTCCTCTCATCGGCGAGCTTGACGCCGCGGGAAAAACTGCCCGTGAGGTTGAGCAGGAGATGACCAAGAAACTTGGGACCAAGTATCTGCAAAATCCGCAGATTTCCGTTTTCGTGAAGGATTATTTCAGTCAGCGGATCACGATGGAAGGCGCCGTCAGGAAGCCTGGCGTCTATCCCATAGCCGGAGGCCTTTCTCTCTTGCAGGCTTTGGCGGAGGCCCAGGGATTTGATGAAGCGGCCTCCCATGAAGTGGTTCTCTTCCGGCAGGCCAATGGCCGCCGGCTTGCCGCGAAATATGATGTTTCGAGTATCCGCGATGGCACCGCCGAGGATCCCCAATTGGAGGCTGGCGACGTCATCATTGTTCCGACTTCAGACGTAAAATCCGGGTTTAATTTGTTCCTGAAGATCGTTCCACTCGCCACCCTCGCGCCTTACCTGTAGGTATTTCAGCTCGCGAGACTTTCTAATCAGATGCAAACGCAAGGTTAATTCCGCGGAATGAAAGACGCCTTCACACATAGAAGCGAGGACCATCAAGATGAGGGACGATCCCTTATCAAGGCGGACACAACCGCTGTCAGCCAGGAGCAGCGTGATTCGCATCTGAGCCTCGGCTACGGGAGTGCCTCCTTTGAGGAGGGCAACGACCTTGCTGTTACTCTTCGGCAATATCTCTATATGGTCCTCAAGCGCAAGTGGCTCATTCTCGGAATTGCGCTTGTGTTTTTTGTCCTGGGAGGCCTCAAGACGCTCCTTCAGACGCCGCTTTACTTGGCAACTGTCAGGATACAGATCGAGCACGAGCCTGCAAAAATGTTCGAAGGGGGATCAGCGTCACCGGCTGACGAGAGCACCGACTTTTTGAGGACGCAATATGAGCTCCTTAAAAGCCGTGGCATGGCCGAGCGCGTTGTGTCCATGCTGCATCTTTACGATGACGAAAGCTTTTTCAAGCCGCGGGACGTTTCGGTGCTCGGCGCGGTATTCTCCTCAAAAAGAGAGCTTCCTCCGCCGACTATCCGGCAAGAATGGGCCGCAGGCATTGTGCAGTCCGATGTAGCGGTCGTGCCGGTACTGGGATCGAGGCTCGTTGATGTCAGCTATATTGACCCAAACCCCGCGCGCGCCCAGCAAGTCGCCAATGAATATGCGGAGGCCTATTTGGCCTCCAATGTCGACAAGCGGTTCGAAGCCAATTCTTACGCCAAGGTCTTCCTCGACGATCAGGTCAAGCAACTGAAAATTAAAATGGGAGATGCCGAAAAGGAGATGATCGCATTCGCCGAACAGGCGAAGATGGTCGAGGTCAGCGATAAAACGTCGATAGCCGAAAACAATCTCGCGGCCGCTAATGCCGCCGCCGGCCAGCTGATCTCTGAGCGCATCAAAAATGAACAATTGTGGCGGCAGGTTGAGAGTGCAACGGCGATCAACTTGCCGCAGCTTTTGTCAAATAGCGTTATTGAAGTGCTCCGCAGCCAGCGGAAAACACTCGAGACCGAGTACCAGGAGAAGCTTGAGAACTACAAGCCAGACTACCCCCTTATGGTGCAAATATCGAATAAAATCAAGGAAGTCGACCGGCAGCTGGCTGCAGAAGTCAAAACCATCAAGAACTCGCTCAAGGCGGCTTACGAATCATCGCTTGCTCAGGAAAATGAGATGAAAGCGCGGATAGAGACGCTGCGAGAGGAAATGCTCAATCTCCAGAAAAAGGGGATTCAGTATAACATCCTCAAGCGCGAAGTTGAGACCAACCGCGGCCTCTATAACAGCCTGCTTCAGCGCTCCAAAGAAGTCGATATCGCGGGCGGCGTCGGCACCAACAACATTTTCATCGTCGACAAGGCAATGCTTCCGGGCGCTCCTTCGGAGCCTAAAGTGGGCCGGGCACTGTTGCTTTCGTTAGCGCTCGGCTTTGGCGCTGGCGTGGGGGTGGCCTTGCTTCTTGAAATGCTTGACGATCGCGTGCGCGCGCCCGAGGAAGTCGAGCAACTTACAGGCCTCGCAACGCTCGGGATCATCCCCCGCATTGAGTTGGGTGAGGACCGCTTCGAAGATGTGATCAAAGATCCGCGTTCTGCGGTGGCGGAAGCCTACCGCTCACTTTCGACCGCTTTGCAGTTCTCTACCGGCTCCGGCCTGCCGCGATCCATCTCTGTCACAAGCGCCGGCCCCGGTGAAGGGAAATCCACGACGGTGCTTGGGGTTTCACGCTATTTCGCACAAATGGGCCTGAAAGTGCTTCTCGTTGATGCGGATCTTCGCAGGCCATCGCTGCATACCAAGCTTTGTTTGAGCAATGCTGTTGGTCTCAGCAACTATCTGACGGGGGCGTCATTGCCACCCGAGGTCATTCAAAAGACCGATCTAGACAACCTTATGTTTATGGCCTCAGGTCCCTTGCCTCCGAACTCAGCCGATCTCTTGAGTGGAACCCGGATTTTTTCCCTCATCTCGCTTGGTTCGGAAGTGTTCGATCTGATTGTCTTCGATGCGCCGCCACTGTTGGGCATCGCTGACGCTCAGTTGATTGCCAGTGCAACAGATGCGACCATGCTCGTCGTAGGAGCTGGCGATAAGCGAAAAGGTATGGTCCGCGCAGCTCTCCGGCGTCTTCAGATCTCGCGTGCCACTGTCATCGGCGCTGTTCTCTCAAAGTTCGACCCCAAAACCGTCGGCTATACTTACGGATACGGATACGGATACGGATTTGGCTACGGCTATACGGGAGGCGCTTATGCCTATTCCTATGGCGGATCCGTCGAGCACAACGGCCAGAAACAGCTTGGCAAGCAAGGCTTGAACTGACTGCGATGCGAAGCCTCGAAGCTCTGGCCGCCGCGCTTGGCATGCTGAACTTCCCGCAGGTGGCGCGGCTGGCAAAACATTCGCCCTTACCAAGGGGGATGACCTTTTTGCTCGAAGTCGCGGCAGGGGAAGGTGAGGCGCTCCGCGATGCAAGTTCTCTCACCGAGCGGACGGAGGCCACTCTCAGACAAGCCGCAGGTTTCTATATCGAACAGGTGCTGCTCAGTCAGAACGCCGATATTTACCGCATACTAGGATGCAGCCGCGAGTCATCACAGAGCGATCTGAGGCGGCATATGGCGCTTATCATGCGATGGCTGCACCCTGACGTTGTTTCGATCGGAACGCCGGCTCACACACTGGATAAAAGCATTTATGCAAGCCGGGTGACAGAAGCCTGGGAAACGATAAAGACTGGCAGTCGCCGGGCAGCGTATGAGGCGTCGCTCGACGCTGGCATGAATGGGAACGGATCCCGGTTCCACCCTGGCGCACAAAAACTTTCGCTCAAGGCCGCCGCACGCGAGGGCTCGGGCATGGGCGCCAGAGGACCGCGCAATAGGCTACTTGCTGTCAGGCCTCTCAAACGCGAGGGGCTTTGGACCCGTCTCTTTCTTTTCATTGCCGGCCGCCCATGAGAAGGCATCGCGGGCAAAAGCGGCATTCGAGCGCAATGTCAGGCGGCATCGGAAGCTGTCTTTCCCGTATTCGCGCACATCCGGCTCGGTCGGCCTGCTTTGCGGGAGTGAGTCTTGCTTTGTTTGGGCTAGTCCTGACCAAGAGCCTCCCCTACGCGTTGGCTCCATCGGCTCCAGGGACTCGCACTTGCGCTTGATCCCGGTAACCCGGCCGCCCTCATTGCCACGGCAGAGATGCTTCGTACGAAGCTTTTGAAAAGGGACGACGCTTTCGAACAAGCCGGATCACAAGAGAGCGGTCTCTCCAAGGGTGGCACCATCGCTCATCTTCCGGAAGCCGAAGCTGGGAGCGTTCGAGACCCCTCCGGGATGGATGGTTTGCGAAGCGAAATCCGGAACCTTGCGCTCCGGACCATCGCAAACGATCCCCTGAATGCCAAGGCGTTCCGCTTGCTCGCGGAAGCGTCGGATGGTTCTGACGCCGTCCGCCTCCTCATGCAGGAGGCCCTCAAGCGCTCGCGCCGGGATGCCATCGCGCTCGTTTGGCTTCTCAATGACAGTGCTTATCGTAAGGATTTCCAAGCGGCTCTCGGCCACGCCGATTTGCTGATGCGCACGCATCCGGAGCTTTCGGCCTATGTCTTCAGTTGTCTCGCACTCATCGCTGAGGCGCCAGGGGGTAGCCCTTTGCTTGTTCAAGAACTGACAAGAGCGCCGCCTTGGCGTGCTTCTTTTTTTGAAGCGCTCCCTCGGCACGTCAAGGAGCCAGACACTCCCCTGAAATTGATGATCGCGCTCAAGGAAAGCGGCAAGCCGCCCACCAGCAAGGAGCTTGCCCCTTACCTGACATTCTTGATCAACAAAAATCATGTCGACACCGCTTACAATGCTTGGCTCCAATTTCTTCCAGAGACCGAACTCGATGCTCTCGGCCTTCTTACCCATCCAAATTTTGAACGAGAGCCAAGTGGATCCCCCTTCGACTGGCATATCGCTCGCGGGGTCAACGCTGTCGCAGAATTGGCGCCGCTTGACCCAGAGAACGGGCGAGCGCTTCACGTGAGTTTCGGCATTGGGCGCGTGCAATTTCCCGAGGTGAGCCAGATTGTTTTCCTCGCTCCGGGAAAATATCGCCTGGAAGGCAAACTTCGCGGTTCGATTATCGCAAAGCGCGGCCTGCGGTGGCAAATTCTTTGCACCGGTGGAACGCGGCGAAGCCTTGGAGAAACGGGCATGCTGCTCGGCCAGTCGCAGCAATGGCGCGTCTTCTCGCTAGAGGTCGATATTCCGGAAGCCGACGATTGTGTTGGCCAAACTCTTCATCTTTTCCACAACTCGCGTTCAGCCTCCGAGGAGTTCATTTCCGGCGAGGTTTGGTTTACAGGCCTTCGTCTTGAGCGAGTTCCAGACCCCGAAGTGGTTATGCAATAAGGTCGCTGCCTTGTTGAAATCACAACGGGACCTTAGGCCAAGCACTCCGTCCTCGGCAACTATTGCTTCGAGGTGTTGAGCCGCACTCCGGGACCACCGCTCAAACTCAAACTCGGTGAACCGTTCGGGATGAATTGAACGCCAGCCTTCTCGAAAGCTTGTTAAATCTTCTGAAGCGCGGATGCGCGCGCATCTGACTTCTCGCGTTCTATATTCTTGACGCTGATTTCCCCAACTCCGGCGGCCTCTGCAAGTTGCACCTGCGTCCATCCTAGGCAACAGGCGGACAGACCGCAGGCCAGGACACGCTATCAGACCTCCGCCGAAGCATACGGTTCTACCCGCATCGCTTTTTCAGCGGCGGCTAAATCCAATAAATGAGAAGCGATTCAACGCGGTGGCTGGCGTCATATCTTGCCATTTATTTGCAGCAAGCGAGTTGTTCTGCACGGCTCGCCGTCCATCTTGAAGTCGCCACCTGCCTAGCCTATGGGTTCAATTATTGATAACTGTTTTGGGAATTTCGATATGCTGATTGTCAAGGAAGGCGCCCCGCCACAAAAGTTCAGCAGTGAAGCGGGATTTGCATATGGCGACGGTCGCATCCCAATCATGATAGGGGGCATCGGCCATCGCAAGCTTTCCAACACGGAGCGGCTTGCCGCAAAAATCGCCGCCGAGTGCGAGAAGCTGAAGGAACGCTATCCAAAATCGCCTTTCGTTCTTCTCTCGCCGCTCGCCGAGGGCGCCGACAGGCTCATAGCATCGGTTGTAATGGCCAGCAGCCTAAAGGCCGATCTTGTCGCGGTGCTGCCGATGCCGCGAGACGAGTACGAAAAGGACTTCTCGACGGAGGAATCGCGGGCCGAATTTGCGGCGCTTATCGGCAAGGCGCGCTGCGTGAAGATCGCGCCGCTGCCGGAGAAAGATGGATCGTGGACCGTGCCCGGCAAGACGCGGGACGGGCAGTACGCTCGCGCGGGTGCAATTATCACCGACCACGCGCAAATCCTGTTTGCAATCTGGGACAAGCGTTCCGCGAAAGGAACGGGCGGCACCGCGGATCAGGTCGGCTGGTTCGACAGAGGCTTCGCTCCGGCCGCCTACTCGCTGTACGGCAATCAGATCTCCCCGCTCGATCCGCCGGAACCCGGTCTGCGCATCAGCATCGACCCCGTTTCGCTCAAGGTCGAAGAAATTGTGGACCCGCAAGCGCCCGCGGGCGCGGATGCTCGGCGCAGCAACATTCTTTCGATCTTGAGCCGAACCGAACGCTTCAACAAGGATGTCCTTGCTCATCGCCGTGTCGTCGAGGGACCAGAGCCGACAGCAGTTGTCAACCAGGAGAGCGGCTTCGCCGATGGCGTTTTCCGGGCGGCGGACCGATTGTCGACGCATTTCGCGAGCATCGCCCGCTTTGATGACGCGGTCATCTACGTCCTTGCGATCGTCGCCATCATCGCCTTCAGCTTTGTAAGTTCAGCCCCCGAAGCGGTCAGTCTCTATCTTGCCGTCACGCTCGCAATGCTCACACTCTATTATAGGATCAGGTTCCGTTCCATCGACAATCGCTTTCTTGAATACAGGGCGCTTGCGGAACCTTTACGCGTCTTTCGCTTCTGGCGGCGGGCAGGCGTGGGCCGCTCGATGTGGCTGTCCTATCTGGCCCGGCATGAGGGAATCGTGCATTGGCTGCGCCACGCGGCGAGAACGGTGGAGTTCTGCCAGGACTGTTTCGCCCCTCTGCAGAAGGCGACCGCTGAGGAAGTCGAGGCGGTAAAACGCGACTGGGTCCAAAATCAGGTGGATTGGTTCAAAGAGCGGATTCCCGACCATGAGCGACGCAGGAAGAGGCTTCGCTGGCTTTGGCGCATCGCGATCGGAGCCTCCTTCGTCCTTTCCGTTATGCTCTTTGTGATGACCTTGCTTCCCGCCGAACTTTTAGATGGAGTCTTTGGGTTCAAGCCGAAAGCGGCAGGCGCCACCTTGTGGGAAGAACTGGTGAAACCGCAAGGCGATTTCTGGCAGGCTGTCTTGGCCGTTCTCGCCGCGGGCGGCCTTGCAGCGCGGGGATACAGCCAGCGTCGCGGCGATGCCGAGCTTGCCAAACAATACGCCTCGCAGCGAAGGATCTTCGAGACTGCGAACGATATGCTGAAAGAAGTTGGCAAGCCGAGTGCGGAAGGCAAGCCCGAGGAGATCCTCGAACTCCTCGGCGAGCAGGCCCTGCAGGAGCAGGCTGAGTTTGTATGGCTTCGCCATGCCCGGCCCTTCGAGGTGCCGCAATAGGAGCGTAAGGAGGCGCGGTAAGTCATGCCAGCGGATGACCGGCTTGTCGTCGACGGGGCCTCGCCGCGGTTCGAAGCTGCGCTGGCGCGACAAGGCCGCCGCTACAGAAAGGTGGCCGAGGTCCGCGCCGAAGGCGTGTTGCGACCGCGCTCGGTGAAAACGGTGCTGTCGAACGGTCGAACTGAAACCATTAACCGCGCAGAACGGGGCGACTATATCGTGACGGCCGCCACGGGCGAGCGCTGGGTGGTGAAGCCGGACGCCTTCTCAAGGCGCTATGCCCCGAAACCGGGCGCAAAAAACATCTATGTTGCGCAAGGTGAGGTGATTGCCGTGCCAAACCCCTTCGGCCGTCCAATAGAAATTGTTGCGCCCTGGGGAGAGAAACAGGCGGGCGACGCGGACTGTCTCATCGCGGACGAGGTCGATCCGGCAACCGGCATGCGCGCGAGAAAGCCTTATCTCATCGCCCGTGCCGAGTTCGAAAAGACATACCAGCTTGTTTGAAATTCCATATGGCCGATGACTGAAGGCGTCGCTCGGCACGAAATACAAGCCAGGAAGCAAAGCTTATATTGCTTCTACTCTCTTAGCGCGACCGCGATTCGATCCCAGCAAGCGTTGTCGGTTTCCTCGAACATGACCGCAACGCGAGTTGCCGCCGCTTGCTCCTCTTCGGCGACGGCTTCCCGGAAGGGCCGTTCCTCCCACACGATCCCCTTCGCCACGATCGCCGCGCGCGTCTCCTTGGCCTTAACCATGCTCTTCTCGTAGGCCGCCGCAGTTGCTGAAATCGTTCGGCACTTCCTTTTTCAGGACGCGACCCAATTCGACGGCTGCAACGAAGAACATCACGGCGCCCGGCAAATCGTCGGCCCTGGCCTTGATCTCCGCGATGCGATGGAGGGCGAGCGCCTCGTCGCGCCGCCAGATCAGATTTTTCCCATCGCCTGCCACCAGCTTGCGGCGAATGAAGAGCGAAGTGAACTGCGCATCGAGCGCTTGCCCAAAGTCCAGAACCTCGGCCCTCGCTCCTGCGATCTTGTCGTAGCTCCAGGAAATGTCATGAAGGAGTTGGGTGTTGCCGGGGGTATTTGACAGGAGCCGTTTCCGTAAACAAAGCCCCTTCTCATAGGAGAACCTCGCTACGGTGAAGTTCTTCAATTCGAAATCCACGTCGCCAAGTTTGTTATAGTTCCAGGTCAACTCTCGAAGCAGAAGAATTGAAGGCTCCGTTGATTTTCTGAAAGCACTTCTCGTGACCTCGAAAGCATGAGCATAGCGGCTTTTCGCCTGCTGGGGGCTCTTTTCGAGGCGGTCGATATCGCCCAGTCGAATGAGGGTCTTTGAGAGGGCGATCCCGAACGCCTCGTGAGCCGGGCGTTTCGCGTTCAGGCGTTCGCTGATCGAAGCGGACTCGCCGTAGAGACGGCGGGCATTGTCGTATCGTTTTTCCTCTCGCTCGAGATCCCCGGCAAGATCGAGGCTTTCGGAAAGCTCGGCGGCAGCCTCTTCGTCCGAGGGATGTGCCTCGGCCAGACGCTTCCTGATCGCGAGGCTCTCCTCCGACGCCATGATTGCCTGGGGCCGCTGCCCGATCTTTTGATAGGTCTTGCCGAACTCGTAAAACATCGCGCCGCGGCTCGCCTCGAGCCTTTCGTCCCCCCTTGAGCTTTCCTTGAGGTTTTCCGCGAGAACCTGACCGTTCTTGAGGATACGGTTTACCGTCGTTACGGGCATTCCCTCCACATTCTGCATTTCCGCCGCAAGATCCTTGATGAGGAGGTCGAAATTCCTGCGCGCGGCTGTGTAGCTTTTCTCGGCGCGTTGCCATTGGAAAAAGGCTGCGGCAGCGAGCACGGAAGCGAAAATCGCTGCGAAAATTGATATCGCCGCGATGACCCTTTGCCGCGATATGGAGGCGCGGCGGCTCGCTAGCATAAGCTCGAGAATCTCATCACCGGGCGGCGGAGCCGCCTTTGGCTGGCGATCCTTCCACTGTTCCGCATCCGACAGCGCGCGTCCCCGAAGCAAAAGAGAGGAATTGCGGTTGGAAACGATCCATTGGCGGGCGCGGTCGGTGAGCCTCGTATGCTCCTTGACCCATCGCCAGTCGGTGTTGAGCGTGTTCGCCAGATCGTTGAGATGGTCCTGGAAGGAGAAAAGTCCGGTCGCGGGCAGAAGCTGGATATTGCCGATTGTTTCGGGCAAGTCGTCCGATCCCACGCTTTCGATGACGACGGGGACGAGACGCTTGCTTCTGGCGCGGACTTCCGCAAGCTCCCAGGTGCAGGCTTTGGAATGGACGAAGCTCGGGCTGACAAGCGCCACGACCGTGTCCGCCGCGGCAATGAAATCGGCAAGCTCTTTCAGCCATTCTTCGCCATAGGGAAGATCCCGACGGTCTATCGTTACGCTGAAGCCCTGTTCTTCGAGAGCAAGAACGAGGCGATCCGCCAGGTCGAGATCGCGCCGGGAATAGGAAATGAAGACGCGGATCGCGTCCTTGGCGTTCGGAGGCAATGACATAAATCAGCTCGCTAATAATCGCGTCAATAGTATTACTTCATGCGAGCTTTGCAAAACAACGGTACGCTTGCGCTATCATTTCTGGAAAACGGCATTCAAAGTGGCAGCAAGCCTGACACCGGCCCGTTTCAACCTGTCGCGCACGACGGGCGTGTTCTTCTCAATGTACTGATCCGAAATATCGACCGTTCGCTGATTGCCGGTGAATTGAGGCTGATCGGCCGAATACCAGCAGGCTCGATCATGCTGGACGCAATACTGAACCGAAGGCTCTCTGGCGATGGAAAGGGATTCATTCGCCCAGGACGCGACGGCTGCAGCATCGACAGGTGCATGAACCCATTCGTTTCGGTCGGCTTCGGTGATTTCCGCTTCGAGCTGGCTGGCTGTCGTGTCCTCGTTCGGGCCGAAGATTTGTTCGATAATGCAAAAATCCCAAGCGAGATGCAGATTTGCCGTGCAGTGTCCGGAAGCTGTGACGAGAGTGCCTCCCTTGTCGTCTTCGAACGAGACGTGAAACGGTTGATGAATATCACCCACCCAGTGTCCGAGGCTCTTGAGAAGCCGCAGCTGATCCTCGGAATTCGTGCTGATAGCGAGGTCCCTGGAATCATTCAGTATGGCGCTCGCCACACAGCGATCGGCAGTCGGACAGAGCCTCTCAGGGTCGATGGAATTCGCCTCCCTCGGAACATTTATGAAGTGCTCGGCTGGCCGAACGGGAGGAAAGAGGTCGGGCCAGACGCAACTCGCGGCAAAGCTACGAAATTTCGGGTCGAGCGCGATCAGCGCGTCGACTTGCTTCCGGACGGCCGGCTTGAGTTCCAGATAAGCGATCTTGCACACGATTCGATGGCCCGCATCGCCCCAGGCGAACGCAGCGGGCGCGGCCACGCTCATCGTCAGAAGAAACGCGAGAATGCCAAGATAAGTTCGCATCGGCCCCAGCTCGAAAGTTAAGAAGCTTTTCATTTTTCCCACCAAGTCCCCTGAACTCAGGACACCCGCAACAATAAGACCCAACTCCGATGCTCAGAATCGGGGCGGATTTCCAAGCTTCTTTCGCCGCGGCTCGCCCTGGCGCCACTATCGCTCAGAGACAGGCGACCGGGAGAGCAATCCTTTTCCTGGCCGACGTTATGTTAATAAATTAACCCCTCTAATGTGTTATTTTCAGGCACAGGTGGGAAGAGTAGCGCAGGCGAAGCAGTTTTCCCTCGGCCGCCGTTCAAGCGGCGATCAAAGGCGCTCGCCTGCGTCCGATTTTCGGAGCCATTGGCTGCGCCGACGACAGAGATGAACTCAGAGTTTCGTCTTGGCCCATTTCGTCGGAGCGCGATTGTCTCTTGCTAAGTGACTGCGGCCATCTAAGAATATTGAACCTTGTGCGCGGCCTTGTCATTACCTTCCCTCCTGTGTCATGACCGCTTTCCTTCAAGATAGATTTGAGGACTCGACGCGATGCCGACACTGACCATTTTGCCTTCGGGCGCTGCCGTGGACGCCTCTGATGGCGACACTGTACTCTTCGCACTTCTCATGGGAGGCGCCCCTATCCGTCACGACTGCACCGGAAAGGCGCAGTGCGATGGATGCCACATCCTCGTTCATCAAGGCGGAATGAACCTCTCGAAGATCGCAGGCCCCGAGAATGACCGCCTCAAGCAGATCGCTGGCGCAGGCCCGACGTCCCGCCTGGCCTGCCAGGCGGTCGTCAGATCCGGCGATGTTACGATCGAAGTTTTGAGCACCGAAAACCCGGGAGCGGAGGAAGCGCGGGAATTGAGGGCTTGGTGATCCGGAGGGACGGCCTCCGCCTGCTCGTTCACGCACTGTAAGGGGGGGCCGGCAGGGACTCGTCCTCTCTTGCAGACAAATCAGTCTCAGCAGAGCGCGTGGGGCGGCATGCCCTTTTCTGACGCGTGCGAGATCGTCGCGGAATGTGACGTCGGGTACCCAATGCAGCGCGTTCTGGGTCCGCCAATGGAATTCTTTTTGCGTTCCAGACCATCGCGATGCAGGCCGTTGTGGACACCTCTACGCTTTACGGGCGCTGCGGCTCCATTCGCGGAGCGTCCAAGTCGGCAGTGTCGCGCCGCGGACCTGCAGTCATGAATCGCGCGCGGGTTTGAGGGCACGTTCCGGTCTTGCCTAAACCTTAAAGCTGCGCGAATTATCTTGGACATGACGTCAAAGCTGCAGCCGCCATCTTTTGCCCCCGATTCCACATTCGTGTCGCACATTGTGCCGAGCCCAAATTTTGGCGAGCGGCGCGATGTCACGCGGCCCGACATGCTCATTTTGCACTATACGGGCATGCCGTCCTGCGAGGGTGCGGTGCGCTGCCTCGCCTCGCCCCAGTCCGGCGTGTCCTGCCATTACGTTGTCGACGAGGACGGCGCGATCACGCAGATGGTTCCGGAGATTTTTCGCGCCTGGCACGCGGGAGTTTCGCATTGGCAGGGCGTCGAGGACATCAATTCCTGCTCCATCGGAATCGAGATCCACAACCCCGGCCATGATGGCGGATATCCCGATTTTCCGGATGCGCAAATGGCCGCGGTTGAGGCGCTATGCCTGGACATTATCGGTCGCAATGGCGTCCCGCCTCGGCGCGTTCTTGCTCATTCGGATGTCGCTCCGCGCCGGAAGATCGATCCCGGCGAGAAATTCGATTGGGCAAGGCTGGCTGCGGCCGGGATCGGGCATTGGGTCGAGCCCGCTGAGATAAGCTGCGGGGGCGCTCTGGAATTAGGCGACACCGGCGACGGCGTCATGAGTGTGCAACGAAACCTGGTCGCCTACGGCTATGGGATCGATCCGGGCGACGCTTTTGATGAGCAGACCCAAATCGTTGTCGCCGCCTTTCAGCGTCACTTTCGTCCCGCCCTCGTCGACGGCCGCGCCGACCGCTCGACGGTGGAGACCTTGTCAGCTCTTCTTGAGGCTTTGGACGGCGGCTGAGCGCTGGGGAGCCCGAAGCCGAGCGCCTCCAAACCCGAGGCGACAGCTTTTTTCATGACGGCCGGAAGCGCGAATGCCGATAAATTCGCAAGCGAAGCCCAATCGCCGCCGAAGGTTCTGGCGGCTGGCCCGACAGCATCGTGATGGGCAGCAAGCACGCGCATCTCCAAATGGAAATGCGTAAACGTGTGTTGCACCATCCGCCCGTGTTTCCAAGTCCTATCCAAGGGCGAGGTTGCCTGCGGTGCGTCCGCCACCCACTCCGAGCACGGCACTTCCATCATGCCGCCAAGCAGGCCCCTGTCTTCCCGCCGCCGCAAAAGGATGTGCGGATCGCTCCCGAGTGTGCGAACGATCACGAAGGCATCGCCGCGCCGGATGGGTCTTTCGGCCTTTCGAGATCTGAGCGGGAAACGCTCGGCTTCGGCGCGAGCGGTTGCGGTGCAAAACGCTCGCACCGGGCAAACGAGACAGGATGGCGAGCGCGGCGTGCAAACCGTGGCTCCGAGGTCCATCATGGCTTGTGCGTAGTCGCCGGGCCGCTCCGAGGGGCTCAAGGCGGCCGCCAGTTCGCGGATCGCCGGTTTCGCCGCGGGCAGGGGCTGCTCGACGGCGAACAGCCGCGCAATCACGCGCTCGACATTGCCATCGACCACCGCAGCCGGCTCATCGAAAGCGATGGCCGCGATCGCAGCCGCCGTGTACGCGCCGACGCCTGGCAGCGCACGCAGCGCCGCCTCGCTTGCAGGAAACCCTTCGCGCGCCACAGCCTGCGCGCAGGCGTAAAGGTTTCTGGCGCGCGAGTAATAGCCAAGCCCCGCCCAGGCCGCCAGCACCTCATCGCGCGACGCAGCCGCCAACGCTTCCGCCGTCGGCCATCTCGCCATGAATGTCTCGAAATAGGGGATCACGGCCTTGACCGTGGTCTGCTGCAGCATGATCTCGGAAAGCCAGACCTTGTAGGGGTCGGCCTTCTCGCCCGGCCGCGCCCGCCAGGGGAGATCGCGCCTCGCCGCGTCGTACCAATCGAGGAGCGCGCGCTGAAAATCTGCCGGAACGAGGTGGATTGGGGGGATGTGTTTATTCGGCATCACATCTTTCGATTTCGTAAGGCGCCGACGCCGTCGCCTTTCTAGCGCGCGTCGAATCAGCCATCCGCCAAGCTATGGCGATCTTCCACGATCAGGGCAAGCGCATCGGCTCGCCGAAAACAGCAGACGCATACACCGGTCCTGTCTCGGTCGGTCGTTTTGTGGCGCCCATCGCAGGCAAGACGCTGAGCCGGGGCGGAACCGTGCTGGCTGAACTCGTGTGCGAGTGGTCAACGATCGCCGGCCCTTCGCTCGCTGGCCTATACAAGCCCGGCAAAACTGACAAAAGCCGCCCCACAATCCAACTCGGCCGGAAAGGCGGCGCCCGCGGTTCTTCACCTGAAGGTCGATCCGTCGAAGGCGCTCGAAGTGCAGTACTAGACTCCGCAGCTGATAGAGCGCATCAACCAGACGCTCGGGTTCCGTGCTGTGTCCGGTTTGCGCGTCGTGCAAGCTCCGGTTCGGAGAGCAGGCAACGCAACGCCCGGCGAGCCCGAACCCGGAAGTGAAGCCCGGACCCGCGCAAGATGAGCTCAAACCCGAAAATCGCCTGAGCGCCGCCCTGGCCCGCATAGCCAGTGGCGTAAAAGCCCGTGGATGTTCAGGCTAAGATCCCCTCCGCAACGCTGCGCCGACTTGAAATTTGTTTTTCGCCGCTCCACAACAGCGCGGAAGAGATCTAACTTGGAGACGCCTGTGTACAGGAACCGAAGGATTGCCGTTTTTGCGCCAGGCGCGATAGCGTTGGCTGCCGTTTTGGCTTTTAACCCATTCTCGATCACAGCGGGTCATATGGGTCTTGAGGCGGCGATCGCTGCGGAAGATCAGGCCGCGCCGGCGAAAGAGGCGGCCCCTGCTCCCGCCGAGAGCGCGCTGCCCGACATGGTGCTCGGCAAGGAGGACGCTCCCGTCACCATCGTGGAGTACTCGTCGCTCAGCTGCCCTCACTGCGCCGTCTTCCATAAAGATGTGCTTCCAGGTTTGAAGTCGGAGTACATCGATACGGGCAAAGTGCGCTACATCGAGCGCGAGTTCCCTCTGAACAATCCGGCGCTGGCCGGATCGGTGATCGCGCGCTGCATCGACCCCAGCCGGTTCTTCGCCTTTACGGATCTGCTGTTCTCCAAGCAAGAGGATTGGGCCTTCAAGGATGACGCTTTCAAGCCCCTGCGCTTATACGCAAAGCAAGCAGGGCTGACGGACGCAGATTTCGAGAAGTGCATCGATGACGAATCGCTTCAAAAGAAGATTCTCACCGTGCGCGAACGCGGCGAAAAGGAGGGCGTGCATGGGACGCCCACGTTCTTCATCAACGGCAAGATCTTCAATGGCGCGCCGACGCTGCAGGCGCTGAGCGAAGCCATCAAGCCGTATTTGAGCACGCAATAAAGATCGGGAACACCCGGCTCGGCGGCTTTTGCCGCCGCGCCGCTTTTCAGGCGCGGCTTTCGTTTTCGAGAGGGATGAGAACCGTCGGGCACAGTCTCTTTGCGTATAATGTTGTTGAAATGCGAGGGCCTTGAGCGCGGCAAAAGTGCCGCGCGCCTTGCGAATCAAATCATTGTTGATCCGCTGGTGACGAGATCAGCATGACGCGCATCCGCGGACGGTCAATGGCCAGCTCAACGCGGGCGGTCGAACGGAAGGGCGGAACTTTTGCAAATCACACGGCTGAGGCTTCTTGGCTTCAAATCCTTTGTGGAGCCGACTGAGCTTTTGATCGGCCCCGGCCTCACCGGCGTCGTTGGCCCGAACGGCTGCGGAAAATCCAATCTTCTCGAAGCGTTGCGCTGGGTGATGGGCGAGACGTCCTACAAAAGCATGCGTGCGTCGGCGATGGACGACGTCATTTTCGCAGGCACCGACAGGCGCCCGGCTCGCAACATGGCCGAGGTGATGGTCGCCATCGACAACGCGAAGCGCACCGCGCCCGCCGCCTTCAACGACGCCGATGTCCTGGAAATCTCCCGTCGCATCCAGCGCGACGCCGGCTCCATCTACAAGGTGAACGGCAAGGAAGTGCGCGCCAAGGACGTGCAGATCCTCTTCGCCGACGCGGCCACCGGCGCGCGAAGCCAGGCGCTCGTCCAGCAAGGCCAGATCGGGCAACTCATCAACGCGAAGCCGCAGGAGCGCCGCCGCATCCTGGAAGACGCCGCGGGCATCGCGGGGCTCTACAGCCGCCGCCATGAGGCCGAGCTGCGCCTCAAGGCCGCCGAGGCCAATCTCGAACGCCTGAAAGACGTCATGGGCCAGATCGGCTCGCAGCTTGCAAATTTGCGGCGGCAGGCGCGCCAGGCGCAGAAATACAGGGAACTGACGGCCGAGCTTCGCAAGCTCGAAGCGATCCAGCATCACCATCACTATGCATCGGCCAACGCCACTGTGCAGACCGAGGAAGCGCAACTCCTTGAGGCCCTGCGCGCGGTCGGGCAGTTCACGCAGGCCGAATCGTCCGCGCTGCGGACCCAGACGGAAGCGGCGGACGCCTTGCAGCCGCTGCGCGATGAGGAGGCAACGCGTGCCGCAGTCCTGCATCGTATTCAGGTTGAACGCGACACGCTCGATCGCGAGGAGGTCCGCGCCAAGGAGCGCGAAGGCGAGCTGAAGGCGCGTTACGCGCAAATCCAGCAGGATGCCGAGCGCGAAGATGCCGCGATCGCCGAAGCGCGCGAGCTGCTTGCCCGGTTCGACCGGGAGGAAGAGGCCATCAAAGATCAAGGCGACGGGTCCGAGGCGCGCGCAGAAGCTTCGGAGCGCGCGGATGTCGCTCTTGGCGTCCTGAACGAAGCGGAGGCGGCGGTCTCCGCCCTTACGGCGAAGGTTGCTGAGCTTCGCGCCGAACGCCGCCAGCTCGAAACGCAGATTTCGGAGCACAGTTCGCGCGCGAGCCGGTTCGCCGCCCAGGAAGCCGAGATCGGCCGGCAAGTCGCGGACCTTAGGGCCAGGGCTGGCGCGTCCTCGCCTGTCGACGAGCTTCGCGAAGATGTGGCGATGCTCGAAGACCAGCTCGAAACGCTCGAAGGCGACATCATCGCGGCGGAGGAAAACGTCGCGCTGTCGCGCACCCGCGAAAAGGATACGCGCGACGCCGCGCAGGCCGCGGGCCTCAGGTCCAAGAGCCTCGAAACCGAGGTGGCGACCCTCATCAAACTCCTGAAGCCCGCGGAGGCGGGGCGGTTCAAGCCCATTGTCGACCAGATCTTTGTCGCTCCCGGCTCTGAGAGCGCGCTGGGCGCGGCGCTGGGCGACGATCTCGACGTGACCGCGGATCAGGACGCGCCAACACGCTGGAGCTTGATCAGCGTCGTGGCTGGCGACCCCGCCCTGCCGGAAGGCTCAGAGCCGCTGTCAGCGTCCGTGCGCGGACCGCTGGAGCTGTCACGCAGGCTTGCGCAGATCGGCGTTGTCGCGTCCAGGGAGGATGGCGACCGGCTCAAGGATGGCCTCAATCCGGGACAACGGCTTGTTACAAGAGAGGGCGATCTCTGGCGCTGGGATGGATTTGTGTCGACCGCGAATGCGCCGAGCGCGGCGGCCCGCCGTCTTGCGGAGCGCAATCGGCTGACCGGTCTCGAAGCGCAGCTTGAGGAGTTGCAGGAAACCGCAGACCGTGCCGACGCCGAGCGCCAGGCCGCGCAAACAGCCGCCGCCGAAGCGCAAGCGGCTGAAAAGCGCCTGCGCGATGCGGCGCGCGCCGCGCAAGGGGCGTTGGCGCAAAAGCGCGCATCGTTCTCCCAGGCCGAGCGCGCGGCGATGGAGCACGCGAACAAACTTCAAAGCCTGGAAGAGGCTCGCGAGCGCGCGGCCTATGCGCGCGAAGAGGCCGAGGCGGCGCGTGAGAGCGCTGAGGATGCGCATGCCTCCGCGCGCCCGGTCGACCATGCCGAAGACGAGCTGGAGAAACTCAAGAGGCAAGCCGCTGCAAGGCGCAACGCCTACACCGAGGCGAAGGCCGCGCTGGATGGCATCGAGCGCGACATTCGCGGGCGGCAATTCCGGCTGAAATCCATCAACGAGGAGCGCCTTCGCTGGCTGCAGCGCACGAAGAGCGCGAGCGCGCAGATGGCGAGCCTGGACGAGCGCCTGGGCGGCATCAAAAGCGAGCTTGCAACGCTCGCGGACCTGCCCGGAAAGATCGCCGAGCGCCGGGCCAGGATCCTCAATGAGATTGGACAGGCCGAAACAGCGCGCAAAGCCGCGGCTGACAAGCTTGCCGAGTCGACCAATGCGCTGCGCGAGGCGGACAAGGCCTTGCGCGAGGCCCAGTCGGGCCTGTCATCGGCGCGCGAAACGCGGGCGCGCATCGAGGCGCGGCTGGAAGCGGCGCGCGAGCGCCGCACCGAATACGCGACCATGATCCGCGACAATTTCGAGTGCCAGCCCGGAGACCTTTTGCAAAGCGTGGGCCTGGAGGATGTCTCCGGTCTCCCCGAGGCCCACGATATCGAGCAGACTATCGTGAAGCTCAAATCCGAGCGCGAGCGGCTCGGCGGCGTCAATCTGCGCGCGGAGGAGGAGGCTGCCCAGCTCGGCGGAGAGTTTGACGGCATGGAGAAGGAGCGCTCCGACCTGACAGACGCCATCGCCAAGCTGCGCACCGGCATTGCAAACCTGAACAAGGAAGGCCGTCGGCGCCTGCTCGAAGCCTTCGACACGGTGCAGGCGCATTTCGAGCGGCTGTTCAAGGTCCTGTTCGCGGGCGGCGATGCGCACCTTCAGCTCATCGAAAGCGACGATCCGCTGGAAAGCGGCCTCGAAATCTACTGCCGTCCGCCCGGGAAGAAGCCTCAGGTGCTGACGCTGCTCTCGGGCGGCGAGAAGGCGCTGACGGCGCTCGCGCTGATCTTCGCGGTGTTCCTCACCAACCCGTCGCCGATCTGCGTTCTCGACGAGGTGGACGCGCCACTCGACGACGCAAACGTGGATCGTTTCTGCTCCATGATGGAGGAGATGTCGCGCTCGACGAGCACGCGCTTCCTCGTCATCACCCACCATCCGATGACCATGAGCCGGATGAACCGTCTGTTCGGCGTGACCATGCAGGAGAAGGGCATCAGCCAGCTTGTGTCGGTGGATTTGCAGGCGGCGGAGCGGTTCCGCGAGGCGAGCTGATTGCGAGAGCGCCCTGATAACCGTAAGGCATCTGTGAATATTGTTTACAAGGTCACTTGGCCGAACTGACGGATTCGATCACCTATTTCGGCAGCGCGGACAAGAGCATTATCGAGGTCGATTTCCGCCTCGTGAGGCCTTACGCTCGTCGTAACCCAAATGAATGCTTTCGTTGACTTCCAACGCGCAGGCTTTAGTTGGCGTGCTGCGCGCTCTGAATTACATTAGCGACATGGACAGAGACGCGATCATCGCAAGGTTGAGGCAGCACGAAGCAGAGTTTCGTCAGCTGGGCGTAGAGAGTTTGTCGCTGTTTGGTTCCTCGGCTCGTGGCGAGAACACGGCGCAATCCGACGTCGATCTCGCCGTCAAACTCGATCACAGCAGGATGCCAACGGGATTTCACTATGTGGACCGCCTGGAAGAGCTCCGCGAGAAATTAGAGGCCACTCTTGGGCTCCCGGTGGATGTTGTGCCAGAGCCTGTCCGTAAGCGCCGGTTTCAGGAGACCATCGACAGGGATCGTGTTCTTGCCTTCTAAGGATGTGCCTCGGCGTCTGGCCGATATCGTGGAATACGCCGAGAGGGTTGCCCGCTATATCGGTGGCAGGGATAGGGAGACCTTTCTCGCCGACGACATGGCGCGCGATGCGGTCCTTCGTTGTCTTCAATGTATTTCGGAAGCTGCAAAGAAACTCGACCTGGAAGCCGAACGGCTGATGCCTGATCAGCCTTGGAAGGGTATTCGAGGAATTGGGAATCCTCTGCGCCACGAATACGATAGCATCGAGGATCATCTCATTTGGCAGGCGGTGTCTGGATGCCAAAGCTTGGCGGATGCCTGCGAGACCACCCTCAGCCGCATCGAAAGCAATGAGGTGCTGCCTTCGAAAGACTGATCGGCACGGTTTACGGCAAAGCCTCGTTACTTCGGCGCGCGCTTCGCGAGGATGCGCTGCAGCGTGCGGCGATGCATGTGCAGCCTGCGGGCCGTCTCGGAGACGTTGCGGTTGCACAGCTCGTAGACGCGCTGGATGTGCTCCCAGCGGACGCGATCCGCTGACATGGGGTTCTCAGGCGGCTTCGGCTTCCCGTCGCCGGAGGCGGTGAGCGCAGCAAGAATGTCTTCGGCATCGGCGGGTTTGGAAAGGTAATCGACAGCCCCAAGCTTCACCGCGTTGACCGCGGTTGCGATGTTCCCATAGCCGGTCAAAACGAGGGCGCGACAGTCGGGCCTTGTCTCGCGCAGCAGGCGGATGACATCGAGGCCGTTGCCGTCTTCAAGGCGCATATCGACAACCGCATAGGCTGGCGGCAAATCCCGGATCGCCTGCTTGCCCGCCTCAAGCGTCTCCGCCGTGCGCACGCTGTAGCCGCGAGCCTCCATGGCCTTCGCGAGCCGGGAAAGAAACGGCTTGTCGTCGTCCACGATGAGGAGGGAATTATCTGGCCGGGAGTCCGGGACTGCGAGCGTCGCCATGTGCTGCACTTTACCTTTTTGTCACACCCTACATGTTGTCGCAGTATACGACACAAAAACGGAGCGCACAAAATTTATGCTGCGATCTCTATTGTTTTTCAATCTAAGATGACGCTTCGAACCGCTCGCGAGGCCAAGAAATTTCAACAAGTGCTCCAGTTTCAGGCAATACCCGATTTGCGATTTGAAGGGAAGCGCCAGAGCGTTCGAGCAATGTCTTGGCAATAAAGAAGCCGAGGCCCATTCCGCTTTCCTCGCGGTCGCCTTCAGCCCTCGGACGATTTGTCACATACGGCTCGCCGAGAAGGTTGATGACGTTTGGGTGAAAGCCGGGGCCATCATCTCCGATACGGATCAACACCTTATTCTGATCGTAGGTTGCATCGATCGTCACGCGCTCGCTCGCAAATTCAACGGCATTCTCCACAATGTTGACGAGGCTGTGCATCAGACCCGGATTGCGGGTAATGACGGGCTCCGCTGCCGGCTTGGCGGCGGGCGACCCATCGGCGAGAAAAACATCGATCTCGACCCCCGGCGTGCGAAGGGGCGCGACGACTTCCTCAATGAGATGACGAAGCCGCATTTTCGAAAAGATAATGTCTTCCTCGCCCTCGCGGCCGCTTTTGGAAAGCTGGCTCAGAATATCGCGGCAACGCGCCGTTTGTGTTTGAAGAAGGAGAATGTCGTCATGCGTGGGGCTGTCTTTCGGAATCTCCCTCTCCAGTTCTTTGGCGACGAGTGCAATCGTTGAGAGGGGGGTGCCGAGTTGATGGGCGGCGGCGGCGGCCAGCCCGTCAAGCGCGGTCAGCCGTTGCTCCCTCGCCAGAACAAGCTCGGCGGCAGAAAGCGCCTGGGCCATTTGGCGCGCCTCTTGTTCGATGCGCCAAGCGTAGAAGGCGATGAACACGATGCACGACACAAGAGCAGACCAAAGCCCAAAAATATAGTTCAGCGGCAAAACCGGAGGCTGGGTGTCCGTCCAGGGCAGGGGCCAATGATAGCGCGCAAGGATCGTGGCCAGGACCACGGTAAACGCCGCCAGCATTGCAGTGACGACGAGCCGCTGCGTCGACGCGGACACCGCGACCGGGACAATCAGCAGGAAGGCAAATGGATTTTCGAGGCCGCCCGTCAGGAAAAGAAGCGTCGATAATTGAAACACATCATAGCTTAGAAGCAGGAGGGCTGATTGGCTCGAGAGGAGTTGCGAGCGCGGATAGGCGATGCTCAGCACCGTGTTCAGGCCTGCCGACAAGAGGATGACGGCGAGACAAAACGCAAGCGGTAGGGGAAACTTGAATCCATAATGGAGCATCAGAATGGTCGCGGTTTGCCCGGCGACGGCAAACCATCTGAGCCGGATCGTCGTTCGGAGCCGCAGGCGGCTCGCCTGGGAAAATTGTGGATTGAACATGAGACGGTCCTGAAATTCGCGAACCTTGGTATAAAGGAACGGGGCTGGCGCTCCGGCTCGCCGTGCTCATTGACGGGACTTTCACCAGAGACCACGTCTTCCCGCAAAGCGCACGCAAAAGCAATGGCATTTCGACAAGGGCGACAGGTATGAAAACCGGCTACGCGGCATTTCTCGCTTTGGCGCTTTTCGCTGCGGGTTTCGCGGGGGCATACGCGCTCCTGAATGCCCCCGAGACGGTTCAAGGCGAAGGCACGCCCCTCATTGGCGGGCCGTTTTCACTCGTCGATACAAACGGTAAGCCCGTCACCGACCGCGATTTCCGCGGCAAGCTGATGCTTGTCTTTTTCGGGTACACCCATTGCCCCGATGTCTGTCCGACCGAGTTGCAAACCATGTCTACCGTCTTGGAGACTCTCGGGCCCGCGGCCGACAAGGTTGCGCCGATCTTCATTTCCGTCGATGCCGGGCGCGATACGCCGCAGGCGCTCGCAAACTACATGAAAAACTTCGACGCTCGTATAACCGGATTGACCGGGGAACAAAATGAAATCGCAAGCGCTGCAAAGGCTTACCGGGTCTACTACCGTAAAGCCGGAGACAGCGCGAACGGCGATTACACCGTTGATCACTCGGCTTTCGTGTATCTCATGGACGGTTCAGGCAAATATATCACTCACTTCACGTTCAATACGGCACCAGAATCCATGGTGGCTGTGATAAAAAAGAAAATTGCGGCTGACAACGCGCCCGATCGGGCTTAAGCTCAACCAAAGATTAAATTGCAATACTCTTTTTTGCATGTCAGCCTTGCAGGCCGATCAAAATCAAGAGTTGGTTACACTGCACTTTACAGCGCTTTCTTGGGTTACCTTGAGTAGGTCGGGCGATCACTCTGAGAAGGAGATCACGTGCTCTATCATCTTTATGAGTTGAGCCATGCCGCCATGTCGCCAGCGAGAGCTGCGGCAAATTCGACCCGGCTTTTTCTTCGTAATCCTTTCAATCCATTTTCTTACACGAATATTGGACGGAACGCTGCGGCTGCGGCCGAGTTGATGGAGCGAACCACCCGTCGCTACAAAAAGCCGGGGTTCAACATCAAGGCCACAACCGTCAAAGGCAGGCAGGTTGAGATTTCTGAAGAAATCGTCTGGCGTAAGCCGTTTTGCGATGTGATCCATTTCAAGAAGGCGATGCCGGAGGGCGCGCCGAGCGAGCCAAGGCTGCTGATCGTCGCGCCTTTGTCGGGCCATTACGCGACGCTTCTGCGCGGAACCGTGGAAGCCATGCTGCCCTATACCGACGTTTACATCACCGACTGGCACGACGCGCGCCTGATCCCGCTTCGAGAGGGCACCTTCTCTCTCGACGATTACATCGACTATGTGATCGGCATTATCGAGCAGTTCCAGGGCGACGTCCACGTCATGGGGGTGTGTCAGCCTGGCGTGCCGGTCATGTCGGCGGTCGCTCTCATGGAGGCGCGCAGCCATCCTTTCCTTCCAAGAAGCGTGATACTGAAGGGAAGCCCGATCGACACGCGCATCAGTCCAACCGCGGTCAACAAACTCGCGGAGGAAAAAGGCATCAACTGGTTCCGCCGAACGGTCATCACCTCCGTTCCCTGGCCGAACCGCGGGCATGGACGTCTCGTCTATCCCGGCTTCCTTCAGCTTACCGGCTTTATGGCGATGAACCTCGACCGCCACATGAATGCGCACAAGGATCTTTTCGTTAATCTGGTGCGCGGCGACGGCGACTCTGTGGACAAGCACAAAGAGTTCTACGACGAATATCTCGCGGTCATGGACCTTGCGGCGGAATATTACCTGCAGACAATCGACCAGGTTTTCGTGAAGCATCAGCTTCCGAAGGGCGAGATGCACCATCGCGGGCAGCTGATCGATATGAGTGCCATACGGCACGTCGCCCTGATGACGGTCGAGGGCGAGAAGGACGATATTACGGGCGCTGGCCAGACGGAGGCCGCCCTCCACCTTTGTACCAACCTGCCGCGCTCCAAGAAGTTGCACTACACGCAGCCCGGCGTTGGCCACTACGGCATTTTCAACGGCTCACGCTATAGGCAGGAGGTCGTGCCTCGGGTGGTCGCCTTCATGGCGGACCATGATGTTCGGGGCAGCGCGCTGCGCAGGCTGTGGCACCGGCTTGCCGGGGACCGGGATGTGGCGGCTCCGCCAGTGCCTCTGCCGCCGGAGGAAAAGGTGGAAGATATCGTGCTGGCCGAACCGCTGCGTTTGTCGGCTCTCCCGTCCAAACCGGCGATCAAGATGCGAAAAGGTCGCTCACGGACTCGCGCACGCAACGGCAAAATCGTGAGGAATCGCCGCCGTTAGGCTTGGCGGAAGCGTTGCGCGGCCTCTCCCAAAGACCGCGCGACCTTCGAATTTTGCTCGGTTTCGGGGTTTGCCTCAGGACTTGCAATGACGTTCAAGGTTGGCGATATCGTTCAGCTCAAGTCGGGCGGCCCGCCGATGACCGTTACGCAGGTGAACACCAATTTGGTGGGCTTCTCCGAGATCAAGTGCCAATGGTTCTTTGGCAAGATGGAAACGGGCACGTTCATACCCGACGTGTTGATCCCCAGCGAACCCAAAAAATTTGAAGAGCTGAAGGGAGCTTTCTCAACGGCGGTTTAGGTACGCGTTGCCTTGGCGCGGAAGGTATCGAAGGACCGGAAGGTGGCGGGGTGCGTTGAAGGGACGCGTTCACGGTGCCGCCGACCGCACAGCACGCAGCCTCCATTACGCGGAGTTTGCGCCCACCTCGTGATACTGACCCTCGGTTCACCGGCCAAATCTATGTCGGCTTATCACTTCGAAAGCGCCTCCGCTTCGAGGCTCGCCTAGAAGCGACAAATCCCCGATCTCAAATGGCTCCCGCATGAAGCAAGCGAGGCGGGGCTCAAGCGTCTTGGCGACCGCATCCAGTTCCGCGCCATCGAGCGGGCCTGCAAGCGAGATATGAAAGCGAAAAGCGCTCAGCACATAGGGATAGCCGAACTCCTTCAGGAATGCCTCTTCCTGCGGCGACAGGTCGTCCAACTCCCGGCGTGCATCGTCATCCTCGTTTGGTGGCGCGCGGAATTGATCGAACTGCGTGACGCACTCCGCCGCAAGCCAATCGATGTCTGCTTCAGTCCCGCTCAGCATCAAGGTCAGGTAGCGCTGATAATGGTCGAGGATCAGCCTGCCTGCGGCGGGCACGCGCCTGCTGGCACAGAAATCGTCGAGCGCATCGCGCAGCGCCTCCGGTGCGACATCGTCCTTCAAGCGAAATGGCGCCTTGAACGTGGCATGGAGTCCATAGACGGCGGGGGCTTTTATCGCCCGGGCGGCCAGTTTCGGCGGAAGGCCAAATGTCTCGATGCCCCCGAACCAGCGAGTTCCAAACTCCGCCAACGCGGTTTCGGGGGCCGGCGTCCAATAGATGGCGAAGCGTTGGAAACGTTCTCGCATGAAAAAATCCCGCTGTTAGGCTGACGGCGCGTCCGAAGCGAGTCGCCGTTCAACCTGAGCCGGGGTCATTCAATCGGCATCAGGGACACTTACACGCTGTCATTTGCCGGCATCCCGTGCTCCGCATAATACCCCAGAGCCTGATTGTGCGCCCGCTGCATTTTGGTGCATGCTCCGGGCGGTCGGCGCGAACTCCTATTTGACGGAGACGCTTCCCATAGCCGCAACGTCTGGAACGCGCGCTTCACGCGGCTCCAATGGTGCAGGCCAATCTTCTGTGGATATGACGGAGAACATGCGCCGAAGCTCGCTGCCGAGATTTAAAATGTGCAGCTGCAGCAGACGGTCGGCTTCTTCAGGGAGGCTTTCCTGGATCGCGTGCAAAATCCGGTCATGCTCCGCGACGGAAAACTTGAGCCTGCTCACCTGCTCCAGCCGCAATCGCCGATAGGCAGCCACGCGATTACGGATGCTCAGCGTCAGTTTGACGAGACACTCATTGCGGCTTGCATTGTAAATAGCATCGTGGAAAGCCTCGTTGGCCTTCTGATAGCCGTGGGCATCGCGCAGTTCGGCATATTTGCGACAGGTCTCCTGCGCCGCGACGATCGCATCCACGTCGCTGTTCATGCACGATTTTGCGGCGAGGCGTCCACACGCTCCCTCGAGTTCGGCCATCACTTCGAGCAACTCGACGAGTTCCCGAATGCCAAGCTTGGCGACGATGGCGCCTTTGTGCGGCCTGATTTCAATTAACCCGTTTGAAGAGAGCTGGCGGAGAGCTTCGCGAACCGGGGTGCGAGACGTGCCATACATTTCCGCAAGCCTGCATTCGTCCAGCTTATCTCCAGGCTTCAACTTGAATGAGAGAATGTCCTCCTCAATCATCGCACGCAAGCGTTCAGCTTGTGACGGACTCATTCTCCCTCGCTCCTAAAATACCACACTGCATAGGCCTTTTATCTCCTGACAAAAGGCTTACCAACTTCCGAAAGAAAAGTGAAGTACAGGCACCCGCCCGGGCGACTTTTTCTTCAGACTTCTCGCTTGAATCAGGAAGAAGGATATCATCTGCTTTTGCCAGCGTTTCTGACTTTCCTCAACGGCAAGTCGAGTCCGTCATGGATGGTCTCATCTTTTCAGCGAAAACTTGTCCCCACCGAGGCTTTTGCCCTGAAAACTTTGTAATTTGCATCCAAATCCGGCGCGACAAGCCGACGCCATTTGGTGCAGCGGTTCAAAGCTGGAATGGCGCTTGAAAGCGCCGCGGAACACAGGGATCATATCTCAAACCCGGGCCATACTAAAGTGGAACAGACACCGATTTGCCTTGCTTGGCAAGCAGTTTATCCGGATCGGAAAAAACGGCTGCCTTCCGCGATAACGCCGCTGGGGATGGAAGAGGTTCTTCTGACCCCCTTCTTTTGAAACCGCGATGCCGGCCTTGGGCTCATGATTTCCGCGGTTCTCCGAGTGGCCTGTCGAATGGGCGATCGCGATCATGAACTGCGGGACATCGAGCATAACCGCGAGTATTATGCGGCGGGGGCATGGTGTCTTCAAGGACACGGTTCATAACCCAGTTCGCGCTCGTAGCCTCGAGCGTATTTCCGGTGAAACAGTGAGACATTCCCATGAGATGGCAAGGTCGCCGTGAGAGCGATAACGTAGAGGACCGCCGCGACGACGGCGGTGCGTATGATGACGGTGGCGGCGGGGGCTCCGGTTTTTCTTTTCCAGGCGGAGGTGGCGGCGGATTCCAGATCCCGATGGGCCAGGGTGGCGGCGGCATTGGTATCGTCGGCCTGATCATCATAGCCGGAATCGCGCTGCTCCTCGGCGTCGATCCACGCATGATCTTGAGCGGCGGCGGCGGTGAGGAGATGCCGGGCGGACACCACATTCAGCTTCCAAGCGATCCGAGGGAGCGCAACATCAGCGCCGAAGACGACAGCATGAAAAAGTTCGTCTCGGTCGTGCTGGGCGACACGGAAGACACCTGGAGCAGGATCTTCGCCGAGAAGGGTCTGCGCTATACTCCCCCGAGGCTCGTGCTTTACAGGGATGGCATTCAGTCGGGCTGTGGCCAAGCCAGTGCGCAGATGGGGCCGTTCTACTGCCCGGTAAACCGAAAGATTTATGTGGATCTCTCCTTCTTCGACTTGCTGAAACGCCGCTTCAAGGCGCCCGGTGAATTCGCGCAGGCTTATGTGATCGCCCATGAAGTCGGCCATCACATTCAGAATCTGCAAGGCCGTCTCGATGCCGCTCAACGGCTGCAGGCGGCTGCCTCCGGGCCGGAACGCAATGCGATCCAGGTGCGCGTGGAGCTTCAGGCCGACTGCTACGCAGGCGTCTGGGCCAAGAACACAGACCGCATCAACAAAACCCTCGAGCCGGGCGACATCGAGGCGGCCTTGCGCGCGGCCTCGGCCATTGGCGACGATGCCATTCAGAAGAGCACGAGAGGCTACGCCGTCCCGGATTCGTTCACGCATGGATCGTCCGAGCAGCGTGTGCACTGGTTCAAGAGAGGGTACGATAGCGGCTCCATGTCCGACTGCGACACGTTCAAAGCCGATACGCTCTAGTCATCCCGGCCATGCGCGCGCGAGCCGGGATCGTAAAAAGGGGGCAGGTGCAACCTGTTACGATCCCGGATAAGGCTTCGCCTTTCCGCGATGACAGCATTGCGATCCGTGGACATGTCCGAAACAGTTTGCTCAGGCGCCGGGGCAAGGCCGCGAAAGCGCACCCCGGCACGGAAGCCACGGTGCGGCCGCCGTGCGCTTATACAACGTGCCCGGAACCGTCGCCAAATCTGCCTTCACAATCGCTTTTCCGGCGCGTTTTAGATCGATCTTCCTGTTTTCGATTTTGACAGCACTTCCCGCGCCACCTAAGGAACTGACTGAAACTTTCACTTAAGGGTTGGAACCATGGTTGCATTTCACGCGGTCGTACTGGCAGCGGGGCAAGGCGTCCGGATGAAATCCTCGATGCCGAAGGTCCTGCATCCCCTGGCGGGCTTGCCGCTCGTGGCGCATGTGCTTGAGGCAGCCACGGCGGCCGGGGCATCATCGTGCTCGGTGGTCATTCCGCCGGATGCAAAAGGCTTCGATAAACTTGCCCAGCCAATCGAGACCCGGTTCTTCGAGCAAAGGGAACGCCTTGGTACGGCGCATGCCGTGCTCATGGCGCGCCAGGCCCTTGAGGAAGTAAGTGGCCCCGTCATCATTCTTTATGGCGACACGCCGCTCGTCTCACCGGAAAGCATCCGAAAGCTGGCCGCCGCGATTGAGCACGGCGCCGGCATGGCCGTCATCGGCTTCCATGCCAGGGATTCCAATGGCTATGGCCGTCTCATCACCAGCGAAGGAGGGGAACTCCTTGCGATCAGGGAAGAGAAGGACGCGACGCGCGAGGAGCGTGCCTTGTCTCTTTGCAACTCAGGCATCATGGCGTTCCAGGGCCACCTGCTTCTGCCGCTGCTTGATCGGATCGATAACAAGAACAAGGCCGGCGAATTTTATCTGACGGACGCGGTCGAGATCGCGCGCTCCGACGGGCGCCGCGTCGCGTGCGAGGTCGTCGGCGAGGACGAAGTGCGGGGCGTGAACACGAGGGTCCAGCTCAGCGAGGTGGAAGCGATCCTACAGACGCGTCTGAGGATGCGCGCTATGAACGGGGGCGCGACGCTCCTTTCGCCCGAGACTGTGACATTCAGCCAAGACACGATAATCGGGCAGGACGTCGTAATCGAGCCGAACGTCTTCTTCGGACCGGGCGTCGCAATCGAGGACGGCGTCACCATCAAGGGCTTCTCTTATATCGAAGGCGCGCATATCGAGAGGGGGGCCATCGTTGGACCGTACGCAAGGCTGCGGCCCGGAACGCGGGTGGGCCCGAAGGCCAAGATCGGGAATTTCGTCGAGCTGAAGGCCGCCGATATCGACGAAGGCGCCAAGGTCAATCATCTGAGCTATGTCGGCGATACTCACATCGGTGCGGGCGCGAATATCGGAGCCGGCACAATCACCTGCAATTATGATGGCTTTCGCAAGCACAAGACCGACATCGGCGCCGGCGCGTTCATCGGCTCGAACAGTGCGCTCATCGCGCCAGTCCGTATTGGCGAGGGCGCCTATGTCGGCTCGGGGAGCGTCATCTCCAACGATGTGCCGGCGAATTCCCTGGCGTTATCGCGCGCCCCGCAAGTTCATCGCGAGGGCTGGGCCGGGCGGGTGCGCGCGAGGCACAAGGATGGTCATTCGAAATGATGGCGGCGGCTACAACTTAACCTTGCCTTGAAATGGCCCTGGCAAACTTTTGAATTGGCCGATTTACTGGCTTAAGCTATTGCACGCTGAAGCCGGACATCGGCGCTTCAGGTGTATCAACCAAGGCGATTTCGAACATGTGTGGGATCATAGGCATTCTTGGAACGGAACCGGCCGCGCCCAGGCTCGTCGAGTCTTTGAAGCGGCTTGAGTATCGAGGTTATGATTCCGCAGGCGTCGCCACACTCGAATCCGGCGTGCTGACAAGGCGCCGGGCCGAAGGCAAGCTTGCCGCGCTGGACCGCCGCCTGACCAAGGAACCGCTGGAAGGAACGGCCGGCATCGGGCATACGCGCTGGGCCACGCATGGCAAGCCGGTCGAACGCAACGCCCATCCGCACATGACGAGCCGCGTGGCGATCGTCCACAACGGCATCATCGAAAACTTTCGCGAATTGCGCGACGAACTCGAACGCGACGGGGCTGTGTTTGAGAGCGAGACCGATACGGAGGTGATCGCCCACCTCCTCGATCGCGAGCTTCGAAAGGGGAGCGATCCTGCAGCCGCAGTCAAAAGCGCGCTTTACAAGCTTAACGGGGCCTTCGCATTGGCCATCCTTTTTGCAGGCCGGGAGGACATCATGATCGGCGCGCGGCGCGGCAGCCCGCTCGCGGTAGGCTACGGCAAGGGGGAGATGTTTCTTGGCTCCGACGCCATGGCGCTGGCGTCTTTTACGGATCGCGTTTGCTTCCTGGAAGAAGGCGATTGGGCTGTGCTCTCCCGCTCGGGGGCCATCATCTACGACGATACGGGTGCCAAGACGTCAAGGACGATCAATCGCACGGCAGCGTCTGCGCTTTTGATCGACAAGGGCAACCATCGCCACTTCATGGCCAAAGAGATCCACGAGCAGCCGGAGGTGATCAGCCGCACGCTCGCGCATTATGTGCGGTTCGCGGACAACACGATCGCGCTGCCTGGGCCTGCGCTCCCATTCGAACGTCTTTCCAAACTCACGATAACCGCCTGCGGCACCGCTTTTTACGCGGCCTTGACGGCCAAATACTGGTTCGAGCGTTATGCGAAGCTTCCGGTTGAAGTGGATATCGCCTCGGAATTCCGTTACCGCGAAGCGCCCATGCCGAAGGATGGCATGGCTTTGTTCGTCTCCCAGTCAGGCGAGACCGCCGACACGCTCGCAAGCCTGCGCTATTGCCGCGCGAACAAGCAGCTCATTGCGTCCATTGTGAACGTGCCTGAGTCCAGCATCGCCCGAGAGTCCGACGCCGTCCTGCCGACGCTCGCGGGGCCCGAGATCGGCGTCGCTTCGACCAAGGCGTTCACCTGCCAGCTTGCGGTGCTGGCCTGCATCGCGATCGCGGCCGGGCGCAAGCGCGGCACGCTGTCCGAGGCCGACGAAGTCGAACTCGTTCGCGCGCTCGTCCAGGTCCCGCGCCTCATCACCGATGTTCTGCGGCGGGAAGACGAGTTTGACGCGCTGGGGCATGGCCTGGCGAAGGCGCCTCTCGTGCTCTACCTCGGGCGCGGCTCGACCTTTCCAATCGCGTTGGAAGGCGCTCTCAAGCTGAAGGAGATTTCCTATCTGCATGCGGAAGGCTTCGCGGCGGGGGAACTGAAGCACGGCCCGATTGCGCTGATCGACGAAACCGTCCCCGTGATCGCCATGGCGCCGAAGGATGCGCTTTACGAGAAAATGGTCTCCAACATGCAGGAGGTGGCCGCTCGCGGCGGGCAATTGATCGTGTTCAGCGATGCGGAGGATGCGGCGTCGGGTGTGAAGGCGCACTCGAATTTCCGATTGCCCGCGGCTCATCCGCTGATCACGCCGATTCTGTATGCGGTCCCTATTCAGCTCATCGCCTATCACACGGCGGTCGAGATGGGCACGGATGTGGATCAGCCTCGCAACCTCGCCAAGTCCGTGACGGTGGAGTGATCGCCGCCGTGCGGGTGCGGACGTCCGCCCTGTCTTGCACAAGTGTTGCAATAAACTCCGTTGATTGTGGACAGAAATAGACACTATCAGGCGTCCGTCACAGAATCGGCCTATGAGAGGCCGAGACATCGCTATGCCCTAATCTTGTGATGCATCTTTGGCGGGGTGTACAGGCGCGCCGGATCTTCGTTAATTGGGAACAGGTTTTCCTCTTCCATGAGGCTCACTGGCATAAAATGGCTTTTTGTTTTATTAGGCTTGGCCGTCGGGATCATGGCCGGGCCTACGCTGGAGATTGGCGGAGCGAGCGCCGAGAGCAATCCGGGCAGAGGGATTGAGCTCCTAAGCCGCGCGACCAAGTCATACGAGGCGGGGGCGTATGCTGACGCTTCCGAGCTGATCGAGTTTGCATTCAAGGCAGGTTTGACTGGAGAGCTTGCGGCCCGGGCGATTCTTCTTAGAGCGGAAATCAACGAGAGAAACGGCGCGACTGCCAAGGCGCTCCAGGATTATTCGAATGCGCTCTGGATGGACACGCTTCGCCCTGCGGAACGGAAGCTGGCTTCCGAGGGCAAGGAGCGGGTCATGGCGTCAATGGGCCTGAGTTCCGCGCAAGCCGGCACGGCGGCTGCACCCGCCGCATCGGGGAGTTCATCCGGCGGCGTTTCGGGTTTTATCACGGGCGTCTTCACGGGACCGGAGAATACGCCAGCGCCGCCTCGTCCCGCTCAAGACTCTCAGCAGCCTTTAAGGCAAGCCAGCATGGCGGCTGAGCCCGCCGCATCGGGGAGTTCGTCCAGCGGCGTTTTAGGCTTCTTCAGCGGCGTGTTCGGAGGATCGGAGAGCAAGCCAGCGCCGCCGCCTCCCGCGGAAGTAGCGCAGCAGGCTGTCCAACCAGCACCCGTACAGTCCGCGCCTGCGACGCCGCCGCCACAAAAAACGCCACCGCAGACCCAAGCCAAGCCCGTGAAGGTGGCGCACGCCAAGCCTGCTCCCGCGGCGGCGCAAGGATCGGACCAGCCGGCGTCGGCCTTATCCGTGGCTTCCGGTCCCGGAGGCATTCTGATCGTGTTCGGCTCCGCAAGCAGCGAGGCCTCCGGCCGCGCCGCCGCCAAAAATATCAAGGCGCAGCTTTCGGACATCCTCATCCATCGGGAGCTTGACGTGACGCCGAGAGCGAACGGCGGCTTCCAGATCCAGGCCGGCCCGTACAACGCAAAAAGTTCGGCGCTCGCCCTTTGCTCTGCGATCAAGCAGCGCGGCGTGCCGTGTCAGGTCACGCCTTAGAGCGCGTCCGGAAAATGCGAAGCGGTTTTCCGAAAAAGACGCACGATTCCCTCAAAAGCGGGCTCTAGATCGCTTGCCCCGCGCACCAGCCGCTGGACCAGGCCCACTGGAAATTGTATCCGCCGAGCCAACCGGTGACATCGACAGCCTCTCCGATGGCGTACAGACCGCCCACATTGCGGGCCTCCATGGTCTTCGACGACAAATCCCGCGTGTCGATGCCTCCAACGGTCACCTCGGCTTTGGCGAAGCCTTCCGTCTCGCGCGGCGTGAAGTGCCAGCCGTTCAGGTGCTCCGCCAGCCCCGCCAGTGTCCGGTCCGGTATATTGGCCATCTCGCCTGATGGAAGGTGAGCCGCGGCCAGGACTTGCGCGAGGCGCGCCGGCAGGACCTCCGCAAGGACGGTTTGCGGCAAAGCCTTGGGGCGCGCGCGTTTGCGCTCCTTGAAAAACCCGGTTGCATCAAGACCCGGCAGAAGATCGATGGCGATCGAAACGCCAGGACGCCAATACGACGATATTTGCAAGATCGCGGGGCCAGACAGCCCAAGGTGGGTGAAAAGGATGTCTTCGCGGAAAGTGTGCCCGCCGCAAGACACGGCCGCCTCCAGGGAAACGCCTGCGAGAGATGGGGCGAAACCGGGCGAGTCACGGCTTCGCCCTGAACGGCACGAGCCCCGGGCGCGTTTCGGTGATGCGCAGGCCAAAGCGCCGCGCCACATCATGGCTGAAGGCCGTGGCACCCATTTTGGGAATGGAAAGCCCACCCGTGGCCAACACCAGAGCAGGCGCCGTGAAAACGCCGGAGCTTGTTTCAACCCGGAAACCGTCCGGCTTGGAAATACCGGCGATGCTCTGTCCCAACCGCAGGTCCACCCCGCCGCCGGCGCATTCCTGCAGCAGCATGGCGACGATGGCGCGGGCGGACCCATCGCAAAACAACTGACCCAAAGTCTTCTCGTGGTAGGAGATCCGGTGGCGCTCGACGAGGCCGATGAAGTCCCATTGCGTATAGCGGCGAAGGGCGGAGACGCAAAAATGCGGGTTGTCCGACAAGAAGCGGTCGGGCGCAGCCCCGAGATTGGTGAAGTTACAGCGCCCCCCGCCTGATATCAGGATTTTGGCGCCCGCCTTATCGGTGTGTTCAAGCAGCAAAACCTTGCGGCCACGCTGCCCCGCCGTCAGCGCGCACATCAGCCCCGCCGCGCCAGCGCCAAGAATGATGGCGTCGAAACCTTCAGAGATTGCCGTCACGCACCCTTCCCATGAACTGGCTCGCGCTCCAGCACTCCATGGCCCCGCTTCGGACCCGGATCATTCATCTCAGCGCGCCACCTTTCATAGTCATAGACAAGGCGGGCTGCAAATCGCTCGAGGTGCGCCATTGTCGGGATGGCCGCCCCTGCCGCCTGGATGCAGGTGTCGGTGAAGAAAAAACAGCTAAAACTTTTGTGTAAATCTACGTATCTGACCCTTTCGCGCTAACCTCAAGGTAAACCATCCCTGAAAAGAACCCCATAATCTATAGCGAATCCCTTTCGCTTGCCTTTAGGTTGAATTACACTTGGGTTGCACATCCAGCAGTCGTGTCAGGAGGCGTGGTGCGTTGCGAGAAGTTGTAGAGCGTTGCGAAAAGCTAGAGAATAAAATTGAGCGCGAATTCCAGGCGTTGGCGGCAGACTTAAGGAAAACCCGCGATCCCGGCATCCTGAAATTCGTAAAATCGTCCGTCAAGACCAGAGGAACCACGATTGAGCGCATCATGGCGCTGAAATCCGCGCGCTATCACTTCAGCGCGGTGTTGGAGAACGATCCGGCGCAGCATTTTCGGCGTGTCCTTATTGACGAGGCAATGCGGAACGCCGTCAATGACGGGGTGCCCAATATGGCTTTTGAGATTTTTCGCGTCCAATTCAAAGCCATGAAGCTATGGCAACGGCTTATCGAGAAGGCGCGGGAGAAGGCCACGGAAGAAGAGAAAGACGCTATCAGGCTCGCACAAGACCGCGTGTCGCCGATCAATGAAACAATGAGCGCCACGGTTCGATTCGCCAAACGGCGGCGAGCCGCCGAGAGAGACGCGCTTGGCGGCAAAGGCGCCACGATGCATAAGCGGTTTTTGGAGGAGGGGGAACGCCGCGGCTTTCAAGTGCAGATGGACCGCATCAAAGATGCCTTTGAGTTGATAGCGTCATGGAGAGAAAAGCGCGCACGAACCTGATCGGCGGCGGTTTTCAAGTCATGGACGACGGTTGGCTGGAATGCTGCTCAGATCCTGGGGCTTAAGCGGCTTCGCGCCGCATTCGAGCCGATTCCCGATTTCGGCTCCATGCAGCTGAAAACAAATAGATACTTATTTACCCGCACGGGTCACGCGAAAACCAACGCAAGAGGCCGATTGCGGAAGAGCCGGGTCTCGAGAAATGCTCAAGCGGCAGGCTTAATTTCGGGCCTTATAGCGGGCGTTTCGCTGGAGCTCACCTCCCTCTGGAGTGGCACGATACCAGCGACGTCCACGGTCAGTGAGAACGAAAATTGCTGAAACCTAAGCATATAGCCGCCGAAATTACCTGTGCACATGCCAGAAATCGCTTGTAACTCATCTTGAGGGCTCGCTAATCGTCTATCTATCCGGTTAAGTGATTCTCTCCCAGTAACTTCAGGCTTAGCCGGACTGGCATAGAATTTTAATCAATTTAGACGGATCGAAGCAATGAAGCATGTATTTACTTTCACCGCAGTCGCGCTGGCGATGACTGCCGCCGCAAGCGCCACGCCGTCGGGCCGGTATCTTTGGCAGGGCGACGGGTTCGTCACGAAGCTCCTTACCCCAAGCCTCTGTGCGACCTCCAATAATCAGGTCGGCAAATTGGTTCAAGCGGTTTTCCAGCCAGCCAATAAAGGCAAGTTCCCGGGCAACGGCACCCAAGATCAGCTCATCTTCTTTTCGTTTGCCGAGCTGTCAGTGAACCAATGGGTACCGGTATCCGGCACCTACCTTAACGGAGTAAAGTCAGTTAGCGGCCAGGGCATTGACACGGGAGGCTATTACAATGGCGGGGGGACACCCCAAACCGTAACATTGGAGATTACCCCCCCGATCCCCACGCTTCCGGTTTCCCCGGCGACCACCACTGAGGTAAATATTTTGGGCACAGTTACCGAAAAGAAAACCGGATGCCAATTTCAGTTGGCCGCTCACCTGATCGGGCCGTTCTAAGTCTGCGCTTGGCCTCAGCGTAGCCGCCGCTGAGAGCGGCTCCGTTAGCCCTTTCCGGAGAAGACCGCATTAGAGCCCGCTTTTGATTCCATCAAAAGCGGGCGAAAAATCCGTGGGGGACTTGCAGCCCGGCGCGCTCTGGTCGTGTTCGGCTCCGCAAGCAGCGAGGCTTCCGGCCGCGCCGCCGCCAAAAATATCAAGGCCCAGCTTTCGAACATCCTCATCCACCGGGAGCTTGACGTAACGCCGAGAGCGAATAGCGGCTTCCAAATCCAGGCTGGCCCTTACAAAGCAAAAAGTTCGGCGCTCGCCCTTTGCCCTGCGATCAAGCAACGGGCCGTCCAGTGTCAGGTGACGCCCTGAGATAGGCGTTCGCGGCTTGGCCAGCGAATACGGTTAAGCCCTTCTTCAGTCGAGGGCCGAAGTTCTCAGAATTTGAAATAATAGTGGCAATACCTCCAAAAGTAGCCACAGAAGATACGTTTCCGAAACGGTTATAGTTGAGAAATGGCTTGGCTAGTCGAAGCCTGTGAATGGGTAGAGCTTTGAGCGCGCCCACATTATACACTATTGATGCAAGCAATAAGGCTGAGTCATGCGTGAAGCGCCGTTTCTATTGTCGGGATTGTTGTGTCTTGTGACGTTCGTAGCCGGCGTTTTCTGTATCCTCTATACGAGTACCTTGTACGGTATCTTAATGATATTTTTCTCGTTCCTCTTTTTGTTCCTTGTTGGAATTTCGGTTGATTTGGACAATTATGGTTATAAGTTGGATGATCTCATCACACGGAGCATGGGAGCACCAGCACCATCTAGCTCCAAGCAGATGACGGCGATGTATCCGTTGATATTAGTTCCATTCTTAATCGGCTTTTTCGTCTTTCTTTACGGTCCAAAATATTCTGGTGAAATCGGTATTCTTATAATGTTAATCGCATTCATCTTTTTTTGTTTTGGTGGAATTTCGGCGAAGATAGATCTTCACAACAATAAATTGAACCATCTCGCGTTGCACATTGCGCCGCCACCTCCTCCGGAAGCTAGACTTCCATATAAACGGCAACAGGATCCTGAGGCAAAAGTAAAAGGAGAGAAACTACCTGTCTACTGGTCTGAAGCGGCTAGTTCTCATCGTTATGCACCAGGAAGCAACCTTGACGATATGTTTTAGAGACACCGTGGCGCGGTCCGGGGAGACGTACGGGCTCCGGCACAGGCAGCTGGTGCTTGCCGCAACCTAATCAGCAATACCAGCTACTGAGTTCAGAACTGTTGCCCTTATACATCTTTTCATTCGGCGCGCGTGGCGCTCCTTCTGCATCTGGCCCGATCCTTACCGAGTCTCTGGCGTGATATCCAATACACCTGGACCCTCGACTCCGGACGAGACATTTCCGGTGGAAATGTCTCTTATCGAGCCTGAAGAGCCTTGAGGCCAAACGAACTTTAGGCGCGCGGGATCCGGCGACTGTTAAGCGGCATTGAACCTTCGACAAGATAAATGCGACAAATCAAACGGTGGCGACGCTGCGCGACCGAGGTGCTCGGATGCAGCCTTGTGCACGGCGTCCGATACGTTTTTATGTTACCAATAAGAGTAAGATCCATGGCCGAGATTGAAGTCGAGGGCGGGCAAGTTTCAATTCACCTTAGCTTTGCCGAGAAAATCGGAGCGCTCCACGGTGATCTCCACTTTCCCATTTCGGGGGTTCGGGCAGTCCGGATTGTCGACAAGCCATTTTGCGAGATTGAAGGCATCCGCTCTCCAGGGACAGGCGTCCCAGGTCTGATCGCCCTGGGAACCTACCGCGCGCACGGGAGGCGGGACTTCGTTGCCGTCTACCGCGGCGAGCGCGGCGTCGTCATTGAGATCGACAATACGAAATACCGCCGGGTGATCCTTTCGGCTAAGGAGCCCGACCGCGTCCGCAATATCCTCGTCTCGGCCCGATGAGCGGCAACGCTTCGGGATGACGAGCGCAATTTCGTTCAACTCTATTGCGACCCTTTACGGCCGCGAGCCACGGAGCGAAGAGGCATCGGTAACCGCCGAATTTCTGGATCGGAAAACCGCTTCGCACTTTTCCGGACGCACTTTAGTCCGGGAGGCGCGTCGGGCACTCGGGATCGGCTTCGCCTATGCGCGCGTCTTGCGCCGTGAACGCGAGCCGTGGGATGACGCCGTCGCCTTCTGCGGGTGCGGCGCCCCTGCAAACATCTCGCGAGCCTTGCGCTTTCCGCCGCGCCTGCATGCGGCGCAGTTCGAGCATCATGGCCGACAGTTGGCGTTGCAGCGCGTTTTCATAGCGGCTGAGCCTGCCGCCCACACCCCCCTTCAGGAAACCATCGAGCGAGCGCCCAAAGGCAAGGATGTCGTGGACGGCCGCGGGACGGAGCCGGTCGGGCTCGCGCCAGTTGATGAGACGTGGCTCGGTCGGCGTCATAATGCTCGCTTCCTCTTTGCAGGCATTCGTCCAGGCGAGGAGGGCTGCCTCGAAGGCTGGAACGCGCCGCAGCCGCCACAGGAGACTCGCGATCCGCTCGGCGAGTTCGATCTCAATCGCGCTGTCCGGCGCAAGCTCTGCGAGAACGCGGGCGCGCAAATCGGAGAAGTCGTCGAGCTTTTCGCCGGGGAGAAGGCCGCTATAGCTTGTCAGCCCGTGAGTGACCGCGTTGCGGCCCACCGCTTCTTTGCCTTCCGTGGTCTTTGGGCCGGTGCAGCGCTGGGCGTTGAGGCGGTTCGCCGCGATTTGCCGTTCTGTCGCCATTCGACTCTCCTTTCGCCGTTTACTCTGGCGCGCAAGTTGCGCACAAAACGGCCCACGCGAGGCTTCTATGCGTTTGCTCCTTTATTATTCATTACCCTCAATAAGTACTTATATACAAAGATAGGGCCGGTTTACAAAACAAAACCAATCTTCACTATTCTTTCACCATCGGCCGTCTTTCGCGACTTTGCGATCGTCAGAGCGGCCATCTATCCCGCCTGCAAAAGCCGCATGGCGTCGTCGCGCTCGAACAGGATGAGGCAGCGGCGGGCGGCAAGGCCCTGCTCGGATTTCAGGTGGGGGTCGCGCAGCAGCAGATAACGGGCGAGGTCGGACGCGCGGTCCACGAGCGAGGCGGCTTGCGGCCACTGCGCCAGACGGAAGCCCGGATCGCCGCTCTGGCGCGGGCCCAGAACTTCGCCTCCGCCGCGCAGGCGGAGATCCTCCTCGGCGATCACAAACCCATCCTCCACCTGCCGCAGGATATCGAGGCGCGACTTTGCCGTCTCCGATAGCGGGGCCTTGTAGAGCAGAACACAGGAAGATTGCGCCGCCCCCCGGCCCACCCGGCCGCGCAACTGATGGAGCTGCGCGAGGCCGAACATCTCCGCATTCTCGATGATCATCACGGTCGCCGCGGGGACGTTGACGCCGACCTCGATCACGGTCGTGGCGACGAGGATCGAGGTTTCCCGCGCGGTAAAGGCGGCAATGGCGGCGTCCTTCTCCGCGCCTGAGAGCCGCCCGTGAACGAGACCGACGCGCTCTCCAAAAATCTGCCGGAGATGAGCCGCGCGTTCTTCGGCGGCGGTCATGTCGCGTGCCGTTTCGCTGTCGACGGCGGGGCAGACCCAGTAAACCTGCGCTCCTTCCCGCAAAGCGCGGTGCAAGCCGTCGACGATGTCCTCCAGGCGGTCCTGGGGGACGGCGCGCGTCGCGACCGGCTTGCGCCCGGCAGGCTTCTCGGTGAGCTGCGACACATCGAGGTCACCGTGCACCGACAACAGCAGCGTGCGCGGGATCGGCGTCGCCGTCATCACGAGGATGTCCGCGTCGCCCGCCTTGGCCTTCTCCTGCAACGCAAGGCGCTGCGCCACGCCGAACCGGTGCTGCTCATCGACAATGGCAAGGGCGAGATCATGGAACACGACATCGGGTTGAAACAGGGCGTGCGTGCCAACCATGAGCTGGATCTTGCCCGAAGCCAGCTGCTCCAGCAGCAAGGCCCGCGTCTTCCCCTGTTCGCGGCCGGAGAGATAGCCGAGCCTGATGCCCGCCGCTTCGCAAAGCGGCTTCATCGTTTCAAGGTGCTGCCGCGCCAGGACATCGGTCGGGGCCATCATGGCCGCCTGCGCGCCTGCTTCGACCGCTGCCGTCATGGCAAGGGCTGCAACCACCGTCTTCCCGCTCCCGACGTCGCCTTGCAGAAGCCTCAACATGCGGCGCGACGAGAGCATGTCGGCCTTGATCTCGGCGAGCGCCTGCTCCTGCGACCGGGTGAGAGAAAAGGGCAGGGCATCGCGCATCTTTCGCGCGAGACATCCATCGCCTGCAAGAGACCGCCCGGAAAGCTGCCGGTAACTCCGCCGGACGAGCGAGATGGCGAGTTGCGCGGAGAAGACCTCATCGAAGGCGAGCCGCTCCCGCGCCTTCGGCCAAAGAGCAAGATCAGCCGCCGATTGCGGACGATGCAAAATATGCAGCGCGCGCCAGATGGACGGCCAGCTTTCCGAGTCCAAAAGCGAAGCCTCCAGCCACTCCGGAAAGTCCGGCAGCTTCGAGAGCGCTTCGCCCATGAACTCGGTACAGGAATTTCTGTGTAAGGCCCAATGTCAGGGGATAGACCGGCTCGATCGCAGGCAGCTTGGCGCGCTCGGAGGAGGCCAGGATGTAATCGGGATGGGTCATCTGAAGGCGCGAGCCGTAGCGCTCCACGCGGCCCGACACGATGCGGATCTCGTTGAGCGGCAAAAGCCGCCGGATGGCGTTCCGGTCGCCGTGGAAGAATACGATGTCGAGAGACGCGCTTTCGTCTTCGCAAACAACGCGCAACGGTGCGCGAGCCGCGCCTTTCGGGGGAGAATTGTAGCGGATGGGCTTGACGACGAGTGTCGTTACGGCCCCGGCGGCAGCCTCAAGGATGGACGGCGTCAGCCGGCGGTCGAGATAGCCGTTCGGGAGATGCCAGAGAAGATCGATGACCTTGGGCGCACTGAGAGGCTTTGCGAAAACCTTGGTCAGCAGTTCTTCGCCTCGGGGGCCAAGACCTTTGAGGCTGCTCAACGGCGCGCAAACAGCGCTCTCGCTGGCTCCCTCGGGCGCAGCGCGCGGCGCGATGTCTGTCTTTGGTAAAGTCATCCGAACCGAAGATGAGATCTTCGGTTCGCTATTCCAAGGCAGAGCCGCTTCGTGGAACTGGAAGAGATCGCTCACTCGACACCATTATTGCGGCATCGCGGCTGCCACCCCCGGATGCATTCAATTCGCTCTAAGCCTAACGTCCCGCCCAGTCTTTGTCAGCGTCCGGTGGCAAATCGTCCCCAGCGTATCGTCCGCGCAAAGAAAAGGCTGATCCCCTTGCCCGGGGACCAGCCCTGATAACGGTCGGCTTCAGTTATCTGGCTTCGAGATTGCGAATCTGATCGGCGGTCATCGAAGTCGCCTCGATCCGGTCTCCCTTGAGTTGAAGCTCATTGACGGGAACGGAAATACGCGTCGATCCAATGCCGAGAAAGCCGCCCAGATCGATTTCAACCGCCTGGATTTTACCGTCCGCAGAGGTCTTCAAATCTGCAATCCTGGCGACATCATTGCCGTTTTTGTCAGCCAGCCATTTGCCGACGACATCGTCACGCTTCATGCTCGCCAGCGCGGTCAGCTGCGCAGGCTGAATTGCGGCGGTGTCTGCCTGTTTCGGACTGGCGGGCTGCTGCGCCGGTTGGCCCGGTTGCCGGGCTTGCGCCATTTGCTGGGGCGGCTGTTCCGGCGTAGCCTGCTGGGTCGGTCCGCTCTGGCCTCGTTCCTCCCTCACGCGCTGTTCGAGGTTCGAGTTGGGCGCCTGTTCGGGCCGGGGCGCCACGCCAGTGTTATGCTCGGCTTCTGCCACCCTGGCTTCCTGTTGTTCAGGTGCCTTGGCGGTGGAGGTTTGATCCGGAGCCTGAGTACCACCACCGTGGTTGATCGGGCGTTCCGCTGAGGCGGTCTGCGGCGGGTTTTGGCCGCCAAGCTTCGCCTGAACCGCTTGAACCTCCTGGCCAACAGTTTGGAGGGACCATGCGATGGTTTGTGCGCTGTCGGTCTCTAAGGCAGTCTGAGCTTCGTCGATTGCGATCAAGGTGCTATGCAACAAATCCTGGGGGACCTTGTCCGAATTTCCGACCTGAAGCACGCCCGATCTGATCTGCGCCAGGGCCTGCGCGGCCCTCGCACGGGGCGCGAGGCCGTACTGGTGCATTTCCGAGACCATGCCCGACACTCCGGCATAGGTCTTCTGCGCGTCATTCAGAATATTCAATGGCGCCGCCCAGTTTGGATCGTTCTGCTGAGCGAATGAAACAGCAGGGGCGGCGACGCCAGTGGCAAGCAAACATAAGCTTGCACTTGACCATAACAAAAGTCGGCCCTTTGTTTGACCTTTAAGCACTTTACTCTCCCATTTTTGATTCCGTGTCAGGACTAAGTTCATCGGAATAAGGAATGTTCCGCGCCTGTATTATTCATTAGGGTTTTGATAGGGTCTCTGTTCTCGCCAAAACGTGTTTAATAAGGAATTTAAACATCAATGTCTTTTTTCAGCGAGTTCAACAGTTCAAGGCCATGCCGCTGACAGGTTTGTCGAGTTCTTGTGAATTTTCGTCGAGTGCTTGAAGGGCGAACGCCCCTTTCCAGGCGAATACCGCTTTCCCAAACGCGCCGCCATCGCAATGATCGAAAGCAAGGTCGAGACCAAGGCCGGCGAAAGAACCGAGCGGCGCTTTTATACTACCTCGCGCGCCATGACCGCGAAGGTGCGTGGCGAGGCCGTGCGCGCCCATTGGCAGATCGAGAACGGCCCTGCACCGGGTGCTCGACGTGCCGTTCAAGGACGATCTATCCCGTGTCGGAAAAGGACACGGCGCCGAAAACATGGCCGTCATCCGTCACGCAAGCGCAGCCGGGAAGTTCAAGCGAAATGGACCATTTGCAACGCGAAGGGTTTGGGATGGCCCCGGATAACGCCTGCAGCGTTTCCGGGGCGACGACCCTGCTCAGTACTTATACAGATCGGACTTGTACGGCCCCTCGACCGGCACGCCGATGTAGTCGGCCTGCTCCTTCGACAACTCCGTAAGCTTCACGCCGAGCTTCGCCAGATGCATGCGCGCGACGCTCTCGTCGAGATGCTTCGGCAGCGTGTACACGCGGTTCTCATACTTGCCCTTGCCGGCGTTCGTCCAAAGCTCGATCTGGGCCAGCACCTGGTTTGTAAACGAGGCGCTCATCACGAAGCTCGGATGGCCGGTGGCGTTGCCGAGGTTCACGAGCCGCCCCTCCGACAGAAGCAGGATGCGGTGGCCATCGGGGAACTCGATCATGTCCACCTGCGGCTTCACATTCGTCCATTTGAGGTTCTTGAGGGTCGCGACCTGGATCTCATTGTCGAAGTGGCCGATGTTGCAGACGATGGCCATGTCCTTCATCTTGCGCATGTGCTCGATCGTGATGATGTCGCGGTTGCCGGTCGCGGTGACGAAGATGTCCGCCGAACCGACGGCATCGTCGAGCGTCACAACTTCGTGGCCGTCCATTGCGGCCTGGAGCGCGCAGATCGGATCGATTTCTGTGACAGACACGCGGGCGCCTGCGCCGCGCAAGCTCTGCGCCGAGCCCTTGCCCACGTCGCCGTAACCGCAGACGACAGCGACCTTGCCCGCCATCATCACGTCGGTGGCGCGGCGGATGCCGTCCACGAGGCTTTCGCGGCAGCCATAGCGGTTGTCGAACTTCGATTTCGTCACGCTGTCGTTGACGTTGATGCAGGGGAAGGACAGCACGCCCTTCTTTTCCATCTGATAGAGGCGAAGCACGCCCGTCGTCGTCTCCTCGGACACGCCCTTGATGGCGGCCTTGACCTTGGAATACCAGCCCGGCGTGCGCTCGAGGCGCGCCTTGATGGTCTTGAACAGGCTCTCCTCTTCCTCGCTATGTGGGTTCCTCAGCACGGAGGGGTTCTTTTCGGCCTCAGCGCCAAGCTGAACGATCAGCGTAGCGTCGCCGCCATCGTCGAGGATCATGTTTGCGGGCTGCCCGCCCGGCCATTCCAGGATGCGGTCCACGAACTCCCAATATTCGTCGAGGTTCTCGCCCTTGAAAGCGAAGACCGGCGTGCCTTTTGCGGCGATGGCAGCGGCGGCGTGGTCTTGCGTCGAGAAGATGTTGCACGATGCCCAGCGGACATCCGCGCCGACCGCCTGCAAGCTCTCGATCAGCACGGCCGTCTGGATCGTCATGTGCAAGCAGCCCGCGATGCGCGCGCCCTTCAGCGGTTTCTCTTTGCCGTATTGCTCGCGCACAGCCATCAGGCCTGGCATTTCGGTTTCGGCGATATCCATCTCCTTGCGGCCCCATTCCGCGAGGCTGATGTCTTTCACGTAAAAATCGGACGGGCCGGATGACGATTTGTGGACTGCGGACACAGATTTCTCCCAAAGTTGTTTGCAATAGGGGTGAGATTTGGCCCTTGGTACCCTGTGCGCGAGCGAAAAGCAATAAAGACATAAACATTGCTTTATATCTTTGGCTCCAGCATCGCTTCTAGGGAACCAAACTTCCGTCTGGTGAACGCTCACCATCACAAGGAGGACCCTTGCAATGACTGCGATCGCAGCCCGGCTCCTGTTGCTTACTCTGCTCCTGCCCTTCTCGCTTCCCGCCTTCGCGTTCGAAGACAGCCCGCAAAACCGCGCGGAGCAGGCGGACCGCTATCTTGAGGTCGTTCCGCCGCAGTCGATGATGGCCGACATGTCGTCGAAGATGGCCGAAACCTTGCCCGAAGAGCAGCGGGACCAGTTCAAGGCGCTGATGACGAAGTATCTCGATATCGGACGCGTCACGGCGGCCATCAAGGCTGCGATGGTCAAGACCTTCACCGCCGACGAACTCAAGGCGCTTGCGGACTTTTACGGGTCCGACGTTGGCAAATCGGCCATGGCCAAGATGGGGACTTATATGTCCGAGGTCATGCCCGCGACGATGAGCGAAGTGCAGAGCGCGCTCGCGAAAGCTCAGGGCGAGGCGCATCACGGACAGCCGGATCAGAGCGGTCAGGATAAGGGAAGCAAGGAGAATTAGCGACGCTCCAGCAGCGCGGCTGTCCAACTTTCGCCCAAGCATTCGCCTACGCAAGCATCTTCGCCTTTATCTATGGGGAGAATCCATGAAAGCTTTTGCTGCGATGGCGCTCAGCTTGGGACTGGTATCAGCGGCCAACGCTCAAAGCGGGACAGTCTATAAAATCAGGGAAATCTGCAGTTTCGACATCGCCCAATATTGCAAGGACATCCCCGCAAAGAGAATTCGCGACCTGAAGGAATGTCTTGCAAGGCATGAGAAGGATCTGCTTCCACGATGCCAGGACCATTACAAGGAAGCAAGATCAGGCTGATCACTCGCTTTCGTTAAAGCCCGCCTCCACGAGCGCGGTGAGCGCTTCGAGGGCTTCTTCCGCTTCCGGCCCTTCGGTCTCGATCGAGATCGTGGTTCCGGGGCTGGCGCCAAGCATCAAAAGACCCATGATGGAATTGCCGGGCACCGTCTGATCGTCTTTGGTCACAGAAACTTCAGCATCGAATTGCTCAGCCATTTTCACGAAGGCCGCCGAAGCTCGCGCATGAAGTCCCCGCTTGTTGACGATCGTTACCTCGGCAAGGCACTGATAGATCCCGTCAGCCGCCGCGATAGTCGGCCGTCTGCGACTTGGGAAGCTCGGTCGAAATGACATCGATAGGCCGGCACCATTCTTGTTATTGCGCGCTCAAAACCAAGCTCGCGACGTGGATGTATTTCCGGCCCGCTTCCTGCGCTTGCTTTAAAGCGTCAGCTAACGCGACCTCCTCGCGGACGCGCGCCAGTTTGACGAGCATGGGGAGATTGACGCCCGCGATGACCTCCACCGACCCGCTGTCCATCACCGATATTGCCAGATTTGAAGGCGTCCCGCCAAACATATCTGTCAGAATGATAACGCCGTCTCCGCTCTCGACCTTCTTCACCGCTGCGATAATCGCGTCGCGGCGCTCTTCCATGTCGTCGTTCGGCGCGATCGAGATGGCTGCAATTTGCTGCTGAGGCCCGACGACGTGTTCGAGGGCTGCGACAAATTCTCTTGCCAGGTTGCCATGAGTTACAATGATAAGGCCGATCATCGTCTTTCCGGGTGACTGGCAGCGGTGGGTCTTCATCTCAATAGCATTATTCTGAAGGCCATCCCGTCAACGTTCAAGCGCAATATAGTCGCCGCGATGATAAGAGCCTGTTAATCCACCGGCTCTTCAAAGCAATCCTGGATCGCCAAAGCCAGCTTGATCGGCGCAGAAGGCTCAAACGGGTCGAGGATGAGGCGGCGGACCGGGATATCCAGCACAGTCTCCCACTCGGTCTTTTCGGGAAAACGCGGCCTGTCGCCGGTCCAATCGAGATCAACGACAAGCTTCAGGGTAACCTGCGCGGCAGCCGCTTTGAGCTGAGCAATGCCACAGCCCCGTACTTCGATCTTCCCATCCAGAGGCGGCGGGCATGAAGCGAGAACACGATCACCATCCCGCCGTAGAATGACTTGATCGTCAGCCACGAGTGCGGGCTCCGCGCTGAGACGATCGAAGGGAAGATACAGAAAACGCAGCGCTAGGTCGGACTTGCCCGATCCGCTCGATCCTCTGAGGAGCGCGGCTGCATCGCCAAGCGCGACGCAGGTCCCATGTACGCTCTTTCTTTTCATGGGCTTTCGCGCCTATCGCGTCGTGGAACATGCGGGGAGGCGGATCACGAAGCGGGCACCCCAAGAATGGCGCTCCTTCGCCCCGCACGCAAACGTATGTTCACCTTTCGGAACGGCCACCGAATCCTCGACGCCCGATGGGGCCCTTGCCGGAACGAAGCTTATCGGCTTGGGAGAGGCCCTGTTCTCCGCCCAGACGCTCCCGCCGTGTGCCTTGACGATCTGCTGCGAGATGTTAAGGCCGAGACCGGAGTTCTGGCCGAAGGCTCCGGGTCGGTCTGTATAGAACCGCTCGAAGATCTTCTCCAGATTCTCATCACGGATGCCCGGCCCCTCATCCTCGATGCAGATTTCTATCTCGTTCTCCTTCGGCAGCCGCCTCGCGGTCACATAGATGCTTCCGCCCTTCGGCGAGAACGACATGGCATTCTCGAGAAGATTCGCGATCACCTGGCTGAGCCGGCTGTCATGTCCGGTGACGATGTAGTCCCGGTTCTGCGCAAATTGCTTTGTCGTCTTGCAGCCCTGGATGTTCAAAACAAAGGCAGTGCCGCTGCCGCGGCGGCTCTCCCGCATGACTTCACAAAGGGTGCGAAGAAGGTTTGCCACATTCACGGGCCTGGCCGTTTCGCGAGCGAGTTCAGCATCAAGCCTCGACGCATCGGCAATATCTGTGATGAGGCGGTCCAAACGCCGCACGTCGTGATTGATGATGTCGACAAGCTTCTTTCGATCCTCATCCGTCTTGATCATCGGCAGCAGGCTGGCGGCGCTGCGAAGCGATGTCAGCGGATTCTTGAGTTCGTGAGACACGTCCGCAGCAAAGCTTTCGATGGCGTCGAGACGGGAGTAGAGCGCATTTGTCATATCCCGAAACGCGCGGGACAAGTGACCGATCTCATCGGGCCGGTCGCTGAAATCGGGGATTTGCTCCCGGTTCTTGATGTTCTTTCGCACGCGCTCGGCGGCGATGGCGAGGCGGCGCATGGGCTCGGCAATGGTGCCCGCGAGAAGCAGAGAAAGAATGGCCGTCACAAAGGCGACGAGCCCCGCGACTTCAACGATCTGAAATCGATCCTGCGCGATCATTTCATCGATGTCGCTTCCCTGCGCCGTCAGCAGGAGAGCACCCAGCGCCGACCTCTCACGCTGAATTGGAACAGCGATGGAAATCACCGTTTCTCCAGTTTCAGTCACGCGTATGAGCGGCGCGACGCTGCCGGCCAGAGCGACACGAACCTCCTCATACGCCTTACCCTCGGGGCCAAGGTCTTTGTAGAGGGGCAGGTCCGGCGTCCAGAACGTAGTTTTGATATAGCCCCAAAAGTCTGTGAAAAAATTGGTGTCGGTCTCCGCATTTCCGTCCACGCGGCCGCTATTTCCACGGAAGAGCTGGCGGCTGTCCGAGATAAGCGTCCCGTCCGTGTCGAACACGCGCGCTCGCGTTTTCGTGGGCGCGATCAGGTCGCGCAGAATGGGTGAGACAACCTCCGGATCGACCCGGAACGACAACTCCGGATTGGATAAGCCCGAAGGCACCACAATCTTATTTTCGTCTGCGCTTTTACCGCTTTCTGCGGCTGCATCAATATTGGTCTTGCTCGTCTGAGCGATCGCAATTGCGATGATCTGTGCCTGCGTGGTGAGCGTCTCCACGCGGTTCCCCATGAATTTGTAGCGGTATTGATTGAGATAGAAGATGCCGCTTACGAGAACGCCGACGCCGATAACATTGATAACAATGATGCGGCGGGTGATGCTGTTGAAGCGATAACGATCAAAAAAGTGGCGGGCGGCGCGAAGGAGGCGCAAGCGTATCGCTCGGCTGGGCCGGCGTACCCCGCGCCCTTCCCACCATCGGGACATATCAATGGCCATTGGCTAACTCGAGTCCGAACGAAGGCTCACGCAATGGAAACTATTTCACCTTGTTAGAAGACCCGCAACATTGAGCCTTATTCCTTGAAGCGGTACCCAACGCCGTACAAGGTTTCTATCACATCGAAGTTGTTGTCGACGACCTTGAATTTCTTGCGCAGCCTCTTGATGTGGCTGTCGATCGTGCGGTCATCCACATAAACCTGATCATCATAGGCTGCGTCCATGAGCGCATCGCGGCTCTTCACGACGCCCGGCCGCTGGGCCAACGCCTGCAAAATGAGAAACTCCGTCACGGTCAGCGTGACTTGCCTGCCGTCCCAGATGCAGGTGTGACGCTCCGGATCGAGCTTGAGCTTTCCGCGCTCAATGATCTTGGAGGAATCCTCCACGACGGCGGCGGATGCATCTCGCGGTTGGCTGCGGCGTAGAATCGCACGCACACGCTCAACGACCAGCCTTTGAGAAAAGGGTTTACGGATGAAATCGTCAGCCCCCATCTTGAGGCCGAACAGTTCGTCGATCTCCTCATCCTTCGAAGTCAGGAAGATCACCGGCATTTCGCTTTTTTGCCGCAGCCGCCGGAGCAGCTCCATCCCGTCCATACGAGGCATTTTGATGTCGAGGATCGCGAGATCCGGCGGATCGCTCATGATCCCGTCAAAAGCGGAAACCCCGTCCGTGTAGGCCATGATCTTATACCCTTCAGCCTCGAGAAGCATCCGAAGGGATGTCAGAATGTTCCGGTCATCATCGACAAGAGCGATAGTTGGCATCAGTGATCCAAAGTTGTTGCTGGTTCAACGAGGCGTTTCTGTTGCCGAAATACCTCTAGCCGGAAAAATCCGTAAGGCGCAAGCAGCGCACGTAGATCATGGCTGAATTGCGTCGCAATGGTCAATTTCCAATTAATGCTCCGTTAAGCTAAACTCTCCGGAACCGGGATTGAGAAGGCCCCTTTTCCTTGGCAGGGCGACGGGTTGCCAAGCACGCCAATTCGCGCGTTTCCAGACTTTACAGGCGCCGTTTCAACGCCGAAGTGCAACAAGCGGGCATGCATGGCACGGCAGAGCGAATGGTGGATGAGGCAGGCTTTATATGCCGGTGGCCCGGCGACTCTGACCTCAGCCAAACGCACCACATTCGTCATAGCTTGGAGAGCCAGTTTGGTGAGGGCCGTAAGGCGCGGTGATATTGAAATCTTGATGCGTGGCGAAAAGCTCGCAACTCCTTCCAGCGGAAATTTGAGAACCGTCATTGAAACTGCGACCGCGGAAGGACGGGCGTGGCTCAAGGAGCAAAATGCGAGCGTGCTTATTTAGGGCGAGGTTGCCGCAAACAATAAGATATTGAGGCTACGATTTCTTCCGGCGGAGGGCGACGGATCTGCGAAGTCATATGCCTTAATTGAGCAGACGCTTGAACTACCCGGTGATTTCGGGGCGATATTGGAACTCTGTTCGCTACGCAGGCCACCAATGCGATCTAGCTGCGCCATTTATTACCAGCCTGGAGCCGCTGGCTGAAAAACCGCCCCCCAAACTTCTCGGAGGAAACGCGTGCGCAGCTTTTGTGGCGCTGGACTGGGCCATGACACAGAACAATCTTGGCAACACGTTACGGAAGCTCGGTGAGCGCCAGGTGCAAACGGATAAAGCAAAAGGCCAAGCGGCGCTGAGAATGGCGCGCGAAATTATGCTGCGGCACTAGAGGAATTCACAAAGGCCAGCGCGATCTATTATGTGGAGGTTACCCAGCGCAATATCGCACGACTTGATGAAATAACCCAGCGTCTCTCCAACGAAGTCAATGAGCCCTAACTGCGTCACTCAAACCATAAGCAGCCCAAGTCGGATGGCGCTCATCACGGCTTCGGTGCGGCTCGTGGCGTCGAGTTTTTCCAGGATCGAGGCGACGTGAAATTTAGCCGTGTGGGCGGAGATGCCGAGCGCGCGGGCGATGAGCTTGTTCGAAGCGCCCTCTGCGAGGAGGTGCAGCACCTCGATTTCGCGGGCGGTGAGGTCGGGCGCGCCCTCGTCCGCTGGCCCGAACCGCGCGGCGGGCTCGAACACGGACAGGCCGTACGCCGCCGCCTCGACCGCGATGCGCAGCTTTACGAAATCGGCCGGCGGCGTGAGCCGCGCCGAAACGCGCACAGTGCGTGGCCATGCTGCGGCATCGGCGGCAAGAAGGACCACCGGCGCGTCGACATCGTCCGGAACGTGATCGGCGATAAGCACGGAGCGCGGGCCATGCGCCGCGCCGCTCGTGAAGGCGGCGTTTCCTTCGATCCAGTCGGAAATCCAGCGCGCAAGGGCCTCGTCGCCGAGGCGAACCTCGACGGTGATGCCGTCCGCGCTGTCTTCCGCAAGTTCGCTCACGTCATGGCCGCGTTCCGATCACGCATTTCACGGTGAAAGGTTGTCCGCCGCGCGACAGGCTCAGCTCCACCGATCGCCCAGCGGAATCTGGGCCGAGGCGGCGCAGCACATCGCGCATTCCGGCCAGCAATTCGCCATTCCAGGCCGTGACGATATCGCCTTGCAACACGCCGGCCGCCTCCCCGGGGCTTCCGGACGCGACGCCGAGCACCATCAGCCCCGTTCCGGTTGCGCCGTGGATGCGCACGGGATGCAGGCCGAGGCCGAGATAGCCGGGTTTCACGGAGCCCTTCTCCAAAATGCGCGCGGCCACGCGCTCAATGGTCTCCGCCGGGATCGCCAGCACCGAGCGCCGCACCCCGCGCACCGCCATGCCGAAGGCGCGGCCTTCGCTGTCGATGACGGGTCCGCCTTCGCTTCGGTGGCCGAGGCGGAGGTCCAGGCGGATCAGGCTGTCGATCTGCCCGCCGCGCATGCTGAGCCAGGGCGCGCCCGTCATGGAGACGATGCCGAGGCGGGCTGAGATGCTTCCCTCGTGGCGGCCTGCAGCCAGCACGATCTCACCCGTTTTCGGCGCAAGGCCCGGCGACAGAGGCAGCGCGGATGCGCCGAGCCCGCTCACCCGCAAGAGGGCGACATCGGTGCTGGGATCGCGCCCGACAACGGCGGCCTCGAATGCGTGTCCGTCGACCGCCACGGCCGCACTCTCGTCGTCGCCGAGCGCCTCGTCGGCGGTCACCACAAGCTCGGGCCGCCACACGAAGCCGCTCGCCAAGGTCCGCCGTCCGCTTCGGACTTCAACAACGGACTTCGAAACGCCTTCCACAAGCTGCGCCAGGCTCGCGGAGAGCTGCGGCAGCGCCAGCCTTTGTGCCTCTTCGGTCATGCTCACTCCTCATTCCTCGTATTTCTCGGATATGTGCAGCGACCGGCAGGTTTGTGTACTGGTCCGATGGCTAGGCGGCGGCGGCAGGCAAGCGAAATCAGTAAAAAATTAGTGGCTTTTATGATAAAATCTTCGAAAGTTCTCTGTCGCGCTCTGTGTCTCGGTGTTCAGATCATGATCAATCCGGCAAAAGTTGCAGCCGCGTTGGGTTTGGCAAGCATTGCCGGGCTTGCCGCCGCGAATGCCGATGACGGGCCCACACTCCAGAAGATCAGGAAAACCTCCGCGATCACGATCGGCTACCGCGATGCGGCCATCCCGTTCTCCTATGCCGGGGCAGAGCAGAAACCCATCGGCCTTTCGCTCGATCTGTGCGGCCTCATCGCGGAGAAGGTGAAGGAGAAGCTGCGGCTCTCCGAGATCAAGATCGATTACAGGCCCGTCATGTCGGCGAACCGCGCCGCGCTCGTGAAAGACGGCACGGTGGATATCGAATGCGGCGCGACGCCTAAAACTGCGGATCTTGCGAAGGATGCCGCGTTCTCGATCCCGATTTACGCGTCGGAGCTGAGGTGGATCGTTCTTCGGCAAATCCGCGTCGAGAAGCAGGGCGCTCGCGTCAACCGGTATGAGATCAAGACGCTCACCACGGCGGACGATTTGCGCGGCCTCACAGTCGCGTTGACGAAAGGGTCGGCGGCCAACTCGATTGTGCTGAACCTGAGCGTGGACCGCTTTCTCGGCCTCTCGATCCTGCAGGGGAAAGACCCCGCGGACAGCTTCAGGCTCGTCGAGACCGGTAAGGCGGCGGCCTTCATGGATGACGACGTGCTTCTGGTTGGTCTGAAAGCGAGCGCGAAAAACCCCGATGCGTTCGGCTTTCTGGACGAGAGCTTTCCGGGCACGACCTATGCGCTTGTGATGAGAAAGGACGACAAGCCGTTCAAGGATCTTGTCGACGGCGTGCTCGCCGATACCATGAAGTCTGGCGAGTACGCGAAGATCTACGCGAAATGGTTCGAGAGCCCAATCCCGCCGAAAAATGTCAACCTGAATTACCCCATGCCCGAGAAGCTGAAGCAGCTTCTCAAAGACCATGCGGCGAAGGCGAATTAGAGCGTGTCGAAATTATTCGGAATCCCCTTATTGTCATGGCTCCCCTCGATCCCCGGATCAGACATGGGCGGCCATCCGGTAAAACAAATTTCATCTTTTTGGATCTCGAGGCTGGATGGCCGGGTCAAGCCCGGCCAAGACGCCGGTTCCAGCTCATCGCAACACGCTTAGGTCACGCCCCACTCCTTGAGCGCTGCCTCGCCGTCTCCGCGATGGGCGCCGGCGGAAGTCTGCGAACGCGAAAAACGCGGAGCAGGGGAGGGTTGCAGCGTCCCGTCAACCCCGCTGAAAGTGGAGCGCGCGGCGTTGTGCGGGTGGCGCGCGGCTTCTTCGAAGTCCAGGACGGGAACGAGGCAGGCGTCCGAGCTCTCGAATAGCGAAGCCCATTCGTCGCGCGCCTTCCCGGCGAAGATCTTTTCGAATTCCCGATGAAGGGCAGGCCATCGTGAGCGGTCGTACTGAAGCGGCAGATAGGTCGTAGGATCGAGGCCGAGGCCGCCGATCAGCTCGGCGAAGAATTTGGGTTCGAGAGCGCCCACAGCGATGAACTTGCCGTCCGAGCAGCGATAGGTTCGGTAGAAGGGCAGACCACCATCGAGAAGGTTCTCACCGCGCGGGCTGGCCCAGAGACCGGCACCGCGAAGGCCGAGGATCATCGCAAGCTGGGAGACGGTGCCGTCGAGGATGGCGGCGTCGATAACCTGGCCCAGGCCAGATTTTTGACGTTCGAGGAGCGCGGCCAAGATCCCGATCACAAGGAATGTCCCGCCGCCGCCCATGTCGCCGACAAGGTTCAACGGCGGCATCGGCAAACCATCGGCGGGGCCAATCGCGTGCAGCGCACCCGTGAGCGCGAGAAAAGTCAGGTCATGCCCGGCGGTCTGAGCGATAGGTCCATCCTGACCCCAGCCCGTCATGCGCGCATAAATAAGCTTGGGGTTTCGGCCAAGCGCAATATCGGGACCGAGGCCAAGGCGCTCCATGACGCGGGGCCGGAACCCCTCGATGAGCACGTCGGCTTTTTCGGCGATCCGCAGGCAGAGATCGACAGACGACGCCTCCTTCAAGTCGCGCACAAGCGCCCGCTTTCCGCGATCGACGGGCGCGTTGGATACCCCGAACAACTCCGCGGCGCCGGGGCGTTCGATGCACACCACGTCCGCTCCGAGGTCGGCAAGCAGCATCCCGCCATAGGGAGCAGGACCGAGGCCGGCGAATTCGAGGACGCGGATGCCTGCGAGCGGAGCATTTTTGGGTGTCGCTGTTTCCATGGCTTGATCGTAGCACAAGCTGTCATGGCCCACTTGACCCCCGGATCAAGCCCGAGGACATGTGCGGCCATCCAGATGGTTGCGGAACCACAGGTTTCTCGATGGCCGGGTCAAAGCCCGGCCATCGAGATGCCGATGCAAAGGTCTGCAACCTGTTTTATTCCCAGTGGCTCGGCCGCAAGGCCGGTGGCGAACTAAGCAGCCACCTTCGCCTTGGGATAGAAGGTCTCGCCTTTCGCCGCCATGTCGCGGAGCAGCTTCGGCGGCGTGAACCGCTCCCCGTACATCTTGGCGAGCGCATCGCATTCCTGGACGAACTTCGCAACGCCGACCGTATCGATAAGGCTCAGCGGGCCGCCGGTGTATGGCGCGAAGCCCAGGCCGAAAACACCGCCCACGTCGCCATCCTCGGGATCGGTGAGCACGCCTTCCTCCATGCAGCGCACCGCGTCCAGCGCCTGCGCATAAAGCAGCCGCTTCTTCAGCTCTTCGATGGGTGGCCAATCGAACTCCGGCTTTGGCGGATAAAGGTCAGCCAGCCCCTGCCAGAGGCTTTTCGGCCCCTTTTCCGGATAGTCGTAGAAGCCCTTGCCGTTCTTCCGGCCCGCGCGGCCGTTCTTCACATACAGTGTCTCCATGACCCGGACTGCCGGGCTCGGCTTGTAGGCGCCGCCAAGGTCGGCTTCCGCCGCCTTGTGAATTTTCCAGCCAAGATCGATGGCGGTTTCGTCGGCGAGCGCGAGTGGACCGACGGGCATGCCTGCGAGTTTGCCTGCATTCTCGATAAGGGCGGGCGGAATGCCCTCCGTCAGCATGATCTCGCCTTCCATGATGTAGCAGCCGCAGAAGCGCGACGTGAAGAAACCGCGTCCGTCGTTTACGACAATGGGCGTTTTCTTGATGGCTTGCACGAAGTCGAGCGTGATCGCGAGAGCTTCATCGCTCGTCTTCTTGCCACGGATGACTTCAATAAGCGGCATTTTCTCCACGGGCGAGAAGAAGTGGATGCCGATGAACTTGTCCGGGCGGCGGCTTGCCTCGGCGAGGCCCGTTATGGGCAGCGTCGACGTGTTCGAGCCGAAGACAACGTCGGGCCGGATCACGGCCTCGGCGCGCTTTGTGACATCGGCCTTGATGGCGCGATCCTCGAACACGGCCTCGATCACGTAATCGACGTCCGCGAGGAGCGCGAAGTCGACGGCGGGGGTGATGCGGTCCAAGAGCGCTGCGCCATCGGCCTGGCTCAGGCGGCGCTTCGAGATTGCGCCCTCGACCAGTTTTGTGGCGTAGCCCTTGCCTCTTTCAGCGGAGTCCGGATCGCGGTCGATGAGCACGACCTCGATGCCGTTCGAGGCCGCGACATAGGCGATGGCCGCACCCATCATGCCAGCGCCGAGCATGCCGATCTTCTTGAACTTCGCCTTCGGGACGCCTTGGGGGCGACGCACCAGCTTGTCGGCCCTGCCTTTGTTCACGAACAGGGTGCGGATCATGTTCGGCGCGACAGTGCCGCGGATCAGGGACACGAAATATTTCCCCTCGATCTTGAGGCCGAGATCCATCGGAACCTGTGTGCCTTCATAGACGGCGGACAGGATCGCCTGGGCAGCCGGATAATTGCCGAAGGTTTTGTCGCGCGTCATGGCGTTCGCGGCCATGAAGGTCTGCGCCGCGTTCGGGTTCATGCCGCCTGCGCCGCCTGGCACCTTGAACGACTTTTCGTCCCAGGGTTGAACCGCCTTCGCCTGCGGCGAGGTCAGCCACTTTTTCGCCGCTGCCAGAAGTTCGCTAGCGGGCACGACCTCGTGGATGAGGCCATTTCCCTTCGCCTGGGCGGGCGTCAAGTGGCGGCCTTCGAGGAGCAGCGGCAGCGCAGGCATGATGCCGATCAGTCTCGGCACGCGCTGCGTTCCGCCGGCGCCGGGGAGAAGCCCGACCTGCACTTCAGGCAGGCCGATCTTGATGCGGTCGTCATCCGCGCTGACGCGGTAATGGCAGGCGAGAGCGATCTCGAAGCCGCCGCCAAGCGCGGTGCCGTTGATCGCGCAGGCCACGGGCTTGCCACTCGTCTCAAGCCGGCGCAGCACGCGTGTCAAGCTCGAAACGGCTTTCAAAGCCTCAGCTGGCGGCGCGGCGCGGGCGAGAGCGATAAGGCTCTCCATACCGATCAGGTCCGCGCCCGCGATGAAGCTCGATTTGCCGGACGTGACAATAATGCCCTTCACGGCCGCGTCGCCCACCGCGAGCTCGATGGCTGCTGCGAACTCGCCCACGAACTCCTGCCCGATCAAATTCATGGACTTGCCGGGCTGGTCGATGGTGAGGGTGGCGATGCCGTCGCTATCAACGCCGTATGAGATGCTGTTAGTCATTACTCGCTCCGAAGTCATGGCCGCCCTTGAGGCGGCCATCCAGAGGCCGCGAGTTGGGCGTGTGAAAACCTGGATGGCCGGGGCAAGCCCGGCCTGACAACAAAGTTAAACCCGTTCCAGAATGGTGGCTGTGCCCATGCCTGCGCCGATGCAGAGCGTGACGAGACCCGTGCTCGCACTGCGCCGCTCCATCTCGTCGAGCAGTGTGCCAAGCACCATCGCGCCGGTCGCGCCGAGCGGATGGCCCATGGCAATCGCGCCGCCGTTCACGTTGATCTTGTCGTGGGGAACGTTCAGCACATCCATGAAGCGCAGCACGACGGAGGAGAACGCCTCGTTCAACTCCCAAAGGTCGAGATCTTCTGTTTTCATCCCGGCCTTCACCAGCGCACGTTCGGCGGCGAAGCTCGGGCCGGTGAGCATGATTGTCGGCTCGGAGCCGATGGATGCGAAGCTCTTGATGCGCGCGCGGGGCTTGAGGCCCGCCTTTTCGCCGGCCTCCTTCGTGCCGATGAGCACGGCCGCCGCGCCATCCACAATGCCGGAGGAGTTCCCAGGCGTGTGGATATGGTTGATGCGCTCGACTTCGGGATATTTCTGTATCGCGACGCCGTCGAAGCCGTAAGTCTTGCCGATGTCCGCGAAGGACGGGTTCAATGCGCCGAGCGACTGCATGCTGACGTCGGCGCGGATCATCTCGTCGCGCGAAAGGAGCGGGGTGCCGAGAACGTCATGGACCGGCACCACGGAGCGGGCGAAACGGCCTTCTTCCCAGGACTTGACCGCGCGCTTGTGGCTTTCCACGGCATAAGCATCGGCGTCGTCGCGGCTGATGCCGTATTTGGTTGCGATAAGATCTGCACTGATACCCTGGGGTACGAAATAGGTCGGCATCGCCACGGCGGGGTCGACGGGCCATGCGCCGCCGTCGGATGCCATCGGCACGCGGCTCATGGATTCGACGCCGCCGCCGATCGCCATGGGCGACTGACCGGACATAACCTTTGCCGCCGCCATGTTCACGGCTTCGAGCCCTGAGGCGCAGAAGCGGTTGATCTGCACCCCGGGCACGCTTTCATCGTAGCCAGCCATCAGAACAGCAGCGCGAGCGATATTCGTGCCTTGTTCGCCGACGGGGGTTACGCAGCCGAGGATCACATCTTCGACCTCGCGCGTATCGAAGCTCTTGTTGCGGTCGCGGACCGCTTCCAGCATTTGTGCTGCGAGGCGGATAGGCGTCACCTCATGAAGCGAGCCGTCCTTCTTGCCCTTGCCGCGCGGCGTTCGCACGTGATCGAAAATATAGGCGTCTGGCATGGTTTCTCCCTTAGTCATGGCCGGGCTTGACCCGGCCATCCAGCCTTTGCATCAGACAAGTGTTTCGTAGAGGTCGAGCCAATCAGGATTGTTCTGTTCGATAAGATCGAGTTTCCACTTCCGCGGCCACTTTTTGAGGTTGGTCTCGCTTTGGATCGCATCCTGAGGTGACGTCAAGATCTCAGCGTGGACAAGCATATTAACCCCATACTTTGTAGTGAATACACTGCCGGTGCCTTGCTTATGTTCGAAAACGCGCCGCGCAAGATCGTTTGTTACACCGATGTACAAGGTGTCGTTCCGTTTGCTCGCGAGGATATAAACAAAATAGCTCACGAGCACTCTCCTGGATGACCTGGTCAGCCCCGGCCATGACGTTGAAGGCTAAAGCGTTCGCGCGATGAGTTCCTTCATGATTTCGTTCGTCCCGCCATAGATGCGCTGCACGCGGGCGTCGGCATAGGCGCGGGTAATCGGGTATTCCATCATGTAACCGTAGCCGCCATGCATTTGCAGGCACTGATCGATGACTTTGCATTGCAGGTCGCTGACCCAGTATTTCGCCATCGCCGATGTGGTCGGGTCGAGTTCGCCGTCCATCATCTGCTGGATGCAGCGGTCGACAAAGATCCGGCCGATATGGATCTCCGTTTTCATCTCTGCGAGCTTATGTTTCGTGGTCTGAAAATCGAACACCGCCTGACCGAAAACCTTTCGTTGGCGCACATAGTCGATCGTTGACTGTAACGCTGCCTCCGCCGAGGCTATTCCAGCGATGGCGATTTGAAGCCGCTCCCAGGCGAGTTCCTTCATGAGAAGGATGAAGCCCTGGCCCTCGGCTCCGAGACGCGCGTCGCCCGTAAGCTCGACATCCTGGAAGAACAGCTCAGACGTATCCTGCGCGTGCAGCCCGAGCTTTTCGAGATTGCGGCCCTTGGAGAAGCCGGGAAGCCTCCCATCGACGAGAAAGAGCGTGATGCCTTTCGCGCCGAGCATCGGATCGGTCTTCGCGACGACAATCACAAGGTCCGCGTTCTGTCCGTTGGTGATAAAGGTTTTCGAGCCGTTGAGAACATAGCCGTTGCCGCGCCGCATGGCCATCGTGCGGACACCCTGCAGATCGGACCCGGCGCCCGGCTCCGACATTGCAATCGCGCCGATGATCTCACCCTTCGCCATGGCGGGCAGATAACGCCGGCGCTGCTCTTCGGTGCCATAGGCGAAGATGTAGGGGGCAACGATATCGGAGTGGAGCGCGAAGCCCGGCCCCGTCGCCCCCGCGCGTGAAAGTTCCTCAATCACAATCGTTGAATGAAGCCTGTCTCCGCCGCAGCCGCCATACTCCTCGGAAATCGAGGGGCAGAGAAGCCCCGCCTCACCGGCCGCGAGCCAGACCGAGCGCGGCACAATTTTGTCTTTTTCCCACTTTGCGTGATGCGGCGTGATCTCGCGCTCGATGAACCGGCGCACTTGATCGCGATAAAGCTCATGCTCTTCGGAAAACAGCGTACGGGGCAACATGACCTAATCCTTGCTCTGACTGCGTCGCGCTTTTTTCGGAGCGCGATCCCTGTCAGAAGAGGCTTCCTGGCAGGGCGCGCCATGCTCGGCGAGATAGCGCAGGCATTGGCTATGGATGAGCTTGAGTTCCTCGAGCGTCGCGGCGACGTCGGCCTTCTTCTGCTCCAGTTCCTTGATAAGGGTGTTGGAGCGCTCGGCGACGAAAGCAACCTGTTGAGGGCGTCCTTCGCCGCGATGACCGTAGAGAGCGAGGAACTGCTTCACTTCGGCGAGCGAGAAGCCGATCGACTTCGCCCGCAGAATGAGCTTTAGCCGCGCCCGTTCCCGCCTTGTATAGACGCGGCCGCCATTCGCGCGCGGCGGCGTGAGAAGGCCTTTCGCCTCGTAGAAGCGGATGGCGCGCGCCGTAATCCCGAGTTCCTCGGCGAGTTCCGAGATTCCATAGAGCCTCTCCGACTCGGTCAGGTTTGGGCTTACGTCAGGTGCTGAGGTCAACGCAGTCCCGGCTTTCCGATTCCAAGCAGAGTTCCCAAAAGAGCCCTTCCCGGTTCTTAGAAAAAACCCTGCGAAAACAATGACTTCTAAGAAGGCATTCGTTGGCTGGCCAAGGAACGTCTGCTTAGACCATCTGCCCAAGTTTCATGGCGAGCATCATGTCGCCGTCGACCCGCATTCTGCCCTGCATGAAAGCCGAAGTGGGCTGAAGGCGGCCGTGGATGAGCTCCTTGAAGTCGTCCACCGTCATAGTTATGGTGCAGCTGGCTGGATCGTCCTTGTTCACGGCGACGCTGTTATCGCTGCCGGTGCCGTCGATGAAGAGGCTTCCGGCTTCTCCCAGATCGAATTTGAGGGTTCCGCCGAGCGGAGACTTCCCGCTTACGCGCTGCGTCATCCCGTCGGCTACTTCCTGCAAGTCCATCTCTCGCTCCTTGGGGTTGTTTCCACGATATCTAACGCATCCCGTTCGCGTTAACAAGAGGGGGTTGACGTATACGTCATCTCGATGTCGTGAGTCATGGCAGGGAGCAGTTGAAGCGATAGTTTCACGTAAGCGACGTTTGGTCAGGTGGGGCGGCGCCAGTCGCGCACGGTATCGTTTCAGGGGTTACGGAGCCAGGTGTTCCCCGGAGGTAAAGAATGAATTTCGACGAAGCTATCCATGTGCATGCGGCATGGAAAATAGTCCTATCAACGTATCTCCGGAGCGTTGACGGAACACTGACAGCGGCAGAAACTCGAGTCGATAATCGATGCGCGCTGGGGCGCTGGCTTTACGGGGAGGGCAAGAAGTATTCCTCCACGGCTGAATATCAGATTTTGATGGCTGAACATGCTCGGTTTCACCAAGCAGCGGCAGAGGTTGTCGATAGGGCGAACAGCGGCCAGGACGCCGATGCCAATCGTTTCCTGCATTCCGACAGCGAATATGAAACCGCTTCGCGAAACGTCGTGAAGGCGATCATGGATTTGAAGGGGCAAGTAACGGGGGCTTGAAACTTGAGATGGCCGAACCGGCCGTCAGGCTTCCTTGCGGGGTCAAGCGTGCCCGATCTGATCTCCGTTGATCAGGTGAAGAATTTTTTCATATTGCGAGATCGCTTTCTGTGCGCTCAGCTTGAATTCCGCGGCGAGTTCATCGCCGTCCAGGAGTTGATCATGATCGAGCGATCTCAGCATACGCAAGAGCTCAGCTTGCCGCTTCTTGCATTCGTCGGAAAAATCCACGTTCTAACCACCTAGTTGCTTCTTTGTTATAGCAGTTTAGGGATGATATTTACTGATCGTCAACCCTTTCTCGTGCTCGAAGTCTTGTGGCGCTCGCTTTTGACGCAGACCTTTTCAATCTTAAACAAATATTCTCCTTCCTGTGATTGTCCTTGCGGGTGGGCGGCGCAAGCGAGGCGTAAAGGCCAGCGCATTGACGTATACGTCACCTATGACTAGCTTTTGCGGAAAACCAGGGAACGGAGCCGCATGAGCGAGGGCCAGCGCTACCGCAGTATCTTCCGTCCAGGCCTCTTCGAGGGGCAGGTCCACGTCGTTACCGGAGGCGGCAGTGGGATAGGGCGTTGCACGGCGCATGAACTGGCGAGCCTCGGCGCAACCGTTGTGGTGGTCGGCCGCAAGGAGGCGAAGCTTGACGACGTTGTCGCCGAGATCGCGCAGGATGGCGGCAAGGCTGAGCGCGCCGCCGCCGACATCCGTGACGAGGACGCTGTCAAGGCGATGGTCTCCGATATCGTCGCCCGCCATGGCCGCATTCACGGCCTCGTCAACAATGCGGGCGGCCAGTTCCCGTCGCCGCTCATGTTCATCAACAAGAAGGGTTTCGATACCGTCCTCGCCACCAACCTCACAGGCGGCTTCCTGATGATGCGCGAGGTCTTCCTGCAGGCCATGAGGGAGCACGGCGGCGCGATCGTGAACATGGCCGCCGACATGTGGAACGGCATGCCCGGCATGGCGCATTCGGGCGCAGCGCGGGCAGGGATGGTGAACCTCACCAAGACAGCAGCTTTTGAATGGGCGTTCGCGGGCGTGCGCGTGAACTGCGTGGCGCCGGGCTGGATCGCGTCCTCAGGCATGGATCGCTATGAGGGTTCGGTGAAAGCGCTGATCCCGAAGCTGAAAGATCACGTGCCGCTGAGGCGTCTTGGAACGGAATCGGAAGTGAGCGCGGCGATCTGTTTTCTCTTGAGCGAGGGGGCGGCCTTTATTTCCGGCGTGACCCTACCCATCGACGGGGCTGCGCCCTTGCGCAACCCGCTCATGGACATGGGCGAATACAAGCCCGCGCCAGAGTTTCAGGGATTCCATCGTGCCAAAACGCCCGAGATCCTGAAAAAGGACGACGAGCCATGAGACGGGGCAGCTGTTCCGCTGCCTTTGTCATGGCCGGGCCCGACCCGGCCACCCGGGGCATGGCTCAAACGCGTGCCTCGCTGCCCTGGATAGCCGCCTCAAGGGCGGCTATGACGTCGAGCAGGAACCGGGAAGGCCGCCGCCTATGCCGGTAATCGCCTCGCGGATCTCACCGCAATCCGAGACCTTCAAAGCCAACGCGGCGCAGCTTCTGGCGCAAGTGGAAAAATTCCGCAGCCTTGAGCAATCCGTGATCGCGCATTCGTCGCAGCAGGCGGAAAAGTTTACGAAGCGCGGCCAGATCCTGCCGCGCGAGCGGGTTGCCCGGCTTCTCGACCACGGCTCGCCCTTTCTCGAACTCTCCACGCTCGCGGGCTTCGGTATGCATGACGACGATGGCGCGGCCCGCGTCATGGGCGGCGGCAGCATCGTTGGCATCGGCATCGTTTCCGGCAAGCGCGCGGCCATCCTGGCGAGTGACAGCGCGATCAAAGGCGGCACCATTTCGCCGATGGGCTTGAAAAAGTCGCTTCGCGCGCAGGAGATCGCCAGGGAAAACAAGCTGCCGCTGATCTACCTCGTCGAGTCCGGCGGCGCGAACCTGCTCTACCAGAGCGAGATGTTCGTCGAAGGCGGCCGCTCCTTCGCCAATCAGGCACGGCTTTCAGCAGCGGGTATTCCCCAGATCGCCGTCGTGCATGGGTCATCGACCGCGGGCGGCGCCTATCTTCCGGGCCTCTCGGACTATGTCATCCTCGTGAAGGAGAAGTCGAAAATCTTCCTGGCCGGTCCGCCGCTGGTAAAGGCCGCCATCGGCGAAGAGGCCTCCGACGAGGAACTCGGCGGCGCGGATCTTCACGCATCTACGACCGGGCTCGGCGAATATCTTGCGCGTGACGATGCGCATGCTCTCGCGAGCGCGCGCGATCTCTTGGCAAAGCTGAAGTGGGACCGCGTCCCCCGCCGCGAGAAGGGCGTGCAGCCAAAATACGACGCCGATGAACTGCTTGGCATCGTGCCGATTTCCGAGCGCGAGCCTTACGATGTGCGCGAGATCATCGCGCGGCTCGTGGACGGCTCCGACTTCCTGGATTTCAAGCGCGATTACGGCTCGGAGACGGTGTGCGGCTATGCCGCCATCGATGGCTTCGAGGTCGGAATCCTTGGCAATAACGGTGCGATCCAGCCGGACGGATCGACCAAGGCCGCCCAGTTCATCCAACTTTGCGATCAGGCGGCCATGCCGCTTGTCTTCCTGCAGAACACGACAGGCTACATGGTGGGCCGCGAAGCCGAACGCACGGGCGCCGTAAAGCATGGCTCGAAAATGATCCAGGCGGTGGCCAACGCGCGGGTGCCGAAGTTTACCGTTATTGTCGGCGGCTCCTATGGCGCGGGCAATTATGGCATGTGCGGGCGCGGCTTCGACCCGCGCTTCATCTTTTCCTGGCCGAACGCGCGCGTCGCCGTCATGGGCGGACCGCAGGCCGCTAAAGTGATGGAGATCATCACGCGGGCGAAGTTCGAGAAGTTGGGGCAGGTGAATGAGCCGGTGCTGAAGCAGATGTCGGAGGCGATCGAGCGGCAGCTCGACCGGGAGTCGACGGCGCTATACGGCAGCGCGCGGCTTTGGGATGACGGTATCATCGACCCGCGCGATACCCGCAAAATCCTTTCGCTTTGCCTTGCTATTGCCGCGGAAGGCGACGAGCGTGTCTTACATCCGAACACTTTCGGGATCGCGCGATTGTAAGATTTCGACACCGTTCGCTCATGAACGTCAAGCAAAGTTTCCGGCTGCGAATGACCGAAAAGCAACCAAACCGGGTTGACCCGAAGGGCGAAAAGCCCGACGCGGCGGAGAAGGAGAAGCGGCTCGCCGCTGCTCTACGCCGCAATCTGACCAGGCGGAAGGACATAAAAGAAGCCAAGGGTGTGGACAAGCCTTGAGCGACACGCCGCCCCAAGGTTGCGATGCAGGCTGCGCTCGTCTAGCGTGGCGCAGCGTGGGCTGCTTTGGGGCGTGCGCCGAAGCACTCATTTCCGGCGGGCATCATGGACAGAATTCGAATTACGGGCGGACATCGCCTGAATGGCACGATCCCGATCAGCGGGGCCAAGAATGCGGCTCTGCCTCTGATGATCGCGAGCCTCCTGACCTCCGACACGGTCACGCTGAAGAACGTGCCGAACCTCGCCGATGTCAGCCTTCTCATCCGCATCCTGCGCAACCATGGCGTCGATACCGCGGTTGACGGGAAGCGCGCCAACGGCCACACCCATCAGGGCGACACGCTGCATCTTACGGCGCGCGACCTCGTGGACACGACCGCGCCCTACGACCTGGTGCGCCGCATGCGCGCGAGCTTCTGGGTTCTTGGCCCAATTCTGGCTCGCTGCCGGGAAGCGCGCGTGTCGCTGCCAGGAGGCTGCGCCATCGGCACCAGGCCTGTCGATCTTCATTTGATGGCGCTTCAGGCGCTCGGCGTCCAGATCGATCTCGACGGCGGTTATGTCGTCGCGAAAGCGCCGAAAGGACTGCAGGGCGGGGTCGTGAATTTTCCGAAGGTTTCGGTCGGCGCCACGCATAACATCATGATGGCGGCCACGCTGGCGGAAGGCGAGACCATCTTGCAAAACGCGGCCTGCGAGCCCGAGGTCGCCGACGTCGCAAGCTGCCTCAACAAAATGGGAGCAAGGATCGACGGCGCAGGCACATCCACCATCGTCATCCATGGCGTGGATTGTCTTGAAGGAGCGACCCACACCGTACTGCCGGATCGAATCGAGACAGGAACCTATGCCATGGCGGTGGCGGCGGCCGGCGGCGATGTCTACCTCGATGGCGCGCGCGCGGATCTCCTGCCGATTGCGCTGGATGTGCTTCGGGGGGCGGGAGTCGAGATCAGCGAAACGAACCGCGGTCTTCGCGTGACGAGAAACGGCGCCTCCCTGAAGCCGGTAAACGTCACGACCGCGCCATTCCCAGGCTTTCCGACCGATCTGCAGGCGCAGCTCATGGCGCTCATGTCCCGGGCCGACGGCGTCTCCGAGATCCGCGAAACGATCTTCGAGAACCGCTTCATGCATGTGCAGGAACTGGCGCGGCTTGGCGCGGACATCACAGTCACCGGCGACATGGCCAAGGTTCGCGGCGTCGCCTCTTTGCGTGGCGCCGAGGTGATGGCGACGGATTTGCGCGCGTCGGTTTCGCTCGTGATCGCCGGGCTCATGGCGGAGGGCGACACCACGGTCAATCGCGTTTACCACCTCGATCGCGGCTTTGAGCGGCTGGAAGAGAAACTTGGGTCTTGCGGAGCGCAGATCGAACGCCTTCATTCATGATGACAATCGAATTCTCTTCGAACTTAGCACATGAGGCGCGTTCCATGCGTCCTGCGACGCCCGATCCTCTCAAGCTTGTCGCTCTTGACGAGGATGATTTGAAAATTCTGTCGGCTCATTTGCAGGATGCCGTATTGCGACTGTCGGACATGGCGTGGGTGCCTTCCGAGCAACGGTTCGCGGCGATCCTCAATCGCTTCGATTGGCTGGCGGCTGTTGATCAAGATGGCGCTTCCCATCTGCGCCGATGCCGTTGTGCTTTGCGGTTTGACAGGGTGAAGCGCGCCCAGGTGCAGAATATAAGGCCGGGTGAACCGTCCGCGTTCGCAGAACTGCTTGCGGTAACGTATGAGGAAGCGCAACCGCCAAGTGGATATATCACGCTTTACTTTGCCGGCGGTGGCGCGGTGCGGCTCGAGGTGGAATGCATCGAAGGAGAGTTGCGCGACCTTGGCGTGGCCTGGAAAACCGCTATAAAGCCTGAGCATGCCACGGCCGACGTGGAGGTTGCGCCCGCTCCGGCGCGAAGTTGCCCACGATTTAAATTAGGACTGCTTGCTTGACACAATTCCTTCGTTCCTCGGATCCGGACTTCGCCCAACGGTTCGAGGCTCTCGTTCAAGCCCGGCGCGACCAGCCCGCTGACGTTCAGGATGCGGTGCGCTCCATCATCGAGGATGTGAAGGGCAGGGGCGACGCGGCGGTCATCGCGTTGACGGCGCGGTTCGATCATGTGGATTTGCGGGAGACCGGTCTTGCCATTCCGCCCGAAGAGCTCGAGGCGGCATACAATGCGCTCGCGTCGGACTTGAAGGCTGCGCTCACAGTCGCGCATCAGCGCATCGAGGCGCATCATCGCCGCCATGTCCCATCAGACGAGCGTTACACCGACGCGATCGGGGCAGAGCTTGGCCATCGCTGGACAGCGATTGATTCCGTTGGCCTTTATGTCCCCGGCGGGAAGGCGAGCTATCCAAGCTCGGTGCTCATGAACGCCGTTCCGGCAAGGGTTGCAGGCGTTCCCCGGATTGTCATGGTTGCGCCGACGCCGCGTGGCGAGGTCAATCTGGCGGTGCTTGCCGCCGCTCATCTGGCGGGCGTTACAGAGGTTTACCGCATCGGCGGCGCGCAGGCTGTCGCCGCACTGGCCTATGGCACCGAAACCATCAAGCCGGTTGCGAAAATCGTCGGGCCGGGAAACGCTTACGTGGCCGAGGCCAAGCGCCGGGTTTTCGGCATCGTCGGCATCGACTCGATTGCCGGGCCATCCGAGGTCGTTGTCGTGGCGGACTTGAAAGCAGACCCGCGATGGGTTGCCGCCGATCTCTTAGCCCAGGCTGAGCACGACGAGGCCGCGCAGTCGATCCTCATTACCGACAGCCCCGCGCTCGCCCAAACCGCCGCGTCCGCTGTTGAGCAGCAGCTTCTATCCATGCCGCGCGCATCGATCGCGGCCAAAAGCTGGAAGGATCATGGCGCGATCCTGCTCGTGTCCGACCTTGCCAAGGACGTGCCCCCTCTGGTGAACGCGCTCGCGCCGGAGCATCTGGAACTAGCCTGCGCCGCCGCTGAAGACATGCTGCCCGCGATCCGCAACGCGGGAGCTATTTTCATCGGCCACTACACGCCGGAAGCCGTGGGCGACTATGTGGCAGGGTCGAACCATGTGCTGCCGACGACGCGTACGGCGCGCTTCTCCTCCGGCCTGGGCGTCCTCGATTTCATGAAGCGCACGTCACTTCTGAAGCTTAGCCGCGAAAGCCTAGCCGTGCTCGGGCCGGCAACAATGACTTTGGCGGAGACCGAAGGTCTCTACGGGCATCGCCACTCTGTTGCAATCCGGCTGCAAGAGGCTTAATAAAAACCCGCCATGCTGCACAAAGCGCAATCCCTTTCGCCTGCGAGGTTGATCAAAGTCAACATCGACGAAAGTTCGATCGGGATCAATACGCCGGAAGTCGAACACGAGCGCAAGGTTGCGATTTACGATCTTCTTGAGGAGAACGTATTCGAACTCGTCGCCGGCCCTCCCGGCCCTTACAAGCTCGGCATCGCAATCACCGAGGACCGCCTTGCCTTCGCGGTCACGTCTGGGAATGCGGACGACCCAACGGCGACATTTCTTCTTTCGCTCAACCCCTTTCGGAAGGTCGTGAAGGATTACTTCATGATCTGCGAGAGCTACTTCGAGGCCATCAAGTCCGCGCCCCCGAGCAAGATCGAGGCGATCGACATGGCTCGGCGCGGCTTGCATGACGAAGGCAGCAAGCTTGTGATCGAGCGGCTGGAAGGCAAAATCCGCATGGACGAGGCGACCTCGCGGCGGCTTTTCACGCTGCTCTGCGCCCTCCATTGGAAGGGGTAGGCTGATCCAGCGGCTTTAATCAATGCGCCTCGTCCCAATTCTGCGCGGCGCGAGCATCCACTTTCAGCGGCACTGAGAACGCGACGGCGGGTTCCGCGGCTTTCTCCATAATTCGGGTCACGGCCTTGATCGTGGGCTCGACCTCTGCGTCCAGCGCCTCGAACACCAGTTCGTCGTGAACCTGCAAAAGCATCCGCGCCGACACATTCGCCTTCTCAAGGGCTGTGGGCACCCGGATCATGGCGCGCCGGATGATGTCCGCCGCCGTCCCCTGGATCGGCGCGTTGATCGCAGCCCGCTCGAAAAAAGCGCGCATATTGCGCTGAGGCGTGTTGATGTCGGGGAAGTGGATCTTGCGCCCGAACAGCGTCTCGACGTGGCCGTCCTCGCGCACCTTGGCGCGCATGGCGTCCATATAGGCGCGGATGCCGGGAAAGCGCTCGAAATACTTCGTGATATACTCGCCGGCTTCGCTGCGCGGGATGCCGAGCTGCTGCGAGAGGCCGAAGGCCGAGATGCCGTAGATGATGCCGAAATTGATCGCCTTCGCGCGGCGGCGCACGTCGCCCGGCATGTCTTTCACGGGCACGCCGAACATTTCGGACGCGGTCATGGCGTGAATGTCGAGCCCTTCGGCAAACGCGCGTTTCAGGGCCGGGATGTCGGCCATGTGGGCCAGCACGCGCAGCTCGATCTGACTATAGTCGGCGGAGATCAGCTTCTTGCCCGGCTCTGCGATGAAGGCCGTGCGGATCATGCGGCCTTCGCGCGTGCGGATCGGAATGTTTTGAAGGTTCGGTTCGGTCGAGGAAAGCCGCCCCGTGGATGTCGAGGCAAGCGAGAAGCAGGTGTGGATGCGGCCTGTTTCGGCGTCGATGTGCTGCGGCAGCGAGTCCGTATAGGTGCTCTTGAGCTTGGCGAGTTGCCGCCATTCGAGCAACTTCGCGGGCAGGCGCCGCGGCGTCCTCGGTCAGGTCCTCGCTTGAGACGAGGTCTTCGAGCACCTTCGCGCCGGTGCTCCATTTGCCGGTTGCGGTCTTCTTCGCTCCGGGCAAGCCGAACTTCCCGAACAGAAGGTCCGCGACCTGCTGCGTCGAGCCGATATTGAATTTGCACTGCGCCAGGGCGTAGATCTCGTCCTCGATGCGGGCGAGGCTCTGGCTGAATTCGCCGGACAATCGCGAGAGCACGGCGCGGTCCACCATGACGCCGTTCAGTTCCATCTCGCCCAGAACGGCGGGCATGGGGCGCTCCAGCGTCTCGTAGACGGCGGCCATGCCTTCGGCGGCGAGCCTCGCCTTGAAGAGATGCCAGAGCCGCAAGGTCACGTCGGCGTCTTCGGCGGCGTATTCCGTCGCCTTGTCCACGGGCACGCAATCGAACGTCGTTTGCGCCTTGCCTCGGCCTGCCACATCGTTGAAGGCGATGGGCGTATGCCCGAAATGGCGCTTCGACAACTCGTCCATGCCGAAGCCCGCAAGGCCGCCGCGCCCCTGGTCGCAGGCGTAGGCCATCAGCATGGTGTCGTCGTAGGGCGCGAGGCGAACGCCGTAGCGCCGCATGACCACGAAGTCATATTTGATGTTCTGGCCGATCTTGAGCACACTGTCGTCTTCGAGCAGCGCCTTGAGACGAGGGAGCGCGTGCTCCATCGGCAGCTGGCTGATCTCGCCCGCGCCGGAGAAATCGAGCCCGTCGCCGGGGCGATGGGCAAGCGGGATGTAGCAAGCGCGGTTCGGCTCAAGTGCGAGCGCGACGCCGCAGAGGCGAGCGGCCACCGGATCGAGGTCCGTGGTCTCTGTGTCGAAGGCAACGAAGCCCTGCTCGGTCGCGGCCGTGATCCAGTCTTCAAGCGTTTGGAGGTCGGAGACCTGGACGTAGCACGAGCGATCGAAGGGGAGGGGTTTCAGCCACTCCATCACGCGCTTCGCTTCGGCGGCGGGACCATGCCGAGAGATGGCCCCAGCGCCAGGCTCGGCAGGCTGGGGCGCTTCGATTGTCGGCGCGGGCGCATGACCTTCGCCAGGGGCAGGCGGCTCGACGCCGAAGGCTTCGGAGATGCGCTTCGTCAGCGAGTTGAATTCCATGGCGCGCAAGAATTCGAGCAGCGCATTCGGGTCCGGATCCTCGACGGCGGCAAGATCGAGCGGCTCCTCGACCGGCACATGCCTGTCGAGTTCGACGAGGCGGCGCGAAAGCCGGGCCTGATCGGCAAATTCCATCAATCTCTCGCGACGCATCTTCTGCTTGATGAGCGGCGCGTGCGCGAGCAGCGTTTCGAGATCGCCGTGCTCGCGAATCAGTTCGGCTGCCGTTTTTACGCCGATGCCCGGCACGCCCGGCACGTTGTCGATGGAGTCGCCCGCCAGCGCCTGCACTTCCACGACCTTCCCGGGCGGCACCCCGAACTTCTCCAGCACCTCGGCCTCGCCGATCACCTTGTTCTTCATGGTGTCGAGCATGGTGACGCCCGGCACGATGAGCTGCATCAGGTCTTTGTCCGACGAAACGATCACCACCTCGCCGCCAGCCTCCACGGCTTCGCGCACATAGGTTGCGATGATGTCGTCGGCCTCGAAGCCCTCCTTCTCGACGCAAGCCACGTTGAAGGCCCGCACCGCGTCTCGAATGAGAGCAAATTGCGGCACAAGCTCCGGCGGCGGTTCGGGCCGCTGCGCTTTGTATTCCGCCGAAATCGCATTGCGGAAGCTCGCCCTGCCGTGGTCGAAGATGACCGCCAGATGCGTCGGCCGCTTCTCGCCCTTCGTTTCGCGCAAAAGCTTCCACAGCATGTTGCAGAAGCCGTGAATCGCGCCAACCGGCAGCCCGTCCGAGGGGCGGGTCAGCGGCGGCAGCGCGTGGAAGGCGCGGAAGATATAGCCCGACCCGTCAATGAGATAGACGCGGCTTCCGGGTGGGATGGCGGGGCTCGCGCTTTGGCGTTCTTCGGCTGGGCGCTCGGAGAGTTGGGCAAGAGTCATGGAGCGAATATAGGCGCGAAAAGCGTCGCGAGCCAACTTCAATCGCGGGTTTATCGCCTCGGTTTTGGGAGGGCCTTGCTATCCCATATGGCTTGTTGCGGAGGCAACGAGCTTCCGCTATTGTTCTTTCCCACGCACCCGTAGCTCAGCTGGATAGAGTACAAGATTCAATTCTTGGGGTCACAGGTTCAAGTCCTGTCGGGTGCGCCAGCTCACTTCGTGAACTGCGCCAATCGTTACGCGATCAGCTCCAATAAAAGCTCAGCGATCTCGGTTCGTCACACATCCACACTCACCGTGCGGCTCGCGTCAAAACCGGATGCAAGAAGCCTGGAGCTGTCCTGTGTGATGGCATAGTGCGGCCACAGGCCCTTTTTCCGGGGGGCCGCCAGCACCGGGCAAGAGGGCGCCCTTGCGCAGCCTGGGGATTGCCAGCGGCTGCTGGTTTCCCGGGTGCGTGCGCTGTGGCTGTTGCCGGTGTTCATTCGGCCGGCGGATCGCTCGCCAAGCGCGTACGGAGCGTTATGATCGACCGCGATTAGCGCGACCGACAACTGGTGAGTCGCGATTTAGTGACAGGATATGCACAGTCGGCCGCTTTTGGGTCAGTATGAGGTAAACTCAAGTGCGAAGGTATCATATAGCGTTTATTTAAGTTCGATTTCTCTGTATTCCGGCGGGGGCAAGGAATATGTGGTGAAGAACGGAACATCGCGCCATAGAGCGCGCTTTCTCCCCCCTTTTATTGCAATGCCAATGCTTGTTCCGGCTCTGCAACCCGGAAAAGCAATGTCCTGTTCAACACTTTGAACCCAGGTAGACTTATGCGGCTTCAGCTTGTTCACCAACTTCTATCGCAAGACGGGTCTGAGAAGGAAAAGGCGTCAAAACTGCTTTCGGAAGCAGATCAGGCGCGCGATGCAAGGAAGTGGAGCGAAGCAGCCGAGCTTTACGCCGGCTATTTGAAGCTGCGCAGCGCTGAAGCGCCGATATGGGTGCAATACGGACATGCTCTAAAAGAATCAGGCAAGCTGGATGAGGCGGAAAGCGCTTACGGGCAGAGCCTCCTTTTGTCTCCCGAGACCCCTGATACGCACTTGCAGTTGGGCACCTCCGCAAACTCAAACGCAATTATTCAGGTGCCGTTGCAGCCTATCGCGAGGCGCTGAGAATAGATACAGGCTTTCTCGATGCGAGACGCGAATTGTCGGCGCTGGGTATTGATCCCAACGTAGATGCCAACACAAAAGCCGCTATCCAGTCGTTAAGAAACCCGGGCCACATAATCGATCTTTCGGACGTTTTCTTCTATCTCGATCATCATAAGACTGTTTCGGGCATCCAGCGCGTCCAGCTAGGGATTGCGAAGGCCATCATTGAGGGAGAAGCTGGCGCTCGGCACAATAGTATCTTTGTGGCCGAAGGCGATGAGCGGCGTGGTTACGTAGTTTTAGAGGAAGTGTTTTTGAACGAGCTTTGTAAAGAGCTCATGAAGGACAAAGTAGAACACTCCCGCTTGAAAGATTCATGCGATCGGCGAGGGGGCTGGGGCGATCTTATGAACCCGTCGAGGGGGACACCCTTCTGATGCTCGGCGCATTCTGGGTTTTAGAGGGCGTAACGGAACGGATTATAGACCTTAAAAGAAAAGGCATTCGCCTCGGAGTGCTCATACATGATATCATACCAATCACTCATCCTGAGTTCTGCGAAAAAGCTTTAACTGATGAATTCAAGTCTTACTTCTTCAGTGTCATCAGTATCTCTGACTTTGTGCTGACGATTTCCGACCACTCAGGACAGGCCGTACGAAAATTCATTGAACAAAACAACCTACCTGACACACCTGTCCGGACTCTTAAGATCGGCCCACAAAACGTGGGAAGCAGCCCCAACGAGCGTGCCGGTTTCGGCCTAGGTCGCGCAGTTGGCGAAAGAAGACTACGTCCTCTACGTCTCGACAATAGAAGATCCGTAAAAATCATACGTATTTGTTCAGAATTTGGAAGCGCTTGATCGAGCAAAGAGGTGCAAAGAATGTTCCGAGCCTTGTCTTTGTAGGACGGCCGGGCTGGCGTGTTAAAGACTTGATGGATCAGCTCGAGTTTACCGGAAATCTCAATGGAAAGATAAAAATTCTTCATGACTTGCCAGATAGCGAACTCGCCACACTCTATCGCTCGGCAATGTTCAGCGTCTTCCCCAGCTTCGTGGAGGGATGGGTCTTCCCGTCGGCGAAAGCCTCATCTTCGGACGGCCCTGTCTGGCAAGCAACGCGAGTTCACTCCCTGAGGTGGGCGGCGAATTCGTAGACTATATCGATCCCTTTAATATCAACGATGGCTACGAGAAGATTTCTCGCTTCATTGACGACGAGTCGTATCGGGAAACCCGGGCAGGCGAAATCAAGAAGGGTTTTGTTGCGCGTTCCTGGTCGGATGTCGCGAAAGACTTGCTAGAACTTGTGGAAAGCCTGGTGTCAGGGCTGGGTGCGGAACAAAGCTGGTAGAGCCGCCTTGCCTCAAGCCGGGACGCAAATATAATTTCGGCCACAACGACAATGTAAGCAGTTTCCTCGGGTCAGGAGACGCAAGGTTGTGCACTTTGCATTCGATCCGCAATGGTATCCGGTGGAGAATTTTGGCCGTTGGATGCGCTCTCCGAAAGGCAGGCTGGGATTTACGGTAGAGCCAAGCGGTGATGAGTTCCATAATGCTGCTCGTCGAAGGGAGAACTGTCTCCTGGCTGAACTCTACGGGGCTCAGCATTTCCGTTAACGGAACAATCTACTCGGTTCCCACTTTGAAGCCGGACTCCAAATTCTTGTTATTGCTTGAAGACTTCTTGTGCTGACGGAAAATTGGCGATCGAATTTGCCCCACTAGGCAAAGTTACCGTGGGAATGGATCCCAGAAAGGACCTTTTTTTCGGCCTTTGCTCTTTGAGTTATGCACGAAGCAACGATATCTCGTCCCGGCTACGAATGTTTGAAGAATTGGTCTTGAGTAGCAATAATGGACTGAGATTGATGCCCGATCCAATCCAAAAATGAGCTCGATGGGCGATGTGCTTAAAGTTGTTAAAGCTTCTGTTTTTCTGTGCTGGTTGCCTGGCAACGCCATGTAGCGCGCAAACTGCTGCTCATCATTACTTTACCTCGCTTATCGGTATGCATGTGGCAGGATATCAGGGATGGTTCAGTTGCCCCGGTGATCGGACCGGGCTTGGCTGGCGCCATTGGTTTCAAGGGCATCCCCCTGCTCCGCCTAAACTTGCCATTGATATGTGGCCGGATACATCTGGTTTTGATCCAGATGAATTGTGCCCGACGGGCTTGACACTGCCTTCAGGACAGCAGGCGTATTTGTTTTCCGCCGAGAACCCTAAGACGGTGGCGCGGCATTTCCGCTGGATGAAGGACTACGGGATTGATGCGGTAGCCGTTCAGAGGTTCGCGTCCGATCTTGTTCCAAAGCCCGTGAGGCATGTCGATATCGTGCTGCAGAACGTCATCGCGGCCGCGAAGGCAACGGGGCGCGGGTTCTTCATCATGTATGATCTGTCCGGCTCGGATCCCGAAATGGTTGAGAGAGTTGAGGAAGATTGGAAGAAACTGACAAGCGATCCGGACATCACAAAAGAACCCTCTTATGTGCATCACAACGGGAAGCCAGTTGTAGCTCTTTGGGGAACGGGATTTGCAGACCGGCCAATCACCTATGAGCAATCTGCCACCCTCATCAATTTCTTTAAAGAGAGGGAAAGAGCCTGCAACCTTGATAGGAGGTGTGCCAACATATTGGCGCACATTGGAAAGAGATTCCCGCGCTGACGCCGAATGGGCACGCATTTACCGATCTTTCGACGTCGTAAGCCCTTGGATTGTCGGTCGCCTCAAGACAGAAGCCGAAGCGGACAGGTTTGTCCAAGAGAGAATGGCGCCAGACATTAAAGAATTAGTGCGCCTCGGGATAGAGTATATGCCCGTCTTATACCCAGGGATGTCGTTTTATAACGGCCAGAATGGAAGGATTTCGATAAATCACATCCCTCGGCACTGTGGCAATTTTTATATGAACTTGGCTAGGGCTGAACTTAAACTTGGCGTTCGAATGATTTACACTGCCATGTTCGATGAGGTCAATGAGGGCACGGCAATTTTCAAGGTTGTCACTCACAAAACCGGTATTCCCGCCAGCGCCAAGCTCGCGACGCTTGATGATGGAAACTGCAATATTGAGAGTGATGGCTATCTTAAGCTGGCCGGGACCGTAACGAAGTCTCTAAGCCGGCTGAAGCCGGAAGGAATTAAATTGCCAAACGACAATGCAACCGGAGGGCTAAGCAACGAAGAGGTAAATCTCGTCTATAAGAAAATCCTTCTTCGGTCTGCAGATTCGTCTGGTTCCAATCCTATACAGGCCTTAAAATCTCTCCGAGTGAGCTTGAGGTCATACTAAGAGGTTCCAAGGAATACAAAGATCGAGCTTCCGGGAATATTCGTAAAAAGGTTCTTCTTTTTGGAGCTTACGGTAACGGTAATCTTGGGGACGCTATTCAAGCCCGCAGCTTATTGAATTGTATTTCTGCTATGCTGCCCGCCCTCGATGTTTGGGCGACCTCGGCATTTCCGAAGCCATACAGTTTTCCCAGCGAGCGGATCTTACCTGTTGGCGCAATACGAGACGTTAACGTTTTATCGCGATTTGACGCCTTGCTTATTGGGGGAGGCGGCCTTCTTGCGCACCCCCATGCCCCACTTCCAGACGCCAACTGGGTTAAGTCTATACCAATCCCTTTCGCGTTTTTGTCGGTGGGTGCAAACGACCGTTGCGCTTTACAAGCAAAAGTCGCCATATCAAGCGCAGCGTGGGCTAGTGGCCGGGACTTTGAAACCCTCAATGCACTCCGAAAATACCGGTCTCAGGTTGATTTCATGCCAGATCCCGTGCTTATAGAGGATTGGCCCGCGCTACCAGCCAGCAATCCAATAACGCATGAGACATGCTGGATTTTGCGAGGGCCTTGCGACGAAAATCATAGTTTCATTGCTTCTATACTCAAACCGCAGGACATCGTCGTCGGGCTGGAACCTGAGCATGACAAGTCACTTGCGAGCATTTTTCCACAAATGATCTTCGTTCAAGATATTGAAACGTTGAATGAAATTATTTCTGCCTCTTGCCGCGTCGTTTCAATGCGCTTTCATGGGGTAATATTGGGGCTCCGTCATCAACGGCCGGTTTTTTCGATCCGGCAAACAAAGGGTGCGGCCTTACTTCAAATGCTTGGCCTCGGTGCATTTGCACATGCTCGGACACAAGATCTCATGTTTTTGAACGCGACAGGTGTCAATTCTTTCGCGTCTCAGCGCCGCTTCCTTAGAGAACTCTTCGAGAATAATTTCCGTAACATGTTAGTTGCGCTGAAAATGATCCCTGTAAGTCAGCCGTAGAAAGGCAGAGAATTGGCTGGACCGCAGTAGGTCTGTAAGCGGTGGTCTGCTTGCCGGTTTCCTCAGCGGCGTCCTGGGTGCAGCGCTGTTCGAGGCGGAAGCGCGCGCTCGGACTTATTGAGCGCATCTCTAAAGCACCCTCGCTTGGGTGTCGTTGCGCTGGGCGTGATAAGGAAGCAGCACCGCCTTGAAACCGGTGAACTAGTTCAGGAGTGAGCCCCGATCGCCCTGCGCGCCGCCTTCTCCGAGCCGGGCTTGTCCTTCTGCTGCAGCGCCGGATGGCGGTCGGGCAGATAGACCGTAACCGTGGTCCCTGCGCCGGGCGTGGAGCGCAGGTCGATGCGGCCCTTGTGAAGCTGCACGATGCTTTTCACAAGCGATAACCCGAGCCCGGCGCCGCGGTGGCGCGAGCCCTTGCTGCGCGACTCGAAACGGTCGAACACGGTGGCCTGTTCCTCTTCGGGGATGCCGAGGCCGTTGTCCTGGACGCTGATTGCGACGCCATTTTTCTCGCGCCGGCAGTTGAGCGTGATGGTTCCGTCTTCCGGGCGAGAAGCCGATGGCGTTCGATAGAAGATTGTAGATGACCTGAATGAGGCGGTTGGAATCGGCCATGACCGTTCCAGCCCCTTTCGCGATATGGACGTCGAGATTGACTTTGGCCCGCGACAGGCGTTCGCGCACGCCGAGCTCGGCTGCCTCGATCATGTCCTCGACTTTCACCGGCGCGAGCTTCAGGTCCATCGCTCCCGCATCGATCACGGCCAGATCGAGAATGTCGTTGATGATGTTGAGGAGCATCTGGCTCGATGTCTTGATGTCGTTCAGGTAGTCGCGTTGTTTGGCGTTCAACGGGCCGGTTACGGGCTCGGCCAGAAGGTCCGCAAAGCCGATAATGGTCGTGAGCGGCGTGCGCAGCTCATAGGAGACGTGGCTAAGGAAGGCCGTCTTCAAGCGGTCGGACGCTTCCAGGGCCTCGTTACGCTCCAGCAGAACCTCTTCGAAGCGCTTGCTGTCTGTCACGTCGGCGAAGGTGAGAAGCGTGCCGCCGTCCGGGAGCGGCGTGACGGCATAGGCGAGATGCGTTTCGTCGCGCCGGGCAACCGTGCCGCTGAACGTGTCCCGCGCTTCCGGCATTCCCGTGATCGCTTCTCGCAGCGTGTGCCAGAAGTCCGGATCCGGGGCGAGTTCCTCGGTCGCCGCCTTATCTCCTCGAAATGAGGCGTGCCCTGCGAGCATTCTCGGCTTCGCAGGCGCCAGATGGACTGGAACGCAGGATTGAACAGCTGAAGACGCCCATCCGCGCTGAACACGGCAATGCCCTCGCTGAGGTGGTCGAGGGTCTCGCGCTGCCCTTCGATCATGCTGTGGAATTGCCGCTCGAGCGAGAGTTTCTCCGTCACATCGTCGAAAAGGAAGGTCACGCCGCCATCGTCCCGGCAATCGGTCACGACATGCACGGTTCTGCCGTCGGGGCGGTGCCAGAGCTCGTCGAGGGTACGGTTGCGATCCCAGGCGAGAACTTTGCCATCGCGCCATTTGCGGTAGTCGGGCTGTTCGGGCAGCAGGCGGCGTTGGCGAAGCTGATCGAGAAACTCCGATGCCGGAGGATTCTCCATCAGCCAGGTGTTGTCGAGGCCCCAAATGCGAGCGAACGCATCGTTGCCGTAAACGAGCTTACGGTCTCCGCCGAACACCGCGACGCCGGTCGAGACCTTGTCGAGCGTGCGGCTGTGAGCGGCCATCTGCCGTTCGAGTTCATCCTTGGCGATCGCGAGCGGAGCGACGTCGAAAGCCGCCCCGCCGCTTCCGCGCTCAAGCGGGGCTGCGATAGCCTCATAAATCTGAACGCCGCCGTTGACGATGGTCTGAAGCTTGAGGCGGCCCGGCTTCTTCGATTGGCTCAGGCGAAGGAGATCGGACCTTTGCCGCGTCTCGAAAAGCTCGATCTTCTTCTCTATCGTTTCGTCCCGGCTCTTTGCGTTGATGGCGTGCACATAGGCCGTGTTGACCCATGTCAGAGCGCCTTTGGCATCGCGCAGCCAGACCGGGATCGGCAGGCTGTCGAGCAGGCTTTCGCGGTCCTGGATCGATTGCTTCAAGCGCTTGTTCTCGCCGATCAGGCGGACAAGTTCCTTGTTGACGGGTGAAAAGGGCCTGATGCGCAACACCATATCGGCGCCTGAAACGGCGCCTGCGATCTCGATCACATGGCCCTCAAGCGTGCTTGCATTGGCGACGAAGGGCTCGCCGCGGGTTTGCAGGCGGCTCAGGCTTTCGGCGATCTTTCCGGCATCGTCCGGATGAAGCCAGGAGCCGAACCGCAAGAGCTGCGGCAGCTTCGCGGGACGCCGAGCGCGCCTGAAGGGTATGAAGCGCGAGCCGCGGATGGCTATCGGTCCAGATTATAAAAGCCTGCGGTTCAAGCGAGGCAAGCGCGCGGAAGTTTCTCTCGACGGTCAGCAGGGCATCGAGGCGTGCTTTTTGGCGCAGCGCGTTGCTTGGCATGCCAATGCGCCTTCTCGCGGAATAAGGTGGCAAGGACCGCGCACGCGGCTGCCACTCCGGCAAGGACAGCGCCGATGAGCAACGCGTCGGCGCTGCCGAATGCGCAAGCCGAAGCGTCTGGAGGGCTGCTTCCGGCGGCCCTGGCGTGGCCCGGACGGCAGCGACATCGAAAAAGAGGAGAAAGCCAACAATCCCGAAGGCTGACCGAAAGGATCTAACGAAGGATTTTCATCGGTTTCTCCCGCGGGGGACGCGATAGCAATCAGCACATATGCCGAATCGAGTTTTAGTTTATCGTTAATTTTCCATTGTCGAGAGTACAACGCAACCTCGGCTTCTGCTGTTGCATCCTTGCTTCGGACTCGCGGGCATAATGAGGCATTTGGCATACAAAGGATCAATTCGGTTTACTTTCCGGATCATAATGCCAATAATCATCAGAAATGCATTATGCAAACTAATTGCTCTAGGCCTGTTCCCCGCTTCGATCTTGAAGAGTTCATGATGGATCGCAATCGGAGCCGTCTCGCCTTCAGATCGGTCTCGAAATGATGCCATCGATCTCAATCTCCGGTCGCTCAACATATTCGTTCAGGTCGCGGAAAGCCGGGGCATCAGTCCGGCCGCCCGCCAGATGGGACTGACGCAATCCGCAGTCAGTCAGATCATCGCCAGCCTCGAGCAGTCTCTCGGCGTGCAGCTTTTCGACCGCGATGTCAGGCCGATGGCGCTGACGCCCTTCGGGGAGCATCCTCCTGGACAAGGCGCGCGGTTTGCTGCTTTCGCCCGTGAAGCCATCCAGGCGGCGCGGACAACCCACTGCAACGACTCTGCCGAAGCTGAACATTTGCCTTGTGAAGACCATTGCGGGAACGATTGGCCTGGACCTCGTTCCCGAAAATCCAGGGGTTTCGCGACCCAGTGGTCTGTTCAAGCGGGACTGCCCAGTTACCACAGCCGGGCGCTGCTGACCCGCGAAGCTGACATCGTCATCTCGTCCGATCCCCTGGAGGATGAGCCCAATCTTGAGCGCCATCTCATCCTCAGAGAGCAACTTGTCATCGTCCAGCCGAGGGCGTCGGCAGAAAAGGTGGACGACCTGCAAAAGCTGGCAAGCACGAGTAAGCTTGTGCGGCTCAGCACCAGAACGACGCTTGGCCGGCAGATCGAGCGCCACTTAAGGCGTACGCGTATCGAAACAACGAGCCGGGTTGAATTCGACGCCCCCGAGGCGGTCATGGCCATGGTTGCCAATAACCTCGGATGGAGCATCCTGACGCCTCTCCTAAGCCTCTTGGGGCGTTCCTACTGGCCAAAGCTGGTATTCGCGCCGCTGCCTGGGCCGGCCGCATCGCGCGAAATCTATGTCGTCGCGAGGGAAAAGGAGCTTGGGGATGTCCCAAGGAGCATCGCCGAGGCAGCAATCGAAGCGTTGAACGAGAAGTTCGCCAACGTCCTCTTGCCATGCTGCCCCTGGATGAAGACTATGTATTGCCTCCCGGGTATCACTCCCGATCAGCCGCTTAGAGCTGACGTTCTACCATCAGCCTCTTCAACTCCGCGATGGCCTTCGCGGGGTTCAGCCCCTTCGGGCAAACTTGTGCGCAGTTCGTAATGGTGTGGCAGCGGTAGAGCCGGAACGGATCTTCCAGATTATCGAGACGGCTGCCCGTTGATTCATCGCGGCTGTCCGCCACCCAGCGGCGGGCCGCCAGGAGCGAAGCAGGTCCCAAAAAGCGCGCGCCGTTCCACCAATAGGAGGGACACGCCGTCGTGCAGCACGCGCACAGAATGCATTCGTAGAGGCCGTCAAGCTGCTCCCTGTCCTCGCGGCTTTGCAGCCACTCGGTCACGGGCGCGGGCGAGTCGGTTTTCAGCCATGGCTCGATCGAGCGGTGCTGCGCGAAGAAGTGCGTCAGATCGGGCACCAGGTCCTTCATCACATCCATATGAGGCAGGGGATAGATGCGAACCGGCTTGCTGACATCCTCTATGGCGAGCGTGCAAGCGAGGGTGTTCGTTCCGTTGATGTTCATCGCACACGAGCCGCAGATCCCCTCGCGGCAGGAGCGCCTGAATGAGAGGGTAGGGTCGATCTCATTCTTGATCTTGATGAGCGCATCGAGCACCATCGGACCGCAGTCCTGGATGTTTACATAATACGTGTCGACGCGCGGGTTTTCGCCGTTCTCCGGATCCCAGCGGTAAATATCGAACTGCCCCCAATGGGATTTATCGCCTGTCGGCTCGTTCCAGGTCTTGCCCTTTTGCACTTTCGAGTTTTTCGGCAGCGTGAGCTGAACCATGGCGGCTCCTGGACGGTGGCTTGGGAATGGGTCGTGAATCGAATGTGGCAAACATCGCCGTGAGCCGCAAGGTGAACGCTGCCGCATGACCGCTCCTTACGCTGGCTGCATGGCAGGTATGTTTTAACACTGCACGGGTATGCCCTCGATCAGTGGCGCGCTGTTTTCGAGCCAGATCCCGAGGTCCTGCAATGCGCGCAGGGACAGCCCTTTTTTGCGCGCGCGGCCGCGTTCGGCGCCTTTCAACCTCTTGCCGCCCTCGGGCAAGGGCGGGAAAAGCCCGAAATTGACATTCATGGGCTGGAAGCTTCGCGGACCACCTTCTGAGGCGTCGGCCAGATGACCGCCCGTGATGTGGGCGAGAAGTGCGCCGAGCGCAGTTGTCGGCGGAGGCCGTAGAGCGTCGCCTCCCAGAAGCCCGGCGGCTGCGAAACGGCCTGCGAGCAAACCGATTGCGGCCGATTCCACATATCCTTCGACGCCTGTGACCTGGCCCGCGAAGCGCAGGCGCGGATCGGCTTTCAGCCGCAATCTTTCGTCGAGCAGCTTCGGGCTGTTCAGGAACGTATTGCGATGCAGGCCGCCCAGCCGGGCAAAGGAAGCGCTTTCCAGGCCGGGGATCATGCGAAAAATGCGCGTCTGCTCGCCATGCTTGAGCTTCGTCTGAAAGCCGACCATGTTCCACAGCGTTCCGAGCGCATTGTCCTGCCGGAGTTGCACCACGGCATGAGGGGAGCGGCCGGTTCGCGGGTCGGTCAGTCCGACCGGCTTCATCGGCCCGAACCGCAAGGTTTCACGTCCCCTTTCGGCCATGACTTCGATGGGCAGGCATCCCTCGAAGTAAGGCGTCGAGACTTCCCACTCCTTGAATGACGTTTTCTCGGCTGCGAGCAACGCGTCGATGAACCCCTCGTACTGCTCCCGGTTCATCGGGCAATTGATGTAATCCGCGCCCGTGCCGCCGGGGCCCGGCTTGTCGTAGCGCGATTGCATCCAGGCGACGTCCGTATCGATCGTGTCGCGCAAGACGATGGGAGCGATGGCGTCGAAAAAGGCGAGCGCATCCTCGCCGGTCAGCGCATTGATTGCCGCGCCGAGCGCAGGCGTGGTCAACGGGCCGGTCGCGATGATGACGGATGCCCAATCCGAAGGCGGCAGGCCCGTCATTTCGCCGTGCTGTATTTCGATCCCGGGATGAGCCGCAAGGCGCGCGGTGATTTCGCCGGAGAAGGCGTCGCGGTCGACCGCGAGGGCGCCCCCCGCGGGCAGCTTATGCTGATCGGCCACCTGCATGATGAGGGAGCCAGCGCGGCGCATTTCCTCGTGCAAAAGGCCGACGGCGTTCGTTTCCCAGTCATCGGACCGGAACGAGTTCGAGCAGACGAGTTCGGCGCAGTTGCCGGTTTTGTGGGCCTCGGTCAGGCGCGCGGGCCGCATCTCGTGGAGAATGACCTTGGCTCCCCGCTCGGCGGCCTGCCAAGCCGCCTCCGACCCCGCAAGGCCTGCTCCCACGATGTGGAGTGTTCGCTCTTTTGTCATGGCCGCAACCTAGGCCAAAACCCTCGCGCACTCAATGTGAAGCCTCGACTGGCCATCGTCCATTTGGACGCGGATAAGCCGCTAGCACACTGGAATCGATCACATTTTCCGCCTTCAATTGATTCCCATTAAAGGCGGATTGAACGTGTGTTCAGTGGGAAGTGACCGGCGCGCTCTCGATTTTCTTGCGATTGGTTGATAATGAGGAGCCATGACCGTCCATATCTTGAAACTTTGCGTTGGTTGCAATTCCGTCGAAGAACTGGCCGATTGGCAGCGCAAGCGTCTCGCCACAGGGCAGGATCTCGTCCACGTCACGAGGCAAACTCCGCGCCGGGAGGGTGTCGGGCCGCAGTCCTCGCTCTATTGGGTGATCGGCGGATTCATCCGGGCGAGGCAGCGTATTCTTGGCCTGCGGGAGGTGCGGGGAGCCGATGGTATCCTGCGCTGCGGCATCGAGCTTGACCCCGGCCTTGTTGCCACGGAGCCGGTTCCGCGGCGTCCCTTCCAGGGGTGGCGCTATCTGCCGGAAAGCGATGCGCCCAGGGAACTCGATCCCAACGCTCCCAAACTCGACGGCGGAATGCCTCCGGCGATGCGCGCCGCGCTCACCGAACTTGCGCTGATTTGATCCTGCCAGCAGCGAAAAACTACTTATGTTATTACTTTATCGGTTTTTGCAAAACGAACCCAATTAACAGATGGTAAATTCTCATCATCAACAGTGACGGCGCTTGGACAGCTCGGATTGATGATGGGATTCGGACGTCCTGAGGGTTTGTGCCATTTCAACCAAGCAGGAGCTTCACCGCGATTACGATCAGTGCGGCCGTTCCACCCCAAAGCGGTATTGCTATGGCCCAGCGGCTGCGTCGAGGCTCCTCTTGGAGCTCCGCCTTCTCCGCTTCGAGCGCATCCACGATCTTCGCGCCGCGCTCGATCAATTGTGGCGCCTGTTTCAAGGCTCCGGCCAGCGCATTCACGTTTGCGGCCATGTCCCGTAGCTGCGCGCGGGGGCCAAGCTGATTCGTGAGCCACTCCCTGACGACAGGCTCTGCCGCAATCCAGATATTCAGCTTCGGATCGAGAGAGCGCGCCACGCCTTCGACGACGACCATGGTTTTCTGTAGGAGCAGAAGCTCCGGTCGCATGCGCATCTGGAACACTTCGGTGTTCTCGAGAAGCTGCGTCAGAAGCCGCGCCATGGAGATTTCCTCGGAGGGTCGGCCCATGATGGGCTCGCCGATGGCGCGCAGCGACTGCGCAAAGGCGGCCACGCTTTGCGTTGCGGGCACATACCCCGCCTCGAAATGGATCTCCGAGGCGCGCTGATAATTCCTGGTGATGAAGCCGTACAGGATCTCGGCGAGAAAACGGCTCTCTTTCGGGCTCAGGCGGCCCATGATCCCGAAATCGACGGCGACGAGGTTCGCGTCGCGCGGATCGACGAACAGGTTGCCTTGATGCATGTCCGCGTGGAAGAACCCGTCGCGGATCGCGTGCTTGAGGAAGGAGCGGATGACGTTGAGGCCGAGAGCGTGCGCGGTCGAGTCCGGCTGCATCGATGGCCGCGAGGTTACTCAAGGGAATGGCGTCGATCCAGTCGAGCGTGAGCACGCGCTTGCCGGTGCGTTCCCAATCCACGCTGGGCACCCGGAAGCCGACATCGCCTCCCTTGGCGATGTTCTCGGCGATCTCCGAGATGGCTGCTGCTTCGAGGCGCAAGTCCATCTCCAGCACCACCGACTGCGCCAGCGTATCCACGGCGGCGACGGGGCGGAGGCGGCGCGTCTGCGGCGAGAAGCGCTCCGCGGCATGCGCGGCGAAGTAGAAGCTCTCGAGATCGCGCTCGAAGCGTTTTTCGATGTGAGGCCTGAGAATCTTGACGGCCACCGCGCGCAGCCCGGTTGGCGTGCGCACTGTCGCCTTGTGCACTTGCGCGATGGACGCTGCCGCGATCGGCGGTCCGAAATCCTCGTAGATTTCGTTCCAGGGCTTGCCGAAAGCCGCCTCGATCTCCTGATGCGCTTCCTGGATGGAAAACGGGGGAAGCCGGTCGCGCAGCGATCCCAGCGCATTGGCCAGTTGTGGGCCAACGACATCGGGGCGGGTGGCAAGGAATTGTCCAAGCTTGATGTAAGTGGGCCCGAGAGCCCGAATCGCTTTGGAGAGGCGCTCGCCTTTTTCTTTTCGCTTGGCGAAAGGCATTTCGTCGCCGGTTCCGCGCAAAACGCGAAGCGGCCCAGGCAGCGTCACCAATTCGGGGACGAACCCAACCCCGTGCCAAGCCAGCGTCGCGCCAGCCTTCGTCAGACGGTATGTATTCTTGATTGTGTTGATCATAGCCGCGTGCAGAATTGCAGGTGCCTGCCGATTAACACGCGGAGGCGTTAATGTCAGGTTTTAGAATCGACGCAGCCCAATATAGTGCGCGGAGAGACCCCGCCGCACCATATTTTCGAATGCTTTGGCCTAGTTGGTGACGAAGCACGCCTTGTCGCCGCCAACGCCCTTGATCTTCGAGCACAGCTCCATGGCTTCTTGCCGCGAGTTGAGCGGACCGGCGACGGCTCTGTAGGTCACGCCCCTGGCGCCAAGGTCGGCGATTTTCGAAGACACCTGCACGTCGCCAAGGACGGACTTATATTTGTCCGTAAGCACGGTCAGGTCCCGCTGAATCGCTTTCTCGTCGGGGGCTGACTTCAAGGATACCCAGAAACCGCCAGACGGAGTGGCTGTTGGCTCGGCTGGAGTAATGGAGGCCGAACGGGCCGTAGGAGCAGGAACTGCAATCCTTGGCGATGATTGAACCGGTACAGTCCGGAATGGCGTTGCCAGCGGGGCTTGTGCCGGAGCGGCGGCCTGCGCAGCGGTTCCAAAAGGCGGAGGAAGCTGCCCGCCATTTAAGTCGGCGACGGTAGGCACCACCATCGGGCGCCCGCCGTCAACGCGGGTTCCATCGGGGCGGTAACTTTCGCTTCGCACCACGGTCGGCTGGTCTGGGCTGCGGGCAGCTGCCGGCTGTTGCTGGGTGTCTCCTGCCTGCTGCGCCTTTCTCAAAGCTTCGTCGATGCGCTCTTCGAGCGAATTGCCCTGAGCAGGCTGAGCCGCCGGCGGCGCCACAGGTGCCGGAGGCGTAAAGGCCGCGGCCTCGATCTGCTGCCCGTCTGGCGTCAGCCTGTCATAGATGGTCTTTTCGCCATTTGGGAACTGCTTGCCGCCAGGATTTCCGGGAAGCTCCTTCAAAGGCCGGCTATCGGCGCGAATGAAGGGCGTTGCGCTCTCCTCGCCACTACCGCCCTTGAGGAGCGACTTATAGAGGTATGCGCCGCCACCGCCGACGATCATCGCGCCTGCAAGCGCAGCGATCATAAATTTCTTGCGGCTGCGCTTTGGCGCAGGAAGATGATCGTTTTCCAGTTCGTCTTCGTCCGCGAAGAAGTCCTCGTCAAGTTCATTGCCATGAGGTCCGTCCTCATGATGTGCGCCCGTGTCTTCGTCGTTCTGAGCGTGCTCGTCGGGCCAATTATCTTCGTAGTGACCGTCGTAACGATCTTGAGGCGGATACGCATTCGCCGCGAATTGCGAAGGGGGCGGAGGTGGAGCGGTATAGCCCCGGTCGGCCTGAGGGGCGCGTTGGTTTTGGGGCTCCTCATCCGGGAGGAAAAACCGCGACGCCTGTGCTTCCGGGGCATTTCTTGCCGGGAAGTTGCGCTCGTAGTCGTCGGCGGGGGAAGGAGGCGCCTCGCGCTGCATATAGTCTTCGCGCCGGGGGGGCGGAGGCGTCACAGGCTGGTGACCGCGATTTTGATCGTAAATATCGCCTTGATAGGCGCCGCCGGCCTGGGGTTCATATTGATTCTGCCCATAGGAAGCAGCTAAATCGCGCACGAAAAGGTCATCGCGTCCCGAATCGTTGAAGCCGAGGTGCGGCTCCTGCTCGTAAGGCGGAGACGGCGGCGTATAAGCATTTGGGGCGGGTTCCACGTAGCGCGCCGAATCATTGCGCTGGCCGGGATCCTGATAGTAGCCCTGCGGTTGTGGCAGCGTCGGCTCGGGCTGATTCGGATAGGCAGCCCGGCTGAAGTTGGAATAGCCGCCACGCTGCGGCTGACCGTCCCGGCCCCGCTGGTCCTGATAGGGATCGGCTGCAACCCGTTCACGCGATGACCTGTCATCACGATCCTGCCTGACGGGGCCGCGGCGGTCCCCTTGGTCGGCACGACGCCCGCGACGCGATGCCAAATCGTCATTCGTAGACATCGTACAGTTTCCCTCCACCTGTGATAGTACGGACCTAGGGGGACTAACGCATTTCGGAGATTGCTTCTACGCCGAGCAAGTTCAACGCTGATCGCAATACTTGCGCGGCCCCTGTAATAAGCGCGAGTCGCGCTCTTGTAATGTCCGAACTGCCGGGAATCATGAACCGCAAATGTGGCGAACTTTTGCCCCGAGTTCCAAAGGCTGTGGAATACTGCCGCTACTTCATGGGCATAGAATGCGATCCGGTGCGGCTCGTGAGCCTGGGCCGCCCCTTCGACAGCGCGAGGAAACTGCGCCAGCTTCTTGATGAGGGCGAGTTCCGCCTCGTCGGTCAGCAAGCTCAGATTCGCGTCCGCAAGCGAGTCCTCGCCGAGATCCATGTCGGGGAAAGCTTCACGGGCCTTGCCAAGGACCGAGCACGCCCGGGCATGCGCGTATTGCACATAGAAAACCGGATTGTCGTTCGACTGCTCGACCACCTTGTCGAAGTCGAAATCAAGCATCGCGTCGTTCTTGCGGTTGAGCATCATGAACCGGACCGGCCCAGGCCCGACCTCGTCCACGACCTCTCGCAGCGTGACGAAAGAGCCGGAACGCTTGGACATTTTGATGGGCTCGCCCCCGCGGAAAAGGCGCACGAGCTGGCAGACCTTCACATCGAGGTCGGCTTCGCCGTTGGAGAGCGCCTTCACCGCTGCCGTCAGCCGTTTGACATAACCGCCATGATCCGCGCCGAGCACATTGATCAGGGTCTTAAATCCCCGTTCGATTTTCGACCGGTGATAAGCCATGTCGGCTGCGAAATAGGTGTAGGAGCCATCGGACTTGACGAGAGCGCGATCCGAGTCGTCGCCGAACCTTGTTGCGCGAAACAGGATTTGCTCGCGATCTTCCCAATCGTCGGGCAGTTTGCCTTTCGGCGGAGCAAGATGTCCGACGTAGATGAGGTCCTTTTGCTTCAGGGCTTCGATGGTTTCCGCGATCTTGTCGTGGCCGTCACAGCTAAGCGAGCGCTCCGAAAAGAAAACGTCATGACGGATGCCAAGAGAAGCGAGGTCGTCGCGAATCATATCCATCATCGCGGCGGCCGCACGCTCACGCACGACCGGAAGCCACTTTTCTTCCGGCGTGTTCAGAAGCTCTTTTCCGAATTCCTTCGAAAGCGCTTCCCCGACCGGCTTCAGGTAGTCGCCCGGGTATAGCCCCGCCGGGATCTCGCCGATATCCTCGCCAAGCGCTTCGCGGTAGCGAAGGAAGGCTGAGCGGGCCAGCACATCGACCTGGGCGCCTGCATCGTTGATGTAATATTCGCGCGTCGGCTTGTAGCCCGCCGAGGCAAGGAGATTGGCAAGCGCATCGCCAAACACCGCGCCCCGTGTATGGCCCACATGCATGGGGCCGGTCGGGTTTGCCGAGACGAATTCCACATTGACGGGCCGGCCCGAGCCGAGGTCGCTTCGGCCGTAGTCTTTGCCGCCAGCCAGCACCGCTCGCAACACGTCCGGCCAAAATTCGGCTTTCAACGTGATGTTGATGAAGCCCGGACCGGCAATCTCGACCTTCTCGACATCTGCGGCCAGACGGATGCGCTCGGCGATCGTTGCCGCCAGCTCCTTCGGGTTCTTGCCCGCGGGCTTCGCGAGCACCATGGCCGCATTGGTGGCGAGATCGCCATGTGCGGCCTCGCGGGGGGGTTCGACCACGAACCCATCGAGCTTCGCATCGGGCGGCAGGATGCCGTCGCTGCGCAACTCCTCGAGTGCACCGCGGATGCGTTCCTCAAAGATCGCAAATATGTTCATGGCAATGTCATTGGCGCATTTCAGGATCGCGCGCAATGCCGCGTGCGATTTCCCACTGCGGGTTCTGTATATTAAGGGTGCAAATTGTTAATAAAAAGCGGGCTCCTTCGCTGAAGCTCCCGATTCCCTAAACTCAGCGTCCGCGCATCCTCGCGATAGCGGCGGCAGGCGCCTCCATCTTCCTGGCGGAGCTCATTTTTATGCTCCCGCAGCCACCACCGCAAGCGCTCGCAATCCCCGCTGTATTGCTCCTCAAGCAGGCCGACTTGAAAAGCCGCACCGGCACCCAGCCGTGGGGCGGAAACCGGAGCTGCGTAGCTCGCGCCGATTGCCGAGCTACAACCGACACTCACAAACTGGGAAGACCCCGGATTGAAAGTCGATGGAAACAATTGCTCATCATCAGAGTCCGGTTGTTTTGGAGCTGCCACCTGCCATTCTTCTTGGCGAAGTAATAATTATCAAGCTGATCCGTGACACAAGCAAAGCGGGCTTTACCTTTGCCAAGCTTGTGACGAAGCGCATGGATTGAAAATTCTCTTTCAGCAAATTCCAGAGCAGCCCTCGAATGAGGTGAGTAAGCGCACGTCGAAAACAGCCACAAATTATTCTCGAAATAAAGAATGACCTCAAAGAGGTCGGGTCCAGATCCCTGGCGGGTTTGCGGCATTAGGTCCTGACATTAGAATCATGCTTCGCTAGTCAGGACCGGATTGAGATCACAATCCAGAGGTGTCAATAATTATTGGCGCAATCAAAGATTTTAATGATTCAAGTGACGTAAAGCGGCCCGTCTATCATAGGTGGATTGTTCCCATCGAACAGGGCGGCGTGCCGTTTGAGCGCGAACATGTCGGTCATCCCGGCCACGAAATCGCCAACCGCGCGCTGCCTGGCGACAGGGTCCGCCATTTCGGCCTCCCGCCCCGGTTCCAAATTCATTTCCGCGGGATGCTCAGCGAAATGGTCGTAAAGTTCGCGAAGGATGCGCTGCGCCTCGGTCATTTTTCGAACAATGGCCGGGTTCTTGTAGACCTTCGCGAAGAGAAAGCGCCGCAGGTCCGCGATGTCGGCGGCCATTTTTTCCGAGAATTGAGCGAGCGGTTTTCGTCCTCCGCGAACGTCTTCAATCGTGGATGGCCTCGCGTTGGCGATTCGCGCTCTCGTTTCGGCGAGGACGTCCTGGACCATGCTGGCGATCATCCGCCGGTTCATTTCATAGACAAGAGGCGAATCGGGGAGGTCGCCGTGGGTCTCGCGGACAAGAGCAAGCGTGCGCCCTGCCATAGGCACTTCTTCAAGTTCCTTCACGGCGATGTAGCCGGCGCGGAAGCCGTCATCGATGTCATGGTTGTTGTAGGCGATGTCATCGGCCAGCGCTGCAATCTGGCCCTCAAGCGATGCAAAGGTGTCGAGACGCAGGTCCTGGACCTGCATGTAGGCGCGGATGGCGAGCGGCAACCCATTTTCGGCGTAGCGGGCCAGCGGTGCGCCATTGTGGCCGATGAGCGGCCCGTTGTGCTTGACGATGCCTTCAAGCGTCTCCCAGGAAAGATTCATGCCCCTAAATGACGCGTAACGGTGCTCCAGGAAGGTAACGATCCGGAGGCTTTGAGCGTTGTGATCGAAGCCTCCGACGGTGGCCATGGCTTCGTTCAGCGCATCCTCGCCGGAGTGCCCGAAAGGGGTGTGGCCGAGGTCATGCGCAAGGGAGATGGCCTCGACGAGATCTTCGTTGAGGCCAAGCACGCGCGCCAGCGTGCGTCCGATCTGAGCCACTTCCAGGCTGTGGGTCAGCCTTGTGCGGTAGTGATCGCCTTCGTGATAAATGAAGACCTGGGTTTTGTGGATGAGCCGCCGGAAGGCCGTCGAGTGGACGATGCGGTCGCGGTCGCGCTGATAGACATTGCGGGTGGGGCAGGGGGCTTCGTCGTAAAGGCGCCCGCGGCTCTCTTCCGGATGCGCAGCGTAGGGTGCTAATTCCGCCATGCGTTTCATCCCCTTCGGCTTAACCCCGGTTGACAACGAGGCGCGAACGTCCAAACTTAGCAATGTTCAAGAGAGGCGAACAATTTCAATGACCACGGATGCCAACATAAGCGTGAGCGACCGCGCCGCCAACCGTATTCGGGAGATCATGGCGGCCGACGGCGGCCAAAATGCGTTGCGCATCAGCGTTCAAGGCGGCGGCTGTTCGGGGTTCCGCTACGATTTCGAGATCATATCTCAAACGAACGCGGATGACCTCATCATCGAAAAGTCCGGCGCGCGGGTGGCGATTGATCCCGTGTCGGTTCCGTTCATGGCGGGTTCGGAGATCGATTTTGTGGACGACCTGATCGGCGCCTCCTTCAAGATCACCAATCCGAACGCGACGGCGTCCTGCGGCTGCGGCACATCCTTTTCCGTCTAGAGCGCTGCCGTGCTTACTGTCGCCACATGGAATGTAAACTCGATCAAGCAGAGGGAGACGGCCTGCGCGCAATGGTTGCGGCACGCCTCTCCGGCCATACTTTGCTTGCAGGAACTGAAGTGCATGACGGAGGGGTTTCCGCGCGGGGCTTTCGAAGAGCTTGGCTACAATTGCGCGGTGTGGGGTCAGAAGTCCTTTAATGGCGTGGCCATTCTTTCCAAGTTTCCCATAGACGAGACGATCGTGGGATTGCCAGGTGATCCAAGCGATGAGCAGTCACGCTACATCGAGGCTGTGATCTCGCTGCCGGGTGGCAAGGCGATCCGGGTCGCTTCCATTTATGCGCCGAACGGCAATCCGGCGCCCTCGCCAAAGCTCGATTATAAGCTCGCATGGCTGGCCAGGCTGAAAGCGCACTCGAAAATCCTGCTTGCCTTTGAAGAGCCGTTGGTGCTGGCCGGAGACTACAACATCATTCCGCGTCCGGGCGACGTCTATAATCCGGCAAACTGGGTTGAGGATGCTCTGTTTAGGCCGGAGTCCCGGCAGGCTTTCCGGCGCATCATGAACCTTGGCCTTGCCGATGCCGTGCTCGCCTGCGACTTAAGCGCCGGGCAGTATACGTTCTGGGATTATCAAGCCGGCGCCTGGCAGAAGAACCTGGGTCTCAGGATCGATCACATCCTGTTATCGCCTCAGGCCCTTGCGCATCTCAGGTGCACGGAAATCGACCGGCGCCCTCGCGCCTGGGATAAGCCTTCCGACCACACGCCGGTTTCCGCGACACTCGATTTGTAATTCGACTAAGAAAGAAACTTGGCATCTGAAGGTGCCGGCACAAATGTCGACAAGTCGTTTTATTCCCGGTAGGGCGATCGCAAGGCCGGTGGCAAACTAAGCACCGAGCCTTCCGCTGATATGGGCGAGCACGAAATAGATCCGCCCCTCATCCGAAGCCAGCCGAGACTGAACAGTCCCACCTCTCGGATCGTTGCGGCTCAGATCCTGCAACATCTTCTCGAAGTCGCTCAGATAACGGTCGACGATGCCGCGGAAGGTCGTGTCCGTTTCATACCGCCGTTGCACGCGATCCACGATCTGCTGGCCCTGGCGGGGGTATAATCCTCGCTGGGTGAGCACATCCATCTCTCCGCGCTTCAACCTCTGCCAGATTTCCATGACGCGCCGCTCATCAATGCACGAGGCGATATCGCTCATGGTGAAATCCATGCCCAGATCGTCGGGCATATTTCCGCTTCTCGGAGCGTAGGACTGGGTCTGGGGCGGGAGCCCGTAAGTCTCGTCTCTGTCAAAGAAGGCGGTGTCGTCCTCGGAAGCACGGGCCAACAGGTCGCCCAGGGACCACTGATTGCGACGCTCAGGAGACTGGCCTTCCGGGAAGGACGGCTGAGGAGCGGGGATTTGCGCTACCTCTGCAGGTGCTGCGGGCGCCGGACGAGGAGCCTGCTGAGGCTGCGGCTCGGACCACGAGGGCTTCTCCGAAGGGGGCTGACCGTAGTCGAAGGAAGGCCGGGGCGGGGGCGGGAGCGCAGTGTCAGGGGCCGGCGGCGAGGGAGGGGGAGGAAGCTGCTCGCGCCGCTGGGGCTCGCCTCGCTGCTCAGGCGCAGAAACCGCGCTGGCGTATGCATGACGATTGGCCAACTCGGATAAGGCATCGAGTGCCGAAAGTTGATCCTGCAGCGCGCGGCGCATAGCGGTAGCGCTCTGTTTTGCCGTTTCCGGCAGAACCTTGGCGTGCCGCTGCAACTCGTTCTGAGCCGACTCGAGGTCCACGGCGGCACGGCGAGTTGTATCGCGAACGACACGCGTGGTGTCCGAGAATTTTGAAGACAGCGTAGAGAGCTGGCTCGAGACCTGATCGGACAGCGAGGTAAAGTTGGCCTGAAGCTCCGCAACCGCTTTCTGCGTATGCGTCTGAGCATCCTGGCGCAACCGGTCGATCTCGCGGATCGCAGTCTGAGATTTCTCCGCCGAATCCTTGGCGAGGAGTTCCGTCACTTTCCGCGCCCGAAGCTCGGCCTGGCTCAGGGACTGCTCAAGCATGTTGGAATAGCTGTTCATCATGCGGTCGAGCTCGGCGGCGCGCGTGGTGACGGTTTCCATGAGCTTGGTGAAGCCGGCTTGCCGGGCTTCCATCATGGTGTCCACCTTCGAATTCGACATCTCGAACGTGCGGGATGCGGTGATGAGAGCCGTGCCCTGATCCTCGAATTGCTTGGTGAGACCGCCGAGTTGGCCGACAAGGTTTGCCGAGACCTCCTTCAGGACGCGCGCCTGGGTGGCCAGCGCGTCGGAGCCGGTTGACGAACGGCTCGCTAGTTCCTCCACCGCCTTCTGAATGCTGGCGGAGTTCGAGGAGACGACGCGCTCGATAGACGCGGCCTGCCGCGCCAAAGTGTGCTCCAGCGAGCCGGAATGCTTTTCGAGCGTTTCGCGCATCGAGCCGCTGTGCTTCGAAACCGACGCCTCTAAAGCCTGAGCGCGTTGAGTGAGTGTCGAGTTCGAGCTGCTTCGTGCGCTCACTCAAGCTCACCTCGAAATTATGCGTCCGCCTGCTCAGGATGGTTTCAAGCCCCTGGATGCGCTCCGCAAGAGAGGTATCGATTTTCCGCGAATGCTCACTCAGAACCGTTTGAAGAACGGTGGTGCGCTCGGTTAGGGTCGTTCCGAGAGACTGTGTCTTTTCGGCAAGCGCGGTCTCCAGAGCCGACAGATTGCGAGCCGCGCCGTCTATGATGGTGCTGAGCCGGGTCTGCTCGGTGCCGAGCTTCTCAAGCAGCACCGGGATCTCCCGCCCGACGCGTTCGCTCATGCCAATCACGGACGTGACCAGGCTGTTGCCCTTTGCGGAAATCGCCGCGGCCGTGCGGTCTGACGTCTCCTGAATCGCGCGGGTCACTTCAATGCTGGAAAGGCGTAATGATTCTGCGGCCTGCGCGCCGTGCCGGACGAGTTGCTCCGTAATCCGGGATCCACGCTCGGCGAGTTTCTCGTCGATGGCCGTTCCGGCGGCGGTGACGGCTGCCGTGATTTTCTGACCGCGGCTGGCGAATTGCTCCGTCATAGTCACGCTGGCATGGCCAAGCGACTGGGAAGCTTTTTCGCTTGCGGCAGTGATCTCCCTGGTCACCTGGCTGCCAATGCCTCGCAACGCTTCGCTCACGCGCTCGCTATTATTGGCAAGAGCCTCACGCTCGCTCGCGAGTTCGCTGATCAGGTTCCTGATCCGGTTCTCATTTTCGGTGTAAGAGCGCTCCAGCGCAGCCACCTCGTTGTGAACCAGCGCTTCCAATTCACCGGCTCGTCCGAGTGCGCGTGAAATGGCGTCGTTCATGGCGGCGACCTGGCGGCGTACCGTCTGCCCGAGCGAAGCCACCGACTGTTCCGCCATGCGATCGGGTTCCGCAAGGCGGACAGCAACTTCGGTCATGGCCGAGGACATCAGACGCAATTCTTGCGCGCGCCAGACCAGAATGGCCAGAAACCAAAAGAGAGCGATGGGGATAACGACAGTCGCAATAACGGCAGCAATGGCCGGATTGGCCAGAAGATCAGCCGTGCTGCCCGAGGCATCAAAGGCCTTCTGAAAAACGGCCCATGAGACAAGAAGGCCAAGAGCGAACCAGATGGCCGATGCTATCAGCGCAATCAGGAAGGGCGAACGCGAAGGCCGCTGCTGCATCGCATAGATCAGGCCGCCAATGGAGGGCATGTCGTCGTTGGCCGGAACATGGGCGCGCGCTGGCGCCGGAGGACGCTTCTGCGGGGCGGGCCGTTGAGGCTGGGTGGGGGAGGATATCTGAACGGTATTGTCGCCCCATCCTGAATACGGCGAGGAGCCTGCGGACGGCTTGGCTTTGGCTGAGACTGCTGCTGCTGATCGCGGCTCGTCACAGCTTGCACCTCACCGGAGGGTGGGGTGGGGGTAGCCTCGGGAGCGGGAGCGCCGCTTCTAGCCTTTGCCCGCGCCTCATCCTCAGGCTTGAGGTCGATAGGCGTCTGGGAGATCGCTTGTTTTTGACTTATCAGGCCGTCCTGACCTCATGTGATGTGGCTGAGATACCGCTCACGCCGCGATGTCCGGATCGGTTGGGAGACCTCGCCGCAACAGTGAGCATCAACTCAAGGCAAATCCTCATGACCCCTCAAACGCATGCTTGGACAGCGTTCCGGTACTATGCCCATCCCGCGCTTTCGCTAATGTGTTTTTAAGGCTAAAAAAAGATTGCCGTACGCCCCAAACTTACCCGAACCCGACCCAAAAGAATGCAAAAGACATGTCCTTCGTATGCTTAATATTGCGATTCGGTTCCTTCGGATGATCCGTCTGGTGTTATCCGGACAGAAAACCACAGATATTTTTCACATATTATTAAGCGAGGTTAACGGTGGGCGATCCGCAAGAGATGTCCCATTTTCGAATTGGCGCTTGGAAAATCGCGCCTATCTCCCTTACACAACGAGGCGGATTCAAGGAGACGGGGTGCGATGGTGAAGGTGACTTATATCGAACACAATGGAACGGTCCACGAGGTTGAGGGGGAACCGGGCCAAACACTCATGGAGACGGCAATCAAGCATGCGGTTCCCGGTATCATCGCGGAATGCGGCGGCGCCTGCTCCTGTGCGACCTGTCATGTTTATGTCGACGATGCCTGGAAGGAGAAAACAGGCAGCCCGTCGCCGATGGAGGAGGACATGCTCGATTTCGCGTTCGAGGTGCGCCCCACCAGCCGCCTGAGCTGCCAAATCCGCCTGAAGCCTGAACTGGACGGCCTTGTCGTCCGCATTCCCGAGCACCAAAATTAGGCGAAACGGCGGTGCGCTCCGTCGTTGTTTTTTTTGATCCATTCCACAAAGTACAATGACAACAGCCATTCAAACTGACGCCCTTATCATCGGGGCGGGTCCCGTGGGCCTGTTCGCGGTCTTCGAGCTTGGGCTGCTCGATGTAAAAGCGCATGTCATCGACATTCTCGATAAGCCGGGCGGCCAATGCTCCGAGCTTTATCCCGAGAAGCCGATCTACGATATTCCGGGGCTTCCTATTGTGACCGGGCAAGAGCTGACGAACCGCCTCCTGGAACAGATTAAGCCGTTCGACGCGGTCTTTCACCTGGGGCAGCGTGTCGAATTCGCTGCGTCGCGTCGAAGGCGGTTTCGAGGTCGAGACCGACATAGGGTCCCGGTTCTTCGCCAAAGTCATCGTCATCGCCGCGGGCGGGGGATCGTTCACGCCGAAACGGCCACCGCTTGCCGGCATCGAGGACTTCGAGGGGAGGTCGGTCTTTTATTCAGTTCGAAAAATCGAAGCGTTCCGGGACAAGAATGTTGTGGTTGTCGGTGGCGGCGACTTCGCGCTCGACTGGACCTTGAACCTTCAGCCTGTCGCGAAAAGCGTGACGCTCGTTCATCGCCGCGACGAGTTTCGGGCCGCGCCGGACTCGGTCAACAAGATGCGCGCGCTCGTTTCCGGAGGGCGCCTGAAATTCATTCTAGGGCAGGTGACGAAGCTCCATGGCACAGGCGGCGAGCTTGAAGCCCTGACGGTGCGCGGCCCCGTTACTGGCGGCCCGGACCAGGAGTTCAAGATCGAGGCCGAGAGGTTTCTACCCTTCTTCGGCCTCACCATGAAGCTCGGACCTGTCGCGAACTGGGGCTTGAATCTGCACGAAAATCTTATCGCCGTAGACACCGAGAAGTTCGAGACATCGGAGCCTGGCATTTTTGCTGTCGGAGACATCAACTGGTATCCCGGCAAGCTCAAGCTCATCCTCTCCGGTTTTCACGAGGCTGCTCTTATGGCGCAGCAAGCGCATCGCCACGTGTATCCTGGAAAGAGGGTAGTCTTTCAATACACGACGTCCTCGTCAAGTCTGCAGAAGAAATTGGGCGTGCTTTAGGTCGATCGGAAGTAGAAAGGCCTGCACAAAAGGTAAGCTTTTCGCAGACCGTTTTATAGCAAGTCTCACGGCTGGCGGCGGCGCGATCGGTTGGCCGTGCCTATTTGTTGGCTTCGAGCTCCGCCACGGCCTCTTCCATCAGGTCGATAAGCTTCACCTTAAGTTTCCGCTCGTCGGTGGCAAGGCCCTGCGACTTCAGATCGGCCAGCACCGTCTCGATAATTGCTTTGTCGCCGGGATGTGCCAGATCGGCACGAACCACCTTTATGGCGTAGTCCTCGGCGGGGGCGCCCGTCAGGCCCAACTGGGCCGCAACCCACGCGCCAAACCGCCTGTCGCGGCGCGCCTTGGCCTTGAAGCTCAACTCCTCATCGTGGGCGAATTTCGCCTCGTAAGCGTGCTCTCGTTCGTCGAATGTTGTCATCTCGGGAACCGCCTCCATGGTCTGCGATCGGGGGGGCCTTTAATCGAAAGCCCCGCGGAGCCATCTTCCGGTACAAGCTTTGCATGGTTATCATACCATGGATAGCGCTCCTTTGCGCTACCTCAACAGAGCTTTTTCGGCTAATCCGGGAGCGACCGAGAGGTAGGTAAATAGCTTGGCCGCAATCAGAATCAGCGAAAACGCCGCTCGCTCGTTTGCGGGAACGCGTGACAATGACGCAAATATGCGCTTGAAGTACGATCTAAGTCTCAGCCGCTCTGCTTATTTCCTTCACGAGAAGGGGGTTTCCCAATGAATAACCGCCGCCGCCGCATCTATGAAGGAAAGGCGAAGGTTCTTTATGAAGGGCCGGAACCCGGCACGCTCATACAGCACTTCAAGGATGACGCGACCGCGTTCAACGCCAAGAAGCATGAGCGTTTCGAGGGGAAGGGCGTTTTGAACAACCGCATTTCCGAGTATATTTTCAGCCGGCTCAATGAGATTGGCGTGCCAACGCACTTCATCCGCCGCCTCAACATGCGCGAGCAGCTTATTCGCGAGGTGGAGATTATCCCGCTCGAGGTTGTGGTCCGCAATGTCGTCGCCGGGTCGCTTTGCGCGCGGCTTGGCCTTGAAGAGGGCATGCCGTTGCCCCGGTCGATCATCGAGTTCTACTACAAAGCCGACAAGCTGAACGATCCCATGGTGACGGAGGAACACATTACGGCCTTCGGCTGGGCCGCACCGCAAGAGATCGACGAGATGATGGCCCTGGCGCTTCGCATCAACGATTTCCTGACCGGCCTGTTTCTCGGGATCGGGATCAGGCTCGTGGACTTCAAGGTTGAGTTCGGGCGGATCTACGAGAACAACGAACAGGTGCGCATCGTGCTTGCCGATGAGATCAGCCCTGACAGCTGCCGCCTCTGGGACATCGAAACCAAGGATAAGCTCGACAAGGATCGTTTCCGCCAGGACATGGGAGGCTTGCTCGAAGCCTATTCGGAAGTGGCGAAGCGGCTCGGCATTCTTGTGGAGAATCCGACGCCTAAGCCAAAAGGGCCGGTGCTTGTCCAATCGAAATAGGCTACGCAGGCATGTGTTGGTCAGCCAATGAATGCCTGCTTGGATTGTTTTGTTTTTGCAGAGTTTTTTCGCAACACCGGGAAGACCACTTTTGCGAACTTTGCTTAGGCCGATCAGGAGTGTGGAGGCGCGGGCGATGAAAGCACGCATCACGGTTACATTGAAGAACGGGGTGCTCGACCCGCAGGGGCGGGCCATCGCGAACGCTCTTCATTCGCTCGGCTTCGACAATGTGGAGGATGTGCGCCAGGGAAAGCTCATCGAGGTGCAGCTCAAGGCGAAGGACGAGGCTTCGGCCAAGGGTGAACTGGACGCCATGTGCCGCCAGCTTCTCGCGAACCCCGTGATCGAGAATTACCGCGTGGAGTTGCTGTGAAAAGCGCCGTTATCGTCTTCCCCGGGTCGAATTGCGATCGCGATGTCGCGGTGACGCTCGAAGCGGTCACGGGGAAGAAGCCTGCCATGGTGTGGCACGGGGAGACGTCTGTCCCGCCGGTGGATTTGATCGTGCTGCCGGGTGGTTTTTCCTATGGCGACTACCTTCGCTCCGGCGCGATGGCGGCGCATTCGCCGATCTTGCGCGCGGTCGGCGCCGAGGCGAAACGTGGCGTGGCAATTCTAGGTATCTGCAACGGCTTTCAGATCCTGACCGAGGCCCGGTTCCTGCCGGGTGCGCTTATGCGCAACGCCTCTCTTCATTACATTTGCCGCGACGTCGGGCTGAAGGTGGAGAGAACCGACACGCCCTTCACCAATGCCTATTCTCCCGGCGAGCAGGTCACAATGCCGATCGCACATAAGGATGGCTGCTACTTCGCCGATGAGGAAACCCTCGATCGCATCGAAGGGGAAGGACAGGTTGCGCTGCGCTATGCTCCCAGGGCGGAAACCGGGGATAGCGGCAATCCCAACGGCTCCCGCCGCGACATCGCTGGCGTTGTGGACCGCACTCATCGTATTATGGGCCTCATGCCACACCCCGAACGCGCCGCTGACGCCGCCCTTGGCGGCACGGATGGCCGCCGCCTGTTCGAGTCGCTGACACGAGGGTTGAATTAATCAAGGCGTGAAGATCTGGCGTTTAAGGGTCAAAAGGTTCTAGCGAAAGGATCGCCACATGGGTTTCGACGACGAAGTTGATGAAGTCAAACGCGAAATGCAAACCGCCAAGCTCGACCCGCAGGCGAGGCGAGAGACGGCAGGCAAGCTTTGCCAGCGTTTGAAAGAGCAGATCAACAGTAAGCGCCTGGACTTCGCGGTCGGCGAGGACAACGGCGATCCTATCGTCCAGATCAAGTACAAGCCGGATAACGAAACGCTTGCCTCCGTCTATGTGAACGAGGATGGCAGCATCACTTTCCAGGCTGCGGGTGCAACCGACGCGGCCGAGGAAGAGGAAGAGGACGCCGGGTATTTCCCAAGCTATGTCGAGTACATGGACGAGGAGGAATTCCTCGAAGATGCCTACGACATGCTGAAAGTCGGCATCGCCGAGTATGAGCTCGACCGCGAGCAGCGGTCCTCCTCCTAGACACATCGCAATGGCCGGATCCGCCCGGCCATCAATATCCACCATCATTACGTTAGAGGGTATGAGTTCCTCGTCTCAAGAAAATCCCGTCATAGCGACCGAAGAGGTGGCCTTGGCGCATCGCATGCCGCCGGAGGAATTCCGGCGCGCCTGCAAAATGCTGGGCCGCGCACCCAATCTAACCGAACTCGGCATCATTTCTGTGATGTGGTCCGAGCACTGCTCGTATAAATCTTCGCGCGTCTGGCTGAAGAAGCTGCCGACGAGCGGCCCGCACGTCATCTGCGGGCCGGGGGAGAATGCGGGCGTCATCGATATAGGCGATGGGCAGGCTGTGATTTTCAAGATGGAAAGTCATAATCACCCGTCCTTCATCGAGCCCTATCAGGGCGCGGCCACCGGTGTCGGCGGCATCATGCGCGACGTCTTTACCATGGGCGCGCGTCCCATCGCCATGCTGAATGCGCTTCGGTTCGGATCGCCGGACCACCCCAAGACGCGTCATCTCGTGGCAGGCGTTGTTTCCGGCATCGGTGATTATGGGAATTGCGTTGGCATTCCGACGGTCGGCGGCGAGACGAATTTCGACACGCGCTTTGATGGCAACATCCTCGTGAATGCGATGTGTGTCGGGCTTGCCAACGCGGACCGCATCTTTTATTCGGCGGCTTCCGGTGTCGGCAATCCTGTCGTTTATGTCGGGTCGAAGACGGGCCGCGACGGCATTCACGGCGCAACGATGGCATCGGCCGAGTTCGACGAGGAGACCGAGGAGAAGCGTCCGACCGTGCAGGTCGGCGATCCGTTCACGGAAAAGCTTGTGCTCGAAGCCTGCCTCGAACTCATGGCTGAAAACGCCATCCTCGCGATCCAGGATATGGGCGCGGCCGGTCTTACCTCCTCGTCTGTCGAGATGGCGGCGAAAGGCGGCTCCGGCATCGAAATCGATCTTGACCGCGTTCCGCAGCGCGAAGAGGCCCTGACCGCTTACGAGATGATGCTCTCGGAAAGCCAGGAGCGCATGCTCATGGTGCTGAGGCCCGGCTCGGAGGCGCTGGCGGAACGAATCTTCCGCAAATGGGAGCTGGATTTTGCGATCATCGGAAAGACGACGGATACCGGCCACCTGACGATCTGGCACAAAGGCGTTGTTCAGGCCGACTTGCCGACCCTTATGCTATCCGATGAGGCCCCGGTTTACGATCGCCCCATCGCGCCAAGGGCAAAGCCGTCTGTCGTCAGCGCAGACGAGATTGCTGCGCCGAGCAGCCTTTCCAATGTTCTGCTTTCGCTCATGGGCTCGCCGCATCTCGCCTCGCGCCGGTGGATCTGGGAGCAATATGACCACATGGTCATGGGCGACACGATGGTGAGGCCGGGCTCCGACGCCGGCGTTGTGCGCGTGCACGGTACGAACAAGGCGCTTGCCTTAACGTGCGACGTGACCCCTCGCTATTGCGCTGCCGATCCTTTCGAGGGCGGAAAGCAGGCTGTCGCCGAAGCCTGGCGTAATATAACGGCTTCGGGCGGAAAGCCGCTTGCGTTGACCGACTGCATGAATTTCGGCAATCCCGAGCGTCCGGAGATCATGGCCGAGTTTGCTGCGTGCATCGAGGGCATGGCTGAAGCCTGCCGGGCGCTCGACTTCCCGGTCGTATCGGGCAACGTCTCGCTCTACAACGAAACGAACGGAATTGCGATCCTGCCGACACCCGCCATCGGCGGCGTTGGCTTGATCGCCGACAGCCGCCATGTTGCAACGCTGGCTCTGAAGCGCCAGGATGAAGTCATCGTTCTTATCGGGCCAGAGGCCGGTCATCTTGGGCAGTCGCTTTACCAGGAACACGCAACGGGGCATTTCGAAGGCGCTCCCCCCCCTGTCGATCTGGCCTTAGAGCGGCAGACAGGGGATTTCGTCCGCACGCTTGTCGAGACGGGGATGTCAGCCACCGTGCACGACGTGTCCGATGGCGGTCTTCTTGTTGCGCTCGCCGAAATGGCTATCGCCGGGCGGCGCGGATTTCGTTATGCGCCAGCGCCGGACCTCTCCTCGCATGCGGCCGCTTTCGGTGAAGATCAGGGTCGGTATCTTGTGGCCGTCTCCGAAGGCAAAGCGGAGAGCGTTATCAGGCAGGCTAAGGCCGCTGGCGTGGCAGCCCGCGTCGCTGCTCATATCGAAGGCGACGAGATTGTGATTTCCGGCGAGGACAAGCTTAGCTTAAGCAGTCTTCGTAAGGCGCATGAGGAATGGCTTCCAAATCTTATGGGAACGGTGGCCTGACGAGCGTCGCGTTTCCATATAGTGCGCTTAAGGGTCTTCCGCCTGTACTCTTCCCCAAGATACGAAGGACAAACGTCATGCCCATGCAACCGAAGGAAATAGAGCGCCTGATTAAAGAGCGATTACCCGACGCGGAAGTGACCATCGAAGATCTTGCGGGCGATGGCGATCACTATGCAGCAACCGTAGTTTCTTCCGCCTTTAAGGGGATGACGAGGGTTCAACAGCACCAGCTTGTCTATGAGGCGCTTCGAGGCAGTGTAGGCGGCGAGTTGCATGCGCTTGCTCTGCAAACGAAGACGCCAGAAACGGCTTCTTGAGCTGTTGGGTTGTATTTTTAGCACGCGGGTGCATGTAACATCGAGCTTGAGGAGAAGAGAGCGAATGAGCGAGAAAACCGTACACGACTGGATAAAAGATCAAGTCACCGCGAACGATGTGGTGCTTTTCATGAAGGGGACGAGGGACTTTCCACAGTGCGGGTTCTCGGGGCGCGTCACTCAGATCCTCAGCTTCATTGGCGTTGACTATAAAGATATCAATGTTCTCGACGATGATAAGGTGCGCGATGGCATCAAAGCCTACACGAACTGGCCAACGATCCCGCAGCTTTATGTGAAGGGCGAATTCGTGGGCGGCGCCGATATCGTCACTGAGATGTTCCAGTCAGGCGATTTGCAGACGCTTTTCAATGAAAAGAGCGTCCCCACGAACAAGACGCGCGCCGTCGCCTGATCCGAAACAAACAACTTCGACCGCTTTGCAATGGCCGGGCTGAACCCGGCCATTCCTTTTGGTGCCCGCATTCGCAGTTTCGAGCGCAAGAGCGATCCCCTTGATCGCTTCCGATTGAGGGCGGAAAAGTCGATCAATTCTAGAGTGCTAGAGGCGTCGTTTAAGACACTTCAGGCTGCCAGACAGGCGCCGGCTTTGGGGCTTCGGCTTTCGGTTCTCTCACGATCTTGCCTACCTTGAGCAGCGCCTCACGGACGCCAGCCCCTGAAACAGCCGAAAGCAGAAGCGGCTTTTTCCGCGCTGCTTTCTGAAGCTCCAGAGCTTTCTGTGCGGCAACCTCTGGCGTGACGGCGTCGCATTTGGACAATGCTACGATTTCGCGCTTGCGATTGAGATCGGCGCCGTACGCCCTCAGTTCACCACGCACGGTGCGGTATGCTCGGGCGACGTCCGCTTCGGTTATGTCGACAAGATGAAGCAGCACGCGGCAGCGCTCGATGTGACCAAGAAAGCGGTCGCCGATCCCGGCGCCTTCATGGGCGCCCTCGATCAGACCTGGGATGTCCGCCAGAACGAAATCTGTATCGCCGGCTTTGACCACGCCGAGGTTCGGATGAAGAGTTGTGAATGGATAATCGGCGATCTTCGGCTTCGCCGCGCTGACTGCCGCTAGGAATGTGGACTTCCCGGCATTCGGGAGACCAATGATCCCCGCATCCGCGATGAGCTTAAGACGGAGCCAGATTGTCATTTCGATACCGGGTTGGCCGGGATTCACGCGCCGTGGCGCGCGGTTCGTTGAAGACTTGAAGTGTGCGTTCCCAAAGCCGCCATTTCCGCCCGCGGCAATCAACGCGCGCTGCCCTGGCTCGACGAGGTCGGCAAGAAGGGTCTCATTGTCCTCGGCAAAAACCTGGGTTCCTGGCGGGACCTGCAGGACGGCACCGTCACCGGCTGCTCCAGTCATGTTGGAGCCCATCCCGTGCTTGCCGTTGCTGGCCTTGAAATGCTGCTGATAACGGAAATCAATCAGCGTGTTGAGGTTGGAAACGCACTCGACCCACACATCCCCGCCCCGGCCTCCGTCTCCGCCGTTCGGTCCTCCGAATTCGATAAATTTTTCACGTCGAAAGGAAAGGCAGCCGTTCCCGCCGTCCCCCGAGCGAATGTAGACTTTTGCTTGATCTAAGAAGCGCATCAACCGCAATTAAGCTGTCTTGCGTCCCAACGCAAGCAATGCCGTGTGGGTAATTTTGGAAAGCCCAGAAGGGCGGATTGCCCCCGAGTTCGCCGACTTATTCGGAGCGCTCGAGATTGACCGCCTTTGGACCTTTACCCTTCGGATCGGGCTGCGTCTCGTAGGTCACTCGCATACCCTCGTCGAGCATTCCCACTCCCGAACGCTCGACCGCGGAAATGTGAACGAACACATCTTTCCCGCCCTCGTCCGGTGTGATAAAACCAAAACCCTTCGCCTGATTGAAAAACTTGACCGTTCCGGTCTGGCGCATGGGATAGCACTCCTCTTCCCCAACGAAAAAAACATGGCCGCTAGACCATGTTTTGGCTTAGCAGGCAGAACAGTTATCGGGGGAAGACATGCGTACATTTTTGCCGCGAGGGTGCGGTTTATTCTCAACGCGTAGTTCCACGGGGTCCGATAGTTTGCCCGATTGGGGCGGATTATGCGCGATCGTAGCTATTTCGTAAAGAGCTTGGCGATAAGTTTTCAAACACTTCGAGTGCTCTGGCTTGGCTGTGATGCAAGAACGCATCAGTTGCCCACGGAAATAGCGGGGCTCCCGACTTCAATGGCCTACCCGGCAGGCTTTGATTGCCCCGCGGCGTGGCTGCGTTCCCTCGCCAGGGTCTCTAAAGCCTCATCTCTGTCCTTTTGCGCCTTGTCCAGGGATTCGCGAGCATCCCGTACAGATTGCTCGGCATTTGCAAGTGCGTTCTGAACCTGCGACAGACGCTCGCTCGCCGCCTTGGCTGTTTGCTCGGCTGCGTCCCGAGCTGTTTGTTCCTCGGCGAGCTTCGCGGAGACAGCTTTCGCATCCTTCTCGGCCACCTGCCGCGCGCGTTCTTCTGCCGCTAGCTTGTCGCGAAGGGATTGCAGCTCTTTTTCAGCCTTGTCGCGTGTCTCGATGAGAAGTTGAGTCTGCTGCTCTGCTGTCCTGCTCGCTTGGTGATCACGATAGGCAAATAGAACGGATGCAACAGCCAGGGCGGCGATGATGACGTTGCGGACCATGGTGTCCTCCCGGGGCGGAGCGGTGTAAAAGGGAGACTCGATAAGAGTAGCCGCTCCTTATCATAATGGCTTGAGGCCGATTATGGCATTTACGCAGGTAAAATACTTTTCCAACCTGTGTGGTATTGATGCAAATTGCGCTGCCCCTTACGGGAAAAGAGGCAGTTGTTCCAGGCCGATGCTTTCCGGAACATCGAACATCAGATTGAAATTTTGGATGGCTTGGCCTGCCGAGCCTTTCACGAGATTGTCGATCGCCGAAATGACGATGGCGCGTCCAGGAATGCGGTCGGCGTAAACACCGAGCATGCAGTAGTTCGATCCGCGCACGAACTGTGTCGATGGGAGCGTCCCTTTCGGCGCCACACGCACGAACGGCAAATCCGCGTACCGCTCGGAGAGCGCCGCTCCAAGATCCTCGACCGCATGATTGTCTTTGAGGTGGACATAAGCGGTCACAAGCTCGCCGCGGCTCATTGGAACGAGATGTGGTGTAAAGCTCACGAGGACGGCTTCTCCCGCCGCCGCCGAGATTTCTTGCTCGATCTCCGGGGCATGCCGGTGACTGGCGACACTGTACGGGGAGAGCCCCTCTCCCGCTTCCGAGAACAGGATGTTCTGCTTGAGCGAGCGGCCCGCCCCGGACACCCCCGACTTTGCATCAATTATGATGTCCGTGGCGTCGATGAGCTTGGCGCTGACGATCGGCAAGAGCGCGAGCAGCGCCGCCGTTGGATAGCATCCAGGGCAGGCGACGAGCCGCGCGACTGCGATTTGCTGGCGGTAAAACTCCGTCAACCCGTAGGCCGCCTGCTGGACGAGATGCGGCGCGGCGTGCTGGCGCCCGTACCATTTGGCGTAGGTGCCGGTGTCCTTGAGACGGAAATCAGCGGACATATCGATGATTTTGACACTCTCGGGCAGCGTCGCGATAATGTCCTGCGCCGTGCCGTGCGGTAGCCCGCAGAACACGGCATCGCATGTTGACCAATCCGCGTCCTCGGCCTTGACGAGAGGCGGCGCTTGCACAAACCCAAGATGAGGGAATACCTCGGATAGAGGCTTGCCCGCATGCGTGTTCGCCGCGAGCAACGTAAGTTCCATGAAGGGATGACAAGCGGCGAGCCGGACGAGATCGGCGCCCGTATAGCCACTGGCGCCGATAACCCCGATCTTGATTTTCTGCCGTCCCGCGTCCGCAGGCATGGCCTTCGTCCGTTAGCGCTTCGAGAACTGGAAGCTGCGGCGTGCTTTAGCCTTGCCGTATTTCTTACGCTCCACGACGCGCGGGTCACGGGTCAGGAAGCCTTCTTTTTTCAGAATGGCACGAAGAGCAGGCTCGAAATAGGTCAATGCCTTCGAAAGGCCATGGCGTACCGCGCCAGCTTGACCGGAAAGGCCGCCGCCAGCGACGGTTACGACGACATCATATTGGCTCGCCCGGTTGGCGGTCACGAGCGGCTGCTTCAGGATCATCTGAAGCACCGGCCGCGCGAAATACGCCTCGTGATCCTTATCATTCACGGTGATCTTGCCCGCTCCGGGCTTGACCCAAACGCGTGCGACGGCGTTCTTCCTCTTGCCCGTTGCATAGGCACGCCCGTGAGCGTCGAGCTTCTGCACGTGAACCGGACGCGACCGGTCTTCGGCAGCAGGAGCGCCCGCGCCCTTGTCTAAGCCGGAAAATGTCTTTGCGCTGGTCTCAGGCATTAGCGCGCCCTCGCTACGTTTTTGGAGTTCATGGCAGCAACATCGAGCTTTTCCGGATTTTGCGCCGCATGCGGATGCTCGGGCCCGGCGTAAATGCGCAAATTGGTCATCTGCTTGCGACCGAGCGGCCCGCGCGGAACCATGCGCTCCACGGCTTTCATGAGAACGCGCTCAGGGAACTTGCCGCCGAGGATCTCGAACGGACGGCGTTCCTTGATGCCGCCGGGATGGCCGGTGTGCCGGTAGTAAATCTTGTCCTGCGTTTTGTTGCCGGTGAAGACGATCTTCTCGGCGTTGATGACGACGATGTGGTCGCCGTCGTCCATATGGGGCGTGAAGGTGGGTTTATGTTTGCCGCGCAGGCGGTTCGCGATGATCGTCGCGACCCGTCCGACGACGAGGCCCTCTGCGTCGATCAAGAGCCACTTCTTCTCGATCTCTGATGGTTTTGCGGAATAGGTTTTCATCGTGTGTCCGGTTTGAGCTCGCGGCTCCAATGAAAAAAGGGCCGCACGGCCCGTCGATAAAAAGAGATAGATCAGCAAGCCAGGCGTGTCAACCAAGGGATGGAGGTTACCGTTGAAAAATAAGCTTGCAAAAACAATGATATAAATAAACGGTATTAAAATACCACAAGTTCGGTGTCATAATACCTCAATGGTGCGGCAGCGAATATGTCGCCGTGGCGTGCGCCGCAAGATCCGTCTCGCCCTCCGAGCAAAGCGCGATTTCGCCGACTGCAAGCCGCTTGCCAAGCTTCAACAGGCGCGCTTCGCCGAGCATGTCGCGCTGATCGGGCTTCCTGAGAAAGTTGATCGTGAGATTGGTGGTCACGGCGTGCGCCACAGGCCCGATTGACGCAAGCACCGCCGCGTACATCACAACGTCTGCGAGCGAAAACATGGCGGGACCGGATATCGTGCCTCCAGGTCTCAGCAAATGGTCGCCATAGACCATGCGCATCCTCGCGAAGCCGTGCCGTGTTTCCTCGACGGTGTAGGTCCGTCCAATGTCAATCTGGGGAAAGACCTGAGTGAGGAAAAGATTGACCTCTGCAGCGGACATTTTGGGTTGGGAGAGATTGGGGACGTCGTGATCGTGCAACATCGGTTCCGCGATTTGACCAAGATTTGGCGCAATGAGAACGGCTGCGAAACAGTCGAATGACCGAGCTGAAGGATTCAACAGCATGGCCGATCTCAAGAAACGTGCAGGAGTTATTCTACTTGGCCTTGTGGCTGCTGTCTTGTCGGCGATTGGCTCAGCAGCCGCGAAGGATGTGCCGCTGACCCAGGACAATGTCACCCGGTTTTTGGCGTCGTTCTCGGAAATGCGCGCAATCGCGATGAGCGAGGGAGTACGGGCCGGCATGGACACGGAGACTCCCAAAAACCCTGTCGGCGTCATCGTCAAGGCGATCAAATCCAGCAAACTGCAAGCGCAGGCGCAGGACATCGCTGTGAAGCACGGCTTTGCGGATATCAAGGAATGGTCTGAAACCGGAAGAGCGATCGGGCAGGCCTATCTTTACGTGACGGCAGGTCCGGCGCGCGGCATCGCCAGGGGCACGCTCGACAAGAACAAGGACACCGCGATCGCGCAGCTGGAGAAGCTTGGCCTTTTGAACGACAAGCAGAAGGAGCGGCTTCGGGAGAACCTCGACGATCTCAGCGATCAACTCGCGCGCGAACCTCCGCCGCAAAACGTGGCCGTCGTCGAGGAAATGAAGCCGGATATCGAAGCGGCTGTGAAACTCGGCCTCAACTGAGGCATTCTGAAGTGAGGGAAAATCGCGAATGGACGCCTCCGAGCCTCGAAACACCTGTCATGACCCGGCGTTGCTGATCGAGGAGAGGCGTGGCGCTGCCTGCATCCTGACGCTGAACAGGCCCTCGGCGAGAAATAGCCTCTCGCTCAATCTGATCGGCGCATTGAACGAGGCGATCGGCCGCGCTGGCGCGATGCGAGATGCCGCCGCCATCATTATTACGGGTGCTCCGCCCGCGTTTTGCTCGGGTCATGACCTTCGGGAATTGACGGCGCGCCGGCAGGATACGGACCACGGCCGCGCCTTCTTCGAACAAACGATGCAAAGCTGTTCGGCGCTGATGCGGTCCATCGTCGCCTGCCACAAGCCGGTGATCGCGGCCGTGAACGGCATCGCGACGGCTGCGGGCTGCCAGGTCGTGGCAAGCTGCGATCTTGCGGTTGCGGGGGAGAGCGCACAGTTCGCGACGCCGGGCGTGAACATTGGCCTGTTCTGCTCGACCCCCATGGTGGCCCTGTCGCGCAATATCTCGCGCAAAGCTGCGATGGAGATGCTGCTTCTTGGCGAAATGGTTCCTGCGGCGAAGGCGAAAGAACTCGGGCTTGTGAACTGGGTCGCGCCCGACACGGATGTGCTTTCGGCAGCCATCGAGGTGGCGGATAAGATTGCGAGCAAGTCGCCGCTTACGCTCGCCATCGGCAAGCAGTCCTTCTATCGTCAGGCCGAAATGCCGCTCGCCGAGGCGTATGATTATACGGCGTGCGTCATGGTCGAAAACATGCTGACTCGCGACGCGGAGGAGGGCATCGGCGCATTTCTCGAGAAACGTAAGCCGCAGTGGACGGGCTTCTAAGCGAGGCATTTGCACTTGGCGACAGCACCGAGATGCCAATCGAGGCCAGTGGCGCTGGAGGTCGGCGGCCAAGCTCATCAGAATAGGCCATTCAGCTTGAAGGTCAGGTTGACGCCTACCGTGTAGTTCATGGCGTCACCTGATGCAATGTGAGTTCCGCTGTTGCCCTCGATACCCCATGGCGCACCTCCCGCAAAATCATTGTTGTTGTAAATAATTTTGGGGACGTAGCTTAAATACTCTGCTTGAGCGAATGCTCCGATCGAAGCCCAGCCCAGGTCCTTGTTCAGGCCAACCTTTACCGAACCGATGAAGGAGGCGTTATTGGCGCTTGCGTTGGCGCTGCCGTTGTCCACAACATAGCCAACTCCATAAAGAGGTGCGTATCCGGAGTAGCGGCCGCTATACTGCGTATCAGCGAAGTAAACGCCAGCAGTTCCGTCGACGTCGAGTCTCCAGCCGCTGTCGCCGATAGGAAGCGCGTGCTTTACCCCCACAAATCCACCGTAATACTGTGTGTTGAGGAACTCATGGTAATGTAATGGGTCACAAACCAGCTGATCAATCGATGTCACTTTTGTGCGTTCATCGAGGCCGCGGAATGCAAGACCTACGCGAAAGGGAGATAGGACCGCCAACTGCTCGTCCTTGTAACCGCCAAACACATCGCCTAGGCCCGCGTCGACCCCGACGCCATAATAGTCGACCTGGCGATACGTTGTGATGTGCAGATCACCGAACGGTCCCGTGTTGTTTTCGAAGTTTGGATTGGCGTCGACGATGTTTACAAAGGCGCAATCGGTTGTCGCAGCGTACGTGCAGCGCGTATTGCTGGCGCCGTCGTAATGCGCATAAAAGCCGGTAAGACCGAAGCTGAGCCATTGGCCTCCTTCCAGCTGATGCGTCGCCATGTTATCCAGGCGCAAATCCACCCGCGCACCGCCAAGGCCGCCATCGTCGTTCGTGAAACGTCCGACGGCCTCATTCCAGAACGGTCCTCCGACGAGCGTCGCCATCCTCATAGCAGGCAGGTCAAACCAGGAATAACCAACCGAGGCCGTGAGCGAGGCATCATTCGGGAGGCGGATGCCCCCAGATGGAACAAAGTCCTTGTAGCCGCCTGCCGGGTCGAGAGGAAGCAGAGGGGTTCCATCCGGAATGATTCGGATACCGGCAAGAACGCGGAGCCGGTCGTAATCCAGGGATTGCCAATCGAAAGAATAATACTCGTAACGGAGCGCCGTGTAGACCTGCATATGGGCCGAATAATCGTAGCTCAGCGTCGCGTTGATGACGTCTGCATCATAGCTGGCGCCCGCACCGATCTCGTCGACGAGCTGTTTTGCAGCCGCGATTGATAAGGCAACGCCCGCGACGGGCAGATAAGTCGCCTTCACTTCGTAGGAGCGGATGTCGGATAAGAGGGCCAACTGCATGGTCGGTTCCCCGATCGTGCGCTGGATGGAGGCCGTGAGGAGGAAAAATGGCGAGGGCCGCCAGGTTACCGCTCCGTCGAAGTCACTGGAGGTATAGTCACGAAGTCTATTGTCATCGAGGTTGCGCTGGTTCCAGCGCCAGCCGATGTCCGTATAGAGGGTAGGCGAGAACGTAACTCTTGTTCCGGCTTTAATAGAGTAATCGTCTGCGCTCCGATTTATGATCGAAGGATCAGGTTGGTCGGTGTAGTTTACCCTGGCTGCAAAAGCTTCGGCATAGCCACCGATGAGCGAACCGGTGCCGATAAGCCCGCCCCATTTCACTTCCGAACGGTTCGAGTTGAACGCGGACGTAAGAAGAAGCGGAGCAACGAAAGAGTTCGGATCGACATCATTGAGATAGCGCACCTCGGTGTATCGGGCACGAACGAACGTTGCAACGACGTCGTCCCGGAACGCAGTCTCGACCGAGGCGCCATCTGTTTGCGATTGGTTGAAGGATTGCCCATCGTAGTCGACAAAACCTGTTCCGGAGACGGTCCAGCCGGGCCTGAGCAAATAGGTCATATTGGCCTGCGTGGCGCCGGAAAGCCGCTCCTCTCTGTAAGGATCGCTGAAGTAGGAGACCCAGCTTCCATTAGCGGTCACATTGGCAACCAGCTCCTTGCTGACGGAACTAAGGCCGAAACCAGCGCCCGTCCGCAAAAAGGCTGAGCCTTTGGGGTCGGCCACTTGATCGGGGTTGGAATCATAACCGACTTCGGTGAAAGCGCTCGGGACGAAGTTGACGCCCTCAGCAGGGGAATAACCGATCGGTGCCGGAGCAACACCCTGAGACTGTGCGGCGGCGTCCTGCGTCGCTGCGTCAGGACCGATCAACCCGGCGCCTGCAGCGGCGCACGCCATCAAGAACAAGGACAACCGCATTACAATCCCCACTTACGAGAAGAAACCGCAGCCGATACAACACAGTTTCCGAATAATATTATCTAGGAATGCCGCAAAGAGGTCAGCGGGACAGAGGCTTCGAGCTTGCAACCTGCATCGTAAAGTCCAAGCCACCGTTCACAGTGGCTTCGATGCCGACAGCCGCGCTGGATCCGAAGCTGGTATTGCGCGCGACAGCAATCGCGACTTCTTTCGCGACAGCGTAAGTCTGGCCATTGATTACGACAGCCGTTTCCGTGGAGGACGCCGACTTCGTGATCGAGTTGGGGCCTTTGCTGAACCCGGTCGAGAACGCTGTGCTTGACTCGATGATTTGCGAATTGCCGCTTCCAGTAACTGTCGTGGTGCTCCAGGCCGTCGAGGCCGCACTCCCGATGCCGCCTTGTGCATTGCTGCCGGACGTTGCAACAACAGCGGCGCCATTGCTGGACACTTCGACCGTTACCGCCTCCGACGCAGTGGCCGGCTCCCGGCCTGTGGAATAGGCCGCAACAATATCCATTTTAGGCTCTGGGAATCCGCCACCGGCATCTGCTGCCCCCATTGTCAGAAGCAGAGCAAAAACGGAAGATGCGGGAGTAGCAAGTAAAAACCTTTGGCTGAAGCAACGCATTTGACTATCCCTTGCTTAAACGCAGTGAAAAAAGGGACACTGGCCCGCCATATGAGTGGGCGTCTCGAATAGAGGGCCAGATATATTCAGTTAAAAACTAGTGTCCGAAGCTCAGGCCGACGTGATTGCCGCCACCGGCGCTGATGCTGTTGCCGCCGAGGCCGAGACCGGCGCCCGAAGCGTTTGTTGCCGAGGTGTTGGATTGGATATCGCCATAAGTATTCTTGGTCTGGACGCTATTGTTTGCGCCGGATACGCCACCCGAAGCCGCTACTCCGACGAGGCCGACGCCGCCGAAGCCCCCAGAGTTGCCTCCAATGACGCCGACGCCAGCACCGACGCCGTTCACGGTTCCGGTTGTGCTTGTGTTGTTTACTGACGAATGGCCGCCGAAAGTTGCGACATCAGCCGACCCTTGTGCCCCAGCGGCACCCGTCGCATAGATGCCGGCAACACCGCCGATTTGAGAGACTTGGCTTCCGCCGCCGCTGCTTAGTCCAACTCCGCCAGCGAAGGCTGCCGTTGACAGCACAGAAACGGCAACAGCCGTTACAACAACAATACGTTTCATTACATTAACTCCAAATTAAGCCCCAAAAAGCGGGCTTCTCCCACCCTTTTTTGCCGCTGCCTTTGCCATTTAATAAAGGTTAACGGCATAACTGGTGTTGCAAATTGAGTCTTGTGCAGCAAGCGGGAAGCGGGAAAGCTAGTATGAATGGTCGGGTTTGTAGCAATAATGCCACTAAATAGGAGAAAAAGCCTATCTAAGGATGGTATAAATGGTTTGCTCTACCTGAAATTGTGTTAAAAAACTGTGCGCTATACATGATCCGTTAATCGGTCAGCAACGACGCGCGCTTATTGGCTCAATCGGAGGGAATTTGAGTTTTGAGCACGAGATCGTGGGAAGCTAGGCGCGAGTGCCAAATTCGCTCCACGAGAAAGGATGCGCCTCTTGCTTCGGGAATAAAAAAACCTCCCGGATGCCGTGGATCAAGGAGGTCAAGGCCGCGATAGGATATGAAGGCGAAGCTTAATGGGCCTTTGCAGCGAGCCCGCCAGCACCTGAACCGACGCCAGCTGCTGAAGTCGCAGCAGTGGAGGATTGAGCTGTTCCGCTACCGCTGACGATTATATTGCTGTTAGCGATGGAAGCATCGCTTGCAATTGCACCGTTGCTGCAATTACAACCACCGCCCAGCGCGGCTATGGTAGCTGACGAACTGGTATTGTCGATTGAGCCGCTGCCTTGCATCGCGACTGTACCGGATGCGCCGCCTGCTCCCGTGGCCCAATTCCCGAAATTGTAGCCAAAACCACCTCCATCCGCGAAAGCCGCTGTCGAGAGTGTGATTGGGAAGATGACTGTGACCGCAACCCTGAAAAACTTCATTACAGCAACTCCTACGAAAACGACAAGGACACTCGTATTTCCGTCTAAACCTCGATCATCCAGCCAGGAAACATACGATTAATAAGCTTCGCGCAAGGTTCGTGACGCCAATGTCATCAGAATGAAGAGCGCCTGTTGCTTCAGCGACACGCCCCGGCTTAAGGGCTGCATGCTGCCTTCCTGACCGCCCGCGGGAATCTTGCCCCTCTCGCAATGTTCGCTTGAGCGCTTGCGGCGAATGGGGTGCGAACTTGCCTCCCGCTATACCGGCAGGATGCTGAAAAACGATGCGGCCCATGGTTCGACAAGCTCACCATGAGTTCAGAGCCGTTGATATCACTCGACCTTGATATTGGACTGACCGATATCGTCACCGAAGATGACCAGGTTGTTCGGCTTGCCGCCCGAATTTGGCGACCGCGTTTGGGGTTGCTGTTGTGCTTGCGTAGAACTCTGCGAAACCGGCAGCTAAAAATGCAGTGCCAATTATGAGGAGGACGTGGCGTTTGAGCCTCTGCGAGTTCTTTTTCTGGTCGTGTGCCATAATTCTACTCCCTTGCTTGATCTTGAGGTGTACAACCAGCGGCACATCGTAAAGCGGCATGGCGTACCTAACATTAAGTAGCCATGCGCCAACTTTACGACTGTCATTCGATAATAATGAGTGAATGTTCTTGATTGATATTAAGCGTTTCAGGCTATTAAATTGAGCCTTGCATTGCTATTATATATAAATTACATCATATTTATTTTGTAAAGGGAAGGCACATCTTGGAAAGCGCCGCATATAAAACCTCCCACGCTGGCGGCAAGCCGAAGCAGGGCCTATCATGCAACGCGATAAATTCAGGTCCTCAATCACGGAACGGAGCTGTTTTGCAGCTCAAACTGGAAAAGTAGTTTTTTTAATTATGTGACTTAAAAGCTATTCTGTAACGTCACAGAATCGTGTGCACCTCTTTTGCTATTGGCGAAGAGGGAAATGCAACAATGACGAAGAACGATTGTCCGGCGCGGAGGCGCGGGCGCTTTTCTTCCCGGTCAAGACTTTCAGCAGTAAGCGCGCTGGCCCTGACTTGCGGACTTCTTGCCAGCGCACCAGGCAGCCACGCTGCCGAATATGCCTTCACGTCCTATCCTCTGGGCGTCCTCGCATTTGGAGCCGGCATCACTCCTCCGCCTGGCACTTATGTTACCAACGCCATATCCTTCTACTCCGGCAATATCGGCGGGACCTTCGATTTCGGTGGACGCATCTTCAATGCGGGGGTTAAGGCCGATATCTTTCTCGATAGTACGAATATTCTTCTTGTCCCGCAGGGGAAACTTCTGGACGGTTATTTCGGCGCGTCGGTCACCGTGCCTGCGGGCTACGTCGATTTCAACGCCAGCGCATCGGGGGCGCGGGGTGCAATCTCCTCTGAAACCGCGGGCGGTGGCTGGGGCGACATGAACTTGCAGTTCCAGCTCGGCTGGGATGGTGAAGCCTTTTCTCACACGGTCTATCTGCTCGGCGTTATTCCAACCGGGCGCTACGAAACCGGCTTTAATCCCATTATTGGCTTCAACCGGCCATCCCTCGACCTCGGCTGGGCCTTTACCTACTTCGATAAGAATTCCAAGCTGCAACTCAACGGGGCCGTGGGCTTCATGACCAGCATGGAGAACACGGCCACCCAATATCAAACGGGAAATGAATTCCATGCCGAGTGGGCCATCGGATATAAATTCGACAATGGCCTTCTGATCGGGGCCGTAGGCTACGATTACCGCCAACTCACCCGCAACTCCGGTTCGGGTGATCTTCTGGGCCCGTTTGAGAGCTTGGGGGATGCGGTCGGGCCCGGCCTCAGTTATCCAACCCTGATCGGCGAGCTGCCGGTGGTCATCAACGTTCGTGATTACGAACAATACAATTGGAAGAACTTCTTCCACGGGAATGCGGCGATTGCCTCATTCACTGCGGTCTTCCCGGCCGCCCAGGCGTTGGATTCTGCGGCCAAGGCCATGAAGGATTAGGCGAAATCGCTACTTATCGTTGGCGATCAGCCCGTCGGTAATGGCCGATGCCTGCTCCATGTAGCGCTGTATGGCGACGATCGCGGGTTGGGTGCATGTCCTGTAGGTTCGCGAATAGTCGCGATAGCCGCGATTGAAGTTTTCCACGAGCTTCGCACGGCGCAGCGCGCTTGTGCCCTCGCTTGCCGTAAGCTCGCGCATATGTTCGCGCCAGGCCTGACCCTCATTGGCCCCGCACAGTTCCCGAAGATAATGCAAGGTGCCGAGAATTTCGGCGAGCCGGAAGAGTTGCGCATCGTAAGGGCGGTCGTCGGTGGCTGCAGGTTTCGGCGGAGTAGGCACGGGCGCCTGGTGTTGTTTCTGCGCTCCTATAGCATTCTGGGCACAAGCGGGGGCAGGGGCCACTGCGGCAGCAACGGTGGCGATGATGGCCAGGAAGGCCGGCTTTACCGCTCGCACTTTCATCGGCAGTCTCTTTCCAAGGCCCGTCTCGCATTCAGGATCACGCTCTCCAGCCCTGGCGTGCGTTGCAGGCGCGTTCTCTCTTCCGGGCCAAAAAAGCCTGCCGCTGCGGCATCGGAAGCCGGCGCGATCGTGCCCTCTACGTCGCGCGTGGCAAAAACAATGATTGTATAATGCGCGATCACGGTGCCGATGCCATCTTTTAGAATCCCATCGGCAACATCCCCCAAAGTGAGTTTCAAGGCAAGCAGCCCGGTTTCTTCGTGAAGTTCGCGCCGCGCGGCGTTCGCGGCCGTCTCGCCCCATTGGATTTCGCCGCCCGGAAGAGACCAGAAGCCGTCATAAGGCTGTTTCCCGCGCTGGACTAAAAGGACGTCGTCTCCTTGAAACACGACGACAGAAGCCCCTGGCCGGGGATAGGCCGCTGTTTCTGCCTCATTCATTTCAATAACCCCTTTCGGATTCCGGCTCAAAACAGCGGCACGTCGGCGACCTTATCCCGCCGCGGGCTGCCGGTACAACTTGCTCGCCCGAAGAACGCGATCACTATTGGTGGCGCAATTCCAACATCGCGGGGCGGCTCTTAGACCCGCTCGCGTCGAGCGTTATCGGGTTAGTCCGGTTCTATCATTTCATCAAGAACCGCTTAGCGCGGCGCGCGCTCAACCGAACCCGGTTGCGACGATGCTTCGGCAGGCTTCGCCATTGCCATCCCCGGACGGCGCTTAGCGCGCGCCTTAGGATGAACAATTCGTTCGCGCGCCGATGGATTAACCGAAGACGGTTAACAGGAGCGCGCCGGAATTATTTCCCGCCATGTATTTGATTAAAAAGTTACTCATCAGGCGAAAAATCTGGACCATCGCGGCTTCGTGAGCCGACGGGGATGAGATGGCATAAACCGTTGAAAATGAGTGGTTTTTTATGATTAACGGAGTACCCCATTAAATAGAATTTAATGGCCGAATTGTTTCATTAAAGGGACGCGCAAAAGTCCGTTAAATATGTTTAGGCTCGGCGAATTAACGCTTGCGAAGAGCCGGAACAGCGGCAGCGCAGGCGGCCGCGTTGGCGTTCCGTGCGGTATGTTTCCCTACAGTGCCGGGGGTTGAAGCGGGCTGCAGCTCTCGTTAACCCGCCGGCAAGGCGAAATCGCCGAAGATCTTCGGGAAGAAGGAAAGCGGACGAAAGTGTAAGGGATAATTTGACATGCAGAGGCCAACAATCGCCGGGTGCATACAAAATAAGACATGAATGCGCGCGTTCGATTGAGCGCACGATGCTTTGGTCCCAGCGGCTGAATACTACGGGCGACACCGGGCTCGCGTTTAAGAAAACCGTCTCCCTCGAGCGTGAGCCAAGTAGCTGAATTGGAGGGTTGATTTTGTTGGCGTTCTGCGCATTCTCATGCCCCGGCAAGCACTCCGTTTACGCCTGGGATGAGGTTTCCGGCAGGACGGCTGCACAATCGCTGAACGGCGGCGAGGAGATCAGGCCTTTGCGCACCACCGTGCCGGTGGCTGTCGGCTTGACGCGCGGCGGATTTGCGATCTTCGAAAGCCGCTCTGAAATCGTCCGCGTTTTCGGGCTGCCGGTCGGCTTCTGGATCGGGGTCATCAGTGCCGGCATCAGCATTATCGCGGTGAGGGCCATCATGAGAGAGGCGCGGCCTTTGCAAGCGTTGGCTGGCGCCGTCCAGAGTTTTTCCGTGGACGCAAAGCCGGTCACCATTGTTCCGGCTGGCGCGCGCGAGACGAAAGCCCTGGTCGCCGCCATCAACGACATGCAGGCCAAGATCGCGCATCTCATCGCCAGCCGGACCTTGCTGCTCGGCGCGATATCGCACGACCTCAAAACCTATCTGACCCGGCTTCGTTTGCGGATCGAATTCATTTCACCGCCGGAGCAACTGGAAAAGGCCGGGCGCGATCTGGATGACATGACAAGGCTCATCGACGATGCGCTCGCCGTCGCCAGGGGAGGCGCATCTTTCGAAAGGCGCAGACTGATCGGCTTTCGAGGTTTGATCGAGGCGGAACTTGCCGAGCGCCGCGGTCAGGCGCGGAAAGCCGCGTTCCTGTGCGAAGACGGCGCAAGCGCCGTTCTCGGTGATCCCGTATCGCTGAGGCGGCTCGTCGCGAACCTTATCGACAACGCGCTCCACTTCGGGACACGCGCGCGGGTCACGCTTCGCGTCGCCGGACCATGGCTGGTTTTCATCGTTGAAGACGATGGGCCGGGGATCGCTTTGGCCCAGCGAAACCTTGTCTTTGAGCCATTTTTCCAAAGTCGAGACATCCCGCAGCCGGGAGACAGGCGGCTCAGGGCTTGGCCTCGCCATCGCGAAACAGATCGCCGTCGCGCATGGCGGCACGATTACGATCGGCAACTCAAGTCTTGGCGGCGCGATTTTCTCGGTTCGGCTTCCTGTTGCCCGCGGCAACGACGGGCTTCACAATGCGTAAACTTGGCGCTGCTCCACACTTTGCGGTGGCTGTCCAGGGTTTGCTTCTTATGTCTACTTGCCTCGCGGCTATCTTTGTAGCCATTTGCATGAGGCGTTCCGGTGTGTTTTCTGCCAAATACACGTGGCTGCCCATATTCCCGATAAGGGCGATTCCGAAAAGGGTTTGCCAGCTAACGGCGTCCGGCGTACCTGAAACCATCTTGAATAACCGAGCTTTCCCGGAAGAGGAGAACATCATGCGATTGCCTGTCCTTGGAATTTTTCTGCTTCTTTTTTGCCTTGTGGTTTCTTCCGGGGACGGAATAGCGCAGGAGGCGCCGTGCGCGAAGGGCACGATGCGCGATCGCCTGAAGTGTCTTTCGGAAGAACTTGCCTCGCTAAAGCGCGTGCCTGGACCACAGGGCGAGAAGGGAGACAAGGGGGAGCCTGGAGAGAAAGGTGAAAAAGGCGATAAGGGAGACAAAGGCGACAAGGGTGATATGGGGGAGAAAGGGGATAAGGGCGATGCGGGAGAAAAGGGAGACACAGGTGAGAAGGGCGACAAGGGAGATAAGGGCGACAAAGGCGACAAAGGCGATGCAGGAACGTCGGCGGTCACCACAAGTGTGAAGCCTCAGCAGACAAAATAGCGCGTCAGCGAGAGCTCGAATTCCCTTCCTTAACGGCGCTTGGCGGCGGCTATGCTCACCGAGTAAGTGAATGTGGTTCAAAGTTGGATGGGGTTCTATGCGATCTGCTTCAACTTTTCGTGTGGGCGTGAGCGCCGCGCAACCGGAAGTAGATTTCGGTGTTAACGACGCGGATGTACTGTTAAGCTGTTGGTGTCTAAGCATGGACAAAATCTTCGAGACCGCCCTCGCTGATGCGGCCTATCAGCGAGAATTCGAGCGCCTGCAGGAACTCGTCCCGGCACTTCAAAACCCTCCCGGCACGGAAGACAGGCGCCGGCCGCGCTCATCGAAGTTGGAGAGGTCGCGCAGAGTCCCTTCTTCTCGCCTGTTTCAACCGGTTCTCACTGACCTTGACTTTCCGGCATGGTTGGAGGGCGCAGTTCAAAGCCGGGCCTTTGCAGAACGGGTCAGGTGTGCGTGATGTACACGGTTTAGCGAGCATTTATAATCGATCGACTTTCCGCCTTTTGATCGGTTTAGATTAAAGGCGAGTTTGTCTAGCATTCCTTCAGGACACGAAATCCTATGGGACGCTTTTCGGTCATGCGGAAAAGTTCATTTCCGTGCGCATCCAATAATCCGGTCGGCTGTGGATCGTCAGGTGTTTCGAGCACGGTGACCCTGTCGACCGAAGACGATCGCGGATCGAGATGGTACAGATCATCCCACCACGCGCGCTGCGCAAGCGAAAGCCTAACATATTTCACTTTGACCACTCATTTGCTCCCACACTTCAACGCAGACTGCCCCGAGATCGACGGACTAACCCGCCTCGGCCTCTCTTGAGTAAACTAGTCGTGAACGTGGTTGATGCTATTCGGAATAAAAAATTTTAAAAGTGGCAAATCCGCACAGTCTAATGCAGATTGCTTTATTGTTCTAAACGGAATTCGGCTCAGCTTAAGCTTGGGCGTCTTGGACTAGACGCTGGAAAGCTAGCATCCACTCAAATACCCTTCTGCAGTTATCGTCCATGTCTCCGCATGTGGGTGCGCAACCCCGGGCCACTCGAGGTGGGGAATTGCTTCGGCGCCGACCGTGATCTTGCAAGTCCGATGCAGCGATGCTCCTTGCAATCGGTACCGCCGTGGCCATCGGGCGGTGAAACAGCAGAGGCGACGCCAAGCTTCCGCTCCGGCAAGTACTGCCGCAGGCAAGTTCGCCCCCGTTCATCGTAAGCTCTCAAGCAAACTTGCCTCCGGAAAGCTGTACGAGTCAATAGGTTGCCAGTAGGCATTATCTGCCGGAAATCCTTGAAACGCGCGTTGCAAGGGAGGGCGTTCGCCTTTCCCTCCTGCGATTGCCTGGGAGATTTCGGGGTGGCAAAACAACGCGTCGCTCTCCGACGGTTCTATCAGCGACCACGCTATTTATAGCTGGGGTCATTTCAAAATTCTGTCAGTCTAAGAATTTTTAACGAAGAGAGGAGCGGTTCGCAAAGAGATTTCCGTCAAACTCGTGTGTTGCAGGTCCGCGTACGTACCCGATAAGTCTCCGGGAGTTTTCCATGCCACAGTCTTATAGTGTCACAGTCAAACGGCAAATCGTTTTTGATCAAGACAACTCAGAGTCAGTAACAACCTTCCTGGGCGACGCCGCAGGCGGCCCCAAGATCGACACTGGAGGTCTAGCACTTTCTTCCTTACCGGTTGGTAACCTCACTCTCTCTTTTTCGATGACCACCCAATCTTCCACGGCTGCCGCTCCCTATCAAGTCACGGCGCTTCCGAACTCGACCGTGTCCACTCCGCCGTCATGGATAGGCTCCTTGGCGACGGCTTCAATCGCCAGCGACATGTCGGCTGCTATAGTCAAAGGCCAGGTGACTTATTCTGGGCTTCTGACGCTATTGAACGATGTAGCCTCTACTCTGTCCTCCTCCAACACGACCCTATCGGCAGCCCAGTTTTCTGATCTCAGGAAGATTGCTGCAAACCTAAACAACGGCGTGACGACATCGTCCTATTTGACGGGGATCATGAACTCCCTGGTCGCGGGCAGTAAGGCTAATGCAACCTGGACAGACGGCAAAGCGTCGTCAACGAGCCTCGGCAATCTCGCGGCCGGCTCCAGCGCTACGCAGTTTTCCGAGCTTATCGGAAAGTGGCTTCTCGGCACGGATCTACCCAGTTCGCAAGTCATCGAAAGCGGATCGCGTTTTTCCGTCTCCTATTCGAATGTTTCCGGCCCCCTCTTCGGCGCCGGCGGCCCAAGCATGAGCGATATCAATCAGGGCCAGCTTGGCGACTGCTACCTGCTGGCAGGCCTAGCGGAAGTTGCTTATCAAAATCCTGCGGCGATCACATCAATGATCACCAACAATGGGAATAATACATACGGCGTTCAATTCTACATCAACGGCGTAGCCAACTATGTGACCGCGAACGCCTCGTTGGCAGACGGCGGAAGCATTTTCAATTCGGGAACCAATATCTGGGCAAGCCTGGTCGAAAAAGCATACACTCAGCTTCAAGCGTCAGGCGCCATCACGGGTAATCTCTCGGCGAACTATGGCAACTCGTGGTCGACAATCGGCAATGGCGGCAATCCCGCGTACACGCTGGAGGAGATCACGGGCGCTTCTACCGTCACCCAATTTCAAAGTACGGGGTGCGCATGGACGAACGCCACTTATAACTCATCCCTAACGATTACGGCGTCCTCGGCTGGAATCTCGCTCACCGCGGTGCAGAGCACTATGGTCGCAGATCTCGCGGGCGGCTACGATCTGGTTTTGTCCTCCTGTACAAATGCGAAGGATAGTTCGGGAAAGACGACGCTCGTCGCCGATCACGCAATGTCGATCTATGGCTACGACGCTGCAACTTCCATGTTCGAAATCCGCAATCCCTGGGGCACGGCGGCAAGGCAGTCTTGGGATACGACATTCGAGGTCAGCCTTTCGACCCTGCTTGCCGATCGCGACACAATCACGGTCGCCAACATCGCCAGCTCAACTGTGACGCCAGTGACGCCCGCGCTGACCGGGCAGACTTCGGCGGCTGCGGCTGCGGCCACAATGACCCACGCAATCGCCGGGCTGACCCCTGCGCCGCCTACCTCGACCATGACCAATCTGATCCGGCCCATGCAAGGCGAACACCATGCTGTTTTCGGACCCAAAGCAGTAACATAACGAACGGAGTTTGCTCCGAAGCTCCGGAAAGACTTGGCCATCTCCGCTATAAGGAATTCGGCGCAAGCTTTCCGGACTTGATCCCGCAAAAAAGGATGAAACAAGCTTTGAACTTCAAGTCGAAGCCGGTAGTCCAGCCAGTTCTGCGCTGCAATTCGTTAACGGTGATTCGCGCGACATAAACGGCGTCGGCAGAAGTCCAGCGAGCAGCCTGCGCGAGGGCGGCATAACCTACGAGGCCGGGACGCGCTGGGGCTCGCATTCTTGTGTGCACATAAAATAACCGTTGTATCTCAATCGCTTGAGCGACAATCTTGGGTTGTTGCCTATTTGTTACACATAGTCAAAGTTGTTTTTATGTTGTTGATAAGAGTCGGCCTCTCCCTTAGGTTGCAACGCACCGGCGCTAGGGACGGCGCCCCCTGCCGCATTATTGAGGGAAAACGATATGACGGACACCACCGAACAAGTTAATTTTGTGCAAGATAACACAGGCTATGTTGATTCAAACAATGAAGCTATTTTGATCGATCCAAGCATTGCAGGCGCGGGAGCCATCCTTGAGGTCCCTGTGTCTTCGATTGGGCAAACGGTTAATGCTGCCGTGATAGCGTCCTTCACTGGCGCCAATGGCGCCAACCCGGTTGTGAATCAACTGGTGACCGATTCGAACGGCGACCTTTTCGGAATCGCTCAATTCGGAGGCCAGAACGGTTATGGCACGGTATTCGAGATCAAAGCGGATTCCAGCTCCAGCACAGGTTACAGCAACACGATTACGACGCTCGCGAGCTTCGACAATGAAAACCCACTTAACCTGAAAATCAATCCAAATAGCAACAATCTCACCGTTTCAACGCTGGGCGCGGACGGCGAAACAGTCACAGAATATAATATTCCCTACACTGGCACTGGCAGTTACGGCGATCTCCAAAAACTGTTTTCGTATACGAGTAACGGGACATCGGCGGAGCAGAACTCTGGCGTCCCTCTAGCCGTCTCTCTAGCCACAGCGTCTCCTGCAAGCGCGACCGAAGGCATCAATCAGACAATCAACATCACGCTAACTTTCACCCAGCCAGTTACAGTCGACCTCGGTTCCGCCCTTCAATTGAACACCGGCGGCTCTGCTACTTATCTCGGCAACGGTACAACCAATTCCTCCAATCCCTCTAACACTCAGATCTTTAGCTATACCGTCGGGGCAACCGACGCTGACGGGAGCCCGCTTGCCATCACGGGCGTGAACAGCTCTTTTTACGTGTTTGACGCATCCGGCGGTGCCCTTACTGATCTCTCGAACTTTACCTCAACTTACTCAGGAACCTTAACTGGACTTACGGTGGACACGGACATCCCCACGGTGACAGGGGCGACGACCACGGCAAGCGGCGTTGAAGGGATTGGCCAGACGATCCCGATCACGCTGAGCCTGAGCGAGGCGGTCACTGTGACGGGTTCCGGCCCAACGCTGACCCTGAACGACGGCGGGACGGCGTCCTATAATGCGGCGGCTTCCGCGGTTGCCGATCCGACGGGCCAAACGCTTGTGTTCGATTACACGGTCGCTGGGACCGACAAGGATGTCAGCTCTCTCAGCATCTCAAGCATAAGCAACGCCGGCTCGGTGACGAGCGTGGCGTCCGGCAATGCGGCTACTTCGTTGTCGTTGTCTGCGGCCCTTTCTGGTCCTCAGATCGACACGGACATCCCCACGGTGACAGGGGCGACGACCACGGCAAGCGGCGTTGAAGGGATTGGCCAGACGATCCCGATCACGCTGAGCCTGAGCGAGGCGGTCACTGTGACGGGTTCCGGCCCAACGCTGACCCTGAACGACGGCGGGACGGCGTCCTATAATGCGGCGGCTTCCGCGGTTGCCGATCCGACGGGCCAAACGCTTGTGTTCGATTACACGGTCGCTGGGACCGACAAGGATGTCAGTTCTCTCAGCATCTCAAGCATAAGCAACGCCGGCTCGGTGACGAGCGTGGCGTCCGGCAACGCGGCTACTTCGTTGTCGTTGTCTGCGGCCCTTTCTGGTCCTCAGATCGACACGGACATCCCCACGGTGACAGGGGCGACGACCACGGCAAGCGGCGTTGAAGGGATTGGCCAGACGATCCCGATCACGCTGAGCCTGAGCGAGGCGGTCACTGTGACGGGTTCCGGCCCAACGCTGACCCTGAACGACGGCGGGACGGCGTCCTATAATGCGGCGGCTTCCGCGGTTGCCGATCCGACGGGCCAAACGCTTGTGTTCGATTACACGGTCGCTGGGACCGACAAGGATGTCAGCTCTCTCAGCATCTCAAGCATAAGCAACGCCGGCTCGGTGACGAGCGTGGTGTCCGGCAACGCGGCTACTTCGTTGTCGTTGTCTGCGGCCCTTTCTGGTCCTCAGATCGACACGGACATCCCCACGGTGACAGGGGCGACGACCACGGCAAGCGGCGTTGAAGGGATTGGCCAGACGATCCCGATCACGCTGAGCCTGAGCGAGGCGGTCACTGTGACGGGTTCCGGCCCAACGCTGACCCTGAACGACGGCGGGACGGCGTCCTATAATGCGGCGGCTTCCGCGGTTGCCGATCCGACGGGCCAAACGCTTGTGTTCGATTACACGGTCGCTGGGACCGACAAGGATGTCAGCTCTCTCAGCATCTCAAGCATAAGCAACGCCGGCTCGGTGACGAGCGTGGCGTCCGGCAACGCGGCTACTTCGTTGTCGTTGTCTGCGGCCCTTTCTGGTCCTCAGATCGACACGGACATCCCCACGGTGACAGGGGCGACGACCACGGCAAGCGGCGTTGAAGGGATTGGCCAGACGATCCCGATCACGCTGAGCCTGAGCGAGGCGGTCACTGTGACGGGTTCCGGCCCAACGCTGACCCTGAACGACGGCGGGACGGCGTCCTATAATGCGGCGGCTTCCGCGGTTGCCGATCCGACGGGCCAAACGCTTGTGTTCGATTACACGGTCGCTGGGACCGACAAGGATGTCAGCTCTCTCAGCATCTCAAGCATAAGCAACGCCGGCTCGGTGACGAGCGTGGCGTCCGGCAACGCGGCTACTTCGTTGTCGTTGTCTGCGGCCCTTTCTGGTCCTCAGATCGACACGGACATCCCCACGGTGACAGGGGCGACGACCACGGCAAGCGGCGTTGAAGGGATTGGCCAGACGATCCCGATCACGCTGAGCCTGAGCGAGGCGGTCACTGTGACGGGTTCCGGCCCAACGCTGACCCTGAACGACGGCGGGACGGCGTCCTATAATGCGGCGGCTTCCGCGGTTGCCGATCCGACGGGCCAAACGCTTGTGTTCGATTACACGGTCGCTGGGACCGACAAGGATGTCAGCTCTCTCAGCATCTCAAGCATAAGCAACGCCGGCTCGGTGACGAGCGTGGCGTCCGGCAACGCGGCTACTTCGTTGTCGTTGTCTGCGGCCCTTTCTGGTCCTCAGATCGACACGGACATCCCCACGGTGACAGGGGCGACGACCACGGCAAGCGGCGTTGAAGGGATTGGCCAGACGATCCCGATCACGCTGAGCCTGAGCGAGGCGGTCACTGTGACGGGTTCCGGCCCAACGCTGACCCTGAACGACGGCGGGACGGCGTCCTATAATGCGGCGGCTTCCGCGGTTGCCGATCCGACGGGCCAAACGCTTGTGTTCGATTACACGGTCGCTGGGACCGACAAGGATGTCAGCTCTCTCAGCATCTCAAGCATAAGCAACGCCGGCTCGGTGACGAGCGTGGCGTCCGGCAACGCGGCTACTTCGTTGTCGTTGTCTGCGGCCCTTTCTGGTCCTCAGATCGACACGGACATCCCCACGGTGACAGGGGCGACGACCACGGCAAGCGGCGTTGAAGGGATTGGCCAGACGATCCCGATCACGCTGAGCCTGAGCGAGGCGGTCACTGTGACGGGTTCCGGCCCAACGCTGACCCTGAACGACGGCGGGACGGCGTCCTATAATGCGGCGGCTTCCGCGGTTGCCGATCCGACGGGCCAAACGCTTGTGTTCGATTACACGGTCGCTGGGACCGACAAGGATGTCAGCTCTCTCAGCATCTCAAGCATAAGCAACGCCGGCTCGGTGACGAGCGTCGCGTCCGGCAACGCGGCTACTTCGTTGTCGTTGTCTGCGGCCCTTTCTGGTCCTCAGATCGACACGACGGCTCCGACGGTTGCGTCGCTGACGGACAAGACGTCGAACGGGTGGGACCTCAACGCCGGCCAGACCGTGACCTTCACGCTCACCGGCAGCGAGGCGCTCACCATTGCGACCGGCGCGACGCTGAAACTCAGCAACGGCGCGAGCGCCCTCTATAACAGCGCGACAGGCAATTTTGTGTACACGGTCGCTTCGGGCGACACCAACACGGCCGACCTCAAAGTGACCGGCTACACCGGCTCGATCACCGACGGCGCCGGCAACGCGCTGGTTGCCTCTGGCGTCACGCTCGACACCCATGTCCAGATCGACACCATCGCGCCAAACGCCCCGACGATCACCGGCGATTACACAACGGCCAGCGGTAATACCAGCGCTATTGTGGGCGGTTACGTCAACGCCGCGCATGACCTGGCGACCCAGACGCTGATAGGCACTGCCGAAAAAGGCTCGACCGTCACGGTTTACAAAACCGTAAATAACACAACGACGAAGCTCGGTACTGCGACCGCAAACTCGCAGACGGGAGCCTGGAGCTACAATGTAGGCAAGCTCTCACCAGACGGCTCTTACAGCCTGACGGCGACGGCGACTGACGCCGCTGGTAACACCAGCACGGCGAGCGCGCTCGGCTTCAAGGTGGACACGGTGGCGCCGACGAACATCGTCACGGAAAGCATCACCCAGGGCGGAAGCACGGCATCGGTCAAAGTGAATGATGCCGCGAAAGATGCGGGTGGCGTGGCGTCGGTAACGGTCAATGGCAACACCGCCGCCCTCACATCAGGCAGCCATACAAACGGAACGTGGAGTTACAAAGACACACTGACCGACAGTAGCGCGCATCCCTATTCCGTGACAGCCACCGATGCCGCCGGCAACTCGTCCACTACCACGGGCAGCACTGTCACGTACGCTGGCGCCTCCAAGACTCTGACTGTGTCCGGCGGGTATGGCCACGACACCGTCTGCGTATCCAACAGCAGCGCAACGGTCTCTATCAATGACTCAGCGAGTAACGGCGGCCACAACACTGTCACCGTGAACGGAGGCGGCAACAAGGTTATCATCAGTGACCAGGCCGGCGGCGACACCATCACAGTTGGCGGTAACAGCAACACGGTTACGCTTTCTGGAACCGGCGGCGGCGACACAATCAACTTCGGCACGGGCGGTGGCGATACGCTCGTTTTGGGGAAGACGCCAAGCGCTTACGATACCGTCTCCAATTTCATCGCCACGAGTAATAGGACTCCCCACGATACGATCGATGTGAGTGCGCTGGGACTAACCCACGCCTCCAACATCGGCACCAGCGGACTTTCCGATAATAGCGTCGGCTGGCTTACACTTGGCAAACAGTCTGCAGTTATTACAGACATCAACAATGTCATCACCGAAGCGCTGGTCGTGAACGGGTCGCTCAACGCCTCAGACTTCACAGTCGCGACGCCGCCGCTGCCTTCCCTCACCGCCGCCCTCAAGAGGGTCTGAGGCGCGTTATCCCTGAACAAAAGGCGGGGGGGCCGGAAGGCGCTCCCCCTCCCCAGGCTGCTGACAAAGCTCTCGCCTTGGCGGGAGCTTTTTCTTTCGGTGAGGCATGCCGAGGAACAACGGCGCCTGGAGTTTTCCAAAAACGAGGAGCGGCAGCTTGGTTGTGGACGGTTGACGCCGTCACACGCGGAGAAAAGCTTCGCTCAAGTCGCGGCCGCTAATCCTTTGATCATTAACTTTTGTGCAAGCTCGTCAAACTTGATCATACGATTAAGTCCGCCTGAATGAGAATTTCCAAAAAATACCCTTGTAAACCAGTCGAGGATATTGGTTAACGCAAATGCTTGAACGCGTTGTAGGCGAATCCCAAACACTGATCCTTCGCATTCAGACGATTATCGTCAAAGCGCGTCGCCAGGATTTCAAAGAAATCTTCATCACTATGTTGAAGTCCCGCTTTGGCTGGGATTTGTCGCCTCAGCCGGCGCCAGCGCCGCAGCCTTCCGCAGCTCTTACGCTCTCGGATTGCGGAGTGGATAGCGGGCTGATGGCTCTGGCCGGGATCGCGGGCTATTATCGCATCGCAGCCGACTGGCGGCATCTTTCGAATGAGCTGGCGCTCAGAGGGCTTGCAGCCGGCTCTAACGAGATTGTCCGGGCCGCGAAACTGATCGGGCTCAAGGCTCGCGTGATCGAGAATCCGCCGCCGAGCCGTCTGGCTGCAGCCCCGGTTCCATCGATTGTGCGCCTCAAGACTGGCGCCTACTGCGTTTTGACCGGGAAAACGAGCGAGGAGCTTTTTCGCATTGTCGATCCCGTCTCGCGAGGCGCCCGCGAATTGCCGTTGGATGAGCTTCTCAACGAAATCGAACCCATCCTCATCCTGGTTGTGCGAAATTTCATCGGCGCAGGGGTGGATCCACGCACCTTCGGCTTCCTCTGGTTCGCGCCCTCGCTGTGGCGTTACCGCCGGCCGCTCGCCCATGTGCTGATCGCCTCGTTTTTTGTGCAGATTTTCGCGCTCATTTCGCCTTTGTTTTTCCAGGTGGTGATCGATAAGGTCCTGACCCATCGTGGCTACTCGACCCTGTTCGTGTTGGTCGCCGGTCTCGTGCTTTTGGGCCTGTTCGATGTGGCGCTTCAATATTTGCGGTCCTATGCGCTGTGCCACACCACAAATCGTATCGACGTCGAGCTCGGTCAGCGCCTGTTTCGTCATCTGGCGCGGTTGCCGGTTTCCTATTTCGAGACGCGACCCACGGGGCAGACCGTGGCGCGCATGCGAGAATTGGAATCCATTCGCGCCTTCCTTACCGGCCAAGGTCTTTTCTCAGCGCTCGACCTGTTCTTCGCTTTCGTCTTCATCGCCGTGCTGTTCGCCTACTCCTGGAAACTGACGCTCATCGTCCTGGCGACAATTCCACTCTACTTGATCATTGCAGGGGTCGCTCGGCCGTTGCTGCGGGAACGGCTGAACGAAAAGTTCAACCGCGGTGCGGAAAGCCAGCAGTTCCTTGTTGAATCCATCGTCGGCATGCAGACGATCAAGGCGGCGGCGGTTGAGCCGATTGTGGCCAAGCAATGGGAGGAGCGGCTAGCCGCCTATGTGCGGTCCGCTTTCAAGACCGCCATGCTTGGAGCCAAAGGGCAGAACGCGATCCAATATGTCAGCAAGGTTTCCAATGCGGCTCTCCTCTTGTTCGGCGCCAAGGCCGTTATAGACGGCGAACTATCCGTCGGCGAACTTGTCGCCTTCAATATGATCGCAGGGCAGGTGGCTCAGCCGATTTTGCGGTTATCGCAGCTTTGGCAGGATTTCCAGCAGGTGCAGGTGTCTGTCGAGCGGCTCGGCGACATCTTGAATTCGCCGGTGGAACCGACGCCTTCTTCCCGCGCCCAGCTTCCCCCGCCGCGTGGAAAGATCGAGTTTCGGCACGTTTGTTTTCGCTACCGCCCCGACGGTCCGCAAATCCTCAAACAGATTTCGTTCTCCGTCAGTCCTGGCACGGTCGTTGGCATTGTTGGGCCTTCGGGGTCCGGCAAATCGACCCTGACCAAGTTGCTGCAACGGTTCTATCTTCCTGACGAGGGGCAGGTTCTGCTCGACGACGCCGATCTCTCCCACGCCGACCCGAGTTGGCTGCGCAGCCATATCGGCGTCGTGCTACAGGAGAACCTGCTTTTCAACCGTACGATCCACGACAACATCGCTTTGTCTAATCCTGCGATGGCTCGGGAGCAGGTTATGACGATTGCGCGGTGGGCCGGCGCCGACGAGTTCATCGGCAAGCTGCCCCAGGGCTACGACACGATGGTCGAGGAGCGCGGCGCCAATTTATCGGGCGGACAACGTCAGCGCATCGCCATCGCCCGTGCGCTCGCAACCAATCCGCCGATCCTGATTTTCGACGAGGCAACGTCTGCGCTCGATTACGAGAGCGAACGCATCATCCAGGATAACATGCGGCAGATCGTGCAAAACCGAACCGTTTTTATCATCGCCCATCGGTTGGCTGCCGTTCGCGATTGCGACTTGATCATCGGCATGACCGAGGGACGAATTGTCGAGGCCGGATCTCATAATGATTTGATTAAAAAGCCACACGGCCTTTACGCCCAACTCTGGTCGATGCAAAGCGAAAGGGTTGAGGCGTGACAACCGTGAAATCGATCGTCAAGGCGCCGGCGCCCGGCGCAGGTCTAAAGACGAGGCCTCATCCCGAGGATCTGGAGTTCCTGCCGGCGGATCTGGAGATTTTGGAGACGCCGCCTTCGCCTGTTCGCATGGCGCTGATATTGATCATCTGCGCTTTCGTGGCCGTGGCGCTCATTTGGAGTTGGATCGGACATATCGACATCGTCGCGGTCGCTCAGGGCAAGATTCAACCGGCTGGCCGCGTCAAGGTCATCCAACCTTTAGAAACCGGCAAAGTCGCGGCGATCAGGGTCGAGAACGGCCGGCATGTCAGGGCGGGGGACCTGCTGATCGAAATGGATATGGGCGATGCCCGGGCGGAGGAAGGCGCCGCGAAATTAGCCTATGAGGCGTTGCGCGCCGAGGCGTGGCGCCGGCGCACGGCGATCGACGCGGCGCAGACGCATCTCCTGCCGCAGTCCCGGCGCCAATCCTGGAATGCCGAAACGGCGGAAGCGGCAACGCAGGGTCGTTTGATGAGCCTTCCCAAGATCGCCTGGGATGGCGAAATGCCAGAACAAATCCAACTGCGGGAAAATCAGGTTCTCGCCGGCGATCTTGAGCAACTGAAAGCTACGATCGCAGATTACGAGGCCCAAATCCGCCAGAAGGAGATCGAGCACGACCGGCTTGACGACGCGATCGCAACGCAAGACAGGTTGATCGCCACCTTGCAAGAGCGCGTGGATATGCGCACCATCTTAGCAAAATCGGGATCAGGTTCGAACGCGAACCTGATCGATGCAAAGGAAACATTGCTGTATCACCTGTCGCAGCAGGCCAATCAGAAAGTGCAGCGCGACGCCGCCATTGCCAATCTCGACGTTCTGGCGCGCGAGCGCGACAAGACTTTCTCGAACTTCATCGCCGAAAATGCGCAAAAACTTGCGGAGGCGCAAAAGCAGGCTGACGATTGGCGCGAGAAGCTGGCGAAGGCTAAATTCAAGTCGGAACGTATGGACCTGAAAAGCCCGATCGACGGCGTTGTCTATGCTTTATCCGTGACGACCATAGGTCAGGTGGCGGGCGGCGGCGAAGAGTTGATGCGCATCGTTCCCGAAGACGCAACGCTGGAAATCGAATGCTATCTCGCTAACAAGGATATCGGCTTTGTTAAGCCCGGCCAGAACGCGGTGGTGAAAATTGATTCATTTCCTTTCACGCGTTACGGCACGCTGTCCGGGACAGTAGCGCGCGTGGCGAGCGATGCAATACCGGAACCAGACGCGTCCCAGATAGAAGGCAACGGCGCGCAGCCGCCGAAAGACAAGAGCTTTGCAGGCGCCCAGCGTACGCAAAACCTCGTATTCCCGGTTACGCTGACGCCCGCGCGAAACACCATGGTCGTCGACGGGCTGACCGTACCGCTTACTCCCGGCATGTCGGTGAATGTCGAAATCGCGACGGGGAAGCGCCGCATCCTTGAGTATATCTTCTCACCACTTGTCGAAACGGCGTCCCAGGCGATGAAGGAACGTTGAGCGTCAAATGGACAATCACTTGGATAAAATACGCTTAAAGGCCGCGGTCTCCAAGCTGACGATCTCAACAAGCGTGAACGCTTGATAAGCGGCGACTTTTCAGCGGTTTCGCGGGAGAGCAGCCTGCATTGGAGGCTGGACACCGCTACCCGATTAGCGAAGTCTGTCCGATTAACGGGCTCAACCCGTTCGGTTCTCGGCGCCTGAACGTGTCGCGCCTATCGACATCGCAAGTGGCCGATGCGAGCGCTCGATCCCTGACCACGAAACAGCTTAAATCATTGACAGCCGCACAGTTTGGCTCCAATGACGGCCGATCAACTCGATAGCTTGGATACCGCTCTGCTTCAGAGTCTGGAGTGCGACGCAAATCGGAGTGTTAACCTCGACGCAGTTCTCCCCCCCGTCCACCGCCACGCTCTTGGAGTTCAGCGCGACGCAACTCGATGCTCTAACGATTGGGCAACTGCACGGGCTAACTAAGCTCAGATCAACTGAACGCGCTGGGGCTGACGCCACTGAATTGACTCGTTCATAAGGCGCAGGAAGACGGTGTCTCAGATCCACTTGAAAGAGGAGGGAGACATCGGCGTCCATGACTCCCCGTCTTTGTCAACCTCCTCTGCCGTAACGGTTTTTTTCCCCGAGCTACTTGATCGAGCCGTCGTATATGCCCATCACGGTCGAGAGGAACTTCAAGGCATCCTCCTTCTTGCGCTGGAACGAGTTGCGCCCGATGATCGACCCGAATCCGCCGCCGTCGCGAATGGCACGCGCTTCGTCGAAAACATGCTCGTCGCTCGTGGCCGCGCCCCCGGAGAAGATCACGATCCGCTGCCCATTGAATGCGCTCTGCACAACATGGTGGACGCGCTCCGCGAGCGTGGAAATCGGGATCTGCAGCTTCTGATACACTTTTTGTGCGTCCGGCAGTTCGATCTTGGCAGTCGGCAGTTTCACTTTGATGATATTCGCGCCGAGCTGAGCGGCGATCTGGGCGGCGTAGGTCACCACGTCGATCGCCGTCTCTCCGTCCTTGGAGAGGTCGCTACCGCGCGGATAGGACCAGACCACGACGGCAAGACCGGCAGCCTTCGCCTCCGCGGCGAGTTCGCGAAGCTGCTCGTACATTGTCGCGGAATGGCTTGATCCAGGGTAGATGGTAAAGCCGATGGCAACGCAGCCGAGGCGAAGCGCATCGTCCACGCTCGCAGTCACCGCCGAGAGGGGATCCTTCTCGTCGTGGAGTACATCGTGACTATTGCATTTGAGGATCAGCGGGACCTCGCCGCAATAATCCGAGACGGCAGCTTCGATAAAGCCAAGTGGGGCGGCATAGGCGTTACAGCCTGCCTCGATCGCGAGCTGGAAGTGGTAGCGGGGATCGTAACCGGCTGGGTTTGCAGCAAAGCTTCGCGCCGGTCCATGCTCGAATCCCTGATCGACGGGTAGGATGACAAGTTTGCCTGTACCGGCCAGACGCCCGTGATTGAGCAGTCTGGCGATGTTGGTCCGAACGCCGGGATTTTCCCCGGCATACCAGCGTAACAGTTCGCGGATGCGATCATTCATGGCAGCGCTCCTCCGGTCATAAATATTTGTGTCAAGCCGGCTTCCAATGAAAGCCTTTGTCCCCATGCCCGCGCGGGCATCCTTACCAAAAGGGGAATGACACCTTAGCATCGCAACTCACGATGCCTTCTGCAATGGTAGCATTTTTTAACAGCCGTGCGAGATTCGGGCGAAAGTGGTTGAAAAAAAAAAGGAAGTAGGCGGGATGAAAGCGGAGAAGAAATATCGCGGACCCTGTCCCTGCGGCAGCCTCAAGACCTATGAAAGCTGCTGCCAGAGATGGCACGGCGGCGAAACGCCAAGCGACGCGGAGGCGTTGATGCGCTCACGTTACACGGCCTTCGTTCTGAATCTCCAAGATTATTTGCTGGCGACTTGGCATCCGCGGACGCGCCCGCCATCGCTTTCGCTCGAGCAGTCCCCCCGCCGCTGGCTTGGCCTGAAGGTTCTTCGTCATGAGGCCGAAACAGCCGATACGGCCATCGTCGAATTTATCGCGTGCTACAAGGCGAGCGGCCACACGCATGAGGTGCGCCAGGCGAGCCGGTTCGTCCGGGAAGATGGCCGCTGGGTCTATGTCGAGGGCGATGCCAAGAAGAATTAACTTCGCGAACTATAAGCCTTCATCGGTTCAACAGTAAACTCGACAGAACGGAATGGGGATTTTCAGGCTAGCCAGGAAAAATAAGACCTTTTCTTATTCGGAAATCAGAAAACCAATCCCTGAGGCCGGCGTTCTAAATTAGCGCTACATCAATAGCTTATCCGCTTTTAGCCCGGATATCTCACGAGAGATAGGTGCATCGGGGCTCTGAATTCAGCGAAAGTTCTTCTGCAACAAAGGCTTCGGCTAGAGCAGAGGACGTCCCCGATGCAGACAGAGTGTAGCCAGGATTCCCTCGATTTCGCCAGCCTCGGAAGCCGGAAAGTCACAGCGGCTTTTGACGGCGGGGCCATTACCTCGAACGCCGGCGCATTGCTTTTGCGAGAGACTGATCGCCGTATCGACCTATCGCGGCAGGTGGCGGCCTGTTTCAAAGATGGCCGCAGGCAGGACCGCATCGAGCACGCGGTCGAGACGCTGCTCGCCCAGCGCATTCACGGCATTGCGCTTGGCTACGAGGATCTTAACGATCACGATGAGCTGCGCCACGATCCGGTGCTGGGGCTTGTGTCGGGAAAGCTGGAAGCGAAGCGATCCGACTGCGCGGCGCTGGCTGGCAAGTCGACGCTGAACCGGCTCGAACACGCGCCAAGGACGGACGATGACCGTTATCGCAAACTCAGTTTGGACGAGGAGGCCATGAAGCGGCTGTTTGTCAGCCTCTTTCTCAAAGGCCAGGCAACCCCGCCGGAGCGCATCATCCTCGACCTCGACGCCACCGACGATCCTATCCACGGCGATCAGGAAGGCCGGTTCTTCCATGGCTATTACAAGTGCTACTGCTATCTGCCGCTTTACATTTTCTGCGGCCGGGAGCTGCTTCTGGCGAAGCTTAGGCCTGCGAACATCGATGCCTCGGCCGGCGCCAAGGAGGAGATCGCCTTTATCGTCGCCCAAATCCGGCAGAGTTGGCCCAACGTCGAGATTCGGCTTCGGGCGGATTCCGGTTTCTGCCGGGAAGACCTCATGGCTTGGTGCGAGGCGCACGGCGTTCACTATGTCTTCGGCCTTGCCCGCAATCCACGGCTTGAAGCCTCGATCGCAGACGAACTGGCCGAGGCTGAGGCCAAAGCCAAGGAAAGCGGCAAACCCGAACGAATCTTCAAGGAACTGCGCTACCAAACCCTAAAAAGCTGGAGCTGCGAGCGCCGGGTGGTCGCCAAGGCGGAGCATCTTCCCAAAGGCAAAAACCCGCGCTTCATCGTCACCTCACTGACAAGCGAAGCCGTTGAAGCGAAGGAGCTTTACGAAAAAATCTACTGCGCCCGCGGCGAGATGGAAAACCGCATCAAGGAATGCCAGCTCGACCTTTTTGCGGACCGGACCTCGGCGGCAAGCTTGCGCGCCAATCAGCTGAGGCTGTGGTTCGCCTCGCTTGCCTATGTGCTCATGACCGCCTTGCGGCGCATGGCTTTGCAAGGAACTGAACTCGCACAGGCCACCGCCGGAACCATCCGGCTCAAACTTCTGAAACTTGGCGCGCTGGTCACGGTCAGCGTCCGCCGCGTCAAGATCGCCATCGCCTCGGCCTGCCCCAGCAAGGGCTTGTTCGCCACGGCTTGCCGCCGATTATGTCCCGAAATGTGAAGCCCCGGCTTAAGTCTGCCCCGGATCGAAGAGACATCGCGAAGGTTCAAGCACCCGGTTCTCAAGACCGGCGCAAAAGCCGTGTCTATGAAAGTGCCAGGGCGGCTCTCAATGCCCCCGCATCCAACACCTCGCGACGATCACGATGCTCGTGAGAAATGCGGGTTAGGGCTCTGCCGTTGCGGATTTGCACTAGCGCTGACACCGAGAGTCAGTTGTATACTCTCGTAATATAGCATGGGGTAATGAGGTTTGGTTCCGATGGCGTCGCTTCGGCTTCATCACCGTCTTTTAGGGGAATATCGAGAAAATTTTAGCCTGCGCAGCCTTGCTTGCTCGCTTTACAGGAGCGGCGCATGCAGCAGACCTGAGGAGCGGCTGTACGAAAATTTGATGTGCTCTCACGGTAGGAATCCAGTTCACACGGCGGCCTTAAATGCTGGCGAAGGAGTCTTTAGGAAGCAAGTTTTTTGCGACTTTAAAACTTGCGCTCAGACGGCCGCACCTGGCAATCGAAGGGGATGGCAATTGAGGCGCTCGATAATGTGCCCGTGTAACGATCGATTTTCCATGATTTCGCGCCCTTGGCCGTAGACAATTGTCTCGTCTGTCACCTTTACGAAATTCCTGTATCCCTGGACGCTGGTGGAACCATCGGTGAATTCGAAGGTCTGGCCATCTCCTTCATGGACCACCTTCACGTACTTCTTGGCAGGATCGACCGTGATCGACATAATCCTTAACGGCTCATACATGCCCAAATCGGTACGCGTAGCTCTGCACTGAAGTTTCGTTGGATTTGCCTGGGAAGCAAACTGTTCGCTTCGGCCATTGGCTGCGCTCTGGCTGCCTTGCGCGTTCGCGGCGTTCCCGGCTGCGGGGGCTGGCTTTGCAGGCTGGCCGTTTTGAGCGTCCGTGGAATTCTCAGCGGCCCTGGGCCTAGTGGCGCGCTTTTCGCCTTCATTGTTTGGTATTGGATGGCTCCCCTGCTTGTTCAGGGCGCGTTGATCGTCCCGATCGCTCGCAATGTTTTTAGCATTGCCGGTCTGAACGGATAACCCAATTGAAAAAGCTGAAAAGAGCAACACGGTAGTTATGATTGCCGCAAGATCGTTCCTCATTGGCGCACCTCCTGCTCCGGGCATAACGCGCTAAACAATCGAATTACGAAGCCGTGCCGATTACCTCAAAAGTTTATCATTCGTAGCAAAGCCCGTAAGCTAATACCCAGAAACATTGATCGGCAAAACGCGGTTTGAGGCGTTTCTGGTGGACTTCGGATTTCTGCCAGGTCAGCCTGCGTGGCTGTTTCATGGCGGGCGCGCTTCGCGCCTTTTTTCTGCGCGTATGCTCCAGGCCATCGGAACCCCACGGAATAATGGCGGTCCACATCTGCCCTCTCTTGCGAAAAACGCGGAAGCTACGCTTGGGTCTGCGCTCTACGGGAACAAACTTCGCGACCTCGAATTAAGAGCGGCCTGCAAGCCGAGGTGCGGTCAGCCGCCTACATCACTAAAAGTCATCGTGACGAGGAGCGGGCGATGCGACCATTCCCGTGAAGGACGGCACGACATCTCAGATTACACCAATTCTCTCGCCTTCGAGAGGAAGGGAGCTTGCGCCGCTTAGATCAACGCGCCTTAAAGGCGGAAAAGTTGATCGATTTTAAACGGGTCAAACAAACTCCTAGCAGCTCCGCCCCTGTGTCCGGACAGGGGCTGTCAGCGTAATTCGGCGCACGATTTCAATGAAAGCAGTCCGGGGTCTGCCCCCTGTGCGGCGCCAATGCGGTAACATTCCCGTCATTGTCTTACTGCGGACGCTGTCTTGCTCAGGATTGGGATTTCGTCCGACGAACTGGTCGGGAATACGCTTTCTATCAGCCCGTTATTTAAGTGTCGCAGATTTTAATGATTCGATATCAAGATGGAGGTAATTCTGCAGTTCGAAGCTTGTTCGAGGCTCGACGGTTGTCAGCAGCGCTCAGGCTTGGCTCTCTTGTGGCTAAACTACGGCAGTAAGACGTTTTTCTGGTGCTCAAAAGGCACAGACAGCGGTTTCTCTGTGGCCAAGTACGAGCTTGCGCGTTGATCGCCAAGGCTGCGTTAGCTACAACAGAATAGGGCGTGTTGAGTCGGGTTTTACCTAACTTGATCGCTGCGCCCTTTGATAGGGCATCTCAAGCCGTGCCTTGAGTTTGGGCAATAGAGTGGGGGGCGTGGGGATGACTGTCAGCGGAATGCAGACCATGCAAGCAAGGGCTTGTCCGTGGGCAAGCTCTTTAATGGGGTTCCAATGTACAGCGTTCTCAAAAATGGGGATTTACACGGTGAAACGATCTCTTATCAGCGCCATCGTATTCGGTGGCTTAATGGTCTCTGCGCAAGCGGCTGACCTTAGCTTTGACAGCGTCAAGGATGCTGCGCCTGCACTACCTGACGGTCCTATAACTTGGCACGGCGTCACTCTCTATGGAACGGTCGACGTCGGCTATGCCTACACGTCGAACGGCGTGCCGGCCAGCGGCGCTTTCTATCCAGGCGCCGACTACACCATCTACGGCTCCCGGTTCGCCAACGGCGGCGTTTCGACACTGACGAACAATGCGCTATCACAATCCATCATCGGTCTGAAGATCGAGGAAAATATCGGCTATGGCCTCCAGGCCATCGGCAAGCTCGAGACCGGCTTCAACCCGATCTCCGGCGAACTTTCGGATGCCTGCGCGAGCTTGCTTCGCAACAATGGCAAGCTCTACAGCCAGATGGATAACAACGGCGACGGCAGCCGTTGCGGGCAGGCGTTCAACAGCCAGGCTTATGGTGGATTGAGCAGCCCGCTTTACGGCACGCTCACAGCCGGCCGTCAGAACTCGCTGGTGCTCGACGGAATGGGCGCCTACGATCCAATGGCGGGCTCCTACGCCTTCTCGCTGATTGGCTATTCCGGTACGCCAGGCGCGGGCATTGGCGATACGGAAACTGCGCGCTGGGACAACTCAGTGAAATACATTCTCTCCTACGGCCCGATCCACGCCGCCGGCATGTACACCAATGGCGGCCAGGACACACCGATGATGGGCGATGGGTACAGCGCCAATGTGGGCGCAACCTACATGGGCTTCTCCATCGACGGCTTCTACACCAAGGAAAACGGTGCTGTTAGCCTGAGCAGCCTCTCATTCCCATTCGGCACCGGCGTCGGCAACGGCACCACCACCTGTGTGGCTGGCGTGGATTGCCCGAATGCTTTGCTCGGCAAGATCACGAACAACGAAGCCTGGGACGTGATGGGCAAGTACACCTTCGACGTGCCAAGCCTGTTCGGAGAAGCGCCTGTCAGCATGAAAGATGCTCCTTGCGGCGGATTGAAAGATGCGCCTTGCGCACCGCCCTCCGCCAAGCTGACGATCTTCGGCGGTTATCAGTATACGACCCTTTCAAATCCGGATCACTATCAAGCCTTTTATAACGGGTACAATACAATCGGTGGCTATCAGTTTCTTACCACTACCACTAACGGGACCGAGCTTTTTAGCAGCGACAAAGTTCTTCAGACTGCCTGGGCGGGCCTGAAATATGAAACTGGCCCGTGGAGCTTCACTGGTGCCTACTACTACTGGAACCAGAACTCGTATTTGACTTACTCCGCGGAAGGTGGGACCGCTTGTGCAGCAGCGACAACCAGCAATATCAAAAAAGCGACGGCCGGCACTTTCATCGGCAATACGGTTGCCAGCAACTGCTCCGGCGATTTCAACCAGGGTTCCTTCCTGATCGACTATACCTTCAACAGGCACTTCGATGTCTATGCGGGTGTAAGCTTCACCGAGATCAGCGGCGGCCTTTCATCGGGCTTCCTGCAGAACAACGACACGACCTTCGCTTCCGGCGTCCGCGTGAAGTTCTAAAGCGGGTTTGAACTCCTTCGAGTTCGAAACAGGAAGATTGCAAGCGGCGCCTTCGGGGCGCCGCTTCTGTTTTGAGCAAGCGCATTCGCTTCCGCTACCCTTTCCGCCCTCCGCCGAAGCGGTGAGTTTTGGCATGCGTAGCTGGCAGACGGCCTGCTAGAGCAGATTATTCTGAACGCCTCTCGCGGTCCGCCGAGAGCAGGAGGTGAGTTGGGTAAACCGAAGCCGTCGCTTGTTTTCGCCCTTCCGTTGAAAAGCGCTGAATTCACTGTCCACGCAACCAGGGATCGAACTCGAGCAATTCGAGTTGAAGTCGCAACTGTTTGGCGGTTATCGGTTCATTACCGGCAGCGGCGACTTCTTACGCGACTAAAACACCACTCAACGGCCGCGTCGGCAGACAGATTGCACTGAGTTGCTCCGGCAAACTCAATCAGCGACTACACCTTCAATAGACAACTCGATATTTATGCTGGCGTGACCATGAGTGACATTGGCGTCGGATTTTCATCTGGCTTTCTGCAAACCGATGACGTGGGCATCGCGTCCGGGTCCCGCGGGAAGTCTGAATACTGTTTGAGCGTCGCTTTGTTCAGACACCTTTATCTCCAACTGGCGCTGCTTCGCCCACAGCCGGTCTTTTGTGGAGTCTTCGGGACAAAGGGCAGCTTTACCACCGTCTATCACCCAGGCAGTCCAACCGGGGCTGCTCCTTTTTTTGCGTTAGCGTATGCAATAAAATGGTCGTTGTTCCTTTTTTATTAGTAACGAATGCTACGAAAAGGTGAAGTTTTATAAAGATTGGCTAGTTCAAAGATATTCATACTGACGAACCGAGAAATGTTGCTGTTTTACACTTGTATGACCTTTCCGACACATATAGGTATGATGTTTATCGAATGAGTCAACTTATTGCTGCGTGACGATCAAAAAAGATAAGCGAGCGGCTTGCGCTGCTCTTTCGATTGGAGGCCGCAGTGAATAAGCCCATCCTATACGTATTTGCACTTGCAGGCTTCGCCGCTTCGGCACAAGCAGGAGATTTGGCTCTCGAAAGCCTGAAGAATCCGCTTCCCGATTCGCTCAGTTGGCAGGGCGTCACCGTTTATGGAACGGTCGACGTGGGCTACGGCTATCAGACCCATGGCGCGCCGCTGAGCGGAGTATTTCCTCAGGGTGTCGACTATAACATTTACTCGTCGAAATACGGGAACAGAGCGATCTCGTCCCTCGATCCAAATGCTCTTGAACCATCGAAGATCGGCGTAAGAGTTGAGGAGGCGATCGGCACCGGCTGGGTGGCGGTCGGCAGGCTTGAGGCGGGCATTAACCCGCTGTCAGGCGAGCTTTCCGATGGACCCGCCTCCTTGCTTATTAATGCAGGTCGTCCGCTGGCCGGGCAGACGACGAATTATGATTCGGCTCGTCAGGGCCAGGCCTTTAACGGCCAAGCCTATGCGGTCAGCAGCCAAGCTTATGGCACGCTCACAGCGGGACGCCAGCAATCGCTGCAGCTTGACATCAGTGGCGCCTACGATCCTCAGGGCGGTTCCTATGCTTTTGGCCCGTCCAAGCGAAGTACAGCTTTACCTTCGGCGGCGGGTTGAAGGACGGTGGTTCGAAGGACGGTGGTTCGAAGGACGACAGCAGCGTAGCTGATGTCACGGCGGGCTCCAAGCTGACAGTGTTCGCCGGCTTCGAGGATGTCCGCTACAACTCCTCTCAGGGACGCGATATGGAATACGTCGGCCAAACGGTCGGCGGTGGATATCTGCTCGGTTATCTTCCGGCTATCCGTGGCGTGAGCAAGCCGTCGAGCCTCTACTATTACGCGAGCACGAGGGAGCTTCAGCTCGTTTGGACGGGTGCTAGATACGAGCTGCCCTCAGGGTGGAGCTTCTCAGCTGCCTATTACCATCTTGCGCAAAACGCTTTCTCTTCAGCGAGCGTGCTGAGCAAACCTCAGATCGGATCGCCCAATCAGCAGCCAGGTTATAACGCCGGCGACTATAATGATGGTTCTTTCGTCGTAGATTACCGGTTTAACAAGTACCTCGATGTCTATGCCGGAGTGAATTATTCATGCATCGACGGCGGGCTCGCCTCCGGTTTCCTCGCCAACAATAATACCAGCGTCGTCAGCGGTGCCCGGCTGAAATTCTGAGGGAAGATCCAGTAGGCTTTAGTGCCAGTCATTTGTGAGCCTGCGGACGGTCGCTATAAGGGCGGGCTGCGCTTCTTTCAGAGGCGGCAGCTCGTCATAAAGCTCCCAGCCGCCGCCGAGCGCCTTGTACAGTGCGATGTACTGGATGACGACGGCCTCCTGCGCGACGGTGTTCTGGTCCTCGATTGTGAATTCCTGCCGCTCGGCGTCGAGCACGTTCAGGAAGTCCGTCAAGCCGCGCTCGTAGCGCTCGGTCGCTAGAGAAACTGCCCGCTTCGATTGCTCCAGGGCCACGGACAGCTCGCGAAGCCGCTGCTGCTCGGCTCTGAACTGTTTGATGGCTTGGTCCACCTCTTCAACGGCAAACAGGACGGTCTTCCTGTAATTGACGAAAAGCTCGTGAGCCTGCAACTCCCGAATGTCGATGAGCGCATCCAGGCGTCCGAAGTCGAGCAAAGGCCAATAACCGCCAGGACCGGCCGACCAGATCGGATTGCCGATGGGCTTTGTTGCGCCCTCTGTCGGGTCGCCGCCCTGGGCGCCGAACCCGGCGGAGAAGATGACTGTTGGAAACAGATCGGCCGTCGCCATACCAATCCGTGCCGTGGCAGCGGCGAGCGCGCGCTCGGCCTGACGAATGTCTGGGCGTCTGCGAAGCAGGTCCGCTGGCAACCCCGCCCTCAACCGGGAAGGGACGTGAGGCAAGCCCGGAGAGCGCCTGAGTTCGGGCAGGACGTCCGGCGAATAGCTTCCGAGAAGCAAGGACAGGCGGCTCTCGGCGGCCGAAATCGCTGCCTCAAGCTGTGGCAGCAACGCCCTAACGGTCGCCAGCTCGCGTTTCGCGAGCGTGACGTCGAGTTCATTGGTGAGGCCGCGCTCGAAACGGCTTTGCACGAATGTGACATTGTTTTGTGCAGCCTCAACGGCCTTCTGGGCGATTTGGAGGCGAAGCTGCAGCCCGCGAATGTCGACATAATTGCGCGCGACATCGGCAACGACGCTGATCAGGACGGCGTTTCTGAGCTCGGCCACGGCCTCGGCATCGTCCCGGACGGACTCGAAAAGCCGCTGGTACCTGCCGAAAATGTCGAGCTCCCACTGCGCGTCGAAGCCGGCCATCCGATCGAGGTGCTGCAAGCCGGTGGTGGCATCGCCCGCGCGGATCGACTGCGCGACGCGGCCTTTCGTCATGTCGGTTCCCGTTCCCGCGGCAATGCCGGCGCTTCCGCCAACTTGGGGAAGCGCATTGCCGATAACCACAATCTCTTGCGTCCGGAACGCCTGCACGCGCGTCAAAGCGATTTCGATATCGGGATTGCACTCGACGGCGTGCTCGACGAGGCGGTCGAGTTCCCGGTCATGGAGGGTGTGCCACCAGCGGAGAATTTCGGGCTGCGGCAGTTCAGCTTGGGTAACGACAGCTTTCCAGGTGGACCCGTAGGAAGCCGGAACCTCGACTTCCGAGAGATGATAGTCGGGCCCCACGGCACATCCGCACAGAGCCGCGACCGCGCTAGCCATCAGGAACCGGCTCTTCGTCACCAATTGCATTTGCCCCCTCATCCTTGGCAACGCCAAGGCATCCAGCCTGGCGAAGTGGCCCCCCGGCACCTACTTCACAGCGACCTTGTTGTTCTCCTTTACTATGACTTTACTGCCGTCCTCGATCTGGTTATTAATATTGAGCGCAACCCGATCGCCGTCCGTAAGACCCAACTCAATTTCTACAGTGTTACCATTGTCCCGGCCGATTTGCACATCCTTGAATTTTACCGTGCTGTCGGGTTGAATGACGGCCACCTGCGGGCCGCCGGACCGGAATAAGAGCGCGCCCGCCGGAATTTGTACCAAAGCCCGCGATTTCGAATTGAACTCAACCTGCACGTACATGCCGGGGACAAGGTTCGAACGTGGATTGGGCAGGTCGACCTCAACCCTTAGCGTGCGGGCTTTTGGATCGATGGATTCGCTTGTGCGCGTGACGGATCCCTCAAAAACCTGTGGCGAATTGTCGGTCGTGAAAACCTTGGCCGGGGTACCCACGATCGTATCGCTTGCGGCGGTCTGGGGGACGTTGGCAAAGACGCGGATATGATCGAACTGAGCAATCCCGAACAGCGGCGTTGTATTCGATGTGCTTCCCGCCGTGACGAGATCGCCCACATCAACGCGCCGCTCGGTGATGACTCCATCATACGGGGCTGACACTTTCTTGAACTGCGCCATATAGTTCAAGCGATCTACATTCGACTTGTCGAGATTGACCTTGGCTTGCGCGGCTTTCACCTTTGCGCGAGCGACGGCGTAGCTGGCGCTCTTTTCATCGCGCTCCTGCTCGGACACCACGCCCTTTGCCGATCCTTGCCAGCGGTCATAGGTCGTCTTGGCAAACTGGGCATCGGCGTCCCTGACGGTGACATCAGCCTCGGCAGCATTGAGCTGGGCGCGCGAGGCTTCGAGTTGGGCATCAAGTTCTGGCGTGTCGATAATCGCGAGAACCTGATCCTTCTTCACCCTGTCGCCGATATCGGCAAACCACTTCGTGATGTATCCGCTGACCCGTCCGTAGATTTTGGACTGATACCAGCCCTCGGTTCCTCCGGGCAGCCTCAGTGGCTGACTGGGGGGAGCCTGGGTCACGGTAACGGCTTCCACCATCGGAGGCTGCTTGATCTTGGCTTCGGTGGCGGCCGCAAGCTCGGCTCGATACTTCGCCTTGATGGCATTCACGTAGAAATACGTCCCGCCAAGGCCGACCGTCAGAAGTAGCGCGGTGGCCGCGAGCCTGCGGCCGGTCCCCTTCGCAAAGGACGTTGGAATTGCGCCGTGCGAGTGAGGCTCGGTTATCCCTTCGGCGACATCATCATATCCGTCGAAGGGCTCCTGGCTTTTTCCGTGTTCGAAAGGGTCAGGCTGGGACAACGTCTTCGCTCCATTTTTTTTCTGTCTTCGGTGCGCGCCGCAAAAGCCGGTACATCGTCGGCACAAAAAGCAGGGTTGCAACGGTTGCAAACAGCAATCCGCCAATGACAGCGCGCGCCAGCGGGGCATTCTGCTCCCCGCCTTCGCCGACACCGAGCGCCATCGGGATCATGCCGAGGATCATGGCTCCGGCCGTCATGAGAACGGGGCGCAGCCGCGTGAAGCCAGCCTGAATCGCAGCAAGCTTAGGGGTAACGCCGGCGTCCACGCGCTGGTTGCAGAAGGTTACGACCAGAATGCTATTTGCAGTGGTAAGGCCGATGCACATAAGCGTTCCCATCAAGGCAGGCACGCTGATATGCGTCTGGGTTACAAAAAGCATCCACATCGCGCCGCACAGCGAGAACGGCACCGCCATGAGCACGATCAGAGCGTCCGTCGTGCTCTGGAAATTGATCACGAGCAGCAGGAAAACCAGCACCACCGCCAACGCCATCCCGGAATAGAGCCCGCTAAAGCTCTCCTGCATGGTCTCGACTTGGCCGCTCAGCGTTACCTTGATTGACTTGGACGGGTCTGGCCGATCGGCCGCGATCACCTTCTCGATGGCGTTGGCTGCCGTATTCAGATCGGTTCCTTGGACATCGGCATGAACGTCGTAAACCGGCCTGATATTGAGCTGCGATACGATCATAGGAGCCTTGCCCCGACCGAACTTCGCGACGTTCATCAGGAGCTGCGGATCCTTCGCCTCCGGCGCTGTCACGGGAAGCGTCCACAAATCCTGAGCGTTGTTGATCTGATAGGTTGGCGTCTGCACAACGAGCGGATAACTCACTCCGTTCTTCGGGTTGAGCCAGAAATTCGGGGAAACCTGCAAGCTGTTGTTGAGCGCCACAAGCACGTCGCTTGCGACGGTCTGCTGGCCGATCCCGACCTCCCGGGCCATTTCCCGGTCGACAGTAACGGTCATAGCAGGAGCGTCGGGAACCTGGAAGACATGCGAATCCACAACGCCGGGGATGCTGTTGAGGTCGCGCGTTAGCTTTGTGGCGGTTGCGTAGGCTTCCTCCTCTTTCGGGCCTGAAACGCGGATGTCGATCGGCGCCGGTTGCCCAAAATTCAGCACCTGGTTCACGATATCGGCGGGCTGAAAGAAGAACTGCAGCTGCGGAAAACGCTTGGGCAGTTCGCGCCTGAGATCGGCCATATGTTGCGGCGTTGGCGTGTGCTTGTCGTTGAGCGAAATGAGGGTCTCGCCGTCCATCGGCCCGACCGTCGCCGTGTCGGAGAGCGCGATGTTAATTCCGCTATAGGGCAGGCCGATATTGTCGAGGATGACATCGATCTGATCATTGCCGACGATGTTGCGGATAGCGCCTTCCACTTCTGCGAAATAGCTTTGCGTTTTCTCAATCTTTGTGCCGGGAGGTGCGCGCACATGCAGGCGCATCTGCCCGGCATCGATCTGCGGGAAGAAATCCATGCCGAGTAGCGGGTATAACGTCAGCGACGAAGCAATAAGCAGAGCAGAGAACGACAGTGTGATCAAAGGCCGGCCGACCATCCAGGTCAGCGCATTGCGATGGACCACTCTCAGAATGAGAAATCCCTGCTCGAAAGAGCGGTGTATGCAGCCAAACGGATTGAACCGCCGCGCCGGCTTTTCATGTTGGTTTCCATGCCCACCTCCGGGGGCATGTCCGCTGCCATGGCCCGCCCCAACCTGCGACGTCATCAGGTATTTGAAGAGAAGCGGAACGAGGGTGAACGAGAGCGCCAGACTTGCTATCAACGCAATTATCACCGACAGCGAAAGCGGCGAGAACAGATATTTGGACGTGCCCGTCAAAAGAAACACCGGCACGAACACGAGGCTGATCGACAGCGTCGCCAGAAAGGTCGGCAGGGCCACCTCGGACGTGCCGTTGAGAATGGCCTCCTCCAAGGGCTCGCCCAAGCCCACATGCCGCTCGATATTTTCGATCACCACCGTCCCGTTGTCGACGAGAATGCCGACCGCAAGGGCGAAGCCGCCCAGCGTCATGGTGTTGAGCGTCTGCCCGAAAAGATACAGGCCGAGAACCGCGAAGATGATGGAGAGCGGTATCGACGCCAGGATGATCAGCGTCAGCCGCCAGTTGCCCAGAAACAGAAGGATCATAAGCGCCGTCAAACCGGCCGCCATTAAGCCGCCCATGATCACGCTGTTGAGTGCCGCGTTGACGAAAATCGATTGATCGAAAATCGGCTTCAGCGTCACCCCCGCAGGTAAGAGCCGCTCGATATCCGGGAGCGCTGCCTTGATGCCGTTGATGACGGCCAGCGTGGAGACGCCACCGGTCTTGCGCACCAGCATCAGCGCACCGGGCAGCCCATTCTGCGTCACCGAATTGGTCTGGACCTGATAGCCGTCGTGGACATGCGCCACGTCCCGCACGAAGACCGTCTTGCCGTTTATGGTTTTAATTGGGAAATCTTTGATGGCCGCGATCAGATCGGGGCTGTTGTTCATCGAGACCGTGTAATCCTTGTTCCCGATCTTTACGTCGCCAGATGGCATGATGACGTTTTGATGCGCGAGCGCCTCCGATATTTCGGCGGGGGTGAGCCCGCGCGCCTGCATGGCATCCTGATCGAGCCCGACCATGATAACGCGCGGCTTGCCGCCGTAAGGGTAGGGCACGGACGCGCCGCGAACCACGGCGAGCGCCGGCCGGATGATGTTCTGACCGAGGTCGTTCAGCGCGGTGTCCGTCACTGTGTTGCTGGAGAGGCTGATCTGGATGATCGGAACGTCGGTCGCGCCGTACCTGAGGATGAGAGGCGGCGTGATGTTGCGCGGCATATATTTGAGTACGACCAGCGCGGAGCTTCCCAACTGCGAGATCGCCCGGCTGACATCCGCGCCTTCATGCAAATAGACCTTGATGACGCCAACGCCGACATAACTGTTGGCTTCGATACGGGAGATGTCGTCGACGAGCGACGCGAGCTGCCGTTCGTGAAGCGCAAGGATGCGGTTTTGAATGTCCGTTGCGCTCATGCCGTTGTAGGTCCAGACGACGCTGACGACGGGAATATTGATTTCGGGGAAGATGTCGGTCGGCATGCGCTGAGCCGCGCCGCCCGCCAACAGGCACATCAGCGCGATGACGGCGAAAATCGTATAAGGACGCCTTAGCGAAAATCCAGCAAGCGACATAGATACCCGATCCCCCTTTCGGATGACGAACCGTCTCACACCCCCGATTTACGATCAATTTTCAAAAATGTAACCTAAGCTCAGTCCTCATCGACACCGCTAGCGGCGACGCACCTCTAATACAGTCGGAATTGTGAAGCATTTGGATGGCGAGCAAAGCTGCTTGATTGAAGCGGCCATTTTTGAAACACGCGCACGAAGGCCTGGCCGGCCAGCGTGAGCATCGGCGAATTAGGCCCCGGCAAAGTATCTGCTCCTGGCAGACTTTCTCCCGCGAGACGCCCTTTTCATTCGGAACCTCGGCTTACAGGGTGTTCATGCAGGCCGGAGCCGCATGGAAACCGGAGCGTGGCGCGCAGTCCAGGCTCATTGTTCGACAATTCAAGGCGAGTCCCGTGCCATTCGGCAACAGCTGCCACAAAGCTAAGACCAAGGCCAAAACCTTGTTTTCCTGCGGTTGACTCGAGCCTGACGAAACGGTCCAGCATCGCGGCGCGTTTGTTAGCGGGAATCCCAGGTCCGCTGTCGGAAATGTTGAGGCTCACGCCGTCTGGGGTTTGATCCGCTTCGATCACCACCGTTGTGCCTTTCGACGAATACTTTATGGCGTTGTCGAGGAGGTTCGCCGCGGCCTGAGAAATCAAATGTGCGTCGCCCAAAACAATAGGGGTAGCTTGCTGAGGTGAGGGTAATCGTGCCTCCACATGAACACCGCTCTCTTCCGCGAAAACCTCGAAAAGATCAACCAGTTCTCTCACCACCTCCGCCAGGTCTACTGGCACTCGCGGCAATGCGAGCGCGCCCGACTTAATCCGTGCGATTTTCAATATGCCGTTGAACGTTTCGACGATCGTCTCAGACTCGGCGATAGCGTGCTTCAGGACCGCCCTGTAGTCCTCTTCCGAACGAGGCGACATCAGCGCAACCTCAAGCCTGCCACGCAGACGGTTCAGCGGCGTTCGCAGATCGTGCGCAATATTTTCGGTGACACCGCGAACGGTGGCAATGAGCCCCTGTATGCGATCGAGCATCGCATTGATGCTTCGGGCGATCTGGTCATACTCGTCACCGCCTTCGCCAACGGCCACTCGCCCTGACAGATTACCCTCGAGCACCGCCTGCGTCATCGCATTGATCTGGCCCAAGCGGCGGCGCGCATAAAGGGCGAGCATTGTGCCCGCAACAACGCCGAGTATCAGGATCAAGCCGGTTACGCTGAGAAGTGACTCAGCGACAACGTTTCGGAGATGCGTTCGTTCAGAAAGCGCGCGTCCCACGAGCAGCCGGACTCCGCCAGGAAAGTCGAGGGTCCGAACCCGAGCGCTCTTAGAGGCATGAAGCACCTCGACATCGGCGGACTCGCCCGGTTTGGGTGCACCGTCTGGCCAGCTGGACAGGTTGCCGGCGGAGTCGTCGGGCCCGATCAGGAGGTAGATGCGCATGGCATCTGCGCTTGGCGAGGCGCGGTCAGAGACGATCTGCCGGAGGCGTACGTACCCACCCTTTTCATGGGCTGCAATCATATCGACGCATTCGCGCTGAAGTGCCCCGTCGATCTGGCGATCAATGACGAGCAACATCCTTAAATACAAAAAGCCAAGGGCTGCGGCCCCCAGCACAATGAAGGCAAGAACCGCGAAGACGGTTAACCGGAAGCTCGTTATTTGGAGAGGGCTAATCTGCAACGATGCAATACCCCGCGCCCCGCACGGTGCGAATAAGGGGAACTTCGAAGCCGCGATCAATTTTCTGGCGCAGACGGCTCATTTGCACATCGAGGATCTTTGTTTCTGGCTCGAAGCGGTATTTCCAGACACCTTCAAGAAGCATGGTGCGGGTGACGGTCTGACCGGTATGCCTCATCAAGAACTCAAGCAAGCGGAATTCGCGCGGCATCAGCGGGATTTCGGTACCAGCACGTTTAACGGTTCTGGTTATCAAATTCATCTCCAGATCGCCAACCCTCAAAATTGCTCCAGGAGTCGCCTCCCTGCGGCGAAGGATGGCTTCCAGGCGTGCTAGGAGTTCAAGAAAGGAAAACGGCTTAGCGAGGTAATCGTCCCCACCCGCCCGCAAGCCCATGATCCGGTCGTCGACCTCGTTCAAGGCGCTCAGAAAAACTGCAGGAGTCATTATGCCCTGCGCTCGCAGAGCTGTCACAATATCTAGGCCATCGCCGTCCGGCAGCATCCGGTCGATGATAAGCGCATCAAAATCTCGGGCTTTCGCAAGCGCTAGACCCTCGGTGGAATTCGCTGCGCAATCAGTCTTATGGCCACATTCGGCCAAACCTTGAACTAGAACGATTCGCGCCTCGGGATCGTCCTCGACGATAAGTACTTTCATGGTTGTCCGCTACGTACCCGTTTCCGATAGCTTGCTGAGCCTGAGCCGCGATAGGCGCGGCTCATCGCTGATGTGTCCAGGCCGTCGATGACCTCCACCACAAAACGGGCCAGATGCTTTTCCGGCAGCCACTCGTCCACCGAGGGCGGCAGAAGAAATCCCGTCTGGCGGTCAATCGTGCGGAAGTTGCTCATCGGCCAGCGCTCCAAAGGCTGAAAGAATCACTTGCCCAACCTTATCCCGCGCCGCCAACAGGCTTAAGTCCGACAGGCTGCTAGATAAAGAGGCAAATTCAACTAAAAAATGGGGCTCGCTTTTCGTTGCTGCGACGCCGAAGCCTTGAGTTGGCTGCCGGATGTCGGAATGGAGGGCGCCAGCCGCGAAAGCCAGGAGAGCGAAGGCTCGCAGGGAGACTTCGGCGGCACTGATCTTGTCACCATCCGACACGCCTTCTCAGCCGGGCCGGGTATGAGGTCGAGGCAACCGGAGATGGCGAGCAGGCTCTTGCCGCATGTCTCGCCAATCCGCCGGATCTTGTCATGACCGACGTGATGATGCCAAGCCTCGATGGTTTCGGGCTTGTGGGCCGGCTGCGCGAGGACGAGCGGACAGTGCTCTTGCCCATCATACTCCTGTCCGCGCGAGTGGAGAGGAGGCACGCGTCGAAGGGCTCAAATCCGGAGCCGACGACTACATCGTGAAGCCGTTCGGCTCAGGCGAGTTGCTCGCCCGCGCCGATGCGGCGGCTGCGCGCGAGCTTCGACGGCGCGGCCGTCGGGATGGCCCATGTGGCAACAGATGGCCATTGGTTGCGTGTCAACGGCAGGCTGTGCGACATGACAGGCTACGCCCGCGAGGAGCTGCTCGCCGAAGCCTTCCAGGACATCACGCACCCCGCTGACGCCGGCTCCGAAGCTGTGCGGAATTTTCCGACAGGGCCGTTAGCAAAAGATTTGCTTAAGCACGACTTAAGTAAAATTTAAGGGCCTGTGACATTCGAGAACTGTTAAGTTTATGAAATAGACGGCATATATATATAATATGCCTCCGAACTCGAGAGCAGACACCGTCACCAGACCATGAGCGAGCAAGAAACCTGTCCGAACGGCCGCCAAGACTGCGACTTCGCGGAGAATCACGAGCTCGCTCTTGCAGGAAAAATCCTGCGCATGATCGAGAGCTACACCAGGGACAACGAGACCTATCCTTGCCCGGGATGCTTACGTAACTCCATAATGGCGATCGCCGCTCTGTTGCACCTCGAGGCAGCAAAGATGGATGACAACGGCTGCGGGAATAGCTCGCCGGAGCCAGGGTTCGTGGACACGTTCACGGATGCAGCCCGCGAGCGGATCGTTTCCGTCATGGATGCAGTCGTCGATATCGATAGTATTCTTGGCAAACGCCGGTTGATGTAGACGTTCGTGAAATCATCACGTGCTGTTTACCGGCAGCGGCGCCCTTTTCGCGGCTCGTGCATGCTCCTTAGCTTCTCAGGCTTCTCGAAAAAGAGTAGCTTCCTGATTATGCCGAGCTTGCGGGCGTAAGTTTTAATAAGTTTTCTCTCAGCAGCTTATAAGTCTCGCAACGCGATCGCGGCAGGATGACGCGGAGAGCGCGGGGCGCGCGCGTGTCTGCTTGCTCCCTGACGCTGGACCGTTCGACCGAAGCGTAAATCCAGGGTGTGAAGAATGAGTGCAAGTACCGACCTGAATATTTCATTGGATCGCGAACGGGAGGTGATCCACGATCACTGGCTCTTATTCCTGATCCAGGGCGTTATCCTCGCCGCGCTCGGCCTTCTGGCTATCGGCGCGCCCTTCCTGGCGACGGTTGTCGTCGTGAAACTCGCCGGATGGCTTTTCCTGATCGGCGGCGTCGTGGAGTTGGCCCACCTGTTCACCGGGAGGCGGGTTCCCGGCTCATTCTGGAGCTTTTTGAGTGCGATCGTCTCGATCCTCGCAGGAATTTATATCCTCTACCGCCCGCTTTCCGGCATGTTGTCCCTTACGCTCGTGCTTGCGGCTTTCTTCTTCGCGCAAGGGATCACGCAGATCTTCGCATCGCTCTCTCATAGGCGCGTGCTGAAGTCATGGGGCTGGGTGCTCTTGAGCGGCATTGTCGATCTCATTCTCGGCGGCATTATCATGAGCGGCTGGCCCGAGACTTCGGCCTGGGTGCTGGGTATTCTTGTTGGCGTCAATCTCTTCATGTTTGGCGTTGCTCTGATCATGACCGCGTTCGCAAGCAAAGATGTGACGCCTGCCGCTCCTCCCAGAGCTTATCGCGCTTGACCTTTCGAACGAAGCCTCCGGCGAACCGACGCCGGAGGACCTTTTGATTTCCGCGAAGTCGCAAGCTTGAAGAGATATTTGAGAAGTGCGATCGGCCAGGCTGAAGTCGCCAGAGAAATCAAGATAACGCGATGTGCGGCGGCAGCGCCGATCACTGCTGCGGTGCTGTTGGGAAAAAACACTTGGCCAACGACCAAAGCGGCGCCAACACCGGCAAGCAGAGCGTATCCGAAGCCCAAAGCGCGGAGGAAGCCAAAGCGGCTTCCCCTGAGCGATAAAGCAGTCATGCCATATCCCGCGAAGATCAGCGAACCGGCAAGCCAAGGCGCAAGAGTGACAAGAGCGGCGCCCGAAAGCCCGATCAGGATGCCGCCCCAAAAGCACGACCACGAATCCGGGGAGCTGTCGGGACGCACAGGGCAAAACGGTGTTTCGTCTTCGTTTTGTGAGATATCGTCGAAGTATTCGATGACGTCGCGTGGAGACCGCGCGGCCATGCATGCCTCCTCAAAAGATCGGACTCTTGTTTCGAAGGAAGACAAGACCCTATCCGGCTTTGAGGATCTAGTCTTGGCCGCAAGGACTTGAAGAGCTTGGCGCACCCGGCCGAAGCCGACAAAAAAATATTTATAAGATGCTTGACAACTGTCCGGCCCCGCGCAGGGGGCTCCCCCCTCACACGACTTTCACGCCAGAAAACCTGCGAAATCTTCAACGCCGCCGGAATACTAGCGCGCCAGTTCCTTCAAGCCGAGGCGAATGAGGTCTTCGGTGCGGGCGGCCTCGCCGGCCTTGGACATGGCCGAAGATATCGCGGCGTTAGCCTGGAGCGGCGCGTAACCAAGATTGACAAGCGCCGACACGGCCTCCGCGGCAGGCGAGGGCGCGACGCTGTCGTTCCGCATGCCGTTGCCTTGTGAAGGGACGTGCCCCGCAACCTGGGTGGTCACAAGGGCCAGGGGAGGCGCTTTGTCTCTCAGTTCGTTCACGAGGCGAAGCGCAACCTTCGGGCCAACGCCTGGAGCGCGCGATACCATGCTTCTGTCCTGGAGCGCGATGGCATTGGCAAGCTGTCCGACATCGAGTGTGCTGAGAATGGACAACGCGACTTTCGAGCCGACGCCCTGCACGCTTTGCAGGAGACGGAACCAGCCGCGCTCGGCTTCGCTCAAGAAACCGTAAAGCTTGATCGCATCTTCCCGGACATGCGTCTCGATGGAGAGTGTAACGGCTTCGCCCGGCGCCGGCAGCGCCGACAATGTGCGCGAGGAGCAGGCGACTTCATAGCCGACGCCGCCCACATCGATGATGGCGTGATCCGCGCCGACCGCGTCGACCAATCCTCGCAACTTTCCGATCATGGCTGAAATCTAGCCCGAGTCGTGCGCCCGGCTGTGCGCTTGCTTTCATTTTACACAAGTCTGGCTGCTCATTTTGTAAACTCGTTGCGAAAGGCGGCATCTCGAATCACAGGAACAGCTTGCGTTTGCGTCCCATTGCTCGAGGCGGGATCTTAGGAAAATGCGTCTTGCCGTGAGGTTAATTGTGGTAAGATATTGATATATAACGGAAATATTTGAAGGCGACAGGCGGCGCGGCGGCTGCAAAGGGAGCGGCCAAGGTTAACGGTCTGGTCCAAAAACATATTTAACGGATTTTTTCGCGCCGCGTTTTTCCGCCAAAAACGCATCTTTTGGCGCGGTTCCGGACCAGATATAAGTCCGGCGCGCCGGAAATTAACCATAAAGAGTTAATTTACCCCCCTGCCGCAACGCAATATTCACCATATCGGCCCTGAATTGCCCCGCGATCATACAACTGCCGCCGTGTTTGTATACATCGTCAGGCTCCGCTTGACGGAAAATGGTCCAAAAGTCCCGCCGCCGCCTCATTCGCGCCTCTGCGAAGCAATCGCCTCAAGCACAGCCTGTTTCGTTTTTGCCAACGAATGAAGAGAACCGTTGCAAACGGCTTCCTTCGCAAGCGATGTGCGGAAACCACCCTGAAACGATCTCCGGATCAAGCCTTCCTCGGGGTCTTTCGGACGCCGGCCGGGCAGCAGAAGATCCGCGTTCATCGACCCGGCCGCCATCTGAAACCCATCGCGGGAGCGGCGCATTCGAATTGCTTGCCAGGACGTCTCTTGCCGGGGGCGAACCGATCGCGATGGGCGTTGTCCTCCAGACCGCCAGGAGAGGCTGTCGCTGCTGCTGTAGACGCGTCGCCGTGTTGTGGCTGTCGCGCAACGACCTCACAACGATCCGCCCAGCTAGCTTGCGTGAAGCTTTCGGCAGGCGCGACTCGGATTTATAGGCAGCGAAATTTTCGTGCGTTTGCGTTCCCGCACCAGACATTAATGAGGCCTATTCCATGAATTTCAAACCGGGGTCGCTGCCGCGGCCAGGATTATTTTTCTTTGCGATCATAACCACGATCTTCGGAATGGTCATAGAGGCACGCGCCCAAGTGGACCCAAATATACAGTCCAGGCTGAACGCAATAACGATTCGTCTCGATACATCGCAAATTTCCGCTCCATCCGATTCCGCGGCCGCGCTGGGCAACGGGATAAATGCCTATACAAATTTGGTTTTAGATCAAATAGAGCTGCCCTTTGATCCAAGTAACGGATGTACCCCTGATCATAAATTATATAACCACCTTATAAACCTGTATAAAAATGCATTGCAAAACTATTTTCCAAAGCTCGAGATAATCGAGCTTAAACCGAATAAAAAGGAATTAAAGGATGAACAATACAAGAGGGAAGTGGCTTTTAAACTTAGACAACTACTTGAGGCGCTGAACTATCTGAAAGACCAGGGAAAATTAGATCCGGAAAAAATAGACCCATTCCGGAAACCCAAGGCGACCGGAATTCCACCGGTGTTTGCGCTTAACCCGCTGAAGATCGAGGGCAAGATCAATTTATGTGAAAATCCGCAGCCGACGACGTTAAAAGTAATTGCTCCATTTAATCCGGACTATGAAACGAATGTGCTCAAGTCCAATCAGAATATCTATCCCGATACGTCTGTTGGTTTCGGGGGGGCGTTTCAAGTGATTACAAGAGGGGCCGCCCCATACGACCTCGTTGGCGCTAGCGTTCAATCGGCGTCTGTTCGTTATAATAAGTTTAATTCGACGAACCTCGACGCTATAATTACACAGGGCGTGTATCAACACTTTATCGGCGCTTATAGTTACTTACAAGATGGGTCAACTGTCCCAATAACACCACCGTCTCGCGACAAATCTCCCGACAAATCTCCCTACGAGCCAGCGCAAGGCTTGACAACGGTCGACACCATCGCGCTTGGATTTCTGAACCAGACGGCTTATACGCCGACCTTCAGTCTCGAGACGGTGGACCTGTTCACACCTCAGGTCACGCTCAGCCGTCAAAACATTTCGTTGACTGGCGCCAACTATGTTTGCGGGGCTGCATTATCGTATGACTTCAGAAAGAGCGGCTTTTGCTACTATGCGGATCTTTCACTGACGCTTGGGCAGACCTTTTCCGATGTACCCACACAGCAGAATGCCAACGTCGCGGTTTCTGTAACTCTCGGCAATAGATTTGACCAATCCGATTGGAAGGCAACATTGCAGACTATAGTCACGGAACGGAACTACGACAATGTCGTTGGCGGCCGTAACGATGTCCAGCTGCAAATCGGTCCGAGCCTCATATACTCACCTCAGCCTTTCGTCGGTTCGCTGGACGGTGTATCTATGTCTTTCACCTTACCGGTAAACTACTATCAAAACTACTCAACAATATCGAAAAACTCCTGGAATGGCTGGATTGTCATGCCGACTCTCACACTCGCCTTCCAAACTCGCAGCAAAATCCTGGATTAAAGTCCTACAGCCGGGCGCAAGTTCGCACATCATTTGCCGCAAGCGCTCAAGCGAACTTGCCTCCGATAAGCTGTACTTGGCCGGTAAGGAGCGCGAGCATCAACACCAATACGAGATGCGCAAGACGCAAATCGATGCGGAGTTTGAGGGGCGACAGCGGGCTGAGACTGAGGCTTTCTTTGAGAGACCGGATCAAATGGCCCGTGGTGGCCATTAATCCTGCGTAAAACCTAGCTAAGCAAACGGGGCGGAAAAGACTCCCGCTCCGCCATTCGCTATCTGACAAGATAGATTCCGTAGCTTGCTTTATTGCAGAAATACAGTTCCTGGCTTTGTTTTGGACTATCTTAGAAATGCGGCGATCTTCTCTGCGTAAATTGCGCGCCTATATTTAGCTAAGCGAGGCTTACATAAGCGATATTGCCAAGTTGTATCCCCCAAAAGCATGGTTCCAAAAAAATCCGGACAAACTCCGGCTTCTGATTGCGCGCGCCGCGCCTTGCGCGAAGCTTGACTGGTATGATTTTATAAACTAGGGAATAGGTGCTGTCTTGCGTGGAGGCAGATCGTGGATGACCACGACAGAACCCTCTAGTGCCACCCCATTCCCGCTAGAGGGCTTTCTGCCGAGAACCGATAGCCAAGCGGCTCTTTTCAAAGATGAAACACGAGAGCGATTTTATAGCCGAAGATCCATACCTTAAGCCTTACGCGGCCTGGATTCGGGCGCTTATTTGGTATTCCGTTTTTGCATTCGGGGCGTTGTTTTGGGCACAGGTGATAAAGGCGCTTTGGGCCGACCTCGCCTCTTAAGGCAACCTTTTGTTTTGTCGTGCGTCTTGATCGGAAAACCGCTTCGCACTTTTCCGGACGCACTCTTCTGTAACGGACCGTTGTCAACCCGCTTGCGTCATCCCTTTATAATCAGAGAGTTGCTAGTACGCCAGCGCCATCAGCGCACGGGCGCGCCGGTGATGCGCATGGGTGATCGCAACCGCAAGTGCATCGGCTGCGTCGGCTGTGGTGGGATCGGCCTTCGGCAGCAAATACCGGATCATCGCCCGGATCTGCGCCTTGTCGGCATGGCCGGTACCGGTGACCGTCTTCTTGACGGAGTTTGGCGCGTATTCCGCTACGTCCAGACCGAGGCGCGCCGGCACAAGCAGCGCGACGCCGCGAGCCTGCCCCAGCTTCAGCGCTGAACGCGCATTGCCATTCACAAAGGTTTCCTCGACCGCGGCCTCTCCCGGCGTCCAGAGCCGCATGACGTCTTCGATGCCCGCGAAGAGCGTTGCAAGCCTTTGCCCCATCGGCTGCTCGGCGTCTGTCTTGATGGTGCCGCAAGCGACGAAAGAAAGGCGCGCCCCATCCCAATCGACGACGCCCCAGCCGAGATTGCAAAGGCCGGGGTCGAGGCCAAGGATGCGGGTGATCTTTTTCTCCATGAGGCGGCCGGTTCCAAATTCGCTGGCCCAAGGTCTTCTGTGTCGCCGGTCGCGGTCAAGGCATTTCAAAAGATCGAGACGAAGCTCAACGCTTCTCACGTTTGACTGGGGTAGTCCTGTCAACTCGCCGTTGAGTCCCTATCTGTCCGCAACGCCTGTGTGCGATGGGCAAAAGGCGGAAAAAGACCTTTGCACAGAGTTCGGCGCGGTTTAGTCAAGCGTCGTGATTGAGGACCAACGAATGAAAACAGACCTGCCTCGAACCATTTATCTCAAAGATTATACGCCGCCCCCCTACCTGATTTCCAAGACCGAGCTCGATGTGGCCCTGAGCCCGTCGCAAACGCATGTGAAGGCCCGGCTTTCCCTGCATCCGAACCCGAAGGCAAAGGGCAGGTCGCATCCGCTCAAGCTTGACGGCGAGTTGCTGAAGCTTGTCCGGGTGGCTCTCGACGGCAAGGAATTGCCCGCGTCACGCTATGTCCTCACCGACAAGGATCTGACGATTGAGTCGGTGCCGTCCGCGCCGTTCACGCTCGAAATCGAGACGATTTGCGATCCCGAGGCGAACAAGGCGCTCTCCGGCCTCTACCGGTCGCAAGGCGTCTATTGCACGCAGTGCGAGGCGGAAGGTTTCCGCCGCATCACGTTTTACCTCGACCGGCCCGATGTCTTGTCGAAGTTCAGAGTGCGCATCGAAGCAGACCGGAAAGACACGCCGATCCTGCTTTCGAATGGCAACCTCATCGAGAGCGGCGAGGCCGGCCCCGGCCGCCACTTCGCAATTTGGGAAGACCCTTTTCCGAAGCCCTCCTATCTTTTCGCGCTGGTCGCCGGAAAGCTCGGCATGGTGCAGGACAGCTTCACGACCCGTTCGGGCCGCAAGGTCGATCTGCGCATCTATGTCGAACCCGGCAAGGAAGGCCGCTGCGCCTGGGCCATGGACTCGCTCAAGCGCGCCATGAGATGGGACGAGGAGCGCTTCGGCCTCGAATACGATCTCGACACCTTCATGATCGTGGCCGTTTCCGACTTCAATATGGGCGCGATGGAGAACAAGGGCCTGAATGTCTTCAACGACGCCCTGATCCTGGCCCAGCCGGAAACCGCGACCGATAATGATTACGAGGGCATCGAGGCCGTCATCGCGCACGAATATTTTCACAACTGGACGGGCAACCGCGTCACCTGCCGCGATTGGTTCCAGCTGTGCCTCAAGGAGGGCCTGACGGTCTTCCGCGACCAGGAGTTCAGCGCGGATGTGCGCTCGGCGGTCGTGAAGCGAATCCAGGAAGTCCGAGGCCTGAAGAGCGCTCAGTTCCCCGAAGACGCCGGGCCGCTCGCTCACCCCGTGCGCCCCTCGTCCTTCATTGAAATCAATAACTTCTACACGCGGACGGTCTACAACAAGGGCGCCGAACTCTGCCGGATGCTGCAAACGGTGCTCGGCAAGGATGGCTTCCGGCGAGGCCTCGATCTCTATTTTGAGCGCCACGATGGGCAGGCCGTGACGGTCGAGGATTTCGTCTCCGCGCTCGGCGATGCAAACAAGACCGATCTCTCGGAGTTCATGCTCTGGTACAATCAGGCGGGCACGCCCGCGCTCGACGCGCGCCTCACATATTCGCAAGGCACGAAATCCGCGCGTCTTACGTTGAGCCAGTCTTATCCTTCCGTCCCCGAGGGCGCGAAAAGAAAGCCCGTTCCCATCCCCGTGCGGCTTGGGCTGCTCGGCAGCAACGGCGAAGATCTGCCATTGAAAGAGGATGGCAAGCCGGTGCCTGATGGCATGGTCATGCTTCGGAAGAAGAAAGAGGTCTTCACCTTCGAAGATGTTCGCGACCGGCCCGTGCTGTCCGTCCTTCGCGACTTTTCGGCGCCCGTTAAGCTCTATACCTCCGCCAGCGATCGCGAGATGCTGACGCTCATCCGCTCGGACAGCGACCTCTTCAACCGCTGGCAGACGGCGCAAGCGTTTGCGCTCAAGCATATCGCGGACATGGCGAAAGCGATCGCGAGCGGCTCGGAGCCGCGTGCCAATCCGCGCTTCGTGCAAGCCGCGGGCGCCGTCGCGAACGACGACAGCCTGGAGCACGCCTATCGGGCCGCCTTCCTCGCGCTTCCCTCGGAGTCCGATGTCGCGCAGTCTATCGGGGAGAATGTCGACCCCGAAGCGATCCATATCGCGCGTGACACTCTGCGCTCGGCTTTCGGCCGCACCCTTCGGACCATCCTCGAGGGGATTTACGAGGCAAGCGCGCCCGCGGAACCTTATCGCCCCGATGCGGAAAGCGCGGGTAAGCGTGCGCTTCGCCAGGCTTGCTTAAACCTGCTTGCGGCCGGCAAGAGCCGCTCCGGCATCGCCAAGGTCAAGGAGCAGTCCCGCACGGCAACGAACATGACCGAAGCCATGGGGGCGCTGTCGATCCTGTCGCTCGTCGGCGGAGAAGCCTACGATCAGGCCCTCCAGCGTTTCCACCGGCGCTGGAAGGATGAGCCGCTTGTCATGAACAAATGGTTCGCCTTGCAGGCAACATCGCCGAGCCCGGAGACGCTGAAGCGGGTCCAGGAACTCACCCGCCATCCGCTGTTCTCGCTCAAGAACCCGAACAGGGTCCGCTCCGTCTATGGTGCATTTGCGCACGGCAATCAGGTTCGCTTCAACGATGCGAGCGGCGGGGGCTATGAGTTCGTCGCAAGCGCCGTCATCGACATCGACGGATTCAATCCGCAAATCGCGTCGAGACTCGTCGGCGCCTTCGAGAGCTGGCGCATCTTCGAGCCGAAGCGGCGTGCGCTTGCCTTGGCCGCTCTCAAACGCGTGCTGGCGAAGAAGAGCCTCTCGACAGACGTGTTCGAGATCGCATCAAAAATCGCGGGCGACGACGCCGGAGCAGCCGCCGCTTGATCGAAACTTGCGGCAAATTCAACCGATTGGCGGATATGAAATAATATTAACCTTGCGAGGGCCACCATCTTACCGAAAGAGACGCTTTGTTAACCAATCGAGGGCAGTTTAAGACCTCGGTTACACGGGTTAATTCTGCCGGCGGGAAGATATGGCCCTCGATGCCCTTCACGACACTTTCTTCGATATTCACTCTCGGCGTGGCGGGTATCGCCGGAACGTGTTTGCATCCTTGAATCGCACATCGCGGGAGCAAGCATCACACGGAAATCCCCCGTCACACCTCGGTTTTGTTGCGATTGCGGCCGGATTGACTGCGCTTGTGCTGCTCGCGCCGGCCCTTCTTGGCTCCGCGCCCGCGCATCCGGAGACCCAGGTCGTCTTTTTGTTCATGGCTGCGGCTTCGTTCCTTGCCGCTGCTGCACAGATGCAGAGCTCCTCGGCGAGAGCGCGAGATGCAGAGCGATCGCTCGCAGAGCACAAGGACGCAATCCAAGCTGCCGGTGGCATCGTCCTTCGCTGGCAATTGGTGAATGGCGATCTGGCGTGGAGCGGAAACGCAGCGCGATTACTGGGGATATCTTCCAGTAAGGTTCCCTCGAACTTTCGCGATTTGCGCTCCTATCTCCACCCCGACGACTGCCTCTATAACGAGATTTCCCGCACCCTGAGGGCGTCGCAGCAGAGGGTGTGCTGGCCGGTTCGGATCAAGGATCCGCAGAGAGGCTGGAAGGCGTTCGCTTTGAAGGGAGAAGTCAGCCGGGACGCGAGATCGGGTCATCCCGTGTTTGGCGGGGTTCTTCAGCCTGTGGATCCGCCGCCGGTTTCGTCAGGGGAGGATATTGCTCGGCGCTTGACGAGAATAATGGAATCGCTCCCGATCTCCATTGCGATCTGGGATAGCCAAAACCGGCTTATGCTGTGTAATCGCAAGTTCAGGCAGCTCTATCGTATCGAGGGGGCACAGGCTTTGCGCAGCGCATCGTTCGAGGAGGTTCAGGTTCAGGCCCAGGAGCCTATAGCGCAGCACCCGACTGGCGTTCCAGGCTCGGCCGGGAGTTTCCACCTTCGCGACCAGCAGCTCGCAAGCGGCATGTGGCTGCAGATCGGCGAATATTGGACTTGGGACGGGACTTTGGTCAGTGTTGGCACAGACATTACCGTGTCGAAGGACAGCGAGCGCCAGGTTCTTGAACGGGAGCAGGAAATGCGGGCGAAAGTCGACGGCTTCGAACAGAGCCGCAGACAATTGGAGATTCAGGCGCGGCAGCTCCGCGAGCTCGCGGAAAGCTACAACGAGGAGAAAATCCGGGCGGAGGCCGCCAATCAGGCCAAGTCCGAATTTCTCGCCAATGTCAGCCATGAGCTGCGGACGCCGCTCAACGCGATCATCGGCTTCTCCGAGATGATGCGCGACGGCGTGCTCGGCCCGATCGGCAATCCCAAATATGAGAGCTACGTCAAGGACATCTACGCCAGCGGCCGCTATCTGCTGGAAATGATCAACGACATTCTCGACATGTCGAAAATCGAGGCCGGGCGCATGACGCTGTCACCGGAGTGGGTGGCGCTCAACACGATCGTCGAGGAATGCCTGACCGTTGTTCATCCGAGTGCCCTTGAGGGCAAGGTCGAACTCATTCAATGCGGAAACGCGAACATCTCCGTTTTTGCCGACAAGCGGGCGCTGAAGCAGGTCCTGATCAATCTCCTCTCAAATGCCATCAAGTTCACTCCCCCGCGCGGCAAGGTCGTGTTGCGGGCCTACCGTTATCGCGGCAGCCTTCGTATCGCCATCGCCGATACAGGCGTCGGCATCGCAAAGCACGAAATCGGAAGGCTCGGCAAGCCGTTCGAGCAAGTGGGAAATCAATTAACCAAAGGGCACAAGGGCACCGGCCTCGGGCTCGCAATTTCGCGCTCCCTCGTTGAAATGCATGGCGGCAAACTCGACATCAAGAGCAGGGTGGGAGAGGGCACGACCGTGACCTGCATCCTGCCTCTCAGGGACGATAAGGATGCTGGCCAAGAGGCTGCGTGACGCTCACTTCGAATAAAGCCGCCGCCGCTTTCGAGGAAGAAAGGCCGGACAAGACTTCCGTCGCGATCAGGGACTTGGCGGAACGGGCGCGCGGCCGCGATGTCACGGTCGGTGAAATTCTTGGCGCGCTCAAGGATCGCGGTTTCGGCGTTTTCATGATCCTGTTCGCGTTGCCGAACGCGGTCATCCCGGGCATTTCCTTCATTCTTGGCGCTCCCGTCGTCCTGTTCGCGCTACAGCTTGCGTTCGGACAGGGCGAGGTGTGGCTGCCCGAATTCATGCGCCGCCGGAAACTGTCGGCCGCGCTTTTCGAAAAGGTTGCGGCGCGTGTCGAGACGTTCCTGGTCTGGGTCGAGAAACGCTCGATGCCGCGCTGGTGCTCAATCGTATCAGGACCCGGCGAGCGGTTGCTGGGTCTCTATATCGCAGGTGTTGCGGCATTCCTGATGATGCCCATCCCGTTCGGAAACGGGCTGCCAGCGCTCGGCATCGCGCTCATGGCGGTTGGCCTCATTGAAAAGGACGGGAAGGCAGCCGTGATCGGCATGGTTCTCGGCTTTCTGGGCGCTCTCTATATCGGCGTAGCTGCGGCGGCGGGAGTCGAAGCGCTCAAATTCGCGTTGAGGATATTCTAACTCCCATCGGGCACCTTGCTGGCAAGTGCTGAATTTACAACTGCCGCCCAGCTCCTTACATATCAGGACATTATCAATGGAGCAGTTGGCTGCCTTCGATGGCGGGGCGTGGTCGTGACTAGAATGCCAGATCTGTTAGAAAGTGCATATGATGGTCGCTTCGCATCGAGCCGAGGCGCTGCTCTCGATGGCAAGGACACCGGGCAGGTTTCAGTCATTGACCGTTCCGAGCTGGCAACGATAGATTGCTGGCCGCAAGCTTTCAACCATCTCAGGAAGGACAGCCGCTCCTACGAGATCATCGAGGATACGATCTGCCCCGAGTTCAGATATCGCTATTTCGCGATCAGGAATAAGGCCGGACACGTCTGCGCCATTCAGCCCTTTTTCGTTCTCGACCAGGATTTGCTGGCTGGCATCGGGCCGCGGGCGAAAGCTTTCGCCGACGCTGTCCGTCGGTTCTGGCCAAGATTTTTGACGATGAGAACTTTGATGGTGGGCTGTGCAGCCGGCGAAGGTCACCTCTATAGTCAGGAACCCAGCGAGCGTGGCAGGCAGGCTCAGATGCTGGCCGCAAATATCTCCAGTCTCGCTCGCCAGGAGAAGGCTTCGCTGATTGTGCTGAAGGAATTTCCTGCAGAATATCGCGATGCTCTGTCCTGTTTCCTGTCTCGCGGCTTTTCGATGATGCCGAGCATGCCGATGACGCGCCTCGACATTTCTCAATATTCAAGCTTCGACGACTATCTCGGCAAAGCCATCAAAGCCAAGCGGCGCACGGAATTCCGGCGGAAATTCAAGGCGGCGGAGCAGTCGGGCCCCATTGAACTCACGGTGACGTCCGAGGCCGGAGCCGCCATCGATGATATGGTTGTGCTTTACGAGCAGGTGTACGAGCGCTCGGACCTGAAGTTCGAGAAACTCACGAAATCCTATTTTCGAGAGATCGGCGAGCGAATGCCCGACAAGGCGCGTTTCTTCCTGTGGCGCCAGGATGGAAAACCCATCGCGTTCTCGCTCTGCATGGTTCAGGGAGAGACGCTTTACGGCGAGTATCTGGGGCTCGACTACTCAGTTGCCCTGAAGCTCCATCTCTACTTCACCGTGATGAGAGACATCATCTCCTGGGCGATCGCCAACGGCTTCAAGTCGATCGTAAGCACGAGCCTCGGCTACGCCCCGAAGCTTCAGATGCGTCATGTCCTCGAACCGCTGGACCTCTACATCCGGCACACCTCTCCGCTTATGAATGCGGTTTTTCGGCGGGTCTTGCCATTGCTGGAGCCAACCCGGAATGACGAAACCTTGAAGCGCTTTCCCAACTACGACGATCTTCGTGCGACCCCGCAGCGCCTGATAACCCCAAAACTCCCTTCCGTTCAGGAAAACGGCACAGACGACCGTAAAGCGCAAGCGTGACGCATCGGCTTTCCTTCTTCTGAAAGATCTTCACCGAATTCGTTTTACCGCCAGATTAACGAGACCTCCAACCCTTGATCATTAGGGAAAACACCGAACGGGACGCCCATCGCCGCCACCTGTTGGGCGCTCAAGCTGTCGAGGCCGGGCTCAATCCACGGATCAAGTCCGAGAACATGCCCGACCATCCAGCCAACAATCAGGCCTTATGCCAGCCATCGGGTCCTGAATTCTGCATGGCCATTTCCCCTATGGACCAGACATGGTCCAAAACTATATGTGGCTTGGACCAGAATCGAGTGCGGTTTCAACGAAAACCAGCTGTCATTCTGGCTGAAAGGGATCTTAGGGTAAAGCGCTTTACCGCGAGGTTAATTGCGATAAGTCTTTGATTTATATGGAATACTTTATGGATGGACGACAGCGCCGAGGCGCGTGCCGCCACTGCGAAAGGCGCGGACATGGTTAACATGCGCGGCGGAAATATATTTAACGGACATTTGCTCGTCCCAGTTAATGAGAAAATTCCGGCATTTAGTTTTATTTAATGGGGGTGGATTGAGATAAAAAACTATTATTTTCAAAGCCTTACACGCGCAGGCCAAAGGCGCGCGGCTCCTCGTCTTGCGCTGAATAAACCAATTGTTAAGACGATTTGGACCAGAAATCATTCCAGCACCCGAAAATTAACCAGTTTCGCGTTAACACATCGGCGCGGTAACGCGACGTTTACCAAAAGGCGTGCGGTGAGCGCCGTCCAGGATGACAATCCGCCAGCCGGAGCCTGCCGATCGTGCAATCGGACGCGGGCGCTACTGCGGCCACACCTGGTTAACGTCCAGGACTGACACGGCAGGGCAGGTTGGGCCTGCGCTCGTGGTCGTAAGCCTTTGTTAGCGGAATTAAAACAATCTGTTTACGCTACCGCTGGTCCGGCAAGGGCCAGCCAATCCCGCGAGCGTTGTTCCGGGTCGCGATGGAAGACGACATCGCTCACAACCGCGATGCTGTCCGCTCCCGCCGCGAAAACCTGCGGCGCACGCTCCAGCGTGATGCCGCCGATCGCGACAAGGGGCCGCTTTGCCAGAGCCTTCCACTCGCCGATCCGGGCAAGGCCCTGCGGCGCCCAGGGCATGACCTTGAGCGTCGTTTCATAAACGGGACCGAGCGCAACGTAGTCCGGGTCTTCCCGCAAGGCGCGGTCAAGCTCTTCATGGCTGTGGGTCGAGAGGCCGAGCTTGATGCCAGCCCGGCGTATCGCCGCCGTATCGGCCCCCAGAACGTCGCCTTGGCCGAGATGCACGAAGCCCGCGCCGCAGTCGATGGCCTCGCGCCAGTAATCGTTGACGACGAGTTCGCAGCCATGGGCGCGGCAGGCAAGAAGCGCGTCGCGGATCGCAGGCGCGATGTCACCGGGGGGCGCATCCTTCATCCGAAGTTGGATGAGCTTTACGCCAACGCGCGCCAAGCGCCCAACCCAGGCCGCATCCGGCACGATGGGATAAAATCTAGGAAGCACGGGCGGCATCGAGGAAGGCGAGGCCGGCGACCGGCGTCGAAGGGCTGGCCATGTCGCGGGGCGGCATGATGCCGGCACGATAGGCGAGGCGGCCCGCCTCGATGGCTTTGGCGAAGGCCGCGGCCATAGCCACGGAGTCGTGCGCCTTGGCGACCGCCGTATTCAAGAGGATGCCGTCGAAGCCCATTTCCATGGCCTCGGCTGCATGGGAGGGCGCGCCAATCCCTGCATCGACAATGAGCGGCGTGTCCGGGAAAATACGCGCGCAAGCTGCGCAGCGCGTACGGGTTCATGAGCCCCCGCCCCGTGCCGATGGGGGCTGCCCACGGCATGAGCACCTGGCAGCCGGCGCGCAGCAACCGCTCCGCCACGCTCAAATCCTCGGTGCAATAAGGCAAGACCTGGAAGCCATCGCGGCACAAGACTTCCGCCGCTTCGACGAGGCCGAAAACGTCCGGCTGAAGCGTGTCGTCGTTCGCGATGACCTCGAGCTTCACCCAGTTCGTCTCGAAGACCTCGCGCGCCATTTGCGCCGTGGTGATGGCTTCCTTTGGCGTGTGGCACCCGGCGGTATTGGGCAGAATGCGTGCGCCGAAGCCTTTCACCATGTCCCAGAACCGGGAGCCCGCGCCCGCGTCGCGGCTGCTCTCGCGGCGCAGAGAAACGGTCAGGATGCCTGCGCCCGAAGCCTCGACCGAACGTCGCATGATGTCTGGGGAGGGATACAGGGACGTGCCGAGCAGAAGCCGCGATTGAACCGCCTCGCCATATAAGGTCAAGGCGTCTGGGGCCTCATGCGCACCATTTGCGCGCGAACTCATGCTTCATCCTCCCTGGCGCGGCGAAAGAACTTCAATCGTGTCGCCTTCCGCAAGCGCAATCGCAGCGCGCGTTCTGGCCGGCACGAAATCTCCATTCCGCGCTGTCGCAATTTTCGCTTCCGAAAAGCCAAGCTCCCGGCATAGACTCTTCGAGGCTTCTTGCCGCGGTGATGCGGGGCTCACCATTCACCGTGATCTTCAAAGAGAACTCCCTCTCGTTTGGCGCCCGACTCTATATAGTCGGCCACGATCTGAGCGAGTATGGGTGAGACGAGAAATCCATGCCTGTAGAGACCATTGACGAAGATGCGCTGGCCACGCACGACGATTTTCGGCGCATTGTCGGGAAAGCTTGGGCGGACGCCCGCGGCGATCTCGACGATTCTCGCCTCGCCAAGCTCAGGAAGCAGCGCGTAGGCGCAGGATAAGAGCTCCATCGTCGAGCGCAAAGTTGCCGGCCCGCCATCGGCGCTTTCGATCAGAGTGGCGCCGATCATGAACTGGTTGCCAGGCCAAGGCACGATATAGAACGGGATGCGCGGATGCAGCAGCCGGACCGGCCGGGTCAGGGACACGTCCTTCGCTTCGAGGAGGATGCGCTCGCCCCGCACGCCGCGCAAGGTCTTGAGGTCGTCGCGCGCGCCAAGTCCGCGGCAATCGACGACAATGTCGCCGCCCTCCTCAGTGTGACGGCGCGCGGCTCGCACCGAACACCCATCCGACGAATTTCGCGCGCGAGATAAGCCATCGCAGCCCCCGGCTCGACATGGCCTTCGTCCGGAAAGAAGAGCCCGTCCCGGAAGCGGCCCTCAAGCGCGGGTTCCAGTTCGGTCACTTGCGCCGCGGTCAGCCGCCTGTGACCGTGCGTCAATGAGGCGAACCGCTCGAAGTCGGCGCGGTCGCGCGCCGCCGCCACAACCAGCGTGCCCGTCGCTGCCGTTTCCGGATAATGCTCCCGCCACAGCGGCAGGGCCTCCAGGCCGAGCTTCAGGGCCAGCTCATGTCCGGGCTCGCCTTCGCAATAAGGCGCCAGCATCGCGCCCGCGAGCTGGCTCGCCCGCACCCCGCCGGGTATGCCGGCACGATCCCACAAGGTGACATCGTGGCCCTGCCTGCGCAGCATGAACGCCTGCCAGAGGCCGACGATGCCGGCGCCAAGAACGTCGATTTTTACCATGTCGCGTGATTTGGCGGAAATTCAGGAAAAAAGCAAGCAAGCGAGCCTTGGGGGCGTTTTCGTTCGCTTTCGGGGGCAAAAGGAACGGATAATCCGGTAGGGGGCTGAATTACCGGCGTTTTCTGGCTCGCTTGCTTGCTTTGGGCATCGACGGCTTGATGGGGGGCGACCATCGATGTTCTGTGTTTGTTCTATGGCAACTCCAGCCTTGTGTCAAGCGCCTTTCAGGCGTACACAAAGCACTCTTTTTAAAGGGCCGCGCCATGACAATCGTGAAGAAATCATCGGCATTTACTGTCGATAAGGCAGCACTCGCAAGAACAGCCGCAGGTGGATATCCCAATATCAGGCTGAGGCGGCCAAGACAGGCGCCCTGGTCGCGCGCTCTTGTCGCAGAAACAACTCTGTCTGCCTCGAACCTGATCTGGCCGATTTTCGTCGTGGACGGAAAAATGGTGCGGCAGCCGATTCCTTCCATGCCGGGCGTGGAGCGGCTTTCCGTGGATCTCGCGGTAAACGCCGCGGAAGAGGCGGCAGAGCTTGGCGTGCCAGCCATTGCGCTTTTCCCCTACACGCAGTCGAGCCTGCGCGATGATACGGCGAGCGAGGCGTTCAACCCGGAAAATCTCGTCTGCCGCACGGTGCGCGCCATCAAGGCGCGCGTGCCTCAGATGGGCGTCATCTGCGACGTGGCGCTCGACCCATACACCCGCACGGACATGACGGCCTTCTGATCGAGGGCGAGATCGCTAACGATGAAAGCCTCGAAGCGCTGGTCCGGCAATCCCTGACGCAGGCGGAGGCCGGATGCGATGTGCTGGCGCCATCCGACATGATGGACGGACGCATCGGCGCCATCCGGGAGGCGCTCGAGGCGAGCGGCTTCAAGAACACGCTGATCATGTCCTACGCGGCCAAGTATGCGTCCGCTTTCTATGGCCCGTTCCGGGATGCGGTCGGCTCATCGGGGACGCTGAAAGGCGACAAGCGCACCTACCAGATGGATCCGGCCAATACCGACGAGGCCATCCGCGAGGTTTCGCTCGATCTTGCGGAAGGCGCGGACATGGTGATGGTCAAGCCCGGCATGCCGTATCTCGACATCGTGCGCCGCGTTTCGGAGACCTTCCAGGTGCCGACCTTCGTTTATCAGGTGTCAGGCGAATATGCGATGCTGGCCGGAGCCTTCCAGAATGGCTGGCTCAGCCGCGATCGCTGCGTGCTTGAAAGCCTGATGGCGTTCCGTCGCGCGGGGGCCTCGGGCATCCTCACATATTTCGCGGTCGAGGCGGCCCAACTCTTGAAGGCCGGTTGAGCAAAGGGCATGTAACCATCCATTCCCTCCTGCCTTTAAAGCGCTGAAGGAGAGGCGTGGGCTATGGCTCTACCAGCTGACGGCCTTTTCGAGGGGCGCCTGGTCGGCTTGCCCGAGATCAGGGCGGCCGCAAACCGCTTGCGGGACGCCATTCTCAGGACACCCGCTGTCGAAGCGCCGAAGCTCTCGGCGCTTTCGGCTGCGCGCATCTTCGTCAAATATGAGAACATGCAGGCCACGGGCAGCTTCAAGGAACGCGGCGCGCTCCTGAAGCTCCTTTCGCTCGACGATGCGGCGCGGAAACGGGGCGTGATCGCCATCTCGGCGGGCAATCACGCGCAGGCTGTCGCCTATCACGCCGTACGGCTTGGCATTCCCGCCACGATTGTGATGCCGGAGCACACGCCTTTCAACAAGGTCGGGAACACGGAAGGCTATGGCGGGAAGGTCATTCTCTTCGGCGAAACGGTGGCCGAATCCCGGACGCTGGCGGACGGGTTGATTGCGGAGCATGGGTTTACGCTCATCCATCCCTATGACGACCCGGTCGTGATTGCGGGCCAGGGCACGGCCGGGCTCGAGTTCATCCACGATTGCACGGATCTCGACTGCATCATTGTGCCCATCGGCGGAGGCGGATTCATCGCGGGCGTTGCCACTGCGGCCAAGGCGCTCCGCCCGGCGATCGAAATCATCGGCGTCGAGGTCGACAGCTATCCCTCGACCTATGCCGCCTTGCGCGGCAAGATCGTCGAATGCGGGGGGGCGACGTTGGCGGAAGGCATCGCCGTCAAGACCTGCGGCGCCTGCACCCTGCCAATCATTCGCGACCTCGTCTCGGATGTGATCCTCGTGAGCGAGACCGCCATCGAACAGGCTATTTTCACGCTTGCGAGCGTGCAGAAGACCGTTGCCGAAGGAGCCAGCGCTGCCGGGCTTGCCGCGGTTCTGTCGAACAAGGAGCGCTTTGCGGGACGGCGCGTTGGCCTGTTTCAAAGCGGGGCGAATATCGACTCCCGCGTGCTGGCCTCCATCATCATGCGCGGGCTCGAGCGTGAGAGCAAGATCGTGTCGCTGCGCATCACGATCAGCGACAGGCCGGGGACGCTGGGCGAGATCTCGAGCGAAATCGGGCGGTGCGGGGCAAACATTCTGGAGGTTTACCATCGCCGCTTTTACCTCGATGTTCCGGCGAAGGGGACGCTTGTCGATATCGTCATCGAAACCAAGGATCGCGTGCACGCCGACGAGACCGTGGGGAAGCTTCGGAGTTGCGGGTTCAAGGTTGAGCGAATGAACGGCGTCGCGGGCGAATATCACGACAGCGCAAGCTCCGAGATGTGAAACGCCGGCAGACTTCGCTAATCGGGCCAGGGATTGTGATGCCGAACGCCGCTCGGTCCGCACCCCATCGTCCTGGCCAGGCGAAGTGCGAGCCGGGATCGCAAAAATGCTGCTATTTCAACTTGTCATGATCCCGGAGAAGGCTTCGCCTTTCCGGGATGACGGCAGCAACAACCCGTTGGGCGCGTCCGGCAATAAATCGGAATGGCCGGGTTTTAGCCCGGCCATAGGGCGTTGCTACTTTAGCGGCGGCCCTTCTTCCGCTGGCGGGTAGCTGCTTCCCGGCTGCGGGTAGCCAGGGTTCGGCTGCTGGTAACCGGGACCCGGCTGGGGGTATCCCGGATTGCTGTAGCCCTGGCCCTGGTCCGGGTAGTGTCCCTCGCCATAGGGCTGTCCGGAGTCGCGGCCGTAGCCGCGATCGGCGTAACGGTCGTCGTAAGACTGCCCGCCATTGGCGCCCTCGCTCGGGTATGGCGTGGTTTCAGAAGGGCTTGGCTCGTAGCGATACGCTTCCGGGTTCGTCTCGGGGCGGCCGTTGGGGCCGCGGTAATAGCTGTAACGCTCACGCCCAGGAGTAGCGTAAGGCACGTTCGCGCTCACGACACGCTGGCATTCGGGAGCAAGCGCCTCGATCCGGCTGGCGAGGCATTCCACAATCTGTCCACCGCCAGGCTGTACGCCGTTGCAAAACCGGCGATAATCTGGCATGCACGCTTCCATCGCATAGGCGAGCTTGATCGACTTCAAGCATGGCGGAGCAAGCTCGATTTCATGATCCAGAAGGCATCGTGCGACCCGGCCGCCGCCCGGCACGACGAAAGAGCAAAGATTGTGATAGTCCGGCCTGCAGGAGGCCATAACGCTATCGATAATTTCAGGAGGCAGATCGCCCGCCGCCGCCACGGTTGTTGATCCGGCAATAAGGCCGGCACTAAAAAGATATTTCACGAACTTGAACATCGAAGGATCTCCGCAAGTCTCACGCCGCTAAAACCTCTACGTGAGCGAATGCCGGTAACCAACCAAGCATAAAATCTCGGCTGGATTTCGCCTGAACAAAGGCTAAACCGGGCGACCGGAAAATCCTATCGCCTTCCTTGTATCAATCTGTATCTGGCATGCCAGCAGAAAGCGAGGAGCTGACTCGCCTCAATCTCGCCGCGAGGAGCCCTTACCGCGGGAGCTTCTCCTCCTACAACGGTCGATTCTCATGAATATTCTTTTAAAGACTGCAGCCGCCGCTGCAACGCTGGTTTTCTTTTGTCATTCGCGATCACTTGCCGCCGACCTGACAATCACGGTCGATAATCTCAGAAGCAACCAGGGTCAGGTTCTTCTGTGCGTGTTCTCCGCGGAAAGCTCGGACAGGGAAGCATTTCCCGACTGCACCAAAGGGCATCCGGTCCGCCAGAACAAAGCGCCCGTCGCCGGCGGCAAGGTGGTCGTCACCTTCAAGGGCCTGAAAGACGGCGTCTATGCCGTGGCTATCATCCATGACGAGAACGGGAATAACGAGCTTGATACCAACTTCCTCGGCATTCCGACGGAAGGCGTTGGGATATCGACCAATCCGCGCCTCATGGGGAAGCCGCATTTCGACCAGGCACAGTTCGAAATCAAAGGCAAGGCGGCGATCACGGTCAGCGCCAAGTACATTCTTTAGAATTCCCGCGTCGTTGCTCACCGCCTTCTGAATTTGCGGTCCCTGCTCCTCTCCCTATATGAACCGCGTTGCAATCGAGGAGGATCGCGTGGCTCGTTCGGCATTCATGACAGGCTGGGCGCATTCGCCGTTCGGTAAGCTGGAAGACCCCGATACGGAAGGGCTTATGGCGCGCGTCCTGCGGCCAGCCCTCGATCACGCGCAAATCGCGGCAGAAGATGTCGACGGCATTTTCGTTGGCATCATGAATAACGGTTTTCAGAAACAGGATTTTCAGGGCGCAATTCCGGGCCTGATCGAGCCCGCGCTGGCGAACAAGCCTGCGGTGCGGGTGGAGGATGCCTGCGCCTCGGGCTCCGCGGCGATCTATGCTGCCCTCAACTTCCTTGAGGCAGGGCAGGGGAAAGTGGCCCTTGTCGTCGGTGCGGAGAAGATGACCGCGAAGCCGACAGCGGAGACCGGCGACATTCTTCTTGGCGCGTCCTACCGCAAGGAGGAGGCCGAGGTTGACGGCGGTTTTGCTGGCATTTTCGCGCGGATCGCGCAGAACTATTTTCAGCGCTACGGCGACCGCTCGGAGGAGTTGGCGCGCATCGCAGCCAAGAACCACAAGAACGGCGTGGCCAACCCTTTCGCCCAAATGCGCAAGGAGCTGAGCTTCGAGTTCTGCAATACGGTCTCGGACAAGAACCCTTACGTCGTTCACCCATTGCGGCGCAGCGATTGCGCACTTATTTCCGATGGCGCGGCGGCGCTTGTCCTTGTCGCGGAGGATGCGGCGGGCGACGCACCGCGCGCGATCCGGTTTCGCGCAACGGCGCAGGCGAACGACGTTTTTCCCCTGTCCCGGCGCGATCCGGCGGCCTTCGATGGCGCGCGCCGGGCCTGGAAGCTGGCGCTGGAGAGAGCCGGCGTCACCCTTGGCGATCTGAGCCTTGCCGAGAGCCACGACTGCTTCACCATTGCCGAGCTGATCCAGTACGAGGCCATGGGCCTTACGGCTCCAGGACAAGGCCATATCGCGGTGCGCGAAGGTTGGACCGAGAAAACCGGAAAACTTCCCGTAAACCCCTCCGGTGGCCTTAAATCGAAGGGCCATCCCATCGGCGCGACGGGGGTGTCGATGCATATCATGGCCTCCATGCAGCTCATGGGCGAGGCGGGCGATATGCAAATCGCGGATGCCACGCTGGCAGGCGTCTACAATATGGGCGGAGCGGCCGTCGCCAATTTCTGCTCGATCCTGGAGCGCGCGCGCTAGAACAGCGGCGGCAATGGCGTTCCGTCCGGCCTTTTTCCTCGCATTATCGGGGGTTGGAGCGGGCTGCCGCTCTCGTTAACCCGCCGGCAAGGAGTTTTCGCCGAAGACCTTTCAGGATAAGCAAAGCGGGCGAAAACGAAGGGAAGTTGACACGCAGAAGCCAACATTCGCCGGGTGCATACAAAATGAGGGACATGCATGCCCGCGTGCGATTGGGGCGCACGATGCGGGCTGGAACCGGTCAAGGCCCGGGTCATGACGCATAAGGCCGTCCCATTGAGGCGGATGCGGCTCTAACTAACCACCTTTCCGGCTTGCAAAAGCCGTTTGCGGGCGCTTTAACACGACCTTCATTCAGGCTGGCACGGGGAGGCACTCATCATGACGCTGCGGGTTGTGTTCATGGGAACCCCGGATTTCTCCGTTCCCACGCTCAGCGAAATCGTCGGAGCGGGGCATGATGTCGTGGCTGTTTATACACAGCCGCCACGGCCTGCCGGGCGCGGGATGGAAGCGAGAAAATCTCCGGTGCACAGCTTCGCGGAAGAGGCCGGGCTGCCGGTGTTTACGCCGAAAACCCTTCGCCGCGCGAATGTCCAGAAAGAGTTTGCAGCGCTTGGAGCAGATGTCGCCGTCGTCGTCGCCTATGGTCTCATCTTGCCGAAAGCCGTCCTGGACGCGCCGCCGCTCGGCTGTCTCAATCTTCATGGCTCACTCCTGCCGCGCTGGCGTGGCGCTGCTCCAATTCAGCGAGCCATCATGGCGGGCGACAAGGAAACCGGCGTCATGGTGATGAAGATGGAAGAGGGCCTCGACACCGGGCCGGTCGCTCTCGCCGACCGCCTCTCGATCGGTCCCGATTCCACCGCTGGAGAGATCCACGACCATCTCGCGCTGATGGGGGCGTCGCTCATGATGCGGGCGCTGACCCTTCTAGAGAAGGGGGAGCTGATCTTCGCTCCGCAGCCCGCCGAGGGCGTAACCTATGCCGCGAAGATCTCAAAGGAGGAGACACGGATCGACTGGGGCAAGCCCGCCCCCGACGTCCACGACATGATTCGGGGCCTTTCGCCTTATCCAGGCGCATGGTTTGAAGCTCTGCTTGGAGGCAAGGCCGAGCGCGTCAAGGTGTTGCGTTCGGTGGTCGTGCCGGGAAAAGGCGAGCCTGGGCTGCTGCTCGATGCGCATTTGACGGTTGCGTGCGGCGGCTCCCAGGCTGTGCGCCTGACGCAGGTTCAGAGAGCCGGGAGGCGGCCTGTGGGAGGCGCGGAATTCCTGCGCGGCTTCCCTCTCGCAAGGGGTACGCATTTCGGATAGGCGATGACAGAAAGTTGCGCTGGGAAGACGCAGACGTGACTGGACGTTCAATGCAGCGTCCCGGACAGTAACTTTCGTCGCAACCTTCTGATTGGAGACAATTTTGATCACAATCTCGTCCCTCGGAATTCTTGTGGTGGCGGGTTTCCTCTCAGTCGCAAATGCTTCAGCCCAAGCAGCCGGTGACAGCTCCCCGCAGAACGCCTCGGTGATAGAGCTTTATACCAGCCAGGGATGTTCTTCCTGTCCTGAAGCCGATCAGCTCCTGAACCGGCTTGCCAGGCGGCCTGACCTGATCGCCCTGAGCTTCCCGGTCAGCTATTGGGACTATCTCGGCTGGAAAGATACGCTTGCGCGGCCCGAGAATACCGAGCGCCAGCGCAGCTACGCTAAAATCCTGGGTGATGGCGAGGTTTATACACCTCAGGCCATTGTCAACGGCATGCAGAATTGTCTTGGCAATAGCCTGGCCGACATTGAGAGCGCGGTTAAGGCAACGGTGCCATTGGTCGGAAAGGAAGCGGTGCCTCTCAGCGTGCGCCATGACGGCGACAAGCTTGTCATCGATGCCGGCGCGGCGCCCGAGGGGTCGAGCCACAAAAAGGGAAAGGTCTGGGTTGCGGCCGTTCAGCATTCCTTGACAGTGCGGATTACGCGCGGCGAGAATGCGGGCAACGTCGTTACTTATACGAATGTGGTGCGCGAGCTTACGGAAGCGGGAGATTGGCTTGGTGCGCCCACGTCCTACGCTTTGCCGTTGAACTCGCTTTCTCATGATGGGGATATGTTTGTGGTCTTTCTTCAGACTGAGGAACTCGGTCCCATCGTAGCCGCGGCGCGCGTCGCTGGGGGCTGGTAGCAGGGAGACTGCTGGTGTGGCGTCTCGCAATTGCCTACACCCTGTGCATCAAGCTCTTATAGGCAATTGCGATACATAAGCCACACGAGATCGTTGTTTTTGCTGGTGTCCCGTCTCCGAATTGCCGTACGAGGGCGCTGCAAGTTTGGCGACAATTCGGAGACGGGACACGAGTGCATGGCCTTTTGGTTGTTCAAAACGGAGCCGGGTAGCTTTTCTTGGGACGACCAGGTGAGGGCGGGACCAAAGGGCGAGGAATGGAACGGCGTGCGCAATGCCCTGGCTCAGAAAAACATGCGCATGATGAAGGTTGGCGACCTCGGCTTCTTCTATCACTCGGTTCACGAAAAGCAGATCGTCGGGGTCGTAATGGTCGTCCATGAAATCCACCCCGATTCCACCGACGCCACGAGCCGGTGGAATTGCGTCGATGTCGCTGCGGTGAAACCTTTTCCACGGCCGGTCACGCTCTCGGCGATCAAGGACGAGCCAAAACTTGCCAACATGGCGCTTGTAAAGAACTCCCGGCTCTCCGTACAGCCTGTCACGGACGAGGAGTGGGCGCTCGTCTGCCGGATGGGCGGCTACACGGCATAGTTTCGGCCCGCTTGCCGCAACCGCTCCGACCCTCAGCGCAATGGCCGATAATGCTTGCTACCCGTGAAAGAACAGGTAGACAAAGTAGCCCGCAACCGCGATCAAGACGATCGAAAGCATATAGAGAAAAGGAGCTGCGGCGGAGGTGAGGCGCTCATCGAGGATCAAATCCGGCCCGGGACGCATGGGAGCGTCGCGGCCATGGCTGTCCCAGTTTTCCGGCTCTGCCTCAGTCGTCATGGGCGCTTCTTCGGCGCCGAATGCAGACTCGTGGTTTCCCTTGCCGTGTTCTTCGACGGTCCTGTCGTCTTCCGTTTTCATCGAACAGCCCCACGTTTACAGACAACGCTTAACTTCTCTGAAGCGGACGCCGCTCCGGCCTGCCCTGGAGGGAACGCGCGCTTTGTATAAAGGTGCAGCACGGGCTTATTGGCGGCGCTTCGCCTTAACCTTGGCGCTGACGATCACACTTACAATAAATCCTTTATTCGCGGCGGAAAAGATCCGGTTTGGGCTCAATTGGCTTCCCGAGGCGGAGCATTGCGGGTTTTTTCAGGCGAAAGCAGCCGGGCTTTATGACAAGGCCGGGCTGGATGTGGAGCTGAAATCCGGTGGCCCCGACGTGAATACGCCGCTTCTCGTTAGCGTCGGGCAACTCGATCTCGCCATCGGGACGGGCTTTACGACGTTGAACATGGTGGAGGAAGGCATTCCGGGCGTGACAGTAGCGGCGTTCTTTCAGAAAGACCCGCAAACCCTTGTTGCGCATCCCGATCAGGGCATTGCCACTTTGGCTGACGTGAAGGGCCGCCCGGTTATGATCTCTTCCGAAGCCCGGCAGGAGTTTTGGCAGTTCCTGAAGCTGAAATTCGGCTTCAAGGACGATCAGCTTCGCCCCTACACCTATTCGGCGGCACCCTTCCTGGCGGATCCGAAAGCGATCCAGCAGGGCTACATCACCGAAGACGCGCTCCTGCGCGGCTCGCAGATGCCAAAGCCGCCGGTGATCCTTCTTCTTGCCGACTATGGCTTTGAGAATTACACGACGACGGCGTTTGGCGTTCGCGGCTTTATCGACACGCACCGGGATGCCGTGCGCGCTTTCATCGACGCCACGCGCAAAGGCTATGAGGCGTGCTTGGCCGGAGACTATGCGGCGGGCATGAAGCTTCTGCTCAACATGAACCCCGATCACGGGGAACCGCTTTTCCACTTCAAGATCAAGGAAATGAAAGAGCGGGGGCTCGTCGATGGCGGAGACGCGGCGGCGCTCGGCCTTGGCGCAATGACGGACGAGCGCTGGAAATCCTTTTTCGACACCATGGCCGCGGCCGGCATCTATTCGCCGAAGCTCGATTACAAGGCGGCCTATACGCTCGATTTCGTGAAGAAATAATGCTGGACCGGCCTTCCTCGCAAACGGTCGAGCCGCCGCTTCTGGCGATGCAAGGGGTGCGCAAGAACTTTGCGAATGGGCTTCTGGCTCTTGACGGCATCACGCTTACGCTTCCGGCCGACCCTCAGTTCCTCGCTGTCCTTGGACCATCCGGCTGCGGAAAAAGCACCATGCTGCGCATCGCGGCGAACTTGGACGCGCCAAGCGAGGGCAGCGTTGACTGGCCGGCATTCGCCGGAACGGGCGGCCCTGGCGGCGGTTTGAGCCTGGGCTACGTCTTCCAGGAGCCGACGTTGATGCCGTGGGCAACCATTTTCGACAATGTGCGCCTGCCGCTTCGCATTCGGGGCCTCAGAGGCAGCGCTGTCTCGGATCGCGTCATGGACATGCTGGACCGCGTCGGCCTTCGGGACTTCGCGCGCTCATATCCGCGCGAGCTTTCCGGAGGCATGCGCATGAGGGTGTCGGTGGCGCGCGCGCTCGTGACCGAGCCGCGGCTTCTCCTGATGGATGAACCCTTTGCGGCGCTCGATGAGATCACAAGGGTAAAGCTCGAACGCGATCTGCTCGGCCTCTGGCTATCATCGCAGTTCACCATTGTCTTCGTGACGCACAGCGTCTTCGAAGCCGTCTTCCTGGCGAGCCGGGTCATCGTGATGACGCCGCGCCCCGGCCGCATCGCCGCCGATCTGAAAATCGAGGCTCCTTATCCCCGCACCGAGGAGTACCGCATGTCGGCCGCCTATATCGCGCTGTGCCGCGAAGTTTCGAAGGCGCTGGCGCGGGCGATGGGCGAGGCTCATTCATGAGGATAGGCTTGGACTCCATGGCGCCCTTTGCCGTGGGCGCTCTTTTCATCGGGCTTTGGCAAGCTGCGGTGCAATGGTATGAGCTCCCGCCCTACCTCTTGCCATCGCCCTTCCTGATCGCACAGACGCTCGTCACCGATTTTCCAACGCTGCTGCCAAGCTGGCTTTTCACGCTCAAGATTACGGTCCTCGCGTTTCTTGCCGCGGCCCTTGGCGGCCTCGGCTTGAGCCTGTTGCTAACGTCGTCCCGTTTGCTTGAACGCAGCCTCTTTCCCTATGCCGTCATTCTCCAAGTCACGCCCATCGTGGCAATCGCGCCACTCATCATCATCTGGGCAAAGGACACAACGCTTGCCCTTTTGATCTGCGCCTGGCTCGTGGCGTTCTTTCCGGTTGTCGCAAACACCATAACCGGGCTCAACAGCACCGACCCGAACCTTCGTGACCTGTTCAAGCTTTATGGCGCGTCCAAATGGCAATCCATGGCGTGGCTGCGGCTCCCGTCGGCCTTGCCTTATTACCTTGCCGGGCTTCGAATTTCGGGCGGTCTCGCACTGATCGGGGCTGTTGTGGCCGAGTTCGTAGCCGGAACCGGTGGAACCGAATCTGGTCTCGCGTACCGTATACTTAAATCGGCTTACCGGCTTCGCATTCCCAGAGTCTTTGCTGCGCTTGTTCTTATCTCGGCGACGGGCCTTGCCATCTTCGCGGCGCTGTCATTGCTCAGCAACCGGATGCTCCGCCATTGGCACGATAGCAGCAAACCTTAAGCAAGCGCCGCCTGCATGCACCCGCCGGATTGGCCTCTAAAAAAGAAAGGCGCCCTGGGCGGCGCGCAAGCCCAGGACGCCTATCGAGACTGCGATCGGTCGCCGCTACTTCAAGTTCGTGTTGGCGGTCAGGTCGAAGGAGAGCTTGGCGACGAAGGTCGCTCCGCACCAGTCCGACCCAAGGCCGCTCGGATTGATCGAGGTCACGTTGCCGGGGCTGTAGGCCGCCGTATGGTCGGAGGTCAAGACGTTGCAATTGCTCTTCGACAGATCGGTGTCGACGTAGCGGAGGTCGAGCGTGAAGACCTTATAGGTGAAGGACAGCCCTGCGTTCCAGGTGTTGTATTCCGGCAATTGAATATCGCCGTAGAACGCGTTGGTCCTGCCGAACCAGTAGTGGCCGAACTCGCCGGAGATGAACGCCCCGAAATCCTTGTTCGGCAGCCAAGTGCCGGGCAGCACGTATTTTGCTGTGACCGACGCGTAGGTGCCGTCAGCGCCCTCGTTCAGCCAGGAGGGGTCGTAGAACACGTTTCCACCGAGGGTAAATGTGTCGGTGACGGTATAGGTTGCCTTCCCGTAGACTTCCCAGAAGCTGAGGTCTGCCTCATAGACGTTGCAAGACCCTGTCGGAGTATAAAATCCGTTGGTGCAGCTCGACGGACCGTCAAGGCCGTTGAAAGTGCGCCCGCCGGGATACCAGTAATACCAGCCGCCGAAATCGAGTGCGAGCTTATCGAAGGTGGGACGGACGCCGAAGTAGAAATCCGTCTCGGAGGCGGCGCGGTTCGGATAGTCGATGCTTTCGATCGAAATCCCGCTATAAAGTTGGATCGTCGGCTGAACATTATAGCGCAGTTCGGTGTAGGCTGAGCCCGAGGGCCAATGCGCGGACTGGCTGATGCCGCGGAACATATAGTCGGACGCGAGGTAGCCGCCGAAGGCGATATCCCAAGCAGGGGTTGGCGCCGCAACGGGCGTATCCTTCAGGCTCGGCATTCCATCGGCGATCGCCGCAGCGGAGCCCGCCATGAGCAGCGCCATGGCCGTGAAAGTGGTGAGTTTGCGCATGTCGATCTCTCAAATTGGCGTCGCCACGCGGGCCTGGGCTAAGCCATTGCTAATGGCTCAACTCTAGTGAGAGTTGCAATTTCCACACAGCCTATGAGAGTGCGCTACGGCTTGTTACAACTTTATGTTGTAATGCCGCACCAGTATCGGGCTTCGATGCCGCAGTTTTAGGCAGCGGTCCACGCGGGCTAGAGTGCGTCCGAAAAAGTGCGAAGCGGTTTTCCGATAAGACGCACGACATAACAAAAGCTCAGAGCCCGCTTTTGATTCCAATTAAAAACGGATAGGCTCTAGTGCAGGGGCGTCTTCGAGACCGCGGCGCGCACCTCGTCCATCATCTCTTCGGCCTCATGCTGGATGCTGGCCTGCGCGAGAAGGTGCTCAAGCCCAGCGCCACGCACCTGCTCGGTTCGGACGTCCATCAACACGGGGATGGAGAAGGGCGACGCGCGGCTCAACTCCAGGAACAGCCACCGGTCCTGGAAGCGCGTCAGGAACTCCGAAAGCCGTTTCAGATCCAGGAGCTCGCGCTCGGCGTCGCGCCGCGTCACCTGCAGAAGGATGTGATCCGGTTCGTAGCGGCGCAGAACGTCGTAGATAAGATCGGTGGAAATCGTCATCTGGCGCATGGTCTTGCGCGCAGCGTAGTTCTGCTGCTCCACGATGCCGGTCACGGTGGCGACATGGCGGAACGACCGCTTGAGCATGGGGCTGTCGAGGATCCATTCCTCAAGTTCGTCTCCGAGGATGTCGGGCGCGAGAAACTGGGCGATGTGCTCGCGGCTGACCGGCGACACGCCGGAAACGACGAGGCCGTAATCGGTGATCTGAAAGCTCAGCGGCTTGAGGCCGAGATGCTCCATGCGCCGCGTGATCAGCATGCCGAGCGTCTGGTTCGCACGCCGGCCGGCGAAGGTGTAGAAGACGGTGCGGTAAAAGCGCTGTTCGAGAAAATGCTCCACCAGCAGCCGGTCGCTGTTCGGAACGGTCGAAAACCGCGCCTGAAGGTCGAGCCACTCGCGAACATCATCGGGCAGAGCGCGCCACTCATCCGGCGTAGCAAGCAAAGCGCGCACGCCATCGGCAAGGAAGGTCGACAACGGCATCTGTCCACCGGAATAGGCGGGAACCTTGGGTTCGCCGCCCGCAGCCGGTCTCGCTTCCAGCGTCATGTCGCGAATGCCTGCGAAGGACAAGACCTCGCCCGCGAAGAAGAAAGTATCGCCGGGTGTCAGCCCTTGCGCGAAATATTCTTCAACCTCGCCAAGGAACCGCCCGCCCCGGCCCGCGCCGCTGACCCGCTTCACCTTGAGCCGCGCGGCCTCCACGATGACGCCGATATTCTGCCGGTGCCTGCGCGCCACCCCGGCGTTGGCGATGCGATAGCGGCCATCGGGCATGGGCATCAACCGCTTGTAGCGGTCGTAAGCGCGAAGCACATAGCCGCCATCGATGGCAAATTGAAACAGGCGGTCGAATACGCTGCGGTCCAGTTGTCCATAGGGCAGGGCAGTTCTGATCTCGTCGAAGAGAGCGGTCGGATCGACGGGTGCGCTGCAGGCGCAGCTTAGAATATGCTGAACGACAACATCGAGAGAGCCGGGGCCGGGTGTCTCTCCGTCCAGTTGGCCCTGCTCGATGGCGGTGAGCGCGGCACGGCATTCCAGCGCCTCGAAACGGTTCGCGGGCACGAGAAAGGCGCGGCTCGGCACATCCAGCCGGTGGTTGGAGCGGCCCACCCTTTGCAGAAGGCGGCTGACGCCTTTCGGCGCGGCGATCTGGATCACCAGATCGACATCGCCCCAGTCTATGCCGAGTTCCAGAGCCGCCGTCGCGACCACGCTGCGGATCTTTCCCGCCGCCATCATGGCTTCGGTACGCCTGCGCTGCTCGCGGCTCAAAGACCCATGATAGACAGCAATCGGCAGGTTCTCCTCATTCGCGTCCCACAGCATCTGCAGCATGAGCTCCGCTTGCGCCCGCGTGTTGACGAAGACAATCGAGGAGCCGGCATTGCGGATCGCATTGTAGATTTCCGGGACGGCGTAGCGCGCCATGAAGCCGCCATAGGGCATGGTTGCGGCAGGCTTCAGGATGCGAATGTCGGGCTTCATCGGCAGACCCGATTGAAGCAAATGCGCTGGCTTGCCTCCGGAACCGAGCCATGCTGCGAGCGCGTGGGGATCGGCGACGGTTGCCGAGAGCCCGGTGCGGATGTGATGCGGCGACAGTGCCGACAGGCGCGACAGCGCCAGCGCCGTGAAGTCGCCGCGCTTCGTCGACGCAAAGCTGTGAACCTCGTCCACGATCACGGTACGCAGGCCGGAAAACAGCCGCCCCGCATCCGGCGACGAAAGCATGAGCATGAGGCTTTCCGGCGTGGTGAGGAAAATGTTCGGCGGCGACCGGCGTTGACGCGCGCGCTTGGCCTGCGGCGTATCGCCCGTGCGGCTCTCGACGGTGACGCCGAGTTCCATCTCTGCGATGGGGCGCATCAGGTTGCGCTCGATGTCGTTCGCGAGCGCCTTCAAGGGCGAGACATAGAGCGTGTGGATGCCCTCCGGCGGGCGTTCATGGCAGTCAATCAGGCTCGGCAGGAAGCCGGAGAGTGTTTTGCCGCCGCCGGTTGGCGCGATGAGGAGGGTGGACCGCCGATTGACGAAAGCTTCCACCATCGCCTTTTGGTAGCGATGCGGCTGCCAGCCGCGGCCGGAAAACCACTTCGTCACATAGTCAGGAAGGCTTTCGCGCAAATTCTCAATGGGCCGGGGCTTTGCCATAGTGTATAAATGTTAAGCTGTTCTGCCGGAAATGCCAGAATGGCTACTTCCTGGCGTGGGGATGGAAGTTTCAATCTCATAGCACTTTGTTCTTGTTTTGTTCCATATCTGGGATAAAATCAAGTCCGGCCGTACAGTGTAATGCGTGAGGGTTATGAACACTTCTGACGAAAACAAACAGGCTGCGCCTTCGACGCAGCCCGAGCAAGCTACCGAACGAATTCTGGAACTTCTCGACAGACTGGCCGCAGCTGAAGGCTTGGGAAACGCCGCATCGGCCACTGGGTGCTCAGAGGATCAGCTTCGATCGAGCTTAAGGCAAGCGGCACACATCATCCGCAAAAAGCAGGAAGACCCGGCCAAAAAGCGCTGGCCCTTGCTCGGCTCGATCCTCGATTGGCAGGAGATGACGGTGGCGGAAGCGCTTGAAATCCTGGCCGATCATGCCATCCAACACGAGGATGCTTCCCAAACGGAGGACGATCCTCCAAAGAAGGAAGGCGCCTGAGGCGGAGAGCCGCCTGGACGATCCAACCGTTGCGCAAAGACCGAATAATGGCGATGTCATCCGGGCGGTGGCGAAGCGCTCCGCGTTTCAACAGCGAGCAAATGAATGGCGATACCGCGGGAGAGATTCGCGCTGGGCGACTTGGAGTCAGAGGCGAGGTTCGTTCCATACGACAAGGTCTGCGTGCGCGATCTCATCGTGCCCGCCCGCATCGGCATCTGGGGCGAAGAGCAGGGCATCACACAGCGCGTGAGGTTTACCGTAGAGCTTTCGGTCGCGCCGGGCGTCCACCGGCCCGGCGACCTGAGCAGCGTCGTCTCCTACGATTTTATCATCGACGGCATCAAGGAAGCCATCTCAGGTGGCCACGTTCTCCTGACCGAGACCATCGCCGAACGGATCGCGGAGCACTGCCTGTCGCATCGGCGCGCCGTCGAGGTGCGCGTTGTGGTCGAGAAACTCGACCGGATCCCCGGAGCGGCGCTAGGCTGCGAGATCGTGCGGTCAAGGGGACGAAGCGAGCGCTAATGGCTGCGCCGGCATAAAGCCATTTTGCCAAAAATGGAGATGTGTTCAACAAGCCAATTGACGTAGCCGGCCGCCTTGGCGGCTGCAACAGCGCTGTGCATCGCCATTCGCCCCGATGTCTCGACCTTAGCTTAGCTAGTACTTGAGAATTGATCAACTTTCCCGCCTTTAACCGATTCGATCAAAGGGGGTTGATCTCAGCTCCGGCTATTGCGTGGACGCCCCATCATCGATCCGGTTGTGGACCAGGGACGCGAGGATCGATCCGAATATCAAGGTCGCGGTTATGCCGAGCGCCCACTCCGTCGGAATGTCTTCCAGCCAATCCGGGTAATTGTAGATCATCTTCAAGCCGATGAAGATAAGGACGAGCGACAGGCCGTATTTCAAATAGCGGAACTTGTCGACCATGCCCGACAGAGCGAAATAAAGGGCTCTGAGGCCGAGGATCGCGAAGACGTTCGACGTGTACACGATGAAGGGGTCGCGCGTAATGGCGAAGATCGCGGGGATCGAGTTCGAGCGCGAAAACGATGTCCGTGACATTAAGAACGATGAGCACCAGGAAAAGAGGCGTTGCGACAGCTTTTCCCGAGGGAAGCCTCGTGAAGTACCGCTCGCCATCATACTCATGCGTTATCGGAAAGAGACGGCGAGTGATTTTGATGACACGGCTATCCTGAAGGTCGATGGCCTCGTCGCTCGCGAGCATCGTCTTGATGCCGGTATAAATCAGGAAGGCGCCGAGAACGACCACTGTCCATTCGAAAGTCTCGATCAACGCGAACCCGGCGAGAATGAAGATGCCGCGCAAGACAAGTGCGCCCAGGATGCCCCAAAGAAGGACACGCATCTGGAACTGGGCCGGAACCTGGAAGTAGCTGAGAATGACAACAAACACAAGGATGTTGTCCATGCTCAGGGCATATTCGATAAAGTAACCGGTAAGAAATTCGACGGCTTTTTCGTGCCCAAATTGAGAGTAGATCCAACCGTTGAAGCAAAGCGCAAGTGTAATGTAGCCGGCCGTCGTCCAAAGAGCTTCGCGAACCGGAATCTCCCTTGCCTTGCGATGAAATATTCCGAGGTCCGCTGCCAGGATGGCGAGGACGAGAAGAGTGAAAGCAACCCAGGCTAAAGGGGAATGCTGTTCAAACATCGATGCCATTGAAAGACCTTACACAACCGCTTGCGGCTACCTTTCACTGAATTGAACGCAGCAGCCACCTTTTAGGTTGCCAGAGAGAGAGGGATGCCGCCCGCTTGATCACTCCGGCCCAAGCTCCATAATGCCAATGATGCCGCAAAAGCGGGGCTATTCCTCGTCAATTTGGTGCAGGGCCCAAAACAAGCACAGCGTTCAGCCCACCGAACGCGAAGGAATTCGACATCGTGTAGCCGATATCCCGGTACCGCCCTTCGTTCGGCGTGTAATCGAGGTCGCACTCGCTTCCGGGCTCGTCGAATCCGATCGTCGCCGGGACGAAGCCTTCGCGCATGGCTTGAACGCAAACCGCAGCCTCGACGCCGCCAGCCGCGCCGAGGCAATGGCCGTGCATGGATTTCGTGGAGGAGACGGAAAGCCTGTTTGCGTGCGCTCCGAACACCTTCTTGATAGCGCGTGTCTCGTTGATATCGTTCGCGGACGTGGCGGTGCCGTGCGCATTCAAATAATCGATGTCGCCTGGCGCGAGGTTGGCTTCGGCGAGAGCGATCTGCATAGCGCGAGCAGGGCCATCTATGTCGGGGTTGACCATGTCGCTCGCGTCCGACGTCATGCCGAACCCCAGGAACTCGGCCAGAATGGTCGCGCCACGGGCTTTGGCCTGTTCCATCTCTTCCAGAACGAGGATGCCGGCGCCTTCACCGAGCACAGTGCCGTTGCGCCTCTTCGAAAACGGGAAACAGCCATCCGGCGAGAGCACGCGCATCGCCTGCCACGCGCGCATGGAGCCATAATTGATGGCTGCCTCCGAAGCGCCGGCGACGGCGACATCGACAGCGCCGCCCTTGATCATCTGGAAGGCGAGGCCGATGGCATGAGCGGCGGTCGAGCAGGCGCTGACGGTGCCGAAAACCGGCCCTTTGATGCCATGGTCGATGCTGACGTGGGCGACCGCAGAGCTGCTGATGGTGCGCAGAAGCGTCAGCGGATGCGTCGCTTTCTTCTTGTGGATGAAGATGTCTTCATAGGCTTTTTCGAGCGTCGAGAGGCCGCCCCCGCCCGATCCGACGACAGCGGCGGCGCGCTCGCCATTCTTGAAGGGCGTCTCCAGCCCGGATTGCTGAACGGCTTCGTGGGCGGCGGCGCTCGCATATTGCGAAAAGCGATCGGACAGCATGACGGCCTTGCTTTTGCAGCGCTCAGCCGGGTCGAAGTCGCGAACCTCGCCCCCGATCTTGATATAGAGGTCCAGCAAGGGGAAGCCTTCGATGGGACCGATGCCGTTCGTGCCTGATTTGATGGCGTTCCAGAATTTGTCCACGCCCGTGCCGATGCACGTCACGACGCCCATGCCCGTGACGGCGACGCGGCGCCCGTTGCCGTTCAGTGCCATGATCGATGCCTTGTTCTACGCGCCAGTTAGGCGGCGCTCGATGCCTGCTGCTCGGCGAGGACTGCCTTGACCCTATCGACAACGGAGCCAACAGTTGCGAAATCGACAACTTCTTCATTCGCGTTGTAGGGAATCTGAATGCCGAATGTATCCTCGATATCGAAAACGATGACGGCAAGGTCCAGAGACTCAATCTCAAGGTCTGTGAGCTTTGTGTCGAGCGCGATTTCCTTTTCGGGATTGCGCATATTCTTGCGCAGGATTGCGATAATCTTTTCGGCTACATCGTCCATGGCAGGCTCCCTCGGGCGACTTCGAGCGGGCGGCGGTTAAGGTGCCTCACTCATTCAATCAAGGCGTGGCGAACGGGATAGCGGCAAACCCGCCGCAAGTCCAGCGAGACGCCCCAGAGATGAACACCTTCGTTCGACGAGAAGGCGAATACATGACCATGCTGTGGTTGAAAATCGCAACTCACATATCGAAAAGCGGGAATCGACGCCACTCTCCGTTTTCATCGTGGCGTTTCGGCCTTGACGCGCTCGCGTTACGCTCCATCCTTACTGATCGATAGTCAATCAGAAGCTTAGGGTGGAAGGGCCATGGAAAGCTCCGAACAAGCCGGTTTGACGAGCGAGCCGAAAGCTCAATCGGGCGCCTACCCGTGGCTGAGGTCCTACCCGAAGCAAATAGACTGGTTCCAGCATTTCAACCCGGCGCCGCTGCCGAGTTTCCTCGATGACGCGGAGGCCCGCTTTGCGGGGAGACCCGCGACAGAATTCTTTGGAAAGACTTTGAGCTATGCGGAACTCGCGGACGACGTCAGACGCGCCACAAAGGGGCTTCAAGGGCTTGGTGTAGGGAAGGGGACGTGCGTCGGGCTCCTGTTGCCGAATTGCCCGGCTTTCGTTGTCTTTTATTATGCGATCCTGAAAGCCGGCGGGACAGTCGTCGGTTTAAATCCGCTCTATGCTGTCCCTGAACTGGCGTTCCAGGTCAAAGACGCCGGAGCCGACATTGTGATCACGCTCGATCTCATGGCGACTTTCCCGAAGGCGAAGGCCCTGCTCGAAGGCAAGATTGTGAAGCATGTGGTCGTGGAGCGTTTTCGCGACAGTTTGCCGGGCCTGAAGGGGCTCCTTTTCAGCCTCTTCAAACGGAAAGACGTCGCGTCCTGGAACGCTGGCTCCGGCATCATCGCATCGCGGGACCTCCTGAACAATGACGGCAGGTTTGTGGCCTGCGACATCGACGTGAACAGCGTCGCCGCCTTGCAGTATACGGGCGGCACAACCGGTACGCCGAAGGGCGCGATGCTCACCCATGCCAATCTCTCCGTCAATGTGGAGCAGGCCGCCAGCTGGTTTCCGGGCCTCGCCGTCGATGGCGAAGAGCGTTTTCTCTGCGTCATCCCGTTCTTCCATTCCTTCGCGATGACCGGCTTGATGAATTTTGCGATCCGGAAGGCGGCGCAGATGGTCATGCTGCCGCGCTTCGACCTGAAACAAACGCTGAAGCTCATCGATGAAACCAAGCCGACCATCATGGCGGGCGTTCCGACGCTGTTTAACGCGATTGCGAAGGCTCCCGACATCAAGAGCCACGATCTTTCGTCGCTGAGGTTTTGCATTTCGGGCGGCGCGCCGCTGCCGCTGGAGGTGAAACGCGATTTCGAGCGCGTGTCGGGCTGCAAGCTGGTCGAGGGGTATGGCCTTTCGGAAACGTCTCCAATTACGCATATCAATCCCGTTGGCGCGGCGGTGAAGGAGGGGTCCATCGGCTTGCCGGTGCCGGGCACGATCATGTCGCTGCGGGACCTCGGCGCTCCGGAGCGCGAGGTTCCGCTTGGCCAGCGGGGCGAGATTTGCATTTTCGGCCCGCAGGTCATGAAGGGGTACTGGAACAGGCCCCGCGAGACCGCCGACGTCTTCACCGGCGAGTTTCTCAGAACTGGCGATGTCGCCTACATGGATGCGGACGGCTTCACTTTTATCGTCGATCGGATCAAGGACCTCATTCTCTGCTCAGGCTTCAATGTCTATCCGCGCCGGATCGAAGAGGCGATTTACGAGCATCCGGCCGTCGATGAAGCCACCGTGATCGGCATTCCCGATAAGTACCGGGGCGAGGCGCCCAAGGCGTTCGTCAAGCTTCGTGCCGGCGAGCATGTAACGAAGGACGAGATGATCGAATTTCTGAAAGCGCGCATCTCCAAGATCGAACTGCCGGCACAAATCGAGTTCCGCGAGGCGTTGCCGAAGACTCTGATCGGAAAGCTTTCAAAGAAGGAACTGGTCGCAGAGGAGAAGGCTAAGCAGCAGTAGAGCACACCCGTAGTAAGAGCCAACTGAGACGATCGAAGGTGAGACTGGCTGGCCGGATCGAGCCCGGCCCTCACAAGAGATGGATTTATCCGCGCCGCTCACCCTTTCTCTTCGACCTTGGCCCGATCCCATAAGACCTGCATCTCGTCCAAAGTCATGTTTTCCAGCGCCTGGCCGTTCTGCGCGGCCTGCGCAGCCATCGAGTCCATGCGGCGGACGAATTTGGCGTTGGCCGCCCGAAGCGCCGCCTCGGCGTCGATCCCAAGCCTGAGGCCGAGATTGACGAGCACGAACATCAGGTCTCCGAACTCCTCGAACTGCCTCTTCGCCTGCTCGGCGCCTGGCGGGCTGGCGATCTCCGCCCGCAGTTCCGCAAGCTCCTCCTCAAGCTTATCGAGAATAGGCTCAACCGAGGGCCAATCGAAGCCCATGCGCGCCGCGCGGCGTTGGAGCTTCTGGCTCTTTGCAAGTGCGGGAAGGCCAGCCGGAACATCGGCGAAGAGCGAAGACCGCGGGGCAGGGCCATTTTGAGCCTCTTTCGCCTCTCGCTCCTGCTTCTTGATGGCTTCCCATTGATGTGCGCCGCCGTCGCCGCCGCCTTCGCCGAAAACATGCGGGTGGCGGCGGACCATCTTCGAAGAGATGGCTTCGGCAACGTCCGGAAAGGCAAACAAGCCCTCCTCCTCGGCCATGCGCGCATGATAGACGACCTGCAGCAGAAGATCGCCGAGTTCATCTTTCAGATCGTCCATGGCGCTGAACGTTCGATGGCGTCCGCCACCTCGTAGGCTTCCTCGATCGTGTAAGGAGCGATCGTCGCGAAGGTCTGCTCGCGGTCCCATGGGCAGCCGCGTTCAGGGGTCGCGAAGCGCCGCCATGATGTCGAGAAGCGCTCTGGTTTCATCGCCGCCGCCATGCAGACGGCCGCGAGCCTTCGTTCGGCGCGCGCGCCGGGTTCGCGACGATTGTCTTGCTCCGCTTTTCACGCTTGTCCTCCGCTTCCGCCGCAGTTGACCGAAAAAGCCAAATCACATTAGCTTATTCGTTCTCCCCAAAGGCCCAAGGACTGGGTGATGCGTCTTGCCGCGTCAATCCTAGCTTCTTCCTTCGATCCTGCAGTTTCGCGGAAGCTTTTGTGCCTTCGCACTGTTTGCAGCGTCAGCACCCGATACCCGAACGCTGACACTGCCAAAGCGTGAAAACGCCTCGAACCGGCATTGCGCATGGCCGAGGCACTTCTCTTTCCAGCATCGCTATCGATGTGGCCGTTCGCTATCGGGCCCCCTATCGGGAGCGAGAGGAAAATGAGATGTGCTCCCCGGCTCACCGGGCTCTCTTCTCACTTTTCCTTTGCGGCTCCGATCTCGGCTAGCGTGAAACGTCGGGATTGATTGCGTTCACATCGCGAAAGTGTGTGCGTGAAATTGGAAGATGCCGCATTCGATTTTTCGCAAAGGCGATAATCGCCACCGCTAGAAAATTTGACGACTTCGCATCGTTCGAGGTTACGCTTGCCGTAATTCGAGCGAAAGGGGAGGTGTGCGCATGCTGCAGGCTCTTGCTTGCGAGCAAATGGTCTGTGCTGCCTAGAAACAGTCGCTTTTTAGCCCGAAATCGCACTCGTTCTTGGTTTGTTCCGAAAATTCTCATCGACGCTGGAGCACCAGGCTACGGTCTGTCAGGACGCAGCCGGTCGATTCGCGTGACTTTGAAAGCTCACTGCGCGATTCGCATAAGATGTATTATGGAAACTTTTCTTATTTGGGCTCGGAAGACGTCTCGTAGAACTTTTCCGAAAAATGATCGAGCAAGCGGACGCCGTAGCCGGAGCCCCAACTCGGATTGATGTCGGAGGACGGAGAGCCCATGGCCGTTCCCGCGATGTCCAGATGAGCCCACGGCACGCCGGGCTTTACGAACCGCTGGAGGAATTGCGCGGCCGTAATCGAGCCCGCGTCACGGCCGCCGATATTTTTAACGTCGGCAAGCTTCGAGTCGATCAGCTTGTTATACTTCTTTGACAGCGGCAGCCGCCAGGCAAGTTCGCCTGTATCCTCTCCGGCCTCGCTGATCTGGGAGGCCAAGGCGTCGTCGTTCGAAAATAGCCCCGCATATTCCTTGCCGAGCGCAACCAGGATTGCGCCCGTCGAGCGTCGCCAGCGTGATCATGAGCTTCGGCTCAAGATGGGCTTGCGCATACCATAAGAGGTCTGCAAGGACGAGCCGTCCTTCGGCATCCGTGTTCAGGATTTCAATGGTTTGCCCCGATGCCGACGTGACGATATCGCCGGGGCGGCTTGCCGTTCCGCTTGGCATGTTCTCCACGAGGCCGACAAGGCCGATGGCGCACACGGGCGCTTTTCGGCGAGCGAGCGCGGTCATCACCCCGGCAACCGCGGCGGCGCCCGCCATGTCGCCCTTCATGTCTTCCATGCCCTGGCTCGGCTTGATGGAAATCCCGCCCGAAGTCGAAGCAGACGCCCTTCCCTACGAAGACGAGATTTCCTTCGGTGCCGTCTTGCGGGACGCCGTTCCATCGCAAAATGACAGCCGCCGTGGGCTGGGCGCTGCCTTGCCCGACGGCCAGCATCGCGTTCATGCCGAGAGATTTGAGAGCCCGCTCGTCCAGAACCTCGACCTTGAGGCCCTCGCCTTCAAGCGCCCGTAGCCGCTCGACAAACTCCGGCGGCGTCAGGATGTTGGCCGGCTCATTCACGAGGTCTCGCGCGAAGTAGACGCCTTCGAGGAGAGCCTGATCCTTCTGAAACCCGCGTGCGAGTTGCTCCGCCGAAGGCGAAAAGACCGTCAGCCTGGGCGAAGTGCGCTCATGTTCGGCTTCAGAGTCTTCGGCGTCGCTTCGCGAACCGCTTTTCGACTTGTATTTCTTGAATGCATAATTCTTCAGGCCGAAGCCAAGCGCGAAGGAAAGCGGCGCTTCGCCGTTCAGCGAATCAACCCCGTCGAACATGACGTCGGCGTCTTTCGTTTTCGCAGGCAGCTTGCCGCGAACCACGCCCCCGATTTCCATCCATTCGCGTGCGTTCAGCGTTTTCGGCTCGCCAACACCCACAAGCAGGAGGCGGCCCGCGGAAAGACCATGCGGCGCCAGAATTTCGACGACGCTCTTTCGCTTGCGCTTGAAAGCGGCAATCTCCATCGCTTTGGAAATCGCGCCAACCGTAGCCCCGTCCAGCTTTTTGAGATGTGGCGGCAGCCCCTCGCCTTCCGCCACAAAATAGATGACGGTCGAAGCGTTCGGTTTCGAATCCAGGGAGGCAAACGAGATGCTTGGAAGCTCTATCATGGAGAGAATAAACCGGCTGGCGGGTGCGGGATCGTTATCTAGTCAACAAAAACCCTACAGGAAAGCCCCAAAAATGCAAAGCCTGCCATGGCCGAAAATGCGCCATGAAGCCGTGCGCATTGCATGCTGAAACTTGGGGAGCCCGGCAGACCGCCGCGGAACGCTAGAGCATGCTGATCAGCCGCTATATCTTTCGCCAGACGGCGTCGGCGGTGCTCATGATTCTCGATCTCGCTGACGCTCATTGTGTGGCTGACCTCGATCCTGAAGGAGATCAAGCTTTTAACTTCGGAAGGGCAAACTTTTATCTTATTTCTTAAGATAACGGCTTTGGCGCTCCCCAATCTCATCGTGACCGTGGCGCCGATCGCCTTTCTCATTGCCACGCTTCACTCGCTCAACCGGCTTAACGGCGATAGCGAGTTGATTGTGCTGTCCGCCGCGGGTGCTTCCGTCTGGCGCCTGTTCGTGCCATACATCGCCCTTGCCGTTATCGTTTCGGTCAGTGTGCTCGCCGCCAATATTTATGTCATTCCTGCGGCTGCCCGGCTTCTCAACGAGTATGTTTCGAAGGTGCGGGCGGACCTATTGTCACAGGTTATGCAACCCGGCGAATTCAGCGACCTGGAGCCTGGCCTTACTTTCCACATGCGTGACAAGGGAAAAGAGGGAGAGTTGCTTGGCGTCGTCGTTCGCGACCAGCGGGATCCGAAAATGGCGACGACCGTCGTCGCGGACCGGGGACAAGTCTTGGCCGAAGGCCGGCGCGCCTCGATGGAGTTGTACGATGGTCAAATCCTGCGGCAGGAGGCGGGAAAGCAGGAGGTGCAAATCATTGCCTTCAAAACCTATGCGTTCGACATCGGAGATATGGCGCCGAAAGAGGGGCCACGCGATTTAAATCCGCGAGAACGCGATATCGGGGCTCTTCTCTATCCCGATGAAAGCACAAAGTATTACCAGGACAACAAGCCCCGCTTCAGGTCCGAGATTCACGAGCGTTTTTCGGCCGCCATCTATCCCATAGCGTTTGCAATCCTCGCCACGATCTACCTCGGGCGGCCGAGGACCACCCGCGAAGGGCGCGCGGGGATCATGTTCACAGCTTTCGCGATCGGCGCCTTGATCCGTCTGGTTGGGATTGCCGGCATCAACATGGTCGGCAAGAATCTGGGGGCGCTTTGGCTGATCTATGGCGTACCTGCCGTCGTGAGTGCGCTCGGCCTTCTGATGCTTCGCTTCAACATCGCCGCGCCTGCAATCTCAATGCCACGCTTGCGCCTGCCTTGGCCTTTAAGCTTGATTCGGCGGCGCGCCGGGGCGCTCGCACATTCTTCTTAGCCGTGACTGGAACTCGATATGATAATTTTCAAAACTATCGGGCGCTACATGGCCATGAGGTTCGTTGTTACGATTTTGGCCGTTTTCTTCATCACATTTCTTCTTATATTCTTCGCGGATTTCGTAGAAAATCTTAGAAGAAGCGCATCCCGGGATGATATCGGCGCCCTGACGATGGCTACGATCAGTTTGCTCAGAGTCCCTGTTTTTGCCGAACTTGCCCTGCCCTTCGCCATCCTGATCGGCACGATCGGCGCATTCTTGAGTTTCAGCCGCACCTCCGAGCTCATCATTATCCGTGCCTCGGGACTCTCTGTTTGGCAATTCATCCAGCCGGGACTTTGGGTTGCCGTTGGTTTCGGCATCTTTGCGGTGACCGTTTTCAACCCCGTCGCGTCGCTCATGAAAGCCGAATCGGAGCGCATCCAAACCAAGCTTTTCAGCACCGAAAAGTCCTTCGGAACATCGCGCATGACCGGCTCCTGGTTGAGACAGGAGAGCGTGGACGGCCCAACGATTTTGCACGCGAAATCATCCGCGGACAGGGGCTTGACGCTTGGCGGCGTTACCCTGTTGCAATTTGATCTCAACAATAGATTTTATGAGCAGATTCAAGCAAACAAGGCCGAACTTAGGCAAGGGTATTGGCGCCTGGAGAACGCGACTGTACAAAGCTCTGGCGAAGCCGTTAAACGATACAAAGAGTATTTCATAAGCACATATCTTAGTCCTATACAGATTATGAACAGTCTAGGCTCTATAGAAACTCTGTCGTTCTGGGAGCTTCCCGGATTTATTGATTTCGCCAAGAAGGCCGGGATACCAACGGAGCAGTATGAGCTTCAATACCAGCTTTTTCTTTCGCGGCCTATTCTTATGGCGGCGATGGTGCTGATTGCCGCAACCTGCTCGCTGAAAGCCTTTCGTTTTGGCAGGATTCAAACTATGGTTCTGACGGGTTTAACCGGGGGGTTTGGCTTTTTCATATTTTCAGAACTTTCGCGTAAAGTCGGTGCGTCGGGGGTGGTGCCTGTAACAGTTGCGGCCTGGGCGCCCGCCCTCACGGCGCTGCTTTTGGCGGCGACTGTTCTTCTCCATCAGGAGGATGGGTGAGTTTTGGGGGGCCGAGGCCTTTGAGGGTGACGGTTGACAGTGTGGAAGCGGCGAACGATGCTTAGGGGGCTTTTGGCAGTCCTGGCATGCTTGGCGTGCTGCGGGGGCAGCGTGCGCGCGCAGCAATCCACGATCACGGCTCTACAGTCCCACGCCGCCGATCAGGTCGTCGCCAAGCAAGTTTCTCCCGACAAAGCGTCGCCGCTCCTTCTCCAAGCCGATGACCTTGTTTACGATAACCGCAACAATCGCGTCATCGCCCGCGGCAACGTCGAGATTTACTACAACGACAATATCCTGCTCGCCGACGAGGTGATCTACGACAAGAGCGTCAACACGTTGACGGCTATGGGGAACGTCCGCCTGAAGGATTTCGGACGGTTCGGTCGTCAATGCGGAGCGGCTGACCTTGAGCGCCGATTTTCGCGACGGCTTCATCCGCTCCCTGCGCGCCCTCACGCAGGATGACACGCGGGTTGCGGCCTCGAACGCCTACCGGAAGGGTGACAAGACCATCTTCGAGAACGGCGTCGTCACGTCATGCAAGCCCTGCGAGGCCCATCCGGAACGGCCCCCGATTTGGCGGGTCAAGTCCGAGCGGGTGATCGACGACAAGACGGACCAGAATGTTTATTACGAGAATTCCATTTTTGAGGTTTTCGGCATCCCCGTTGCCTGGATTCCCTGGTTTTACACTCCGGATCCTTCGGTGCAGCAGCGTTCCGGCTTTCTGGCGCCGGCCTATGGTTTTAACAGCAGTCTCGGGTACATGTTGGGTCTTTCCTACTATTGGGGCGCATCTCCCAATTATGACCTCACGCTTACGCCGGAATTCACGACGCATGCCGGCTACCTTATGCAGGCCGATTGGCGGCAGCGTCTCTGGAACGGCGCTTATGAAGTGAAGCTTGCCGGAGCCTACAATGACCAGGCCCAAGACTTTTTGGGTGACAGAAACTGGCGCGGCAGCGTGGAAACAAATGGCAACGTCGCCCTGAACGCTCGCTGGACTATCGGCTGGAATGCAATCCTCGAAAGCGATCAAACATTCCGTCAATTTTACCTGCTCGACAGCATCTATGCTTTCGAGCGTGTTTCTTCCATATACCTAACCGGGATTGCCGATAGAAACTACTTTAACATGACCGTCGCCCAATACGGCAATTTGACCGGTTCAAACGTCTATGACTATGAGACGAATACCTACATAAAGACCGTGACGGCCACGGCTTACCCGGTCATTGACTACAATTACATCCATAACAAGCCGGTATTTGGGGGCGAACTCAGCTTCGACCTGAACGCGCTCGCTCTCAACGTGAACGCCCCCTCCAATCAGCTTCCGCCGGGCTACACCGGAAACATGGAGCACATCGTGACGCAGGCGGAGTGGCGGCGCACGCTCACCGACGACATCGGCGAGCGCTTCACGCCGTTTGTTCTTGGGCGCGCCGACCTCTATAGTGTCCCGAGCAATCAGGAAATCGACGGCGTCGGCATCGGCGGACCAACGGACACCTTTACCCGCGAGATGATAGGGGTGGGTCTGGACTACCGCTATCCCTTTGTTGCGCACACGGAAACCGGATCACACGTCATAGAACCTGTGGTTCAGGTCATTGCCCGCGGCGGCGGCTCCAACGCAAATGTTCCGAACGAAGACTTCTCAAAGCCTCGTTTTTGACGATACGCTTCTGTTCGACATCAACAAATTCTCCGGTTACGACCTCATTGAGAACGATACAAGAGCCAATTATGGGCTTCAGTACACCTACCAGAATTATAACGGCATAAGCTTCAGGGCGGTCGGCGGCGAGAGCGTCCATCTGGCGGGCACAAATCCGTACGCGTATGATCCAAACTCCGGGCTCGCCACAACCGCGTCGGATTACGTTTTAGGCGGTTATCTGGACTATATGAACCGCTTCCGCTTCTTGGCCCAGCTCCGCTTCGATGAGCAGAATTTCGGTCTCTCAAGTCAAAGCTACAGTCTCCAGACGAAGCTGGGCTTCTTCCAGGGTGCGCTCAGCTACGTTTCCGTGCAAGCACAGCCGGAGATCGGCTTTCCGAACAGCCGCGACGAAATTGCCGGTTTTGCTGCCGTCAAGCTGAATGACGATTGGACCGTATTCGGAGACCTCCGCTACGATATCGAACTTGACCAATGGGTAAGGAACAGTGCGGGCATTCAATACGCCGATGAATGCTTCATTTTCTCCGTTACTTACCAGCAAACCTACACCTCGTATCTCGACCTTGTGCCAAGCACCTCGGTCCTGGTGCGAGTTGGCATCAAAGGCTTCGGCCAGCAGACAGCCCCAAGCTCGATCGGCGATCTCTCACCCGAGGCGGCCGTCTTCCGCTAAGGGATGCGGAGCCGAATTTGCTCCTTGCCAGTGCGTTATTTGCTCCCGGGTATTTCGACTGCGCGGCAAACTCTTGCCGCAAATGATATTCAGGCTCCCGCTATGCGAATCGAGATTCTATATCGACTGAATTTTCTGGCGGCTGGCGGCATTTTATTTGCGCTCCTGACAGGCACCCCGCACGCAAACGCTCAAAATGTTGTCGTGCTGGTCAATGATGAGCCGATAACATCGGGCGATGTTACGCAAAGAATACGATGGAACGCTCGCACCAATGGCTTTGGCGACCGGATGAAGGCCATCCTGACCGGAGACGACATCAAGGAGCGGTTCCGCAAAAAGATGATCGCGGCGAATCCGCATTCGCAAGAAGAGGCGCAGCAATTAGCTGAAAAGATCAAAAAGGAGCTTCTCGAAGACGCCAAGAACCGGGTTCTTTCCGAGGGCGGTGGAACATCACGCAAAGCGGCGATCAATTCGTTGATCGAGGACAGGCTGAAATTGCAAGCAGCCAAGAAGCTCGACATTAAAATCTCCGATAAAGAGGTGGAGCAGACCCTCATTCAAAGGACGGGAGGAGAATCAGCGGAGGCGACCGCCCCGAGCACTCCCACCGAGACTGGCGGCAAGACCGACGCGGAACAAAAGGGCGGCAGAAGGAAGGGCCGGTCTGCTGGCTCCGGCAACCAAGCATCCAGTACCGCGGCGAGTTCCGGCCGATGCTGCCGGTGGAACAGCGAGTGAGAACAAGCCGAGCAAAAATGCCAAGCTTGAGGAGTTCTACGGGCAGTTCGAGAAGGATGGAATCAACCGGAAAACCATCCAGGAGATCATTCGTGCGCAACTTGCCTGGCGCGATGTCATCCGCAGGCAGTATGGGCCAAGATTGGCGTCTCTTTTATCTTCAATGCAGAACACTGACGAGAAGCCTTCTGAAAGCGACATTCAATACGATGTTCGCGTCTTGCGGCTCAGCGTCTCCATTGCTGATCAGAAAGCCGTCAGCCAGCGCATGATGGAAGCTCAGAACTTGAAGGAAAAATTCACCTCCTGTGCGCAGCTCCCGAACGAAGCAAAACTCGTCTCCGACGCGGCGGTGAGATCGATCGACAAAGCGAAGCTTGCGTCCTTCCCGAAAGATGTCCAGCCTTTGATTCAGAAGGCCTCCGAAGGACAAATGACGCCCCCGGTTCTTGTCGGCAGCGCGATCAAATCCTATGCTATATGCAGGAAAGGGCTTGCTGCGAAGCCGGCCAAGGCCGCAGCGGAGCAAAAGCCTGACGTCCGTCAACAGGAATACGACCGCTTCTCACGTCGCTATCTGCAAGAGTTGAAGCAATCCGCATCGATCGATTACCGGGGAAAGATAGACTGATAACACCTCTGCGTGGCGGCGATGAGTTTCTCTCGCGGCCTGGGCCCCTGCGCAAACCGCTTGCTGTCACAATGGGTGACCCAGCGGGCATCGGCCTCGATATTACGCTCTTCGCATGGCAGCGCCGAAACGCGGATCCTATCCCTGCCTTCTTTGTCGTGGGCGATCCGGCCTCCTTCGTCGATCGTGCAGGCTTGATTGATAACGGCGAGACGGTTTTCATCCAGGAGATCCAAAGCCCGGAGCAAGCGGCCGACGTCTTCCCGAATGCGCTGCCTGTGTTGCCACTCGCCCAGCCTCTCGGCCCAGTGATAGCTGGCTCGCCCAACCCCGCGCACGCCGCGGCGATCATCGCTTCCATAGAGAAGGCCGTCGCCTTCACCTTCGCTGGGCGCGCCGCGGCCATTGTCACGAATCCGATCGCGAAATTCATGCTGCTTGAAAGCGGCTTTGCCCATGCTGGTCACACAGACTTCCTGGCGGAGCTTGCCGCGCGCCATGGCAGCCCCGCTGTGACCCCTGTCATGATGATGGCATCGAAGCGCCTTAAAGCCGTTCCCGTCACGGTCCATATCGCATTGAAAGAGGTCCCGTCCGCGATAACCAAGGACCGCATCATGACGGTTGCTTCCATTACGAGCGGCGCCCTCTTTCACTTTTTCGGAATTTCCCAGCCAAGGCTTGCGGTTTGCGGCGTAAATCCGCATGCCGGTGAAAATGGAGCGCTCGGCCGCGAAGAAATCGAGGTGATCGCGCCCGCGATCGAGGCGCTCAACGATCAAGGTATTCACGCAAGCGGACCGCATTCGGCGGATACGCTGTTTCACGACGCCGCGCGCCAGCACTATGACGCGGTCCTGGCCATGTACCACGATCAGGCGCTCATCCCGTTCAAGACACTCTCCTTCGCGGATGGCGTGAATGTCACGCTCGGCCTGCCCTTCATTCGCACATCGCCTGATCATGGCACCGCCTTTTCGCTTGCGGGAACCGGGCATGCCGATCCTTCGAGCTTTATCGAGGCGCTCCACCTCGCGGCGCGCATGAGCAGGAGCGCGGCGGCTGATCCGTCAGCGTCGCATCCGTGACCTCGGCTGATTCCATAGCGTCACTGCCACCCCTTCGCGAGGTCATCAAGGAGGCAGCGCTCTCCGCCAGGAAGTCGCTCGGCCAGAACTTCATCCTCGACCTGAATGTGACTCGGCGGATCGCCCGCGGCGCCGGCCCGCTCGATACCGTCACGGTTCTTGAAATCGGGCCAGGACCGGGCGGCTTGACCCGCGCGCTCCTTCTCGAAGGCGCCGCCGGGGTTGTTGCCATCGAGCGCGACGAGCGATTCCAGCCTGCCCTGTCGCAGATCGAGGCAAGAAGCGGGGGCCGGCTCAAGGCATTGTTCATGGACGCGTTGCGGGCCGACTATGCGGCCATCGCCGCCGAGACGGGGGCCCGCAGGGTTGTCGCCAATCTCCCATACAATATCGCGACGCCGCTCATCGTTGGCTGGTTGTCGGCAGAGCATTGGCCGCCCTGGTTCGACAAACTTGTGGTCATGGTCCAGCGCGAGGTCGCGGACCGCTTCGTTGCGGAAACCGGCGCTGCCGACTATGGCCGCCTCGCGGTCCTTACTCAGTATCGCGCCCGCGCCCGCCTGCTCTTTACCCTGCCCCCGGCCGTCTTTACCCCGCCGCCCAAGGTCTCCTCGGCGCTGGTGGAGATCACACCCACAACCGCGCCGCAGGACGCTGTACCTGTGAAAGTTTTGGAGGAGCTTACGGCAGCAGCATTCGGCCAGAGACGTAAAATGCTGCGGTCGAGCCTTTCGGCTCTGGGGGGCGACACCGCCGCTCTTTTGCGGGACGCGGGTATCGATCCGTCCTTGCGCGCGGAACGCCTTACCGTTTCCGATTTTGTGCGTCTGGCTCGGTGCCTTCAGGAGCAGAGACGGCGCCCAATCGAGAGGCTGAAGTAAGCGTGGGTACAAAGTCCAGCAAGCCCACCTGCCGGTAACGCTTAAGACGTTCGGCTGTCAGGATAGCCTTAAGCGCACCCAGGCACTCGTCGACATCCCAGTTCACGAGCACGTAGTCGTACTCGGTCCAATGATCAATCTCGACCGCGGCAGCCTTCAGCCGGGTTTCAATTTGATGCGCTGAGTTGGATGCCCGCGCATGAATCCGCCTTGCAAGTTCCTCGGCGGAAGGTGGAAGAATAAAAACGCGCACGACATCGTTTGGCAGAAGAGCCGAAATGGAAGCTGCGCCCTGCCAATCGACATCGAAGACGATATCCCGGCCTTCAGCAAGTATGGCCTTGGCGGGCCTGGCCGGCGTACCGTAAAGGTTCCCGAACACTTCGGCCCATTCGAGAAGGTTTCCGCTGGATTTCAGGTCCTCGAACTCTTTTCGTGAAACGAAATGATAGTCGACCCCCTCCTTCTCCTGGGGCCGAGGTTCCCGCGTCGTCACCGAAATCGAATTGCGAAGCGTCTCGTCGCTCGCCAGCAGAAGGCGAGCCAAAGTGGTTTTGCCCGCTCCGGATGGCGATGACAAAATCAGGCAGAGACCTCGCCTCTTGAGGGATTGATCAGCGTTACCCACGATGAATGTTCCACGAGAAAGGCAATTGCATTGAGTTCAATGCCCGGACACTTCACCTTGGCGAAGTCCAACGGCAAGGCCGGTTGTTTCAGCATTTCCACCGAAGGTCCAGCGCAATTTTTGCGCAGAGAGACAGCGCGGCTTTATACCGATCCCCCTTTAATCGATTCCGATCAGAGGCGAAGAGTTGATCGATTCTAGGCTAGCTTGGCTAAACTAGCGAACGGATTGTCATCCGGACGCCGCTCGCCCTGCGCTTCCTCATCCCGGAACTTGATGACCCCGATGTTTCGGCTGGCAGAAGAAGCCATGAAAACATTGGCGAATTCTCGCTCCCCTGTCATGGCCGGGCTTGACCCGGTCATCCAGTCATACCTTGAAATACCGTGTGTTTTTCTGGATGGCCGCCTCCAGGGGCGGCCATGACGACGGAATTGGCGGAAACATCCGGGTCATCAAGTTCCGGAAAGGTTGACCTTATCCGGGATCGTAACACATTGAAGCCCCAACCGTTTTTGCAATCCCGGCTCGCGCTTCGCTTGGCAGGATGAGGGCGGCCGCGATCCGTTGGCGCCCTGGCAAAGCTTGCCTAGGCTGCACTAGCGGCGCGGATTGCGTTGCGGCAGCGGAATTTCAACCGTCTGAAGTTTGTCGAGAGCTATCGGCGCCACGGCGGAATTGTCTTGCATGCGCTCTTCCTCTCGCGCCTCTTTCTCGATGTGCCGCCACCGCGCAACGTTGCGCTGATGCTCGTTGAGCGTTTCCGCGAAAACATGGCCTCCCGTCCCATCCGCGACAAAGTAGAGAGCGGCGGTCTTGTCCGGCTTCAACACGGCTTCGATGGCAGCGCGCCCGGGATTGGCAATCGGCGTCGGCGGAAGCCCATAGTTACGGTAGGTATTGTAGGGGTTTTCCCTGTTTTCGAGCTCGCTGCGCAATATGGGGTGGCCGAGCGTCCCTTTTCCGTCGCTCGCCCCATAAATGATGGTGGGATCGGCATCGAGGTGCATGCGCTTTTTCAGCCGGTTGAGATAGACGGCGGCCACGCGCGGGCGCTCGTCTGCGCGGCTTGCCTCCTTTTCTACGATGGCGGCGAGATTGATGACATCCTCGGGCCTCGTGAGAGAAAGCTCGCGCGACCGGGTCGGCCACAACCCTTCAATGAACTTTTTCTGCTCTCCCTGCATGCGCCGGATGAGTTCCTCGCGCGACGTTCCACGCGCAAAGCGGTAGGTGTCGGGGAGAATGCTGCCTTCAGGAGGAACCTCGGCAACATCGCCAACCAGATCCGCGCTGGCCTTCATGCGCTCCACGATCTGATAGCTGGTCAACCCTTCGGGAATGGAGATGCTGTAAAGGATCGACTTGCCTTCGACGAGCGTATCCAGAATATCGCGGACGCTTGCATTCGCTTTGATATTGAATTCGCCCGCCTTGATCTTATCGTGGACGCCGAAACGGCGGGATGCGATCAAGAAAATCCATCGTCCCGGCAACAGGCTGTCGCTGTTGATGATCCCATCCTGCTCGAGGCGACGGGCGATGGCGCCGACCCCCTCACCCTTGGCCACCACAAACACGGTCGGGTAGGTGATCGGCCCAGGCCGATCGAACTGCTGCCGGATCAGGAAGAACAACCCCGCCACAGTCGGAAGAAGGACGAGGAGAAAGGTCAGGAGCCGGTTGAGAAAGACGACGACGGGACGCTGGCGTCCATGCCTGCTTCCTTGGGGCGGCTCGGGAGCGCGTTCCGGTTCCAGAGCCTCGGAAGGGCTGCGCGGCATGACGGAGTAGTCCCGCTGCCCTCGATAAGCCGTGTTCGGAGACCGGCCGTTCCCATTCGAGTTGTAAACGTCGCCCGCCATGTGATCAGCTTACTCTTGCCCCTGAATAAAGCCATTCAGCAATCCAATGTGGCAAAACGGTGTGAATCGTTTCTTGCGGCCTATTATACAAGGAAACAAAGGCGTGCGCACCGGGCGTCGGTCGGGCTCCGGCAACGGTTAAGAAAAGGTCCGCTTTGCGCTGTTGCCAGCGGCGCCGGTAACCCAGGCTGACCCCGCGCCGAACGAAGCACCGAATTGGTCGTGACGCTCTTTAGTCGACCCGCCGCAGAATCAAGCTGGCATTCGTCCCGCCGAAGCCGAAAGAATTGCTCAACACGGTGTCGATCTGCTTTTTCTTCGCGGTGTGAGGCACAAGATCGATCGAGGTTTTAACGGAAGGGTTGTCGAGGTTGAGCGTCGGCGGCGCGATGTTGTTCTTGATCGAGAGCGCTGAAAAGATTGCTTCGACGGCGCCCGCCGCGCCAAGCAGATGCCCGGTCGCAGATTTTGTCGATGACATCGCCAGCCTGCCCGCCGCATCCCCGAACAACCGCTCGACAGCCCCAAGCTCGATCTCGTCGCCCATGGGTGTCGACGTCCCGTGCGCGTTCACATAGTCGATGTCAGCCGGACCGACATTCGCCCGCTTCATCGCCGCTTTCATGCAGCGGAACGCGCCGTCGCCATTCTCAGCTGGCGCCGTGATATGATACGCATCCCCGGACATGCCGTAGCCGATGATTTCGGCGTAGATCTTCGCCCCGCGCGCCTTTGCATGCTCATAGCTTTCGAGCACGACAACGCCGGCGCCCTCTCCCATCACGAAGCCGTCGCGATCACGGTCGTAAGGCCGCGAGGCGCGCGTTGGGTCGTCGTTGAAATGCGTCGAGAGCGCTTTGCAGGCAGCGAACCCCGCCAAGGCAAGGCGGCAAAGCGGACTTTCGGTTCCACCGGCAACCATCACATCGGCATCATCCAGCGCAATCAGGCGCGCAGCGTCGCCGATGGCATGTGCGCCCGTCGAGCAGGCCGTGACCACGGCATGATTCGGCCCTTTCAACCCGTGCTTTATCGAAACGTAACCGCCTGCGAGATTGATAAGCCGGCCCGGTATGAAGAACGGGCTCAGGCGGCGCGGTCCTTTTTCACGGACGGTCATCGCGCCTTTCTCGATCCCCTGCAGGCCGCCGATGCCGGACCCGATCAGAACGCCGGCGCGGGCGCGCTCGTCTTCATTCTGAGCTTTCCAACCGGAATTGGCTATCGCCTGGTCGGCAGCGCCCATCGCATAGACGATGAAATCATCGACCTTGCGCTGCTCCTTCGGCTCCATGAACTCATCGGCATTGAACTCGCCTTGACCAGTTCCCCGAGGTACGAAGCAGCCAATCTGGCAAGGGATATCCGAGACATCGAACGCCGTGACGCGCGTTGCGCCACTCTTTCCTGAGATGATGCTCGACCACACATGATCAACGCCAACGCCAAGAGGCGTGACCAACCCTACACCGGTAATAACGACCCGCCGCATCATGCGCTCCGACTCATCTTGTAAAGCCAACGAGCTGAAAGCTGGCTCGCGACACGTGCGTGCATCATAACACACGCGCCCTCGCCCAAAGGGCGAGGGTGGGCGCGCCAAAAGGCCACCGCGTGCTTTTGTCAGGCCTTGGTCGAATGCGCCTCGAGAAAGCGGATCGCATCGCCGACGGTTTGGATCGTCTCAGCGGCGTCATCCGGGATTTCCACGCCGAACTCCTCCTCGAAGGCCATCACGAGTTCGACCGTGTCCAAGCTGTCCGCGCCCAGATCATCGATGAAGCTGGCATTTTCGGTTACTTTATCGGCTTCTACGCCAAGATGTTCGACAACGATTTTCTTCACGCGGTCCGAGATATCGCTCATGTTATCCTCACGGTTTCCCCAAGTGTTCAAGCGCCTAACTTCACTCGATTAAGCACAGGTAAATTCAATGCCGCAACACATCGGACTTGGACTGCACCTGGGCGCGAGGTGGCTGGTAGCACTGAAGCTTTAGGCGTGGAAGCCTTTTTTGAGGCATCTCACCCTCTTTCCACCTTATCAAGAATTACGCCCTGAAGAAATCCCGGCCCGCGTGTCAGTGTGGTCAGACCATCACCATCCCACCATTGATGTGGAGCGTTTCCCCGGTGATGTAGCGGGCTTCGCTGCTTGCGAGGAAGACGACCCCCGCCGCGATGTCGCCCGGCTTTCCGAGGATGCCGGCTGGGATGTTGCTGGCGATCGCCTCCGTCTGTTTTTCATTCAATCCGTGCGTCATCGGTGTATCTATGAAACCCGGTGCGATACAATTGGCCGTTATTCCGCGCGATGCAACCTCCCGCGCGAGCGATTTTGTCATGCCGACGAGCCCTGCCTTGGAGGCGGCATAATTGCCCTGCCCCGGATTGCCGATGACCCCGCTGATCGAAGCGATGTTGATAATCCGTCCCGCGCGCCGCCGCATCATATTTCTGAGAGCGCCCCGGCACAGGACAAAAACCGAGGTGAGGTTGATGGCGATGACCTCGTCCCACTCCTCGTCTTTCATGCGCATGAAGAGATTGTCCTTGGTTACGCCCGCATTGTTGACGAGGATGTCGAGCTGCCCCATGGCGCCCTCGGCCTGCCCCACCAGGGCAGCAACCTTGGCGCGGTCGCGCAAATCGCAGGGAAGGACATGAACGCGAGAGCCGATCCTGGCCGCGACCTCTTCCAGCTTCTCCCGGCGCGTGCCGGAGAGAGCAACCGTCGCCCCCTGCCCGTGCAGCGATAGAGCCACCGCTTCGCCGATTCCGCCGGAGGCGCCGGTAACGAGTGCGCATTTTCCGGTCAGGTCAAACATGCCGAGTGCGTCCCATCCGCCGTCACGCTCCCCGCGCCTTCAGCCACTCGCCGAAGGCTTTGATATCGTCCGGCGACCCGACAGATCGGGCGTCGGCCTTGGCCCGGATACGCTTCGCCATGCCCGTCAGCACGCGACCGGCTCCAATTTCGAAAAGCGTCTCCGCGCCATGGTCCACCATGTAGGCCACGGATTTGCGCCAGCGCACGACACCTGTCACCTGCTTGACCAACAAAGATTTTATCTCGTTGGTGTCTGTCACGGGCGCCGCCGTGACGTTGGCGACAATCGGCACGAGCGGCGGCTTGAGGGCCAAAGCTTCGAGCGCTTCCGCCATGCGGTCCGCGGCGGGCTTCATGAGCGCGCAATGGAAGGGCGCGCTGACCGGCAGCGATACCGCGCGCCGGATGCCATGTTCGGGTGCGAGTTTTGCCGCGCGGTCCATCGCGGTTTTCGTTCCGCTGATCACGACCTGTCCCGGCGCGTTGTCGTTTGCGACCTGCGAGACTTCGCCCTCTGCCGCGGCGGCGGCGAGACGCTCTGCCTCCTCGATCTCGGCGCCAAGCAGCGCCAGCATGGCCCCCTGCCCTGGCGGCACGGCTTCCTGCATCGCCTGCCCGCGCAAACGCAATAGCTTCGCAGCTTCGGCTATGGAGAAAACGCCAGCGGCGGCAAGCGCCGAATATTCGCCGAGCGAATGGCCCGCCATGAACGCCGGTTTGAGCGCGTCTGCGCCATACTCCTGGCGGAGCGCGGCGTAAGCGGCCAGCGATACGGCCATGAGCGCGGGCTGCGCGTTGGCAGTGAGCGTCAGGGTCGCTTCCGGCCCTTCCCACATGATGCGTGAAAGGTGGTCGCCAAGCGCGTCGTCAATCTCTTGAAACACGTGGCGCGACACGGTGAACCCCTGTGCGAGGCTCTGTCCCATGCCAACAGTCTGGCTACCCTGCCCTGGAAATGTGAATGCAAATGTCATGCGGCTCGCGTCGTCACTCGCGGTGTGAATGAAGGCGTGATGACAGCATAGCCGATCACGGTTCGTCCGGCCAAAGACACGTTTCCGGACGCGCTGTCAAGCGGGGGCGGCGGCGCGTTTAGCCGCGCCTGCGGTTTGCTCGTGAGGAAGCCGCTCGCAGCTATCCAGGATCGCAAAGAACAAAGGGCGAGTATCAGACGGCGCCTTTGCGCACGGCCGTCCGCGCTATAAAATACTTATATACTTGCTTTGGGCGTTTTTGCAAAACGAACCCAATTAATGAGCAGTAAACGCGATGCCATGTCCGCCCCCCCCCTGGGATGACGGCAATGCGCAAGTCACGCCGGAGAGCCAAAATGAGCCACGCAAAACTGTTGCGCGAAGCCCGCTTTTGCCTATATTGCGCTCACCGTCCGGTTTGAGGCTGAACGGAACCGTGAGGCTGCCCAAAAAGTGCCTCGCGCCAGGCGATAAAAAGCCCCTGTTCCCGTGTCTCAGCTCTGCTTAAGATCCTTCAACGCCTTTCCGAGGCTTGACGGGGGCTCTGCGCCGGACACCGTAGAAATTAGGGAAAGGCCGATATGCCAACTTATGAGCATACCTTCCTTGCGCGCCAGGACGTGACGGCGCAGCAAGTGACAGGGCTGATGAACACCTACAAGACCGTCATCGAGGAAAATGGCGGAAAGGTCGGCAAGACCGAATATTGGGGTCTCAAGTCCACAGCCTATAAGATCAAGAAGAACCGGCGCGCGCATTACGCGTTTTTCAACATCGAGGCGCCCTTCCAGGCTGTGCTCGAAATGGAGCGCCAGATGCGGATTTCGACGGATATCCTCCGTTTCCTGACGGTGCGCGTCGACGAGCTGGACGAGAAGCCCTCGATCCAGATGCGCAAACAGGACGATCGCGACCGTGATCGCGGAGACCGCGGGGATCGCGGCGACCGTGGTCCGCGTCCGCCGCGCCGCGACGATCGCGGCTTTGGCGGCGGCTTCCGCGACGGTGAAGGCGGCGGTGGCCGAAGCTTTAGTCCACGCCCGCGCACTGAAGCGGCAGGAGGTGAAGAATGAGTATGCAAGGAGCCAGCGGCGGAGCGCGCCGCCCCTTCTACCGCCGCCGCAAGACCTGCCCCTTCACGGGCGACAATGCGCCGGTCATCGATTACAAGGACGTCCGGCTCTTGCAGCGCTTCATTTCCGAGCGCGGCAAGATCGTGCCGAGCCGCATCACGGCGGTGTGCGCCAAGAAGCAGCGCGAGTTGGCCAAGGCCATCAAGCGCGCGCGCTTTCTGGGCCTCCTTCCTTATGTGCTGAAGTAGGAGAGCGCCATCATGCAGGTTATCCTCCTCGAACGCATCGGCCGTCTCGGCCAGATGGGCGACGTTGTGAAGGTTCGCCCCGGTTTCGCGCGCAACTTCCTTCTGCCGCAAAACAAAGCGCTGCGCGCCACAAAAGAAAACATGTCGCGCTTCGAGAATGAGCGCGCCCAGCTTGAGGTCACAAACCTGGAGCGGAAGCAGGAAGCCGAGGCCGTCTCGAAGAAGCTCAACGGCTTGAGCTTTGTCGTGCTGCGCCAGGCGGGCGATTCGGGCCAGCTGTACGGTTCGGTTTCGACGCGCGATATCGCGGATTTCGATCACCGCCGGCGGGTTCACCATCGACCGCGTGCAGGTTCTCCTCGACCGCCCGATCAAGAACCTCGGGCTTCACGATGTGCGCGTCAGCTTGCATCCCGAAGTCGAGATCAAGGTCGCGGTCAACGTGGCCCGTACCGAAGAAGAGGCGAAGCGTCAGGCTGCAGGCGAGAATGTAGCCCAGGCGGCTCGCGACGACTATGCCGCCGAACAGGCTGCACTCGCGGCGCAGGCCGCGCTTGCCGCAGAGGCCCTCTTCGGAAGCGACGAGGAGCATCCCGAAACTTAGGCGACTTCAAAGCCTATGCGCGAGGGTCGTTCCTCGCGCATCCTGCGCCGAGCGCTGCATTATTTGCATGGCAGCCCCCCAAACCCCTGGCTGCGTCAGCGCATTCCTTGAACCACGCCCCGAGCGAGCATAGCCTTTGCGACTGCGGGTAGCCTTTGCTTAGGCGAGGCTGGCGCGCAGTATTTCATTACATTAGCAAAGAGGTCCCGCCGTGGATGGATCGCGCGTGCTCAATTCTGCGCTCCGGAGCAAGATTATGACATCTTCGGAGGCAGCCGCCCTCATTCCAGCGGGCTCGAACGTTGGCATGAGCGGGTTTACAGGCTCGGGTTTCCCGAAAGCGGTGCCCGTCGCGCTCGCCGAGCGAATCAATGCGCTGAGAACAGCTGGCGAAAAGTTCAAGATCAGCATCTGGACCGGGGCATCGACGGCGCCGGAGCTTGACGGCGCGCTCGCCAGTGTCGACGGCATCGAGATGCGCCTGCCCTACCAATCGGACCCGACCTGCCGCACCAAGATCAATTCGGGGCAGATGGAGTATGTCGACATCCACCTCTCGCAGGTTGCGCAATTCGTCTGGTTCGGCTTTTTCGGCAAGCTCGACGTGGCCATCGTGGAGGTTGCGGGCGTTCTGGAGGACGGGCGGCTGATGCCGACAACCTCCATTGGAAACAACAAAACCTGGCTGGAACAGGCCGACAAGATCATCCTTGAGGTGAACTCCTGGATGAATCCGGCCCTCGAGGGGATGCACGACATCTATTACGGAACCCGGCTGCCACCGCATCGGCAGCCAATCCCGCTCGTGAGCCCGTCCGATCGCATCGGCGAAAAATACTTTCGCTGCGATCCAAACAAGGTCATTGCCGTGGTGGAAACCCACGCAAGCGATCGCAATTCAAAATTCGCAACGCCCGATGAAACGTCGCACCGCATCGCCGGCCATATCCTCGATTTTCTGGGCTACGAGATAAAAAAAGGCCGCATGCCGCCGGAGCTTTTGCCGCTGCAATCCGGCGTCGGCAACGTCGCAAACGCGGTCATGGCTGCCCTCGAGCATGGGCCATACGACAATCTCACCGCTTATACCGAAGTCCTCCAGGATGGGATGATGCATCTCATCAAGCAGGGCAAGATGTCGATGGCCTCGTCGACCGCGCTCTCGCTGAGCCCTGATGCCGCCGAGGAGTTCAACCGCGATATCGCATTCTACCGCGACCGCATCATTCTCAGGCCGCAGGAGATCAGCAATCACCCTGAAATCATCCGGCGTCTTGGCATCATTTCCATGAATGGCCTGATCGAAGCCGACATTTACGGCAACGTGAATTCAAGCCACATTCTCGGCTCCAGCATCATGAACGGCATCGGCGGCTCGGGCGATTTCGCGCGCAACGCCTATCTCTCGATCTTCATGACGCCCTCGATTGCGAAGGGCGGCCATATTTCGTGCATCGTTCCCATGGCGAGCCATGTGGATCACACCGAGCACGACGTTCAGATCATCGTCACCGAGCAAGGGCTGGCCGATTTGCGCGGGCTGTCGCCGAGGCAACGAGCGAAGGTCGTCATCAAGAATTGCTCGCACCCCGACTTCAGGCCCGCGCTCGAAGAATATTTCGATCGCGCGCTCCATTACTCCCCCGGACGGCATACGCCCCACCTTCTCGATGAGGCCTTCACGTTCCTTGGAAACTGGCAGGCGAACAAGGAAGTATCCGAAGCCTGGGGCTCGCGAGGCCAGTTTTAGAGGACGGAGGGGCTCGCCTTGAGAGAGTCCGCTCAATTTTGCCATCTCAGGTAGTGCGGCGTTAGAACCTTTAGCTTACCGTGAGTTCTCGGTGAAGTTTAGAATCAAGGGAGCCGCGCTATGGATCAAGCTCAAGGTCTTCCCAGGCGGGAGAGATTTAAGCTGACGCTCGAAAAATTCTGGCGTGCGCATATCGTCGATGACGATCCGTATGATGCCCTGGATAACGAGCATTTCGAAGCGCTGATTTGTGCGAGGCAAGCCGCGGAAAAGGACGCGAGTGCAACCGAAGAACTGCCGCTCGCCGCCTAAATTGCGCCCGCAAAAGTGCAAAGCGGTTTTCCGGTAAAGACGCGCGGCAAAACAAAAACTTAGGGCCCGCTTCTGATTCATCTTGAGAGCTGCGAGCACTTGAGCTCGGGCGGGGCTCGAATGTCAAATTCGCTCCATAGGCGGCCCGAGATGGCGGCTGGATGGTGGCTGTTTGCAGGATTAAGCGCGCGGCACTGCGAGTTGCGGCGGCGGCTGTGCCTCAGTCAAGACCCGGCCTCTGGCGTTTAACTTTTCTTCCAATGCAATGAGAAGCCTGTGCACGCTTAACGAATTGCGGGGTCGAGCTTGTTCGGCGAATTCAGGGAATCAGGTCTAGTTCTCCCCATGAGACGCACCCCCGCCTTTTCCGCTTTCACCGCCAAGGCAACTCTGGAAGAAAGCCTGGATGCCCTGCCCTTCAGGCAGGCTCCGCACAACATCGAGGCCGAGCAGGCATTGCTTGGCGCGGTTCTGATCAACAACGAATCCTTTGACCGTGTTTCGGGCTTTCTGCAGCCGAACCACTTTTTTGAGCCCCTGCATGGCCGCCTTTTCGAGGTCGTGGCCAAGCTGATCCAGGCCGGCAAGCACGCCTCGCCGATCACGCTGAAAACGTTCTTCGATTCGGAGCCGCCGATCGGCGAGCTTACCGTCGCGCAATATCTCGGGCAACTTGCCGCTGCTGCGACGACGATCATCAATGCGCAGGCTTACGGGCGCACAATCTATGATCTGGCTGTTCGCCGCGAGTTGATCGTCATCGGCGAGGACATGGTCAATGTGGCCTATGATTCGCCCGTCGATGCGCCGCCGGAAGCGCAGATTGAGTCGGCAGAATCGCGCCTTTACGACCTCGCTGACAAAGGGAAATATGGCTCGGGCTTCATGTCGTTCGGCGACGCGACAACCGATGCCATCGAGATGGCGGCCCGCGCCTATGAGCGCGATGGCGGGCTTTCCGGCCTCTCCAGCGGGCTCGTTGATCTCGATCGCATGATGGGCGGCCTTCAAAGCTCCGACCTGATCATTCTGGCCGGCCGGCCATCCATGGGTAAGACGGCGCTTGCGACCAACATCGCCTTCAATATCGCCAAAGCCTTCCGGACCGCTCCCAAGGGAGACGGAACCGAGGCGGCTGTGGATGGCGGGATTGTCGGCTTCTTCAGTCTCGAAATGTCCTCAGAGCAACTGGCGACGCGTATTCTCGCCGAGCAGGCGCAAATTCCGTCCGAAAAGATCCGACGCGGCCAGATCACCGATACCGAATTCACCCGGCTGCAATCCGCCGCTATGGAATTGCAGACCTTGCCGCTGTTCATCGACCACACCGGCGGTATTTCCATCGCCCAGCTTGCCGCCCGCGCGCGGCGGTTGAAGCGGCAGAAGGGCCTCGGCCTTATTGTAGTCGATTACTTGCAGCTACTAACCGGCTCGGCGAAGCGCTCGCAGGAGGGCCGCGTTCAGGAAGTCTCCGAGATCACGGTTGGCCTCAAAGCGCTCGCGAAGGAACTGTGTGTCCCGGTTCTCGCGCTGTCGCAGCTTTCGCGTCAGGTGGAAAACCGCGACGACAAGCGCCCGCAGCTCTCGGACTTGCGCGAGTCGGGCTCGATCGAGCAGGATGCCGACGTCGTGATGTTCGTTTTCCGCGAGGAGTATTATGTTTCGCGAAAAGAGCCCTCGATGACAAAAGTCGAAGAGCATCAGAAGTGGCAGGATGAAATGGATCAGGTGCAGGGGCTGGCCGAAGTGGTCATCGGCAAGCAGCGCCATGGTCCGACAGGCACGGTGAGGCTGCAATTCCAGGCCGATATCACGCGGTTTGGAGACCTGGCAAACGACAGCCGTATGCCCGAGCGGTACGATTAGAGATGACGGAGACGTTCGCGCAGCACACTGCTCGCCAACTCACGAACGCCCCTGCGCAGGCCACGGCCGCGCTTGTTGTGCGGCTTGGCGCCATGCGGCGCAATTATGCCAAGCTGCGCACCTTGGCCAAGGGGGCGGAGACGGCCGCTGTCGTAAAGGCGAATGCCTACGGCCTTGGCGTGGAACGCTGCGCCCCTGCCCTAGCCGGGGAAGGGTGCCGCACGTTTTTTGTGGCCACCCCCGCTGAAGCCGAATCACTTCGCGCCATATCCGCCGATTCGACAATCTACGTTCTCAATGGCCTGCTTTCAGGGAGCGCTGCGCTTTATGATCGGCTTCGCGTTCGGCCGGTTCTAGGAAGCCTCGAAGAGATAACGGAGTGGGCAGCCTATTGCCGAAGCAGCGGTAAAAAGCTGCCGGCGGCCATCCATCTCGACACAGGCATGACACGCCTAGGCCTTAAGGCTCATGAAGCACTTCAGCTTGCGCAGGATCGCGCCGCGTTTGACCCTTTTGAGCCGAGGCTCGTCATGACGCATCTCGTCTGCGGGGATGACGTCGAAAGCGCATTGAATGACAGGCAGCGAACGCTTTTCGGCGAGCTTTCGGCCTTGTTCCCAGGGGTTCCGCGCAGCCTTGCGAATTCGGCGGGGATCTTTCTTGGCCCTCAGTTTCATTTCGACGTGACCCGCCCCGGCATTTCGCTTTACGGAGGGAATGCACAATTCAATGCCGCAAATCCCGTCGAGCCGGTCGTCTGGCTGTTCGGGCGGATTGCGCAGATTCATTGGGCGGACGCTGGGCAGACCGTGGGCTACGGTGCCATGCACACGCTGAAAGGCCGGACACGGATCGCGACGGTTTGCATCGGCTATGCGGACGGCTACCTCCGTGCATTGTCGGCCAGCAATGCGCGAGACGGCTCGCCGGGGTATATCGGTGAGCATCGGCTTCCGCTACTCGGCCGCGTGTCCATGGATTTGATCACCTACGACGCGACGGACGTTCCCGATGGGCTGCTCCATCGCGGCGGCTGGGTCGAAGTCCTTGGCAGCCGCGTCACGGTCGATGACCTGGCCTCTTTCGGTAGCACCATCGGCTACGAGGTGCTGACCTCTCTCAGTCATCGCTATCACCGGATCTATCTGGATGAGTAAGAGGGGCTGCTTGTCATCGCTGCCCTTGAGGCGACCATCCGGAACAAGCCAGATACGAGAAGAAATCATGGAAGGCCGAGTCGAGCCCGGCCATGACAGCGGTGGGCTTCCTCCTTTTCACCGGGATGATATCCAATGGTGAAGCTTGCCCAAGACTATGTTTGCCAGTCCTGCGGCGCGGCAAGCAGCAAGTGGCAGGGTAAATGCCCCTCCTGCGGCGCATGGAACAGCCTTTCCCAGGAAGGAAGTGCGCTCTCTGCTCCGGGCGGGGTTGGCCTCAAGGCGAAACGCAGGGCAAAAGCCGCCACGATCGAGAACCTCGCGGACGCGGGCCGTGACGTGCAGCGCATTGCTTCCGGTATCGGCGAACTTGACAGAGCCGTGGGTGACGGGTTTGCGCGCGGGTCCGCAGTGCTGCTGAGCGGCGAGCCTGGGATTGGCAAATCTACCCTCCTCCTTCAAGCCGCCGCCGCCATCGCCGCGCAAGGCCACAGTGCCCTTTACTTTTCGGGTGAGGAAGCCACCGATCAAATTCGCCTTAGGGCCTCCAGGCTCGGGCTTTCGAAGGTGCCGCTCGGGCTCGTCGCCGAGACATGCGTCGAGCGCATTCTCGCGACCGCCGAGCAGGGAGCGGTGCCCGATTTCATGGTCATCGATTCGATCCAGACGCTGTGGACAGAGTCGATCGAGTCGGCGCCCGGCACAGTGAGCCAGGTTCGCGCCAGCATGCAATCGCTCATCGCGCTCGCCAAGGCGCGAGGACCGGTGATCGTCGTCGTGGGACACGTCACGAAAGACGGCCAGATCGCAGGCCCCAAGGTGATCGAGCATATGGTTGATGCGGTCCTGACCTTTGACGGCGATAACGCCCACAATCTAAGGCTGCTCCGAGCCACCAAGAACCGCTTCGGCCCCGCAAACGAGATCGGCGTGTTCGACATGCATGGCGATGGTCTGCGCGAGGTCTCCAATCCGTCGCAGCTTTTCCTGAGCGAGGGCGATGGCGAGGTTCCCGGCAGCGCCATTTTCGCAGGGATCGAGGGGACGCGCCCGCTCCTTGTGGAAATCCAGGCGCTGCTTGCCCCCTCCCCATACGCGGCGCCGAGACGGTCGGTTGTCGGATGGGACCAGAACCGGCTCGCGATGATTCTCGCCGTCCTTGAGGCGCGTTGCGGGGTAAAGATCGGCGCTCAGGACGTTTACTTGAACGTCGCAGGCGGCCTTCGCATCTCGGAGCCTGCCGCCGATATGGCGGTGGCGGCAGCTTTGCTTTCCGCCTTCTCGGGGATTGCGCTTCCAAAAGATACCGTCTATTTCGGTGAGGTCGGACTATCGGGGGCGCTACGGCCTGTTCAGCAAATGACCGTGCGGCTGAAGGAAGCTCAGAAGCTCGGCTTTCGCTCTGCTTTCCTTCCTGCCGCGGGAGAGATTTTGAGCAACGGCTTTGCCGTAAAGCTCACCAGGCTGCCTCAACTGAAAGATTTGGCTACTCTTTTCGCATAAAGCGGCTTAATACGGGCGTGGAGCATGACGGTCGTACAATCCGCATGGAGGGGCAAGGCTTATGCCTATTCAAGGACTCGACATCATACTCGTTGGCATCATGGTCTTTTCTGGCTTTCTCGCAATGTTGAGAGGGCTGACGAGAGAGATGCTGTCGATCATGTCATGGGCGCTCGCGGCCATTGTGACGCTTCTGGCTTATTCGAATTTCAAGGGCGAGGTCCGCACCTGGATCGACACGCCGATGCTCGCCGATGCAACGCTGATCGCCGTTGTGTTCATAACGAGCCTTATTGTCTTCAGCCTGCTGACGGCCAACATTTCGGAACGTGTGCTCGATAGCCGCGTCGGCGCGGTCGACCGCACTCTTGGCTTCGTTTACGGGCTTGTACGGGGCTTGATCCTTGTCGTTATCGCTTATCTCATCGTGGGTCAGATCGTCGATCGGCAAAACCTGCCGAAGTGGGTAAGGGAAGCGCGCTCGCTGCCGCTGATTGAAAGCGCAGGAGATACGATTAAATCACTATTGCCTGACAACCCAGAGTTGTTATTTAAACGTGATCGACCGCCAGCTTCGCCTCCCGCCTGAGGCCGTGCCGACGGAAGTTCTTTGTGGGATGCCATTTCCGGCGGGCAGGAAATGGAATAGTGGGTGAAGGACGCTGAAGTGGACGAGAGTATTCGCATGCCGGCTTCGGTAACGGAGCCGTTAGACTTCGGCGACGACAGGCTCCACGAAGAATGCGGTGTGTTTGGGGTCTTTAATCACCCTGAGGCGGCCGCTCTAACCGCCATCGGGCTTCACGCCCTTCAGCATCGCGGCCAGGAGGCGGCCGGCATTGTGACCTTCGACGGCAGCCAGTTTCATTCGGAGCGCCGTCTCGGTCTCGTGGGGGATCATTTCAACCAGAAGTCCGTCATTGATCGGCTGCCCGGCGCTATGGCTATCGGCCATGTGCGCTACGCCACCGTCGGCGAGACCGCGCTGAGGAATGTCCAGCCGCTTTTCGCGGATCTTGATGTTGGTGGTCTAGCGCTCGCGCATAATGGCAATCTTACAAATGCGCTGAGAATCCGCCGCGAGCTGGTTGCCTCGGGAGCCATCTTCCAATCCACCTCGGACACGGAGGTTATCGTCCATCTCATCGCGAGAAGCCGCGACCGCAGGGACGGTTTGGTGGGGCGTCTTCTGGACGCGCTCAAGCAGATCGACGGCGCCTATGCGCTCGGCGCGCTGACGCGAAAAAGGCTCGTCGGCATTCGCGATCCCTTGGGCATCCGGCCTCTCATTATCGGAAAATTGGGGGAGGCAACGATCCTCGCATCGGAGACCTGCGCGCTTGACATCATAGGCGCGCGCTTTGTGCGCGAAGTTGAGAATGGCGAGGTTGTCGTCATCTCCGATGACGGGATTGAGAGCCACAGAGCCTTCCCCCGCTGCCAGCCGAGACCCTGCATCTTCGAATATATTTACTTTGCCCGCCCCGATTCGATCATGGGCGGGCATTGCGTTTATGACGTCCGGAAAGGGCTTGGACGCGAATTGGCGCAGGAGGCGCCAGCCGATGCCGATGTGGTCATTCCGGTTCCTGACTCGGGCGTGGCAGCCGCAATCGGCTATGCCCACGAATCCGGCCTGCCTTTCGAGCTTGGCATCATCCGCAATCATTATGTCGGGCGCACCTTCATCGAGCCGTCGCAACGGATTCGCAAGCTCGGCGTGAAGCTGAAGCACAACCCCACGCCGAGCGTGAGCGTCGAAGGCAAACGCATCGTCCTGATCGATGACAGCATTGTGCGCGGAACGACTTCAACAAAGATCGTCGCGATGATGCGCGAACGCGGGGCCAAGGAAGTCCACATGCGCATCGCATGTCCGCCGATCAAATATGCCGATTATTACGGCATCGATACCCCGGACGTTCGCTCCCTTCTCGCAGCGAATCACGACGTGGAAGGCATGAGACAGCTTTTGGGCTGCGATAGTCTGGCTTTCCTGTCCGTCGATGGCACGTACCGCGCGCTCGGCTACCCGCGACGCGATCCGGATTATCCGCAATTTACAGATCACTGCTTCACGGGCGAATACCCCACGGCACTGCAGGATTGGGATGGTCCGGAGCCCGGTCAGCAGCATCGTCTCTCGCTCATGGCGGTGTAGCTGCGGTGAAAACGGACACGACCCTGCCTCGATTCGATAACAAGGTCGCACTCGTTACGGGTGCATCCCGAGGGATCGGACGAGTTATCGCAAAGGCCCTTGCCCAGCAAGGCGCGCATGTCGTAGCCACGGCCCGCACGAAAGGCGCGCTGGAAGAACTCGACGACGAGATAAAGGCGCTCGGCGCGCGCATTTCGCTTCTGCGGCTTGATCTCAAGGACGGCTCGCAGATCGACACGCTGGGGCCCACGCTGTATGAGCGCTGGCAGAGGCTTGACATCTTCGTTGGAAATGCCGGCGTGCTTGGGCCGCTGACGCCGCTCGGCCATGTCAGCGAAAAGGACTGGTCGGAAACGCTCGCCGTAAACCTCACCGCGAATTGGCGGCTGCTTCGCACGCTCGATCCGATCCTGCGCCTTTCTCCGGCAGGCCGCGTTTTGTTTATAACATCTGGCGCCGCACAGCGCTGCCGAGCCTATTGGGGACCTTATTCGGTCTCCAAGGCTGGCCTGGAAGCTGTTGCAAAAACCTATGCTCACGAGGTGCAATCGACGCCAGTTCGCGTCAACCTTCTCGATCCGGGAAAAGTGCGCACCCGCATGCGACGGCTGGCTTATCCCGGAGAAGACGAGAACACGCTTCCGCCACCCGAAGCACTCGTACCGCTTGCGCTCTCGCTTCTCACCGATGAGACAGCAAGCAGCGACGAAATCTTTATGTTCAAACCCGAAACAACGGGATAGCCGCGATCAGGACTTGTTGCCAACCGCGTCTTTTACGCATTTTGTCTCGAAGCTCGTTTTCGCGGCTCCCGCCAGTTTCTTATCCGCCGAAGTCTTTTGGCAGGTCGCCGTCGCATCTTTCTCGCACTTGGTCATGAAGCTTTTCTGCGCTGCGCCAGCAAGTTTTTTGGCCGTGGCCTGATCCTGGCAGCTTGTATCCGCAAAAGCGGCAGGCAGGCAAACGAGCATCGCCGCCGCGGTTAAGATCATCCTCTTCATTCTCACCCTCCCCTGATCGGTTTCGGAGCACGTCATTGTGCTGCGAATCGCACAGATAGTATGGGCGTTCTGTATTTTGAGAAAGGCGGAGCAGATATTTCGTCAACCGTTATAGCAAAGCGCCGTGAATGTTATCCCCAAAACATGGGCAAAGGCAGAGGGTGGTGCGGACGGCGGGACTTGAACCCGCACAGCCTTTCAGCCGAGGGATTTTAAGTCCCTTGCGTCTACCGTTTCGCCACGTCCGCCAGCATGACAATTTGCCCAGGCACATTAGCGTTCTTTTGCCTTGCGTCAACGAGCAAGAAGAGGATGATAATGGCGCGGGTTCGAGGCGCGGTCCCGGCTAAGCGCGCGTGCAAATGCGCTCCGGTGCAGGATTGGGCCAGAGAATTCTTATGCGGTTGAAGTGTTCAAAGATTCCCTGACGGCATGAACTTGTCAGATCCGGGTGAACCAGGAGGAAAAGAGATGACTGGTGTAATCGTACTTGCGCTCTGTCTCGGTGTTTTGTTCGCGGGCTTAATCGCGATGTCTAATCTGTAATCACGGACCGCTCCGGGCCTGGCCCAGTCTGCGCCTATGAAACGGCATAGGTCGATGATCCAGGCCTCGGATGCGGTGGCAGAATCTCCTGTTCGCCGCGGCGAGCGTATCGGATGGCGGCGACAAGAAGCAGGAACAGTGTCAGCGAATTCAAAAGATGCCAGATGAAGTGCGTCCCCATCCTATGCCCGACAACGACCCAGTCGGCGCAGAACTGCTGATCGAGCGATCGGAACGTAAGGGACACCAGGAACATTAGTGCCGCTGCGAAGATGAGAAGCGCCGCGGGGTGCCGCTTTATGCCGAGCCACGCCGCAATGAGCCACATTGCGACCAGCGCAGGACCGTAGCCGAGACTTCCGTTCAGACACTTGGCCTGAGCGCCGGACGGAACGTCGAGTGAAAACCCCATGCGGCCGCCCCAGCATTGCATCTTGAATGATATCACGATGACGCCAATAAAGGCCGCTATCGCGAGCGCCGTCACCACCCACGTCGCACCGGCCAACCGCCGAAGAGCGAATATCAGATAGGTTAGCATGAAGACGCCGATGGGGCCTGTATCGGCCAACGCCGTGTTGACGTTGGGGACGGTATGAAACAGGAAGCTGCCGGCCCCGATGGCGATGAAGTTCAGGACGAAGAAAATCTGCCAGAGCGAGCGCTCATTGGAGGCGCGTTTTGCGATCATCACAGCGCCTGCAAGCGCAGCGAGAATGAAACCGCCGTTTGTGAGCGCGTTCAAGGGCTCGGCCCAAAAAGCGCTGCTCAGGCCTCGCTCGCAATAATCAAAAATGGTAGCTCCCTGAAGAAACGGCATCGGAATTGGCCTGTCGGATGTGCTCGCTTTGCCGTCACCTTAGTGGAGAGCGCGGCCGGAGCGAACATTTTTGCTGCACCACCTGATCTTTCCCCCGCAGTAGCCGGACACGATGTTGGCGAACGTGATGAATCCTTTTAAGGTTCACGGAGAGGGACATGCCATGATTCTTCGCTCGATCGTCGTTGCGGCTGGGGTGTTCGGCATTGCTGCGGTCGCCCAGACCGCTGAACTCAGCAAGCCGCAGCCGGGTGCGCCGAGCCAGGGCTGCTGCGAGCCTTATCGCACTGTGTATGCCGAGTTCTGGTACGGCGACCGAAAAGTGGTGGCTCCTGTCAGGCGCGGCCCGGCTGGCGACGAGGTGCTGCTTCCAGGCGACATCTGGGTCCCCTGTCAGCTTTCCTGCGAGTATACCCTTCGCAAGCAGACTCTCCACTATCTCGAAAGCCAGGGGGCAGGCAGCGGCAGCGAATTTGCGCCTGCCTATCCGAGAGAAAATTCCTATGTCAACGCTTGGGGTTACCGTCAGGGCTATCTGTTCTAAAGCATCGTGCGCTCAAACGAACGCCGGCCGTCAGGTCCTCATTTTGTTTGCAGCCGGCGATTGTTGGCCTCTGCGTGTGAATTTATCCCTTACGCTTTCGTCCGCCTTCCTGATCCTGAAAGATCTTCGATGAAATCGCGGTCCCGGCGGGTAACGTGAAGCTGCAGCCGCTCCCACCCTCGATAATGCGAGGAAAAATACCGACTGGGGACGCCATCGCGGCCGAACCTTTTACCAAAACGCGTGTCGCGAGCGCCGTCCATGTGCAGTGGCGGGAATAACGAAGCCTGCCAAAGCGGCCTGGGTTCAAGCGAACGGGGTCGTCACTTTGGTCGTACCCCGGGATGCCTCGATGCAGTTCGGCGCGGTTTCGGTTGAGCGGACGCCGCGCTAGGCCCGTCCGGGGCGCACGCTGAGCCGGGAGCCCGGCGGCGTCTCCTGAGGCATCGTATCCGTGTCCATGATCCTGTCCCAGAAGCGGAAATACAGCCCGTAATTCTTATCGAAGCGGATGTGGTGGTAGCTGTGGTGGGTCGCTGAAATGAGCTGCCCGCCTACGGGGCCACGAACCAGCCAGCGTGGCAGGATCTCCCAGCCGGAATGGTTGAAGACTGCGACAACGCTCATGAACATGAGAAGCGCGATCAGCAGAACAATGTGGATCGGGATGATGAAAACCATAGCGGGCAGCAGCCAGCCCGTCAGCGCCGCTTCGGCGGGGTCGAATGCGAATGATGCGAACGGCGTCGGTTGGCGCGAGCGGTGATGGCCTGAATGCATCCAGCGGAAAAGCCGCGGGTGATGCATGAGCCGGTGCGCCCAGTAATAGTAGGCATCCTGCACAACGAGATAGATGAAGAAACTCAGGAAAAGATACGGGACGCCGCCATAAGTGCGCCAGTCGTAGTAGACTGCTGTGCCACCATGCAACAGGGCGACGAGAACGATTGCGGCTGGCACGGCGTAGACGACCGAAGAGAGAAGCGAGAGCCGTATCTCTTGCATGACGACAGCGCGCATGGGGCGGTCCCGGTTCAAGCGCCTCGCATGGAGTTTCTCGCCGCCGTGCTGCCACAACAGCCAATAGAACAGGCCCGATAGGAGCAGGTAACGCGCCGCGATGATTGCCGTCAGCGCCGCCGTAATGCCGAGAAACTCAGAAATCATCTGCCCTACCCCTCATGCTGATGGCGAATGCAGCCACAAGGATGGCTCCGCCTATAAAACGCTTACGGTATCGGTTTTGGCGAAATCTGCGCCCTTATAGAGAAGTGGGATGCCTTCGATTTCGCGAGAGCATAGGCAGCGCTATCGCTGAAATTCAAGGCGGCCGAGTGCATGCCGTTGCCATATTTGAGAAACGAGGCGCGGGCCAAACCAGCTTGCTCGGCATCGAATGGAGTGACCGCGATCTTTGCGCGGATCAGAAGTGCATCGAGGGGGAGCCATACCGTCTCGCCATGGGCAGAGCCGGCCAGGACCATCGACGTGTCGAAGCAATTGACCGCAGACACGATTACCGGAATCCGCAGCCCCTATTGCTTCGGCAAAAAGGAGGGCATCAGGTTCATTCCTCAAAATCGTGACCAGCGCCGCGCTATCGATAGCAATCACGCGGGCAAGCCGCTTTCATCGTAGGGGTCGTCTTCCGTCCATCGTCCTCCTGAAGCCGGGCGCTTTCCTCCGCGATCTCATCAAATCCGCCACCAGGTCCCGATCAGCCTCTTGCATATGCGGCGCACGCCATCGTGGATGAATACCACCTCTGTCTCCTGCAACGCCAACCGGACGCCCGCGGGAGCCTCCTCGGCGACGGCATACTCGCGATCTACTGCTTGCAGGCGGCGGATGGTCGTCACCGAAACGCCTGCCGCCGCGCCAGTTCCTCCTGCTCCATGCGGCGAAGCGCTCGCGCAGCCTTGAATTTGTTCGGGTGTAGCCATGGATGAAAGCTATTACTTATGGCAGCTTTCCGTCAATCTTCCTTCTTCGGCAGGTTGATCCGGATGTGGAGCTCGCGCAATTGTTTCGCCGAAACCTCGGACGGCGCGCCCATCAGCAGATCTTCGGCCTGCTGGTTCAGCGGGAACATGGTCACGTCGCGTAAGTTATCTGCGCCGCAGAGCAGCATGACGATGCGGTCGATGCCGGGCGCGATGCCTCCGTGCGGCGGCGCGCCGAATTTCAAGGCCCGGATCATGCCGCCGAACTTGGCGTCCACGACTTCCGGTCCATAGCCCGCGATCTCGAAGGCCTTGTACATGAGTTCCGGCTTGTGATTTCGGATCGCGCCCGAAGACAGCTCCACGCCATTACAAACGATGTCATATTGATGGGCCTTGAGCCCGAGCAGAGCCTCGTCGCCTTTCTTGACCGCAGCGTCGAGCGCTTCCATCCCGCCCTGTGGCATGGAGAACGGATTGTGCGAGAAGTCGATCTTCTTCTCGTCCTCGTTCCATTCGTAGAAGGGGAAGTCGGTAATCCAGCAGAACTCGAAGCCGATCCTTCGCCGTCAGGTTCAGCTCGTGGCCGACCTTGGTGCGCGCCTCGCCCGCGAATTTGTAGAATTTAGCCGGGTCGCCGCCCACGAAAAACACGGCGTCGCCCTCTTTCAGGCCAGTCTGCGCCTGCAGAGCCCCGGAGCGCTCGACACCCAAATTCTTGGCAATCGGTCCAGCCGCCTCACCTTCGCGGAAGAAGATGTAGCCGAGGCCAGGCTGGCCTTGCTGCTGCGCCCAGGAATTCATGCGGTCGCAAAACGCACGGCTGCCGCCGCCGGGCGCCGGGATCGCCCAGACGCGCGCCTTCACGTCCTTCTCCAGGAGCCCTGCGAACACCTTGAAGCCGGAGCCCCTGAAATGCTCGCTCACATCCTGCATGAGAATCGGATTGCGCAAATCCGGCTTGTCGGTGCCGTATTTCGCGATGGCTTCGTCGTAGGGGATGCGCGGGAACTTCGCCGTCACCGGCTTGCCGTCGCCGAACTCCTCGAACAACCCGCGCAGAACCGGCTCCACGGCCTGGAACACGTCCTCCTGCGTGACGAAGCTCATCTCGATATCGAGCTGGTAAAACTCACCGGGCGAACGGTCGGCGCGCGCGTCCTCGTCGCGGAAGCAGGGCGCGATCTGGAAGTAGCGGTCGAAACCCGCGATCATGATGAGCTGTTTGAACTGCTGCGGCGCTTGCGGCAGGGCATAGAACTTGCCGGGATGCATCCGCGAGGGCACAAGGAAGTCGCGCGCTCCTTCCGGCGACGAGGCCGTCAGGATCGGTGTCTGGAATTCGAAAAAGCTTTCCTCGGTCATGCGGCGACGTATGGACGAGACTATCGCGGAGCGCTTCATGATGTTGCGGTGGATGGTCTCGCGGCGCAGATCCAGGAAGCGGTACTTCAGGCGGATGTCTTCCGGGTACTCCGGCTCGCCGAACACCGGCAGCGGCAGCTCATCGGCCTTCGAAAGCACTTCGAGCGCGCCGATGCGCACTTCGACGGCGCCAGTCGGCAGGTTCGGGTTGGCCGTGTCGCCCTCGCGGATCACCACATCGCCGTCGATGCGGATCACCCATTCGGCGCGAACCTTCTCGGCAGCGGCAAAAGCGGCTGCCTCCGGATCAACGACGCATTGCGTGAGGCCATAGTGATCGCGCAGGTCGATGAAGAGCAGCCCACCGTGATCGCGCACGCGATGCACCCAGCCCGAGAGCCGCACATGCTTGCCCGCGTCAGCCCTTCGAAGCGCGCCGCAAGTCGTGGTCCGGTAAGCATGCCGAGCATCCGCAAGCGTACCTTCCACCTCGGCGCCGTGCCCGGCTGCTCCGTTTTTTTCGGCGGCTTTTGATTCGGCGGCTTCCGGCTCCTTCTTGCCGGAAATGGCGGATTTCGCCCCCCCGCGTTGAGCGGATTTTTCCACAGATCGCATCCTCTTGGATCAAAGCCGGGCCGCCAGAAAGATTTTCATCACGCGAGCGGCGCAGCGGCATAAAAGAGACACACTTAAGTCGGCCCTCTCTTTGGAGAGCGCGTCAAAACATTGGCGAAATCCAGCGCACGGACCGCGATATTTGTCAAGGACGCGAGGCCCTCCTATGCGCCGCCCCACAACTTGAGCTATAAGAACACGATGACCGAATTGCCGCCTGTAATAACGACCTCCAAAGACCTGCGAAAAGCCTGCGACCTGCTCAGCCGCCAGCCCTTCGTGACTGTCGACACCGAATTCATGCGGCAAACCACTTACAGGCCGAAGCTGTGCCTCATCCAGATGGCAGCCCCGGAACTGGAATACATTGCCGATCCGCTCGCCGGCATCGACCTGACGCCGTTTTACGCCCTGATGGCCAACGAATCGGTGCTCAAGGTCTTTCACGCCGCCCGCCAGGATATAGAGATCGTGTATCAGGAGGCGGGCGTCGTCCCCCGCCCTCTTTTCGATACCCAGGTCGCGGCGATGGCGCTCGGTCACGGCGAAGCCATTTCCTACGGGTCGCTCGTCAAAAAGATTCTGAAACGCAATCACGACAAGACCTATCAGGCCGTCGATTGGTGCGCGCGGCCCCTCGGCGCGAAGCAACTCGAATACGCGATCGGCGACGTGACCTTCTTGCGGGACATTTATCTAAGGCTCCAGCAAAGACTTCAGGAAACGGGGCGCGAATCCTGGCTGGAGGAGGAGGTCGCGGTTCTGATCGATCCAAAAACCTATGCCTTCGACCCGGCCGACGCCTGGAAGCGGCTGAAGCTCGGGGGAAAATCCCGGCAATCACGAGCCATCATCATGGAGCTTGCCTCCTGGCGCGAACGCACTGCGCAGGACGAGAATGTTCCTCGCGGCCGTGTCATCAAGGATGAGGCCATTTATGAGGTCGCCAAGCACGCACCCCGCTCGCTTGACACGCTGTCGCGCTTGCGCTCGGTTCGAGAGGTTTTGAAATCCCGGGGCGAGGCCATCCTTCGGGCCGTGGAAGCCGCGCTCGCCCGCGACCCTTCCGATGTCGCCGGCGCGATTGCCCATACCGACCTGCCCGCGTCGGCTTCCGCCGCCGTCGAACTGCTGCGCGTCCTTCTAAAGGCCGTCTCCGCGGAGTTGAACATTGCACCGAGGCTCTTGGCGAGTGCGGAAGACCTCGAAAAGCTGGCGCAGTTCGACGAGCCGGACGTCCCCGCCCTTCGGGGCTGGCGGCGGCAACTCTTCGGTGAGAAAGCGCTTGCCTTGCGAGCAGGCAAGCTCTCGCTTGGGATCAAGGACAAGGAAGTGGCTGTTTTCCCGCTATAAGCGGCCGATGACCCAGAACGCCGCGGACAAGACCACGCTGATAAGGAGGCACGTTCCGAGCGGCAGGTAGAGCTGAAAATTCTCGCGCTCTATGACGATGTCGCCCGGCAAGTGGCCAAGCCCAAGACGCGATCCCGCCAGCCACAGCACCCCCGCGCCGATCAAAACAGCGCCAACGACGATCAAGGTCTTGCCGATTTCCATGGCTTATGACGCGCATGTGGCGGTGGTAACGACTCGCTTCGCCTTTATTCGCCGTTCAGTTTGCATTGAGCTGTTCATGGCCTTCTCCGCCAGCTTGCCGGCCCCGAAGGGCTTCGATATAAGCCGCACTGTCAGCTTCCCAGACGAACCCTATATTCAGCTCAGATCACAATCCCTGCCAACTCACGAAAAGGCGAACACATGGCCGTCGAGCGCACGCTTTCGATTATCAAACCCGATGCCACAGCCCGGAACATCACCGGCAAGATCATCTCCAAATTCGAAGACGCCGGGCTTCGGATCATTGCGCAAAAGCGGGTGCATTGGGACTCGACGGACGCGGCGGCCTTTTATTCCGTGCATAAGAGCCGGCCCTTCTTCAACGATCTGGTGACGTTCATGACGTCTGGGCCAATCGTGTTGCAGATTCTCCAGGGCGAGGACGCGGTCGCTAAAAACCGGGAGATCATGGGCGCGACCAACCCGGCCAACGCCGAGCCGGGGACCATCCGCAAGGAGTTCGCCGAGAACATCGAGCGCAATTCCGTGCACGGCTCGGACAGCGTTGATAACGCCGCACTGGAAATCGGCCTTGTCTTCCAGGAAAGCGAAATTGTCGGCTAACCTCTGAGCGTCATGGCCGCCCTCCGAGGACCCTCCGAGGCGGCCATTCAGCGCTCGGGACGTTAGAAGCCCGCTTTCGCACATTTTCGGACGCATTCAAGCTGGATGGTCGGGTCATGCCTGGTCAAGCCCGGCCATGACTTTATCGGGTATCACCCCACGCGCGCGTCGAGTTCCTTCACGGCGGCGGCGTCGCGGGCGCTGAGGCTCGGATAGGCCGGGTCGGCGCCGACGTCATCGGTAATGCGCCACGAGCGCGCGCACTTCTTACCCGCCGCAAGCTTCGGAACCACGGCTACGCCTTCCACCTCATCCAGCATGAAAGCCTCCTCGGGCGGCTTACCCGTCTTGATCGCGGCTTCGCTCGTGATGGCGATCTCCGCCCAGTCGAGGTCTTTTGCAGCGGCAGCAAGCGCCTTGTTGCCGATATAGATGTCGGGCGCGGCCTCAAGGCTCGATCCGATGCGCTTTTCGCGCCGCTCGATTTCGAGCGCACCGGTGATCACGCGCCGAACGGCCCACACCTTCTCCCATTTCTCGCCGAGCGCATCATTGCGCCACTCGGCGGGGATCTCAGGAAAGCTTTGCAAGTGGATGGAGCCATCCTTCACATCGCCATGGCGCGCAAGCCACGCCTCCTCGGCCGTAAAGCACAGGAGCGGCGCGAGCCAAGCCGTCAGGCTTGCGAAAAGCGTATTCAAGACCCAAAGCGCCGCGCGCCGCTTCACGCTGGAAGGAGCCTCGCAGTAGAGCGTGTCCTTGCGGATGTCGAAGTAGATGGCAGAAAGGTCGTTCGAGCAAAACTCGGCCAGCAAACGATAGGCCTTCTTGAAGTCGAAGGCGTTATAGGCCGCGCGCACCTCGGCATCGATCTCGGCGATGCGATGCAGCACCCAGCGTTCAAGCTCCGGCATATCCGCGTGCGCCACCTCGAAGCCCGGCTCGTAATGCGCGAGGTTGCCCAAGCAGATAGCGCAGCGTGTTGCGGAGTTTCCGGTATGCGTCCACCGTGGACTGGATGATGTGCGGGCCGATCCGTAAGTCTTCGGTATAGTCCGAAGACAGCGCCCAGAGCCGCAAAATATCTGCGCCCGATTGCTTGATCACATCCTGCGGCGCGGTGGTATTCCCGAGCGACTTCGACATTTTGCGCCCCTGCTCGTCCATGACAAAGCCATGGGTAAGGACGGCGTCATAGGGAGCGCGCCCGCGCGTGCCGCAAGCTTCCAAGAGCGAGGACTGGAACCAGCCGCGATGCTGGTCGGAGCCTTCGAGATAGAGATCGGCGGGCCATTTCAGGTCTTTGCGCATTTCCAGCACGAAAGCGTGCGTGGAGCCGGAGTCGAACCACACGTCGAGAATATCGCGCACCTGCTCCCACTGGGACGCGTCATCGACAAGGCCTTCCAGAAAGCGCGCCGCAGCACCGTCCGCGAACCACGCGTCCGCGCCCTCGGCCTTGAAGGCATCGAAGATGCGCTTTTGCAGGTCCTTCGAGCCCTTGAATTTGAGGTTCGGGATCACCTCGCCCGTGTCCTTGTGCACGAAAACGGTGATCGGCACGCCCCAGGCGCGCTGGCGGGAGATGACCCAGTCAGGCCGCTGCTCGATCATGCCGCGCAGCCGGTTGCGGCCCTGCGGCGGCACAAAGCGCGTCTCGTCGATGGATGCGAGCGCGGCCTCCCGCAAGCTCGCATTCTTGGCCGCCTTCGCCGCGCTCGGCTTGTCCATCGCGATGAACCATTGCGGCGTGTTGCGATAGATGATGGGGGCCTTCGAACGCCAGGAATGCGCGTAATCGTGTTTGTGGCGCGGGTTCATGGCCGCGAGCGCGCCCGCCTCCTTCAGCGCCGCGATGACGGCCGCGTTGCCGTAGCGCGTGTCATCGAGCTTGCCGAAATGGCCCTTGTCGTCGATGACGCGCTTCGGCTCCTCGCCGCCGAACAGCGGCACAGCTTTGCGGAAATAACCATCCGGCCCGACGGTGTCCGGAACCTCGGGGTCGATGCCCAATTCCCGCAGATAGCGCGCTTTCGCCGTCCAGATCTCGAAGTCGTCCGCGCCATGTCCGGGTGCGGTATGAACAAACCCCGTACCTGTGTCTTCGGTGACGTGCTCGCCTTCGAGCAGCGGAACCTTGAAATCGTAACCGCCGGCATGAAGCGGATGCGCAGCGATCAGGCCGGCCGGATCGATGTCCTTCAAAAGCTCCCATGCCTCGACGCGCGCGGCTTTGAAGAACTCCTCAGCCAGGGATTTCGCCAGGATGAAGCGCTCACCCGTTTTGGTCCAATTGTCGGCGGGTGCATCCGTGACTTTATAAAGGCCGTATTCGATCCTGTTCGAGAACGCGATCGCGCGGTTGCCGGGGATCGTCCAGGGCGTTGTCGTCCAGATGACAATGCTGGCCGAATCTCCCTCGATGGGAAACTTCACCCAGATCGCGGGGCTCGCGTGCTCATGATACTCGACCTCGGCCTCCGCCAATGCGGTGCGCTCCACGACCGACCACATCACAGGCTTCGACCCGCGATACAGAAGCCCGCTCATTGCAAACTTCATCAGTTCGTTCGCGATGATGGCCTCGGCCTCGAAGGCCATCGTTGCGTAATAATTCTCCCAATCGCCTTCGACGCCGAGCCGGCGGAATTCGGCCATCTGGATCCCGATCCACTTCTGGGCGAACTCGCGGCATTCGCGCCGGAATTCATTGATCGGCACGCCGTCTTTGCTCTTGCCCTTGGCGCGGTATTGTTCTTCGACCTTCCACTCGATGGGCAGGCCGTGACAGTCCCAGCCCGGCACATAATTGGCGTCGTGGCCCATCATCTGCTGGGAGCGGACCACGGCGTCCTTGAGGATCTTGTTCATCCCGGTGCCGATGTGCAGGTTGCCGTTCGCGTAAGGGGGGCCGTCGTGCAGGACGAACTTCTCACGCCCCTTCGAAGCCTTCCTCAGGAGCTTGTACAGGTCCATTTTGGCCCAGCGATCGAGAAGCTTCGGCTCGAGCTGCGGCAAGCCGGCCTTCATGCCAAAATCGGTTTTCGGCAGGAAAAGCGTCTTCGACCAGTCGCGCTCGCCGCCCTCTGCTGCTGCGGGTGCGGCCTGTTTTTTGTGCACGGCCTTCGTTGCGATCGCCTCGTGACCTTGATCATGGCCATTCTCTGCGTGACCGTCGGCTTTTGATTGTCCCGCCGCGTGATGTGGTTTGTCCATGACATAAGCCTGTGCTGCGCGTTGTGCGCCAGTATGTTGAAAATCGCCGTAGCAATAGGGCGAAAACGCCATGCCCGTAAAGTGGCATGGCGTAAACTATCCGCGAATTCCCGCGTACGACCCTGCCCCGCAGGAGGGCGGGGCCGCTTTAGGAGCCGCTACGCTGCCTGTGCGGAAGCGCCGTCCTTGCTGCGCGGCCGTTCCATGATGGCGCACACGCCCATGCCGCCCGCCGTGCAAATGGAAATGAGACCGCGCCCACCGCCATTTTCTTCGAGGATCTTGGCGAGCATCGCGATAATGCGCGCGCCCGTCGCCGCGAAGGGATGGCCGTAAGCGAGGCTTGAGCCCTTCACGTTCAGCTTCGAGCGGTCGATGGAACCAAGCGGTTTGTCCTTGCCAAGCATCGTTTTGCAGAAGTCGGGGTCTTCCCACGCCTTCAGGGTGCAAAGAACCTGAGCCGCAAAAGCCTCGTGGATTTCGTAAAAATCGAAATCCTGCAAGGTCAGGCCCGCCTGATCAAGCATCTTGGAGACGGCGACGGTCGGAGCCATCAGCAGGCCCTTTCCGGCGTCCACAAAGTCGATTCCGTAATGCTGACCATATGTGAGATAGGCCATCGGCTTCAATCCATGTGCCGCGGCCCACTCCTCCGAGGAGAGCAGAACGGCAGAAGCGCCGTCGGTGAGCGGGGTCGAGTTGGCCGCCGTCAGCGTCCCCTTCTCCTTGTCGAACGCAGGCGAAAGCTGGGCGATTTTTTCGAGGCTGATGTCTTCGCGCAGATTATTGTCGCGGAAAACGCCCGCGGTGGGCACGACAAGATCGTCGAGGAAACCCGCGTCATAGGCCGCCGCAGCGCGCTTGTGGCTGCGAAAGGCAAGCTGGTCCTGATCGGAGCGCGGAATCTGCCATTCCTTGGCCATCAACTCGCAATGCTGCCCCATCGAAAGGCCAGTGCGCGGTTCGGCGTTGGCGGGCGGGCTTATCGAGATATCGCCCAGAGAAAAGCCGCTGAGCGAGCTTGCCTTGCCGGTCAGCGTCTTTTCCGTGCTGAACTTTGCAAGCCGTTTGGCGAAGGAGCGCTTCAGCTCGATCGGCGGATCGGACACGGTGTCGGAACCGGTGGCGATGGCGGAATCGATTTGGCCGATCGCGATTTTCGCCGCACTGCCGAGGGCCGCTTGCAGGCTCGTACCGCAGGCCTGCGACAGCGTGATGCCCGGCGTATCCTCCCGTAGCTTCGTGCCGATGATGGCTTCGCGCGTCAAGTTGAAATCCTTGGCATGGGTTATGACGGCACCGCCGACCACTTCGTCGATGTGCTCGCCTTCGAGCTTGTATTTCTCGACGAGGCCGTTCAGCGCCGCCGTCATGAGGTCGAGATTTGTCTGGTCGTCATAGCCGGTATTGCCCCGGCAAAAGGGTGTGCGCACCCCGCCGATGACGGCCACCTTGCGCATAGTCTGCTGCATCTAAACCTCCCCGCCAATCTGTCCGTCATCCCGGAAAGGCGAAGCCTTATCCGGGATCATTAAAAATGCAACCTTAGATCTTTTACGATCCCGGATAAGGCTTAGCCTTCCGGGATGATGCGGTGGATGGCTCCCTTCCACGGCATCGATGTGCCAAAAGGGTGTCGCGAAGACACGGACGAGGGAGCCACCCATGGGGAAGATTAGCATAATCGGTTCGGACCTTGCCAAGCAGGTCTTTCAGGTTCACGCGGCCGATGCACAGGGAGCGCTTCTGACCGTAAAATTCACTTCCGCGTTCCGGCTTTTATCCGCTGCGCCAGCCGGGGCAGCTTCGGCGGGAGCTCTGCGGTTTTGGCCCGCGCTAGATACGCCCTGTTTCGACCTTGGGCTTGGAGCTGTTCATGGGAGCCCGCGCCTCGACCAGAGTGCCATCGAACGCGGCGCTGCGGGCAAAATCGTGCCTTTTAGGGCTGATTGCGGAGGAGACCCTTCACGGGCACGGGGGCGGCCCTGAGAAAAACGCCGTGACGACTGCGGTGCCAGCCGTCACGGCCTCTTGGAATGCAAGCAGGGGATGCGCTTGCCTTTCTAAACTCTAGAACTTTACGCGGAAGCCGGACGTGACGGCCACATCATCGGTTTGCAGGAAGCCAGAGGAAAGTCCGCCGCCAATGTCACTCACGGTCACTCCAGCATAGATGTCGAAGTGCCGATTGAAGGTGTAGTCGATCAGGAAGGAGCCCTGGTTGAGTTCGCCGGAGCAGTTCGCTGCAATTTGTCTGCCAACGCCACCGTTGAGTGGTTTAGTTGCGTAGCCGTTCGTCACGGTTTGGCAGGTCTGGAGCTTGGCATTAAGATAGTCGTTCTGGGCCCAGTAGTAGTACGCACCCGTAAAAGCCCAGGGGCCGGTCTCATATCGCAAGCCTGCCCATGCGGTCTCCAAGACCTTGTCGGTCCCGAAAGCGTTGCCTGTGCCAGTAATGAACTGATAACCGCCGATCGTGTTGAACCCGCTGTAATATTGTTGCGGGTGATCCGGGTTTGACAGGGTAGAATACTGGTAGCCACCAAAGATCGTAACCTTGGCAGGAGGCGGCGCGCAAGGTTCGTCCTTCATCCCGCCGCAAGGGGCATCCTTCAGGCTGACCGGCGCTCCCCCGAAGAGGCTCGGCGCGTCGAAGGTGTACTTGCCCATCACGTCCCAAGCTTCGTTGTTGGTGATGGTGCCGCTCAGCAAATTTGAGCATAGGCCGTTGGGGAGCGTACCATCCGCAGCAAATCCGCAAGTGCCGCCGTAGGCAACAGGCTTCTGCGAGGTCAGGCTGACCGCGCCGTTTTCCTTGGTGTAGAACCCATCGAGAGAGAACCCCCCATAGACGATGCCGGCGTTAGCGCCATAGCCGTCACCCATGATCGGCGTGTCCTGGCCGCCATTGGTGTACATGCCAGCGGCGTGGAACGGGCCGTAGGTGAAGATGTATTTCACGGAGTTGTCCCAACGCGCGGTCTCTGTGCTGCCAATGCCGGCGCCCGGGGTACCCGAAGCACCGATCAGCGAGAAGGCGTAGGAGAGCGCCATTGGATCGTAGGTCCCCATTCCGTCCTGAACCAGCGAGTTCTGACGGCCAATGGTCAGTGTACCGTAGAGGGGGCTGCTCAAGCCGCCGTAAGCGACGCTGTTGAAGGCCTGACCGCAACGGCTGCCATCGCCGTTCGTGTCGAACTGGGAGTAAAGCTTGCCGTTGTTGCGCACCAAGCTCGCGCAAGCATCAGCGAGTTCACCCGAGATGGGGTTGAATCCCGTCTCGATCTTGCCGATGGCCTGCAAGCCGTAGCCGATGTTTTCCTCGATCTTCAGCCCCACCTTGGATTGCTCCAGGGCGCTGTTGGTGATCGCAGTATGTTCGCCGTTGGCGTATCTCGCACCATAAATGGTGTAATTGCCGCCATTATACCAAGCGCCGCTGACAGGCGCGCCGTTCGATGTATAGAAGCCGCCCACGTCGACGGTTCCATAGAGTGTCACGCCGTGCCAACTTATCGGACCATCTGGTACAGCGTCTTTGACGCTATCAAGACTAAGGTCAGCTGCATGGGCCGTGGCCGTCAGGCCAGCGAAGACGGCTGTGCAGGCTAGAATTTTCCTCACGATATTCCCCCAATGAAGACGTAATGAAGCCGATATGCTATGTCCCCCAAGCTATAAAGGAGTGAATACAGCTGATTTGCCTCTTCTACTGGTGTAAAGGGGCAACAGGGGAGGCTAATTACACGCGAGAACCGGCACTTGGTTGCAAGCAACCGTTCGTTAAACACTTGCCGGTTGGGGGCCCGCCGCCTTAATCCGCGTCAGAATGCCAAAAAAGAAGCCATCAAGCGCGGCGTGCGGGGGCAAAGTCGTGGCGTTGGGGCTGATTGCTGAGGAGATCCTTCACGCGGGGCGCAGCCACTAGAGCCGCCCGCGTTTTGAACGCGGATAAGCTGCCTAGTCCTTGATAATCCAACGATTTTTCCGCCTTCAATCGATGCCGGTTAAAGGCGCGTCGATCTAACAAAAACGCCGTGACGGCTGCGGTGCCAGCCATCACGGCTTCTTGGAATGCAAGCAGGGGATGCGCTTGCCTTTCATTTCAAACTGAACGGTCAGCCGCCAAGCTCTAGAACCTTAGACGCACACCGGTTACAAAGTCGAAGACATCGACACTTGTCCCGGTGCCGGATACGCCGAAGCCCGCTTTTACGGCTGGATTGCCCTGGAAGCCGGAAGCCAGACCGTCGTTCGCAATCGCATAGGTCACACCACCATAGACATCCAAGTGTTTGTTGAATGCGTAGTCTATCAGGAAAGCTCCTTGGTCGAAGGTGCCCGCGCACTGAGTGCCACTGGCGCCACCCGCTGGGCAGGCCTTATTATCCGCCACATAAGAGTTCTGATCGATATGGTAATAGGCGGCCGTGAAGCTCCAGCCTGAGGGAAGCTCGTATTTCGCGCCTGTCCAGAAGAATTGGTAAATCTTGTCTGTTGTGAACGCGTTGTTGTCTGGCGACAATGAGGGGGTGGGGCCCTCCGAGACCGTAATCGGGTATCCACCCTGGGTGTCTCCGTAGTGAACAGGATCACGCGGATTCGATTGATCGGTATGAGTGTAGCCGGCGAAAAACGTCAATTTGGATGGCGTCGGGCACGCGGGGTCCTTTAGGCCGCCGCATGATCCACCATCTTTGAGACCGCCGCCGAGGAAGTCGCCACCAAACTCGTAGGTATATTTGCCGGCGACGGTCCAGCCTTCGTTATCCGATATGTTGACCCCTAGTGTCTGGCTCAAGAGCAGATTATTGGCCGCGCTCTGCAGGTTAACGACGCCATGTTCCTGGGTCCACACTCCGTCCAGAGCGAAACCACGATAGGTGACGCCAACATTTGCTCCGTAGGCGTCGCCGAATATGCCAGTGTCGCTACCGCCATCGGAGTACATGCCCGCGGCATGGAACGGACCGTATGTAAAGACGTATTTCACAGAGTTATCCCAGCGCGAGCCTTGCGTGCTGCCCATGCCGGCAGCCGCGCCTGAAAAGCCAAGGACCGAAAAGGCATAGGAAAGAGCCATTGGATCGTAGGCGCCAAGGGCCTCGAGTTGCAGCGACTGCTGGCGTCCGACAGTCAGCGTTCCATAGAGGGGGCTGGCGAGGCCTCCATAAGCCACGTTATTGAAGGCCTGGCCGCAGCGCGCGCTATCGGAATTCGAGTTTTGTTGTGCGTAGGGTATGCCGGAATTCCGGAGAACCGACGCGCAGCCGTTTGAGAGTTCGCCCGACATGGGATCGAAACCGGTATCGAGCCGGCCGACCGCCTGCAATCCATAACCGATGTCTTCCTCTATCTTTACGCCAATCTTGGATTGCTCCAGGGCATTCGCGGTCAGAGTTGAGATCGACTGACCGGTGAGATTCCTCGTCACCAAACCGAAGGGCATGTATTCAAGGTCCGAGACGATGGCTCCGAGTGGGCGGCCATTGGTCTGATACGCATAGCCGACGTCAATCGTCCCGTAAACGGTAACGCCATGCCAGCTCAGCGTATCCGGAAGCGGGTCCTTGATGCTGCTGGCGTCCAAATCTGCTGCGTGCGCGACCACTGCGGAGCCCGCCAGAACGGCTGCGCAGGCAAGAATTTTCCTCACGTGAAATCTCCCCCAAAAGACGTGACAAAGCCGATGCGCAATGCCCGCGGAACGAAGTTTCACTGCCTCGTGCTATATATTCGAAAGCATAGCTGATTTCGTGTTCTCACACACGTGTAAAGAGGCAACAGTAGTAGCGGCTGAAATGCACGCTATTACTTGGATTAGTTGCAATCATCATTCTATTGCACTCTTGTCTTGCTAGGCCGTTCCCTCACTCGCCTCGGCGATATCGCCGTCAACATAGAGCCATCGGCCACCCTCCCGGGCCAACCGGCTTACTTCGTGCAGTTCATGCGCGCGGCCGCTTGCCTTCCAGCGCGTCGGGACTTCTACGTGGCCAAAACCTCGAAAGCCGGCACAAGGTCTTCCGAAAAGATCGCCAGCATTCAAAAGTGGCAAGCGGGTGCCTCGGCTGCGGACGCGGAATAGGGCGCACACGCGGACGCCACTGGGAACTCTGCGTTTGCGTTGGTTCATGGCCGCATCAACCCCGTCATTCCCCGATTTCCGGCGTTCGAAGAGATTGTCCACGTTCGTGAATCAGGAGATAAAGCGTCAGCGGAGGGGGGCGGTCAATGTCAACGCGCGCACGCGCCGATTTAGAGTGGCGAGTGCTTGAGCTGCAATATAGGAGGCATATTTCAAGCATTGGCCTTTTGGCCGTCATGGCCGTTACCTTCGCTGGGCTGAACTGCACCGCCGCACAGCAAGCCGCGAGCGAGACCCAGGATGACGGCGAGTCCAAAGCTTCGAAAGCAGATCAAGACCCCAAAAACAACGGTAACGATCTGACTCGCCCCCAAAACAGCCTCGACCTTCGCTATCAGTATCGCGAATCCTCTGGGACGACGAGCCGGACGGATCGCGATTACTGGATCCTTCGCGGCACGAGCCGCATCCAGCTCGATCCCGATTGGAAGCTTTCCCTTCTTGCTCAAACCGACCTTGTGAACAAGACAACATTCATGCAAGGCGAGCCGAACTCGCAGGAAGAGTTCGGACTTGGCAACTCGGTTTTTCAGGCGGTTCTCATTCGCTCTCTGAGTGACCGCTTGGCCTATGGCTTCGGCGCGCGGCTCGCTGCGCCGACCGCCTCGGACGGCATCGGGAATGGGAAGTGGCAGATCATGCCCGGATTTGGTGTCCGCTATACCTTCACGGAGCTAAGCCGGGACACTTATTTCGTTCCGGCGATGCGATACGCCGAGAGCTTCGCCGGAAACCCCACAAAACGCAATATTAGCGAACCTCAGATCGCGCCTACATTCAACCTGAATTTGCCGGGTCCTTGGTATCTCACTTTCTATCCGAGCTACGACATCCGCATCAATTATGGCGATCCTGTATCGGGGCAGACGGGACGCCTGTTCTTGCCCGCTGACCTCGCCGTCGGCTACGCGCTGAGCGATAAGGTTGCGATGTCGCTGGAAGTCAGTGTACCGATCATCAAGGATTACCCGGTTTACGACTTCAAGACCGAGTTCCGGGTGGTAATCAAAAACTGATACGACCTCAGCTTTGTGCCGTAGCCTCAACCCCTTGGCTCGCCGAATACGAAGCGCCCCGCCTTGCAGGCGGAGCGCAATTTGAGGCTTCGTCACTCGGCCTGGCGGCGGGACCAGATGAGGGTGAACGCAGGAAGGCTCGGATCGTCGAGCTTGACCGAGAGATACTCCCGGCCCGTGCTGGAGGTCTTTTTCCAAGCTGCCCCCAGCTCAATCTGGCCCGCGAAGACCCGGCAATCGGGAGCCTTGTCGTTTTCCTTCTCGGCGAGAGCGATCTGCGCCTTGACGTTCAAGGTCAAAGTGCGGACGGCGCCGGTGTAGCGATCGCCAGCCAAGCGTTCGGATTGACGCTATTAAGTTGCAAGTCTATGCCGCGCGCGGAGAGTTTATTCAAGCCCCTTGCGTCGGTGAGCGCGCGCGCGGCCCGAAGGGCACGAATTCCGTTGGGGAACGGCGGTAGGCGAAGAGCGCAAACAATATCCATGTTGGCAACGGCATCAGCGAAGATGAATTCATCGCAAGCGGACCGCCTGCGACAAGACACTCGGCACGCCGAAGCCGATCATCCCGTCGATACAGGTCAACATGCGTAGGACATCTGCGTTCACCTGAACCGGGGGAAAGACCTTCCTCAAGATTCTCGTCGATCCCGTAAGAACTGGGCTGTGGAAAACGAAAGAGCTTTTAAAAGCTGCAGGGAACTCAACGTTCTTTAAGCCATGCTGCACGGCAAAGAAAGATTCGTGGCGGGCGGCGCAATCACGGCTTCCTGTTGCGCCGGCCATCTATCATGAGCTTGATTGCTGCGCCGCTTGCTAATGGCAGCCGCCTGAACAATGGCACTCGCAAGCATCATGATCGCCGTCGTCTGCGGGTGCTGGCGCCAGAGGCGCCCCCGATACCAAAGCGGTGACGGCAATCGTGGGATCCGTTTCGCTGGTGACGATGACCTTGATGCCGCGGGCCGCAAGCTTCCTCGCTAGGCCTCGCCCACAACTGCCGGTTATCAGGACGTCGACGACATCGATCGGATGCGCCGCGTTTGAAGGATGGTGATGCATGGCCATTTCCTTCGACAAATCCAGTTTCCCCGTCTGCAGGATCTGGTTGTCTGAAGCTGTCTCAAAAATCATGAAACGGCGTGTCATGCCGGCATGTGGGGTAATGGTGCGGAAATTCTGGCTCGTGACGCCAATTTTCATCCTGATCTCCTTGCTGGGTAGGCCGCTCGCCTCGGGGCGTTCGCTGGCATATGTTGACCGCAAAAACGGTACTGTGATTAGCTTTGCTGATCATTGCGAATGCGCAACGCGGCCCTCTTCGGCATGGTGAACGAAGATATGGCGCTTCACGAAGGGCTACCCTTGAACCCGATTACATCCGCCGAGGCGTGGACAGGCGTTGCCGACTGCCTGAATTGCAAGATCAGGCAGTCGGTGCTTTTTGCGCATTTGACTGAAGCCGATTTTCGCGATCTTCACCGGCCCATCGATCAGCTCAATTACGCGGCGGGCGCAACCGTTTACCGGGCGGGCGACGAGGGGCTATCGCTCTTCACCCTTCGAAAGGGCCTCGTGAAACTGACACAATACCTTCCGGACGGGACCCAGCGAATTGTCCGCCTCCTGAGCAAGACCGATGTCCTGGGATTGGAATGCATGCACGGCACGGTGTACCTGCATTCTGCGATTGCCCTTCAGCCTACCGAAGTATGCAGGTTGCCGGTCACCGGCGTGCAGCGATTGATGCGTCGCAACCCCCAACTCTTTCATACCCTGATGGCGCACTGGTATCGCGCATTGAGCGATGCCGACCGTTGGATCGTGGAGCTTTTGGCGGGAACGGCTCGTGAGCGCGTTATCCGCCTTCTTCTTTGGCTTTCGGAACGTGAACCAGGCGATAGCTGCAGCTTGTTCAGCCGGGAAGATCTCGGAGCCGTGCTTGGGCTCACAACAGAGACCGCGAGCCGGACGATGGCCGAAATGAAACGCCAAGGCTTGATCCACGAACACAGCCCCAACCGCTTTTCCTTCGACATCGCCAAGCTTCGAAAGATCGTCTCACTGTGAACGGGGCCACTTTCAAAAAAGTGGGGGTCGCGAGGTGCGGCACCGGCGGCTCAGCCGATCTTGATCTTCGCGTCGCCGGTGAATTCGTAGGGCGGTATGTCGAGGTTGCGCGGCGCCGGACCTTGGCGGATGCGGCCGACCGTGTCGTACATCGAGCCGTGGCATGGGCAGAACCAGCCGCCGTAAAGACCTCTGTCATCGGTCGCAGCCTGTCCCTTCGGGACGCATCCGAGATGGGTGCAGATGCCGATTGCGACGAGCCAGTTCTCCTTGCCTGGCTTCGTCCGGTTCGCGTCCGTCGCGAGCAGGTCTGATGGGACCCCACTAACCTGGGCATAGGGATCTTTCAGATCCGAAAGCAGCACGTCCCGCGCCTTTTTGATCTCTTCCGCCGTTCGATGCCGGATGAAGATCGGCTTGCCGCGCCAAAGAACCGTAATGGCCTGACCCACACCCACCGGGGCCAAATCCACTTCGATCGAGCCAAGCGATAGCGCCGACGCGTCCGCATTCATCTGATCAATCGCAGGCCAAAGCGCACCGGCCGCTCCGATCGCCGCGAATGCCGTCGTCGCAAGATAGATGAAATCCCTCCGCGTGACATTGCCTTGGAGATCGTTGAGTGTCCTATCCATGTTAACCTCCCTTGTCAGGCCCGCTTACTCAACAGAGCGAAGGCGTGCCTCCCCCGCTTTCTACCGCCCCTTCGCACTGGATCACGGGGCTGGCGCGTACGCGGTTCTTCGGCCTGATCCTGCAGGCTCGACAAAGCGTACGCGTGATTAACTCTCCCGGTCATTGCGAATGCGCAATGACCTCTGCCTGGGTTAGAGCGAGTAATCAGACGCGGCTGCCGCTCGCCCGCTCCTGATTGGATTTCCCGATTGTCGGTGCCGAAGGATGGTGGTGCGGGGTGGAGTGGGTGCTTCGATCGGACAAAGGAGCAAGACATAGTGCTGAAACGCGGATACAAGCAACTTATGGTGGAGGCTCTCGACCGAATTCAAAACTCTTAGCGTAGAGAATGCTCTAACGAAACTGGATGATCCAAATGTTGTCTTCGTCGACATTCGCGATGTTCGGGAGCTTGAGCGCGAGGGCACTATTCCTGCGGCCTTCCACGCGCCTCGGGGGATGCTAGAGTTTTGGGTAGACCCTGAGAGCCCGTACCATAAAAAGATCTTCGGTTCTGGCAGACATTTCATTCTCTTTTGCCAATCCGCCTGGCGGTCATCGCTTGCCGCGGCGACCTTGCTTGACATGGGCCTGACCTCTGTCAGCCACATTGAAGGCGGCTTCTCTGCATGGAAACAGGCCGGCGCCCCTATCGCGAATCTCCAGAAACAAGGCTGAGCCCGAGTTACGGGCGTCGAACTAGCACGCGTTGTCTCGGCGAGGGATGCGCGCCAGTTTACGAAACTGGCGCTATCGAATGTGTGCGGCCTACCGGCCGATCGGCATCGTGGGAACGGCGATGGCGTGCAACTTGCCCTGCTATTTCAACGCTCCCAGCGGCGGCGCCGGCTATTTACTTATTATCCGCGTACTAACGCCAAGCCCGGGGGTTTTTGCGGTCCTGCCCTTCCCCTTTGCAGAAAATCTCGTAAAGCAGGGCGATTACCCGTTTAATATCATCGTCTGCAATACTGTAGTAGACGGTCTTTCCCTCTCGTCTGGTGGTCACCAGGCCGTCGAGTTGCAGGCGTCCGAGCTGTTGCGACACGGTCGGCTGGCGCAGCGACAGGGTGTTTTCGAGCTCCGTCACAGAGCGTTCTTTCTCGGAGAGGAGACAGAGGAGGAGCAATCTCGTCTCGTGCGAGAGAGCTTTTAGAAATTCGCTCGCGAGACGGGCGTTGTGCACCATCCGATTCAGCTGCGGCGATACCTCGCCGGGAGCCGCCAGTTCCTCAGCATCTGTGGTCACCTCTTGGCTTGTCATGGGTTTCTTTCCGCGTTCGATTACGATGTCTGATTGACTGACATTGCGATATATGAATACGATCTGAGCATACGGTGCCCCATTTTCAAGAGGGGCAAGGCCCCTGCCAAAATGCCTATGCGATCCGAGTCTTAAGCTTGGCTAGCTTGGGCGGGAGAAGGATAGGATGCAGGGTTATGAAGTAAGCTGCATTGCACCACATAACTGCCGCCCTCGACGCCGACGCTCACGCCACAACGCCTCATGATATCGGAGATTCTAACCGTCGCGTCGGGCTCGCTTGTGGGCTTCGTTCTCGGAACTCGTTGGCGGAGGAGGATCAGTTCTTGCTGTGCCGTTGCTCGTTTATGTCGTGGGCGTCGAGTTTCCGCACATCGCCATCGGGACGAGCGCCATCGCTGTCGCCTTGAGCGCGCTGGCAAATCTTATTCAGCACGCTCGAGCCCGGAACGTGAAATGGCAATGCGCGGGCGTTTTTGCCACGGCGGGCGTGGCTGGCGCGTTCCTGGGATCAAGCATCGGCAAAGCCTTTGACGGGCAGAAGCTTCTTCTGCTCTTCGGCCTCTTGATGATCGTGATCGCCGTTTTCATGGTTAGTCGTAAGGGAAATCTGGGAAGCCCCGGTGTGAGGCTCACCTTGAATTCCGCCCGCAGGCTTTTACCCCCGTTGACCGGCTATGGCTTCGGCGTGGGAATGCTTTCCGGCTTCTTCGGCATTGGCGGCGGCTTTCTGGTGGTTCCGGGGCTGATGGTGGCCACGGATATGCCGATGCTTGCAGCGGTCGGCTCATCCCTTGTCTCTGTCACTGCGTTCGGTTTCACCACGGCCGCCAATTATGCGGTCTCGGGCCTCGTCGACTGGGTGCTCGCAGGCTTGTTCATCGGCGGGGCAATTGCGGGTGGCTTTTTCGGGAGCCGCGCGTCCAGAAGCCTTTCGGGAAGAAAAGATCAACTCAGGCTCATCTTCGCCGGGATTGTCGCGGCGGTCGGCGTTTACGTGACCGCGCGCGGCACAATCACAATCACGGGCGGCGATCTCATTGCACATTGAAAGCAAAAAACAAGAGGGAGACGGGGAGACCATGGTCGAGACGAGTGCAGGTGTATGGAGCGAACGGCGCTCCCGATAGGAGCTTATTTGCCTGGTTTCATGCTCAGCCTGGTTTTGGCAATGGCGGGCAATTTCATCTCCATCGGTTATGGCGGCCCGACCATCCTGTTCGCGCTTCTCCTCGGCATGGCCTTCAATTTCGTCACGGAAGATAAGCGTTTTGCGCCGGGGTTACAGTTCACCGCCACAGAAGTTTTGAGGATTGGCGTGGCTCTTCTCGGTGCACGCATTACGGCCTCGCAGATTACGGGACTTGGCTGGTCGACGCTTGCGGCGTCACCGCCGCCGTTGTTTTGACCGTCGCAGTTGGCTTTTTTGCCGCCCCACTCGCCGGCATGACCAGGCGCTTCGGCGTACTGACCGCAGGCGCTGTGGCTATTTGCGGCGCATCCGCGGCGGCCGCCATTGCGGCCGTCCTGAAACGCGACGAGACGCACGAGCGCGATACGGCCTTCACCATCATCGGGGTAACAACGCTGAGCACTGTTTGCATGGTGCTGTACCCGCTCATCACAAAGCTCTTCCACCTGGACCATGCCGAGTCGGGTGTCTTCCTCGGCGGTACGATCCACGACGTAGCCCAGGTTGTGGGCGCGGGCTACAGCGTCTCGCCTGAGACGGGGGACGTGGCGACAATCGTGAAGCTCTTGCGCGTCGCTTTGCTGCTACCCGTCGTGCTGCTTGTTTCGCTCGTCGAGCGAAGGACGAACCAGGGCGCAGCGAGCGGCGGAGGTGCGAAGCTCATCCCGAACTTCCTCCTGGTCTTCATCGCAATCGTGACGCTGAACAGTTTCGGACTGGTTCCCGGATTCCTGCAATCGGCGATGAGCGACGCGTCGCGTTGGTGCATCGTCATTTCCATTGCCGCGCTCGGCATCAAGACATCGCTGGCAGCGCTCGCGAAGGTTGGGCATCGCGCCATCCTCCTGATGGTGGGAGAGACCGTCTTCATCGCCTGCCTGGTGATGACGCTGGTAAGGCTCGGTTGAACTGTGGGCTCTGCGGCTGTGCTGTTAATGAGTAGCGCAGGCGCGCAAAATCGGCGAGGCGGGATGCGTCAGGAAGCCTTCACCAAACCGGTCATCGCCATCGTGGACGGCGCTCGCCACCCGCGTTTTGGTGAACGGTTCGTTCGCGCACAGTGGGATTAACCGAAGAAGGTTAACAGAAGCGCGCCGGAATTATCTCCCGCCATGTTTTTGGTAAAAAACTTCTTTATGCGGCGCGAAAGGAAGAAGCACCGCGCCTTCGATCGGACAGGGGTAGGGCTACTATAAGTCACTGGAATTGCTATCTTTTTTATAATTAACAAATTGGCCATTAAATGGAATTTAATGCCGGAATTTTCTCATTAACGGGACGAGCAAAAGTCCGTTAAATATGTTTCCGCATGGCGCTGTTTACATCTCTCGTTGAAGCCCTTATGTTCTCGTTACGTTCCCGGCTGAGAGGGTTTCCATGGATAACTTGCAATTCCAGCAGTTGATAGCGGAACTGGGCGAACTGACCGAAGTTCAACGCCAGACCATCGCCGCGATGCTTTCCGGCCACGGAGACCTGGCCGAAGTCACGTCCCTGATCGAAGCCCGGTTTGCCGTGCAAGCCATCTGTCCCCATTGCCAAAGCAAGACTGTGGGATCGTGGGGCAGAGCCTGCGGTCTGAAGCGCTATCGCTGCCGAGAGTGCCGCAAGAGCTTCAATGCCCTCACTGGAACGCCGCTGGCGCGGTTGCAAAAGCGCGGGGTCTGGAAAACCTACGCTCAAGCTGTCGCGGACAGCGTGAGCGTGCGCAAGGCCGCGCAAAATCGGGCGTCAGCGTGCCTACGGCGTTCCGGTGGCGGCACCGGTTTCTCAGCCTTGCCAAAGACAACAAAGCCGAAGCGGTCAGCGGCATTGTGGAAGCCGACGAAACGTTTTTTCTTAAGTCTTTCAAAGGCGCGCGCAACACGGGCCGGGCGCCGCGCAAGCGGGGCGGCACAGCATCCAAACCTGGGGCGTCAGACGAACAGGTTCCTGTGCTGGTGCTGCGCGACCGCTCGGGCGCCACGGCCGATGGCGTGCTCGAAAGCCTCAAGGTCGCCGAGTTCTACCGGGTCCTCACGCCGGTTGTCGCCAAGGATACCGTGCTTGTCAGCGACGGCGCGCGTGCCTATGCCTCTTTCGCCACCGAAAATGGCCTTGGCCATGTGGCGCTCTGCGCCCGCGACGGCGAACGCAGCCGGGGCGTCTTTCATATTCAGAACGTCAACGCCTACCACAGCCGCCTGAAAACCTGGATGCGCCGGTTCAACGGCGTGGCTACAAAATATCTCCCAAGCTACCTCGGCTGGCGCCGCATGTTCGAAAGCGAAGGCGACAACGTCAGTTCGCAGCGCTGCCTCTTGGCTGCCCTGGCATGAACCGCTACAGAAGATGTAAACAGCGCCTTCCGCATTTCTATTTAATGGGCAATTTGTTAATAATCGCCATTTCAACTCCGAAATGCAACAAGCGGGCATGCATGGCATGGCAGAGCAAGCGGGGGATAAGGCAGGCGGGGTCAAGGGCTGGTCGCTGGAGGCGATGCGAGCGTAGCGAGCACCCTTGAGGCTGCCTGCCTTATCCACCACCCTGAGCCAGGCTGTGTATGCTGGCAGCCAGGTGAAGACTATCCTCGCGTGGGACTTCCACATCTCACTCGAGGACACATGCCCAAAAACTATTGTCATCTGACCTATGACAAACGCTGCCAGATTTACGCGTTCTTGAAAAGCGGATGCGCCAAAACCGAGGTTGCGCTGCTGCTCGGCGTGCATCGTTCGACGATCACGAACGAACTCAAACGCAATACTGGCGGCAGGGGTATCGCTATCTCCAGGCGCAGGAGAAAGCGTCCGCCAGGCGCGCCGCCGCATCGGGCGCGCCGCGCAAAATGAAGCCAAGCCTCGTCCGCGAGATCGAGGAAAAACTGACGCAAGAACAATGGAGCCCCGATCAAATCAGCGGCTGGCTGAAAAGGCGGGGACGGGCCTGCGTCAGCCGCGAACGCATCTACCGGCATATCTGGGAGGACAAGAGAAATGGCGGCGAGCTTTGGCGCCATCTGCGCCATAGCGGCAAGAAATACAACAAGCGCAAAGGCAAAAACTCTGGCTGCGGCCTGATCTCGGCTGCGTGGACATCACCGAACGGCCCGCTATCGTCGCTGAAAAACGTCGTATCGGCGACTGGGAGGGCGACACCATCATCGACCGAAGCCTCAAGGGCGCGATCCTGACCCACGTGGACCGCACGTCAAAATATACAAAGCTCGCCATCCTCCCGAACAAAAGCGCGGCCTCCGTCCAAAAGGCCTGCGACGCCTCGCTTCTGCCCATCGCCCACAAGATCGAAACCATCACTTATGACAACGGCAAGGAGTTCGCCGGCCACGCTCGGATAGCAGCCAAGCTTGGCGCTCAAATCTACTTCGCCAAGCCTTATCATTCCTGGGAGCGCGGCCTAGCATTACAGTTGTAATTTCGCTTTGAGATGAGATTTTCTGGCGGCGGCCTGATGGGCCCTTCGCCAGAGCGACCAAGCGATGATGCGCGCGGGCTCGATGCGTCGTTGCGTGAGCCTTATGGCTATGCGGCGAATTTCCTGAATTGACCAGCGGATAAGCGGCGGGTCCACAGAGATCTGAGGGTATCGTTTGCTGTGTTTGGCACCGCATTTGCCCGATGCTGGATCGTCGCCATCATGGCGAAGGCCAGCATGACAAGCGAGACGTGGCGGTTCCATCCATGCCAGGAGCGGGTCTCGTTATGATCAAGGCCCAGCTCGTTTTTCGCCGTCTCGAAGCTGTCCTCGATGGCCCAGCGGCAGCCTTCGACGCGGACCAGTTTGTCGATCAAGGTTCCTGCCGGAGCCCAGGTGGAGAAGAAGGCCAGGTCCTGATCCGCGATCGTGCGCCGGATCAACAAACCGCGCGCGCAGGTCGTCAGCTTCCCACCGGCCGCGGCCCAGAATGGCCTGCTGTCGCCACGGGCCAGGATCGCCCGCCGCCTCCGCCCGCATCCAGCCCGTCTTGCGCTGCTCATTGCCAAGCAGGCCTGTGCCCTGCCGAAGCCGCAACCCGCTCCTGCGTAAACAGCGGCCGCATCCGCGCCTTCACATCCCGCAGCGCACCACGCCCAAAGTTCAAGCGTTGCTTCAATCGATGCTCCCCCCACCCATGCCCCTCCAGAATCACTTAGGCACATGGTTCATAGTGCGTAATAAGATGCAACTGTAATGCTAAACGAACATACCAACGGTCTCGTCCGCCGGTACTTCCCAAAAGGCTCCGACTTCCCTACCCTCACGCCCGCCGATGTCCAAAGGGTCGAGGACAAACTCAACTCCCGTCCCAGAAAGGCTCTCGGCTACAAAACACCCAGCAAGGTTTTCTTCACCGCCGCTTGAATGCCTTGTTGCGGTTCAGGCTTGAAGGGGCAATGTTTTAATGGCTTATAGGAGCTTGCCCCTGTCCGGTCGAAGGCGCGGCATTTCTCCGTTTCGCGCCGGATAAAGAAGTTTTTAACCAAATACATGGAAGGAAATTATTCCGGCGCGCATCTGTTAACCACAGAATATTAGGTTTCGACGCGGCGAACGAAGTCTTTACCAAAACGGGCGCTGCGAGCGTCGTTCGCAATGGCGATGGCCGGTTTGGTGAAGGCTTCCTGACGCATCCCGCCCGCGGGCGCCGCCGTGATCGCCGTCCGCAAGGCGCCGCGGCGCCTTCCCCAGGCCGTTAACAAAAATTGCGTCCCAACCGGTTCCGATTTTTCGCACGCTGCGCTAACGGTTATAGGTCCCGCCTTTCTTTCTGTTCCGATCAGGCTCGCTCATCGGCCTATTTGCGCGGGCCGGTCCGAGAGATTGGACGCAGAAGCTTTGCCGCCTTCTGAGAGCGGGGTTGATCGGAAGCGCTGTCAACCTGCTGCTTTTTAGCGCCGGGCGCACCGTTGGTCATGCTCGAATTCTGCTTGCGATATGAGCTTTCGGTCTTCCTCTTCTGACCGTTCCATGCCTTTCTACGAGGTTCCTGGGTGGCTGGCGACGGCGACGAGACGGAACCGGTCTCAAGCTTCGCCGCAGAGGGGAGCTGCGATTGCTCCGCAGGGGTGGTCAACTGGTTTGATCCCCTCGACAGCCAGCTGGCGATACCGCCGCTATCGCCAGGCCGGGCGGCCGCAACAGGCTCTCCCGTAATCGAAGTCCGGGTAGCCTTCTCCTGAGGCTGCGCTTTCCCGGCGCTCGTGTACCAGACCGTATCTTCCAGACGCCTGGCTGGATTTCCTTCCCAGACCGTCCCAGCCGACGGGGCTTCACCCTTCATAAGGAATGCGTTCGCGCCCAAGGTTACGCAATCTCCCATGTCCACGTCGTAGTGGACGAAGGCGCCGCTAAAAATGGTGCAGCCCGATCCGATCCGCACAGGAGCCGACTTGAACGCGCCCTCTTCGAGCGAGTGACACTGAAGCACGCATCCGTCGTTGAGGTTCGAATGGTCGCCGATCTGGATCAGCGTCTTGTCGTAGAGGCTGGCTCCATCGTCGAAAACGCGGCGGCCGATCTTTACACCGAGAAGCATGGACGTAAGGTTCTTGAGGGGCGTGCCCGCGAACATCTGGGTCATCTTGTTGGCGCAGAACTTCCAGTGACGCTCATGATAGAAGTAGTAGGGATGATAGAGGTTTACCGTCCTCGCCTCGAGTCTGCCGAAACGAAGGCTCAAACGCTCCAGGAAGAGCCAATACCCGACTGTGAACAAGTACGCGAAGCCGGCGTAGATCAGCAGTGATAGGTTCCCCAGCTCAGGATCGTAAACAGCCATGGCGTAGCTCGCCATAAGCAGCACGAACAGTTGAAACGAAATCGCGAGGATGCAGTAATCCATGGACCGACGGTTGAAGTCGTTCTTTCTGCGCAGCCCTTTCTCACGCTTGTCTTTGCTGAGGGCGGCAACTTTCTTATCGCGGTCCACGCACCTTGGGATCTCGAAGCAGGGCGAACCGAGAAGCCCGGCATTCTCGCGAACGACACCGTCGATCGGGATCATGACCTTGCTGGCGAGAAGCACATTGCGCCCGGTCTTGCCGCCTGTCGGATAGAAGATGTTGTTGCCGAGATAGGTGCCTTCGCCGATCACGACCTCGCCGATCCTGAAGGAAGAACTCGAAAACTCGGCGTTGGACATATAGAGCCCGTCCGAAACCATGCTTCCGGTTCCAATATTGCAATGAAACGGACTCTCGTGCACCTGGTCGAGGCCGAAATTGGCTCCCGTCTGGACGACCTTGTTGAGGCGGTATCCAATAAGCTTCAGGTAGCCGATGATGTAGGAGCTGTCGCCGAAGAGTATGTTCAGCCAGGGGGCATTGCTCGTTGCGCAGAGCAGGCGATGCACGAAGTAGTGGAAGCCGAACAGCGGGTACTCCTCATTTGGCTTCAGGAACGCATTGAGCATCCTTGAGACCGCAGAGGCCACGATCAGCCGGAGGACAAGCATGCCGATCACGAGGAGAAAGGCCGCCACGGCGATCTGGGGTGCAGCTGCAAGGAAATTGACTGGGAGAGGATAGCCCGCCAACTGCGCGCCAAGGTAGTGGTTGAGGCTTCCCGTGATGAGCGTAGTGACCAACACTGCGATAGGCGCCGCAATGAATAGCGACAGGAAGGATGTGACGAAGCTGTACAGCCAACGGCGGAGGCTGGAGCAGTTCCGTCCTTCGAGGCGGCAATAATTGACAGTCGTGCGCTCCGCAGGCGTGCCATGCCAGGTTTCGCCATTCGCAATAAACTGGTGCTTGCGCAGGCAGGATGAGTGGCCGAGCTGGCCTCTGTCGCCGATGGACGTATTGATCTCCAGCACGCTGGCGCTGCCGACAAACGCGCCGCTGCCGATTTTGATCAAACCGGTGGAGATCAGATTACCCTCGGCAACGTAGCCTGACATGATCGTCTTGTCGCGGACGATGGTGTCATCGCCGACCGAGAACAAGTCGGTGCAAACCGGCGCTACGGACATGATGCATGTGTCGCGTCCGATCTTGGCGCCCAACACCCTGAGATAGGCGTTGTACGCTGGCGTGCCCCGGAACCATAATGTCATGGGCGAAGCACGCACCAGAGCCTTCACCAGCCAGAACCGGAAATACTTCAGGCTCCAGATTGGAAAGGTCTCATACTTCCACCGCCCGATGAGAAGCCATTTTGCTGCGACCGGAACGGCGACCGTGACCGCGAAGATCCCAAAAAGCACTAGCTCCAGCCGTCCGAAAAGAGCAAACGTGTTGCCCGAAAACTCGTAAACCCAGCGGAAGCCCTCTGCGGCCATCGCCGCCCATGCAAGAGCGAGCGCCGCGGTGGCTGCAAACTGCAATGCGCCGCATCCGTAATACGCGAAGGCTGAGGGGACATGGCGGCGTCCCGACTGGGCGGGGCGCGTTTGGGCGGCTATTTCCGCCTCCCCCATCTGCCTCGCCAACGTCTCGATGGTGGGATTTGCGTAGACATCGCGGATTGAGATGCTCTCAAGCCTGGGGTTCGAGCGAACGGCCGCACAAAATCGCGCCATCAGGAGCGAGTGCGCTCCGAGATCCTTGAAGAAATCGTCCTTGATCGAAGCGCGCGGCAGTTTGAGCAGAGCGACGATCTCGGCTTCGAGCAGCTTTTCCCTTTCATTGCGCGGAGCAACGTAATTGGAGCTGCTGACGGCGACCCGGGACCCTTTCGGCGCCGGGAGGGCCTTGCGGTCTGCCTTGTGGCTCGACGTCATCGGGATGATCGGAAGCTGCTCGATATAGGCGGGCAGCATGTAGGGCGGAAGCTCGGCCCGAAGCGCTTGCAAGATGCTTTCGGGAGACGGCGCGGGAGTCCCTTTCTTCGGACTGAAATAGGCGGCAAGCTCGACAAGGCCGGGTTCGGATTCGTAGGTGTTAACCACGGCCTGCGCAATGCCCGGCAGCTTGAGCATGACGGACTCGATTTCGGCGAGTTCGATGCGATAGCCGCGGATCTTGACCTGCGTATCCTTGCGCCCGAGATATTCGATCTCGCCGTTGCTATCGAAACGGCCAAGATCGCCCGAGCGGTAGATCCGCTTGGACGGATTAGACGGCAAGCCGACAAAATCGTGGATGAATTTCTGCTCCGTCAGGTCGGGTCTGTTGACGTACCCCCGCGCGAGGCAGATACCGCCGATGGCGATTTCACCGACTTCGCCCGGCGGCATCAGGCGGTCTTCCTCCGGCGCGAGGATCACCACCGAATAGGTCGGCAGCGGCTTTCCGATCGTGACGGTCCTGTCGGGCTTCAGTTCGATGATTGTAGCGGTAACCGTCGCCTCTGTCGGGCCATAGGCGTTGAGGATTCTTCTGTGCGGCGCCGCCCAGCGAAGCACGAGGTTCTGCGGGCAGGTTTCGCCGGAGACGAGCAGGACCCGAAGGTGGGGGAGATCACGTTCGATCGTCGCGAGCAGCGTCGGCACGCAGCACAGGACGCTTATCTTCTCCTGATCGAGAAAAGCCGCCAGCTCCTCACCGACGAGGGTGGCGGTGTTCGGCGCGGGAACGAGCGTCGCCCCCGCCATGAGCGGAACCCAAAGCTCCTCGACGGAAAAATCGAAGGCGATCGTCATGCCCTGGAAGGCGCGATCGTGGGATTCGATGCCATAGGTCTCGGCCGCGACACGGACGAAATTGCAGATGCTCGAATGCTCGATCGCGACGCCCTTCGGCTTGCCGGTCGTGCCAGAGGTGTAAATGATGTAGCCGAGTTCATCGACAGGCTCACCGCGCTCTTCGGCGTCCAGCCTGTGGCCCGGAAACTCAGAGATCGCGTCCTCGTCGACATCGACAAAGCATTTCTGCTGCGGGAGGCCCTCGAGGCGCTGACCGTAGCGGCTTTGAGACAAAATGGCCGCTGCTTCCGAATCCTCGAGAATGAAGCCGATCCTGTCTTGCGGGAAAGCCGCGTCGAGCGGGACGTAAGCTGCATTCACTTTCATGATAGCGAGAAGCGCGATGTAGGTTCGCCTCGACCTCTCGAGGAGCAGAGCGACCCGGTCTCCGGACTTGATGCCTTTGGCCTTGAGATAGCGCGCGAGTTTGTTTGCAGCCTCGTCGATGTCGAGATAGGTGTAAGGCTGCCCGCGCTCGATAACGGCAGGGTGTTCCTTCTTTCCGGAAGCCGCCAGCTCGTCGCATTTATTCTCAAAAAGATGGTCCAGACGTTCGCCCTCTTTCCACCTGATCCGCGCATCGTCTATCTGGGTTAGCAACATGGCTCTGACTCCTGGAATTCCGTCGCTGATTGATAATGATCAGGAAAAGGGCGCCGCTGTAATCAGAAAGACGTGATCAGCGGCGCTCGGGGCTTGTGTTTTGATTATTCTGCGGCCATGGGCAGCGTAACGGGCTTCGATTCACTTTCGATCACGCGCTCCATTGAGCGATCAAGGATGTCCAGGCCCTCATCCAGCTCTGCATAGCTTGTGGTGAGTGGCATGAGGAACTTGATCACCTCATCCAGCGGGCCGCATCTTTCGATGATCAGGCCGTTGGCGAATGCGTCTGCGGTGATCGCCGCGGCGAGGTCGGCATCGTGAAACAGAAGCCCTCGCATGAAGCCACGGCCGCGAACCTCCGCGATATGCTCTCGATACTTGCCGGCGAGCGTGTCGATACGGCTGGCGAGATGCCGCGACTTCTCTTCGAGCTCTTTGGCAAATGTATCTGCTCGCCAATAATGGTTGAGGGCAGCCGCCGCAGTCACGAAGGCGTGGTTATTGCCGCGGAAGGTCCCATTGTGCTCGCCCGGTTTCCAGACATCGAGTTCACGCTTGAAGAGAACGACGGAAAGCGGCAAGCCGTAGCCCGACAATGACTTCGAAAGCGTCACGATATCAGGCTTGATCCCCGCCGGCGTGAAGCTGAAGAACGATCCCGTGCGCCCGCAGCCCGCCTGGATATCGTCGATGATCAGGAGGATGCCGCGCCGCCTGCAGATGGTTTCCAGACGCTTCAGCCAGGTGAGATTGGCCGCCCTGACGCCGCCTTCGCCCTGCACCGTCTCAACGATGGCCGCGGCCGGCTTGTCGATCCCGCTCGACGGATCGTCGATCATGGCCTCGAAATAGTCGAGAGTGTCGACCGCGGGCCCGAAATAGTTATCGAAGGGCATGATGCTCGCGCCCTGCAACGGAATGCCGGATGCCTTGCGGAAATACCCGTTTCCGGTGAGCGCCAGGGCCCCGAGGCTCACGCCATGGAAGCCGCCGGTGAAGCTGACGAGATTTGTGCGGCCGGTGACTTTGCGGGCGAGCTTGATGGCTGCTTCGACGGCGTTCGTACCCGTCGGGCCGGTGAATTGAGCAACATAGTCGAGGTTCAGAGGCTCCAGGACCACATCGTTCAATGTCTGAAGGAAGTGGGCCTTTGCGTCCGTATGCAGGTCGAGGCTGTGCGCGATGCCGTCTTCAGCGATGTAGTCGATAAGCGCGTGCTTGAAGTTGACGTTGTTATGGCCGTAATTGAGCGATCCGGCGCCCGCGAGAAAATCGAGATACCGCTGACCATGAACGTCCCAAACCTGAGATCCTTGCGCCTTACGCAAAACGACGGGGAAAGATCTCGCGTAGGACCTGACTCCAAACTCCAGTTTAGCGAAAATGCTTGTGCTCTTCGCTACTTCAACTCGGTCGGAACTTATCATTATTATTCTCCAGAAAAGCGGAGTTGGCGCCCGAAGGCATTTTTGCTTCCGGCCAGGCTCTCAAGCTGGCTGTTGGGATGACTATCCCTCAGGCAGGTCACGGCCGCTGTTCCTTACGAAACATCAAAAAAGAATCAGCCCGGAGAACCGGAAAATTCCGGCAGTCGGACGCGGCGTCTCGAGCCGCTCGACCGGCGGGCGCAGGCGCGCTCATGGCATTGCTTGAGGAACGGAAGAAGACGTTTGTGGCCGGGGCGCTGTTCGACAAGACCACTGTTGCGGAGCTTCCGCTGCACTAGTTGTTTAGGAGTATCCCCTTTGCAACGCTTGCGGTCCGCGCTGAGTGCGCAGCCTTCGAATCGTTGACACTCGCCCCGAATCTCTGAAGAAGAATCAGGATGGCGGGGAAAGGGCATCGGAATGTCTAATATCAATTTCATGGCGGCAAGTGCGTTATTGGCGCTTTGCTGCGTGCCAGGATTGGCGCTGGCGAACGGTGATGACTCCGCGACTGAGTCTTCCGTCGTTTATTCCGAACTCGACATCAGCAAACACGATGTCAATTTCTACTCAACGTTCATCACGGCGCTCAACCGGGACCTGGACAAGGACGGGGTGCTGTTCCGGGTTGAGGGCCTTGTCGATTCATATACCTATAGCGGGCTCGGCAGGACGCAGACCATCGATGGCACCGAGTGGCAAGGCGCAGCCTTCGTGGGTTATCAGATCATTCGAAATGCGATCAACTATTCCGGATATGTGGGTGTGGATGTCCCGAGCATCAGCCTTTCGCCAAACGATCCAACAAATCCGGTGCGCGGCACCCAAGTCGGTTTCAAGTTCAAGGGCGAAATCGAAACCGACCTCGAAAAGTCGTGGTATCTGGACATCGCAGGCGATTATTCAACCGCTTTCCAGACATACGATTCCCGCATTCGCCCGGGCTGGAAGTTCGGTCAGGTCAAGACGGAGTATCAGACGGTCATCGGGCCTGAAGCGAGCTTTCTTGGCGACGAGACATTCGACGCTCAACGCTTGGGTGTATTCGTGTTGATTCCCATTGCGATAAACAAGGACACAACCGCTCAGTTCATTGTTGCAGGCGGATATCAATGGGTCTCGAACAGAGGTGGCGCGCAAGCCAGTACTGCGGGCGACGCCGGAGCATACGCTACGATGAGCTTTGAATTGCCTTTCTGAGGCGCGGTAGATTGCTTCACTTAGAAGGTTTGCCGGTCCTCGCATAGTGGACTAGACTGCGCTGCAGGGTGTGGTTTGGTGCTTCTTGTGTTGCAAACGTTTGCCCTTTAGCAGCCTTACCGTCGGCTTTCTCATCTCTACGGTTGCCTGCTTCGTTAGGGCGTTTTGATGGGCAAGCCTGAGTGCCAAGATGTCAGCATCGAATTTGATATTTGGCTTGCTTCCGAGGCTGCGGCTTCCCTGCTTTGCGGTTTCACAGAATACCTGACAGACCGGGACTGGGAACATATCGATAGCCTAAGATCGCTGACGGTTAGAAGCGCGGCGATCGCTTCCCGTGTCCTGCTTAGAGTGGCCCTGGCTTCGGCGACAGGCGGCACGGTTTCGCCGAAGGAATGGGAGTTCGGCCGCACCGCATTGGGAAAGCCCTTCGTGGAGCGCGGACCCGATGTCCATTTCAGCATCACCTATGCCGGATCAATGATCGCCATCGCGATCTCGCAGGATTGCCCCATTGGACTCGATATCGAGCCCACGCCGCCACGGACGTCGCTTGAAGGGATGCAGACTTATCTCCATCCCAAAGAAAGGCGCGGCGCCCGTCTGCTTCCGCGGAAATTCAAGGAAAGCAACTTCCTGCGATTTTGGACGCTCAAGGAAGCGTTCGCGAAATCGATCGGCGAAGGCCTGAACCTGGATTTCGCCGGTATCGACCTGTCGTCCGTTCCAATTGGAAAGGCGTTCCTTGGCCGGGTCATCGGCCACCAAGCCGTTTTCTACGCTTCCAGGTTCAGCGACTGGGGTTTAAGCGCGGGTGGATGGCTGTCTTTTGCGATTCGTCCCCCGAAGAGATCCGGGCGTTCGCCTTGACGCTTCATAGGCTCGAAGCGGAGAGCGGATTGGTGGAAAGTCGGGAGCGGAGAATGCTGATTGTGGGACGGTAGAGAGAGGCCGCGCAGGCGCACGCAAAAAAACACCCCTCTCGCCAGCAGAACGGCGTCGGCACCCAGCGACGTCGATTCGGGGCTCAATCGCTGGCTATGCGCCCCCCTGCCGACGCTTCGCCGGCGCGCGGATAAGGGCCGATGTGAACTGCCTAGAAATCTGCGCAAAGACGATCCGAGGTTGCATTTGCAAGCGCGCCTGCGACGTTCTAGCAGTTCGAAGCGGCAATACTATCTATTCCAATTTATAAAAGGTTCTTTTACTATAAAATGGCGCGCACAGGCGAGCGCCTCTAGCCGAATTAGTTGCGCTCGCCGACCAACCCAAGGCACGATAGGCAGGGTTCCGAACAGGTGCCTGAAGAGAGCTGATCATGCCACGACCGCCTGCTCCGATCGCGGCTTCGAATTATTGCCCCGCGTGCGGTTGTCGAAGATCGTGATGCGAGTCAAAAATCGCAATCGAACATAAGCGTATCAGACGGCAACCGATACCGACGCTGCAAAAAGCCGGGAAAAGATTCCACGCTGCGCTTTCTGCCGAAAACGCCTTTGTGTTCATTCAGCGAGGGACTAGAGTTCCTCACATATCATCGGTCCAACCTTCCCACTTTACCCAACCCCTGAATCGCCCGGGTAAGCGTTCGTAAACGACCGTTGGAGTGAGCAGCCGTCCCCCCGTCATCCTCCCCCGCTACGCCAGCGCCTTACACATACCCAGCAGATTGAGCTGATGGTGTGATAGCGCTATCCTACCACATCCCCTGAAATAAAATTGCCTTAAGGCATGACCAACAAAGCAGTTCCGGAAAGACGGTGGTGTCGTGAACGCCGCAATAGCGTACCGTGACCGGACCGCCAGAGAGTGCGTTTGATAAGCTCCCTTCGTTAACGCATTGGTTATTTCTTTGCGTTTACCTTCACCACCTCATTAAGCAAGGAGGAACCATGTCAGACATCAGCATTCCCGGCGGACGGATCCGTTCTTTCGTGGAGCGGATCGAGCACTTGGACACTGAATTGCAGGAGATCAACGAGTCGAAAAAGGAAGTCTTTGCAGAGGCGAAGGCTGAAGGTTTTGATGTAAAAATCCTTAAGGAAATCATTAAGCTTAGGAAGCAGGATAAGGATGAGCGCGATGAACGCGAAACTCTTCTCGATATGTATATAAGGGCGATGGAAACAGCCGGCCCGGAACTCGCCGTAAAGGCCGCTTGACTCGATCGAAAGGCAGGCATCGCCAGGTATTTCTCGCCGAACAGGTGATCGGGACAACCCGGTCACCCCTCGCCCTCCTCCCCACCGTGCTACCATTCCCGCATGCCCGCAGTGGTTGCTTTTGAAATCATCACAGAGCCATTTACTGAGAAGGGGCTAGTCTTCCCGGCCTTCTCCGGACTTAAAGTGCAATTCTTTCCGGAAAACGAGAAGTCATGGATTGGAAGGATGCTCACCGAGCGGGTCATTGGGAACGCTCTGGCAGATGGCGCTGAAGGCACCGTTACCCTGCTGCGGGAGGGGAAGGCTAATCTCGCAAGTCACGCCTGCTGGCGCAAAGGTAAGCCGCGCTTCGCCGCCGAGCGCGTAACGCAAGCTTTGCTCGATGAGGGTGGTGCCGAAGCTGCTTTTTCGGGGAGGAGCCACGGGGGGACCATCGCTTTCGACCCACTTAAGGAGCAACTCGGCGTGTCCCGCCTCGCTGGCCAGCGACCACTCTGTTGTCAATCGTCCCTCGGGCTGCGACAGGGAGCCGTATTTTCGGGCGTTGGTGCCGAGTTGGTGCAAGACGAGACCCAGGTGAAGGGCCGCCTGCGGCTCGAGCAGGACCTGCGGCCCGCTGGATGAGACGCGCCAGCCAGAGGCCTCCGGCCCAAGTGTCAGCTGTTCCTTGATGAGGGTGGCGAGGTCTGCACCTTGCCAGCTCGTCCGCGTCAACAAGCCGTGAGCGCGTCTAAGAGCCCGGATACGGCCGTTGAAGCTCTCCACGAATTCGGCAGGATTGCAAGCTGCACTGAGCGTTTGCAGCGCGATCGCCTGAACTGTGGCGAGGGTGTTCTTGACGCGGTGATCAAGCTCGGCGAGCAAGAGACGCTGAGTATCCACCGCTCGTTTGCGCTCCGTGATGTCGCGCACGATCTTGGAAACGCCCACCACGCTGCCGGCGCGGTCGCGGATGGGAGAGACCGTCGCGGACACGTCAATTGCTCGGCCATCCTTGTTAAGGCGGACGGTGTCGTAATGCTGGATGCGTTCGCCTGCCGCGATGCGTGCGAGGAAGACGTCTTCCTCATTTTTCCAGCTCAGGATCGTGCCGTCGAGCGTCTTGCTCAGGATGGAGTCGGACGAAGATTCTACGATTGCCGCCAGCCGCGACGCAATCTCTTCCGCCTGTTTGCGCCGTGATGTCATCGATCACGCAAACGAAGTAGTCAGGGGTTCCATCGTCCTTGCGAAAGGCAGTCAGGTTAATCCACAGATCAGCGCCGTCCTTTCGGAGGCAGCGTTTCTCCGTGGCGAAGGCGTCAATTTCCTCTCCGCTGACGAGAAATCGTAAGCCGCCGCATCCGGTGGACAGTGGAAGCCATGACCTCACGAGTGGAAGATCTGTTTCCGCTGTGGCTGCCGCCACTGAAAGATTGCAATCCAAAGGCAGCCGGAAACCAGCGTATGGCTTCGCGTAAGTTATTGAGTTCAAAGCAAGCTGAGGCTTGGCACAACTCTTGCTGCCAGGAGCCGCGAGTGCGGCTCGATCAGCCGACGCACCCGAAAAAAGCATTTTGCGAGGAGGAGCGCCAGTCATGGCGGAAACATTCTATGACGTCCTGCGGCGGCAGGGGGTCTCGCGCCGCAGTTTCATGAAATTCTGCAGTCTGACCGCCGCCGCGCTCGGCCTTGCTCCCGAGTTTGCGTCCACGCATGGCGCATGCGCTTGAGACGAAGCCGCGCGTGCCGGTGCTCTGGCTGCACGGACTGGAATGCACCTGCTGCTCGGAAGCGTTCATAAGGTCCGCGCACCCGCTCGCCTCCGACGTCATCCTGTCCATGATCTCGCTCGACTATGACGACACCATCATGGCCGCCGCCGGGCATCAGGCCGAGGCCATTGTCGATGAAATCGTGAATAAATACAAAGGCGAATACATCCTTGCCTGCGAAGGCAATCCGCCGCTCAACGAAGACGGCATGTTTTGCATCATCGGCGGCAAGCCTTATATCGAGCAGCTGAAATACGCGGCCAGCAACGCCAAGGCCATCGTCTCCTGGGGCTCCTGCGCCTCGTGGGGCTGCGTGCAGGCCGCCCGGCCGAATCCCACGCAGGCCGTGCCGATCCACAAAGTGATCCACGACAAGCCGATCATCAAAGTTCCAGGCTGTCCGCCGATCCCGGAAGTCATGACCGCCGTCATCACCTACATCATGACATTTGATCGGTTGCCCGATCTCGACCGGCAAGGGCGTCCGAAAATGTTCTACAGCCAGCGTATCCACGACAAGTGCTACCGCAGGCCCTATTTCGACGCCGGGCAGTATGTCGAGGCGTGGGACGACGAAGGCGCGCGCAAGGGCTACTGCCTCTACAAAATGGGCTGCAAAGGACCAACCAGCTACAACGCATGCTCCACCACGCGCTGGAACGGCGGCGTCTCGTTCCCGATCCAATCGGGCCATGGCTGTATCGGCTGCTCGGAAGACGGTTTCTGGGATAACGGCTCGTTCTATAACAGGCTCACCAACATCCACCAGTTCGGCATCGAAGCGAACGCCGACACCATAGGCGCGACAGCGGCTGCTGTCGTCGGCGTCGCCGCTGCCGGGCATGCCGCGATAAGCGCCATCAAGAAAGCGCGTGAAAACGGAGGAAAACAATAATGACGATCCAGACCCCCAACGGTTTCACGCTCGACAACAGCGGCAAGCGGGTCGTGGTCGATCCCGTCACGCGCATCGAAGGGCATATGCGCTGCGAGGTGAACCTCGACGACGACAACATCATCCGCAACGCCGTCTCCACGGGGACGATGTGGCGCGGGCTTGAAGTGATCCTGAAGGGCCGCGATCCTCGCGACGCATGGGCCTTCACGCAGCGCATATGTGGCGTCTGCACAGGCACGCACGCCCTGACCTCGGTTCGCGCCGTAGAAGATGCGCTGAAGATCGACATCCCCGAAAACGCGAACATTATTCGCAACATCATGCAGCTGACGCTGCAAGCCCAGGATCACCTCGTGCACTTTTATCACCTGCACGCGCTCGACTGGGTAAACCCCGTCTCGGCCTTGAAGGCCGATCCAAAAGCGACGAGCGAACTCCAACAGAAGGTTTCTTCGAAGCACCCCAAATCGTCCCCCGGCTACTTCCGCGATGTGCAGAACAAACTAAAGAAGTTCGTGGAAAGCGGCCAGCTTGGCCCGTTCCGGAATGGCTATTGGACAAACCCCGCCTACCTGCTGCCGCCCGAGGCGAACCTGATGGCGGTCACGCATTACCTGGAGGCGCTCGACTTCCAGCTTCAGATCATGCGCATTCGCACCATTTTCGGCGGCAAGGACCCACACCCGAACTGGCTCGTCGGCGGCGTGCCCTGTGCGATCAACGTCAGCGGCGAGGGCGCGGCCAGCGCCATCAACATGGAGCGGCTGAATCTCGTCCGCTCGATCATCGACGACACGATCGAGTTCGTCGAAAATGTCTACATCCCCGATCTTATTGCGATCGCGTCGTTCTATAAGGGCTGGCTCTACGGCGGCGGCCTGTCGAGCAAGAACGTGATGTCCTACGGCGACATCCCTGACCGCGCCAACGACTATTCGCCGTCAAACCTGCTCATGCCGCATGGCGCGATCATCAATGGCAACCTGAAGGACGTGCATGACGTGGACTTGCGCGACCCGTCGCAGATCCAGGAGTTCGTGCCGCATTCCTGGTACGCCTACGATGACGAAAAGAAGGGCCTTCATCCCTGGGATGGCGTGACTGAGCCCAATTTCAAGCTCGGGCCGAACACGAAAGGCACGCGCACCAACATCCAGGAAATCGACGAAGGCGCGAAGTACTCCTGGATCAAGGCGCCGCGCTGGAAGGGCAATGCCATGGAGGTCGGGCCGCTCGCCCGCTACGTGGTGGGCTACGCCAAGGGCGACAAGGAGATCACCGAGCAGCTCAATTTCGTCCTGAAAATCCTCGATGTTCCCGTGACAGCGCTGTTCTCGACGCTGGGCCGCACAGCCGCCCGCGGCCTCGAATGCCAGTGGGCCGCGAACAAGATGTCCTACTTCATGGACAAGCTCATCGCGAACGTGAAGGCTGGCGACACCGCGACCGCGAATGTCGACAAGTGGGAACCGAAAACCTGGCCAGCCGAGGTAAAAGGCGTCGGCTTCACCGAAGCGCCGCGCGGTGCGCTGGCACACTGGATCAAGATCAAGGACACCAAGATCGACAATTATCAATGCGTCGTGCCGACAACGTGGAATGGAAGCCCGCGCGACAACGAAGGCAATATCGGCGCGTTCGAGGCGGCCTTGATGAATACCAAGGTCGAACGGGCAGAAGAGCCGGTCGAAATCCTGCGCACGCTGCACAGCTTCGATCCGTGCCTCGCCTGTTCCACCCACGTCATGAGCGAAGACGGCCAGGAACTGGCCCGAGTCACTGTCCGGTAAAGCGAGAGGAAACGTCCATGAAAAGAATGACAATCGCTGCCGCCGGGCTCGCTGTCGTGCCGGGGGCGTCAGCCCTCGACTTGCTATAGGGGAGGAACGCCATGTCCAACCCTTCACAGGTCAACGAGCAGGGCTTCCAGTCAGCCATCTATGTCTATCAATTCCCGGTGCGAATTTGGCATCTGGCGAACGCCTTCGCCATCGCGGTCTTGCTGGTGACTGGCTACTTCATTGGAAGTCCACCGCCGAGCATGTCCGGCCAGGCGAGCGACCACTTCCTGATGGGATATATCCGCTTCGCCCACTTCACGGCGGGCTACATCCTGATCATAGGCCTCATTCACCGCACATACTGGGCGTTTGTCGGGAACGGGTTTGCCCGTGAGATCTTCTTCTTGCCTGTTACGGACAAGAAATGGAGGGAAGACGTCTACCACGAGGTGAAGCGCTATCTTTTTCTTGAGGATGTCGCGAGGAAATATGTGGGACATAACCCCGTCGCGACCATCGTCATTCACTTCCTGTTCCTTTGGGTGATCACGTTCATGGCCGTGACGGGCCTCTCGCTCTACGGCGAGGCGCAGGGAATAAGCTCCTGGCAATACACCCTGTTTTCGAGCTGGGTGATTCCGCTGTTCGGTAATAGCCAGAACCTTCACACCTACCACCATCTCGGCGCATGGCTGATCTTGATCTTTGTCATCATCCACGTCTATGGCGCGGTGCGGGATGAACTTCTGGGCAACCAGAGCATCATGAGCACCATCGTTTCCGGTTACCGCACCTTCAAAACACCCGGACTGCCGGAAGACCTCTATCGCACGCCAAAGGAAATCCGAGGCGAAGAGGACTTGCCGCCGCGAACCTAGCTTGGGGCTGCAAAGACGAACTTATTCGGGGCGCGGTTTTGTCCGCGCCTTTTTTTTCGAACACGATGGCTTCGGACAGACATGTGCGGATTGCGACATTCGCTGGCTCCCGTGTTGCGTCCGTAACGTGAGAGAGCCAACCGGTCCGGCAAACTTAGGTCTGATCGTCTTGCGCTTTTCACGCCGCACTGCTACTCCTCGATGGTAGCTTTCCAGCGAAAAGTTGCCGTTGAGTGCTGTTATGGCCCAATGCTTGCTTGACTGATCTGAAGCGCCACCAGCATAAGGGCGCCGTCGGGAGAGGAAATGCCGCGTGTTTTGATTCTCGGCATCGGCAATTTGCTGTGGGCCGATGAAGGTTTTGGGGTGCGCGCGGTCGAGGCGCTCCATCGCGACTATGAATTTTCAGCCGATGTCAGGCTCATGGATGGCGGGACGCAGGGCCTCTACCTGATCGAGCACGTAACCTCCGCCGACATTCTCATCGTATTCGACGCCGTCGATTACGGATTGCCGCCCGGCTCTCTCAAGCTCGTCGAGGATGGCGACGTGCCGAACTTTCTCGGCGCAAAAAAGATGAGCCTGCACCAGACCGGCTTTCAGGAAGTGCTCGCGACCGCTGAGCTTCTCGGGAAAGCACCGAAGCATCTCTTTTTGATCGGCGTACAGCCTGTCGAGCTTGAGGATTACGGCGGAAGCCTTCGCGCGGAAGTCAAGGCGCAGATCCCGCCCGCGATCGAGCAAGCTCTGGCCTATCTGGCCCGGTTCGGCATCGATGCAACCCGCCGCGCGCAGCCCTTGCCGGAGACCGCGACGATCGCTTGCGAGCGTATGGTCATGTCGCGCTATGAGGCGGAGCGGCCGAGCGAGGAACAAGCCTGCCGTCTCGGGGATGCCCGCTTTCTGGAGGCGCTTTCGCTGCCAGCCGAGGAGGAGGCCGCAAGCTGATGTGCATCGGCCTTCCCATGCAGATTATCGAAGCTCGCGGACGCTTTGCGCTTTGTCGCTATGGCGAGGAAAAGCGCAAGGTCGACATGATCCTCGTGGGCGAGCAGCCTGTTGGCGCGTGGGTTCTCGTTTTCCTCGACGCCGCGCGGGACGTTATGACAGCGGAGCAGGCTCAGAAAACGGCGGATGCACTGCAGGCGATTGCGCTGGTGATGCAGGGCGAAACATCGGTCGACCATCTGTTCGCTGACCTCGTGGGCCGGGAACCAGAGCTTCCAGCTCATCTCAAAGATATGCTGCCTAAGCTTGCGGAGTAGCCCATGCCGTCGCCCTTGATTGACGCGCTGACAATGAGGCACAAGTTTGCCACCGTGAACGAGAGCACCGTGGACGCCTTCCTCAAGGCGAACGGTGAATGCGTTCTCTTCTTCGCGGGTGATCCCGAGCGTCTTGTGGAAAGCGATGACGTCGCTGTTATCTTGCCGGAGCTCCTGAAAAAGTTTCCGCAGCTTCATCCGGCGCTTGTCGAGAAGCCCGCGGAGCGCGCCTTGCAACTCCGCTACAGGTTCAACGCCTTCCCTGCCCTCGTCTTCCTGCGCGGGCAGGGTTATCGCGGCGCCATCTCCCGGCTGCTTGGCTGGCAGGAATATCTGACCGAAATCGCGGACATCCTGGCACGGGTGCCCTCCGAGCCGCCGCCTTACAAGTTTCCCGAACACTGTGTTCCGCAGAATGTCCCCGGACACGACCATCAGGCCGGAGAACCTCAATGAAAAAAACAAGCCCGTTGAGCGGTCCAGGAAGTCAGCCTGCGAGCGAGGATGGCGATTTCGCTTTCATGGAACTGCCGAAGGGCATGCTGACCTACGCCACGCCTGAGATGCCCGAGCCGGAAGACTCGGTGGCCTTCGGGCCTGCTCTTCAGAAGCTCGAAGCCGTGTTGAGCGCGCTTCGCTCAGAACCAAAACCCGGCGCATCGATCGAGATCGATCTTCAGGACCTTGATGCGGCGAACCGAAGCTTCATCGACCAGGCTTTGGGCGAGGGCGAGGTCAGCATCATCGCTGGCGCTGCCATTCAGGTTCAGGAATCGGTGCTGACCGGCGTGTGGCGCGTCCATGAGGTTGACGCGAGCGGCGCGCTGGCCGGTGACGTGATCGAGGTCGGCGAGTTTCCGAAGCGCGTCCTGCAGGCCGCGCAAGATGCCACGGAAACCAACCTTCGGCAGTTGGATGCGGCGGCGGCAGCGGATCTCATGAACGCGCCCGCGCTTGCCGCTGAGCTTGCGGACAAGCTTGCCGCGTTCAAGCCTGATACACCAGTCCACGTGATCAATCTCACCCTTCTGCCGGTCAGCGAAGGCGACCTCGCCTATCTCGATGAGCGGCTCGGTCAGGGTGCGGTTACGATCCTGTCACGCGGCTACGGAAACTGTCGCGTTGCCTCGACGGCCGTGAAGAATGCCTGGTGGGTGCGTTACTTTAATTCCCGGGAGACCCTCATTTTGAATACCATCGAGGTCTCCCGCATCCCGGGCGTCGCCTGCGCAGCGGTGCAAGACCTCGAAGACAGCGCGGAGCGGCTGACCGAGATCCTGGAGGTTTACCGGTGAGCGGCCATTTCTTCGCGGGCTCTTTCGGCGGCGACGTTCAGAAGATCAATGACGCGACGCGGCTTGAATGCAAGATCTGCTGGCACGTCTACGATCCAGCTCTCGGCGATGATTATTGGCAAATCCCGCCGGGAACGCCTTTCGCGCAACTGCCGGAGCATTGGAGCTGTCCCGTTTGCGACGCTCCGAAAGACGGCTTTATGGTGCTGGAGGGTCGGCGTGACTGAGGGTTCAGCCGGAGATACAGCCCCTGGTGCCGACCTCACGCGCAAGCTTGAGGCGGTGTTCAGCATGATCGAACGCGAGCGCATGGGCGACATCCCCATCCTCAATCGGGCGCTCAGCGTCGCCGCGATTGGCATGCGGCCTTTCGGCGAAGCTTGGGTTTGCGCTCTTGTGACACCCTGGTTCATCAACCTGATGCTGCTGCCCCAGACACCGAACGTGGCCGAAGCCTGGAGCCACGTCGACGCGGGTACCAAGGTCAGGCATGATTTTCCCGCCGGGACGTTCGAGTTCATTTGCGGCGCAGAGGATGCTCTCGGCCCCTATCGGGTGTGTTCGCTGTTTTCTCCCGTCGGGCAATTCGAGAACCAGGACGCGGCGCTTTCCACCGCGGAGGGGGCGATAACGGCGCTGTTCGACGAGAACATCGATAATCTCTGCGACCCCGAGGCTCAGCCTGCTCCTCCGAAAAAGGATGCCGCACAAGTCAGCCGCCGCACTCTTTTCTTGGGTCGAAAGGCAGAGAGGCCATGACGCCCGAGGGCCGGATTACGATCGACATTTTCCCCGGCGAGGCCGCGGTAAAAATCGCTTCAACCCGCCCGCTTACGATCACGCGGCAGTTTTCCGGCCAGCGTCCCAAGGATGTGGTCCGCACGGTTTCCCTGTTGTTCGCAACCTGCCGCGCCGCGCAAGCCATCGCTTCGGCCGAAGCCTTCGAAAATGCTCTTGGCCTTGCGCGGGCCGAAAACACAAAGAAGGTGCGAGCCCTGCTCGTTCTGGCCGAAACCGCACGCGAGCACGCGCTTCGCATCATGATGGATTGGCCGCAGTTTCTGCGCGCTCCCGGGGAACCGCAAGCTGCGCGTCTCCAGAAGCTGATGTATATCGACCGGGATTTGCGCCACTCATTGGACCGCGCCTTTGCCATTGGCGGTGCGTGCGCATACCGCAAAGAGGACGCGAAAGCGGCACTTGCAAAGCTGAAGGCGTTGCTGGAGCAGGCGATTTTCGGCGAGGATTTGGATCGCTGGCAGGCCAAAAGCAGCCTGCAAGAGTTGGAACAATGGGCTCGCGCAAGCCAGACATTGCCACAGCGGCTTCTTCGTCAGCTTTTCGATGACGACCTTTTAGCTGCTGGATCGGCGCAAGTCTCTGCGCTCCCGCCGCTTGACCCGGCCTCTCTCGCAGAGCGGCTTTTCGCAGCGGACGCCGAGCAGTTCATTGCTCAACCCGATTGGGAAGGAGCGCCTCGCGAGACTTCGCCCCTGACACGAAGCGCGGACCATCCGCTGGTCGATGCTCTGAAAACCGACGAAGGTTTCGGCCTTGTGGCGCGGCTCGTCGCTTGCCTCTCCGAGCTTTCTCGGATCCCGGCGCGGTTGTTCGATATCCTCGACACTCTCGATGAGGGAACCCAATTGGAGGAGTTGCCTCTCCGAGACAATGGCGTCGGCGTCGGGCAAGTAGAAGCTGCACGCGGGCGCCTCGTGCATGCGGTCGAGATGGCCGATGACAAAGTCCGCTGCTATCGCATTCTTGCGCCGACCGAGTGGAACTTTCACCCCGACGGCGCGGCGGCGCGCGGCCTCGCGCACATCGCTGAGCGTGGCGGCGAACATTGCGCCGACCACGCCAGGCTTTTTGTCACGGCCGTCGATCCTTGCGTCGGCGCCGATGTGAAAGTCCACTGATGCACGAGATGTCCCTTTGCCAAGGCATGGTGCAGATCATCGAAGAGCAGGCGAAGGCGCATGCCTACACGCGCGTGAAAACCGTGCGCCTCGAAATCGGGCCGCTTGCGACCGTTGAACCGGAAGCGCTGCGCTTCTGCTTCGACGCCGCGACGCGCGGCACGCTGGCGGAGAATGCGAAGCTCGAAATCATCACGACGGCCGCATACGCTTGGTGCTTCTCCTGTGGAGAAACCGTCACAATATCAGAGCGCAACGGCGTCTGCCCCAGCTGCGGCAGTTATCAAGTGCAGGTGACCGGGGGAGACGAATTGCGGATCAAGGAACTGGAGGTCGATTGATGTGCGGAGTTTGCGGGTGCGGAAAAGGCGAGACGCGCATCGAGGCCGGCGACGGCAAGACGGTGAATGGCGAACCATCAACACCCTCACGCGCATGGGAGGGGCATGATCACGATCATGGGCACGGCCATCACCACCACGACCACGATAATCATCACCATCATCATGACCACGACCACGAGCACGGCCATGACGAGGGCAAGTCCCGGATCGTGAAGATCGAGCAGGATCTGCTCGCCAAAAACGACGCCTACGCCGGCGACAACCGCATCGCGTTCAATATGGCGGGCGTTCTCGCGCTGAACCTCGTCTCGAGCCCAGGCTCCGGCAAGACCTCGCTCCTCGTCGAAACGATCAAGCGGCTGCAAGGCGACCTTCCAGTGGCCGTGATCGAAGGCGATCAGCAGACGTCCATGGACGCCGAGCGCATTCGCGCAACGGGTGTGCCCGCGCTTCAGATCAACACCGGCAAGGGCTGCCATCTCGACGCGCATATGACGGGCCACGCCTTCGAGCAGCTGAAGCCTGCCTTCGGCTCGGTGCTCTTTATCGAAAATGTCGGCAATCTCGTCTGCCCGGCGATGTTCGACCTCGGCGAGGAGCAACGCGTGGTGCTCGTCTCGGTGACCGAGGGCGAGGATAAGCCGCTGAAATATCCCGACATGATCAGAAGTTCGCACCTCCTGCTGATAACCAAGGTCGACCTGCTCCGGCATCTCGATTTCGACGTGGATGCTCTCGCCGCTAACGCGCGCAAGATCAATCCGGGTATCAAGATCCTAAAAGTGTCTGCGAAGACAGGCGAAGGGATGGACGGCTGGACGGGCTTTATCCGCGCCGCGCGCACGCTCGCGCTTACGGGTTGCGCCACTGCCGAGGAACGGGGTTAGAAAGGTTCTGTTATGTGTCTTGCGCTCCCCGCCAAAGTTCTTTCGGTCGACGACGCCTTGCAGACCGCTGTCGTCGCGCTTGGCCCCGTCAAGAAGGAGATCTCCACCGCACTCCTCGATGAGGTGACGCCGGGCGACTACGTGCTTATCCATGTCGGCTACGCGCTGCACAAGGTGTCGCCGGTGGAGGCGGAACGCACGCTTGCGATGATCCGCGAGGCTGGCGAGGACGCGGAACTGGCCGCCATGATCGAGGGCGCGCCATGAAATACGTCGATGAGTTTCGCGACCGGGAACTCGCGGAAGGCTTGGCGAAGGCGATCCGCCAGCGAGGCGCACGCGACGCGCCGCTACAATGTGATGGAGTTCTGCGGCGGCCACACGCACGCGATCTTTCGTTATGGCGTGCAAGACCTTATGCCGGACAATGTCAGCTATGTGCATGGCCCTGGCTGCCCGGTCTGCGTCTTGCCTATCGGCCGCATCGACAATGCGGTGGAGCTTGCCGAGCGCCACGGCGTCATCCTTTGCAGCTATGGCGATATGATGCGCGTTCCCGCCTCCAATCGGCGCAGCCTCTTGAAGGCGAAGGCGGACGGCGCCGACATCCGGATGGTCTACTCCGTGGACGATGCGCTGCACATTGCGCGCCAGAACCCGAGCCGCGAGGTGGTCTTCTTCGCCATCGGCTTCGAGACGACGACCCCGCCAACCGCCGTCGCGATCCGCAAAGCGAAGGCTGAGGGCCTCAAGAATTTCTCCGTGTTCTGCAACCATGTGCTGACCCCTGCCGCGCTGAAAGCCATCCTCGGAAACGCGGACGAGAGCGGCAGCGTCTCCATCGACGCCTTCCTCGGCCCTTCTCATGTGAGTTCGGTGATCGGCAGCAAGCCTTACGAATACTTCGCGCGTGAATATAAGCGGCCTGTCGTGATCGCGGGCTTTGAGCCGTTGGACGTCATGCAAGCGACGCTGATGGCGATCCGGCAGCTGAATGAGGGCCGCCACGTGGTCGAAAACCAATACGCCCGCGTCGTCACCCGCGACGGGAATTTGAAAGCGCAGATGCTTGTCGACGAGGTTTTGGAGCTTCGACCGTCTTTCGAATGGCGCGGGCTTGGCGAGGTTGCTGACAGCGCGCTCCGCATCAGGGAGACGTACGCAGACTTCGACGCCGAGAGGCGTTTCGCGGTCACGACGAAGCCGTCGCGAGATGCGAAAAGCTGCGAATGCCCGTCCATTCTGCGCGGTGAGAAAAAACCGACTGACTGCAAGCTGTTCGGTAACGTGTGCACCCCCGACAACCCCATCGGTTCCTGCATGGTGTCATCCGAAGGAGCGTGCGCGGCTTACTGGACATATGGCCGGTTCAGGCAGCCTGCGCCGTCCGAGGCTGCGGCATGACCGTGATCGACGCCCGTTTCTCAAAGCCTCACGCGCTCGGCGGCACGGTGGAAATGATCCACGGCAGCGGGGGGCGGGCTACGGCGGAACTTATTCGCAACCTCTTCCATCGGCATCTCGGAAACGACTTCCTCGCGCAAGGCAACGATCAGGCCGCCTTCGACATCGGCGCCGGCCGGATGGTGATGACCACCGACGCGCATGTCATCTCGCCGCTTTTCTTTCCCGGCGGTGACATCGGCTCGCTGGCGGTTCACGGCACCATCAACGATGTGGCCATGGCGGGCGCACGGCCGCTGTATCTTTCCGCTGCGTTTGTGCTGGAAGAGGGCTTTCCCCTCGCCGATCTCGACCGCATCGTCGCCAGCATGGCGCACGCGTCCCGCGAGGCAGGCGTGCCCGTAGTGACCGGCGACACGAAGGTGGTCGAGAAGGGCAAAGGCGACGGCGTTTTCATCACCACAACCGGCATCGGGGTTGTGCCGGACGGGGTCAATATCTCGGGAGACAGAGCCAGGCCGGGCGATGCCATCCTCGTCAGCGGCACGCTTGGCGATCACGGCATTGCGGTGCTCTCGAAACGCGAGAACCTCAGTTTCGAAACCGAAATCCAATCGGATAGCGCCGCCCTTCACGGTCTCGTTGCGGACATGGTGGCGGCGGCGCCTGCCATTCACTGTCTGCGCGATCCGACACGCGGCGGCCTCGGCGCGACACTCAATGAAATTGCGCAGCAATCGCGGGTCGGCATGCGTCTCGTCGAGAGCGCGATCCCGTTCAAGCCGGATGTTGTTGCGGCGTGCGAACTTCTCGGCCTCGATCCGCTCTACATCGCCAATGAAGGCAAACTCATCGCCATCTGTGAAAAGGGTGATGCCGAGCGCCTTCTGGCCCAGATGCGCGCCCACCCGCTCGGAAGAGACGCTGCGATCATCGGAGAGGTCGTCGCCGATCCTCACGCCTTCGTCCAGATGCAGACCCGGTTCGGCGGAAACCGCATGGTCGACTGGCTTCTGGGTGACCCCTTGCCACGGATCTGTTGATGCATGCACCATACAATTCGTCACCGCCAAGCAATCGCCGCTTGAGCGCCCTGCCCTCCGTTCTTGTCATCGACGACGAAGTGCGAAGTGTCGAAGCCCTCGAACGCATCCTTGAGGACGATTTCGATGTGAAGAAAGCCACCTCGATCGAGGAGGCGGAGGCGATCCTGGCCGACGAGGCGATCCAGGTGGTGTTGTGCGACCAACGGATGCCCGGCATGTCCGGCGTCGAATTTCTCAAAGCCGTGCGCGAGCGCTGGCCTGACGTCGTCCGTATGATCATCTCGGGCTATACCGGCGCCGACGACATGATTCAGGGCGTCAACGAGGCAGGGATCTATCAGGTTGTCACCAAGCCCTGGCAGCCGGACAGCCTGACGCTCACGCTTAAGAACGCCGTGCGCCTGTACAAGCTCCAGCGCGAAAATGAGCTTCTGGCCATCGAACTGAAGATGTCCTCGAGCCGTGCGGAAAAGCTGGTGGCAAGCCGCCGGCAAGCGCCACGCGAGACCTATCAGGGCGACGACGGCATCGTGCGCGAGATGACAAGCCCGATGAATGAAGTCTGTGCGCGGATGCGGCGCGTCGCCCCTTACGACATCTCGGTTTTGATCACGGGCGAGTCGGGCACCGGCAAGGAACTGATCGCCCGCGCGCTCCACTCCAACAGTTTGCGCTGGAACAAGCCTTTCGTGGTGGAGAACTGCGCGGCCTTGCCCGATGAGCTTCTCGAAAGCGAGTTGTTCGGCCACAAGCGCGGAGCGTTCACCGGCGCGGTCGAGGATCATGTCGGGCTGTTCCAGCGGGCCGATGGCGGCACCGTCTTTCTCGATGAGATCGGCGAGATTTCACCCGCCTTCCAGGCCAAGCTGTTGAGGGTGTTGCAGGATGGCGAATTCCGTCCCGTCGGCGGACGCCAAACCCGTAACGTCAATGTCCGCGTCATCGCCGCCACCAACCGCGACCTCGAGGCCGAAGTTCAGTCAGGGCGCTTCCGCGAAGATCTTTATTATCGCCTCGCGACCGTTTCGATCCATGTGCCGCCCTTACGCGAGAGGCGAATGGACATTCCCGTCATCGCGCTTGCTCTTCTGGATAAGGCCCAAAAGCAGTTCGGAAAAGCCGTCAAGGGACTTGCGCGCGAGGCTGTCGAGCGCCTGAAAACCTATCACTGGCCGGGGAACGTACGGGAGTTGCAGAACGAGATCCAGCAGGTCCTGGTCATGGGGCCAGCCGGCGATATGATCGGGGCGGAGTATCTGTCTCGCCGCGTTTTGCGCGCCTCGCCTTTGCCGGACGCGTTGCCCGAAAAAGAATTCGCGCTGGCGACCTCCGAAGGCACGCTCAAGGAGCGTATTGAATCTGTCGAGGCGGTCATCTTGCGTGAAAGCCTTATCCGGAACCGGTGGAACAAGAGCAGAGCCGCGAAAGAGCTTGGTCTGTCCCGCGTGGGGCTTCGTGCTAAACTGGAGCGATATGGGCTGGAGAAGATCGAAGCTCTCCCTGTCGAACAGGCGAAAAAGAAACTCGCCTCATAATTCGCACCGATGAGGAAGTTCGCGCCCGACAACCTGGAATTTCTTGCCACGCGACGGCAAGGAAAGTCCGGCGCCTGCGAGCAAGCCCTTGTCGGCGCTCCGGTACAAAAAGGTGAAACGACGCCCATCGCGGTCCAGCATAGTGTAAGATCCTTCGATCCGTGCATGGTTTGCACGGTGCAAAAGAGTGCGTCCGGAAAAGTGCGAAGCCGTTTTCCGATAAGACGCACGACAAACAAAAACTTAGAGCCCGCTTTTGAGTCCATCAAAAGCGGATAGGCTCTAGGAGGGCGTGGTTGGACGCAATAAACCAGCTCAGGGGAGTATCCATCCGGGTGCGCGGCCTCGTGCAAGGCGTAGGCTTCCGGCCAACGGTCTGGCGTCTCGCGAAACGCCTCGGCCTGACTGGCGACGTCAGGAACGACAGCGAGGGTGTACTCATTCGCGCTTTCGGGCATCCTGCGGTCATCATCGCGTTCGAAGTCGCGCTCGCGTCCGAGGCCCCTCCCCTCGCCCGGATCGACCTGATCGAAACGGCGCCGCTAGCGGGCAAAGCGCCAGCGGATTTCCGCATCGTGGCAAGCCGGGGTGGCGCCGTCACGACCGGCGTCGTCCCCGACGCCGCCACCTGCGCCGAATGCCTGGCCGACATCGGCGACCCGTCGAACCGGCGCTATCGCTACCCGTTCACAAATTGCACCCATTGCGGCCCCAGACTTTCGATAATTCGGGCAATTCCTTACGATCGTGCCTCGACGAGCATGGCGTCGTTCGAGATGTGCCCCGCGTGCCTTGCCGAATATCGTGATCCCTCAAACCGCCGCTTCCACGCCCAGCCAAACGCCTGCCCGGTTTGCGGCCCGAAAGTTTGGCTTGAGGACTCCGACGGGCGGCACAAGCCGATCGAGCCTCACCGCGATGCCATCGAGGCCGTCGCCGCGCTTATCGATTCCGGCGCTATCGTCGCCATCAAGGGTATCGGCGGCTTCCATCTGGCTTGCGACGCACGGAATGCGGATGCCGTTGCGCGGTTGCGGGAGCGGAAGCATCGCACCGACAAGCCATTCGCGCTGATGGCCCGCGACCCGACCATGATCCACAAATACGCCAAGCTATCGGACACCGAACGCGCCCTTCTTGAGCAACCTGCGGCGCCGATTGTTTTGCTGGATCAACACGAGAACGGCGTGCCGCTGGCGCCGGGAATCGCGCCTGCCCAATCGACGCTCGGCTTCATGCTGCCCTACGCGCCGCTTCATCATCTGCTTTTCGAGGATGTCAGCTATCCGCTGGTCATGACCTCGGGCAACAGGAGCGACGAGCCGCAATGCATCGGCAATGACGACGCCCGCGCGAGACTGGCCGGCATCGCCGACGCATTCCTGATGCACGACCGGGACATCGTGAATCGCCTTGACGATAGTGTCGCGCGCGTCATGGCGGGAAAGCCAAGGGTGATGCGCCGCGCGCGTGGATATGCGCCTTCTCCGCTGCCTTTGCCGCAAGGCTTCGAGAGAGCGCCCGGCATCCTGGCGATGGGCGCGGAGCTGAAATCCACCTTCTGCCTGTCGGGCAAGGGCAGCGCCATCGTCTCGCAGCATATGGGTGACCTGGAAGACGCAGCGACCCACGCCGATTACCGGGCCAATCTGAAGCTTTACCGGGAGCTCTTCCGCTTCGAGCCGGGGTTGATCGCGCTGGACGCCCACCCTGACTATCATTCCACGCAATGGGGACAGTCGATTGCGCGCGAAGCTGGCGTTGCGGTCGAAACCGTCCACCATCACCACGCCCACGCCGCTGCGGTGCTCGCCGAGTATGGCCTGCCGCTGAAAGCCGGGCCGGCGATCGCCATCGCTCTCGACGGACTCGGGTTGGGCGAAAAAGGCGCACTCTGGGGCGGCGAGTTTTTGCTCGCGGATTACCGATCCTGCCGCCGCCTCGCTGCTTTCACCCCGGTTGCCTTGATCGGCGGAGCGAAGGCCATGCGCGAGCCATGGCGGAATGCGCTGGCCCACCTCCACACATTTCTCGGCTGGGAGCGTGTCGAGAAATTCTATTCCGACGTTGAAGTCATACTTCGGTTGAAGAAGAAGTCCGTTGCTGCCGCTCTTCAGATGATGGAGCGCGGCCTGAACACGCCTCCGTCGTCCTCGGCGGGGCGGCTCTTCGATGCTGTCGCCGCCATGCTCGGGATCTGCTTCGATGCGGCTTCCTATGAGGGACAGGCGGCAATAGAGCTCGAGGCGCTGGCCGCTCCTGCCATCGACCGCGCAGCCGAAGGCTATCGGGGAACGCTTGTCGAGGGCGATCCTGCAAGGCTCGATTGGACGCCTCTCTGGTGCGGCATCCTGGAGGATCTTGCGGCGGGCACGGATGCCGCGCTGATAGCGGCACGGTTTCACGTGGGGCTCGCAGAGACCGTGGCCGAAACTGCCGCCTCGCTCGCCCGGAAACAGGGTTGCAAGACCATCGTGTTGTGCGGCGGCGTGTTCCAGAACAAGCTCCTGCTCGAGAATACGGTGGAGGGGCTTGCCGCGCACGCCATCGAGGTGCTGAGCCCTTCCCTCTTCCCCGCCGGAGACGGCGCGATCTCGCTTGGACAGGCGGTTATTGCCGCGGCGCGGAAGCTTTCGTAGCTCGCGAATGATGTTCGCCTCCATCATATCGTCCACGCAAAGCTGAGTGTGGCACAGTCCTTACCCTTCAGGTGTTGGGTCGATTTATGCTATCGCGGCCCGTGGGGAAACGATGTCCGAATCCAGCAGCTACCCGCTCGGCTATTCCGGGGACGAGGCGCAGCGCTTGGCAAGCCAAGCCGCGTTCTTTTGAAGACCTCACAGCGGACGTCTTGCGGCGGGCTGGCATTGGCTCCGGCATGAAGGTGCTGGACCTGGGCTGCGGCATAGGTGACGTGTCAATGCTGGCGGCCCGCATGGTCGGCCGCAGCGGCGCAGTATTAGGGATTGATCGAGCCCCTTCATCCGTCGAGATGGCGCGCCAACGAGCCGAGGCTTCGGGAGCGCGAAATGTCCGGTTCGAGACAGCGGAGCTGGACGCTTTCGATAGTGCGGAAAAGTTCGACGCCGTCATAGGCCGCCTCATCCTTCTTTATCAACCAGATCCGATCGCGATATTGCGGCGATTCCGAAACGTCCTGAACCTCAACGGCATTATCGCATTCCAAGAAATGGATATGGAGGCGACTTCGCAGGTCCCTTGCTCTGAAACATTCAGGCGTGTGCGCTCGTGGATTCTCGACGGATTCAAGGCAGGCGGCACGGAGTTGAACATGGGAAGCAAGCTGTTTTCTGTTTTCCTGCACGCAGGACTGCCACGGCCGGCTATGATCGCGGCGCAGCGCGTCGGGAGCGATCCGGGTAGTCCCCACTACGCCATCTTTGCCCAACTCGTCCAAAACCTTCTGCCTGTTTTGGAGCGCACCGGCGCAGCAACCGCTGAGGAGGTTGGGATAGACACGTTGGCTGACCGGTTGCTGCGGAACGAATTGGCAAACGAAAGCGTGACGTTCTCGCCGCGTCTGGTCGGGGCCTGGTCGCAGCTGCCACAATCCGCTTGAGCTGCACTACAAAGGTAACGCACGACAAAGATAACGCACCGCATCGAACGAAGCGATGTCGGCAACGTCAGGTCGAGCCCGGCCATGACATCGGTTCCAGCTCATCGCAACATGCTTTAATACAAATGTGGTTAACAGAAGCACCCTGGAATTACTTCCGCTCACCTTTATGCTTAACAAGCAATTTATTCCGGTCTCAATTACTTCCCGCCGAGCCTTCTTCCTGACGGGAAGTAAATCCGACACCCCACTGAAAACAAACAATTTTCCTCAGCCTGTGACGTCCCATTAAATAGAACTAAATGCCGGAATTATTTCATTAAAGGGACGAGCAAATGTCCGTTAAATATGTTTCGGCTTCGCGCAGTAACCATGCACGCGCGCTCGCCGCCCCCAACAAGACGTCGGCCGAGGGCCGCCTCCGGCGGCGGCGCCCCGCTGAAATTTCCCCGTAAATACGGGCGATTTTGCTGATGCCCCCTGCGTTAACGTCTCGAAAAAGCGCATTCTCGTACAATACCTCAAATCGGGTGAGAGGCGCTGACAGTGACAGGAAATAAAGAGGACCGAATTGCTTCCTGCCTTGCGTTGTATACAAAAAGCCGGGTTTCGGCACTAGCAGTATGCTGAAGAAGTGGGATGAAGCCAAGATTGCATGCTGTTTCAGCATTTTGTTAGGCGGGGCGTCAGACAATCAGCGCGCCGTAAAGGTCCGGGCGGCGGTCGCGGAAGAAGCCCCAATCGGCGCGATAGGATTCGATCTCCCGCAAATCGAAGGAATGGATAAGCACGCCCTCGTCCTTCTCACCGAACCGTTCGACAAGAGCGCCGGTATAATCGGCTATGAAGGAATGACCGTAGAAGAGTTGAGTCGCCGCGCCGTTCTCCTCCAGCCCGATACGGTTTGCGGCGACGACCGGCACCGCATTGGCCACGGCGTGACCCTGCATGGCGCGCTGCCACCTCCGGTGCGTATCGAGCGCGGCATCGTAGGGCTCCGAGCCGATGGCCGTGGGGTAGAACAGGAGCTGCGCTCCGGCAAGCACCATGGCGCGGGCGCATTCTGGGAACCATTGATCCCAGCAGATGCCGACGCCGATCACGCCATGCTTCGTCTTCCAGACCTTGAAGCCCGTGTTGCCAGGGCGAAAGTAATATTTCTCCTGATAGCCGGGACCATCCGGAATATGGCTCTTGCGATAAACGCCCAGGATATCGCCATCAGCGTCAGCCACCGCCACGCTGTTGAAATAGTGAGGTCCGTCCTTCTCAAAGAACGAGATAGGAATAACGACACGGAGATCTTTCGCCAGCTTCGCAAGCGCCAGCACGCAAGGATGCCCGGCGGCGGGATAGGCCGTCTCAAACCATCTCGGGTCCTGCTGCGTGCAGAAATAGATGCCCTGAAACAGTTCCGAAGGCAGAATGATTTGCGCGCCGCGGCCCGCAGCCTCGCGGATGAACTCCTCGGTCTTCGCGATGTTGGCCGCCATATCCTCTCCATAGGAGGTTTGGATGGCGGCGACTGTCAGCGTGGTCTTTGTCATCAAGCCGGTTCTTGCTGAGTGATGCAGTGGAACGATCCGCCCCCGGCGTCGCCGGATCCGAGAAGGCCAATGGAGGGCACCCCGATGACATCCCGATCCGGGAACACCGTCTGCAAAGCCTCAATGGCAGCGACCTCGGTCCCGGTGCCATAAACGGGCACGGCCACGACGCCGTTCGCGATAATGAAATTCATGTACGAGGCCGGCGAAACTTCTCCCAAAGCGTTGAGGTACAGACCAACGCCTGGAATGCGGACGACATCCAGCTTTTGTCCTGCCGCATCCGTTGCGCTGTCCAGCGCAACGGCGATTGCGTTCAGCGTTTCCGCGTTGGGATCGTCAGGCCCCGCCGGAGACTGGCAAACCACGCGGCCCGGCGCCACGAAACGCGCGATGTTGTCGATATGGCCGTCCGTGTGGTCGTTCGCGAGCCCCTCGTCGATCCATATCACCGTCTTCGCGCCAAGCGCCTTCGCAAGCGCTTTCTCCGCGTCTTCCTTCGTCCAGCCGTTACGGTTCGGGTTCAGAAGCGTCTGCCGGGTCGTGAGGATGGTGCCTTGGCCGTCATGGTCGATCGCGCCCCCTTCCAGCACGAAGTCGAACCTGGCAACGCGCGAGCCCGAAAAGCGAGCGATGTCATCGCCAACCGCGGCGTCCTCGGGAAGGTCGAATTTTCCGCCCCAGCTGTTGGTCTTGAAGCGCAGCGCAACCGGGCCTTCGGGTGAACGGGCAAAAATTGGGCCGGTGTCGCGGAGCCAGATGTCGCCATATGCAGCCTGGATGATGTCAGCAACGACGCCGACGGCGGCTCGGGCAGACGCTTCGGCCTCAGCGCCATGCACAAGCAATCGGACCTTGTTGGCGCTCGCCAAGGCATGCACCAAGGCGGTCACGTCGCGGCGTGGAGGCTCAAGATCGCCGTTCCATTCGCGGGAGTTAGCGGGCCACGCCGTCCAGATTGCCTTTTGCGGTTCCCACTCAGCCGGTATCGAGATTGCTTGACCGGTCATGCCGTATAGATCCTCACCAGCGACGCATCGCTCCGAACGAACCATGCGTCAATGATCTATACGACTGCACCGGGACTTCAAGCGCGGCAACGAGGACCCGGTTAAGATCCGGAGGAAATGGCGGTCTCGACGCGATCGATCGTGACGGTGCCCAGGTCGGTCGGGAGGGATACCTGCTCGACCAGCCACAGTTGAGGCTTGTTGAGTTTCTGGAAATTCACTTCCCACTGAATGCTCTGAAGCTGTGCCCCATTCGCCGTGGAGTTTGCGTTGGGAGCAAAATGAATACGGCAGCTCACGAGCCTGGGATCCTGTTGATCAGCCGGATGCAGGCTCGCATCGATCTTCGCGCGGCTCATCAGGACGGTGAGGACCTTGTCGCAAGGGGTCGCGGATTCCGATGCGGGCCGGATGGAAGCCGCGAGCAGCGCCGACAACGGATCGAGAACACCGCGCAACGGATTCGCGGTTTTCCCACCAGCTGCGGCCGAGGCTGTGAAATCGACGGTGCTTTCCTGCCCGTCGGACATGACCAGCTTGTAGCGCTCCGGCGTGAGCTTTAGGCCCGTTCGTGAGCCGGACGCCTCTGCCTGGACCTTTGTGTTATTAAGAAGCGTGCCGACGTCGGCCGTGATCTCCACCTTGTAGTGCTTGGCGTCGATGGTGGCGTGAAGAATGGCCTCGCCCATGGGAACGCCGCCCAGGCTCACAGCGTAGCGCGAGACAAGCAACTCGGCCTGCGCCTGCGCGCAAAACGCCACTGAGGCGGCCAGGATCGAGAAAGTGGTAAGCCCTCTCAAGGCCGAGGCTCGGCCCTTGGCGGGGGTGGAACCTTGTTTCGTTCTTGATCTCATCCAACAGACTTTACGGTTACAACCCTAAGGGACCGGCGCTAATAAGAGCGAGCTACGCCTGCGATCCGCTATTCCATATATTAATGTTCGAAATATGAACAAATTGGAGCTTTGCTTCACCGGATTCAGCAACCAGTGCAAAAATAGAGTTAAGGAATAAACCGGACCCTCACCCGTTGTGACCTCATACATTTAGAACCCAATTATTACATATGCCCCAAACCGAAGCCGCACCTCCGCATGGTGCGGCTTTTCCATTTTCTCCGGCATGATCTTGAAATGAGCGATGAGCGCGTGCGGGAGCGGTGCATCTGGCCCAAAGACAGCGTTGAGCAGTTAGCAAAGGCGCTCGTCCCAGAGACCTGGGGCCGGCCACTGGTGACGAACTAAGCAAGTTTCTCGCGCATGGCAACGAATGGCGGCGGCTCGAACCCAATAGCCGCCGGGAGGCCGAAGCCTGCCTCGGACCAACTGCGGTCATCCAATCGGTTTTGACAAACGAGTGGCCGCCTCTGGCACAGCCCAATTTCGAACCATAGGTGAGGGACATCCCCGGCCAGAAATACCGCGAGCAGCCCGAGGTTACTTGATCCCATTTGCGTTCAGGTGCGGACCGTATTTCTTGTCGCTGTCATGAATGTGGGTAAGCAGCCATTTTCTAAGGAATTTCAACACCTCCGTCGACAGTGTTGCAGTGGGGCCTTCCTGATATTTTTTCTGGACGTCCAGAACCTGTTTGATCAGGTCGGCATGCTCTATTTTGTGCTCTGCCGCGGCGGAGTAGCCGGTTTTCGCAAAGAGGGCTTCCTCATGCTTGAAATGAGACGCTGTGTAGGCGACCAACCCGTCAAGCACCTTGCCCAGGGCCTCTTCGCTGTGCCTCGCCAGCATGGCGTCATACAGTTCGTTGAGCATCTCCACGATCATCTTGTGTTCATCATCGATAATGGACACACCGACCGACAGCGTTTCATGCCATTCCATAAGCGGCATCGCCGTATCCTTTGTTAGGCCGTTCAGTTTAGGAACCAGATTTCACGCAGGAATTATCCAAGACGGCGGTTCAGCTTGTTGCTGCTGGCAAGCATCTGCGCCTGAGCGTTATTACGCCGACTGGAGCCTAATTATCCGCGATGTTAGCTCAACATACTTGAGCGGCCCTTGACAGGATGCTTAAGAGGCGGCGCAGTTGTTTCGGTCCGCAGACGCAAACCGCCGCCGTTGCCGGCAGGATCGGATCAGCCTTGGGCAAGGCAAATCGAATATGCGGTCCAACGTACTCATATGCCCGTTCTGCGTTCTGCTGGCGGCTGCCATTGCCTGATCTTGTCATGTCCTTCAGTCTACGGCGCGCGTGCTTTGTCCGCGTCGCTATCAATCTCGAGCCGGCCTCCCCGGCGCTTCCATCAATGGGAGACTTCCAAGAGTGTCAGCCGATGACCTCCATCTTTTCTGTTGTCCGCAAACACTGCCTGTCCCTGCGGCAGCCGACATCTCAGACTTGTGCGAACGCTATCCCGTCCAGATCGCAACCCATCACGAGCCTGCGGTGGGCCCTGGCGGCGACATATGGAGCCTCAAGGCACTTGATCGCACCAGGCTCATGATTTTTCAGGCAGATCTATCGGGCCATTGCATAAACGCAGCCTTTCACGCGTTTTGTCTTCACTATGTCACGGAAAGCGACGCCTTGAGAACGGAATATCCTGCCTTGTGGCTGGAAGACGCCCATCAGTTCTTGCGGAGGCTTCTTGACCCTGGCGCATTTGCCACCGCGTTCTGCGCTATCATTGACTTTGCTCAAGGCAATCTGACCTATGCTGCATCCAGTTCGCCCGCAAACCTTATTTGCAACGGCGACGGATTCTTTCCCATCGACGGCAGCGGCTATCCGCTCGGGATTGTGCCGGACGCGACATACGAAAATCACACCGTCCCCTTTCCGCCCGGGAGCGCGCTGTTTCTTTATAGCGACGCGCTTGTCGAAACGCCGGAGCCGCCTATGGACCCGGTTTTTACGTCAGCGCGGCTCGCGCAGTTTCTTGACCGTCGGCGCGCTGAGCCAGCGATGCAAATCGTGTCTGAAATCGTCGAAAATCTTCCGGAACGCGATCCCAATCAACCCAGGGATGACTTGACTTTGGTGCTGTTACGTCATCGAACAGCCAGGACCTGAGAGGCAGGCATTAGAGACCTTGCAGGGGTTTCACACCGTCCCCTAGCGCAGAGTGGCAAATGCCTCAGTTGGGACAAGACCGCCAGACGCCGCCCTCGAGGGAGTCCGCTTCGAACTGCGAGGAGAAATCCGTTACCTGTCAGCCCTGCTCAGGTCTCCAGGGACTCTGAGCCGGTAAGCGCGGCCGGTTAAAGGAATTCGATCCCCGAATTTGCTAAGCTGTCCTGGCTGCCGTTCGCTTCGCATACACCGGCAGAAGACGCGCAATTCATCGGGAGAACATGCGCGGTGAGGCGCTTGCGCATCTCATACAGCGTACATTTTGCAATGACGGACTCGGCCCACTGGTGACTGTCTGCAGTTTCAAAAGAAGCGCCATATGTGACAGGCAGCGAGGCGGAGAGATCGTCGATCGCGGCAGTGACTGCCTCAATCGCCTTGCACACATTATCGAGATACTGCTTGGCGCGGTCTTCGAACTGCATGCCGACGATCACAGCCGAAACGTCTGACGCTATTTTCTCAGTTGCCGCGGCTGTCTGTTTGAGGGTGCCCGCGTAGTGGGCATTTTGCTCAACAAGGCAACGCATCACGGTCTTGATCCTTGAATACGCATTGAGGTTATCCTCCGACATATGAACGGTGGAGACTTCCGTCAGCAGCGTATGCGTATTGCGAAGGCCGGCGCCGATGTTCCCGATCTGCCGCTTGATCTGTACCGCCAGCTGATTCACGGCCATCGCGAGTTCGCGGACCTCATCTGCAACCACGGAAAACCCGCGCCCAGCCTCGCCCGCCCGAGCGGCTTCGATCTTGGCGTTCAAAGCCAGAAGACTGGTCCGCTTGTTGATCTTGTCGATCCCGGCGACGCTTCCCTCGACAGAACCCAGTTCTTTCAGCACGCCGTCCAGCGCCGATGACATGGAGACGCCGCGCGTCGAAAGACCGAGGATTTTCTGGGTAAGGTCAGAAAGCATCTCGCCTAGATCCTCGGCGAGATGTGGCAGATGAATGATTTCGCCATCGACATTCACACCCTGGATCGACGTCACCAGTTCGTGAACTGTCGCAGTTTGCTCCCGGGTGGTCGCGACGATGGTTTCCAGCCGATCGGAGACTTCGGCCACATTGGACTGTATGTCTGCCGAGACGGTGTGGATCTCGCCGACAAGGGCTTGCAGAGTGCGGCTCTGCGCAGCGGAGAATCCGAGCCAGCGTTTCAGGAACAGATCAATCTCCGCTTGTGTCGGATAACTATGATGCGGATCATTTCCGTTTCCATACATAGCCTATAACCCGCGGCCGGAATTAATGAGGGCTTGCAATTGATCACTCGCTATTTGGGTGGCTCATAAAGACTTTATTCTTTAGTGGCCGGATCGAAAGGCCAGCCAAGAACAAATATCACCTGCTTCGCAAATTTAGTCTTTAATTCACCCACATGTGCGACTTGTTTCTACCATAGGTTGTCCGCTAGTGAAATGGTATTGGCAGGTAATGATGCAAGAAGCGCTAAGCTCCGGGACGTTGGACCTCAGCGGCCCTCGGACAATCCGCTATGCGGATCAAACTCGCTCCCTTCTGTTAGACGCTCTGTGTGCCCATTCGGCCATAAACCTGGACTGCTCTGCCGTCACTGAAGCAGACCTCAGCCTGCTGCAGCTCCTCATTTCCGGGCGAATGTCGGCTGAACTGGCCGGCAAAATAGTGACGCTCCTCCATCCGCCAGGCGGCGCTTTCCTTCAAACTCTCTCAAAAGCCGGCTTCACGGCTTCGCGGGATCCACTCACCGGCACCGAGTCTTACTGGATCAAAAAGGAGGGGGAGGATGCCTAAGACCATTCTTGCCGTTGATGACTCCGCAAGCATGCGGCAGATGATCAGACTGACCTTGCGCAACGCTGGTTACGACGTGATCGAAGCGGGCGATGGGCAGGAGGGACTGTCGCAAGCGCGCCGCGGCACGGTCCATATGATTTTGACCGACCTCAACATGCCAGTTATGGACGGCATGATGTTCATCCGTGAATTGCGCAAATCGCCCGCCTACACCGGCATTCCGATTGTCTTCGTCACCACCGAATCCGACGCGGAGAAGAAATCGCAGGCCAAAGCAGCCGGCGCGACGGCATGGATCACGAAGCCGTTTCAGCCAGAGCAACTTGTCGCCGTCGCCAGGAAGGTCCTCGGAGAATGACCCCGACAAATCCAATAGAGATATTCAAGCAGGAAGCGCAGGAACTCCTGGCTCAGCTGGAAGCAACGCTCCTCGATCTCAACTCCACGCCCGACGATCCAGATCTGATCGATGCTGCCTTTCGTGCGCTCCATACTATCAAGGGGTCAGGCGCCATGTTCGGCTTCGAAGCCGCTGCTGCATTCACCCATCACGTAGAAACGGCGTTCGACGAGGTCCGGCAGGGAAAGGCGCGGCTTACCCGGGAGCTGATCGCCGTGGCGCTGCGTGCCCGAGACCATATGCGCCTTCTGATTGAAAAGCCCGAGAAGGCCGATCCTGCGGACGAGGAAGCTCTGCTGGCCGCATTGCGCGACAGCGTTTGCCCAGCGGAAGCCGTTGCTCTCGCTCCCAAGCGAGACTCCGATGAACGGCTCTGGCGGGTTAGCATGAGGCTGCCTCGGGATGCGATGATCAACGGCACCAACCCCCTCCTTTTGCTGGAGGAACTGCGCTCGCTCGGGTCTGCAGTTGTCACGCCGCTGACCGATACCATCCCCCGCCTTCAGGAGATCGACCCGGCGGCTTGCTACATGGCCTGGGAGATCACGCTCAGGACGTCAAAGCCGCAAAGTGAGATCGAGGACGTTTTCATCTTCGTCCGCGACGAAATGGAGCTCGATATCGCCCTCGCCGGGGCCCCCTCCGAGTACGCGCAACCAAGTTCCAAAGAGCAAGAGATTCTCGCGGCCAAGGAGAGTATAAGCGAGCGTAAGCCTCCTGAAGTACTCGCTCCGCAAGGCGGGTCGGAGGAGCACCCGGCTCCGGCGGAGCAACAGCGCGCGCGGCGCGAAACAGCCAAAAGCCATGCCAGCATCCGTGTCCTCGCAGACCGGCTCGACGAACTGATGGATCGCGTTGGAGAGCTGGTGATTACCCAGTCACGCCTGAAGCAGATCGCGGCCTCCAGCTCGGATCAACAGGTCAGGGCCGTGGCCGAGGAAATCGAACGGCTGGCCCTCGAACTCAGGGACACGACCATGGGCATCCGCATGGTGCCGATCGGGTCCCTGTTCGGCCGGTACCGCAGGGTCGTTCACGATCTTTCCCGCGATCTTGGCAAAGAGGTCGAACTCATCATGGAGGGTGAGGAGACAGAACTCGACAAGACAGTCATCGAGCAGCTGAACGATCCGCTCGTCCATCTCATCCGCAACGCTATCGATCACGGCATCGAGGGCCCCGCAGACCGGATTGCCTCCGGAAAGGCCCCCGCCGGTCAGATCACGCTCTCCGCCCGGCACGCTGGCACCGAAGTCCATATCACGATCATCGACGACGGAAGGGGCCTCAATCGCGACCGCATCCGGGCGCGCGCCATCGAGCGCGGTCTCATTCCTGCGGATTCGCCCTTGACCGACACAGAGCTGTTTCAGGTCGTGTTCCTGCCGGGCTTCTCGACCGTTTCCGAGGTCACGAATTTGTCGGGGCGCGGCGTCGGCATGGACGTTGTCAAGCGAACCATCGAAGCTCTCAGAGGCAAGATCGAGCTGTCGAGCCTGCCCAATCGAGGCGCGAAGGTCACGCTTCGGCTGCCCCTCACATTGGCCATTATCGACGGACTTCTGGTGCGGGTGGGAGACGGGCGCTATGTGCTGCCGCTTGCCGCGATCGAGGAATGCGTCGAGCTTCCCGCCGCCGATGAGGACCGTTCGCGCGGATGCAGCTTCCTCAACATCCGCGGCGAGTTGGTGCCGTTCCTGAGGCTCAGGGAATTATTCGCGGCCAAAACGCCCCCTGACCGCTATCAGAAGGTCGTGGTTGTCGCGGCAGGCGATCTCAAGGCTGGCCTCGTCGTCGATCAGGTCATCGGCAACCATCAGACCGTGATCAAGTCCCTGTCCAAGCTGCATGCCGGGATCGAGATGTTTTCCGGCGCCACGATCCTTGGCGACGGGGCTGTCGCCCTGATCCTCGATATTCCGCATCTCGTCCAATTCGGCCAGAGGACCGAAGAACACCTGAGGACCGCCGCATGAGCAACTGGGATCCCATACAAGCCTCCGCGAGTGCCGAAGGCGCGCTCAAAGTTCTGTCCCTCAGCCTCGATGGCCAGCTGTTTGCCATCGAGGCCGGGTGTGTCCGGGAGATCTTGGACCTGCCGCCCGTCACCGAGGTGCCGGCAAGCAGCCCCTTCGTAAACGGGTTGGTCAATGTTCGAGGTAAGGTCGTGCCTCTCGCCGACGTGCGGCACAAGCTCGGAATGACGAAGCGGCCTCCAACCATCGACACGCGCATCGTCGTCATCGAGGCCGATCTTGATGGCGATCTGACAACTATCGGGATGATCGCGGATAAGGTGCATGAGGTGACCGACATCCCGCAAGTCAACATTGAAGCAACGCCGAGTATCGGGCTCCCGTGGCCTCCGGACTTCATTCGCTGCCTTGGTAAACGCCGCGACGACTTCCTCATCGTGCTCGATATCGCAAAGATCTTCTCTGTTGAGCACGCCAGACAAGAACCCAGCTCCTTTCTCAGCGCAGAACCGCATTGCGCCTGACGGACCCCCCAATAACGAAGGACGATAAAGATGCGCCTCCCCATAAAGCTAAAACTCGCAGCAAACTTCGCGATCCTCACCGCGCTGGCGGGCGTCGTGGCCTGGCTCGGCATTAGCAGCCTTGGATCGCTCAACGCCTCGCTCGGCGAGCTCATTCAGGGCAGTGTGACGCGTATTCAGGCCGCCGACAACCTCAAGCTGGCTGTTCTGGATATCATCCCATACGAGAAGAACATGCTCATGGCGACCTCCCCGGAGGAGATCCGCGCCTATGAGGAAGAACTCACGACACACCGCACCACCTTCCTCAAGCGGTTCGAGAGCCTGCAGAACATCGCAACCAATGAGGTGAGGCAGAAAATGGCCGCCTTGACACCAACGTGGGTGCGCTGGACCTCGGTACAGGACAAAATGCGCGAGCTTCTTGACCAGAATGGCCAACTGGAAGCGAGGGCCTTGTCGCTTCATGACGCCCGCGAAATCAAGAACGAAATATTGCGGCAGATCGAGGAGATCGATCAGATTGAAAATCAAGCGATGAAGCAGGCCAGGGAGGATGCAACCAAGCAATACGACAACGCCTGGCAGCTGCTGATCGGGGCCGCCGGTGCCGCGCTCCTGATCAGCATCGTGTCCGGCGTCCTCCTGTCGTTCAGCATCAGCCGCGGCCTCGGGCGCGCCGTCTCCCTCGCCGACGCGGTTGCGCGCGGCGATCTCGATCAGAACGTCAAGGCCAGCGGCAACGACGAAATCAAGGACCTCATCGACGCCTTGAACCGCATGACCGCAAACTTGCGCGTCACCGCCGAGATGGCCGAAGCCATCGCCCATGGCGATCTCTCCGTCGACCCGAAGCCCCTGTCGGAGAAGGACACGCTCGGCCTTGCGCTTCGAGAGATGACCCAGAAGCTTCGCACCGTCGTCAGCGACGCGCTTTCCGCCGCGGGCAACGTCTCCTCCGGCAGCGAGGAGCTGTCGTCGGCCTGCCAGCAGCTCTCGGCTGGCGCCAACGAGCAGGCGGCGTCGGCCGAGGAAGTCTCCTCCTCCATGGAGGAGATGGCCGCCAACATCAAGCAGAACGCCGACAACGCGGCCCAGACCGAGAAGATCGCGCGCCAGTCCTCCGCCGACGCGCAGGCGAGCGGCGACGCCGTGAACCGCGCGGTCCACGCCATGCAGACGATTGCCGAGAAGATCACCTTCGTGCAGGAGATCGCGCGCCAGACCGACCTTCTCGCGCTGAACGCGGCCGTCGAGGCGGCGCGGGCGGGCGAGCACGGCAAGGGCTTTGCGGTTGTCGCCTCGGAGGTGCGGAAGCTCGCCGAGCGGAGCCAGACGGCGGCCACCGAGATCAGCACGCTCTCGGGCCAGACCGTGACGGCGGCGCGCGAGGCGGGCACCATGCTCGTCAAGCTCGTGCCCGACATCAAGAAGACGGCCGAGCTTGTGGAGGAGATCAGCGCGGCCTGCCGCGAGCAGGATATCGGGGCCAACCAGGTGAACCAGGCCATCCAGCAGCTCGACAAGGTGATCCAGCAGAACGCCGGCGCGGCCGAGGAGATGTCGGCAACCTCGGAGGCGCTGTCGGGTCAGGCCGAGACGCTGCAGGCGAGCATCGCGTTTTTCCGGATCGGCGATGCGGGCCACGCGAGCGCGGCAGCGCCGGCGATTGCGGTGCCCGTGGCGGTCGCAAAAGCGCCCGCGAAGCCGAAAGCAGCGGCGGGGGCAAAAAGGGCGTCACCAGCGGTCAAGGCCCGGCCTGTCTATGCAAGCCGTGCCGGTAATGGCGTCGCACTCAACCTTAACAATGGCAGCGCCGACGTCCTCGACGCCGACTTCGAAAGGTACTGAGCGATGAACTTGGCGATCACAAAACCAGCGGCGAGGTCCGCCGCTGGAGAGGGGCAATATGTGACCCTCGGCATCGAGCATGAAGTGTTCGCCGTGCCGGTGGAGTCGGTGCTTGAAATTCTCGACATGCGCCGCGTCTGCCGGATACCCGAAGCGCCGTCCTACATGCTGGGACTGCTCGACCTGCGCGGACGAAGCGTCCCGGTTCTCGATCTTAGGGTCAAGTTCGGCCTGCCTTCACAGAGCGCCACGGATACCACCCGAATCCTGGTTGTCGAAGTGATCATGAATGGGCGCCCGCTCTTTCTCGGCCTCGTCGCAGACCGGGTCATCGAGGTGCTGGCCATGAGCAGCGGCGAGATCGAACCACCGCCGGAGATCGGCGTGCGCTGGCGATCGGAGTATATAAGCGGCATCGGGCACCGTGGCGAAAACTTCATCATCATCTTCGATCTGCCGCGCCTGTTCTCGACCGAGGACGCAACCGCAATTCAGAAATCAGCAGGAGCGTTATGAGTTTTGCGTTGAGGAAGCCAGGATTTGAGAGTGCTGTAACGCGTGACGCCCAGTCTCGTCCCGGCACGAGTGCTGGGAGCGCCGAACATCTGAGCGCCCGCGACTTCGATCGCCTCGGGCAATTCATCCAACTCAGAAGCGGCATCAAAATGCCGGCAGGGAAGAAAACCATGCTGGAAGCCCGCCTGAGGCGGCGGGTTCTTGCATTGGGAAAGACATCCCTTGCCGATTATTGCCGTTATCTTTTTGAGGAGGGCCGGCTTGATGAGGAGGAAACAAATCTCATCGATGCCGTTACAACCAACAAAACCGATTTTTTCCGCGAAGGGGAGCACTTCCGTTTTCTGGCCGAAAACGCGGTGCCATCGCTGCTCTCCGAGCGTAGCGAACTGATACGCTCCCCGCTCAAGGTATGGAGCGCGGCGTGCTCCAATGGGGCGGAGCCTTACACACTGGCAATGGTTCTGTCCGAGCTTAAAGACGCCATCCGCGACTTCACTATTCTCGCGACGGACATCTGCTCCGAGGTCCTGAATACGGCCGTGCGGGGCATCTACCCAGCCAGTATGGCCGCGCCCATACCGCCTGAACTCAGGCGGCGTTACCTGCTCCGTTCAAAGGAAAGCGCGGCCGACACCGTCCGCGTCATCCCAGACCTTCGCCGTCGCGTGCAGTTCGGGCGGCTCAATCTCATCGCGCCACCGTACGGTGCGGACACCAACATGCACGCCATCTTCTGCAGAAACGCGCTTATCTACTTCGACAAAGGCACCCAGTTCAAAGTCGCCAGAGAACTCTGCCGCCACCTTCAACCCGGCGGCTACCTGTTTGTTGGCCATTCGGAAACCCTGACTGGCCTCGATTTGCCGCTTGAGCAGGTTGCCGCAACGATTTTCCGCCGTCTATAGGTCGATCATGAGCCATCCCATCAGAACATTGATCATCGACAATTCCGCATCCGTCAGGCGGACTTTGACTGACATTCTCAGCGCCGACCCGGACATCGAGGTTATTGGCGCAGCTTGCGACCCTTACGCCGCGGCGCGTCGGATTGCACAGGAAGTTCCGGATGTCATCACGCTCGACGTCGAGATGCCCCGGATGGACGGCATAACGTTTTTGAAAAAGCTCATGGCGCAACACCCGGTTCCAGTGGTGATGTGCTCGAGCCTGACAGCGGAATGCTCGACAACCATGATGCAGGCGCTTGAAGCGGGTGCGGTCGATATCATACCCAAGCCGCGCGTCGACACACGGCAGTTTCTGCTGGAGTCGAGCGTCCGCATTTGCGATGTGGTCAAGGCCGCAGCCCGGGCAAATCTCAAGCGCCTGCCCCCCAAATCTGCCGCCTCCCCTGCCCCAAGGCGCGAAAAGCCGGCAAATAGAAAAGTCGAAGCCGTTCTATCCACGCCCCTGGCGCGCGCCGAATTTGCACGCAAGGCGGACACCGTCGTCTGCATCGGCGCTTCCACCGGCGGTACCGAGTCCTTGCGTGTTGTACTCGAAGCGCTCCCGGAAGATTGCCCGGGGATCGTCATCGTCCAACACATGCCCGAAAAGTTCACCGCTGCTTTTGCAAAGCGGCTGGACAGCTTGTGCGCGGTCGAGGTGAAGGAAGCGGAGGACGGCGACGCCGTTTTGAGGGGACGTGTTCTGATCGCGCCGGGCAACCGGCACACCTCGCTGCAACGCAAGGTCAGCCAGTATTATGTGTCCGTCACGGATGGGGATTTGGTCTCGCGGCACCGCCCCTCCGTCAACGTTCTGTTCCGCTCCGCTGCGCATTCTGCTGGACGCAACGCAACCGGGATCCTCATGACGGGCATGGGCGATGACGGCGCGGATGGCCTCCTGGAAATGCGCACCGCCGGTGCGGCCACCGTGGCGCAGGACGAAGCCACGTCCGTGGTCTTCGGGATGCCGAAAGAAGCCATCGAGCGCGGCGCCGCGGCCAAAATCGTGCCTCTTGGGCAAATTGCGGAAGAGATTCTCCAAGCGGGGCGGCAGTAAGGGCATCATCGTGCGTTGAATTGGACGCGGGCGAGATGATGCGTTTTGTATGCATCCTGCAAATGGCGGCATCTGTTTGTCACCTTATCCCCTACGCTTTGGTTCGCATTCCTACTCTCAAAGATCTTCGGCGAGATCGCTTTAACGGCAGGTTAACGAAGCTCAAGCCCGCTCCAGCCCCTGATAATTCAGGGAAAAAGGACTGAACCGGATGCCTTCGCCGCGGGCTGCGCCGCAGCTGTTTGGGCCGCGCGCGTGGTTAATTCGCGCGCGCGAAATATTTAGTTAGAGCGGGTTGAGATTTCTGTGAATCCTGGGATTCCCAAATCAGTGTGCTTCTGATTCAAGATCCCTGCTGGAAGGGGGGCAGCAGGAATGATGCGGTGGATGGCTCCCTTCCACGGTATCGATGTGCCAAAAGGGTGTGGAAGCCTATAAGCCGCTCGCAGCCGCGCACATGGCCAACGCATGAGAGAGCCCGCCATTTTGCAGAGCTAAGGTTCAATATCGCGTTCGCAAGGGTGAAAAGGAGTGATGCTCAAGGCTCGGCCCGACCGGAAAAACCCGCCCTTGTCATCGGAGAACAACTCCGCCGGGATGATCGGGAGCCGGTTCGCAGATCGCATCGTGGCGCAAGCAAAAGCTGAACGCCGGACACATGACTGCACCCGCCGTCAAGCATTACGCCGGAAAATCCAACCGGGGAGCCATCCACACATGACGACTAGTCTTGTTATTCCGCCGCGCGCGCCTGCGCGGTCACCGCACCGGGCTGAGACACTGGCCCCTTCAATGACTGCCGATAATTGAGCGGGCCGCCGCGGAACGGCGCAAACCCGGTGCCAAAGATCACGCCGGCATCCACATGATCGGTGCTCGCGACGACGCCTTCCTTGAGCGCCTTTTCGCACTCATCGATGAGAGGGTCGACCAGAGCGCGGCCAAGCTCGGCGAGTTCCTGATCGCGGAAGCTTGATGTGCCCTTCTCGGCCTTGTCGTTAACCCACTTGTAGAAGCCTTCTCCCGTCTTCTTGCCGAGCTTCTTCTCTTCCACCAGCCGCATCAGCGGGTGCTCTTCGGGCGTGGGCATCTTCAGGATCTTGGCCACGCTCAAAGCAACATCGAGACCAACCTGGTCCGCAAGTTCGATCGGACCGACGGGCATGCCGAAATTTTGCGCAGCAGCGTCGATCTTCTCCTTCGTCGTGCCCTCGGCAAGTCGCTTCATCGCGTCGAACATATAGGGCGCAAGAACCCGGTTCACGAGGAAGCCCGGCGAAGACTTCACGATAAGCGGCATTTTACCGATCCGCGTCGCGAAGCCCGCCCCTTTGCGCACCTCGTCCTCGCGGCTCTGCGGCCCGCGGACGACCTCGATGAGCGGCAGAAGCGCCACGGGATTGAAAAAGTGCAGCCCGATGAGGCGGCCCGGATCTTTCAGGCCGTCGGCGATCTGCTCGATAGGCAGCGAGGATGTGTTCGTGGCGAGGATCGCGCCCGGCTTTGCCTTCGCCTCGATGTCCGCGAACACCTTCCTCTTCGCGTCGAGATTTTCGTAGATGGCCTCGATCACGACGTCAGCGCGATGGATATGCGCACCGGCCGGGTCTGCGATCAACCGTGCTTTCGCCTTCGAGGCTTCGAGACCCGACCGGAGCCGCTTCTTGAAGAAGGGTTGCGCCCGCTCCAAGGCCTTGTTGACGGCGTCCGCAGAAACATCCTGAAGCGAAACCTCCATTCCCTCGGCAGCGCACACCATGGCGATATCCGCGCCCATGGTGCCAGCGCCTACGACATGCGCGCGCATCGGCCGGTAGCCGTCCTTCGGCGCTTCCGCCTTCAGCATCTCGGAGAGGCGGAAGACGCGCCGCAGGTTGTGAGATTGCTCGGAGATCATCAGCGGCGCAAACGCGCGCGTCTCCTCGCGCTTCATCTGTTCGAAGCTGCCGCCATGCTTCTCGAACAGGTCGATGAGCCGGAACGGGGCGGGATAATGCTCCTCGCGCACCTTTGCCGCCGTTTCCTTCCGCATCCGCTTGGCAATGTAGGCGCGGGCCGGTTCGAACTTCATCAATGGCGCCCAGGCGATGGTGGCCCGCTTGGACTTACGGTTCTTCATGACGGCGTTGCGCGCGGCCCAGCGAAGTTCGTGATGGCTCGGCACCACCTGGTCGACGATTTCCGCCGCCCTGGCCTGACTTGGGCGCAGCATCCGCCCTGTCAGCATGTGCGGCATCGAATTGAGTGGACCGGATTGCCGAACCCAGCGCGCGAAGCCATTGAGCCCGGGGATGATTCCGAGCTTGACCTCCGGCAGGCCGAGCCGCGTCACCTCCTCGCGGTCGCAAATGCGATAATGGCAGGCAAGCGCAAATTCGAGGCCGGCTCCCAGACAGACGCCGTGGATCGCCACGACAACCGGGACAGGCATGCGTTCGACGCGGTCGAAGATTTCGGTTACGGCACGCACCGCCTCGACCACATCGGCTTCGGTCTTGAGGTCATCGAATTGCTTGATGTCCGCGCCGGCGACGAAGCTTTTTTCCTTGCCGGACATCACCACGAGGCCGCGCACGCTCTTGGCGCGGACGCCGTCGGCAACGGCGGTGAGGATGGTATCGAGTTCCTCGATGGCTGCACGCCCGAGCGTATTCTGCGCCTGCCCTTTCACATCGAGGGTTGCCCAGGCGATCTGCTCAAGGTCGATATGGTACTGCCAATTCTTCAGGTTCGCGATATCGGCTGCCATAACCGCTCCTTCCAGTATGTCTTTGACTGACCGCCGATAGGGCGGTCATAGAAATTGCCCACCTGGCGCGCCCGTCACTCGGCTGCCCGAGCCTCCGCAAGAGGCCGCTGCGCCGGCTTTTGCTCATCGAGGTCGATTTGCGAAGGCTTCCCGGCCGTATAATGCGGTTCGAGCGCGATCGGATCGAAGTCATCGACGGCTACGACACGCGACACGAGCCGTTCGGTCTCGCGCAAGAGATCGGCCTCCGCCTGGCTCAACACGCGCTTGTCGACCGCTTCCTTGAACCAGTCATTGCCGAGATAGCGCTTCACCAGGCCGCTGCGGACGGCGCGATCGAGCTTCTTTTCGATGTCCTCGCTCGCGATCACCTTTTTCATGGTGACTTCGAGAAGGCCCAGGGGATCGTTCTCGTCGTGGGAGACGAAGATATTGCGCGTGAGCCGGTCGCGGACTTCTCCCGGAACGAGCACAGCCTGGACGATGTCCCTGGCGAGCGTGTCTTTCGGTTTGCGCGCGCTGTTGCCAAAGGGAAAGACCCAGAATTTCAGCAAGGGCCGCGCGTAACGGACGGGGAAGTTTTCGACCGTATCGTGGAGCGCTGAATAGAAGCTGTGGAAGGCCTTCTGCACCGCGTAATCGAAGACAGGCCGTTCCGAAGCAAGCGCGCCATCATCCTCATAGCGCTTCAAGAGGCAGGAGATTAAGTAGATCTCGCTCAGCGCATCCGCCATTCGCCCCGTCGTCTGCTGCCGGACCTTCAAGCCGCCGCCAAGCAGCGCAACGCACATATCGGCCACGACCGCGAAGTTTGTCGAAGCACGCTCAAGCTGCGCATAGTAATACGGCACCGGCGCGTTCAGAGGCGACTTGGCGAAAATCCCGCCCGTCACGTTGTGGAAGAATGCGCGATAGACGTTCGCCACCGAGAACGCCATATGCGCCTCGAAAGCCTTCTCGAAAGCTTCGAAGCCCGCGTTCTTGTCCGGGTTTTGAGCGGCCTTGATCTCCGAATAGAGATAGGGATGGCTTCTTAAAGCGCCCTGCGCGAACACGATCAGGCTCCGCGACAGGATATTCGCACCCTCGACCGTGATACTGACGGGCGAAATCTGATAGGCGGCCTGCAAATAGTTGTGGGGGCCGTCGCATATGCCCTTGCCGCCGTGGATGTCGAGCGCGTGGTTCAGCACTTTGCGCATCCTCTCTGTGGCCTGGTATTTCATCAAACCTGAAATCACGGCAGGCTTGGCGCCCTGGCTCACCATGGACGAGGTGACGGCGCGCGCGGCTTCGAGCGTGTAGGCCGTCTCTGCGATCTCCGCGAGGGGCTCGATAATGCCTTCCATGCGGCCGATCGGAATGGAGAATTGCTTTCGAATACGCGCATAGGCGCTGGTGTTGCGAAGCATCGCCTTCGCGCCTGCCGTGGCTGCCGCAGGAAGCGAGATCGCGCGGCCGGCCGCGAGGCACGCCATCAGCATGCGCCAGCCCTGACCGACACGGTCCTGGCCGCCGACAACCCATTCGATCGGGATGAACACGTTTTCGCCCCGCACAGGCCCATTGGGGAATGACGATCCCGCCGGCAGGTGCCGCCGCCCGATGTCCATGCCGGGGTGGTTGGCCGGAATGAGCGCAAGCGTGATGCCGATATCCTGACCGCGCCCGAGCTTGTTCTCGGGGTCGAGGAGATGGAACGCAAGTCCGACGATCGTGGCCTTGGGAGCAAGCGTAATATAGCGCTTATCGAAATTCAGCCGGATACCGAGGACTTCCTTTCCCTCGTGGGCGCCCATGGTGACAGTGCCCACATCGCGCATGGCGGCGGCGTCCGAACCTGAAACCGGGCTCGTCAGGGCGAAACAGGGGATCTCCTTGCCCTTGGCAAGAGGCTCCAGATAGCGCTTCTTTTGGTCCTCGGTGCCGAACTGTTCGATCAACTCGCCCGGGCCGAGCGAGTTCGGCACCATGACAACGATTGAGGCGTCGGGGTTACGCGAGGATATCTTGCCGAGGATCATCGACTGGGCCTGCGGCGAAAAACCGAGCCCGCCATGATCCTTGGAAATCAACATGCCGAGGAAGCCCTTGTCGCGGATAAATTGCAGGATGTCCTCGGGGATGCCATGCCGGTTATGGCGGATTTCCCAATCATTCAGCTTCTTGCACAACTCCTCTGTCTCATTGTCGAGGAAGCGCTGCTCCTCATCGGTCAAGGTAATCGGGTTGACGGCGCGCAGCTTGCTCCAGCTGGGGCGGCCGGAGAACAGTTCCGCGTCGAAGCCCTGCGTGCCGGCGTCGAGAGCTTCCTGCTCGGTTTTCGAGACCGGGGGAAGGACCCGCTGAACCGTCTTGAAGGCCGGGCGCGTGACGACCGCGCGCCGTATTGGCCGCAGCGATAAAAGGCCAAGCACTGCTGCGGGAATGAACGCGAGCAAATCCAAGGTCGACATGTCGGGACCGTGGAAGTCTCCGCTGAAAACGCCGAACTGCGCGATGAACGCCACCACGGCGGCCCACAAAGCCCACATCGAGAGCGGTTCGCGCCTCATCGCGAGCACAAACATCGCGGCAAACGCCAGTGCGAAGAATACAAAGCCTATCATGGCCGCTTTCCTTCTTGGTCCGACCGGCCGCGCCGGTATCGCAATCTGCTTACTCGCACGGAGCCGCCCGAAAAGACGGCCTCAAATGACTTGCACGTAGTTACCGCCGGCTCAAATCTCAATGCGCGGCATGGGCGGCGCTCAAACGAATGTTCAGCTCTCACGGAGCTTTCGCAGAAAAAGGTTTAGAGCGCACTAACCATGCGTGAAAGCCCAGTGCTAAAGGTACCTCATCGCGGGCAAAATCTAATCCATCCTCTTGTCGTTAACAAGAGGAGGTTGACGTATACGTCATGACTTTGGTGTGAGGAATACCGGGCGCGCCGCTTGGCCCCGCCCTCTCAGAATACCGATGACCATAGATTTCGCTTAAGACACGTTTTTCCGCCGCGAACCTGTCGGGGCGGGGCTCCCGGCATGTGTGGGCCGACCCCTCTCATTTTTGTGATGGCGGCTCTCCTGAATATCTGAAACCGAACATGTTCAAAACCAGTATAAGGAGTGAGTCGATTAGAGATGAGATGATGCGATGAAAAGTGTGAGTACGATCGAGAGAGACTGGGAGGACGTTCTCGACGACCCGTCCGAAAACTTCCGGCACGAGGTCCAGGCCGCGAACATGTTGAGGGCGCTCGCCAACCCTCACCGTTTGAAAATCCTCAAGCTTCTCGATCAGGCCCCGCACAATGTCATGGATCTGTGCGAGCGGCTCAGCCTGCGGCAGAGCTTGGCGTCGCAGCATCTTGCGCGGCTTCGTCTCGATGGAATTGTCGCCGCCGAACGCCAAGGCCACCACGTTGTTTACTCGCTTCAGAACGCCAGGGCGCGACAGATCCTCGCTGTTCTGGGTGGGAAAACAACGAAACCCGAGAGGACAAAGCCTCGCAAGAGGCGCATGAATGGTGACGCCCTACCGGGAACGCGCCGCGCCGCTCCCTGAGAAACAGGCCGGGTTTTTAGCCGGTTTTGCCCAACTTCGATCCCATCGGCGAAGTAAACATTGTCGCAACGCGACTGAGTACGCTACATCCTGAGCGCCGGGGTGCGCCCCATCGGCAGCCTTGGGACAATCGATGGAATACTTCTCACAGCAGCTTATTAACGGCCTCACGCTCGGTTCGATCTACGGCCTGATCGCGATCGGCTATACGATGGTCTACGGAATCGTCGGCATGATCAACTTCGCGCATGGCGAAGTTTTCATGATCGGCGCGTTCATCGCCTTGATCGCCATTCTGTCGCTTTTCGCGGTTTCGATCACCTCGGTGCCTCTTGCGCTTTTCCTGGCCCTGATCGTCTCCATGGTGGTGACCGCCGTCTGGGGCTGGAGCATCGAGCGCATCGCCTACCGGCCGCTCCGGTCTTCCTTCCGGCTGGCGCCGCTGATCACGGCCATCGGCATGTCCATCACGCTGCAGAACTTCGTGCAGATCGCGCAAGGAGCGCGCTCGAAGCCTCTGCCTCCGCTGATCCGCGGCGGCTTTACGCTGGCTGAAAGCGACGGCTTTTCGGTCAACCTAAGCTACGTGCAAATCCTCATCATCGCGACAACCGTAATTCTCATGACGGTGTTCTCGCTCATTATCGGCCGTACCGCGCTTGGCCGCGCGCAGCGCGCCTGCGAGCAGGATCGCAAGATGGCGGCGCTCTGCGGTGTCAACGTGGATCGCACGATCTCGCTCACTTTCGTTATTGGCGCGGCGCTTGCCGCCGTGGCGGGTCTGATGTTCCTCGTTTATTACGGCGTTATCGACTTCTTCGTCGGTTTCGTTGCGGGCATCAAGGCCTTCACCGCGGCTGTCCTGGGGGGTATCGGCTCCCTTCCCGGCGCTATGCTGGGCGGGCTCGCCATCGGGCTGATCGAAGTGTTCTGGGCAGGCTATTTCACGGCGCAGTACAAGGATGTGGCGGCATTTTCCATCCTCGTCATTGTATTGATCTTCATGCCATCGGGTCTCCTCGGCCGGCCGGAAGTCGAGAAGGTCTAGCGATGACGGACACGGCCAAGCCCAGCGCGGCGCCTGACGTTCATAGCATGCCCTCATGGCTCCCTGCCGATGCCTTGCGCGACGCTGCGGTCACCTTCCTGATCGCACTTGTCTTGTTCGGATCGCTGGTCGGGTTCAGAACCGACACCGTAAACAATGCGCTTGAAATCACGACGCATTTCGGCAAGGCCCTCCTTCTCTCAGGGCTGGTCGCGGGCGTCCGGCTTGCTGCCGACCTTCTCATCTGGCGCCGCCTTGCCGATGGCGAGACCATCGCGTCTCTGATCCCTTCCCTCATTCCGGTTGGGCGCGCCTTAGCAGGCTTCGGCCTTGTTCTTGGCTTTATCCTTTACTTCTTTCCCACGCTGCGGTCTGACCTTATCGCATGGGCGAGCGGTTCATTCTGGTGGCTCGGCTCGATTGCGGATCTCGTCGCCTTTGCCTGCGTTGCCGCCTTCGTCATCGTGGCGGCGATGGCGCTCTCCCGGATTGCGCGCATCGCTTTCGCAAGGCGGACAATCCCGGCGGGCGGGATCGCCGCCCGCCTCAGCTCGGATTTCGGGCGGGAGTTCCCGATTGCGCTCCTCGTCATTGCGATCGCCCTGCCCGTCTTCATCACCGGCGCTTCGCAGCGCTATACAATCGACACCGCGACCCAAATCCTTATTTACATCATGCTCGGCTGGGGCCTGAACGTGGTCGTGGGGCTTGCTGGATTGCTCAATCTTGGCTATGTGGCCTTCTACGCAGTCGGGGCCTACACCTATGCGCTGGTCTCAACCGAGTTCGGCTGGTCGTTCTGGGTGTGTCTCCCGCTCGCCGGCATGCTGGCGGCGCTCTCGGGCATCGCGCTTACCTTTCCTGTGCTTCGCCTGCGTGGCGACTATCTCGCCATCGTGACACTGGCCTTCGGCGAGATCATCCGCATCGTCATCCTGAACTGGCAAAGCCTGACAGGCGGGGCAAATGGCGTCAACCGCATCCCGAAGCCGACCTTCTTCGGTCTCTCCTTTGACAGAACGGCGCATCCGAGTTTTCACAGCTTTTTCGGACTGGAGTACAATCCCGTCTACCGCATCATCTTCCTTTATTACGTCATCCTCGCGCTGGCGCTCATCACCAACTTTGTGACGCTGCGCCTGCGCCGCCTGCCCATCGGGCGGGCCTGGGAAGCCTTGCGGGAAGATGAAATCGCCTGCCGCTCGGTCGGCATCAACACTGTCATCTCGAAGCTCACCGCCTTTGCCATCGGCTCAATGTTCGGAGGCTTCGCGGGAGCGTTTTTCTCCGCGCGGCAAGGCTTCATCAGCCCCGAGTCATTCACATTCATGGAATCCGCGATGGTTCTCGCAATTGTCGTGCTTGGCGGCCTCGGCAGCCAGCTCGGCGTCGTTATCGCAGCGGTGATTCTGGTTGGCGGCCTGGAGCGCTTCCGCGAGCTGCAAGATTACCGCATGCTGATTTTTGGCTTGTCCATGGTGCTCGTCATGATCTGGCGGCGGCACGGACTCCTGGCGGGGCGGACGCCTTCCGCCCTTCTGCATGAACCACGAAGCATTTCGGTGAACCTGGTCCAGGAGAGGCGCGGCTGATGAGCCTGGGCACGCCCTCGGAAAGAGACGAGATCCTGCGCGTGGAGCAGCTCACCATGCGCTTCGGCGGCCTTGTCGCGGTCGATGGTCTCTCGTTCTCGGCACGGCGCGGCGACATCACGGCGATCATCGGCCCAAACGGCGCTGGCAAGACGACCGTCTTCAACTGCATCACCGGTTTCTACAAGCCCACCGAGGGACGCATTGCCCTTGCCCACGGCACGGGCGCGGCGTTTGAGGCACTGCCCAAGGTTACATTCGGCGGAAGGCAATGGGTCGCGACACCCGAAGGCGCGGTCTTTCTCCTCGAGCGCATGCCGGGCTTCGAGATTGCACGCACCGCCCATGTCGCCCGAACGTTCCAGAACATCCGCTTGTTTGCCGGGATGACCGTGCTCGAAAACCTGCTCGTCGCCCAGCATAACGTCCTGAACGCAGCGTCCGGCTATACCTTTGGCGGACTTCTCGGCCTCGAAAGCTACAAGCGTGCGGAAAGGGAAGCGATCGAGCGCTCGGCCTATTGGCTTCGCGAGATCGGCCTTCTCGATCGCGCCGACGATCCCGCGGGCGACCTTCCCTACGGTGCACAGAGGCGGCTTGAGATTGCACGCGCCATGTGCACTTCGCCTGTCTTGCTGTGCCTTGATGAGCCAGCTGCGGGCCTCAATCCTCGAGAGTCCGGGGAACTGAATGAACTGCTGCTCAAGATTCGCCAGGAGCATGCGCTGTCAATTCTTCTGATCGAGCACGACATGGGTGTGGTGATGGGCATTTCGGATCGCATCATCGTGCTCGATTACGGCCGCAAGATCGCGGAGGGCACGCCAGCCGAGATAAGGTCCGATCCGAAGGTGATTGCCGCCTATCTTGGCGTGGAGGATGACGAGGTCGAAGAGGCGGAGGCCGAACTGTGAGACCTCTGCTTTCGATCCGCGGCGTCGAGACCTACTACGGCAATATCTGCGCCCTCAAAGGCGTCGATCTCGATGTCCATGAGGGCGAGATCGTCACGCTGATTGGCTCCAACGGCGCGGGCAAGACCACGCTCATGATGACGGTCTGCGGCGAGCCGCGTGCGAGAACCGGGCAGATCGTCTTCGACGGCCGCAACATTACGAAACTGCCCACGCACGAAATCATGCGCCTTTCCATCGCGCAATCGCCCGAGGGCCGCCGCATATTCCCGCGCATGACCGTGTATGAAAACCTGCTGATGGGCGCGCTGCTGGCGCCTCAGGATGGGGCAGCGCTGCAGGAAGACCTCGCGATGGTTTTCGAGCTTTTCCCCATTTTGAAAAGGCGGCACGGTCAGCGCGGCGGGACGCTTTCGGGGGGCGAGCAGCAAATGCTCGCCATCGGGCGCGCGCTCATGGGACGCCCCAAGCTGCTTCTTCTCGACGAACCCTCGCTCGGCCTCGCGCCGCTGATCGTTCGGCAGATATTCAGCGTGATCCGCGATCTGAACGAAAAGCGCGGGCTGACCGTCTTTCTCGTCGAGCAGAACGCCTACCACGCGCTGAAGCTCGCGCATCGCGGCTATGTCATGGTGAACGGACAGATCACCTTGTCCGGCAAGGCCGCCGACCTTTTAAAGCGCGACGAAATCAAGGCGGCCTATCTGGAAGGCGGCGCGCATGTTTAACAGGCTGGTTTCTCCCAAGCCGCTGTCAGCTATTCCCTCCACATCATGGCCGGGCTTGACCCGGCCATCCAGACCGCCATCGGAGTCCCTGCCCCTTGCCCTGGATGGCCGCATCAAGTGCGGCCATGACTCTCAGTGTAGCCTTCCCCCGCGGAGGCCGAAGCAATGGGCGTGATCTACGAGAAGTCCATCTGGGCGTTTCTTTTTATCACCGTGATCGCGGGCGGCGGCGCAGCCCTCATGATCGGGCGAGCGGCGGCTAAGGGCTGGAATCCCTTCTGGCAGGCTGTGCTCCAAGTGCTGGCGCTCGCCGCGGCCGTCCGCTTTCTGCATTGGGGCCTGTTTGCGGGCGCTACCTTTGAAAGCTGGCGCGAGGCTCAGGGCAGCCTTTTCTCGCTTCATTATTATCTGGCCGACGCAATCATTCTGCTTTTATTCGCCGCGCTTGGCTTTAGAAGGCAGCGGACCGTACAAATGCTCCGGCAGTACGGATGGCTCACTGTTCAAACAACCCCGCTCAGCTGGAGATTGCGCGACAACGCCTCCGTCCAGCCGCAATCTCAAGGGACAGCCTCTTCCACTTCGCTGACGTCGTGAACACCTATCGATAAAGAACGAGAATAATGATGCGTGTCATTCCAGCAGTTCTGGCACTCCTCGCAGCAGGATTTGCCACACCGGCATTGGCTCAATCCGAAATCACCATTGCGGTCGCCGGTCCCATGACCGGCAAGGAGGCCACCTTCGGGGCACAGTTCCTGGCCGGGGCCAGCGCGGCGGTCGCCGACATCAACGCCAAGGGAGGCGTTCTCGGCAAGCCATTGAAGCTGATCACAGGCGACGATCAATGCGACCCGAAACAGGCCCGGGCCGTTGCCGAGCAGCTTTCCGCTTCGGGCGCCGCGCTTGTGGCTGGCCATTTCTGTTCCAGTTCATCGATCCCCGCCTCGTCCGTCTATAACGAGCAGGGCGTCGTCCAGATCTCGCCCGGTTCGACGAACCCGGACTACACCGACAAGCGCCCCGGCCCTTATTCCTATCGCGTTTGCGGCCGCGATGATCAGCAGGGCAGCGTGGCGGGCGCCTATCTCGCGAAGGAATTCAAGGACAAGAAGATCGCAATCCTTCACGACAAGACCGCCTACGGCCAGGGGCTCGCCGACCAGACGAAGAAGGCCATGAACGCTGCAGGGAAGCAGGACGTGTTCTTCGAGGCGATCACCCCCGGCGAGAAGGATTATACCGCAACTGTCTCAAGGCTGAAGCAGAACGGCATCGACGTTGTCTTCCTCGGCGGCTACCACACCGAGGCCGGGCTGATCATCCGGCAGATGCGCGCCCAGGGCATGAAGACTCTGCTCGTTGGCGGCGATGCACTCGTCTCAAGCGAACTCGGTTCCATCGCCGGCGACGATGTGGAAGGCACGATGATGACCTTCTCGCCGGATCCGCGCAAGAACCCGGCGGCGAAAGACGTGGTTGCCGCCCTGCAAAAGAAAGGTGTGAACCCCGAGGGCTACGTGGTTTACGCTTACGCCACCGTTCAGACCTGGGCGCAGGCCGCCGAAAAGGCTCGATCAACCGATGGGGCCAAAGTGGTGGATGCTCTGAACTCCACCGAGTTCGACACCGCGCTCGGCAAATTCAAATTCGATGAGAAGGGTGATCCAAATCTTCCGCCTTATGTCTTCTATCGCTGGGGCAAGAAAAGCTACGAACAGATCGAGTAGGCAAGTGGCTAAAAATGTGACGGTGCCCATGGCCTCATGGCGAGCGTGCCGAGCCGCGACAAGCTCACCATGACCTCTAGACCGCTGACAGTGCTCAACTCCATGCCGAGCATGTCGAAGGATGGAGCCCCGTGTCGAGGCTTTTGCCCGCCCAGGATTGAGGCATCATGAGCAGCACCGGACCTCGCAATCTGATTACCGACGTGGCGGGGATCAGCGTGGGCCACGCCCACGACGAGAAGCTTGCTTCTGGCGTGACCGTTGTGCTCGCGGAGAGCGCCGCTGTGACCGCGGCCACAATATTTGGAGGCGGACCGGGGACGCGCGAACTCGATGCCATAGACCTCGGAGGATCGGTTGGAGTTGCGGATGCCGTCGTTCTCTCGGGCGGTTCCGCATTCGGTCTCGATGCCGCAAGCGGAGTGCAAGCCTTCCTGCGCGAAGCCGAGCGCGGCTTTTCCGTCGGTCCTGTCCGCATCCCCATCGTTCCCCAGGCTATTCTCTTCGATCTCGTGAATGGCGGGGAGAAGGTTTGGGGCCGCCACTCGCCCTATCATGAGCTGGGCTTTCAGGCTGCGGCCTCCGCCGGAAAAGACTTTGCGCTCGGCTCTGCGGGAGCGGGCCTTGGCACGATCGTGTCGGCTGGCGAGGGCCGGCTCATCCGCGGCGGCCTGGGCAGCGCTTCGGAGGCGGTTCCCGGTTTGGCAAGCGTTGACGGCGTGGATGTCATTGTCGGGGCACTGGCGGCGGTGAACGCGGTCGGTTCCGTGACTGTCGCTGATACCGCGCATTTCTGGGCGGCTCCATTCGAACAAGGAGCGGAGTTCGGCGGCCTTGGCTCGCCGCATCCATGGCCGGGGCATGCGTCGCGGCCAGCCTTCAAATTTGCCGCGCCGGAACGCGCGAATACGACGCTTTGCGTCGTGGCCACTGACGCCGCCCTCACGCACAAGCAATGCAAGCGGCTCGCGACCATGGCTGGCGCGGGCATGGCGCGCGCCATCTTCCCGGTTTTCTCCTCCTTCGACGGGGACATCGTGTTCGCCCTGGCAACGGGCAAGACACAGCTCAAAGACCCGCAAATGGCCCTGCCCTGGATCGGCGCAGCGGCGGCAAACTGCCTGACGCGCGCCATCGCCCGAGGCGTGTATGAAGCAGGCGGATGCCTGCCAAACGGCACGCCAGCCTACCGTAAGCTTTTCGCGAGCCGCTAAATCCGGTATGACTTATACTTTCAGGGAATGAGACACCGGCAGCATGACCATCAAGGGGACACCGCGGCTTCTTTTCATCAACTCAGGGCTAGGCGGCCTAACAGTCCTGCGCGCGACCCATCAGGCTGTTCCCGAAGCGGGTGTGCTTTTCATCGCTGACGACGCGGGCTTTCCCTACGGCACGAAATGTGCAGGCGTCCTCAGTTCACGGCTCGTCGAAATCGTTCAAAAAGAGATTGAGTGCTTCACGCCGGATTGCATTGTCCTTGCCTGCAACACAGCCTCCACCGTTTGCCTCCGCGCGCTGCGGAAGGCGTTTGCCATCCCGTTTGTTGGCACTGTTCCCGCCATCAAGCCCGCCGCCTCTCTCACGAAAAGCGGGCTGGTCTCGGTGCTCGCAACGCCGGGCACGATCGCGCGCGAGTACACGCGCGAACTGATCACGCAGTTTGGAGCCGGAACGCGATTCAACCTCGTTGGCGCGCCCGCACTCGCGGAACTGGCTGAGATGGGCGCCAGCGGCGCGGATGTTGAGGATGACGCCATCGCCCGCGAGATAGCGCCTTGCTTTGTGGACGATGGCGGCGCCAAAACCGACGTTGTCGTGCTCGGCTGTACCCACTATCCGCTTCTCCTCGACAAGTTGGATGCGCTCGCGCCTTGGCCTGTGATCTGGCTCGACCCCGCTCCCGCGATCGCACGCCGTATCGCCAATGTCCTCGCCGAGCAGGGCCACATCGTTGGCGTTGGCGCCAGACGCGGCTCAGGCATCATAAAATTTACATCCGGGCGGACGCCGTCCGCGTCCCTCTCGGCCCTCCTGCAATCCCATAACCTGAGCATCGCGCCATCCGTGGCCCCTGCCGCAGCGTAAAGAGCGCCCCATGATCCCCCGCTATTCCCGGCCGCAAATGGCCGCGATCTGGTCTGACCGCAGCAGATACGAAATCTGGCTGGAAATCGAAACGCTTGCCGCGGAGGCGATGGAGCAACTGGGGCAAATCCCGGCTGGAGCCTCGAAGGTGCTGCGCGAGCGCGGCGCGTTCAACATCGAGCGCATCGACGAGATCGAGCGCGAGGTAAAGCACGACGTCATCGCCTTTCTGACGAGTGTGTCGGAGCATGTCGGGCCTGAGGCGCGCTTCATGCATCAGGGCATGACCTCTTCGGATGTGCTCGACACTTGCCTTGCGGTCCAGCTCACGCGCGCGGCGGACATCCTGCTCGCTGATCTCGACGCGCTGCTTGCCGCGCTGAAGCGCCGTGCGATCGAGCACAAATACACCGTCACGGTGGGCCGCAGCCACGCCATCCACGCCGAGCCGACGACGTTCGGACTGAAGCTTGCCTTCGCCTATGCCGAATTTTCTCGCGCGAAGGAGCGGCTCTTGCGTGCGAAGGAGGATGTCGGAACGTGCGCGATTTCCGGCGCAGTCGGCACGTTTGCGCATCTCGACCCTCGCGTGGAAGCTTACGTCGCGGGCAAGCTTGGTCTCAAGCCTGAGCCGGTCTCCACGCAAATCATCCCGCGCGATCGGCACGCCATGTTCTTCGCGACGCTCGGCGTGATCGCTTCGTCCGTCGAACGGCTTGCGACCGAAATCCGCCATTTGCAACGCACCGAGGTCGGCGAGGCCGAAGAATTTTTCTCGGTAGGGCAGAAGGGCTCGTCGGCCATGCCTCACAAGCGCAACCCGGTCCTGACGGAGAACCTGACCGGCCTTGCCCGGCTCGTTCGCGGCTTTGCCGTGCCCGCCATGGAAAATGTGGCGCTCTGGCACGAGCGCGACATCTCCCATTCCTCCGTCGAGCGCATGATCGGGCCGGACGCAACTGTGACCCTCGATTTCGCGCTCGCCCGGCTTGCAGGCGTCATCGACAAGCTTGTGGTCTATCCGGACCGGATGCGCGCGAATTTGGAGCGCGGTGGGGGGCTTGTGCATTCGCAGCAGATTCTGCTGGCGCTAACGCAGAAGGGGGTCAGCCGCGAAGATGCCTACCGCCTCGTGCAGAAAAACGCCATGCGCGCGTTTGGCGGCGAAGGCTCCTTCCTCGATTTCCTGAAGGGCGATGCGGAGGTCTCCGCCAAGCTCTCACCCGCGGAAATCGACGGGTTGTTCGACACGCGCCACCATTTGAAGAACGTCGACGTTATTTTCGAGCGTGTTTTCGCGACAAAATAAGCGTTGCACTTTCCAAATTCTCAGGATCCTTTCGGCAATGGGCCTCCGGTGAATTTTGACACTTAAAGGCCGGAAAGCCGAACATCGCGGCGCGCTGGCAGCCCTGTGCTTGGATCTGGTGGAGCGGAGACCCGGCTATGACCTCCGCCCATCACTCCAGCTTGAACGTGGCAGGCTTCGTCATTCCGGCCATGGCCAAACGGTGCTTAGCGCGCGCCTTATGGTGAACAATTCGTTCGCGCGCCGATGGATTAACCGAAGAAGGTTAACAAAAGCGCGCCGGAATTATTTCCCGCCATGTATTTGGTTAAAAAGTTACTCATCGGGCGAAAAATATGGACCATTTCGGCTTCGTGAGCCGACAGGGATGAGATGGCATAAACTAATGAAAATGCGTGGTTTTTTATGATTAACAGAGTACCCCATTAAATAGAATTTAATGGCCGAATTGTTTCATTAAAGGGACGCGCAAAAGTCCGTTAAATATGTTTTGGCTTGGCGAATTAACGCTTGCGAAGAGCCGGAACAGCGGCAGCGCAGGCGGCCGCGTTGGCGTTCCGTGCGGTATGTTTCCCTACAGTGCCAGGGGTTGAAGCGGGCTGCAGCTCTCGTTAACCCGCCGGCAAGGCGAAATCGCCGAAGATCTTCGAGAAGAAGGAAAGCGGACGAAAGTGTAAGGGATAATTTGACATGCAGATGCCAACAATCGCCGGGTGCATACAAAATGAGGGGCCTGAATGCCCGCGTGCGATTAAGCGCGCGATGCTATAGGCACATCGTCATTATAAAAACCCGCCAGCAGGCTTGCTGTCACCTGCTGATCGTTCAGCCCAAACGCTTGCGAAGTGTCTGGCGGCAGCTGTAAATCGATGTAGGCGACGAAGGAGAGTGTGGCGCGTGTTACGGGCAGCTGAAAAGGCGCGGCGGCGAGATGTTTGCGGATGATATGCTGCACCGCATCGCGCTGAGCTGGTTCAATATCCGGCGGCACACGCCCGAGGACAAAGAAGAAGTCATTGTCCACATCCAATTCGCGTTGATGCCACTTATGCAGGGCGCCAAACTGCTGAAACGCCCGTCGCAGTTCATCGAGCGACGGGACCAATGCGCCTGAACAATACGGCCAGCCCATCGCCACGGCGATCTCACCGTGTAGGGAAAAGGAGCGCAGGAAGGGATGCTGCCCCGCACTGGCAAAGCCATAGTCACAGGCTAAGTCGTAACCGCCGACGCGCACGTCCCAATTCAATTCTGGCCGGGTGCGCAAGAAATCCAGTAACCCCTGGAAGTCGATGAACCGCTCCGCGCCGCGGAAGCACCGGAAGTTTTCATTACGGATGCGGGTTCCGAATCGCGCGCCCTCGAGTCCGATGAGCGTGCCGTGAACCTGTTCGACCGTGTAGCGCACGAAGAGGCCGCCGAGTTGCTCCGCGATCAAGGTCTGAAGCAGGCGAATTTTTTCCGCGAAGGGCGCGGGCTTCGGACCGTAGTGACTGACGAACGTGAGTTGCATTCGCGTGTTTTGGATTTGAGCCGAGGTTATTCCACTTGCTCCATCATGGGGCCACCCCAACATCGCGCCAGTACGTTTGTCGACGAAGCCCGGAATGTTTGCCTAGGTTCGCCGCACAAACCCGATATTATCGTCGATAACGGTGGTCGGCCCAACGGGCAGCCTGGCGGGGGTCGGCACGTCAAGCTTCTGGAACTCGATCTTCTTCGCCCAGACCTTTTTCAGGAAATCCTCGAAGACGGCGATGGTCAGCAGCTCGCCGGGGCAGCGCCGGTATCCAAAACCGAAAGGCGCAAAGCCCGCATAGTCGCAGACCGGCTGCGCCTTGCCGTCGACAACGCCGAAAACCGTGCCGAACGCGCTGTTGGTCATGTCCGCGTTTCGCCCGTCCTTGACCGGAAACGAGGCCTTCTCGAATGGGCATTTCGCAAATCCGATCGCCTTGGCTCTTTCCTTATCGACCTGATCGCTCGCGGGCGCGTTTTTGTACCGCCCGGGATCGAACTCCAGCGGGTTTTCCCAATGGCGCGGATCGGTGCTCGCAGCCAGATGAGGCGTGATGGCATAGCCGTGCCTGTCCGGCTCGCGCATGCCGAGTTGCTGGAGCGAAGAGATGCTGCCTCCGTTCGGAGAAATCACGCGGAAGAGCTCCATGACGAAGCGCTGGAGCGGTGTGAACGCCCCGCCCCGTGCATTGTCGTAGTCCCCTTCCATCGTTCGCTTGAACCACGCCTTGACGTCCGGATCGCCCGTGGTCTTCTCAAGCTTCATCATGATGTTGTAAATCGTATTGCCCCATTGGCTGAGCGCTACGAAATTGTGGAAGCTCTCGAAGACGACGTCCTTGTTTCTGAAATCGCTTCCGCCGCCGCCATTCTTGATCCAGTAGTAAACGAATGTCTTCTCCGGGTCTTTGACCCTGCCGTGGATGACATCCTGGATTCGATCTTCGATCCATGTCTTGAGCGGCGTCCGAAGCGCCCGCACCTTCATATAATTCTCGTAGACAATCCCGAGTAGCGGGTCGCGATAGCCAAGCACCGTGTTGAAGCTCTCGCCGATCTGGCGAACTTCGCGCGGAACCGCCTCCCCCTGGACGCCGACGTGCAAATCCCAGAACAGATCGAAATAATTGTCGAGATAATAGCGCATCAAGGGCTTGCCGGCGTTCTTCTCGTCCAGAAGCCGGTCGAAGAATTTCGCGACCTTCTCCGCATACATCGTCCGGTATAAGTCCGGCGTCAGCGCCGAAATATAAATCCGCTTGCGGCGATTATCCGGCCCGCGCTTTTCGAGGCCCTGCAAGAAGACCGTGAGCCCCTCCTCCGGATTTGGCGCCCAATCGTCGTAAAGCATCCCCCAGAGATCGAAAGGAAGCGCATTCTCTTTGCTGAGCGTTTCGTCGATCATGGGAAGAAACGGCCGCTGCGCTGCGTAAAGGTTCGTGCGCACGAAAGCCATGACCGCATTCTGGATGTAGGCGGGGTCATAGGTAGTCGGGAACATCTCCTTGAGCTGCCCCATCCCGGCAGCGCCGTAGCTCGCAGGGGGCGCCCCCATCTGGGCGGTTGCGCCCGTGACCTGCGCGCCCATCACGGCCGCCGCTCCGGCGCCGATCAAGAGGCTACGCCGGCTCACATCCAGAGGCCGGTCTTCGGCGCTTGCGTTGCTGGGAGCCTGCTTTTCTTCATCTGCAACAATGCGCTTCATTTTTTGCCTCCGCCTGAGCCGCAGGACCATCCGTAGACGGAAGCGCGAAACAAAGGAATTAACAATTTCGTTCCCAACGGGGCATCGCAAGACCACTTTGCATTACTAAACCTGCTTGTCTGCCCCTACACCCTGCATCTAAAAAAGAAAGCTATGCCCTGCGCTATCGGGTTGGTTGCCATGGGCTGGCGTCAGCTTGAGTTCACCCGCGAGATTGCGGGATCCACGGGTTTGGCACGAAGCCGAAAGAAGCCCGCAAAACACCGTTCGCCATGCCTTGAGGTTCCCATCGTCCGGAAGCCGCGCACGGCTATCCGGGATCGTTTCGAACGGCACGCGCAGCTCTTTTAAGACCCCGGTTTTGCACCGAGGCGCATTGCGGGGCGACGAATGAGATACTGGTAATCCCATCGCGAAACAGTTGCGTCTTTCGAAGGCTCAGCATATTGTCTCGCCTTGATAGCCGCCCGGCGCATTAAGGGCATGCCGTGGCGGCTTCGAAGCTTCTCCATGAAAGCTGATGGCGTGGCGGCTCTACGGGCTGCAGTTTCGCGCCGTTTGGCAAGAGAGATACAAACGAAAGGAAGCAAAATGCCCAAGATGAAAACGAAAAGCGGCGTGAAAAAGCGCTTCAAGATTACCGGCACCGGCAAGGTGGTTGCCGGGCAGGCCGGAAAGCGCCACGGCATGATCAAGCGAACCCCCAAGTTCATCAGGAACGCCCGCGGTGGCGTTGTCCTTCAAGATGGCGATGCGCGCATCATAAAAAAAATGTCGCCCTATGGGCTTGACTGATCGCGCAAAAATCGTAACGCTCGAGCTTGGAGATAACAAATGGCACGTGTGAAGCGGGGCGTAACCTCCCACGCCCGTCATAAGGCAGTCCTGGAACAGGCCAAAGGCTTTTACGGACGCCGCAAGAATACCATTCGGATCGCCCGCCAGGCCGTTGAAAAGGCTGGGCAATATGCCTACCGCGATCGCCGCACCAAGAAGCGCAATTTCCGCTCTCTTTGGATTCAGCGGATTAATGCCGCCGTGCGCGAGCATGGCCTCACCTATGGCCGTTTTGTCGACGGTCTCAACAAGGCGGGCATTCTGATCGACCGCAAGGTCTTGTCGGATCTCGCCATTACCGATCCGGGCGGATTCGCCGCGCTTGTCGGAAAGGCACGCGACGCCCTGCCCGCGGAGTTGCGCCCTGCATGAGATTAGCCGAGCTTACAGTTCCTGAGTTGCTTGCGCTCGCGAACGTTCTTTTGAGGATTGCCGAGGAAATCCCGAAGGAGGACCGCCGTGCGACGCGAGACGCAAGGGATGAAATCGCCTATGTGCTGAAGCTGATCACGGAAAAGGAGGGCGCGAACCAGCCCTCCTTGGCTCTCCTGCATTAACCGAAGCCGCTCGCGACAAATTTCCTGTTGGCTCGGCATTTGCCGTGTAAGCTTTTCTATTCCGGGTCTTGACCCTCCCCGCCAAAAGTGGCAGGGCTCTCCGCACAATTGTTCCTGAGAACCCCCATGCATGCCGTCGCGGACAAATCTCACGATCTTGACGCACTGACGAAGCGGTTGCTGGCCGAGGTAGCCGCCGCGCAAGACCTTCCAGCGCTCGACGCCATTCGTGTTTCCGCGCTTGGCAAGAAGGGCGAAGTCTCCGAGTTGATGAAGCAACTCGGCTCCATGCCTCACGAGGCTCGCAGGAGCTTTGGCGCCGCTGTAAACGTCGTCAAGGACCGCGTCGCAGCCGCGCTCGAAAGCCGCAAGGCCGAGCTTGAGGCGGCTGCGCTCGCGGAAAAGCTCGCGACGGACCGCGTCGACATTACCCTTCCCGTCCGGCCCAACCCCGCCGCCGAGGGACGGATCCATCCCATCAGCCGTGTGTGGGAAGAGCTAATGGTCATTTTCGCGGACATGGGGTTTGCCGTCGCCGAGGGACCGGACATCGAAACCGATGACAACAATTTCACGCGGCTCAACTTCCCCGTAGGGCACCCAGCCCGCGAGGCGCACGACACCTTCTTTTTCTCGCCGAACGCTGAAGGCGAGCGGCTTCTCCTGCGCACGCATACTTCACCCGTGCAGGTGCGCACCATGCTTGCGCAGAAGCCGCCGATTCGCATCATCGCGCCAGGCCGCGTCTACCGCATGGACTCGGACCAGACCCATACACCCATGTTTCACCAGGTCGAGGGCCTCGTCATCGACCGGAATACACATATGGGCCACCTGAAGTGGGTGCTCGAGGAATTCTGCAAGGCCTTCTTCGAGGTGAGAGATGTGAAGATGCGCTTTCGCATGTCGCACTTCCCCTTCACGGAACCGAGCGCCGAGGTCGACATTCAATGCGACCGCTCGGGGGCGGAACTCAAGATCGGCGAGGGCAGCGACTGGCTGGAGATCCTCGGCTGCGGCATGGTGCACCCGAACGTGCTGAAAGCCTGCGGCATCGATCCCGAAGAGTGGCAGGGCTTTGCCTTCGGCATGGGTATCGACCGTATTGCCATGCTGAAATACGGGATGCCGGATTTGCGCGCGTTCTTCGGCGGCGATTTGCGCTGGCTGAAACATTACGGGTTCAGCCCGCTTGCTATCCCCTCCCTTGCCGGCGGCTTATCGGGCTAAGATACCGTTTCGCGCCCATATGCGAGTTGTTACAAGCCCCGACCCGCGAGGCGGCTCTCTGGCAACGCCAATGCAACTTGCGTAGCCTCAAGCGCCGCGCCTTCTCGATCAAGGGAGCCGCCTCGCGGGGTGTCTCACCGTACGGCAGGTTCATGCCCTGCTTCCGATTCGATGAGCCGTAGCTTGCTGGCATCTCGCTGCGCTGTCGCGATCGCCGGCTCCGCGTCGAAATCAAGCCCCTCAATCTCCTGAAGTGACCGCCCCGCGATGCCCTGCATGTCGCCATACATACCGGCGGTTGCATCGATGACGCCGCGGATCTGCTGCTCGCGCTTGGCCCAGGCCTTCTGCATGGCCTTGCGCTCCTTATCCAGGTCGGTTTGCATCTCGCCGAACTTCTCGACGATGGCCTCCACGCGGTGACGGAATCGCGGCCCTGTCAGATACAGGTACATCGCCTCCATCTTGGATTGCTGCCCCTCGCCCGACTTCCGCGCGGCCGTGACCTCGATCAACAGGTGACGGATGGCAATCGCCAGCGCCACCGAGCACTTCGGCGAGGTAACCCAGATGCCATCGATCTGCCCGAAGGTTTCGATGGTTTTCGGCAGCGCCTGTGAGACGATGATCGCTGCATCTGCCTTTGCCATGCGCTGATCCTCGCGCAGCTTTTGCAGCCAACCGTCGCTCCAATTGCGGGTGCGCTTCAATTCCCAAAGGATTTTGCCGCAGGATTGCCCGAACGAAGTCGTGACGAACTGCATCGCGTCGCCACCGAACTCCCCTTTCGGCACGGGCGTGATCGTGTCATGCGGGAAGCTGGCCCGAAGCAGCGCCTCAAGCTGCAGTTCCTGCACCTCGCCCTGGAGTTGCTGCGAGCCTTGCTCCGCCTTGCGTTTCAGCTCCTCGATCTGTTTTTGCATCGAGAGGATCGTCTGCTCTCGCTCCTGAACCTTGAGCCCAAGCGCCTGCTCTGCCTCCGCTTTCGCGCGTTGCTGAATTTCAGCTTGTTTTTCGAGCACGCGCTTCTCGATCGTCAGGTCGAACTCCCGTTCCTTTTCCGCTAGCTCGCGCTGCTTGCGCACAGCGTCCGCTTGCGCCTTCTGCGCCTCGGCGAGTTTCGCCTCGCGCTCCTTGAAGGCCTTGGCCAACTCTTCGAGCTGCTGATCCTTGTGATTGAGGTCGGTCAAGACAGCGGTCCGCGCCTTCCTGGCCTCCTCCTCCGCAAGCTTCTTGCGCTCCCCCTTCAACCGCTCAGCAAGCTCCGCCTCCATGGCTTCCTTGGCCTCTTTCATCGCGGCTTCCCGCTTCACGATTTCCGCCTCTTTCGAGCGCAGCTTCTGGTCGCTTTCGCGCCTTACGGCTTCGATAAGCGGAGCGGCCAAAGTTTCCGTGAGCTTGATCTCGGTCCGGCAGTTTGGGCAAACAATCGACGGTTCCAAGCGCAGTCCCCCCTCGCACTGTGCGGTAGCCTAGTGTAACTCGCGCGCCATGCCTTGTCCGTTGATGCGGCTATCAACCGCGATTTTCAGGCATCTACGAGAACCGCCTTGCCTCAACGAACATTGAGATGAAGGAGGAAAAGCCCGTCCCGCCCTCCTTTTCTGCGACAAGCATCCCCATCTCAGCCAAGCCGGCGACTGCCACGCCTGATACCGACCTGTGTTGCTGGCTCCGCTCCGAACAAGGAAGTAATTGGTTTACAAACGACAAAAACCCGATCTGATTTCCCCTCACAGAATTCAATAACACATAAATTATGCGTTCCATGTATACTGAAGCGGAGCCGGACAGTGTCGACTGCTGACATGAAGAGCCCCTTTGACGAAGGATTTTCACGCATGCTTAACTGGATCTCCCGTTTCTGGCGCACGAGCGTGATCGGTTCATTTCTTGCCGGGCTCCTGTTTCTTCTCCCCATCGTGCTTACGGTGTTCATCGTCGCATACATCGTGAGCTTCGTGCGCGGCGCGATCGGTCCCGGCACAGTGCTCGGCGATCTTCTCACCTGGGGTGGGACTTATATTCTCGGCCCCAGCCAGGATACGCTGGCATTCTGGCTTGGCGTCGGCATCGCATTGGCGGGTATCTGGCTCTTGGGCTTGATCGTCAAGACGAGGGCCAAAAGCATCATTCAGAGTTATCTCGACAGGTTGTTTTCGCGGGTGCCGCTCATTCGATCGATTTACAGCCCGGTTTCCCGCGTGGTGAGGCTCGCGACCAACAGGACCGGCGCGCCTGGAGATCTCTCGAGCATGAGCGTTGTGTCCTGCCGCTTTTTTGGCTCCGGCGATACGGCCATCGACGTTCTCGCGCTTCTTGCAAGCCAGCAACTCTATCTCATATCCGGAGAGCGGCGCAGGCTCGTCTATCTCCCTGCCGCACCGATACCCATGTCGGGCGGCCTTGTATTTGTTTCCGACACCGCTATCACGCCTGTCCCCGACATGAAGGTCGACGATCTTTTGAAAATTTACGTTTCGCTCGGCGCTTTGGCGCCGGAGGTCATTCCAAGGGCCGATTCACAAGGCTCTCTTCCGCTGAGCAAGGCCCAGCCGGGAGCGCGCGTGCCCTCCCCTGTTCCGCTTCCAAAAACGGAACATGTTTAAACGGTGATTGCCGTGAACGCAGGCGTGGACACACGCCTTCTTACGGATTATAGCTAGAGGACAGGCGAAGCGGGCGCATAGCTCAGTTGGTAGAGCAGCTAACTCTTAATCAGCGGGTCCAAGGTTCAAATCCTTGTGCGCCCACCAAAAGACCAAGGAAATCAAAGGCTATTTCGTCTCACTCTCCTTGGAACGTTTTTTGGTGGCCCATCGGTGGCCCAAATCTGACGGTCTGGTGCAGCCTCTTTGAGGCTCAGCCTAAAAGCTTTCCTCCGAGCAGCGATGCAGGTTTTCTCTGATTAAGTCGCCGCGATAGGACGACGCCTGCCTTGCGACTTTACGGCTGTGCTCTCAGGTCCTGCCGAAGTGAGATTGGCAGTCGCCATACACGCCCTTGGCTTGCCACTCACCGGCTAGGCGATTCTCGGAATTGACCCTGTAGGATATACGCAGGCGCGCACCACTTACCAATGGTCGGTTCCATGGACACAAACGATGACAGACAAGTCACCGATACGCATCAACGTCGATGGCCAGGATATCACGACACCGCCCGATGTTTCCATCATCGAGGCCGTTTGGCAGGCGGGCGAGACCTTGGTGGCCGGCGTCGGCTGCCTGCAAGGAGTCTGTGGCTCCTGCCGTATTATGGTGCGTCGTGCCGGCTCTCGCGACGTAGCAATGCAACTCGCCTGTGAAACGATCGTCGAGCCCGACATGCAGGTGACGTTCCTAGGCTATCTCGACCACCACAGGCAACACGTGTACCAAATCGAGGATTTCGACAACACATGGAATGTCCTTGAACAGGTCAACGATACGTTTCCGGAGGCTGCTCACTGCAGGCACTGTGGCGGCTGTGACGCCACTTGTCCACGCGGCCTTAAGGTGCAGCGGGGTGTCAACCTGCTTGTCGTGGGCGGCGTTGAGGAAGCGAGCGACATCTTCGCCGACTGCGTGATGTGCAATCTCTGCACGCGGGCATGCCCCGAGAATATCAGTCCCAGTCGTCTGGGCATGCTCGGCCGGCGCATCGTCGCATCCCACGGGCTGCATTCGCCCAATCTTTTGCTTCGTCTCGATCAGATCCGCCGCGGCGCGCTCACCGTAGACGTCGACGCCATCGAGGTCCCTGTGGGGAGGGGCGATCATTTAGGGCATTGAATACGTGCGCGTTGAACGGAGGGATACGACGCGAATGACCGGCATTCCTTATGAACAGGCGCTCGCTGCTTGGCGAAAGTCCTCACCGGCGGTCGCGCGCGACACTCCGCTGCCTCCACTGCCTCCCGAAGACCTGCTCGCCCGCTATCACCCAGACTATCAGGTACAAACCCTCACGACCCTTAAGGTTGGGCCGAACGCTGGCGATCCGTGCCACCAGGTCGTGGCCGACTGGCTGCATACGAATGCGCGCATTAACGAAGCCGCTCTCGCTGGCGCAACTGTAACGGACACCGATGTTCTCGTGATCGGCGGCGGGGGCGCCGGCTGTGCTGCGGCCCTCACCGCCACGAAGGCCGGCGCCAAGGTGCTCGTCGCGACAAAGCTCCGCTTGGGCGACAGCAATACGGTGATGGCAGAAGCAGGCATTCAAGCCGCTGTGCGGCCTGAGGATTCGCCGCAACGTCACTTCGAGGACACGCTCCGCGGCGGCCATTTCAAGGGCGACAAGCAACTGGTGGCGCAGATGGTGATGGATGGGCCGGATGTGATCCGCTGGCTGATCCGGCTTGGCATGCAGTTCGACCGGGACGGCGGCGACCTCCGGGCGCGCCGGCCCGGCGGGGCGACGGCCGACCAAATCCTCTGTTACCGTGATTTCACGGGTCTCGAAATGATGCGAGTTCTAAGCGAGGCCGTGCTCAACAGCAGCGTCACGCTGTGGAATCGCTGCCCGGTCGTCGAACTCCTGTGCGATGAGCATGGCCATTGCGCTGGCGCCGTGGTCTTGTCGCTCGATCTTCGCCGCTATAACCTCGTTCGCGCCAAGGCGGTGATCCTGGCCACGGGCGGCAGCGGCCGATTGCATCTGAATGGTTTTGCGACATCTAACCATTTCGGTTCGACAGGCGACGGTCTTGTGCTCGCCTACCGGCTTGGGGCGCGCGTGCGGGACCTGGACTCCTTCCAGTACCATCCGACCGGCCTTGTGGATCCGCCGCGGCTCGCTGGCATCCTCGTTTCAGAGGCGACACGGTCCGCAGGGGCAACCTTGGTCAACGGCCGCGGCGAGCGCTTCGTCGATGAACTGAAGCCGCGCGATGAGGTCGCCGCAGCTATTATTTGCGAATGCGAGGAGGGACGCGGCGTCGTCAGCGGGGCCGGTCGCCGGGGGGTTTTCCTGGACACGCCAGCCCTGGAAGTTCGTGAGCCCGGCATTATCGCCAAGCAGTTTGTGAACGTCGTCAAGCTGGCGAAGAAGTGCGGGCACGACCCCGCGCGGTTGCCCTTCCTCGTCTATCCGACGCTTCACTTCCAGAACGGCGGCGTTGTCATCGACGCAAATGGCGCATCCTCGGTTCCCAACCTGTTCTGCGTCGGAGAAATCGCCGGTGGCGTGCACGGTCATAACCGCCTCGCGGGCAACGCTCTGCTTGAAATGCTGAGCTTCGGCCGTCGGGCGGGGGTCAAGGCGGCGGAGCAGTCCACCGCGGCCCATCCGCGTAGGATCCTGATCGAGCATGTGACCCGGCGTCAACGGGAATTGACGAAAGCCGGGCTACCCCTCGATCGTGTCGGGCCGCCCCTGTTCCCCGACTATGCCAACTTCGACAAGACCGACATGTACGCTCCGCTGGCACGGCCTGGCGGAGGTTCCTGAGGCGAAAGCGCAGTCACATGAACACTCTCAATCAGGTCGTTTTGAATGAGCGTTGTCTCCTCGGACCGGACTTGAACCGATGGCTTGCCGGCCCCGGGGGGGCAGGTCTCGAGGCCGCGCTTGCAACCCCCAATCGACTGATAGCAACGATCGAAGCGGCGGGATTACGGGGCATGGGCGGCGCCGGTTTCCCGACACACCGCAAGTGGAGCTTTGTCGCCGCCGAGACCAGCCAAAACCATAAGTATCTCATCTGCAATGGCAACGAAGACGAGCCGGGAACCTTCAAGGACCGGCTGCTGCTGGAGAAATCACCGCATCAGGTGATCGAGGGGGCGCTGATCGCCGCCCTTGCCACCGGTGTCAACAACGTGGTGATGTACATCAATCCGGCACAAACGGCCTCCGTAGAGAACATCGGCAAAGCGATCGCCCAGTGGCTGGCGCACCCGCTGTTCGCCCGGTTCGAAAGCGCAATTGGACGGCCGATGACTCTGTCGCTGGTTGAAAGTTCAGGCCTGTACATCGGCGGCGAGGAGTCGGCGGCGATCGCGTCGGTCGAAGGCGGTTTTCCGTTCCCGCGGCGAAAGCCGCCCTATCCGGCGCAGAGTGGTGTCCACGGCTGTCCGACGCTGGTCAACAACATAGAAACGCTCGCAAACGTACCGCACATCATTCATCATGGCGCCGACTGGTACCGGGCGCTCGGCATCGGCGACACCGCCGGCACCAAGATCTACACGCTCAGTGGTGACGTTGTTGCGCCGGGCGTATACGAGCTTCCGATGGGGACGTCGCTGCGTGACCTGATCGAAGTGCACGGCCAGGGCATGCTGGCGGGCAAACGGTTCAAAGCTGTATTCACGGGCGGTCCGTCAAACACGATCCTGAAGAAAGAGGACATCGACGTTGCCCTTGACTTCAACTCCGTCCGCAAGCGCCGCTCGGCCTTGGGCACCGGAGCGATGATTGTTATTTCGGAGGAGACAGGTATCGTCAAGCGGGTCACCGACTACGTTGACTTCTTCGCTCACTCGTCATGTGGGCAATGCCCGCCCTGCAAGATCGGAACCCACCAGATGGCCCGGCTCCTGCGCAAAATCGACACCGGCCAAGGCACGCGAAGCGACATGAACGCCTTGATCAACCTCTGCAGCGTGCTCCCGGGCAGCGGGCGATGCGCCTTGATTGATGGCGCCGTCACCGTAGTCAACAGCTCTCTTGATAAATTTCGCGAGGAATACGAGCACCAGCTGATTGCGTGATCGCGCCGCGAGCGGAACCGGCTGCGGCCTGATCAGGAATGGGAACGCTGCTTACGCGTTGGAGGTTGGCGATATGGGCTCCAGGGGCGGGGCGCCCCGCCGTTCATGGCCCCGACTGTTGCAGCCGGAATGCGACAAGAGCGAACAATGCGGCCTCCGGACAGCAGGATGCCAATGCAACACGGATGCGGCTTGCCGTCTCAACGATGCGGCCAGCGACCTTCAGGAGATGGAGGCGGATGCTGCTGAACTCGCTCTGCCGCAAGGGATGCCAGCTCGGAACGTGATCGCGCACATCGAGCAGCAGCCAGTAAGCGGCAGTGTGCAGGATGAGGCGGAATTGGTTGGCGAGCGGCGACCGGCAACTCGTGCGGTCAGAGGCGGTTTGCGCCTTGTGCTGCTTGATCAGATTTTCGGCCTGCCCGCGCGCGCAGTAGACGCTGGCGTAGATGGGTTCGGCGCTGCCGCTGTTCAGCGAGGTGACAACGTACCGGATATCAAGCCCGCGGCGGAGCATATCATCCTCATCGCTTTCCTTGGCTTCGATCCGTGCTGCGACACGGCGTTCTCTCGTCCACGATTTGGCGGCGTAGCGCGTTTCGGCATAACCGCGGAGAATGGCGAGTTTCCCCTCGGCGCGGCGCGTGCGGACATCGTCTGCCTCCCCTTCAACCAGCCGGTCGAGCACGGCGTTACCGCCAAAGCCGAAAATATAATCGACGCCGTTATCCTCGCACCAGCTCATGGCTTCGTCGCGGCCGTAATGGCCGTCGCCCCGGATGGTGATGCGCGTAACCGGCCAATGCTGCCGGATGCGCTTGATCAAGCGGCGCAGCCATCTGCGGACTTCCACGCCAGATGGCGTTTTGCCAGGACGCAGGATCAGGACGACCGGGCGTCCAGTCGCGGTGTCGTAAATGTGGATGGGCAGAAAGCAGCGCTCGTCGTAATGAGCATTCCATTCCGCCATCTCCTGACGGCCATGCGAAACATCGAGCGTATCGTCGATGTCAAGAACCACTGAGCCGGGCGGCGCTTTGTAACTCCCGCACCAGATATCGATGAGGGCATAGGTCAGCCGGATGATCTCCCGCAGCGTAGGCGCGTTCTCCCAACGCGAGATGGTGGGCTGCGAACACAAATCCGCACCCGTTTCGGGCAGCCGCCCGCAGGCGAGCTTGAAAGCGGGATCGGACCGCAGCCAGTTGAGATCGTTACCATCGGGATAGCCGCAGGCAATCGCCAGCACGCGCGTTCTGAGCACATCCTCGACTGTGTGGGTGATATGCGCCGGGTCGCGCGGATCGTCGATCACAGCGGCAGGGTCCTGGCTACCGCACGGCGACACTCGGCAAGCGAAAGCAAGATCACGCCACTGTCAGAGGAAAGACGGCCGCCATCGAATGCGGCTGTGACTTTCTTGCGGCAGACGGCTGGCAAGAAGAAAGTAAGTGAACTATCGTCGGTCATGGCGGGTGTGGCAGGCGAGTTGACGTGCGCAGAGTGGTCTCGACACCCATTTCCTACGCAAGTTCAGCACCTTGCGCTACCCCCGCCAGCCAAATTCCTCGCCGGGTGAATAAGAACGGCTAGGGGTGCTCCCGGGGGCTCCATAGAGCCTCTGCACGCCGTCGATATCGGAAGGTTGCAAGCTCCCGAACCCGCTCATCGTAACGGAAGGCCATAACGGCGCCCGTGCTGTCGGGATGATCGAGCCCGATCGCATGACCGATCTCGTGCATGAAGGTGTGCCTGAGATCGTAAACGTCGAGATCGCCGTCGAAGCCGATCTTCCAGCGTGACTTTGGGTTCATACAGACGTACGCTTGATCGATCGGTACCATTGAGCCGTCATCGCTTTTGGCATCGGCCGTCGCCGGGGGCAGAGGCTCCGGCTTTCCGAGCGCCATGGTTACCGGCCTCAATCCTTTTTCGCTGCGGTAACTCAAATTGGCGAATGCGCGCCCTCCCGGATCGTCCGCTGCGCCGATCACGATGTTGGCGAGCCGAGGCTCGGCCACTTCGACGAAGGCGATGGCGGCGACGCGCTCCCAGGCCTGGAAAGCAGACTGCAACTCGCGGTTGGCCTTTTCTTCCGATAGGGGCGGCGATGTGCCGACGACGTCCGCAAATGCGTGCATTTTCGCGCAGTTGGTGGGGCTTAGGATGCGTTTGCCGTTTTGAACCAAGTACGGGCCTGTCAAAATTGAATAGGTTATAATAGTGCGCCCAGCCGCCGTTTCCGAAGGCCAGCGCATCAAATGACCTTGAAGGCGAAGAAGTTCGCCCGCGTGCGCAGGCGGCGCGCTGCAAATCAGGGACATGGCCGCTAATCCAGTCGCGGCAAGCCGCGTCATCATGTGGAGCTTTTGGCGAATGGTCGCCGCCGCATTGGATAGGGTTGGCTGAATCAAGACGGCCATGGCTTCATTCCTTTGGCGCGGCCGGGAGATAGTGTTCGATTGAAGCGAAAGCAGCTGTCGGGCTCTCGGCTGTCTTTTTATCGCCGACGTCCAGTTCAAGGTTCCCGGTGACCCATGCGATTGCCTCGGGACGGCGGCCATTTTCCCACATTGCGAACCGGAATGCGGCGTCACGGTTGGCAAAAAGGCCGCCTCGCAGCCCTTTCCGGTCGGTTACTACCCAGTTGGAGTTTTGGTTCTGCCCAATAAACAAGATCGAATCTAGCGGTCGCATGGTTTGCCTCGGTACGCAGGTTGGAACGGTTGGAGTTTTGTCGCTCTCAGCGAAAGCTGCGTCGCAAGCGCCGGCGTCTCGCTTGCAGAGGCCTCATTCCGGTTCGGAGTGACTTCGTTTTCCAGATCACCATCTCACGGGAAGGCCATCACCGCTGTTCCCGGCGTAACAGGCTAAAAAGAAACAGAAAATTGGTGGCATCAGCGCATCAATCTCAAAGCTGGCGCTGGTCGTCGGAAAACAGGGAGAAGGGCTGGGTAGAGCCGTTGAGCAATGCTGCAGCACAGATCGGCTCGGCGAAGGCGTAGCTTGCTGTGTGCAGGAGGAACACCGAACCGGGAAAATGCCGCTCAGCTGAACAAAAAAACGTTTCTGCGGCGACGACCTGCCCGCAGAACTTGACGCGCATTACTGCTCGGCCCAACTTAGTGTCTGACAGGCTGCTGAAAAACGATGTCATTGAAAAAACACAACGTCATCCTGAGCTTGTCGAAGGATGAAGCCAAGATTTCATGCTTGTTCAGCAGCCTGCTGAACTGCTCAAGCCGCTTACTAGCTTGCATATAATCGGCGCGCAAGTCTGATGGCCACGATTATGGGCAAGGTAATTTTATTCTCGCGATGATCTCGCTCTGGTTGGAGGGTAGCCGTGCGCGTCTTCGAGCATAAAGCGCTGGGAGCCATAATATGCGAGGGTGTGTCGCTTGTTTTTTTGATCCTTCTTTTTAGCTGCCAAGCCGTCGCCGATCAGCGGCTCGCCTTGATCATTTCCAATTCAAACTACGGAGGGTCCACATTATCACTTGAAAACGCCCTTGCCGATGCGCAGGTGCTTCGCGATGAACTCGTGAATGATGGCTTTACCGTTCAATTCAAAGAAAATCTGACAAACCAGCTCATGAAGGATGCGCTGACCGATTTTGGATCCAAGATTAAAGCGGGCGATACGGTGCTTTTTTTCTTCAACGGGATTGGCCTGCAGTTCAACAGGCAGACCTATCTCATCCCCGCTGACGCGCAAATCTGGACAGAGGCCGACATCAAGCGGGACGGCATCAGCCTCAATACCCTTCTTTCTGGTCTTGCGAACGCCAAATCTGGTGTCAAGATCGCAATAATCGACGGAGCGAAGCGTAATCCATTCGAGCGGCATTTTCGCGATGCGCCGCAGGGGCTGGCGGCCGTCGATATGCCTTCCGGGGGTGTGATCCTCCTTTCAGCTTCACCCGGCAAGCTTGTGCCGGACGATGAAGAGCCGAGCAACTCTTTCATGAGCGAGTTGATCCGCCAAATCCGTCTTCCAGGAAATGCTGAGGATGCTTTCAGACGCGCTCGGGTAGGAATGTATCATAGTTCCAAGGGTGAGCAGGTTCCCTGGGTATCATCCTCACTCGCAGGGGAGTTCTCCTTCCTCGCTGGCGACAAGAACCCAAGCCAATCCGAGAAGCCTGCTCCTCCAGCGGCTCCTGTCGTGCTGGCGGCTCCAGCTGCTTCGTCTCCTCCTGTTTCTTCTGCAGTTCCCCCCGCTGTAAGTCCGCCAGCGAATATCGGGAGCAGCGAATCCTCTGGCGACGACCAGCCGGAGCCGCCAGCACGGCCTGGGTTGCAGTCGTCTCCCCAGCCGCCGCCTTCCGCCGTGTCGCCAGCGGGCCTTATTTTCAAAGATTGCGCTGAATGCCCTGAACTTGTCGTTGTCCCTGCGGGAGAGTTCACGATGGGGTCCGCCGATCATCCCCACGAGAAGCCTGCACATAAGGTCAAGATCACCGATCCGTTCGCAATCGGCCGGTACGAGTTGACCTTCGCCGATTGGGATCTTTGCGTAGAAGCTGGGGCCTGCCCTAGCAAGTCCGATAACCGCGGATTGCAACGGGACAAACTCCCCGTTGGCGATGTGAGCTGGGAGGATGCCGGCATCTTCTTGAAATGGCTCTCTGCAAAAACCGGCCAAGGTTACCGTCTGCCAAGCGAGGCTGAATGGGAGTATGCAGCGCGCGCTGGCAGCTCAAAACGGTTCTCTTGGGGAGACGAGGCCGGGGCCGGAAACGCGAATTGCAGCGATTGCGAGTCCGGTGCTGCTGCCGGAAAGCTTTCGCCCGTCGGATCCTATAAGCCCAATGCATTTGGGCTTTTCGATACAGCAGGAAATGTGGCGGAATGGGTCCAGGATTGCTGGAACAAATCCTACAGCGGGGCGCCGTCGGATGGTTCCCCATGGCTGAGCGGCAATTGCGGCTTGCGCGGCTTACGCGGCGGTTCCCTCAATAATAAGGCACAGTTGTGCCGGCCTTCGGCACGCTTTCGATATGACAGCGATGTCCGTTATCCTGCAAATGGTTTCCGTATTCTAAGGACGCTTCAATAGCTCAGTGAACGAGCCCGAGTATTACCCCGGCGTTTGAAATCGGTGTAGCGCGCGAGAAACCGAGGAACCAATGACACGAGAGATTCGGGAACGCAGGGATGCAATCGCCAGAAAGCTTATGAACAGCCGCAAGGGGCTGGTCTGGCGTGAAGCGGTCGCGCTTGCCAATCAGGAGATCAAGTGCACGGCGCGAAACAAGGACGGGACGCTCTGCGACCGCCAGGGGATACCCCCGACCTGGAGATGCGAAAAACATGGGGGCGCGGCTGCAGAATCAGGAAAAGCCGCTCCAATCCGGCAGCGGGAGGCGAGTGAACAGAGGAGTTCTCGCTGGAGCGGTGCTCGTCGGGGCGGGGTTGACCGTCGCGATTGTGGGTTTGCCCGCTTCGGGTCTCGTCGCGACGGCGATCAATCTGTACAGCCCGGAGCTTTCGACCCGCATGAAAATTGGCAGCGCACGGTTCAAGCTGCTTCCTGTCCCCAGCCTCGTTGCCGACGAAATTTCCTTATCGGCGCCCGACAACCGGCAGCAGAAGCTGGCGCATGTTCGCCAGGGCGTTTTTCGCATCCCTCTTTCCAGCGTCTTTTCCAGCAATCCAAGGGTCAGCGCCATCAGCTTGAAAGGGGTGGCCTACTATCTTAATCAGTCGAACCGGAGCGCCGAAAACCCATACCCGGTCGCTTCCCGCGCAGCGTCTTCCGTCGAGGCTAACTTAGCTGCGGATGCTGCGGAAGTTGAAAGCATCACTATCGAAGATGGCACCGTTGCATTTTTGGGAGACGACGGAAAAGCGAAGGTCCTGGTCGACGGCGTCAAGGCCGAGCTTTCTCTGCCTTCAAAAGCCGGTGAAACCCGGCTGGACGCAAGCGGAACGGTGGGTGGCTACAAAGTCAAGCTTGCTTCGTCCAAGGGTCAATCGAGGCAGGATAACCGGCTTACCCTTCCGCTCAGGATCGAAGTGGGCCTGTCAGAGAAACAGCCGTCTTTGGCAAGTGCTTCGATGACGCTCATCGACGATCCCGAGGCGAAACTGATCTCCTTCCCAGACATCGCTGGAAGTTGGCGTGGAGAGCCATTCAAGGCATCCGCTGCGATCGATCGCGATGCACGAAAGCCCCTCGTAGCGGCCTCCGCCAGCTTCGATGTTTTGAAGCTTGCCGTTCCGGCCGGAGGCAGCCAGAACGATGGTGACGGATCGCGAGGCGTTACCGCTTCCACCGATCTGGCTTCTATCGTGAGCGAAGATCTGTTCGGTTTGAACTTGCAACTGTCGGCCGCCAAAATGGAACTGTCGGGCGGTGAGCCCGATAATCCATGGCTTGTCTTGGCGCCAGCGGAAGCGCAAGTCTCGTTATCTGGCGGGAGTCTCGCGATTGATCTTTCCAAGGCGGAGGGCTATGGCGGCACGCTGAGCGGCCAGTTTTCCCTGCAAAAGGGCAAGCCCGGACATGTCGTTTTTCTTGTTCGAAATGTTTCCCTGCCGCTTCTTCTGGCTCGTTTCAACGCAGACAACGCTATCAGGGGCAGCTTTGATATGTCGGGACGGCTTGAAACGAGAGGGGCTCAGAACCTGACAAGGGAGCCGCTTTCCGGAACCTTGGCGGTCGATATCCGCAACGGATCAATAAAAGCGCCGGCTTTCATGCAAGTCCTTCAGAACGCTTATTCATCCATCCAATCAGGAAACCTTTCGGACAAAGAGGGCCGGTTGCCCTTTACGCTTCTTGCGGGCCGGGCGTCCATCGATCACGGAACGCTCAGGGCTGACGACATTTCATTCGAAAGCGGTAATTTGCGAGCGTCGGGACGCGGACAGGCCCTTCTGGACGAGCGCAAACTCGACTTCAAGTTCAACCCGCAGTTTCTCTTCAGGAGATCCACGGGCACAGGTGAGCAATGGCAGGCCGCGGGCTTCCCGATTTTGGTGCGAGGACGACTCGACGCTCCCGAGCTATCGCTCGATGCGGGAAGATTGCCGGGCAGTCCGCCTCCCTCAGATACAAGATCCGCTCCTTCGGCCCCCAATAATGAAGCTGCCAAGGACAATGCCGACCACAGCATCTCTGCTCGTAATCACTAACGCATACGCGCTGACGAAGATGAGCGTGCAGCACGCGACGGCAGGATCCGGTAAGGGCATCGTGCGTTTGATCCGAGGCGGGCGATAGGGTTCATTTTGTATGCATCCCGTGTATGCGGCGTCTTCTTCTTGTCAACTTATCTCTGACGCTTTCGCCTCTATTCCTTATTCTGAAAGATTGTCACCGAATTCGTCTTGACGGCAGGTTAACGAGAGCCCAAGCCCGCTCCACCATTGATAATACGGGGAAAAAGGACCGAACCGACCGCCATCGCGGCCCTCTGCGCCACCGCTGTTCCAGCTCTTCGCAAGCGTTAATTCGCGATGCAGAAGGCGAGAACATACATCCGGACGCAGCCGCCGCATCAGGGCAAGGCCTTCTGGACGGCAGAAGTCACCAGGATGAGGAAGGTTTTTGGAGCCCCTGTTGAGGAGGAGGATACTGCCAGGATTATCGACTATCTGACCGCTACTTATTAGTTAGCTGCCCTATGCAGGCGCTTTCGCCTCCAGCGAAAAGCGCTCGCCGGTGAGGCGAGCGCTTCCTGGAGGTGGGGAACTAGAATTACAATGAAGATTTATGCTGCCATCTGCTCGGGCGCCGCAGGAGATTTCGCCATATCAGGCGCGCGTTCGGGCTGACCGTCGTCCTTGCCCCGCAGAACCACATAGATCGCGGGGATCACGAGCACGGTCAAAAGCGTCGATGAGGCAAGCCCGAACAAAAGCGAGATGGCGAGCCCCTGGAAGATCGGGTCGGCGAGGATCACCGCCGCGCCGATCATAGCGGCAAGCGCCGTCAAAAGGATCGGCTTGAACCGGATCGCACCCGCCTCCAGAAGCACCTGCCGCAACGGCATCGTCCCGCGCTTGCCCTGGATGAAGTCCACAAGCAGGATCGAGTTGCGCACGATGATGCCCGCGAGCGCGATGAAACCGATCATGGACGTCGCCGTAAACGGCGCGCCGAACATCCAATGGCCGAGCATGATGCCGATCAGCGTCAGCGGCACCGGCGTCAGGATCACAAGCGGCAGCTTGAACGAACCGAACTGCCCGACGACGATGAAGTAGATGCCTAGGATGGCGATGCCGAACGCCGCACCCATATCGCGGAAGGTGACGTAGGTCACTTCCCATTCGCCGTCCCAGAGCAGGATCGGCTTCGAGTTCGTCGTTGGGTTGGCCATGCAGCACGATCTCTGGCTTCTGCCCCGGGGCCCAATCCGCCTTGGCGATGGCATCGCGAACCGCAAGCATGCCGTAGATTGGCGCCTCGTAGCTGCCTGCCAGTTCAGCCGTCACCATTTCCGCAGGCCTGCCATTGTGGCGGAAGATCGGGAACGAGGCGCGCTCCTTCTTCAGGCTCACCACGTCGCCAAGTTCCACGATGGAGCGGTTGCCGGGGATCGCGTTCGCGGGGACAGGCGTGGAGAGCGTGTGCTGCGAGAGCGAGAGTTCGTTCTTCGGCAGGGCGATGGCGATTTCGACCGGATGACGGCCTTCGCCACGATACGAATATCCGACCGGCACACCGGAAAGATAGGCCTGGATCGTGTCGTAGACATCCTTCTGCTCGACCCGGAAGAATTCGAGCTTGTCCTGATCGATGGACACGCGAAGCCTTTCCGAAGGCGCCCGGAAGCTGTCGTCTACATCGACGATGAAGGGAACGCTTTCGAACACTTCTTTGAGCTGCGTCGCCGTTGCGCGCCGCGCTTCGGGATCCGGCCCATAGACCTCGGCCAACAGCGTCGAAAGCACGGGCGGCCCGGGCGGCACTTCGACAACCTTCAGCGCCGTACCCTTCGGCATATCAAGCCCGCGAAGTTTCTCGCGAACTTCCAGCGCGATTTCATGGCTCGTGCGCGAGCGCTCGGATTTCGGCGAGAAATTGAGCTGGAGATCGCCCTGCTCCGGCCCGCTCCGCAGATAGTAGTGCCGGACGAGGCCATTGAAGTTGAAGGGCGTCGCAGTGCCGGCATTGGACTGGATCGAGACAAGCTCCGGTACGTCTTTCAGCCGCCCCGCTGCCGCCTGAAGCACGCGCTCCGTATCCTCAAGCGAAGCTCCTTTCGGCAGATCGATGACAACCTGCACCTCCGACTTGTTATCGAAAGGAAGCAGCTTCACGGTCACCGACTTGGTCCAGAACAGCATCAGCGAGGCGAGCGTCGCCATGCCGACACCCAGAAGGAAGAAGAGCGAGCGCTTGCGGCTGCGCAGGATGGGTTTCGCCACTGCAACGTAAACGCGCGCCAGGAAGCCGCCGCCATGCTCGTGATCATGCGGTTCAGCTTGTTTGCGTGCGATCCTCATCATCAGCCATGGCGTCACCATCACGGCCACGAAGAAGGATAAGATCATCGCCGCCGACGCGTTGGCCGGGATGGGGCTCATATACGGCCCCATGAGGCCCGAAACGAACAGCATGGGCAGGAGCGCGACCACCACCGTCAGCGTCGCCACGATCGTCGGATTACCGACCTCGGCGACGGCCTCGATGGCCGCTTGCATGCGGCTTTTCTCGCTGTGCATGCCCCAATGGCGCGCCATGTTCTCGATCACCACGATCGCATCGTCGACGAGAATACCGATGGAGAAGATCAGCGCGAACAGGCTCACCCGGTTGATGGTGTAGCCCATGATCCAGGAGGCGAACAGCGTGAGCAGGATCGTCGTCGGGATGACAATCGCCACCACGATGCCTTCCCGCCAGCTGATGGCGAACACGATGAGCGTCACGATGGAGACCGTCGCGAGCGCGAGGTGGAACAAGAGCTCGTCAGCCTTTTCGCTGGCCGTGGCGCCGTAGTTGCGGGTGACCTGGACGTCGATGTCCTCAGGGAGCGCGGTTCCGCGCAGCTGCTCCAGCCTTTTGACGAGGTTCGACGCAATGTCGACGGCGTTTGCCCCTGCCCTCTTGGCGATGGCGATCGACACCGCGGGGACGCGCGCCAGCTCCCCGTTCTTGTCCTTCGTGATCTGCCAGACTTGCTGCTCGAGCGGCTTGCCGCCCACGACGACCTTGGCAACATCTTTTACGTAGACCGGGTGGCCGTCGCGGGTGGTCAGGAGCAGAAGCCCGATGTCGGGGACGCCCTGAAGCGTCTGACCCGCCACAACCGGCACAGCTTGGCCCTGGTCGCGGATCTGGCCCGCGAGGAAGGAGCGGTTGGCCGAGCGTACCTTGTCCACGAGTTGCGCCAGCGTCACGCCATAGAGTGACAGTTTCTCGGGGTCGGGCTCGACACGGATCTGATCGGGCCGGCCGCCGACGATATAGGTAAGGCCGACATTGTCGATCTTGGACAGCTCGATGCGCAAATTCTCGGCGAGATGATAGAGGGAATTGTCCGTCCAGCGTTCGGCGGCCTCGGGCTTTGGCGCGAGCGTCAAGCTGACGATGGCGACATCGTCGATGCCCCGCGCGACGATCAGCGGTTCCGGGATGCCGATGGGGATGCGGTCCATGTTGGCGCGCACTTTTTCATGCACGCGCAGGATCGCTTCGTCGGATTTCGTGCCGACGAGAAAGCGCGCAGTGACAAGCACCTGATCGTCGTTGGTCTGGCTGTAGACGTGCTCCACGCCGTTGATCGCCTTGACGATGGTTTCGAGCGGCTCCGTCACAAGCCTTGCCGCGTCCTGCGCTTTGAGGCCATCCGCGCGAATCTGGATGTCGACCATCGGCACAGAGATTTGCGGCTCTTCCTCGCGTGGCAGCTGAACAAGCGCGATGCTGCCCAGCATCAAAGCAGAGAGGAGAATGAGCGGCGTCAGCGGGGAAGCGATGAACGCCTTTGTCAGGTTTCCTGAGATTCCGAGCTTCATGGCCGAACCAGCCTGTCGCCGGGTTTCAGACCTGCAAGCACCTCGATCCCGTCGCCCTCGCCTTCCGACCGGGCAGGCTGGCCGGGCTGGACCACGACGTCGATGGTCTTGCCGTCATCTTGCTTGATGCGCGCGTAGTCGAGGCCGAAATGCTTGAAGAGGTAGTCGCTCGGGACGACGATCGTATTGCGTTTCCCAGCCGAGATCCGGACGAGAACGCGTTCGCCGACGAAGTATTTGCCAAGCCCGTCCGCTTGGGCGTCGGCGATAACGCGCCCATCCTGAAGCTCGGGATAGACAAGCGAGATCACGCCTTTGCCGATCGGGGCATCGCTGGCGGCAAGCTCCCGGCCCCCGAGGATGACGGGATCGCCGGTCTTGATGAAGCGAGCATGCCGTTCCGGCAGCTCCAGCCGCAGCACGTAGGCGTTGGCCGCGATCTTGGCGATGGTTTCGCCCGGCATGACGACCGCGCCGACGGTTACGGGGATGGTCAGCACCCGGCCCTGCGCCGGCGCCAGCACTGCGCCCTCCTCGACCTGCTGGGTGATGACCGATCGCTCCGCCTCGGCCGACTTCAGCGCATTCGACGCGACCTCCAAAGCGGTACGCGCTTCATCGAGTTTGGCGCCGGCCGCGAAGCCGCGTTGCGCAAGCTGCTCCTGCCGCTGCGCCTCGGCTTTTGCCGTTTCCGCCCGCGAGCGCAAGCCAATGATCTGCGCATCGAGCACTTTCATTCTCAGTGCTAGCTTGTCGTCCGCCACGGTCGCAAGCACGTCGCCGGGCTTGACCTCGCTCCCGCGCTTGATGGCAAGCGACGTGATGGTGCCGCCCGTGCGGACGCGCGCATTGATCTCGTCGGTGCTGCGGACGGTTGCGAAGACGGCCTTCAGATCGTCAATGGCGCTTCCCTTGACCTCGAACACATCCTGCGCGGCTGAAGCGCTTATCGAGCCCACCACCAAGGCCAGCAAGAACAGGGCAGCGCGCGATGGCGGTCTTGTCAAGGCCTCGCCTGATATCCGGTTCATCATCCCTCAATTGCCTTTTCGGGTTGGTCCGCAAGGCTGAACTGCGCCTGCGTCAAGTTTGGGCTTTTCATTTCTCGAAACGGATACTAGATATGGCGGAGAGAAAACGCAAGACTTCGTATATACGGTAATATGAAGATACAGACCGAAAAAATGTCGCAAGCAGCTGACGACGCCGTCGGCCTCCTTCAGTCGCTGGGGAACAAATCCCGGCTGATGATCATGTGTCAGCTGATCGGTGGCGAGAAGTCCGTGGGCCAGCTTGCCGAACTCTTGCAGGCTCGGGAGTTCACCATCTCTCAGCACCTGGCGTTGCTACGGAAAGACAGGCTGGTAACGACGAGGCGGCAGGCTCAGACGATTTACTACTCAGTCGCCAGCGATCCAGCCCGCCGGCTATTGGAGATACTTTACGAGATCTACTGCGCCCGACGTTAACGCCGAAAAAGACGAGTGGTGAAAGCGAGCGCCATTTATCCGAGTCCGGTGGGCCTTTTGATTCTGGCTTTCGGCGAAGATTGCTGCACCATTAGGGTCGCGCGCGAATTGAGGTCGACCTCATCCGGTCTGCCCGGGCGTCTTTTAAGCCGCCAGTCCCGCATATCAGCAAGAGTTCGTGAATTCGAGCACACTCGACAATGCGTTTCGAGCGTCGATCATGAGCCGCCGCACCGCGCACACTTCCTCGTCGCAGTCATCGCAAGGTCGGTAGGCTGTCATACTCGCGCATAGCTAGTTCGCGTCCACAAACGGCTCTTTTAGCTTATGCTTCAGGCGTTTTCCGTTTAGCGATACGCGCCTTTTCATGGATAGGGCGGCGGCGGAGCAAGCGCAATCATTTGGAATGACCGCCGGGCGGGAGCTTCGGAAAATATAAGGGTTTCCGACTACTGCCGGTCTGCATGGATTGGCGGCGGCGGAGCTTCAATCGGCCGCGAGGCGGCCGATCAGGGCGAGGTTATAAGCCACTACCGAGGACCAAACGTAAGCCTTGAAGTGCTCAAGCCCGCGCCAGGCACAACGGGAAAGCCCATAGGAGCGCTTCAGACAGGATATGCCCGCCTCGATGCCCGCGGGAAATTACGAAGCTTGCGGTAGACCCAACGGCTTCTCACCATATCTTCGATGCGCAGACCGCACTTTTTATGGAAGGCCATGTCGCTAACGCCGCGAGCCTTGGCCTTGTCGAGATTGACGTGGCTCGCAAAGCCCCCATCGGCGGCGGCCTGTCGTGGCGGCTGTTCGTAAAAAGCGATATGGCGCTCCAGCATTGGCAGCAGCCGCTCGCTATCTGCCGGATTGCCCGCCTCGATCACAACGTCGAGGACTAAGCCGCTCTTCCCTGTGACAAGATTAAGCTTATGGCCGTAACCGGTATCGCGGCCGCCTTTGACGATAATATCGGCGTACGCCTCGAACAGGCTGACGAGTTCTCGCTGGCCGGAACCTGCTCACCCTTCAGCACCCGCCGCTATGATCCGCTCGATGAGCGGCCGGTAATCGCTGACCTTGGCCTGCCAAAGCACACTTTGTGGGTCCTCCTGCTTTGCCAGCTGCGCCTGCGTCTGGCGCAGATGGGCTCCTGTCGCGCGCGCGATTCCGATCAACTCACGATAGAGCCGAACCCGTTTGGGCTGGCCGCGGATAAACTGAATGGCGCGCGCCCGTTTTTTGCCGCGCGGCGACGATCGCGCCAAGCAATGGCGCTGCCGCCAAGCCAGCCATCGGCTTCCTTCAGCAGCCGGACTATCACTCGCACAGCGTCCCACAGCAGGCTGCTGTCGCTGGGCTCGTGCATGAGAGCTGCGGTGACCGTGCTATCCAGTCGGATGACGCTGCCGGTTTCGACCTTCTTCTTCCGTGCGCTGCGAAGCAGCAGGCGGTTGATTGCTTCCCAGGTTCCGGCCCGAATCGCGCCGATCGTCTTGTGCAGCGATGCCAAGGGAGAAATCCAAGCGGCCAGTCGCCGCAAGGACCAGGGTACCGATGCGGGGCACAGGGGCGGAAACGCCCGTAGTAGGAATGAAGGCGCTGTAATGGCGCTGAACCAAAGGGGCGCACGCGCACAGTGAACACGTGCAGCCGTTCGTAGACCTCAACTAAATTCTGCCACGAATTTGCGCTTATGCGGTTGCGCCGCGGCCAAGAGGTGATGCGTAACCTTTTCTACGGGTGGATGCTCCCTGCCGCATCAAAGTGTCTTTGGAAGGCGTTGATCTAATAAAGAAGTTGCTCTCGGCGTCGACTGTGCTGCACATATTTCTCAAGCTGAGAGTTCGCCTAAGTTGCAATTGCGAAGCTCGGCTCGCTGGCGAAAAACATTTTTCCTGAGGGGCGCAACCTGGCGACTTATGAAAGCAAGAGCGAGGTTACCGTTCCCTACGATGCCAAGGCGCATTTTCAGCCGCAGTCCCGTGCGCCGCACGACCGGCTCGAGGCCGAGGTTTTTGTGATGGCCCTCAACCGGCTGGCACACGAGGTCGTCTTGGGTCTCCTTCGCCCTCGCGTCGTCCTGCTCGCAGGCAAAGCGACGTGGTCGCTGCTGCCAAGCCGCAAACCCGTCGATGTCTCGCGGCGGCTCCGCAGTCAACAGGATCATAGGTGCCCCGGCACCCTGGACCACATCGAGCTAAACCAAGGCGCGGGCCCCTCCGCGGTGCTTGGCTGCAACTTCCTCAAAACGGTCTATGGACCGAACGCAAACGACGAGCTTAAGGCGTTGGGTCGGCTGCTCGCGGAGTGACCACCACAAGATTTTGGCAATTTGCCATCGCTGGCCGCCTAGATGACCAAAATGGCGACGCCGGACTGCATGTGATGTTAAAGCTTAAGGTTCTGCCTTTAAGGTGCGGCCGTCTTGGCGAAAGGGCGGTCTGTGTCGTAGCGCCGCTGCGATTAACAGACAGAACCCAATAAATCCGATAGCCGCAGCGCTCAAGGTGTATGAAGACGGCTTCTGCCTGAACTATCCGTATGCGCTCATTGCGTTCCGACTTTGGGCTGGTCCGACAAAGCATCAGGCCCATGTGGATGCTGAAGAGGATATCGTCGCGCTCGTTTTCGAAAGGCATGCGGGCATGTTCGTTCTTTGTTCTGCACGTGTCAAGCGGGACAGGATTTGCCTTGTGGAGCGCTTCTGCAGTGCGGGATGCGTAAAATAGGCCGACTACAGACATCGTGCCGATTTCGAAGAGTGCCGACTGCTGGGGTATGAGCCGATGTTTCGCTCGGCGCCAGCTTAGGACGCGCCGCAACTAAGGCGGTAGGTTAGGCGAATCCGAGCAGCAAGCACAAAATGCGGTGCCCGCCAGCAGTCAGAAATGCGAGCGACATGACGCCGACTGCTCCGTCACGGTCGAGACGGACGCAGGTCATCGGCGGTCACTCCCGCGCGGCTGCGATGAGAGGCCCCGGGACAGGTGTTAGGCGTGGTGAGGGCTCGCCAGGAGCGGGGGCGCCGCAACCGGGAGCGGGCCCACAACAGCCCCGCCGTGATCGACCCCTCCCAGCGCAAAGCTCGACGCGGCATACTGGTTGAGAAGAGCATGTGCGGCATGAACGCTCTGGCTGGCGGCCGGCAAAGCGCCAGCGTTTTGGCTGCCCTGCTGGAACCCGAGCGTTGCATTTGCGCCAACGGCAAGGCCGGAAACATCAGCCCCGGTGTTCGCGTCGGTCTGGGCAATGTCAGCCGAGGAATTGCTGCCGGACGCGCTGGACGGCGGATCGACCACATTCGTTCCGCCTTTCCCGTCGCTGGAGAGCGTCCAGGTCGAGGTGGTGTAATTGCCGGCAAGGGCGAGTTCCACGCTGGTCGTGCCATTGCTCACCGTCAGCGTTCCACCCGAGGTGGTTCCGCTGTACGTGGCCGTCGTCTTGCCCTTGACATAGGAGAGGTCGCCAAGGTCGATCACGTCGGATTTCGTCAAGCCCGAGAGCGTCCCGGTAAACTGCTTGGAATCGTCCAGCTTGAGGATGTTGGCGCCGCTCCCGAATGTTACGTTGGCATAGGTGGTGGCGCCGAACTCGAGCGCGGAGGCGTTTGCGAGGCTGAAGGAGCCGGAGTAGTCGGTAACGGCGCTCTTAATGACAGCGAGCGCACCGCTGGTCAGGGAGACGGATATCGCTTCGCTCACGCCGCCAGTAATGGTGAGCAGGCCGAGGTTCTGAACCTTGATGGTCCCATATCCGTAGGCGTCGCCGATGGTTGCCGCCGCGCCGTTCTGGAGGGTCATAGATGAAACGTTGATCTCGCTGAAATCCGCCTTTGCGAGGTTCTGCACGGTGATGCTGCCGCCGCCGTCTACGTCCGCGGTAAAATCCGCGGCGGCGAGACCCTGGACGGTAACCGCGCCGTTATCGGTGATCGTTTCGCCAAGCGAATTGGCGCCGGTGTAGGAAACGCCGCCCCCGATGAGCAAGGTCCCGCCGGAACCGGTTGAGATCGACCCGGCCTTCAGCGCGCCTCCGTTCAGGTCGAAGGTGCCGGACGCGATGGTGAGCGCGCCGTTCGGGCTTGCCGTCCCGCCCGTTCCCGCGAGCGTCAGCGTCCCGCCCCTGTTATCGCTCACCGTCGCGCCGGCGTCGTTCACAGTCAGCCCCTGCGCGACATCACTGCTGTTTACGGTGACGGTGTAGGTTCCCGAAGCGCCGATCTCGACTTGGCTTGTCGCCACAGGCACAGTTGCGGGACTCCAGTTCGACGCGGTGTTCCAGTTGCCGCTGACCGGGGACGCCCAGCTCAGCGGAACCTCCTCGATCTGTATCGTGCCGGCCGCATTGTTGTAGAGCACCTCGAGAATGTTGCCATTGCCGAGGTTGACGCTCGTGCCGTTGCCGGTGTAGTTGCCGAGCAAGCCTTCGGTTTGGACTTGGCTGAACTCGCCGGAGAGGCTGCCGGGCGTAAAGGTCATCACCGTATAGAGCTGGTCCAACGCGAGCGAGATGTGAGCGTTGATCACCAAAGTTCCGCCGCTGAGATTGACGCTGCCGCCCACACTGAGCCATGTGGCGTCCCCAAGCGGCCCAGAGCCAAGCGCCTCAACGACATCGGTCTCAAAAGTGCCGCTGCTGCTTTGATTGTAGTTCCCGCCCACCCCCAAAGAGGTGGCTAACCCGAAGAAGATCCCGGGATAGGCCATAACGGTGCCGCCCGTGTTGTTGACTGTGCCCGTCACAGAGCCGTGGCCTTCAAGTGTGCCTCCAGTCACATTAACGGTCGGCGCAGCCAAGCTGGGCTCGCCGCCGTCGCTTTCGCCAATAGCGGTGCCGACAATAAGCGTCCCCGAAGTCGTAACCGCGCCAGCTGATGTAAGGCTCCCCCTGACGCCTCCGTGGGTTTGAATGACGATTGTGCCGGTATTGAAGATTTCGCCGTCCACCTTCACTGGCGAGCTGCCGGGGCTGTTGATACCGCTGATGTTGAGAGAGCCGGCGTTGGACAGATTTCCGCCAATCGTCAGGCTCGCGCTGCCGAGGTTGAAGCCAGTACCGACATTCACGACGCCGCTGCTGGTTATACTCAGATTGCCGGACGTGCTGAAGGATGTGCTGTTATTCTGCAGGCCTGTCGATTGGGTGTAAGCGTTTAGCAAATTCAAGACGCCGCTCACCGTGGTATTTCCGCCAATAGTCAGGCTGCCAGCGTCGACCTCTGCGCTGCCGCTGGCTATGCCGACATCTCCAAGCACGCTTTGCGTCTGGAAAGGATCGTTGACAAGAAGCTCGCCGCCGCCAATGCTTATCGAGGCGACGGTAAAACCAGCGTCGCCGCTCAGAAGCTCGGGCTCCCCAACGTTGATGACGACATCGCTGGCATTTGTGGGAATGCCGTTGCTCCAGTCAGCGCTCGTGTACCAATCAGCTGTTGAGCCGTTCCAAGTGTCTGTTGCCATAGTATTTGGCTCCCATTATCTCTGAGAACAACAAAAGCGCCCCTTCTGTCCAGCTCAGTAGAATGGGCGCAGTTCTATTTAAACCTGTGCGCCGCGCGCACGCTCAAGTGCTGGTTTCTGCGTCACCACATTGCTTTCGCATCGGCGATCAGCGGCAATTTGGAAGCTTCGGCCGCCGAATACTATTTGGCGATAGTCGATGATGACTCGCGATGGTTTTCGGGTCGCCAGCGACGTCAATAAGCAAGCCCTTGCCCCCGCCCCCGCGTCCTGAGGATGCAGACATACGAAAGTTGCCTAAGTTTCGACATATTCAGAACCGCCGATTAACCTTTGTCAATAAGCATCTGTATAAGCAAGATAAAGTTAGCTAATTATACCAACGGCCCAAAGGAATGACTTATGGAGGTGGGATTCCCTTCGGTCTCATTCTGTGAATCGATGGCGTCAGCATCGATTCGCGGGGTGGAGATGGCTGGGGTTGCGATTACTCGAACGGATATGAGCGTCGCCGATTTGCGTGCGGCAGCTAAGCGATCGGCAAACGCCAAACAGGCATCGCGCATCCTGGCCATTGCCATGGTGCTCGATGGCTTCAGCCGCGAGGAGGCGGCGCGGCTTTGTGGAATGGATCGGCAGACGCTGCGCGACTGGGTTCACCGCTACAATAAGGAAGGTTTGGATGGGCTTGTCGACCGGGCGCGAAGCGGCCGGCCTGCAAGCCTGAGCTGGGTCGAACAGGGCAAACTTGCATCCTGGGTCGAGGAGGGCGCGGATCTCGCCCGCGATGGCGTCGTGCGGTTCCGGCGTGCCGATTTGCGCGACCGCATCGCTGCCGAGTTTGGCGTCACCCTGCACGAACGCAGCGTGGGCAAGCTGCTGCGGAGGCTTGACTTCCGCCGTCTCTCCGTTCGCCCGCTGCACCCGCAATCCGATCCCGAGGCCCAGGAGACTTTCAAAAAAACTTCACAGCCCTACCAGCTCGGCGAGCGCGCGTCTGGCAAGCCGGTCGAGGTCTGGTTCCAGGACGAAGCAGGAGTTGGCCAGCAAGGCACACTGACCCGGATTTGGGCCAGGCGCGGAAGCCGTCCGCGCGTGCTCCGTGACCGGCGCTTTACCTGGGCGTATCTGTTCGGCGCCGTTTGCCCTGCTCGTGGCGTTGGCGCAGCTTTGGTGCTGCCTACCGTCAACAACGAAGCCATGACCATGCATCTGGCTGAAATCGGGAAATGCGTCACTGCGGGAGCAATCGCCTTGCTCATCGTGGATGGGGCCGGATGGCACAGCTCCCCAAAGCTGGCCGTGCCAGAGAATATCGTTTTGCTGAAGTTGCCCCTTATGCGCCGGAACTGAACCCGGCCGAAAACATCTGGGAATACCTTCGAGGCAACGCCCTAAGCCACCAACTCTGGGAAACTTACGAGGACATCGTCGATGCATGCTGTAACGCATGGAACTCCTTGATGCGCGCCCCAGATATCATCTGCTCAATCGCCACCCGCAAATGGGCGCA
>CAWIVD010000011.1:0-126439 GCA_963839435.1 uncultured Alphaproteobacteria bacterium
TCTAGATGTTGTGCCAGCGTCTTGGCTGGGACCGGACCGGTTTGCAGTGCGCCTTCGATGAGCCGGTAAAACAGCTTGCCTCGCGAACGTGAGGTCCGCCGGTTGAACCGGAAGGTAAACTCATCGAGATAATAGGCAAGGTGGTCCGGGCTGATCGCGCCCTGATGCGTTCCAAGCCACCAGCGCTTCAGGAGGGACGCCACGCGGTGCGCCAATGGCGTCGGATCACCGGGGGTAGCTTCCTTGTGAAAGCTGGGAACATGGATATAACCATAGCTGGGCAGATAGCCGTAACTGCTTAATCCGTCCGAGCGCACAAGGCTTCCTGGTTCAACCGCCGCTTGGACCGCCTTTGCGAGCGTTTCTTCAGCGGCGTTTTCCAGCATGGAAAGGCGAATGCGGCCAATGGCATTCTCGCTGTCTTTCGCCTCTTCCGCCGCAATGAAAATCAAGGCCTTGCCTTCGGCTCCACGCCCGCGGCCCCGCCGCTTGCCGCCAAGGAAAGTCTCGTCCACTTCGACGATGCCGGAGAGCCTGTCGCGGCCGGGACGAACCATGGCGCGGCGCAGCTTGTGCAACCATTCCCATGCGGTGTGATAGCTGCCCAGGCCCAGCGCCTTTTGCAGCCCCAGCGCGCTGACGCCGTTTTTCTGGTTCACCACATACCACATCGCCTGAAACCACAAGCGGAGCGGTTTATGCGTGTCCTGAAACAAGGTGCCTGCCAGCACCGAAGCCTCGTACCCGCATGCGCGGCAGGTGAAAAGGCCACGGGCCTTCTTCCAGTAATACCGCTGAGCCTAAGCCTTGACCTTTGGAATCCAGGGATAGGAGCATAGCGATTTTATGCGCCCCGCCTCGGCGATGAGCCTGTTCCAAGCGCGACAGGCGGCATCAGCAATGGCATCGTAATCGTTGAGCAACCGCAGCGAGAGGAAGCGTTCCTTGAGATAGAGCCAGAACTCGCTCGACCGGGTTCAGTTCGGGCGAGTAGGCTGGCAGCGGAACCAAGGTGACGTTGGCCGGAACGGCGAGGTCGTTAGAGCCATGCCAGCCAGCTTGATCGAGGACCATCACCGCATGTTCGCCATCAGCGATGGTTTTCGCAAAGCCGTCGAGGAAGACTTGCATCGCCGCCGTATCGGCATAGGGCATCACCAGCGCGAAGGCGTTGTCCGTGCCCGGCTCTACGGCCGCGAAGATATAGGCGAAGGTGAAACGCCTGTCGCAAAGCCCCGGCGGCCGCTCGCCGCGCTTCCACCAGACATGACAGACGCGGCCCTTCTGGCCGATGCGCGCCTCGTCCTGGAAGAACAGGCGGAGGCGCTTGCCTTTATGACGTATACGGATGTATCGAAGAAACACGGGGGCTCTTTTTAAAGGCCTCCGCTTCGGCCTGGTCTTTTTGCGGGTGGCTAGGCCTCGCCTTTTGCCTGGAAAAGCCAAGGCGCTTTAAGAGCCGCCCCATCGAAGCCGGATGAAAGCTCTTGCCAAAGCGGGTTTCGCAGATCCGCGCCAAATCCTCGCGGGTGAATGACGAAATGCCATCGGCCTCAGGATTGGGACCAGCCAAGACGATACGGATAAGTTCGGCCTGCTCCTGCGGTTCAAGACGGGGCGGGCGCCCATCGCCCCAGCAATCGTAAAGCCCATCGAGGCCGTGCCCATTATAGCGGATCACCCAGTCTCTCAGGGTTTGGCGGTCCATACCCGCGGCTTCGGCGGCCTCTTTGCGGCTCATGCCTGAAAGCGCGTTGGCAATCGCCAAAAGACGGCGCGCCACCCGCGGATTAGCTTCAGCCTTGGCCAGCTTCCGCAACGCCGTTGGAGTCCGATCCCTTCTGATGTCCAGCCCTGTCATGGCGCCCTCTCCAGAATCAATGCGGATAGGGAATCACGATCCGGCCATCTGTGGAATCGCAGCAGAGCAACAGGAGTCAATCTTTCGACACGGCGGTATAATTCCCTTTCCCGCAGCGCAAACATTGATATCCGTCCGGCCATCGCACGAGGCTCAAATACTCCAAGCACGCGTCTTCGGTCGGAAACATATCCATGAAATCGGCCATGTTCGCAGGATACTGCTGCATGCCCCGAACTACTACATCTAGGGCTACGGGAGTTAACTGCATAGCCCGGTTGCGGCGCGGCCGTTAACCGTGTCAGCGCACGTCACAGCCGCGGCGCGCGCTTCGGGGCGGTCGATCATCCACCAATTATCCTCGACAAATCAAAGACTTATTGCAATTAACCTCACAACAAGGCGCTTTCCCCTAAGCATCTCTTCCAAGCCAGGATGACGGCTGGTTTTCGTTGAATGCGCGCTCGATTTTGGTCCAAGCCACAATTATTTTGGACCATTGTCTGGTCCATGGGGAAATGGTCATGCAGTTTTCAGGTACCGATGGTTGGCAAAAGGCCTGATTGTTGGCTGGATGGCCGGTCCGTGGATCGAGCCCGGCCACGACAGCTTCAGCAGCCGCCGCGAGGCGGCGATGGGGTTCGCTCGGTGTTTTTCCCGCAATCATCAAGGGTTGGAGCGGGCTGGGCTCTCGTTAACCTGCCGGCAAGGCGCTTTCGCTGAAGATCTTGCCATGCGGACGCCCGCGTTCGATTGAACGCGCGCTCTACAGGATGGCCTGGAAATGCTCCGATTGATGATATGTGCCGAACGCATTCACTGTTGGTACTACCCGGCGGCTTCCGCGATGCGCCAGCCCTCCTGCGCGAGCGCGATGGCGGCGTGTTCCGCGAGCGACGCGCGCTTGTCCGCGGCGTTGCCTTGCAGCGAGCGGGCGTAAACGCCCTGCGCGATCGAGGCGAAGCGGAAGAACGAAAGCGCGATAAAGAACGTGAGATCGGGGACGCTGTCGCGGCCTGCGCGGTGGCAGTACATGCCGACCAGCTCGTCCTCCGTGGGGATGCCGAACGCGGCCAGGTCCAGTCCGCGCAGGCCCCCCAGGAACGGCACGCTGGCCGGTGTCCGATAGGCCATGCAGACATAGCCGAGATCGGCGAGCGGATGGCCCAGCGTCGACAATTCCCAATCAAGCACCGCGATGATGTGAGGATCGTTCAGCTCGAACATCACATTGTTCATGCGGTAATCGCCATGCGTGATCGCCGCTTCGTCGCGGGCCGGGACGCTCGCCTTGAGCCAGGCAATCAGCTTGTCCATGGCCTCGATGTGGCCCGTCTTCGACAACTCGTATTGCTCGCTCCAGCGCTTCAGCTGGCGAGCGGCGTAACCTTCCGTCCGTCCGTAGTCGCTGAGGCCAATCGCTTCGAAATCGACCTCGTGCAAGGCAGCGAGCGTCTCGGCAAAAGCGCGATAGGCGGCCTTGCGCTGCATAGTGCTGAGTTCCGGCAGGTCGGGCCTGTCGAAGATGCGGCCGGGGATGTAGTCCATCAGGTAGAACGGCGTCCCGATGACCGAGGCGTCGTCACAGAATAGCTGCACCGGAACCACAGGGACGGGGGTACCCTTCAAAGCCGACTGGACGCGAAACTCCCGGTCCATGGCATGCGCGCTCGGCAAGAGCTTTCCTGAAGGTTGCTTGCGCAGGACGTACTTCCGGATAGGCGTGCTGATGAGATAGGTCGGGTTGGATTGGCCGCCTTGGAACTGCTGAACGGTTGGCGGAACGCCGAAATCTTCGAGGTGGCTTTTCAAAAAGCGCCAGAGCTTCTTTTCGTCGAACCGATGACTTGGAAGAACGTCGATGAGCTCAGCCACGATACATTATCCGATTGGAGTGAAGATTGAAGCGCCGCCGTCCACGAGGATCATTTGGCCTGTGATATATTGCGCCGCGTCGGAAGCCAAGAACACTGCGACGCCTGCGATATCGGCCGGCTCGCCAAGCCGCTTCAGGCACGTCAGGTTCGCAACCAACGCCGCAGCTTTCGGATTCTGGTAAAGCGCCTTGGCGAAATCGGTCTTCACGATGCCGGGCGCGATCGAATTGACACGAATGCCGCGCGTTCCCCACTCCACGGCAAGGTTCCGCGCGAGCTGGGCTTCCGCTGCCTTCGACACGGCGTAGAGGCCGAGATTGGCTGCTCCCGCGATCGCGACGATCGAGGACAGCATGATAACCGAGCCGCCTCCGCGGTCGGCCATGCCGGGCAGAACAAGCTGGCACAGCCAATGCGTCGAAGTGAGATTGGTGGTGAGAACCTTGTTCCAGACCTCGTCGGAGACCTCGGACGAGGGGCCGTAAACCGGGTTGATGGCCGCGTTCGGGATCAGGATATCGATGTGGCCGTATTCACGGAGAGCATGGGCGACAAGACATTCGAGATCGGGCTTGTGGCCGACATTGCACGTCACCGCCGTCGCACGGCCGCCAGCGTCGCGGATTTCGGCAACCACGGCCTTGCAAGCTTCGATCTTGCGGGAGGAAACCACGACGTTCGCGCCCATGCTCGCGCATTCAATCGCGATGGCCCGGCCGATCCCGCGAGAAGAGCCCGTGATGACGGCAACGCGGCCCGTAAGATCGAACATACTCATCAAGCACCCATCATCGCGGCCATCGCGGCTTGCGTTCGGTCACGAGCGCCTTGAGCAGCGGCGCGGGGCGCCAGCGGTTGCCAAAGCGCATTTGGAAAATATCGATATGCGATAAGACTTCCGGCAAGCCCAGCAGTTCCGCATATTTCATGGGGCCGCCGCGCCACGCGGGAAATCCATATCCGTGAATGTAGATGATATCGATGTCATCGGCGCGGTACGCGATCCCCTCGTCGAGGATGTTCGCGCCCTCGTTGATGAGCGCCCCGATCGTTCGCTTTACGATCTCCTGCTCGGAGACGGAGCCTACCCTGTTGCCGAGATCCTCGCGGTAAGCTTCGATGATGGCGTCCGCCTCAGCGTCGGGCAAGGCGGTGCGGCCGTGAGGCTCGTAGCGATAGAAGCCCGCGGCTGTTTTCTGGCCGTAGCGCCCGGCCTCATAAAAGCGATCCAGCAAAGACGAGGCGTAGTCCCGCCCCTCAAAAAGGCGTCTCTGGCGAATATGCCAGTTCACGTCGATCCCCGTCAGATCGAAGACGGCGAACGGCCCCATGGCCATGCCCCAGCTGGTCAGCGCCGCGTCGACCTCAGCGGGCGACGCACCCTCCTCCACGATGGCGATAGCCTCGGTGATGTATTTCTCGAGCATGCGATTTCCGACGAAGCCGTCGCAGTTTCCGACCGAAACGCCAATTTTGCCGATCCTGCGTGCCGCCGCTATGGTGCTCCCCACCACCTCCGCGCTTGTCTCCTTGCCGTGGACGACCTCGACAAGCCGCATGACATTCGCGGGCGAGAAGAAATGCATGCCGACCACGTCGGCGGGGCGGGAGGTGAAACTCGCGATCTTGTCGATATCGAGCGTGGAGGTATTGGAAGCCAGGATCGCGCCTTCTTTGCAGACGCGGTCGAGCTCGCGAAACACTTGGCCCTTCACGCCCAGATCCTCGATAGCCGCTTCAACTACGATGTCCGCATCCGCGAGCGCCCCATAATCCAGGGTGGATTTGATCGCGGCCAGGCGAGCATCCATACCAGCCTGGTCGAGCCGCCCGCGCTGCACCATGCTCTCGTAATTCTTCGCGACGACGCCAAGCCCTTTGTAAAGCGCGGCCTGATCGCGGTCGAGAACGACAACGGGAATTCCGGCATTCGCAAAGGCCATCGCAATGCCGCCGCCCATCGTGCCTGAGCCGATGACGCCCGCGCTCTTGATCTCTCTCGGCTTCACCTTGCTGGAGAGGCCCGGGATTTTGACGACGTGGCGCTCCGCGAAAAACGCATGGATGAGCGCCTTGCTTTGCCAGTCCTGCAGCGCCTCATAAAACAGCTCGCCCTCGCGCCTCAGCCCTTCTTCAAACGGAAGCTCGAATGCGCTTTCGACTGCAGCGACGCAGCGCAGAGGGGCATGCTGATGAGGCTGGCGCTTTTTTAGCTCTGCACGCTTCTGGTCAAAGATGGGCGATCCCCGCTCGGCTTCGATTTTTGCGTTTTGTTCGCGTGTCTTGGGATGGTTCGCCAAGCCAGCCTTGGATTCAGCCAAAGCCATCGCGGCGGCTAAATGATCGCCTTCCGTGATCTCGTCCACAATCCCCGCTTTCCGGGCTGCGTCGGCCGAAATCGGATCGCCGGATATGATGAGATCAAGCGCCGCCTTCGCCCCCGTCAGGCGGGGCAGGCGCTGCGTGCCTCCGCCTCCCGGAATAAGGCCGAGTTTCACCTCCGGCAAGCCGAGGCGGGCGTCTTTCGAAGCGATCCTGTAATGACAGGCGAGCGCAATCTCCAATCCCTCGCCGAGCGACGTGCCGTGCAGAGCCGCGACCACAGGCTTGTGCGAGTCCTCGATAGCGTCGCAGATCTGGTTGATTTCGGTCCCTTTGAGGGGGGAGTCGAACTCCGTGATATCAGCGCCGGCGGAGAAAGTCTGACCGGCTCCGGTGAGGACGATGGCATGGGCGTTCTCGTCAGCTTCAGCCTGCCTGATGGCGGCCAGAAGCCCATCGCGAACTTCCCGCGACAGCGCATTGAGGGGAGGATTATTGAGTGTTATAACGCCAATGCCGTCCCTATTCTCGTAAGTCACGGGATTTGCGGCCATGAATGCTCCCCAACGGCCGCTATTTGCTTTTTAAGTTCGGCCTCGATGAACAATACAGTTCGCTGAAGGGAACCGTCAACGGCCTGCGCCGAGCCATTTTCGTGGAAATGGCGCGGCGATTTACGGCATCGGCGGGGATTTTCGTCAGGCGGCCTGCGGAATGAGCGTCCGGTGATCGAGCGCGGCGGCAATGAGCGCCTTGGTGTAATCCGTTTGCGGATTTTCGAAGATCTCGGCCGTCGGTCCTTCTTCCACGACAACTCCGTTGCGCATGACAATCACATAGCTCGCGAGCGCGCGCATGACTTTCAAATCGTGGCTGATGAAGAGGTAGGCGAGGCCGCGCTTGTGCTGCAGATCGCGCAGGAGATCGACAATCTGCGCCTGCACCGAAACGTCGAGCGCGCTCGTCGGCTCGTCGAGCATCAGGAAATGCGGCTGCAGGATCACGGCGCGGGCGACGGCGATGCGCTGGCGCTGGCCCCCGGAAAACTCGTGAGGATAGCGGTCCTGCCACTCGGGCTTCAACCCAACTTCGGTAAGGGCTGCGGAGACCCGCTCGCGTCGTTCGGCACGGGAAAGGTCAGGGTTCTGGATGACGAGCCCTTCCTCGATGATCTGCCCTACCGAAAGCCTCGGGCTGAGCGACCCATATGGATCCTGAAAGACCACCTGCATCTCCTTGCGGAGCGGTCGCATCTGCTTCGATCTGAGCCCGTCGATCCGCTTGCCTACAAAGGCGATCGGCCCCTCGCTCGAAATCAGGCGCATAATCGCGAGGCCGAGCGTGGTTTTCCCCGAGCCGGATTCGCCGACGACGCCGAGCGTCTGGCCGCTCCGCAGCTTGAAGGAAACGCCGTCGACGGCTTTGATGTGGTCCACGGTTTTGCGCAGCATGCCCTGCTTGATCGGGAACCAGACCTTGAGGTTGTCGGCCTCAAGCACCACCGGCGCAGTTTCGTCGATCCGGGGCGCCAGTCCCTTCGGTTCCGCTTCCAGAAGCCGCTTCGTGTAGGGGTGTTTCGGAGCCGTGAAGATTTCCTCGGCGGGCCCGCGCTCCACGATCTCGCCGTCCTTCATGATGCAGGTTCGGTCGGCCATCTTCCGCACGATGCCGAGGTCGTGCGTAATGAGCAGAAGCGCCATCCCCAGTTCGCGCTGAAGGTCTTTCAGAAGGTCGAGGATTTGCGCCTGGATGGTCACGTCGAGGGCGGTTGTCGGCTCGTCGGCGATGAGGAGATCGGGCTCATTCGCGAGCGCCATGGCGATCATGACGCGCTGGCGCTGACCGCCCGACAATTGATGCGGGTAGGCGGAGAGCCGAGACTCCGGTTTTTGGATGCCGACCTTGGTCAGAAGTTCCAGGGTGCGCCGCCGCGCCGCCGCGTTTGACATGCCATGGTGGATTTTCAAAACTTCGCTGACCTGCTTCTCGACCGAGTGAAGCGGGTTGAGCGATGTCATCGGCTCCTGGAAGATGATCGAGATCCTGTTGCCGCGCACGCGCCGGATTTCGGATTCCTTCACGCGCAACAGGTCTTGGCCCTCGAAGATGATTTCGCCGCTCGGATGAGAGGCATCGGGATAGGGGAGGAGGCGTAGGATCGAGAGTGCCGACACGGTCTTGCCCGACCCTGACTTGCCCACAAGAGCGAGCGTTTCGCCCTTCTTTATGTCGAAAGATACGTTGCGCGCGGCGTAGACGCCCGGTTCCGCTCCCGCAAAGCGGACGCTCAGATTGCGGACTTCGATCAATGGGGACGTTTGGGTTTGAGATGCTTCCGTCATGCGATCAGCCCATAACCTGAGGTGCAACCATGGTCTTCCTCGGATCGAGGGCATCGCGGACGGCCTCCCCGACGAAAACGAGCATGCTCAGCATCAGCGCGATGACGAAGAATGCGGTAAGGCCGAGCCATGGCGCTTGAAGGTTCTGCTTGCCCTGCTGGAGCAACTCGCCGAGCGACGGCGAGCCGGGCGGCAGGCCAAACCCGAGGTAATCGAGGGCCGTCAGCGCGGCAATTGCACCATCGAGGATGAACGGCGCGAATGTGACCGTCGCGACCATGGCATTTGGCAGGATGTGTTTGACCATGATCTGACGGTTCGTCAGTCCGAGAGCGCGCGCGGCCCGCACATATTCGAAATTGCGCCCACGCAAGAACTCCGCGCGCACCGGCCCAACGAAGGCTGTCCATTCGAAAACCAGCATAATGGCGAGCAGCGTCCAAAAGCTCGGCGCGAGAATGGCGGAAAGGATCAGGAGGATGTAAAGGCGCGGCAGCGAACCGAGAATTTCGATAAAGCGCTGGAAGAAAAGATCGGTCCAGCCGCCAAAAAAGCCCTGGATCGCGCCTGCTGTCACGCCGACGAGCGCCGAAAAGACGGTCAGGATCAAGCCGAACAGCACAGAAATGCGGAAGCCGTAGATCACGCGCGCGGTCACGTCGCGGCCCTGGTCGTCGGTCCCGAGCCAGTTTTCCCACGAGGGCGGAGCCGGCGCCGGCACGGGCAGGTCAAGCTTGATGGTGCGATAGCTGTAGGGGATAAGCGGCCAAACCATCCAGCCGCCTTTCTCCTCGATGAGCCTCTTCACCTCGGGGTCGCGATAATCGGCCTCGGTCTCGAACTCGCCGCCGAATTGCTTCTCGGTGTACATCTTGAAGATCGGCGTGTAATACGCGCCGTCATATTTCACGAGGAACGGCTTATCGTTCGCGATAAATTCCGCGAACAGCGTGATCAGGAACAGGGCCGTGAAGAGAATAAAGCTGTAATAGCCGCGCGTGTTCGATTTGAAGGCGCGCAGCCGTCTCTTGTTGAGCGGGGAAAGCTCGAACCAGCCACGATCCGGCGTAGCCGTCTCGACTCGATCAAGGACGTCGCCGGGAGCAGTGGATCTGTCGACTCTGACGTCCATCCGTTAGACCTCCCTCGTCTCGAAATCGATGCGCGGATCCACCCACGTGTAAATAAGGTCCGACAAGAGATTGAGCAGCAGGCCCATGGCCGAGAAGATATAGAGCGTTGCGAAGACCACGGCGTAATCGCGATTGAGAACGGACTCGAAGGACAGGCGGCCGAGGCCGTCCAACGAGAATATCGTCTCGATCAAGAGCGCGTTTGTAAAGAAGGCGCCGATAAAAGCCGCGGGGAAGCCGGAAATCACAAGCAGCATGGCATTGCGGAAGACGTGGCCATAGAGAACGCGCCGTTCGCTCAAACCCTTGGCGCGCGCCGTTATTACATATTGCTTGCGGATTTCGTCGAGGAAACAGTTCTTGGTCAAAAAGGTGACAGTTGCGAGCGAGGAGATCACCATCGCGGTGACGGGCAGTGCGAGATGCCAGAAATAATCGGCGATTTTTTCAGGCCAGCTCATTTGTGCGAAGTTATCCGAAACCAGCCCGCGCAGCGGGAACCAGTCAAGGAATGAACCGCCCGCAAAGATCACGATCAGGAAAATCGCGAATAAAAAGCTCGGGATGGCATAACCGACGATGATCACCGTGCTCGTCCAGATGTCGAACTTCGAGCCGTCCATCACAGCCTTGCGCACGCCAAGAGGGACGGAGATCGCATAGCTGAGAAGAGTGAGCCAGAGGCCGATCGATATCGAGACCGGGAGCTTCTCCTTGATGAGCTGCAGCACGCTCACATCGCGGAAATAGCTCTGGCCGAAATTGAAGGTCAGGTAGTTTTTCATCATCAAGAGGAAGCGCTCGACCGGCGGTTTGTCGAAGCCGAACTGCTTTTCGAGGCTCTTGATAAGCTCCGGGTCGAGGCCGCGCGCGCCGCGATACCGCGAATTCACGCCCGAATCCTGTCCTGGCTGCGCCATGCGCGAGAAATCGCCCGTGTTCGAGCCGCCGATGCGCGACGTCGCATCGACATTCGTGCCGTTGAGCTGCGCGATGATGCGCTCAATCGGGCCGCCTGGCGCGAACTGGATAATGATGAAGCTGATCAGCATGATGCCGAGCAGCGTCGGGATCATCAGGGCGAAGCGTCGAACGATATACGCGGTCATGTCTCTCGGTTTCGCTAAAGCACATCTCGCTTAGGAGACACCATCTCCGGTTTTGTGGCCGTCGTCAGGCAAGCCGCTGGTTATGGTAAATAATGTGAGATCCGGCCGGTTGCCCGTAAAGGCTGCCAGATAAAACCAGACTTATGCAATAGGCACGCGAAAGCCAGTTACACATCGGAAATGTTACCCTCAGCCGCGTCGTCCGTGCGCGGTGCGGCGCTAAAGCGGTGCGCAGCAGACACGAGATGACTGTCGCCAAATTTCTCATCCGCCGAGCTTCGCCGCCTTTTCTGTGTCGTACCACCAAGTATCGAGGATACCCTCGTCATAGGTCGCCTGCACCGCGGGCCGAGAATACTTGTCCCACGTCGCGATATTGTGAACGGACTTGTACCATTCCGGCACCCAGTAATGCCCCGCGCGCAACACGCGGTCGATGGCGTGACAAGCGGTCTTGAGCTCGTCGCGGCTTTTGGCATTCAGGATCTTATCGATGAGCGCGTCGACAACCGGGTCCGCGATCCCGGACAGGTTATAGCTTCCGTCCTCTTTGCCTGCTTCGCTGTTCCAGAAAGCGCGCACCTCGGGACCGGGCGTGGGCGAGAGGGAATAGCGCTGCGACATGGCATCGAATTCATAGCGCCTTAGCCGCTCTTGTTCCTCGGTCGGGTCCATCCTGCGAAGGACGGCCTTGATGCCCAGGTCTGTGAGCTTTCCGGAATACGGGCCGATGATGCGCTCCATGACAGGATCGTCAATCAGGAACTCGATTTCCAAGGTCTCGCCCTTGGCATTCTTGCGAATGCCATCCTGCAACCGCCATCCGGCCTCGTCCAAGAGCTGGGAAGCGGTCCGCATGCTGGGGCGATAGCGGCCAGAACCATCGGTAACCGGCGGTGTGTAGGGTTCACCAAACACTTCGGGCGGCAGCTTGTCGCGAAATGGCTCAAGCAGCGCAAGCTCGGCAGGCGTCGGCAGGCCTTCTGCTTTCAAATCCGAATTCTCGAAATAACTCGCGGTGCGTGTGTACAGACCGAAAAACAGCGATTTGTTCGTCCATTCGAAATCGAAAGCGTAGTCGAGCGCTTTTCGCACGCGCGGATCGCTAAACTTTTCACGGCGCAAATTTATGAAAATGCCCTGCGCGCCGGACGGGCGGCCATCCGGCAGCGTCAGCTTGAGGATCTGGCCTGACCGCACCGCCGGGATATCGTACTCAGTAGCCCAGCTTTTCGATGTGAACTCCTCGCGCAAATCATAGGCCTTGGCCTTGAACGCCTCCAGCCCGACAGCGCGATCGCGATAATACTCGAAGCGTATTTCATCGAAATTGTACCGCCCGCGATTTACCGGAAGATTCGCCGCCCAGTAATCTTTGCGGCGCCTGTAAGTGACGAATGTCCCCTGACGGAAATCGCTGATTTCGTAGGGACCGGAGCCCAGAGGTGGATCGAGGCTTTCTTTCAGGAAGTCGTTCGCGGTGTAATACGCTTTCGAGAAAACAGGCAAAGTTGCGACAAGTGTCGGCAGGTCGCGAAGGTTTTCGCCCTTGAACTGATACTTGACCGTTGCCGGGTCAATTGCGGTGGCGCTCACCACGTCGCGCAACGCAAGCTGATAGCGCGGATGGCCCTTCTGCTTCAGCGTTTCGAGTGTGAACGCCACATCCGCTGCCGTGACCGGTGTACCGTCGCGAAAACGCGCCTCGGGCCGCAGATAGAAGGTTACCGACATCCTGTCATCCGCGACCTCGGCGGACTCCGCGAGAAGCCCATATACGGCGTCTGGCTCGTCTTGCGCCCGCACCATCAGCGAGTTGAAGAGGAAGCCCACTCCTGCCGCAGGGTCGCCGCGCAGGATGAAGTCATTGAAATGATTGAAGGTGTTGACCGAGCTCGTCGGCATCGTCGCCAGACGGCCGCCCTTCGGGGCATCCGGGTTCACATAGTCGAAATTCTTGAAATCGCCCGGATATTTGAGCTCACCGAAAGCAGAGAGACCGTGTCGGCGCTCCGCGGCTTCGGACTGCGCCGCGCCCATCGCGCACGCCAGAGCAAATAAGAGGCCAAGGAGAAAGTGACGCCGGCCAGCGATCCGTCGTCCCGGCCAAGCGAAGCGCGAGCCCAAAGGTCGGCGCTTCAGTTTGTTGCGATCCAGGACAAGGCTACGCCTTTCAGGGATGACGGCGGAGACGATCCGTTGGTGCGCCCGGCGTAGTTTGCTCAGCCCCCGCCTCATTTCAAACCGTTCTTCTCGGCAAGAGCCGTATCGTACCACCAAACGTCCGGGAAACCGGTTGTCTGCGTCGGCAGAGGGGCCGGCGCGCCGAACTTGTTCCAGTAAGCGATACGTTCGTTCGCGGAGTGCCATTGAGGAACGATATAGGCGTTCCAAAGGAGCACCCGGTCCAAAGCGCGGCAGGCAGCGACGAGCGCATCACGGTTGGGTGCAAAAATGATCTTGTCCACGAGCGCATCGACCGCCGGATTCCTGATGCCGATGATGTTCCGGGCGCCTGGCTGGTCCGCCGCGGCCGTGGTCCAGAAATCGCGCTGCTCGTTTCCAGGCGAGTCCGACTCCGGGAATACGCCAACGACGATGTCAAAATCGAAAGTGTCTTCGCGCCTCTTCTGCTCCGTCGAGTCAACGAGGCGCACGTTGGCGTTGATGCCAAGCTTCTTCAGGTTCTCGACATAAGGCAGGATCACGCGCTGAAACGCGTCCTGGTCAATCAGGAACTCGACTGAAAGCGGTTCTCCGGCGCTGTTCAGCAACTGGCTATTGACGACCGTGTAACCCGCCTCTTTCAAAAGGCGCGCAGCCTCTCGAAGATGGGTGCGGAAATCGGCCTCCGTTGCATTGACGGGGTTCTTGTATTCCTGGGTAAAGACTTCGGGTGGAACTTGATCGCGCAGCGGCTCCAGCAGCGCCAGTTCCTCCGGTGTCGGCAATCCCTTCGCGGCCAGTTCCTGTCCCTCGAAGAAGCTCGAGGTTCGCGTGTATTGGCCATAGAACAAATTCTTATTCGCCCATTCGAAATCGAAAGCGAGATTGAAGGCGCGGCGCACGCGGGGATCCTGGAACTTCTGGCGGCGCAAATTGAATGCGAACCCTTGCGTCGGCTTGGGCGTTTCAAGAACGATATCCCCGCGCTTGACCACGCGCCCATCGGTTACGGCCGGGAAGTCATAGGCGGTGGCCCATGTCTTGGCGCTCGGCTCTCTTCTGAAATCGTATTGGCCCGCCTTGAACGCCTCCATCGAGACGCTCTGGTCGCCGTAGTGCTGAAACTCGATGGTGTCGAAGTTGTTTTCGCCGAGCCTCACAGGCAAATCCTTGCCCCAGTAATCCGGCACGCGCTCGAACGCGATCCATTCGCCGGGCCGGATCGCCTTGATTTTGTAAGGCCCTGAACCAAGCGGCGGTTCAAGCGTCGTTTTCGTAATGTCGCGCGGCTTGCCGGAGGCATCCTTGCCTTCCCACCAATGCTTTGGCCAGACAGTCAGCTCGCCGACGATCATGGGCAACTCGCGGTTTCCGGTGACATCGAAGGTGAAGGTCACCTCGCGATCGCCCGTTTTTTCGCCTTTTACGACATTCTTGTAATACTGAGCATGCATCGGATCGTAAGGGAGCCCCGTGTCGGGAGCCTTCCCCTTCACGGTGTTCATACTCCAGATCACGTCATCGACTGTGATCGGCTGGCCATCGTGCCACTTGGCACCCTCGCGAAGCTTGAAGGTGACCGAGCCATAGTCCGGCGGATAGCTCACCCACTCGCAGAGCAGGCAATAATGCGTCGAGCCTTCTTCCCTTGAGGGGATCATCAGGGGATCGAAGATGAGCGCGAAACCCGAGGCGAGGCCGGCCGCAAGGGCGCCTCGAAACACAGCCGGATTCAGGTTGTCGTATTGAGCGGGCGACGAAAGCTTGACCGTTCCGCCCTTGGGAGCATTGGGGTTGACCGCATCGAAATGCTTGAAATCAGCCGGGTACTTGGGCGGCCGGACCAGAGATAGCGCATGATGCTTTTCCTGGTCGGCGAAAGCTGGCTGAGCCGCGACAAGCGCCAGAATAAGGGCGAAAGCAATCCGTTTTTGAATGGACATGAGCCGGAGGGGGAACGGTGTTTCTGATGGAGGCAATTTAGTGCCCCATGAAACACCGTTCCACTAAAAGATCCGTCATGCTCACAAGGTTCTAGTACTGCCGAAGGCAAATTCGCCACCGTTCGCTTTACGCAATCAAGCGAACTTGACTGGGTAAGCTGTACTAAATTCAATAAGTTGCTAGTACGCCTTATCCGCTGGAAGTCCTATCAGCGTCCGTAACAAGTGGGTCATGACTTTCCGCGGGGCGTACTCGTTAACGGCTACGTTACCACCTTGATCTTGGAAGGGCGACCGGGCTGTCACTCTGCTTGGCAAGGAATGCGATGACGTTCGCGCGCTGTTGCGGGTCTTTCAGGCCGGCGAAACCCATCTTGCCCATGTTGTTGCCCGGCACCAATTCGCTCGGATCGCCAATCCATTCGTAGATTTCATTGAAGGACCACCTGCCGCCTTTTTGTTGAAGTGCAGGCGAATAGTTGAAGCCAGGGTCTCTTGCGATATCACGGCCGACAACGCCATAGAGGTTCGGGCCAACCCTGACGCCGCCACCTTTAGTCCAGGTATGGCAGATCCCGCATGTCTTTGCCGTCTCCTGCCCTGCTTCCGGGTCCGCTCTTGCCAGAAGCACGCTCAATGATGCGTCCGGCGCTTCCAGTTCACGGCTGACTGGCGTTACGACAAGCTTCTTTTCGGGTTGCGCGACGACAGCGCGGACGACGGGCACAGCAGTCACTTGGATCTGTCCACCCCTGTCTGAGTTCGCATCGCCCCTTGGGTAGATTTTTTCTATGCCGTTAGCCAGCCCGACAAGCACCAACAATCCAGCGAGCACTGACCCAACAAAATAGGCAATCTTCATTCCTGCCTCCCCATGCCGACGCTTTGCATCGGCTTTGTTTTATGGCCGTTTAAACAGCCAATGTTTTTTTGAGATCCGCGCTTCCACGAGGGACCGCAGAAGAAAGAGCTTAAGCGAAAAAAGGAAGCTTGGCTATGCCAAGTATTAAGTTCCATGAATAAAAAGCAGGCGCAGCCGTAATCCTCGCACAACCGCTTGGCAACGCGACAATCCAAAGAGATGAGCGCGCTATTTTTGAGGAAGAGGGACTGGATGATCGCTTTTCTTATCGAGGAAAGCGATAATGTTGGCCCGCTCTTGGGGGTTCTTTATACCAGCAAATCCCATGTTATTGCCGGGAATGAAGGCTTTCGGATTTTTGATCCATTCGTACAGATTCTGGAAAGTCCATTTATCGGCTTTACGCTGCTGCAATGCGCTTGAATAGGAGAAGCCCGGCTCGCTGCCCATGTTTCGGTCCACGACCGCGTAAAGGTCCGGGCCGACTTTCGCCCCTGCTCCCTTTGCGAAGTTGTGGCACGCGCCGCAGGCTTTCGCAGCGTTCTGGCCGGCTTCGGCATTTGCGCTTGCGAGCATGCTTTCAACGGGTGGCTCCTTCTCTTCAGGTTTTGCGGGAGCAGGTGTTGTCGATGCGGGGGCAGCGGCTTCAGGTGCGACGACAATGTGGCCCTTCGTCAAATTCGCCGTGCCCTTCGGATAGAAAAGGTGAATGGCTGTGTTCACGCCCACTAGCACAAGGAGGCTTGCGAGCACGGCACCAGCGACTTTGTTGAAGTAAAAGGAATTCATGGTTGTTCTTGTGTCATAGCGACGCGGCTTAGCCAGCGCCTTGATGAACTCAAAGTTTTAGGGACTGCACACCGACAACGGAGAAACCGTGGACAAGTCCTAAGAGCTTTCAGGTGGCGAAATTGTTCCCTTCGAATGCGATATTCAACCCAATCGTAATCATTCCCGCGCGGCTGGGATCGACCCGCCTGCCGCGTAAGCCGCTTCTTCGCATTGGGGGCTTGCCGATGATCGTTCACGTCTGGCGGCGGGCGATCGAAGCGGACGTTGGTCCCGTATTCGTAGCCGCAAACTCAGCCGAGATCGCCGATGCTGTCAGGGAGCACGGCGGACTGGCGATAACAACAGAGCGCGACCACGCCAGCGGCTCCGACCGCATTCACGAAGCTCTCTGCCGCATCGATCCGGAGGAGAAATTCGATGCCGTGATCAACCTCCAAGGCGATCTTCCAACTCTCGAGCCGCGCCTGCTTCGATCATGCGGCGCGGCGCTGGACAGAGGCGCTGACATTGGCACCCTTGCCGCCGTCATTTCAGACCCGGCCGAGATCGATGATCCGAATGTGGTGAAGGCCATCGCGTCGCCCTTGCCGGGCGGTTTGATGAACGCGCTCTATTTCACGCGCTCCGCAGCGCCCCATGGCGAAGGCCCCTATTACCACCATATTGGCGTCTACGCCTATCGCCGCGCAGCTCTCGCCCGCTTCGTGGCGCTGCCGCCGTCGCCGCTCGAAAAGCGCGAACGTTTGGAGCAGCTTCGCGCGCTTGAAGCCGGAATGCGCATCCACATTTCAGTGGTCGACACGGTGCCTTTGGGTGTAGACACCGAACCCGATCTTGCAAAAGCGCGCGAAATACTCGCAAGGTGAGCGCTGAATTGTCCTTGCCGCCAAAGCGGCGAGCTTAGGGTATATAATGGCATCCGCATCGAATGGAAAATCGCAGACAACGCCCGCAAGCGTCGCCTATCAGGGCGAGGCTGGCGCCAATTCCCACATCGCTTGCATCAATTACGACAAGCGGCTGGAGCCGGTCGCGTGCGCCACGTTCGAGGATGCGATTTCGGCGGTCCGCAGCGGCGCTGTGCGCTGTGCGCTTATCCCGGTCGAAAACTCGGTTGCAGGCCGCGTCGCCGATGTTCACTACCTTCTACCGAATTCCGGCGTTCATGTCGTCGGCGAGCATTTCGAGCGCATCTATCATCAGCTGATGGCGCTACCTGGCGCTGATTTCTCAACGCTCAAGACGGTGCATAGCCATACGCAGGCGCTTGGTCAGTGCCGGAGCGCGCTGCAGGAGCTTGGTTTGAAGCCGGTTCCCGAGGCCGATACGGCAGGATCGGCGCGTATGGTGGCCGAGGAAGGCGACCTGACGAAAGCCGCCATTGCGTCGAAGCTCGCCGCCGAGATTTACGGCCTTCACATTCTGAAAAGCGGCATCGAAGAGGCGGCGCACAATACCACGCGCTTCCTTGTGCTCGCCAACGAAGCCGAGGTGCCGCCTGCAGGCAACGGCCCGGTGCTGACGACTTTCATCTTTCGCGTTCGGAACGTTCCAGCGGCTCTGTACAAGGCGCTGGGCGGCTTTGCCACCAACGGCGTGAACATGACGAAACTCGAGTCGTACCAACTCGAAGGCAGCTTCAACGCGACGATGTTCTACGCCGATGTGGAAGGGCACCCGGATGACAGGCCGCTGCGGCTCGCGCTCGAGGAACTGGAGTTCCACACGGCGGAGCTGATCATTTTAGGCACCTATTCCGCGAGCCCTTTCCGCGAAACGCTCAAGCGCCAGTCCACCGAAGACGACGCACCCCGCGTCCGCGCCAAACTGACAGCATAGCACTTCATTCAATCGATTTTATGCCGCCCGTGCCGTTTTTGTAACTAAACACCCGAGGCGCATACGGGCGACGATAACGGTGATGCCCGCGTCCGATTGAAAGCGGACGCTTCAGGCATGCTTCGCCAATCTGGCCGGGCCATCTGCGACGGCGCTCGCGAAATGGTAAATCCTTTGCCACCGCCACCAAGCATTAATACAAATGTCGTTAACAGGAGTGCGCGAGGATTTATTTCTGGTCCAATTCAACTTTATTAATGGTTTATTTTTTGCGAAGCGAGGAGCGGCATGCCTTTGACCGGCAGCGGATAAGATACCATAACCCATTGAAAATGCTATATTTTTATAATTAATAAATTGGCCATTAAATAGAATTTAATGCCGGAATTTTCTCATTTACTGGGACGAGCAAAAGTCCGTTAAATATGTTTTGGCTTCGCATTTTAACCATGACAGCCCCCGCAGCAAGCGCGGAATGCGCCCCAGGGATGTCGCCCGCTCCGAAATTGTTGTATTAGAATCAACATCTTGCTTGGTATTAACCTCTCTGCAAGACGCATTTCCGTAAGATCCGGCTCAGGATCCGGGACGCATACGCAAGCGGAGATACGGTCCAGAAATGAAGGCAGACGCCGCGGTGCCCACCATGCCCGCAAAACAAGCATTCGGACGTGGGCGTGCGATTGAATGAACAATGGCCTAGCAACCGAGAACATCGTCGACGAAGCCGCGGATCAGCGTATGCGCCATCGATATGGCGGGCGGGACGAAAAGCCCGTCCGGATGCGCGAAGGCAAGCATCGCCGCTGCCTCCTCGCGGCTGAACCAGCGGGCGTCCGCGATCTCGGTCTTGTCCAACTCGATTGCATCGGTCAGCGCTTCGCCCCAGCAGCCGATCATCAGCGAATGCGGGAACGGCCAGGGCTGGCTGGCCACGTAGCGGACTTCGCCAACGTCAATGCCCGCTTCTTCCTTGATTTCGCGGCGCACGGCGTGCTCGATATCGTCACCCGCCTCAACGAAGCCAGCCAGCGTCGAATACATCTTGTCGGGAAAACGGTTCTCGTGCCCTAGCAGGCAGCGGTCCCTATGCGAAATGCACATGATGACGGCGGGATCGGTCCGCGGATAGGCGTCGAGACCGCAGGCCGGGCAACTGCGCCGCCAGCCGCCTTCGGTCGCGCGAACGCTGCTTCCGCACCGCACGCAGCAGCGATTGAGGGCGTGCCAGCCAAGAAGTGCGCGAGCCTGCGCCGCGATCATCAACTCGCCGTCGCTTAAGATCCCTTGCAGCGCGAGCGAGCGAAGGTCCACAAGCGGCTTCAACGCCTCAAGCGCCGTCGAAGCATGCAAAATTTGATAAGGCTGGATGTTGCAGGCAAAAACCGCCACGCCGCTCGCGTCTTCTCCCAGGAAAGCAAACTCGGGAGGCTCGGCGAACGCCTGCACTTCTGGCAGGCTTTGCCAGCGGATTTGCGCCGTCCTCCCGTCCGTGGAAGGGATGATCGGAACTTTGAGATCGATCAGCGCCAGAACTTTGGTGTCTGGCGCCGATTGCCGCGCCGCGATATAGGCCGCGTCGCTCCGCTTGCCGCCAAAACGGTTGAGGCTGGTTTGCGCTTTGAGCTTGGGCAAATAGATCTGGTCGGGCACGGTTGGGGGCTACAGCTTTCGTAAAGCCACCGTTTCAACGCGATGCGCCTCGCCTTTGCTCAAAATCAGATTGGCGCGCTTGCGCGTGGGCAGGATGTTTTTCTTCAGGTTCACGAGGTTGATGGTGCGCCAAAGCTTCAGCGCCTGAGCAACGGCCTGCTCCTCGGTCAACTTCGAATAGCGGTAGAAATAGGCTTCCTTCTCGCGGAAAGCCGTGCGGTACAGGCGCAGGAAGCGCGTCACATACCACTTTTCGATGACAGCCGGCTCGGCATCGATATAGATCGAGAAATCGAAAAAGTCGGAAACGAATGGAACGGCATCGCCATGCCGCGGCAGCTTGGCGGGTTGGAGCACGTTCAGTCCTTCGATGATCAAAATATCGGGACGGTCAACAATGATCTTTTCGCCGGGCACGATGTCGTAGGAGAAATGCGAATAGACCGGCGCCTCGACACTTGACTTTCCAGCCTTCACGTCGGCGACGAACTGAAGAAGCCGCGCCTGATCGAAGCTCTCGGGGAAGCCCTTGCGGTGCATGATGCCGCGCCGCAGCAGCTCTGCGTTCGACAAGAGGAAGCCGTCCGTCGGGACGAGATCGACGCGAGGATGATTGGGCCAGCGTGCCAGAAGCTCACGCAAAACACGGGCGGACGTGCTTTTGCCGACAGCGACGCTTCCTGCGATGCCGATGATGAACGGGACCTTCGCTTCGCCCTGATGGAAGAATTTTGTCGTGGCGGAATGCAGAAGCTGGGCTGCCCGCACATAATAGTTAACGAGCTTCGAGATGGGCAGATAGATATCCGTCACTTCCTCGCGTGAGATTCGTTCGATGAGGCCGGAAAGCCTCGCCAAATCCTCGTCGCTCAGCGTAAGCTGCACGCCATTTCGAAGCTCTGACCACTCCCGACGCGTGAACGTGCGGTACGGCGACAGCTCGAGCGCCTGCCGCGGCTCAAAGTCCAGCACCTGTAATTGCAAGCTCATGTTTCCGCTTATCCCCGCGAGGCCTTCTCGGCATGACCGGATTGCGCCGTTCTACGGTCGAGTTCACTCAACACGGCTTCCAGCCGCACGTTTCGCGACTCGAGTAGAACGAGAAGGTGATAGAGGAGATCGGCCGCTTCTGCACAGAGCTTTTCGTCGCTCTCCACGACCGCGGCGATAACCGTTTCGACGGCTTCCTCCCCAAACTTCCTGGCACAAGCAGGAGCGCCTTTATCCAGGAGCGACTTCGTGTAGGAGGAAGTAGCTGTCGCGGATCGGCGCGCGCTTATGGTCGCTGCCAACCGTGTCAGGGTATCCTCGCTCATGAAAAAAGCCCCTCGGCAGCCATGTCCAGCGCCATCATTGTTGAGCGGCTACCTTCGATCAAGGCGAAACTACGCTATTAAACTTAAGAATGGTGGCTTGTTCTATGCAAGAGTTTTTCTTCGCCCGTTTACGCGGAGTTGCGCCTCATACTCACACTTTTTTGAGCAGCAGTGTCGAAGCGCATCATGCCCTGCGACAGTTTTCGGCTCGAATGCCCTTCACACAAGGTTAAAGTGAGGGCCGAGAGCGGCAACGGAAACGAAACATCACATCATGAAGCCGGAAGACGGGGCGACGAACCGGACGATCCTGTTCGTGAATTGGGCGCATGCGCTCGATCATTTCGTATTGCTGATTTTCCCGACTGCCGTGATCGCGATCGCGGCAGAGCTCAAACGGGATTACGGCGACCTGATCTGGCTGTCCACCGGGGCGTTCGTCGCTTTCGGGCTGTTTGCGTTGCCAATCGGCTGGCTTGCGGACCGCTTCGGGCGGCGGGCGCTTCTGACCGCATTCTTCTTCGGATACGGGGCGGCCTGCCTTCTCGTCGCCGTATCGACCACTTTTCCGATGCTTGCCGGCGCGCTTTTCCTGCTCGGGGTCTTCAGCGCGATCTATCACCCGATCGGCAGCGCGATGATTGTCGCGAATGCCAAGCAGCTTGGCCGCGCCCTTGGCGTTAACGGCGTGTGGGGCAACATCGGCGCTGCGCTTGCCTCCGGGATAACGGCGGCACTCGCGGCCTCTTTCGGCTGGCGCGCAGCTTTCGTTGTCCCCGGCACTGTGCTGATTGCGACCGGGATTGCATTCGTCCTGCTCGTCAAGGACGACGCGGCCACGGGAAAGAAGGGAACGGCAAGCCACACCTTGGACATCGACCGCAAGCGCGTCATCTGGTTGCTCACGCTGTTCATGATAGCCATTCTCGCCGGAGGGTTGACCTTCAACATCGTGACCATTTCAATGCCGAAGGTCATCGACGAGCAACTCGGCCTCCCAGTTCCGCTTGCCGTTACCGGCTGGCTCACCACAAGCATATTTTTCTGCGGCGCGCTCACGCAAATCGTTGTCGGGCGGCTCGTCGACCGCTTTGAATTGCCGATCATTTTCGTGGGGCTTGCGTTCCTTCAATTCAGCGGATTGCTTGTCGCGGCGGCAACCGTCGGCTTGCCGATGGCGATGGGGCTTACGCTGGTGACGGCCGCGATTTACGGGCAGGTGGTGGTCAACGACGCCATGATCGGGCGTTATGTCCCTGACGAATTCCGCAATCGTATCTATTCGGTGCGCTTCTTCTTCGGATTTACGGTCGGCGGCCTCGCCGTGCCCATCATCGGCGCTCTTCATCGCGGTGGCGGCTTTGGCGAGGTGCTTTTGGTGGCCGCCGCCATCGCCGCCGTCATCTTCACCTGCGCCCTTGCAACGTGGGTCCTATCCCGCGGCCGAACGCAGCTTGCCTCGGCGCCAGCTGAGTGATCGCGTTTGGCTCTCCTTGAGGAACCGGAAACGTTCGTGACCGGTTTCCAAAGTGGGACCAGTCAAGGAGAACGTAATGGATGAGATGTCATCCGCCGGGCATGCACGTCTTCGCCTGAGGTTGCTGACGGCCTCGATCGTTGCCTTGCCACTCACAGGGATTGTGCCAGCCGCGCTTCACGCAGGCGTATCGCAGGAGGTGCCCAAAAGCGCGCCTCAAGATCCGCAGGCGACTACCCAGGATAAGCGCCCGGGTGAAACTCTGAGCGAACGCCTCGATCGCAATAGCGGGGTCATCCATCCTCCTGCCGGGGTGGATCCGGACATCGCCGTCCCCGCCCCGAACCCTCACCCGAACAGTACGCCTGTGATACCTCCACCCGGCACACCGGGCGGAAACCCCTTCGTGCAGCCGAAATAAGCTGGGAGCTGCGACGGACCTCATTCCTTCGGAAGGCGCTGAATAAGGGGTTCGAAGGCATTGCAGTTCACGGAGCGCCATGCTAGCTCCGATCCGAGAGCGCGCCGCCTGCGGTATATCTGCACCTGTGCACGCGAAAGCCCACTACAGAGATGGCGGAGATTGAAACGATGTCTGGAAACAACGGATCAAACGGCGGCAACACCCCCAACCCGGGGCCGGAAAATTCCCAGGCTCCTCAGGTCAATGTCGTGGGACAATATATCAAGGACCTTTCCTTCGAGTGCCCGGATGCTACGCGTTTCTTCCGCGGGCCGGGCAAGAACCCCAACCTGCAAATCAACTTCAATGTCCAGGTCCGCAATCTGCAGCAGGATGCCTATGAGGTCGCCCTTTCGCTCGAAGGAGAGGCCAAGAGCGACGAGGGCGTTCTCTATAATATCGAACTGATATACGCAGGCGCGTTCGTTCTGCGGAATCTTCCCCAGGAAGCGATCCAGCCGGTTCTCTTCATCGAGTGCCCGGCGCTTCTTTTCCCGTTCGTGCGGCGACTCGTTGCCGACCTTTCGCGCGAGGGCGGGTTTCCTCCGCTGCTCCTCGACCCGATCGACTTTGCCGGGCTTTACCGGCGCCGCTCCGAGATGGGCCAGGAACCGACGATCGCCACGGAATAAGAAGGCTGCCGGCCGCCAGCCGCTACCACTTCGACTGGTTTGCCTGGTCCGCCTGGATGCGCATCATTTCTGATGACATCCAGGACAGAATGACGGCCAGCGCATCCATGGGGCGCATGCCCTGATAAATCGCAGCCTCGAACGCGTTGATGACTTGCGATTGCAAAGCATCCGCGAGTTGGTCTCCAGGCACACGCGGTTCGCCGGGGCAGCAATCATCGGTCTTATTTTGCGATGTCAGGCAGGATTCACGTAATGGCATTGTGCCGATCTCGATTCTTTTTGTGTTGATAGAGAGCTAGCTAGGAAAGGTCCCGGGAATTATCGGTACCTCGATCGCATTTCAATTCCGCCTCTTCCAGCGTTTTCGCGAGTTCTTTGAGACCCGCGCCTTCAGCTTCCCGGGACAGGTAGCGTAATGCCATCAGTATGCCCCGAACCTGCGTCTCATGATCAGTTTGAGCGATCTCTGGATTGTATTTTCCACTGTTAGGCAGCACGCAGGTACTCCATTTCGTCGCCATAGTTCAAGACGGTTTCGCGAATGCCGGTTCTATCCCTAACTTTTTCGAGTGCTGCCCTTGATACCGCGACCGATCCCGCGACGATCTTGTGGCCTTCTTCGCTCTTGTGGGGTTGCCCGAGGAATTCGACATCCCAGCCATTGCTGATGAAGATGTTCCGCCAATAAGCCGGGTACATGACGCCGACGAAATTCGACGCACCCTGATCAAGCCCAAATTCCAGGTAGCCGACGATGATTTCCTGGATGATCCGCTTGCGCATCTCCGGCGCCAGGCTCGCATCGACGCAGAAGCGGCTGCCCTCCCAAATCCGGTAGCTCTTGGGCATCGAAATCTTGTTTACGAGCTGAGGGAAAATCTCCTGCAGCATATACGGCCGATCGGTCGGATACAGTCGCGACGAACCGCCGGCCTTTCCAGCTTTATCCCGCCAAACGAGGTAGCAGGCTGCCGGATTGTCGTATTGATCGTATTCCATGTTCCGGATAGTCGGAACATTCCATGATTGCCTCTGCACGATGCATTCATGCCTGAGCCTGTGCTGCTCGTATATTGGGTTGCCAGCGAACAAATGGTTTGTGCTGATGGAGACGCAGTCGATCATTTTCCACCTCGATACAAACATTTACCGAGGTATTAAACCTGCTGGGGGCTCCGATTATCAGCTAACAACCTTGATAGGGCCAGCCGACTGTCTTGGACGAGCGAGGCGATGCCTCACGGTTATTCATCGAAATACTTTCAAGGTGCTGAGTTGATCGTGCCTGACGACGCTACCCGCAGAGAAAATCTCAACAAATCTCGTCCTTTGCGCCGGCCTCTGATTTATCGGCCGGGAATAGGAATTGCCGATTGTTCATTGACCAACTCAGCGCGAATCACATCATGATCCGACCGCCTGATTCGACGCTGAGGTCAATGGATGAAAAAGCGGGTCTATTACACGTACGACTTCAAGGTTGGGAACACCACCGTCCAAAGCGGCGTCACGAGAGATCCGGGACGCCGCGAGCTGGAGCACAGACAACGGTGGGAAAACGGCCGCCTCGTCATCGTTGGGCGGGCCAAGACGGAAGAGAGCGCTCGAAAATGGGAAGCGGCAAAGATCGATCCTTTCAGTCCGCCGCGTAAACCAAGATAGGGCCTTTGTGTTTCGCCGTCGCAGCACCGTCGAATGTGCCGTTCTCACGAACGAAATAATACTCGCGATCGTTCACCGATAGCTTCGTGTAAAAATCCGAGACTGAAATCGCGATCTTGTCGCCTGTGTCAGGATCATTGTAGTCGAACGGCTTTATGAAGGCTAACTCGATCATGGTTTTTAACGCTCCCAACTCGCTCCTCAACATTGAGGATGACACTAGGATTTCTTGCTTATTTTCCCATTAAAGTGGCCGCGTCTTCTTTAAGCTGCTGCCGGTTTCAGAGTGACTCGCCTTCCCATACCGTTCTCATTCTGGCCAGACCTCCGGTGGTTGAGCCCACGAATGAACTCCAAACTCGCGGATTTCATGACGCGCCGCCGCAAGGACGAAACTGATGCACCTGCGGTTTCCAGATTCATACTGATAATGCACGCTCATGGCTAATGGATCGCGCTATGGAGCCTTCACGTCGGCGGCCCGGAACTTCCGCCGGCAAGGCGTCGTTCGCCTTGCGCATCTCGATATCGGCGATCATGCGCCCAGCCCTAGTGAGCGGAGCTTGGAACCCTCTGGCTGATAGCGCAGTCTCCGACCTCGTCTAGCGGACGTAGGATGGGAGAATGAGACCCAGCCTGAGAGCCTTAACGGTCGCCAGAGTGCGCTCGTTTGCATTAAGCTTCTTGAAAATATTATTTAGATGAAAACGGATAGCCGCATGCGAAACACCAATAATGTCAGCGATAATGGAATCACTTTTCCCTTCGGCGACCCATAAGAGAATTTCCTTTTCCCGGCTAGTGAGATGAATGTTTCCCACGGCCCGGTCCTTTTTCTCTAAATCCGTAAAGGCGAGATGAAACTCCATGGCGAGGGTTCGCAGCTTTCTCAAAACGCCAATATCGGGCCGAATTCCGCCGGTGCTGCTCGCCATGCCAACCCCTGCCAACTCGCCATTGTGGCCGCAGATTGGGATGGCGACCCCGTCCAAAAGTCCAGCCTCTCTCGCTTCGTTCATGACCCGCTTTTCGTCAGCTTTCAGCTCGCGGGTCTGTTGGATCGACTCCCACGTGAATGGGCGCAGCGTTTCAAAACCGTGCCGCGGAACCGGATCCTTTTTTTCATAAAGGTTGGCTTTGTAATACGCCATCCAATCTTCGGGATAATTTGCCACGATGCCGTGGCCTGCATTCAAGCCAAGCGAAGGATGATCTGTTATGAGGCTGTAACAGAACCGATCATAGCCATAGTCTTTGAGGATTTCACCGAAAAGCCGAGCTACTTCCTGAGTTGATTTGGCGTTATTGGCTTCTTCGATGAAGCATTCTATTGTGAAGCTTCCCATTCCTATTCGCACACATACCCGCCGTCATTTCCAGCGGCTTAAGACATCTCTTCCCATCCCCTATTAACATGCCACGAGCCTCGCGCAACGGCAAAACGGCGTGAGGGGGTGTAAGCACTCCCAATTGCATACACTGTGCAATCACCGAAGTACGAGTGTTGCAGTGGACAGGCGTTCCAGCCGCGCTTACATTCCGGCGATCTCAGAAATAGGACACCGTCATGAGCTATAACGTCGCTGTAGTCGGCGCCACGGGTAATGTGGGCCGCGAAATGCTGAACATCCTCGACGAGCGCGAATTCCCGGTGAATGAAGTTTTCGCCATCGCGTCACGCCGTTCGACCGGCGTGGAAGTTTCGTTTGGCGACAAAACATTGAAATGTCAGGACCTCGCGACATTCGACTTTTCGAAATGCGATTTCGCGCTGATGTCGGCGGGCGGCGACGTGTCGAAAGAGTGGGCGCCGAAGATCGGCAAAATGGGCTGCGTCGTCATCGATAATTCGAGTGCATGGCGCATGGATATGGATGTACCGCTGATTGTGCCGGAGGTGAACGCCGACGCCGTCGTCGGCTTCAGGAAAAAGAACATCATCGCAAATCCGAATTGTTCGACGGCGCAGCTTGTCGTCGCGCTCAAGCCGCTGCACGACGCTGCGACAATCAAGCGCGTGGTGGTCGCAACCTACCAATCCGTCTCCGGCGCAGGCAAGGATGCGATGGACGAACTTTGGAACCAGACCAAAGGCATTTTCGTCACCGACACGCCGACGCCCGAGCAATTCACGAAGCAGATCGCGTTCAACGTGATTCCGCACATCGACAGCTTTATGGAGGACGGCTCGACACGCGAAGAATGGAAGATGATGGCCGAAACGAAGAAGATCCTCGACCCCAAGATCAAGCTCACGGCAACATGCGTGCGCGTGCCGGTCTTCGTCGGCCACTCCGAGGCGGTGAATATCGAGTTCGAGAAGCCGATTTCGGCGAAAGAGGCGCGGGAAATCCTGCGCGAGGCGCCGGGGCTTCTTGTGATCGATAAGCCCGAGGATGGCGGCTACATCACGCCGGTCGAGTGCGTGGGCGATTTTGCCACTTATGTAAGCCGCATCCGTGAAGATCCGACTGTCGAGAACGGCCTGAACCTTTGGGTGGTCTCGGATAATCTGCGCAAGGGGGCTGCGCTCAATACAGTCCAGATCGCGGAGACGCTCATCAATCGCGGCTTGATCCGGAAACGGGAGGCGGCTTAGGCCGCCCTCTTTTCTCTCGGGCCGGCCCATCCGCCGCACGGTCAACTCTCCGCGATGACGCCCGTGTTTGCGTTGCAACAGGAGGAACCCCAGCGCTGTATTGCCGAGTTCAGGCGCGGCGATGTCACGTTGGTGTTGGATGCGCCGAAAGCAGCGGTCTCCCGCCCGGTACCCTTCGGGCGGAACTGCTTTCCTAGAGCGCGTCCGGAAAAGTGCGAAGCGGATTCCCGATAAGACACACGGCAAACAAAAACTTAAAGCCCGCTTTTAATTCCATCAAAAAGCGGGAAAACTGGTCGAGCGGATTCCCAAACGCCGAGCAAATGCGCTCTGGTCCTCGGCAGGCTAAGAGACTTCCCACCGGTTCGCCTTGGCTGAAAACGCAGCCGTGCCATTAAGCGGCACTGCACCCCTTTCTCAGCCTCTGCGGCGCGCTCTACTCCGCAGCGGATCGAGCGGCTTCGCGGCTGTGATGGGCGTCGATGCGCGCCTCGATCTCATGGCGGAAATGCCGGATCAGCCCCTGAACGGGCCAAGCCGCGGCATCGCCAAGCGCGCAAATCGTATGGCCTTCGATCTGCTTCGAGACGTCGAACAGCATGTCGATTTCGGCAATCTCCGCCCGGCCCTCCGTCATGCGCTCCAACACCCGCCACATCCAGCCGGTGCCTTCACGGCAGGGCGTGCATTGCCCGCAGCTCTCGTGCTTGTAGAAGTACGATATCCGCGAGATGGCCTTCACGATGTCGGTCGACTTGTCCATGACGATGACGGCGGCGGTCCCTAGCCCTGAACCGACGGCTTTCAGGCTGTCGAAGTCCATGCCTAGATCGTTACACATATGCGCGGGGACGCACGGCACCGAAGACCCGCCGGGGATGACCGCCAAAAGGTTATCCCATCCGCCACGCACACCGCCCGCATGCGTGTCGATCAGCTCGCGCAGCGTAATGCCCATCTCCTCTTCCACATTACAGGGCTCATTCACATGCCCGGAAATGCAAAAGAGCTTCGTGCCCGTATTGTTAGGCTTGCCCAGCTTCGCGAACCATTCACCGCCGCGCCTTAGGATGTCAGGTACGACGGCAATGGATTCAACATTGTTGACGGTCGTTGGCGCACCCCACAGGCCGGCATTGGCCGGAAATGGCGGCTTCAGCCGAGGCTGTCCTTTTTTTCCTTCCAGGCTTTCGAGAAGCGCCGTTTCCTCTCCGCAGATGTACGCGCCCGCGCCGTGGTGGATGTAGATATCAAAATCCCAGCCGTGGACGTTGTTCTTGCCGATCAGGCGCGCGGCGTAGGCCTCATCGACAGCGGCCTGCAAGCGCTGCCGCTCGCGGATGAATTCGCCGCGGATATAGACGTAGCAGATGTTGGCCCGCATCGCGAAAGAAGCGAGCAAACAGCCTTCGACGAGCAGGTGGGGGTCGTGCCGGAGGATCTCCCGGTCCTTGCAGGTGCCGGGCTCGGATTCATCAGCGTTGACGACGAGGTAATTCGGGCGGCCGTCAGACTTTTTCGGCATGAAGGACCATTTCAGGCCCGTCGAGAACCCGGCGCCGCCGCGCCCGCGCAGGCCACTTGCCTTCACCTCATCGACGATCCAGTCCGGGCCTCTCTCGATAAGGCCCTTGGTGCTATTCCAAGCACCTCGCTCGCGTGCTCCGCGCAAGCGCCAATCGTGCTGCCCGTACAGGTTTTTGAAGATGCGATCTTTATCGGACAGCATGGATCAATCCTCGTCCTTCGTCTTGCCCTGGCGCGTTCCAGCCGCATTCGGCGCCTCGATCGGTGCGATCGTCGTAAGTGTCGTCGGACCGCTGACGGGAGCGGAGAACTGCCGGGAAATCTGCGGCCCAGGCTTCATCTCGCGCCCTTTCCTCAACCCGTCGAGCAGCGCTTTGAAGTTTTCGGGCGTGAGATCCTCGTAATAGTCGTCGTTGATCTGGGCCATGGGTGCGTTCACGCATGCGCCAAGGCACTCGACCTCCATCCACGAGAAGACGCCCTCGGGGGTGACGTGCCCCTGCGGGCCGATCTCGCGCTCGCAAACGGCTTTTATCTCATCCGCGCCGCGCAGCATGCAGGGCGTCGTCCCGCAGAGTTGCACATGGTATCGGCCGACGGGCGCCAGATTGAACATGGTGTAGAACGTCGCGATCTCGTAGACGCGGATGTAGGGCATCTCGAGAAGATCGGCGACATAGCGGATTGCAGGCTCGGGCAGCCAGCGATCGTGCTGCTCCTGCGCCCTCCACAGGATCGGTATGACCGCAGCCTGCTGACGCCCTTCCGGGTATTTTTTGATTTGCTCCATCGCCCACGCGAGGTTTTCAGGCGTGAACTCGAAGTCGCTCGGCTGGTTGGGGTCAAGACGGCGGACTGACATGCAGCGTTTCCATGGGTTCTTGTTTGTTAAATAACCGAGATACCGGACAAGGGCTAGAGGTTAAGAGGGCGCAGCGAAGACAAGGGGGTTGGCATCGGCGCCGCTATTGAGGAAGCATGTTCAGCTCACCGAAAGCGACCATGCCGAGCAAGACAAATGTGCTGAAGAAACTTAGGAAGAAGCACCAGGTGCCGCGCCTGAAAGAGCGCACGATGCGATAGAGCGTCTCTTCAATCTCTTCCTCGGACAGCGACGAGAGCAGGTGAAACTTCGTTTTGGGATGCTTGACCTTCGCGCCCCAGCCGACGGAAAGCGTCAAGCATCGCAGATATAGGAAGCATGCCGCAAGAATGAAGACGGCTGTCACCGCGAGCAAGGATGCATACATCGTCCGGTGGTCGGTCGCAGGAAAGATCATATCGTTATAGAAGTAGACACAGACGGCAAAGAGGATCGCCGTGAATTGGAGGAGGGAACCGGCATTGTTCTGCAGGCGCCCGATCTCGGACAAATGCAGGCCGATCTTCTCGGCGGACGAAATCTCGTTGTTGAACGCGACCATCTGTCTCCCCGCGACGCGCGCACATCTGATCAAGCGCCGCTTTCGCTTGTCACATACCGGGGAAAGGGCGAGCGGGCAAGGCTGACCGGCCGGCTGTCAACGCTAATGGCCGGTGATCCCTTATAGCGGCCTTCCACCATCGCAAGTGTCAAGGTTGCCCAGCCCTCCAGATCGCGCCGGGGCTGAAACTTAGAGCCTATCCGTTTTTGATGGACTCAAAAGCGGGCTTATCGGAAAACCGCTTCGCACTTTTCCGGGCGCACTCTAAACAAGGTTTCCCCTCTTCCCCAACACTTCGAGGCGATTTGGTATGAACCCACCAAACAGGCCGGTTGCCGAAATTCGGGTTCTCGACCGAACTTTCTCATGCTGGGGGTAAAGCGGCTGATCGCAAATAAACCGGCGAATTGACGGCGAATATGTCTACACCTAAGCAATTCGTCGCGCTATTTCATTCATAGCCTCAGCTGTGTTGGCGAATTGTGGAGCATTCCGTGGGAAATTTCGATCTTCGGCAAGCGCCGCTTTCCGTCCCGGAGGAAGCAAACCGGCGCGTTGCGGCGTGCAAAGCTGCAAACGCCACTTCGCTGGATCTGAGTCAACTCGGCCTTCGGGAACTGTCGCATGAGCTATTGGCGGCCATCGCGGCGCATCTGCCCCAGCTGACCTCGCTGAACCTTTGGGGCAACCGCATCGGGGCCGAGGGCGCGAAGGCCATCACGGCGCATCTGCCCCAGCTGACCTCGCTGAACCTTGGGGACAACGGCATCGGGGACGAGGGCGCGAAGGCCATCGCGGCGCATCTGCCCCAGCTGACCTCGCTGAACCTTGGAGACAACGGCATCGGGGCCGAGGGCGCGAAGGCCATCGCGGCGCATCTGCCCCAGCTGACCTCGCTGAACCTTGGGAACAACGGCATCGGGGACGAGGGCGCGAAGGCCATCGCGGCGCATCTGCCCCAGCTGACCTCGCTCGACCTTCGGAGCAACCGCATCGGGGCCGAGGGCGCGAAGGCCATCGCGGCGCATCTGCCCCAGCTGACCTCGCTGAACCTTGGGTACAACGGCATCGGCGCCGAGGGCGCGAAGGCTCTCCTCGATGCGCTCCTGGCTCTGGGCTCGAACCGCCGATTGCGAGTTCTTGAACCTCCGGGAGAACGGTGAGATCGGGCTTCTGAAGGAAGTCCTTGAAAGCCGAGATGCGGACGCGCTGCTCGCCGCTTATGAAAGCTTTAGGCGATCCGAGGAGAAGCGCAATCTCGTTCCGCTCAACGAGGCGAAGCTTCTTGTGGTGGGCAACGAGGCTGTCGGCAAAACGTCGCTGGTGCGGTATCTCACCGACGGCAAGCCGCGCGATGAGGGCGAGCTACGGACGAGCGGGATCGAGAAGCGCGCCTGGACGCCGCAGGAGGGCGGGATCAAGCTCAATGTCTGGGATTTCGCGGGCCAAGAGATCGCGCGCGGCACGCACCAATACTTTCTGACGGAGCGCAGTCTCTATCTGCTGGTTCTGGAAGACCGGCGGCTGGACGACGAGTCGATCTATGAGTGGCTGAAGATTATCCAGAACCGCGGCAAAGATGCGCCGATCATCGTCGTCATAAACAAATCGGACAAGGGGAAGACAGAGCTTGCCCTTCCCGAGGAGAAGCTGAAGCGGGACTATCCGCAAATCGCCGCGTTCTTGAGAGCCTCCTGCGATCCCGATGCCTGGGCAAAGGCCAGCATCGAGAAGCTGCGGAAGACAATCGTCAAAACGCTCGAGAAAGCGCCCCAGCTGAAGGCGATCCGCGATCGGGTCCCCGGTGGCTGGCTCCGCGTGAAAGAGGCCATCGCGCATGACGCGGAGCAGCGCGGCGTTCTGGAACTCCTCGATTTTGTCAGGCTATGCGAGCGGGAGCCTGAGCCAGGGGAAACGCCGGGCGATCCGGTCAGGAGCGACCACGAGCAGCGCGCCTTGTTGCGCGCCCTGCATGAGCTTGGGACAGTGGTCGCCCATGGCCTCAAGGACCATGCGATGCTTCCAAGCATCCATATCCTCGATCCGAACTGGCTCACCAAAGGCATCTATACCATTTTTGAGCAAGGCGAGTTGATCAGGCAGCACGGCGAGTTCAGCCGCGATCAGCTCAAGGACTGGCTTCCCGCCGATAAATATCCGCCGAAGTTCTTCGATTTCATCCTCAGCATGATGCAGGACAAGGAGATCGAGCTGTGCTTCCCCATCGAAACCGGCGGAAAGGCCCGCTTTCTTGTCCCGGAGGCTTTGCCGGTCGAGGGGCACGATTTGAGCGGGCTGCTTTCAGAAGATACCTGCCTCCGCTTTTCCTATCATTACGATCTGCTGCCGCGCAGCCTCATGCCCCGCTTCATCGTGAAAACGCACGCGCATTCCAGGACGCCACCGGCGCGATGGCGCAGCGGCGTCATGCTGAGCGTCGACAACTGCATTGTTCACGTCGAAGCCGATCAGGAAAAGAAGAAGGTTGCGCTGAAAGTTTCCGGCCCGGAAAACGCGCGCCGCGCCGCTCTCGGCTTCGCGCGAAACGCGTTGCAGGAGGTGCACGACATCAATCCCAGGATCAACCCGCAGCCCTTCGTCCCGCTCCCTGACAATCCCGGCATCGAGGAGAGCTACAAGTACCTTCTTGAGCTGGAGACAGACGAAGGGCCGGATTACGAATACAGGCCAAGAGGCGCTGCACGGAAATATACCGTTCGCGAATTGCTCGATGGCGTGCGTGGCCCCGAGAGGCCTAAGCCTTTGCCCGCGCCCGCTCCAACGATTGCTCCCAGTCCGAAAAAGCCGGACCGCACATGGACCTATCTATCTTTTTTCTTTGCGCTTCTGTTCGGAGGTGGCTTCTGGATCTGGAACGTTTTCGGTCAGGAAACTTTTAGTTTCGGCCGCTTCTTTTGGTCACTTGCCGTCGGAGGCGGCGCATTTTACGTCATCCAGCTTCGTAACCCAGAATACTTTTATATGAGGTGGATTGGCGCTCTCCTAACGTTTTTCTTAGGTATTGGAATGTTTGGGCAGGTCGTGAAAGGGCTGCTCCCTGATATTCCCTTGCTGCATTATTTCCGCCCGGAAAATCAATCTTCAGTCGCGGAACTCGCCATTTGGGCAGGTTGGTCCTTGACCGTATTCCTCGCCCTTCTCGCCGCTGACTTTTTCTCACGCCATCGCAGGCGGTGATGGCGGCCTAGGCCGCCAGCGCCTTGTTACCGCTGGGAAGGACATACTCCGCCGAGGATTGTATATGAGCCTTCCTGTCGCTCATGATTATGGGTCACAGCCGCTTATCCAGGTTACGCAGAACGCACACAATGTCTAAACCGCTCGTTGCCGCGCCGATGTGTTAATCCGAAGCTGGTTAATTTTCACGCGCCGGAATTATTTCTGGTCCAAATCGTCCTAACAATTGGTTAATTCGGCGCAAGACGAGGAGCCGCGCGCCTTTGACCGGACGCGGATAAGACACTGAAAATGAACAACTTTTTTCTTCAATCGAGGCCATTAAATGGAATTTAATGCGGGAATTATTCCCTTTACTGGGACGAGCAAAAGTCCGTTAAATATGTTTCCGTCGCGCCTGTTAACCATATCCGCGCCTGTCGCAGCTACGGCGCGCGCTTCGCGCCGTCACCCCTCCTTCAATTTATCCCTTGCAAAACAAGAACTTATCGCGGTTAACCTCTCATAAAAGCGCATTTCCCTAAGATCTCGTGAAGCCAGAATGACAGTTGGTTTTCGTTGCAGCCGCACTCGATTTTGGTCCAAAGCCAACATTATTTTGGACCATTGTCTGGTCCATGGGGGATGGCGATGCAGATTTCAGGAACTTCCGCTGCCGAACCTGGGCCACATCGGTCGCAGATTTCGCTGCAACGAAAGTGTTCCGCGCTTGCACGATCAGTCTTGCGTCCCGCCCGGCAGCTCATGGTCTGGCCAGCGCTTATTCGACCACATCCATTGCTCCGGGTGCTCGCGAATCCAGGCCTCGAATTCCTTTTGGATGGCAGCCGTCATCGCCCGGATGTCCTCGTCCGGCTTGTCCGTGCGCGGCACTTTGAGCTCCTTGAAGACGATTTTAAATCGCAATTCTTTGCCGATGCGGAGGCAGCGGCCGACGCAAAGACGCGTCCCGGCGCGGCGTGCAAGCCACGCGGGTGCGGCCGTCGCCCACATCATGTGGCCGAAAAACGGGACCTGGATGCCCTTCCAATCCACGAGGTCGGCCAGCATGCCAAGCGCTCCGCCAGCGCGCAAATGAGCGCTGATACGCATCACCGTCGCCAGGCCCTCATCGCTTTTGGTCGCGAAGAGGCCGCTCGGGTAAAGCGCGGAGCGCTTGTTTCGGAGCCAGCGATCGACGTAGGGGTTTTCCACGATCCTGTAGACGCCGGCGGGCCGCGCATTGATTGCGTGCAAGGGAAGAATGGCAACCTCCCAGTTGCCCGTATGAAGCGCGGCACTGACGAGAGGGCCTGTCTTGTCCCGATATCGAGAGATCAAGGCCGGATTTTCAAACTCGAAACGCGAAGGGTCCTTGAGGAGGCGATCAAGCTGGAAGATCTCCGCCATGACACGCCCGAGATTGTCCCACATGCCGAGCGCAATGGCCTCGCGTTCCGCGGAGGATTTCTCGGGCATCGCCTTCTGGAGATTCTTGAGCGCACGCCGGTGACGGCGGGTTTTCGGCGCTATGAAGCGCCATGCGCTGGCCGAAAAGGCTGTCGCCATCTTGAGCGGCATGGCCCGGATGAGCAGGCTGATTGCCAGCACAAGGCCGTATTCGAGCCGTTGGCGGATGTCGAGGAGCATGAATCCAGGATGGGTTAGTGTGCGAGCATGCCTGTCTTGCGAGGCCCCGGCCGGAACGTCAAGACATTAAACAAATCCCACCGGACGCGCCAACGCATGGCCGCCGCCGTCATGTGTGCCCAAGCGAAGTGCGAGCCGGTATCGCTTCTATTTGTTGCGATCCCCTATAAGGCTTCGCCTTTCCGGGAGGACGAACGTGGAGCGAGCAGCTCCCGGGATGATAATCCGTTGGTCAGATCAGCGAACACTGCCTGGAATTACTCGACGAGGTATAAACCATTGTTTTATCGTGATGTTTACCGGCGTTTTAAACAGCGCTGCTGCCGTTTTTCCGCAACCTATCCTCAGGATATTAACAATCCTGCCCTGATGCGGCGCCGTATGTTGACAACAGGCATTAGGTTGCAATAAGAATCGGACACAACCAGAGTGTTTATCAGGCTATTCGTTTGGTGATATCATGTAATGAGTAAGTCAAAGTATCAGGGATATAACAATGTCTTAGGCGGCGGATCTCAGTGTCGGGTCAATGAATGTTATCCGGGACGGAGGCGCGAGCAAAGGAACACGCACGACCGTCCCAGATTGAAGGTTACGGGCTGACCTGATTGCTGCTGTTGTCGTTCGACAAGGCAACGGCAATCCCAACTCCGGCCCCAACTACGAGTCCGCCAGCAATAAGCGTTTCGGTGCTGATACCCGGAGCAGCAGGCCCGTCTTTCAGGCCGTCTCCGATGCCCACTCCGGCTCCCACCACAAGGCCGCCGTCCTTCAAGCGAGCTCCCTGGCATGACGGAGGCGTGGCCAGCACAACCGCAACCTGAGACGGTCCAACCCGTGTGGAGCAACCGTTCCCATAAACGATGTTGACGGAACCGCCGGAACCCACGCGGACCCGATCGCCGGACGCGAGTGCCGTTCCAGCCGAGGCTGGTTGGAAACCATCGCCACAATTCACTGAAACTGTACCTTCAACATTTGCAAGCATCACGGCTTCCGCGCTCGATGCGAACATTGCCGCTATAACTGCCGCTGACACACATACGCGTGCCGCATTTCTAAAACCTTGCATTGCATACCCCCCATTGTTCAACTATTCCGTGAATGGACTTAACCAAGGCGAGTGAGTCGAACAAGGATGCATCCTGGGCAATTACATCATTAGGTTGTGATTGTGGTGCATTTGCCACAACTACAGGTGGCTCTTGTGATAGGGTTGCGAACTCGGTTTGTGTTAAGGAATTGGCTTGATAAGGGGTATCTATGATGATGTGCGTTTGGGACTGGCCGCACCATGTATGATCTGCACAGCCACCTGCTCCCCGGCATTGACGATGGAGCTCCAGATTACGAAACCAGCTTGGCGATGGCCCGGATCTTCGTGGACCAGGGAGTTCAATGCGTAGCCTGCACGCCGCATATTTTGCCCGGCCTCTATCACAACACAGGTCCGCAGATAAAGGCTGCCGTCGCGGAGCTTCAGCAACGGCTCGATGACGGCGCGATTCCACTGCGGCTTGTATCAGGGGCCGACAATCACATCATCCCGGACTTCGTCGCAGGTCTGAAGGAGGGTCGGCTGCTCCCACTGGCAAACTCTTGCTACGTCTTGGTCGAACCTCCTCACCACATCGCGCCAGCGAGGCTCGAAGACCTTTTTTTCAGTATCCTTCTCGGCGGCTACATTCCGATCTTAACTCATCCCGAAAGGCTGTCGTGGATCGAGAGCAAATACGATGTGATGAAAACGCTTGCCGCGAAGGGCGTCTGGATGCAACTCACATCCGGATCGCTGATTGGAAGATTCGGCAGGCGCCCTCGCTATTGGGCTGAGCGCATGCTGGAGGAAGGGATTGTCCAAATCCTAGCAACCGATGCGCATGACACAATGCGGCGCCCACCCGATCTTGCAAAAGGAAAGAAGGAAGCGGAGCGCCTTGTTGGGGCGCAAGAAGCGGAGCATCTCGTCGTCACACGGCCTTTGGGCGTGCTCATGAACAAACCACCCCGAGAGTTGCCGACTCCCCAGCCGTGCCTCAACACCGGCGAAGAGGAAGACGAGAGCAGCGCCGTGACAGATAGCCAACGGAAGCGCAAATGGCGTTTTTTTGGCTAGAGCCCATCCGCTTTTGATGAAATCAAAAGCGGGCTCCAGGTTTTTATTTTGCCCTGCATCTTTATCGGAAAACCGCCTCGCACTTTTCCCGGCGCACTAATGTCGCAGCATCATCCGTCTTGGGCCTGGCATCAGGCCCAAGGCCGGGAGAGAGAAGCCACTTCCTCAAAGGCTTGAATCTTATCCGCCTTTTGCATCGTGAGCCCGATGTCGTCCAGCCCCTCCATAAGGCATTTTTTGCGGAAGGGATCGATCTCGAAGCGCACGACCCCGCCATCTGGTCCGCGAATTTCCTGCCTCTCAAGATCGACGGTGAGCGTTGCGTTCGCTCCGCGTTCGGCATCATCCATCAGCTTTGCAAGATCTTCCGGTGACACCGCGACGGGCAGAATGCCGTTCTTGAAGCAGTTGTTATAAAAGATGTCGGCAAAGGACGTGGAGATCACGCAGCGGATGCCAAAATCGAGAAGCGCCCAGGGCGCGTGCTCACGGCTTGACCCGCAGCCAAAATTGTCGCCTGCCACCAGGACTTTGGCATTTCGGTATGCCGGCTTGTTCAACACGAAATCAGGGTTCTCCTTGCCCCCATCGTCGTAGCGCATTTCGTAAAACAGCGACTTTCCAAGACCCGTGCGCTTGATGGTCTTCAGGAACTGCTTCGGGATGATCATGTCGGTGTCGACGTTGATCATGGGCAGCGGCGCGGCGACGCTCGTAAGCGAAGTGAATTTTTCCATCGGCCAATCCTTTTTCTTCCTTTTAGCGCTTAAGCCGCAGCGATCAAGCAGCTTCCCTGACGTTTTCGCCTGACCAAAGGAGCGGACGGCGGCGCGCCCAGGGTTGCGCAAGCTCAAGCTGACGCGCCAGCCGAAGCAAAAGCCCATCGGCTCCCATTTTTCCGGCAAATTGAATGCCGATCGGAAGCCCATCCGGCGACCAGGACAGCGGAACCGAAATGGCGGGCTGGCCTGTCATGTTGAATTGGGCCGTGAATGGCGCGAAGGCAAAGCTTTTCGCGGCGATCGCCTTCATGACGGCCTTCATGAGCCAGGGCGATTGGAGGCCATCAACAACTCTCATGGCAATTTTTTCGCTGGCCCTGATACTGTTCTGGCCGATGCGCAGCGGAAGCGAGCCCAAGACAGGGCTCATGATGACGTCGTAATTTTCCGAAAACTCGAGAAACGCCCTGGTGGCTCGTTCAATGACGGCCTTCGCACTGGCCTTCTCAGCTTCCGGCACAAGGCCGCCGACGCTGGCAAGCGTCCATGTGGCAAGTTCCAAATCTTGGCGCGATGCCGAATGCCCCAGGAGATCTGCGGCGCCGTCAAGCGCCTGTTTCGCACTGATGGCCCAATAGAGAAGGAAAGCCATGCCGAAATCGGCGTAATCGACCTGGGGCTCAGCGTCCTCGATATGATGGCCAAGCAACTCCATCAGCCTGACCGCGTTTTCCAGCGCCACCCGCACCTCCGGCGCCACCGACGGGCCGAACATGGCGCTTCGGACAACCGCGACCTTCGAAGGCTGCGGGGCGGCGTCGAGCCCGGACAGAAAGCCCGCGTTCGCACGGGTGCAGACGGCGTCGAGCGCGGCGGCGGAGTCGCGGACGCTGCGGCTCACGACGTGATCCACGACGAAATCCGAAATGATGGTTTCGATTTGCGGATCCCTCGGATTCAGCCCGCGCGACGTTTTCAAGCCGACAAGGCCGCAGCAGCTCGCCGGAATGCGGATCGAGCCGCCACCATCCGAGGCGTGCGCCATGGGCACGATGCCGGCTGCGACAGCCGAAGCCGCCCCGCCGCTGGAGCCGCCCGGCGTCCGATCGAGGTTCCACGGGTTGCGGCATGGGCCGAAGAGTTCGGGTTCCGTAAAGGGCACGAGCCCCATCTCGGGAACATTGGTCTTGCCGAAAGCGACGAGGCCCGCAGCCCTGAAGCGCTTTATGATTTCCCCGTCTTCTTCAGGCACGTAGTTTTGGAAAAGCCTGCTGCCGCATGTGAGCGGCGCGCCCGCGAGCGCCGGTCCGAGGTCTTTGACCAGAAAGGGGACGCCGGCGAAAGGCCGATCCTTGTCTACCGCGCTTGCCGCTCGCTCCGCCTCTGCATCCAATCGATACACAACGGCGTTGAGTTCGGGGTTCACGCGATCGCAACGAGCGCGCGCTTCGGCCAGAAGCTCGGCCGCGCTAACCTCCCGTTTGCGCACAAGTTCCGCCAGACCGACCGCGTCGTAGCGGTCGTATTCTGCAAAGCCGCTCATCGTTTCCTCCTGCCGGATTTGACTACTTAGAGCGGCCGCAGAAAAATTCCACTCCCGGAAATCCAGTTGAACAAGGATTGCGCGGCAAGCGCGCTGAGGGGATGCCGAAAACGCGCCTCACAACTTTCTGAGCCGTCACGCCAATCCAATCGCTAATTCCTGGCCGCCAACCAGAGAACGGGCGTAAAAGTCACCGCAGGCCAGGAGCGCGGCAATGAGGGCGGGGCCTTTACCGGGCCGATCGTGGCGAGAACGGTCGCAAACGTCGGCAATGCGGTTTTAGAGCCTACCGATTTAAAGAATGGGCTTTGCAATTCGTCAATGCGAACGAGACTTCGCGAGAGCTGGCCCTCGGGCCAACGGCTTAAGGTCACTGCCTCCCGGACTTAATTTCCCATCGCCGCATGGCCTCAAGCAAAACCACGTTTTGCATGATGTTGTTGACCCGCTCGCGGCGGATGCGCTCCTTCTCTTCCGGGCACTCATCCGCAATGAAGGCGCGCCAGAACTTTCTCAAAACTTGCTTCCGGCACACAGCCCGTCTGATTGGGTTCATTGATAATCCACCTGAGATGAGGGCGGAGACTATAGTAAATATTTTATGAGCGATCGTATCGCCAGCTCCGTTTATTCGCAGAATACAAGAATATCACTTTCTATCTTATCAACATTATGGGCAGAAAAAGCGGAAAGTTTTGCGTGCGCGGCCGCGCTTGGAACAACACACCGCGTGCCTCGCGTTAACGGATGCTTACTCAGGCCTGCGCGACGGTGTAATGCGCGCCTCGATGACTTCGCCCCGGCGCAGAACACGAAGCGTTGCTTCTCGTCCGATCGAGGTCCCGTCAAGGATACGATGGATGGCGTCGACCGACGGCGCGTCTTTCCCGTCCACAGACAAAATCACGTCCCCCGCGCGGAGCCCGGCTTTTTGAGCGGGGCCGCCCGGCACGATCTGAACGACTTGCACGCCAGCGGGAATAGCGAGCCCATATCTCGCAGCGGCCGCCTTTGGAAACGGAACGGTCTGTCCCGCGAGGCCCAGGTAGCCGCGCACCACGCGGCCCTCGCGCATAAGGTCGGGAATGACCCGCTTCGCGGTGTTGATCGGAACGGCGAACCCGGTGGCGTTTGCGCCCGCAATAATGGCGGTGTTCACGCCGATGACGCGCCCCCGGCTATCCAGCAAAGCGCCGCCCGAATTGCCGGGATTGAGCGCTGCGTCGGTCTGGATGATGTCTTCGATGAGGCGGCCCGTCGTCGCGCGCAAAGTCCGGCGCAAGGCGCTGACCACGCCTGTCGTGACCGAAGCCTGAAGGCCGAACGGGTTGCCCATCGCAACGACGAGCTGCCCCACTCTCAGCGCGTCGGAATCGCCGAGCTGGACAGGGGCGAGCCGTGCGGTGTGAGCGCGAACAAGCGCGATGTCGGTATCGGGGTCGCCGCCCACAACATCGGCGGGCGCGATGCTGCCGTCGGCGAGAAGGACTTCGATCGCCCTGGCGCCTTGAATGACGTGATTGTTGGTCAGGATGTACCCGTCGGGCGTAATCACGATGCCGGAACCCGCGCCGCCCTGCATGCGCGGATTGCTTTCCGGATCGCCAGCTTTCGGCTTGCGCTGAATGCCCACCATGGACGCGGCCACGCTCTCGACGACGCCGGTGACAATCTCCGAATAGGCATCCAACGCCTCCTCTTCCAGGCGCGCGTCCGGATCGCCAGCAACGGGATTGGAATTCAAACCGAAACTGATGGGAATGATTTTCATTGCAGGTCCCTGGGGCGGCAAAACGCGCAGCCCCTTCACATGCAACAGATGGTTAAAGGCTGCCCTTTTTCAATTTCGCGGCCTGGTCGACCGTGCGCCAAGGCCGATGGAGAATGTTGCACGATGCGAAATAGCGGTCTGGGCCGGCAGCAAAGAACGGGCTGCTGGTTCTCTTTGGATCAACTCCGGTTCAAGCGCTTGGCGAAGAACCTCTACAGCGATGATTTCGACGGCATCGAGGTAAGACAGTGCCCCGCCCCGCCCGCACTTTAGAAAGTGTAAAGCATCTTTATTCATATATAGCGGGCGGCCGTTTTTCGCCGGCCGCGGATGGCAAGACTTTGTTGAGGCACGCCCACGTGCAGGGGCGTAGCCAGGCAACCGTCAGTAGTGGCGCGGAGGAGACGGCAAGCATTCGCCTGCCTTGTTCGCGACAAAAAGTTTGTGTGTCTCCATGCGGCGTAGAGTTTGGAAGAGTTGATGTCAGTACCAATTTGGGAGCAGGGCTCGGCTCCGAGAGTTAAATCCAGACCACGAGCTTTCCTGGTGTGCGTGTTAACGCTGTTGCTCGCGATGGCGTCTCATGCGGAGGAGATCGCACGAAACGTGACCTCGTTCGCCAAAACACAGCTTGGACAAGTCCAGAACGTATCCATCCATTACAAGACCGTGCGCGTGGCGGAGATCGTGCCGTTCCATGCAGTCTCGCCCGAAGCGACACCGGCCGAACGCAACATTACCGTTCAGCCGCGCATGGTAAAATTAAAGGCAGGCGGCGCGGTGCAGGCGCAGCCGGTGAGCGCGGCGGTTGCGGACGACGTCCAGCCGCAAAAGCTTGCCGTCGTGCCTCGTTTTGCGAAAGCGGACGATGAAGCCGGGAGAGCGTCGCCGTCCATTGCGGCTTTGCAACAAGGGGCTGGTATTGCGATCTACGATATTGAACGGGGCAGGGTTTACTTGCCAAACGGCGAGACGCTCGAAGCCCATTCCGGAATTGGGCCGATGCGAGACAACCCCGCTTTCGTGGGGCGGCGCAACAGGGGTCCGACGCCGCCTCATATCTACGATTTGACGCTGCGAGAGAGGCCCTTCCTCGGTGTGCAGGCGATCCGCCTGACGCCCGTCGAAGGTGACGCCGCAGTCTTTGGGCGGGATGGTTTTCTGGCCCACACCTATATGCTCCGAAGACCAGGCGACTCGAACGGATGCGTCGTGTTCAAGGACTACGGCCGGTTCCTCGCCGCCTTCAAGAAAGGGCAGATCAAACGGCTGGTGGTTGTGCCACGGCTGAGGGAGGCGCCGGCTTTGATCTTGACGGCCTTGCATCCGGCGAAAAATGGCTGACCCTGCCGCTTAGGCGAATTCGTTTGGTCAGATGGCCAGCCACGGCGTGCGCGACAAACATCTCGGCCTCGAATGCCCTCGGCATTCGGCGGCGAGGTCCTGTGTTGGAGGTGTCTCTTCCTTCTGCACGCTACCGGGCGAGCATGGCGGTAGGGGGCGAGAACTGACTCCGGCGCTGTTTCCGGGCACAACCGCTTTGCCCTCGGCAGCGGAAATTACCGGACCAAAGCTTGCTGCGCGCATACGCGAACCAGGGGCACCCTATTTTGAGTGGGACGAGATGAAAGGTGGCCATGGGTGGTCTCGGGACCCTTAAACCGCCGTCATTTGGCTGAGGCGAGATTTTCCTCATAGGCCAGCGCTGCAGCGTGAGCCAGGCCAGCCATATCGCAGGCGTGGTCACTTGGCGCGACCGCGAATTTCCGCAGCGTCCGCGCTTCCAGCAAAGGTGGCGCGCTTGACTCGCCCGAAGCGCCGGCAAAACGCACCGGCGCCGCAAGAGCAGATCGCCCGGCTCGCTTCGAGGCCGCCGGAACCGGGAAAACGCGTCCCTCGAAGACCGTTCCCCAAACGGGCACGTCCTTCAGCTTCTCCGGCGCCACCTCGTAAGGGTTCTCATCCAGCACGGTGAAATTGGCGATCTTGCCTGGCGCAATACTGCCGATCTCGTGTTCCTTGCGCCAGGAAAAGGCGGCGTTGATCGTGATGGCGCGCAGCGCTGCGTCCACGGGAATGCGCTGCTCCGGTCCCGCCACTCGACCAGATGGAGTGATGCGGTTTACGCCGGCCCATACAAAGTAGAGCGGATCGCTCGGCCCCATCGGCAGATCGGAATGATAAGACAAAGACATCTTGTTCTTGAGCACCGAGGCGGCACGCACCATTGTGTCGGCGCGTTTCGGGCCAAGGCCGAACTGGCCATATTTATCCGCGAAACCCGTTGTGTAGTAAGGATTGGCGCTGACGATAGCGCCGAGGCGCGCGGCGCGCTCAACCTGCTCCTCGGTGGAATTGGCGAAGTGAACGATTACGGTGCGGTGGTCGGTGCGCGGATTTTCGCGCATGCGGCGCTCGAGGACATCGAGTACAGCGTCGAGGCCAAGATCGCCATTGACGTGGATATGAATCTGATAGCCGGCATCCCAGTACAGCTTGGCGCGCTTCTCGAGTTCTGCTGGCGGAATGATCCACTCACCCTTGTGGCCGTCGAGATAGCCGTCCTTCATCTGCATCAATTGGGAAATGATGGCGCCATCCGCGAAAAGCTTGACCTGTTTCGGGAAAAACATCAGCTTTTTGCCTGCTCCTTCGGGGGCGACGGCAATCTGGTCTTCTGTGGCGTCGAGCGCCTTTTCGAGGCCGACGCGATCGGGGATGCCGCGTCCGTCAGCAAGGAAGGTGCTATACATAGGCGTGTCGGCCGCGCCGAGAATTTGCTCGTAGAGCTTCCACATATCGGGCGTGTAGAGCGCGCCGGGCTCGTTATAGGCGGTGACGCCATTGGCCTGCTCGTAGGCGACCATTTGCTTCAGGCCGAAGGCCAAGCGTTCTGGCGTGGCCAGCACCTTCAACATCGGCAAGACCATGAGGTTCAATCCGGTCTCCCAGAAATGCCCCTCCTCCCAATTCGATTGTTCGCTGGCGAGGCCCTTGCCCTTGGTCATCTCCTCGCTAAGGCCCAGCGCCTTGAGCCCGGCGGTGTTCAAGATGAACTCGTGGCAGGAGCGTTGCCAGACCGCGATCGGCCGGGTGGCGTTGATCTCATCGAGTGTCCTGCGGTCGAGCTTGCCGTGCCAGAGAGAATGGTATCCCCATGTCAGCAGCCATTCATCGGGAGTTTTCAGGTTTGCTTCCGCCGCCTTGAGACGTGAGCGATAATCCTCCTGGCCGTTCGCTGCCTTGAAGCTCTTTCCCGGCAAATTCCAGTCTTCGGGAGCGATGACTTCCACCGCCAGCGTCAGCGCACCGAGAATGGGGTGTAGGTGCTGATCGATGAAGCCGGGCATGACGATCTTCGATTTGAAGGTCTCGTCCACGGTATAGGGACGGTCGCCGAGCGCTTTTTTTAAGTCTTCCAGCTTACCAGCGGCAACGATGCGCTTGCCGAAAACTGCCACCGCGTCGCCCGACGGATTGCCTGGTTCCATGGTGATAACCTTGCGCGCGACGAAAATTGTCGCTGGCGCTGGCTTCGTTGAAGCAGGCTCCTTTTCCAGGGCTCTTGTCATTTGCTCGTTGATGCTGCCATCCGCCAGGGCGAGCTGCGCAGTACTGATCGCCAGAGACGCCGTCGCCAAGAATGCACCTGCGTAAAGCCCGCTCCACCGCTGAAACATAACGAACCCCGTTGCCTTTTGCTTCAGCCATGCGCTTGATCCACGGCAAACCACGCCATTTTAGCTGGGCTTGAGTATTTGGCTGAGATTGAACTGCGTTATTGTTATAGGTAAGTAGGTTATACAGACTAAGCCTTACTAAAATGATCCTTTTGTGAACCTGACGCTCACAAACTATGGGCCGCTTCTGGCCCGAGGCTGAGATCGATGGGGTGCGCATCCGCTACCCGGAAACCCGAAGCGTGGCAAAAATTTTCACTTCAGCAAGGGACGCACGCCTTACCGGCGAGATAGTCTGCAAGCGGGCACCGCTAGAATTTTGTTCCCATCACCCGATAAGGCCATGGCTCGACGGTGGAAGAAAACGCTCAAATCTACTTCAAAATTACAGATCGCGACTTCGTTGCTGTCTGGCGTTTCGCCCTGATTGATGCGATTAATAACGGATAGCGCAAAAACATTCTAAGGAAGTTTTTGCGCCCGGACTTCTCGCACAGCCTCGGCCTCAAGTTATCGAAGCGTAACAGACTAAACGGCTCGCTCTCGACAAAGCATGGCGGCGCGCCGCGTCTTACCAAAACCAGCCCTGTGGCGCCTGACGATAGTGTCGGCCGCCGCGAGTTTGCGGTCTTTGATCGCTCCCGAAAAAGTCGAAGAAGCCGCCGTCGCCCCCCCAGTTGCCCCTCGGGACAGCAGGCGTAGGCCGGCGCGTCACGAAGCCGCCCTGGGGCTGGTTGTTCAGCACTGCGACGAACTCGGTACGAAAGTTGGTCTCGCGGCTCAGCGGCTCGTCCGAGACGACGATCGAGGATCGCGGCAAAGCGGTTGGCGCGATGCGATCGAGCACATCCTTCGGGATGGTGATGCGGTCGAGCGCGCTCTTGGCGTCGTCCCCGTTGTCGATCGTCACCGCGGACCATCGCAAGCCCGCGCCGTCGCGCGCCATCGCCGTGAAAACATGCGTGCCGATCGGCTTGTCGGGATTGCGGATCGTGACCGGAACCTCAATGGTCGAATCGAACACCTCGCCCCCGTCCTCCCACGGCTTATGCGTGTTGCGCTTCACGTAGAGCTTCTGCGTCGCGCGGCTGATGTAGACCGAGACCGGCTCGAGCGCGAGCTTCGCCTCGCTCGCAGCCTTTGCCGCGTCAGCCTTCCTCTTCGCGGCGGCCTTGGCGGCGTCCTGCGCGCCCGCGTCGGCGTCGATCTTCGATTTCGCATCGGCTCTTGCGGTGTCGAACCGGGTTCCCGCTTCGGCAGTCCTGGCAGCCGCCTTGAGCCTTAGATCCTCGGCACGCGCCTTAGCCTTGTCGGTCCTTGCCGCGGCAAGCACCTTTTCGGCGTAGGCGAGTTCGGCGTCGGCACGGCTCTTGAGCGTTTCCAGCTTGCGCAGCGCCGCCTTGAGCGATGCCGTATCGCGCGCCGATTTCGCGGCGGCTTTCTTCGTCTCTTCAGCCGTCATGGCGGCTTCCTCGGCCTCGCGGGCGAGCTTATCGGCGCGCGCCGGCGCAGCGGCAACCGCCTCTGCGTTCGGCATGAACAGCGCCGCGTGAGAAAACTCGGCCGGGGCTGCGTCGTCCGGCGAGATGATCACCCGCATCCCGATCCGCGTCTTGTCGAACAGCCTCTCCGCAAAGCCGTAGGGCATCCGCACGCAGCCGTGCGAGGCCGCATAGCCGGGCAGCGGGCCACCGTGCAGCGCGATGCCGTTCCAGGTGATGCGCTGCATGTGCGGCATGCTGGCATCGTCATAGAGGCTGGAATGGTGGTCCACGTCCTTCTCCAGGACGGCGAAGACCCCCGCTGGCGTCTCGCGTCCCGTGGTGCCGGTCGACACCGGCGCCCGCAGGATCCATCCGTCCGCGTCATAGAAAGTGACCTGCTGAGCCTTGATCGACACGATTGCCATGATCGGCTCGCCCGCATGGCGCGGCGCCGCCGCCTCCGTTGGCGGCGCCGGGCGCGCCTGTCTCGCTTCGGCGTCGGCAAGCAGCGCCGTCAGTGCGGCAATGGCCGCGAACGTTACTATGACAGCAGACCTCCAACGCTGAATTGTCACAGCGAAATGCGCCATCCCAAATCGAATTGCCATGCCATACCCCGGTTGAAATGCCAGTCGACGCTCGCGTCGATTAGGTATCAGATCACGACATTGAGATCCACTGACCCGCAACCAACAATCAAACTTGCCCGGTCGCTGCCAGGAACTAACGGCACATTCCCGTGGCAGTCCTCCCTTATTGGACAGCCTTCACAGCAGGAAGGAGGGCTTGCGGCTGAATTGGCCCAATCTGCCCGAGCGCCTGCGCTCTCGCGAATCGCCCGCTATAGGATCCGAAAGCGAGCATCGCCGCCTGAGGATTTCTCGAAACCCGCCACTATCGCACCCGGCCTCCTGCACGCGATTCAGCGCACGGCGCAAAACCGGGCCCCAACAGTTGACGAATCGTTGCCATTTTCCGCGCCGGCCGAGCGTTTACCGCAATAGGGTTAACAGGAGCTCGCCGGAATTCTTTCCGGTCACACTGTTGCTTAACAAGCAATTTATTCCGGCCATAATTACTTCCCGCCAGGCCTTCTTCACGGCGGGAAGTAAATCTGACAACTTATTGAAATAAAATGATTTTACTTCGCCTATGACATCCCATTAAATAGAACTAAATGCCGGAATTTTTTCATTAAGTGGACGAGCAAAAGTCCGTTAAATATGTTTACGCTCCAAAAATTAACGCATGCGCCGAGCCGGAACATCTGCGGCGCAGGCGGCGGCGATGGTGTCCCGACCGCATTTTTTCCTACAGCGCCAAGGTTTGGAGCGGGCTGGAGCTCTCGTTAACCTGACGTCAAGACGAATTCGCTGAAGATCTTTCAAGATAGGAATGCGTACGAAAGCGTAAGGAACAGGTTGACAGGCAGATGCCGGCACACCCGAGATGTATACAAAATGCGAGCGCCTCTTATGAGGGATCTTTGTCGTCCGGCCGGCAGAGCGCGGCCTCGATCTCATCGATGAAGGGCGAATGGCCTGACCTGGTGAGAACGAGATCGTCTTCCGCGCGCGTCATGGCGACATACATAAGGCCGCGTTCGAGCTTCCACTGTTCCGGATCGGCGGAGAATGGGAGCAAGTCTGCCCAAAGGATCAGCACGGCGCGCCATTGCAGCCCCTTGCAGGAGTGGAGGGTGCAGAGCGTTATGGCTCCCAACGGCGCGCCCGTCCTTCCTTTTCGCCACCACACAGGAGCAAAACTTTCCAGCTTGTGAACGAACTGAGTGAAGACGGATCGGCTGTCTAGCGGCAAGGCGCGGTAGAGAATGGCGATCTCATCCGGCTTGATGCCGGAGGCCAGCCAGGCCTGGATCTGTTCAACGGCACAATCGCATTCAGCGGCCCGGCCCGACGCCGCCAAAAGCACCGGATTTGGGCCGGATCGGATTGCACAACTCGCGTCAGGCTTCATACCCGAAAAGCATTGCTCCGGATCGTCATCCTTGGGGCCACCTGCAAAAATGGAAGCAACCCGGATGATCTCTCGCGTGTTGCGGTAATTCACGTGCAGATCGAAATCTCTGTAAATTGTGCGGCCTACGGCTGCGATCCCGGCGTCTTTCCACCGGAATGGCCTCCTGCCGAAGACCGCCTGGCTTCCATCACCGACAATAAGCAGGTCGCCGTCATCGGGCTCCTTCAGCGCCAGCTTCGCGCATTGGAGCCAAGTCTTGGCGAAGTCTTGGGCTTCGTCGATCAGGATGGCGTCGAAACGGTTTGCATCTCCTTCCCCGCGCTGCAGTCGATCAAGAAGGCGTTGACCGTAGTCATCCACATCCTCCTCTTTATCGAAGCAGACCCCCTGTCGTGATCCCCAGATATGGAAGTTCTGGCAGACGATATTTTTCTGGTTGGCGAAAAGACCCTGGATATGCTCAGCGAGCGGCCTGTTGTAGCATAGTACGAGAACCTCTTTGTTTGCTTCCGCGGCCAGCAGACGAGTTCTCGCTATCAGGATCACCGTTTTGCCCGAGCCCGCTACGCCGTATAAAATGCGGTGGCCTTCACCGATATTCCTTTCGAAACGCTCCTGTCGAAGGTCCAAAGTCTTCAATGCTTCGCGGCTTTCATCGCGTCCAATCGGCGCCTTCGAGATAACGATCTCTGGATGGATGATGGCCCGCAACGCAGAAATTTGCTTATCATTCAAGGCTGCAAAATCCCACCAGGGATCGAAGAAGTTTTTTAGAGCGGGGACGAGACCTTCCGGTTCAATAGTGGCAAGTTGCTCGAACTCATCCCTCGTCATGACTTTGGCAGCCGGGAAGAGCGGGGTTAAGCCAAGACTGTCCAACTGGTCCCGTTTGATGTTGTTGAGAACAACAAGGTTGCCGAGAGGAAAGATCAACTGCCCCGCGTGATCCCCGCTGGTCCGCAGCAGAGGGGTAGAGCTGCTGAAGACTTTGGCCGCATTCATCAATCCAAACATGTAATCCCGCGCCTGCCGGATCGGGTGTCTCTGCGTCTCAGTTCTTCCCCTATTGATGATCCTGACCTGATTGAGGTCCCCGCTTTCTATATGACCGGGATACCACCCCTTAACTTCGATGATGAGCAGACCCACTTCAGGGATAATCACGATGAAGTCCGGGTATTTGTTGCTTACAACTGGCTCGTAATAGACGATGCAGTTGTCGGGCAGCCGCTGGAGCGCCTCGAAAACGCGCTTCTCGCCCGCGCTCGCCCCGCTCGGCAAGCGATCCGGTATCATTTCAGCCATGGACTCTCAGCCCCTGCTCGATGGCAAACACACAGATTTGCCTTTGCAGTAATTCTGCTTTTCTATTCCAGAAAGATTAGAATTTGAAGAAATAACGAGCGTGAAGGCTAACGTCAGTTCAACCCGCCTTTAATTAAAGGCCGATAGGTTGATCGATTCTAAAGTGCTGCAGCTGCCTCCAGTCCAAGTGCCGTTCAAGCCGCGGATTGCGCTGGCTCTGTCGTGGGCGGCGAATATCGAAGCCAAATTGCCTTCTGGCCAAGCGAGGCGACAAAGGCTGCGTGGGCCGCTTCCTCCTCGACCGAAAGGCGCGGCGGCAATGGCTTCAAGCGGCTCTGCACTGCGGCCTCGCCTTCCGCCTTAGCCGCAGCCTCGCGTGAAATGAGGTTCAGCCCGGCCTGCTCAGCGCCAATCAACCCAAGGTAGACATCGGCAAGAAGCTCGCTATCGAGCAACGCGCCGTGCTTTGTGCGGGTTGAGTTGTCGATACCGTAGCGCCGGCAGAGTGCGTCGAGATTGTTGGGGCTGCCGGGGTGTTTCCGCCGGGCCAGCGCCAGCGTGTCCGTCACACGCTCGAAGCTGATCGGCGGGGGAAAGCCAAGCCGGCCGAATTCATGATTGAGAAAGCCGACGTCGAAAGCCGCGTTGTGGATGATGAGGCGTGCGCCTTCCAAAACGGCGAGGATTTCATCCGCCAGGGAGCCAAACAACGGCTTATCGGCAAGGAAGGCGTCGGTGAGGCCATGGATCTCGGTGGCGGCTCTCGGCACATCCCGCTCCGGGTTGAAATACCAGTGCCAGGAAACGCCGGTGGGGATGTAATTGATCAGCTCGACGCAGGCCAGCTCGATGACGCGGTGATTGTCTTTGGGGTCAAGCCCGGTCGTCTCGGTGTCGAGCACAAGTTCGCGCATTGAGCCCCATCGATGCGGTCAGTCTTCTTGGAGGTCGGCCCAGCGCTGGAATGCCAGCGGCGGCCTTTTCAGGATCTCCATCAGAACTGCATCGATTTGGCGGTATGTGTCTTCCAGTGGAGCGCCGCTATCCACAACGAAGTCGGCTTTGGCGCGCTTTTCGGCGTCGGGCAACTGCCGCGCGAGCAGGGCGTCGAGTTTGTCTGCGGTCATGCCGGGCCGCGCCATGAGGCGGGCGCGTTGGACGTCGGGCGGCGCGCTCACAACAATAATGGCATCGAAAAGGGTATGTGAAGCCGTCTCGAAGAGAAGCGGTATTTCGAGGACGGAGAGATCTGAGCCTTTGTCGTGTTCGTCGAGCAGAAAGCCCCATTCCGCAGCGCGAACGCGGGGATGGATGATGGCTTCGAGCTTCTTCAGTTCAGTCGGCGACGCCACGACCTTCGCAGCCAAGGCAGCGCGATCCACCACGCCATCCCTGGTCGCGCCGGGGAACACCGTCTCGATCATCGGCGCGGCTTCGCCAGCGTAAAGCTCGTGTACTATTTTGTCAGCGTCGAGGACAGGAATGTCTTGATCGCGAAGGTAGGCCGCGACCGTGCTCTTCCCCATTCCGATCGAGCCTGTGAGACCTGCGACGATCATGTGTAAGCTTTCTTACGCGCTTCGATAGCGGCAAGCACGGTTTCACGCAAAGCCGCGGTAACTTCGGGGCGCAGGCCGAACCAGATTTCAAAGCCGGGAACCGCTTGATGAAGGAGCATGCCCAGCCCATCGACAGCCCTGAACCCGCGACCACGAGCCTCGCGCAGCAAGCCGGTTTCAAGCGGTGAATAAACGATGTCGCAGACCGTAGCATCCCGCGCAGCCGGGGAAAGATCAACATCGAGCGGCGGAGCGCCGTTCATGCCGAGCGTCGAGGTGTTCACGATGAAATGCGCGCCTTCCAGAACCCGGCCTAACTCCTCTAGAGCGTGAGCGGATGCAGGCGGGAAGGGCGCCGCTAGCTCCTCGGCCCGTGCTTTCGTCCGGTTAACGATCCGGATGTCCTCAAAGCCGCGCTGCCGAAGCGCCCAGACAATGGCGCGCGCCGCCCCGCCCGCGCCGATGACCACAGCCGGGCCACCGCTGTCCCATCCAGATACTTCGCTGTCGAGGTTGGCGAGGAATCCGAAGGCGTCGGTATTCGAAGCCGCCAGCCTGCCTCCTTCGAGCCAAACCGTGTTCACGGCTCCGATGGCTTCCGCAGCCGCGTCGCGCCGCTTGCAAAGGCGGTGCGCCTCGATCTTGTGAGGCACCGTGATGTTGCCGCCACAAAAGCCGTTGGCGGCCAGGTTCATAAGGAAGCCTTCAAACTCCTTCGGCTCGACGGCCACCTTACCATATTCTCCGTCGACTCCGTATGTCTTGAGCCAATAGCCGTGTATCGCCGGCGATAAAGAGTGGGATACGGGCCAGCCGATCACACAGGCGCGCGTCATGCCGACATTCCCTATGTCATGAGAATAGAGAGCCGGCGCAGCTCGTCCAACACCGGAAGAATTGGCAAACCGAGGATCGTAAAATAATCGCCCTTCACCTCCGAGAAAAGGTGAATGCCGAGGCCTTCAATATGATAGGCGCCAACGGAAGTGAGGACGCCTTCGCCTGCGGTCTCAAGATACCAATCGAGGAACTCATCCGAGAAATCGCGAACGGTCATGGTTGCGATGTCGGAGAAGGTCGCCGCATGATTCTTGTAAAGCAGGACCGCCCCGGAATGGAGATGATGCGTCCTGCCACGCAGTTTCAGAAGCTGATCACGCGCCTCTTCGCGGCTTCCTGGCTTCTGGAGGAGTTCATTGCCGATCGCCAGAACCTGGTCCGCGCCGATAACAATTGCCCCGGGCTCCATCTCCAAGACATTGTCGGCCTTGAGCCGGGCCAGCGCCAAGGCAACCTCCGTGGGCGTCGTATTGCCGGCGAAGTGCTTTTGTTCCTCCGCCTCGTCCACCATCGAAGGACGCTGATGAAATCTGACGCCTGCGTGGGCCAGGATGGCCCCGCGCGCGGAACTCGCGGACGCAAGTATGATCTCTGGGTAGTCGGATTGCATCGCGCGAATTGTAACCTTTTTTGAGCTCAAGCTTGATTAAGACAACAGCTTGGCTAACGGCGGCTTCCTTCGTAAAGAGCGATTATGGCCGCAGCAGTCTCCTCGATGGATTTTCGCGTGACATCGAGGGTAGGCCAACCGTGCTGCGCACACAGTCTCTTTGTGAATGCTATCTCGTCCTTTATAGCATCGGCATCAATATAATCATCGAATTTGTCGCTATTCAAAGCAAGCAACCGATTTCGCCTGATCTCGGCAAGCCGCTCCGGGCTCGCAACCAGGCCGACCACAAAAGGCGTCTTGAGTTCTTTCAGGGTAGGCGGCAGCGGGATGTTCGGAACGAGCGGCACGTTTGCGGTCTTGAAGCCTCTGTTCGCGAGATAGATGCTCGTCGGTGTCTTCGACGTGCGGCTGGCGCCGACCAGCACAATGTCGGCCTTCTCCAGGTCCTCGGTGCTTTGGCTGTCGTCGTGAATGAGCGTAAAGTTCATGGCCTCGATCCGACGGAAGTAGTCGGCGTCGAGGGTATGCTGGCCTGCGACAACAGCGCGCGCCGGCATTTTCAAATACGCCTCGAAAGCCTGAAGAACAGGCTTCAGTACGAAGATGCAGGGTACATCCAGCTCCGCACATCTTTTTTCAAGAAGATCGGCAAGGTCCGGGTTCATGAGCGTGTAAAGCACAATGCCCGGCGCGGATTCGATGTGCTGCAAGACGGTCGCAAGCTGCTTCGGATTACGCACCAGAGGATGCATATGCCGGTTGGGCTTGGCGCCGGGCAATTGCACCACCGCCGCCTTCGCCATCGTCGTCAAGGTCTCGCCCGAGGCGTCCGAAACGAGATGCAGATGAAAGTGCTTGGGGCTGGGGATTGGTGTGGATTCCGGGGATGGAACCGCCTCCTTGCCACCAAGGCCCGGCTTGGCTCCGTCATCCGCCATTGAGTCCTCCACACTAATTAAAAAAAAGCGCACAGCTCTTCGCGCTATGGAAAAAAAGCGCTTGGTTTGCACCCTGCCTTCGACCTGCGCTGAGTCTTCACAGCTTGTTCCTCTAGTTATTCATTGCTGAAAAGGGCAAAGCAAGGCTAAACAGCATAGGACGAACCCGATGCAAGCGCTGCTTTTTAACAAAAGCCCAGCTGCTTGCACTCTAAAGCCGGGCCCGCAGCTGGAACCAGGGGATGACCGTGGCAAAACAGGATGTTTGCACGTGTTGCACCCCCCAGTAAAAACAACAGATCTTAAGTGGAATTTTTTTTGATGAAGACGCCCTCTGAAGCCGCCGTCAAGCAAACCACACCAAAGTTCCTGGAAGCCCTGGCAGGAAAGGCTCACAAAGCTCCTCCCATGTGGCTGATGCGGCAAGCGGGCAGATATCTTGCCGAGTATCGCGAGGTCAGAGCTCAGGCAGGCTCGTTTCTCAGCCTCTGCTATAATCCGGCGCTCGCCGCAGAAGTGACGATCCAGCCAATCCGCCGTTTCGCATTCGATGCCGCGATCATCTTTTCCGACATCCTCGTCGTACCCCATGCTCTCGGCCAACACCTGGAGTTTCGTGAAGGTGAGGGGCCACATCTGGAGCCGATCAAAAGCCTCTCCGATGTTTCGAAGCTTTCTGTTTCCAAAGCGCAATCAACCTTTGAGATCGTTTACGAAGCGATCCATAAGGCCATCGTCGGCCTCGAAGGCAGAGCGCCGCTGATCGGGTTTTGCGGTGCACCCTGGACCGTTGCTAGCTACATGGTGGAAGGCCACGGCTCCAACGACTACAAGGCCGCGAAGCTTATGGCCTACCGCGAGCCTAAAACCTTTGGCGCCATTCTCGACCTGCTTGTTGAAGCTTCCTCCGCCTATCTGATCGGGCAGGCGAACGCCGGTGCCCGTGCCTTGCAAATTTTCGACAGCTGGGCCGGAGCTCTCGCGGATAATGACTTCGATGCCTTCGTCATCGAGCCGACGGCGAGGATCGTGAAGCAGGTAAAAGCGGCTCATCCCCACGTTCCGATCATCGGGTTTCCGCGTGGAAGCTCGCCGCAGTACGAAGACTATGTAGCAAAAACGGGCGTGGACGCGCTCGGCTGCGATACGGCAGCACCCCTGAAGGTTATGGCGAAGGTGCAAGCCCACCTGCCGGTTCAGGGCAATCTCGATCCGCTATTGTTGCTCGCAGGCGGGGATGCTATGGATCGACGTGTGAAGTCGATTCTCGATTCTCTTGCGTCAAAACCATACGTCTTCAATCTTGGCCACGGTATTCTCCCTGAAACGCCTATCGAGAATGTCGAGCGCCTCATCCGTCTCGTCCGCGCGGAAGCTTAGACGCGAATAAACTCGAGTGCCCGCATGAACGGGATCATGATAACGGCAATGGCAGTGACCATCGGTTTCGGTGTCTGAATGATCGCCTACCTGAATGAATCCCCGGGGTGGTGGGCATCTTGCCGCCGGCTGCACGTTAAGATTTTGCTTGTCGCCTCATGCTGGGTGTCCATATCCTATTTCCGAGGCGGCGGAAAGATTTCGAAGCTGATTGCGTACCCCACAGTTCCCGTTTCATTCGAGTGGTCAATGAAGTGCCGGCACTTATGGCCATTGGAATTGTAATCCTCGTCATTGTTCAGCCACTTTGATCTGAATTCACTGGAAAACGCGGTCCACGCACGTTCCTATCTTTCCGAAAGCGTAGAAGGCTGCTATATTCACGATGTCGTAAATTTCCGGCGGTCACCAATAACAACGGGATCAGATTTGCCGGTGCTCGATTTGAGTGAAGAAGCCGTAATCTACCCTCCGAGACAAGCGGCCTAGCGACAGTCCTCATTTCATCCGGCCAGCAGGTTTTCCCTGCACCAAATTTTTCACCTCCCGGAAATCGCCCAAATCATGCAAGAAATGAAACTTCAAGATCTTAAGGTGAAGTCTCCAACGGAGCTTCTCAGCTTCGCCGAAGAGTTTGCAGTCGAGAATGCGAGCGCCTTGCGAAAGCAGGAGCTGATGTTCGCTATCCTGAAGCAACTCGCCGCGCGGGAAATTGAAATTACTGGAAACGGCGTTGTCGAGGTGCTCCAGGACGGCTTTGGCTTCCTGCGTTCCCCTGATTTAAACTATCTCCCGGGGCCGGACGACATCTATGTAAGCCCGAGCCAGATCCGGCGCTTTGGTCTCAGGACCGGCGACACGGTGGAGGGGCAAATCCGCGGCCCCAAAGACGGTGAGCGATATTTCGCTCTCCTGAAGGTCAACAAGATCAACTTCGACGATCCGGAGAAGATCCGCCACAAAATCCACTTCGACAATCTGACGCCGCTGTATCCTAACGACTGGCTAAAGATGGAGACTGATCGGCCGGAGTTCGAAGGATTTGAGCCCGCGCGTCATTGACATCGTGGCGCCACTCGGCAAGGGCCAGCGCGGTCTGATCGTCGCTCCGCCCCGCACCGGCAAGACCGTCCTTCTCCAGAATATCGCGCATTCCATCACCGCCAATCACCCCGAATGCTACCTCATCGTTCTTCTGATCGACGAGCGGCCCGAAGAGGTGACCGACATGCAGCGTTCGGTGCGCGGCGAGGTCATCAGCTCGACCTTTGACGAGCCTGCCTCGCGGCACGTGCAGGTTGCCGAAATGGTGATCGAGAAGGCCAAGCGGCTCGTGGAACACAAGCTTGACGTCGTGATCCTGCTCGATTCGATCACGCGCCTCGGCCGGGCCTATAACACCGTGGTGCCGTCTTCCGGCAAGGTCCTTACCGGCGGCGTCGATGCGAACGCGTTGCAGCGTCCGAAGCGCTTCTTCGGCGCGGCTCGCAACATCGAAGAGGGCGGATCGCTTACCATCATCGCGACAGCGCTTGTCGAAACCGGCAGCCGCATGGACGAAGTGATTTTCGAAGAGTTCAAAGGCACGGGTAACTCGGAACTCGTTCTCGACCGGAAGGTGGCTGACAAGCGCGTCTTCCCCGCTATGGACATTGCCAAGTCGGGCACACGGAAGGAAGAACTCCTCGTTCCGCAGGCTCAGCTGCGCAAGATGTATGTCCTGCGGCGTATCCTCAACCCGATGGGGCCGATGGATGGCATCGAGTTCCTGCTCGACAAGCTCCGCCAGACGAAGACGAACAACGACTTCTTCGATTCCATGAACACTTAGGTCTCGCGGGAGCGAGGCCTCATACTCCACCAGCCATTAATACTGACTTATTTGGTGATGAGTTTCGGGGTCTTGTGACTCCCCGATCGCAGTGCCTCCATCACCAGACGAAATGGGTAAAAGCATCATGATTTTGTGGTGTCGGTATGTGGTGAAGAGGGGGGTAAGATTGGGTTCGTTTTGGAAAAACAACATAAGTAGGAATGTGAGCAGTTTAACTTGCATGCAACGATGGCCATAGGCGAAGGCCGTCGTCAGTTATGGCCGTTCGTATTAGCCCACGCTTCCGCTCAACCTCGACTCGCAAAAGGGGAAGCGCGTTGAGGCTGAGTGGATCGCGGGGTTCAGCCTTTGTCATTCTTCCGGAATGGCATCCGGCAGCACTCCACAAGGCGTAGCAGGTCGGCTTGACGCGACGTGTTGGTTTTCTGGAATATCTTTCGCAGGTGGCTCTTGACCGTGGAAAGCGCGATGTTGAGCCGAGCTGCAGCTTCGGCAGGTCCTTGCGTCTCGGCGAGAGCTTTCAGGGTCCGCGTTTCGGCCTTGCTGAGCCCATAAGCCTCCGCAAGGCCGTCGATGCCATGATGATTTGTCTTTCCGGCTTGCGTAATGAAGAGCGCGATCGTCTGGCCTGCGCCGTCAAACGTCAGCGGGCGCAGGTCTGCGATGACCCCAGGCCGGTCAGCCGACGGTTGGGCGAGGCAAACTTCGTGACGGCAGGCTTCTTCGCCTTGCTGGCTTAAGCTCACGAGTTCGATCGCCTGTTTCAGAGCGGCGCTAACGGCGCGGTCTTTTCCCTGCAGGGACCCGTCCAGGAGGCGAATGGGCCAACCCTCTTCAAGCATAGAGTTGGCTGCTTGATTGGCGAAGAGAATCCGTCCGCTTGCTGAAAGAATTAGAACGGCGACGGTCAGCTGATTGAACGCAACGCACAACGCCTCGTAAACAGGCTCAGACATCAGAACGCCTCTCGGCGGCCGGCTCCTTGCTGGCGCCAACATTTCATCTATTCAAATAATCAACCTGGGGATGAGTTGAAGTCTTGTCGTTGGGAAAGCGCACGGCATCCCGGCAAAATTTACTGGTGGCTTTCGAACACAACCGCCAACTTATATCGCAACGGGTTGCAGATGTCGTCCCAGCAGACCCTAAATCGGAGCTGCTGCAACCTGAATGGAAACGTGACGTTCTTCCTTGAGCTTTTCTTTTACCAGGTTTGGGTCGGTCAGCGGCGGGGAGCAGCACTGCCCGATGCAAATGTACGCGGTTATCTTTCCGTCGACCTTGCCCTTCCCTGCCGCGGGCGATGATGGCGGGATGCTTAGCCCATCGCCCACCCACTGAATGATCGCGCCAGGCATGGATACTTCAGCGAGTGCCTTGCGCCAGGCAGCGGCATCTGGCTTCGCCCGATCCCCCGCGATGACGATATGCTGTGGAGAAATCAGCGTGAGCGCGCCAGACAAAAGACCGGTATAGGCCAGCGCCATCGTCTGGGCCGCCCCCTGGAAGGCGTCCAAAAGCGCGTCCGCCCTTTTCAAGTAAGCGGCGTCGCCTGTGAAGGTGTAAAGGTCCGCCAAATTCTGGAGCATGGTCGCGTTCGGATTAGGGACCGCATCATCGCTGGCGGAAAGGGGCCGCAGAATAAGGTCGCTGGTGTCGTCGGCTACGAGATAATAGCCGCCGCTCTCGGCGTCATAATGCCGGTTCATGATTGCCGTCCAGGCGATGGCGTCGTCGAGATAGCGCTTCTCGTTCGTCACCTGGTGAAGCGCCAGGGCCGCCGAAATCATATTTGCATAGTCAGCAGAGGTCGCTGGGCCTTTAAGCTTGTCCCCGCGATAGGAATGGAAAAGACGGCCGCCGGCGATCATGCGGCTGCAGACGAAGGCATAAGCGCCTTCCGCGAGCTTGATCCATTCCGGCATTGCAAAGACATCGCCCGCACGAGCCAGCGCCCTGACGGCTAAACCGTTCCAGTCCGCGAGCACCTTGTCGTCCCAGCTCGGCTTCTTCCGCTTGTTGCGCTCCTGGAAAAGCTTGTGCCGGCACTCATCAAGGATCTGCTCCTCGTGGTGGCTCAGAAGGGCCAGCGCGTTAAGGCGGTTGAGGATGGTCTCGCCTTCCCAGTTGCCGCCTTCTGTTACGTCGTAAACCTGCGCGAACAGCGCCGCTTCTTCGCCGTGGCCGAGAACATTTGTGATCTCCTTGGCCGTCCAGAGGTAAAACCTTCCCTCCTCTCCTTCGGAATCCGCATCGTAGGATGAAGCAAAGCCGCCATCGGGCGCGCGCATGGTGCGTGACAGCCACGCGATTGTCTCGCTCGCGCGGGCGCGCAAGCGATCGGACTGGGTCTCCTTCCAGACCTCCGTCATCAACTCGATCAACAGCGCGTTGTCGTACAGCATCTTCTCGAAATGGGGCACGAGCCAGCGCTCATCGACCGAATACCGTGCGAAGCCTCCCCCGATATGATCGTAGATGCCTCCCTGGCAGATATGGAGCAGCGTGTTCTTCACTTCTTCCAGGCAGGTCTTCAGCCCGTAGCGCAGCCCGGCCCTCCAAAGGAATGTGAAAATGCTCGTGTTGGGAAATTTGGGCGCGCCGCGAAGCCCGCCATTGGTTGGATCGATCGCGCCGATGAACTTGCTCGCAATCGCAGCAAGCTGTTCCTCGGAGAATTCGGGGGCAGCGCCATAGTTGAGCCGGGGCATGAGCCGCGACTTGAGATAGGCGGTGTTCTGCGCGATGGTCTCCTTTTCCTTCGCGTACACGCGGGCCACGTTCACAAGCACGTCCTTGAAGCTCGGTCGCCCGTAACGGGGCTGATCGGGAAAGTAGGTGCCGCCGAAGAATGGCATCCCGTCTGGGGTGAGGAACATCGTCAACGGCCAGCCGCCCTGCTCGCCAAGCTCCTGCAAGGCTGTCATGTAAAGTGTGTCGACGTCGGGGCGCTCCTCCCTGTCGACCTTGATATTCACGAACAGCTCGTTCATGAGCTCGGCCACGTCTTCCTTCTCGAAACTCTCGTGCGCCATGACATGGCACCAGTGGCAGGCGGCATAGCCGACCGATAATAGCACAGGCTTGTCGAGCCGCTGCGCCTCCTCGAAGGCCTCCTGGCACCAAGGCCACCAATGAACCGGATTATTTTTATGCTGCTGGAGGTAGGGGCTAGTTTCTTCGCTCAGACGATTTAATGCCATGAGGCAACCTTGTTCACCGCTTTGCTCTTTTGGGAGTGGCCAGAAACACGACAACCCGTCAATATGAATATACGCTTTTTTCGCGTATGCATCCTGGAATATGTCATGCAAGCCTTTGCCGCCAGGAACGAGCCACCATGACCATTTACGCCCTTTCTACCGCTCCTGGCCGTGCAGGCATTGCCGTTATCCGGATATCCGGCCGGCTCGCCAGAAATGCACTCCATGAGCTGTGCCACGGCCGTTTCCCAGCGTCACGCGTCGCGAGCTTCAGGCGATTGCGCCATCCTCATACCGGCGAGGTTCTGGATGAGGCCGTTGTGCTATGGCTGCCCGGGCCGGCCAATTTCACAGGGGAGGACATGGTCGAGCTCCATGTTCATGGCGGCCGAGCGGTGGTGGCTGGTGTCCTTGAGGCGCTTGCGGCGTTAGGGCTGAGGCTTGCCGAGCCGGGGGAATTCACACGCCGCGCTTTCGGGAACGGCAAGATCGATCTCACCGAAGCTGAGGGGCTCGCCGACCTCATCAATGCGGAGACAGCGTTCCAGCGTCGGCAGGCGCTCGCCCAGCATTGCGGTGCTCTCCGTGGGCACTATGAACATTGGCGGGCAGCATTGCTGAGGGCTATGGCTTACGTGGAGGCGAGCCTCGATTTTTCGGATGAAGGCGACATCGCGGCAAGCGCCTTTGGCGAAGCGATCCCAGAGGTGAAGGGGCTCGTATCGGAACTGGACCGCGCCTTGGCTGACGGCCGCCGGGGCGAGATCGTTCGCGAAGGTATTCAGGTCGCCATCGTCGGAGCACCAAATGTCGGCAAGTCGAGCCTACTGAATGCCTTGGCGGGCCGTGAAGCGGCGATTGTCTTTCATGAGCCGGGAACGACGCGCGATGTCATCGAAGTGGCTCTCGACCTCGATGGCTTCCCCTTCGTGTTGAGCGACACGGCCGGACTTCGCGAGACCGAAAGCCCTGTGGAGCAGGAGGGCATTCGCCGGGCGCTGGCCAGCGCCAAGTACGCTGATGTGGTTCTTCTCATGTATGACGCGACCACCCCTTACCCCGAATCTCTCCCCGGGGGAGAGGGCACAACTGCGTTCATTCATGAGGGGTTGGAGTCGAAGTCCACGAAAACGATCACTGTCGTCAACAAGATCGATGTTGCGCACGCAGACCTTTCACGTTGGCCTCGCGATGCGCTTCGGGTCTCCGTGAAGACCGGCCACGGACTTGATGCTCTCAGAACCGCGCTTGTCCGGTTTGTGGAAGAGAGCTTTGGCGGCAGCGAAACGCCACTCATCACCCGGGTCCGGCACCGTCAGGAAATCGAGCACGCGCGAAGCGCCCTCAATGAGTTTCTTGGCAGCGTCGAGGCAAGTGAACATCCCGAAATCGCCGCCGAGCATCTGCGAGCGGGTGCCGACGCGCTAGGACGCCTCACCGGCCGGCTTGATGTAGAGGATGTACTCAGCCAGATTTTCTCGGAATTCTGCATCGGGAAGTGAAGGCGACAGCATCCCCCTGTTTCACATGAAACGTTGGGGCCGGCTGACTAGGCTTTTTTCTCGCCGCCCCAATGCAAGTAGAGCCCGATGTCGCCGATATAGCCGTCGGGAAAACTCATCACTTTGGCTATAAGGTGGAAGCCGCGCGGCTTAAGATCCCGCTCGAAACGCAGATAAGCTTCGGCTGCTTCGCCGCGCAGGGTCGATGGCCAGTCGGGCTCTGCTACATTGATCGCCCTACCGCCGTCGCTGCAAAGCTCGTGCGGGAACTGCAGGACAAGAATCTCCCGCTCACCATGCTCTGCCGCGATCCGCGCTTGGTGAAGGACGCCGCGCCAATGATCATCGGTGAGATGGTGGTCGATGAGCTCTTTCACTCTCGCTTTGCGCTGCTCCTCCGCAGCGTGCCGCTGGTTCTCGACCTGATGAGCTTTTTGGCTGGCTGCATCGTCCACGAGATGGCGGAAATCGGTTGCACTCAGCCCATCCTCTTCCGGCGCCGCGACGGTCTGAACGGGCTTGCTAGGGGTCTCGGCACTCTTAAACGGGTCGAAACGCAGCGTCCAGCTGAACAAGCCTTCTTCCTGACGCGGCTCGGCCTGCTGGCTAGCGACCACGCGAACGAGGTCCGCGCGGGCCACGATACCCGCTATGCGGCCGTCACGTGTCACCGGGACGCGCTTAATCTTCAGCGTCGTGAAAAGCTTCCCGATTTCGGCAATGTCCGTATCTTCGCTCACCGTTACGACAGGAGCGGACATGATTTCTCGGGCGCTTCGATGGTTATTGCGGATCGTCGACAAAAATTCCTTGCTGAGGGCTTCGCCCTCGGCCAGCAGGGTGAGCCACCACTCCCTCCGCTTTTCGCGGTCGGGTGCATTCGACTTCAGGAGATCGCCCTCGGTCACCATGCCAATGATCGCACCCGTTTCGTCCACCACCGGCACCCCGCTGACGCGCTTTTCGAGAAGGAGCGCAGCAATCTTGCCTATTGGCGTTTCGGGTGTCACCGTTACGACGGCTTTCGTCATGACGTCGCGTGCTTGCATAGCTGGATCCTTATTCTCCGGATACTAAGAATTGGCGGCACATCCCAAGGGAGCTAATTTCGACCGTCATTTTGTGCTGGGCCGATAGCAAAAGAAAAATTCATTGCGCTGCGTTCGACAAGGTCTTCGCTTCGTACGGGGCTTGTGCCGGCTTGCCGTCAGCCTAGCCTCGATCTAGCAAATTTAGTGCTGTTCACCAAGACATCCATTATGACCTACGTTTGTGAGATTGGCATGCCCTACCTCGGGCGGCGAAACGCGGGCTTACTATCGGCTGGCTAGTCGATTATGTCTTGCTCGACACGAAGAGTTTAAGGCATGAGCGCACGAGTTTTCGACGTTATTGTTGTGGGAGGTGGGCACGCCGGTTGCGAGGCGGCAGCCGCGGCTGCCCGAATGGGCGCGCGAACAGCTCTCGTTACGCATAAATTCCGGACGATCGGCGAGATGTCCTGCAACCCCGCCATCGGCGGTCTCGGCAAAGGGCATCTCGTCCGCGAGATCGATGCGCTCGATGGGCTGATGGGGCGCGTGATCGACCGGGCGGGTATTCAGTTCCGCATGCTCAACCGCTCCAAAGGTCCGGCTGTGCAGGGGCCGCGCGCGCAGGCAGACCGCAAGCTCTATCGCCATCATATGCAGGAGGCGATCCTCTCTCAGCCCGGCCTTGAGGTGATCGAGGAACCGGTCGAGGACCTCATCATCGAGGAAGGAGCAGTAGCGGGCGTGATCACCGGAAGCGGGCGGGAACTCCGCTGCGGGGCAATCGTCATTACCACGGGCACGTTCCTGAAGGGCGAGATCCATATGGGCGAGATCCGCATCCTGGCGGGCCGTGTTGGCGAGGCTCCTGCCATCCGGCTCAGCGCGCGCCTCTATGCTTCCGGTCTTCGCATGGGGCGCCTGAAGACCGGAACACCCGCCCGCCTCGATGGCCGCACGATCGATTATTCGAGGCTGGACGCGCAGCCTGGCGACGAGCCGCCTGTCCCATTCTCCTTCCTTACGAAGACAATCACAACGCCCCAGGTTGCCTGCCACATCACAGCCACGACGCCGGAGACGCACGCGATCATTGCGGCGAACATCCATCGCGCGCCCATGTACTCCGGGCAGATCGAGGGCATCGGCCCGCGCTACTGTCCGTCCATCGAGGACAAGGTCGTTCGCTTCAAGGATCGCGAAAGCCATCAGATTTTTCTCGAGCCGGAGGGGCTCGACGATCACACAGTCTATCCGAACGGCATCTCAACCTCGTTGCCGGAAGACGTTCAGCGCGCCTTTCTGAAGACGATCCCCGGCCTGGAGAACGCTGCTGTGATCCGGCCCGGCTATGCGATCGAGTATGACTACGTCGATCCGAGGGAGTTGAACGCGACGCTGGAGGTGAAGCGGCTTCCGGGGCTGTTCCTGGCCGGGCAGATCAACGGCACGACCGGGTACGAGGAGGCAGCGGCCCAGGGACTCGTCGCGGGCGTGAACGCTGCGCTGAAAGCGGGTGGCAGGCCGGCTGGCTTCGTCGCGTCGAGGACAGATGCGTATGTCGGCGTAATGATCGACGACCTTGTGACCCGCGGCGTCTCGGAGCCCTATCGCATGTTTACGAGCCGGGCGGAGTATCGCCTCCGGCTGCGCGCGGATAATGCCGACGAGCGTCTGACGCCATTGGGGACTCATGTCGGCTGTGTTGGTTCAAAGCGGATGCAGGCTTTCGCTGCGAAAGCGGACGCGATTGATGAGGCGCGCCGCCTTCTCGAAAGCCTGGCGCTGACGCCGAAGCAAGCTGCGGGACACAGCATCACGCTCAATCGAGACGGCCGCCGGCGATCGGCCTTCGATCTCCTGTCTTTACCGGGCATATCGGTGAGCACGCTTTCGGGGATATGGCCGGAGCTATTGGCGATCCAGGCGGCGACAGCGGAACGCCTCCAGGTGGATGCGCGATACGCGGTCTATCTGGAAAGGCAGGAGGCGAGCATCCTTGCCTTCAAGAAAGACGAGGCCGCCGCAATTCCGGCTGCCATCGACTTCGCGGCCATTGCGGGCCTTTCGAATGAGGTTAGGCAGAAACTCGAACGTCACCGCCCCGCGACGCTGGCGCAGGCCGCCCGCATTGAGGGCGTGACGCCCGCGGCCCTGATGCTGCTTCTTGCCCATATCCGTAGGGCCGCCCGCGCCGCTTAGTACCCGAACTCATTGATCTGCGGGACATGAAAAACCCCCTCATCCTGTCCTTCTCCCGCGCAAGCTCGCTCTACTCTGGGGTGTCCGCATCCGCTAGCGGATGCGGATCGGAGAAGGGGCGGTGTTGCAAGGCGAGTTTGCCTGGGAGAAGGTCGGGCTGAGAGGGATGCCGGGTGGCGTATGAGACGTTCAGCAACGGTGCATCCTGGAGCGGAGCGCGCGAAAACGCAAGCTGGAGGCTAAGCCCTGACGTCCTGGAACGATGCCTGCGTTCGATTAAAGGTGCCGACTTCTACTTCTAAGGTCAGTCGTCCGGGTTGGCTTTGTCGCTGGTCATGATAGCCCTGAGCGCTAGGAACTCGGGGCGGTACTCGAAATGCATTCCGTCGAAATGATACCAGTTGCCGCCCCAGATGAAGCCGTGCTTCTCGAAGACCTTCACGATCTCAAGCGGAACCTGATTCTTGTAGACCAGCGAAATCTTCTTCTGCCGGACCTGCTCCTCGCTCATGGCGTGGGGCAGCCCATACTGCCAGTAGCCGCCATATTTCGGATTGATGTCGACAGCGATCCCGAACGAATGGACGCTCAGGCGCGTGGTCCCCGCAATGCAGCGCGGCACAAAGCTCCCGCCATTCGGCACGAGGTACTTGGCGAAGGCTGGGCCGAGCGCTTCCAGCTCCTTCGAGATGCGGCGAAGCTTTTCATCGACGCCGTTCACTGATGCCGCCTGCATCGCACCGCCGGAGAATTTGGGAACCCAGGGCACGCTTTTGAGCGGGGCGCTTGATGTGCATTTCACACTTGCACATGCCCCCGGAGACTGATTCTGGCAGGGGCCGTATATTTTTGCGAAGAACGCCTCGTTCCGGACGCGGCCGGGGTCACTCTCCTCACCGGCGGGGGACGCAGCGCCGTCGAAGATGTAAGGCCAGCGGAACATGTCCGCGATATCCGGCCGGTCGAGCAGATCTTGAGGCGTCTTGTCCGCCCGGCCTTTGCCGAACGGCATCTTTGTTCCGTCCTTCCAGATGAGGTTCACGCCGTCAAAGCCAGCCAGATGATCGGGATAGGCGTTGATGAGCGCCTCCGCTTTCTGCTCCACTGTCTGGGCCGAAACGGGCAGCGCGCCGCTCAGGCCCAAGAGAAGAGTTAAAAAGGCGAACACGTTCACCGGGCGTTTTCCTTCTGTTCAAGCATCGCAACCTCTGCGCCGCTCGATTGCCCGGATGAACTCCACCTCTTCACGCTCGGCGCGGGACATCGGTACGTCACCTTCCACGTAAAAGCGGCAGCCCTGGTTGCCGAAGACGCGAATGGCCCGCTCGGTTTTGAAACAATAGCCATTGCGGGCGAAGATCTCGTTCCGGCAATTCCACAGGTCGCCGCAGGACATGGAGCTCAGGTCGTCCTGCGCGGCCACGCTTGAGAGTGCGCCATCGAAAAGAGCGCCGGCAGCCGCGATCAACAAAAGCGCGCCAAGCGCGCGAAAAAGAACCATCGGAACCTCCTAAGGCTATGCAGCTTCCCTGCCCAGCGACAGGGCGCTGCTTTGGACTATAGGCGCAGCTTGTTACGAAATGCGGAAGCCAAAGAACAGGCATTGGCGGCGTGTTTCACATGAAACTTTGCGCGCGGCTTTGCAGGGCGGCGGCGCGCCGCCTCACCCGCGAGACATTGCGGCAAATGCCTCGACCGCGCGCTCCAAAGCCTCGCTGGCTTCGCCATCGATGCGCCCCTTGTAGATGCCAGCCTCTTTGAGAAGCAGTTGCAGCTTCTTACGGAACTCTTCGCTCCAGGAAGCGAAACGCCCCTCTCCCTGGGATAGGGCATATTGCATCTTTATCGCCGCGAGGATCAGTTCGGCGGCTTTGCGAAGAGGCGTACGGCTTCGTTTATGTCTCTCGCGACGCCATCGCCAGCGACGCACATTACGGCGAGATTGGCCATTGCTGCAGCCTGTCCGAACTCGACAGCCTTTCGGTTGAGGCGTGCGGCTTCAGCCCTATCTTGCGTAACGCCTTCGCCGTCGTGATACATGACGCCGAGATTGACCATGGCTTCCGCATTTCCGAGATTGGTGGCCTTGCGGAGAAGGCTCACAGCTTCGGCCTTGTCCTGTACGACTCCCTCGCCGTTTTTGTGCATCAAGGCGAGGTTGACCAGGGCGGGCGCATAGCCTCGGTCTTATCCTGCGCAACGCCTTTACCATTGGCGTAATTTCAGGCGAGATCGAAAAGGTCCTGAGCGTCGATGGGATCGACCTTTCTCGGCACCGCAGTACGAGGCTTTTGCATTTCCTTGGCAATCGCCTGATCGGCCAAATCGAAGAAAGCGCAAGCGAAGAACAAAAGCGCGGCGCCGAAAAGGATGCGGAGGATGCCCATTGCGAAACTCTCGTCAGCCAGAAGTACAAAATCCTTAAACCGCAGTTTATAAAGGTTTTGCAACGCGGCGGGAGGCGCGCCTCCTTGTTTCACATGAAATGCCGGAGACGGCATCTACCCGGAGCTTTTTGATGCGAATGGCTATGGAGATCAAAAACGCAGCCGACTTTGGGCGAGCATTTTCAGTTTCACATGAAACAGTGGAGAAGCTTGAGCTCTACGAGCGTTTGCTTCAGCAATGGCAAAGGGCCGTCAATCTCGTGGCGCCTGCAACGCTCCCACAGATCTGGCAAAGGCACTTCGCTGATTCCGCCCAGCTTCACGCTCTCGCACCACATGCGAAAACCTGGGTCGATCTCGGATCGGGCGGGGGATTCCCAGGACTTGCGATTGCTATTATGATCGCGAATCAGAAAGAGTGTTATGTGCACCTTATTGAGAGTAACAGCCGCAAATGCGCTTTCCTCTCGGAGGTCGCGCGACGGACCGGGGCTTCCGCCCGCGTGCATAACATGCGCATCGCCGATGCCGCGTCTTCCGGCGTGGCTCCAATCGCCGATGTGGTGACGGCGAGGGCGCTCGCGCCGCTTGATGCTCTGTTGGAGCTAGCTCTACCGTTCTTCGGTAATGCGTCAGCCGGATTGTTTTTGAAAGGCCGGGAGGCCGGAGTAGAAATCGCTGACGCTCGGAAGCGCTGGACCTTCGATCTGAAAGTTCACCCCAGCATCAGCGATGCACAAGGTCGGATCGTAGAGATCGGGAAGCCGATGCTCATACAGGGTGGCGAGCAGTGACAAACAGAAACCATGATACAGGCCTTCGGGTCTTCGCGGTCGCCAATCAAAAGGGCGGCGTGGGCAAGACGACAACAGCAATTAATCTTGGAACGGCATTGGCGGCGACCGGCGAGCGCGTTCTCGTAATCGACCTCGACCCGCAGGGTAACGCCAGCACGGGTCTGGGCGTACCCGAGCCAGCGCGGCACGTGTCCACATATGACGTATTGGCAGGAGCGGCGGCCCTTGAGCAGGCGATGGTGATTACGGCCGTTCCCGGTCTCTTCGTTGCGCCGGCAACGCGAGACCTTGCTGGCCTCGAACCGGAAATCTCCTCCGCGCCCAACCGTGCCTATCTGCTTCGCGATGCGGTTGCCTCGCTGCGCGCGTCGGAACAGGATCGCCCTCAAGAAGAGAAGCTCGGCTATGTGCTCATCGATTGCCCGCCCTCGCTTAGCATTCTCACCTTGAATGCGATGGCAGCGGCTGACGCGGTTCTCGTGCCGGTGCAATGCGAATTCTTCGCGCTCGAAGGGATCACGCAGCTCAAAGAGACAATCGACTTCGTGCGGTCGAGCCTTAATCCAGCGCTGGAAATCCACGGCGTGGTTCTGACCATGCACGATGCCCGGACCAAGCTTGCCGACGAAGTCGCGACCGAGGTGCGGAGCTTCTTCGGGCATAAGGTCTATGAGACGGTCATTCCGCGCAACGTCCGCGTTGCGGAAGCGCCATCGCACGGCAAGCCGCTGCTTCTCTACGATCACAAGAGCGCGGGAAGCCGCGCCTATATGGATCTCGCGGCAGAGATGATCAATCGCGAGCGCGCCGCGGCTGCGAAAGCCGCATAGGAGGGCCGGCTCACTCTTAACGGGCCGTGCCAGACGGGTCATCGTTGTTGCTGTTGTGTATGTCTTGGGCAGAAGACATTTGAGTATCTAATCTCTTCAACTGGAGATCGACATGCAGACAAGATCGGGGGCATTAGCGGCAGGGCCATCGCCCGTACAAAAGAGCCGACTTGGCCGCGGACTCGCTTCTCTCATCGGGGGCGATAACGTAGCGATCAATGCTCGCGTGCTCCCGGCAGTCGGCGAAAGCCGCATGGTTCCGATCGACCGCGTGCGCCCGAGCCCGCTGAACCCGCGCAAGAACTTCAACGAGGCCGAGCTTGACGAGCTTGCCTGCTCGATCCGGGAGAAGGGCCTCGTTCAGCCGCTCGTTGTCAGACCCGCCGATGCGACCGGAACAAGTTACGAGATCGTGGCGGGCGAGCGCCGCTGGCGAGCCGCTCAGAAAGCCTCAATGCATCTTGTACCGGTCATTGTTCGCTCGCTTTCGGACCAGGAAGCGCTTGAGCTTGCTATCATTGAGAACGTTCAGCGTTCCGATTTGAACGCTATCGAGGAGGCTGGCGGCTACCGCGACCTCGTCGAACGCTTCGGCTACACCCAGGAGGAACTGGGACAAATCATCGGCAAAAGCCGGAGCCACCTTGCAAACACGATGCGGCTTTTGAAGCTCCCGGACAGCGTGCAGTCGCTTGTTCGCGACGGCTCGCTGAGTGCGGGGCACGCTCGCGCTCTGATCGGACGCGAGGACGCAGAGGTGGTCGCCCAGGACATCGTGAAAAAGGGGCTCAATGTTCGCGACGTCGAAGCGATTGTGATGGGCCGAAATCCTGCGGAGTCAAAACCAGCTTCGGCTCGGGGACCTGCGCCTCAGAAGGATGCGGATACGCGGGCCGCCGAAAAAGAGATGACCGATGCTGTCGGGCTTACGGTGGTGATCAATCCCGGTCGCGGTGAAGCGGGAGAAATCATCATCCGCTACAGGACGATGGACCAGTTTGACGTCGTCCACCGAGCCTTGTTGGCGCAAAAGAAAACGTAGGCGCGTGGTTTCTCCATTAGATTGCACCTCAAATCGGCTGTTCTGCTATCCCGGAACTTGATTACTGGGATGATATGCGTCGCTCAACGCATTCTGCGCGCCGTCCTTGCTGTCTGGAGAATAAAGCTTGCCGTCAAATTGTCTGCGAGGGCGGGCTTCAGCCGCGTCTCTTTCAGAACCGCATTCAGCTCTTGAAGAATGGCTGATAGGGCATGCGCTGACCATTTACGGACTTGGGCGGCCAACCCGTCTTGCTGTTTGAAGAAAACGGGGGGCTTCAGCTCCTTGATAGCCTGCGTGACGGGGGTGCCCCCGTCCACTGCGGTTCGCAGGGCATATAAGCGAAGCAAGGCAGACGAGAGCACGACGAAAACCGGGGTCACGTTCTGTTCGACCGCCATAAAGCGCTCGAAGGCAAGGATCGCCTTCCGGCCCTCGCCTTCAAGAGCATGATCCGTGATTTCCGACAAACTCGAGGTCTGCTGATCGATCAAGCATTCATCAACGTCAGCGGCCATAATCAGGCGCGCCGGACCTGCGTATGTGATCAGTTTTTCGGCTTCGCTCCGCGCAAGCAGAGCCGAAAAATCACAGCGCGCCGCAACAAGCGCGGCGGCCTCGGCGTCGATCTCACACCCGAAGAATGAAACGTGCTCCCGGATGCCGGCTATGAGGCTGTCGCAATCCTCGCCGTAACAGGGTACGGCGGCGAGATAAGCGGAACCCTCAAATGCTTGAACCACCCTATGGCTTTTCTTGATGTCGGGTGCTTGCACGATCAGAAAAGCGCCTTCAATCGGCGTCGCAACAGCCTCCAGCACAGCTGGGTGTGCTTTCGCTGGCAGGGAGGTCAGGCAGACAATCTTCGTCCCGCCGAAAAGCGACCCGGTTTTCAATTCCGTTGCAATCCGGTCTGGAACAGCGGCGGCGGCGGTATCGTGAAGCCGGATCAATTCCGCATCCGGGCCGGCTTTCTTGGCGAGCACAGCGGTAAGCGCTTCTGCTCTTGCGGAGATTTGAAGACTGTCCGAGCCATAAAACAAAAAGCCGCGCACCGCATGAGGTGGCGAAGCTAAAAACTTTTGAGCTGATGCTGCGCTTGGCGCAACCATTCCATTCCCGATGAGGAAAACTCAGTCCCGATTAGGCGTCACGAGAGAGGAAAGCGGCGACCCTCGTCTTCAAGGTGTCGGCAAGAGAGCGGGCCGCGCGATTTTCTGCGTCTAAATTTGCCCGTGTATCCCCATAAATGGAGCCGGTAGTTCCCGACCATCCGGTGAGGTCATAGGCGGCTTCGGCTGTGCTATAACCCTTGAACACAGTTTCGTTGTCTTTAATTCGTACAAGTCGAAATTCCGCGTCAAGCTGCAGAATTTGTCCGGTCGGAGCGCCGGTGTTCATAACGAGCGTGTTTCTGATGGACTCCCGAAGCGCTACGTCCAGCCGGTAGACTGGCGCAACCGGTTCCCCGCCCCCGTAGGCGCCGAATATAAGCTCATTTCGCAAACGCTGCCCCGTGCGGCTCCCAATGGGCGCGATTTGCACGGCTTTCATAACGTCAACGAGACTCCCGCCAGTGGCGTTCGTTGCGTACATGGGATGAAGGCCGCAGCCGCCGACGCCAAGAACCAGCACACTCGAAATAAAAGCAGCCGCTGCCCCCTTGAGGAGCAGGTTGCTGTCCTTCGAGTGTTCAAGCCACCACATTGACGATCCTTTCGGGGACCACAATCACCTTCTTGATGGGCCGACCATCGACCGCGCGCGTGACGCTTTCAAGGCGAAGAGCCGCTGCTTCCAACACGGCCCGGTCCGCATTGCGGGGAACGACGATCTCGTCACGGCGCTTGCCGTTTACCTGTACGGCAATGGTCACGGTATCGTCAATCAGCAAGCCTTGCTCAACCTTCGGCCAAGATTCGTTTGCGAGCAAAGTGTTGTAGCCGAGCAGCGCCCAGCCTTCTTCCGCGAGGTGGGGCATGATCGGATTCATCATGTGCACGAAGAAGACGAGCGCTTCGCGCATGGCGAAGCCGAACGAGGCATCCTCTCTAGCCGCTTTGTCCTGCAACGAAGCGGTGAGCGCGTTCGCAAACTCGTACACGACGGCAATCGCACGGTTGAAGCGCAGGCCCTCGATCTCTTCCGCGACGGCATTCAAGCCTTTATGTGCCGCCCGGCGCAGCGCCTGCGCGGGAGCCGAGAACTGAGCCGGCGGGGTCTTCCCATTGGATACGGGAAGCAGGGGCAGCCCCTCGTTCAAGAGCCGCCAGGCGCGCTGAATAAAGCGCCAGGCGCCTTGAACGCCTTCCTCCGTCCAGAGCACATCGCGCTCCGGCGGGCTGTCCGACAGCATGAACCAGCGAGCGGTGTCCGCGCCGTAGTGCTCGGTGAAAATGTCTGGATCGATCGTGTTCTTCTTCGACTTCGACATCTTCTCAATGCCGCCGATCTGGATCGGTTCACGGTTCCCATCCAATCGAAAGGCTTTTCGAACGCCATCCTCCGTCTCGATGCGCACATCGGCTGGCGCAAGCCAATGCTGTTTGTCGTCGAAGTAGGTTTCGTGCAGCACCATGCCCTGCGTAAAGAGCGCTGCGAATGGCTCGCTCAAAGTGAGATAGCCGCAATCCTTCATGGCGCGGGTGAAGAAGCGTGCATAAAGCAGGTGCAGGATCGCGTGCTCGACGCCGCCGATATACTGGTCGACCGGCAGCCAATAATCGACCGCGGTCTTCTCGACCGGCTCCTTTGCGTGCGGCGAGCAGAAGCGTGCGAAATACCAGGAGCTGTCGACGAAGGTGTCGCAGGTGTCTGTTTCACGCGTCGCTTTCCCGCCGCAGGATGGGCAATCCACGTGCTTCCACGTGGGATGCAGGTCTAGGGGATTCCCCGGCTTATCAAACGAAACATCGTGCGGCAGCACCACGGGCAAATCCTTGTCCGGCACGGGAACGACGCCGCACTTCTCGCAGTGGATCATCGGGATAGGACAACCCCAGTAACGCTGGCGGGAAACACCCCAGTCACGCAGCCGGAAGGTTGTCTTCTTCTCGGCCATGTTGCGTTTAGCGAGCCGCTGCGCGACTTCCTCCTTTGCATCCTCGACCGACATGCCGTTCAAGAACGATGAGTTGGCAAGGCGTCCAGGACCGGTGTAAGCCTCGTTTCCGATCTTGAATTCGGCCGGGTCTGCGTCTTCCGGAATGACGACAGCCTTCACCTTCAGACGATATTTCCGGGCGAAATCGAGGTCGCGCTGGTCGTGCGCGGGACAGCCGAAGATAGCGCCGGTGCCATACTCCATCAAAATGAAGTTGGCGACGCAAACCGGCAGCTTCGTTGTCGAGCGGAATGGATGCGCCGCCACAATGCCGGTGTCGTAGCCTTTCTTCTCGGCTCGGTCGATCTCTTCCTGCGCCGTTCCGATGCGGCGGCACTCCTCGATGAACTCCTGCAATTTCGGATCGGATTTCGCCAACTCCTGCGCCAGCGGATGCTCTGGCGAAATGCCGATGAAGCTCGCGCCAAAGATCGTGTCAGGCCTCGTGGTGAAGACCTCGACCTTTGGAAATCCGGCCGGCAGCTTCTCGCCCGACAGGTTGAAACGCATCAAGAGGCCCTGGCTCTTGCCGATCCAGTTCCGCTGCATGATGCGAACTTTCTCGGGCCACTTGTCCAGGGTGTCCAAACCGTTGAGCAGGTCGTCGGCATAGTGGGTGATCTTGAAGAACCACTGTGCCAGCTCTTTTTGTTCGACGAGCGCGCCGGACCGCCAGCCCCTGCCATCGATCACTTGCTCGTTCGCGAGCACGGTATGATCGACCGGGTCCCAATTCACCTTGCTTTTCTTGCGATAGACGAGCCCCGCCTTATAGAAAGCCTGAAACAGCCGCTGTTGCTGATGGTAGTATTCTGGATCGCATGTTGCAAACTCGCGTGACCAATCCAGCGACAGGCCGATGCGCTTGAGCTGCGCGCGCATCACCTCGATGTTCTCGTAGGTCCATTCGCGCGGATTGATCTTTTGCTGCATGGCGGCGTTTTCGGCGGGAAGACCGAAAGCGTCCCACCCGAACGGGTGCAGCACGCTGAAGCCGTTGGCCCGCTTGTAGCGGGCCACCACATCGCCCATCACATAATTGCGCACATGCCCGACATGGATGCGTCCCGATGGATAGGGAAACATCTCAAGCACGTAATACTTTGGCTTATCACGATCCATGGAGGTGAGAAAAGTCTGTTGCTCCTCCCAAATCCTCTGCCAATGTTTTTCACGCTCCGGAGCGTTGTAGCGTTCTACTGCCATGATTGGATATCCTGCGCACCAAGTGCGGCAAAAAGGTTTGCGTGATATGAAATTGAAAGTCCGCCCCGGTCAAGAGATGCCCGCGAAATGATGAAAAGTGTTCAACCGTTCAATTCAGCAGCCATCGAGGAGCGCTATCTCTCGGTCAAAGAGCGGGTGTGGCGCGCCGCGCAGCGGCACGGGCGCGAGCCCGCTTCGGTCAAGTTGGTCGCGGTGACGAAGACATTCGAGGACGGCGAAATTGTGCCGGTGCTTCGCCAAGGGCATTGTTGCTTCGGCGAGAACCGCGTTCAGGAAGCGATGCGAAAGTGGCCGGGCTTGAGAGAACGGTTCCCCTCGATCGAGTTGCATTTAATTGGCCCGCTGCAAAGCAACAAAGCGAAGGAAGCCGTCGGCCTATTCGATTGCATCGAAACTTTGGATAGGCCCAAGTTGGCTGAGGCTCTGGCCTCCGAAATCCAGCGGCAGGGGAAAGCGCCCAAGCTTCTTATTCAGGTTAACATAGGTCTTGAGCCGCAAAAAGCTGGGATCGCCCCGGCCAGCACGGCAGCGTTTGCGAGGCAGTGCACAACCGAATTTGGCCTCGATATAAGCGGCTTGATGTGCATACCGCCTTTCGAGGACGACCCTCTACCTCATTTTGAAAAATTGGCGGCTCTTCGTGATGGTCTCGGATTTCCCGAGTTAAGCATGGGCATGAGTGGGGATTTCGAGGACGCCATCGGCGCGGGCGCCACCGTTGTCCGCGTCGGGTCTGCCATTTTTGGCACCCGGTGAAAGCGGTCAGGACAGAGCCTTTTGCAATTGTCGCCTCGCCGATGGCTTTTTCCCGAAGCTAACAAGTGCGCCAAACAACTCGAGACGCTTGGCCAGCTCAGCCTATTTCGCCGGCCCAGCGCATCTGCGGAAGCCGCCCGCGTAAGCGTCGAGGGCCGCCATTACGGCAGCCCTCGCGATCAGACTTAAATTCCGATGGGTACTTTGAGGCCGGACGCCTTAGCCGATCCGTCGCTGCCACCAGCCTTTGCGGGGCGGCGCGGTCCTTACAGGCTTTGGCTTCGGCTCGGGCGCTGCAGGCTGCGGGACCACAGTGAGTTCCACGGCGGGCTCTTGATCCTGCTCAGGTGCGGCTGCCGATCCTTCTGGTTGATCGGCAGACCCATCCGCCGCCTCTGCAACAGATAGGGTCTCCGGCTGGCTCACAGCTTGCTGGTCGGCAGGAGCTTCAGTCTGCGGGACGGCCACAGCTTGCGTCGGAGCTTGTTCGATATCCGGCTCGATTACCATCTCAGGCTCGGGCACAGTTGGCCGTGGGCTTATCGGGCCGAGAACCAAATTCTTCGGAAAATCATGATTGTAGTCGATTGTAGGTTGTTCCCCGAGGCCCGGTATGGGGGCTGGATGCTGGGAGCGAGCGTATTCCGAGCCGTCGTCGCGATGCCGGCGGCCGCCTCTTCTACCTCTGCGCCGATTGCGCCGGAATTGGCCTTCAGCCTCGCCTTCAAGGCCGTTTTGAAGCGGGGCAGATTGGTCCACTTGCTGCGCCGCGACCTGAGCTTGGACGGGCGAAATTTCCGGCTCGTCTTCGTCGTCATCCCCCTCTTCGCTTTCTGCTTCGGCGGAGGGAGCACCGCTTCCATTCAGCCCAGGTTCGAAAGATTGCTCTCCGCGGCCGCGCCTGCGCCTGCGCTTGCGGCGTGTTGGGCGTTTGTCGTCACCTTCGCCGGCCTCCTCCTCTTCTTCGGTGATGGGAAGCGACGGAGCTTCCATGTGCACGGCTTTCGTCTCACCCGGGGCTGGGGGAACGGCTTCCGAGCCGCGCTCAAGGGAGAAGTGAGCCCCATGCGCCTTCTCATCCAGTTGGATGACAATTGTCACCCCATAGCGCATTTCGATGTCACGAAGGTAGGAGCGCTTGTGGTTGAGGATGTAAAGGGAGGCTTCGTTTGAGGCGCTCACCGTGAGATTGGCCGGTCCCTGTGTGCGGAGATGGTCTTCGATCGACCGAAGGATCATCAACGCGACAAACTCGCTTGAGCGGATATGACCCACTCCTTGGCACACCGGGCAGGGCACGGTGGACACTTCCACGACGCCTTGGCGAAGACGCTGCCGCGACATCTCCAAAAGGCCGAAATGGCTGATATGGCCGACCTGGATTCGCGCCCGGTCGTGACGGAGGCACTCCTTAAGCTTGCGCTCGACGGCGCGATTGTTGCGCCGCTCGTCCATGTCGATGTAGTCGATAACGATCAGTCCCGCCAAGTCCCGCAGGCGCACTTGCCGCGCCACTTCCTCAGAGGCTTCAAGGTTGGTTTTAAGGGCGGTATCTTCGATGGAATATTCGCGTGTTGCGCGGCCGGAGTTCACGTCGATCGCGACGAGGGCCTCGGTCTGGTTGAGGACGATGTAGCCCCCTGACCGTAGAGTCACAACAGGGCTGAACATCTGGTTCAGCTGCCGCTCAACCTCGTACTTAATGAAAAGCGGTTCCGGCTCTTTGTAGAGCTGCACGTTTTTCGCATGGCTCGGCATGAGCATGCGCATGAACTCCTTGGCTTCGCGGTGCGATTCCTCCCCGGCGACAAGGATTTCATCGATGTCCTTGTTATAAAGGTCGCGGATGGATCGCTTTATAAGGTCACCTTCCTCGTAAACGAGGCAAGGGGCGGTCGATTTCAGGGTAAGATCACGAACGTTTTCCCAAAGCCGCAACAGATACTCGAAGTCGCGCTTGATTTCCGCCTTGGTCCGGGAAGCGCCGGCTGTGCGGATGATGAGGCCCATGCCCTCTGGAACCTCAAGCTCCAGCGCGATTTCCTTCAGGCGCTTGCGGTCTGCCGGGACGGTGATTTTGCGTGAAATACCGCCGCCACTCGCCGTATTCGGCATCAGGACCGTATAGCGTCCGGCGAGCGACAGATAGGTGGTCAGCGCCGCGCCCTTGCTGCCCCGCTCCTCCTTGACCACCTGGATCAGGACAATCTGGTTGCGTTTGATGACTTCCTGAATTTTGTAATGCCGCCAGCGCCTTTTGTGCCGCTGGGGCAATTCTTCTAGTGCGTCTTCGGAGCCGACAACCTCGACCGGAGCAGGACTTGAAGTTTCAGGAACGGAGATGATTCCGCCCTCGCCTGAAGCGGATCCGTTTTCCCAATTGGTGTGGTCTTCGTCTGTGGAAGCGGCTTGGTCAGGCTTTGGCTCGCCGTTCGCCCCTGACGCAGTTTCCGCCCCCTTGCCTTCCTCAGCATGAGCGGGAGCCTCCTCGACGTCGTCAGGGTGCGCGGGGATTTCATCGCGCGCTTCCTCTGCGCGAGCCACTGCGGCGGTGAATTCCTCATAAATTGTTGGAGGAAGTACAGCGTCCAGCGCCATCGGCGCGCCCCGGCCGGCATGCCCCTGATCACCTTCCTCGGGCTGATGCTGAGGCTCTGACGGGGTCGGCTCGGAGGGCGTGGCTGCCAAGGGCTCCGTGGCTTGAGCGGACGCGGCTAGGCCATCACTTGCTTCTTCTGCAACGGGTTGCTCTTCGATTGGGAGTTGTTTCTCGTCAGTCTCTGAAGAACTCGGGGAAGCGACGTCGGCAACCGGCGCAGCGTGAGGATCTGTGGCGTCCCTTTTTTCTTTTTCCGGTTCCTTCAGCTCCGGTTCCCTTGAGCCGTTGTCGTGATTGTCATGAAAACGGCTCTGCCGATCAGCCGCCTCTTCTTTCATGAGGGCTTCGCGGACGGCGACAGGGATCTGGTAATAGTCGGGGTGGACTTCCGCGAAAGCAAGAAATCCATGGCGATTTCCGCCATAATTTACGAATGCAGCCTGCAGCGAGGGCTCGATCCGAGCCACCTTGGCGAGATAAATATTTCCTCTGAGCTGCTTCCTTGATGCCGATTCGTAATCAAATTCCTCAACGCGGTTGCCGCGCGTCACCACCACCCTGGTTTCTTCCGGGTGGGTGGCGTCGATTAACATTTTGTTTCCCATGACAAATTCTTTCCGGCGCACCAGTGTCAAAGCAAGGTCTCGCGATCATGGCGACATGATCGAACGGGCCGCTTTGCTGGTCACACTGTTGGTTGATCGCGCACTCGCCTCCGGCCAGCATAACGCTGGTCGCGCCCTTAACGGCGAAATAGGAGCTCAACAGGCTTTCGAAGCCTTGTTTGGCATCTTCCGAAAATAGCGAATTCAAGCGCGAAGTTGACATTCTCTTGGTCTCGGTACGCCGGCAGCTCATTCCATGCGGAATGAGGCGGCCCCACCACGATCCGGGTTATTTTTCTCCAGGATTCAGCATCCTGGCTTTTCTCTTATGACGACCGCGTGTGCTGTCCGATCTAAGATCGTGAGTTTATTGCGATTGTCAAATCTTCGCCCGCTGACCCTTCTACCGGCGCATGCGGAGCTTGCAGCCAGTTTAATCCGATCAGGGTTGACAGTCCTCTAATACGTCTTGTTCGCCCTTACCGCAAGCAAGACGTAACCGCTGGGCTGGGAAATGTGAAAACTGCTTGTGTATTCATTCCCGGAGCTGGCTGTAGACGCGCCTTCATTGGGTGCTATAAGCGAGAGTCTAAAGCTTAGCTGAAGGGCGCTGGATGGTAAGGAACAGAGCAAATACTGGGCTTCTCCGGGGGGGGGGTACGCTTTCTTCTTTTCCTTATCGCGCTGGCAGCGGGGTCCGAAGCGCGCGCCGATCAAATTTTGTTGAGCGCACAAATCGGAGGCGACATTCATCGGACACGGTTCGTCGCCTTCCTTTCGAAAAAAGTTGAGTACCGAATATTCTCGATCGCCGATCCCTATAGAATAGTTGTGGATTTGCCCGAGGTGGACATTCAGGTTCCCGCCGAGAAAGGCAGGGGTCTGATTTTGTCCTCGCGGTCAGGGCTGCTTGCGGCCGGCAAATCGCGCATGGTCATCGACCTCGTCGAGCCGGCGCTTATCGAAAAGGCAGAGCTTCTTCCTCCTGAAAACGAGCTTCCAGCGCGTCTTGTCATCGACTTGGTAAGAGCCTCGCATAAGGCGTTTCTCGCGGCTTCTAAAATCCCGCCGCCAGTTCAAAGAGCAGACGCGGGCCAAAGCGCGGCCATTGCAAAGAATCCCGAAGACAAGCGGCCACTCATCGTTGTCGATCCCGGTCATGGCGGGGTCGATGCGGGGGCGCATGGAAGGGTCACGAATACGCCGGAAAAGGACGTTACGTTCGCGTTTGGCAAGGTCCTGGCGGAGAAGCTCGAAGCGACCGGCCGCTATCGTGTTGTTATGACGCGAGACCAGGATGTTTTTGTTCCGCTCGACGAGCGCGCGCAAATAGCGTCTGGGCCGAAAGCCGATTTGCTCGTTTCCATCCACGCCGATGCTCTTGATGCAAAACGCCTTGGCGTCAAAGGCCTTCAGGAAGTCCGCGGCGGAACGATCTACACCTTGTCGGAGGAAGCCTCCGATGAGCAGGCAAACGCCCTGGCGCAAAATGAAAACAAGGCCGATGTCCAGGCCGGCGTCGCGAGCGAGGCACAGGCGCCCGCCGTCTCCGAAGAAATCAATAATATATTGAGTGAGCTTGAGACCCGGAGCAAAAAGAACAGATCACTGGCGATCGCTAATTTTCTCATTGCACATATGAAGGAAAAAATGAAGTTCAACAGCAGGCCCCACCGTTCCGCCAATTTGCGGGTGTTAAAGGCAACGGGCGTGCCAGCCATTTTGATTGAGCTTGGTTATTTGAGCAATGATGAGGACGAGAAGCTTTTGACATCGAGCGAATGGCAAGCAGTGACAGCTGCACTTTTGGCGGAAAACATTAATGCATTCATGTCCGAGCGTCAGGCTCAAATCCCCCTGTAAATTATTTACTAATAAAATGGATTGCTCTAACTGACGGTTGTTCAGGATGTGGTCTTGTGGTTAGTCAGCTGGGAGCCTGCTATTTGCTGTCACAATTTGGCTATGCGATTATGTTCGTGATTGCCCCGCCAAAATTCCTCCGGTCGCTCAATTTGGTTTTATCGCGAAACCTGCCGAATAACCAAACGTGAAACTTATGCAAAGTAATAGACCTGTGAAACCGCCTGTTAAGAAGAAGAAGCGCCGCAAAAGCCTGTTTTTGAGTTTTCTTGGCTTTGCTTTTACCGCTGGCGTGTTCTTATTCCTCGCTGCGGCGGCGGGTGCTGGTTATTTTCTTTGGGTTATTGCTAAAGATTTGCCGGACTATGACAGGCTCGCGACCTACAAGCCCCCTGTCATTACGAGAGTGCATGCGGGCGACGGCAGGCTCATAGCAGAGTTTGCTAAAGAGCGGCGCATTTATGTGCCGGTTCAGACCATGCCGAAAATGGTCATCAACGCGTTCCTTGCCGCGGAAGACCAGAATTTCTATGAGCACAACGGACTCGACTTTCGCGGCATCCTTCGCGCCGTCTACAACAATGTGACAAAGAAAAAGAAGGAAGGCGCTTCCACCATCACGCAGCAGGTTGCGAAAAACTTTCTACTGACGAGCGAGCAATCCTATTTGCGCAAGGCCAAAGAGGCGATTCTCGCGGTGAGGATCGAGCGCGCCTATACCAAGGAACGCATTCTCGATCTCTATCTCAATCAGATCTATCTGGGCGCCGGATCTTACGGCGTGGCAGCTGCCGGCCTGCGCTATTTCGGCAAGGAGCTTCATGAGTTGCAGGTCCATGAAGCAGCGTATCTGGCTTCCTTGCCGAAGGAGCCTTCCAAGTTGCAGCTAACAACTGCGCGCGGCAAGAATTTTCAGGAAGCGCTTAACCGGCGGAACGCCACCATCGACAATATGGCGCGCTTCAAATTCATCGGTGCGGACGAGGCCGAGAATGCGAAGAAGATGCCGCTTGAGATGACGAAGCGGCAGGTTGGTCCGTCTACCTTCGCGGCGGAGTATTTCGCCGAGGAAGTCAGGCGGTCTCTCATCGATCTTTATGGGCAGGAAGACAACGACAACAACTCCAGCTATTATGCGGGCGGCTATTCCGTTCGCTCGACCCTCGATCCCAATCTGCAGTTGATGGCGCGCGCCGCTCTTCGCGCGGGGCTTGTTGCTTTCGACAGGAAGCACGGCGGCTGGCGCGGTCCGGTTTCCAAGATCGACGTCGCCGGTGGCGAGTGGGGCGCAAAACTTGCCGAGGTGCCTGCTCTTTCCGATGTCGAACCGTGGAGACTGGGGGTTGTGCTGCAGTCTGCTAAAGACAAGGCTGTCATCGGACTTCAGCCGATTCGCTATCCGAACGGAACGATTGAGGAGGAAAGGAAGACAGTCGATCTGGGCCAGGAAGGGGCTAGGTGGGCCATCGACAGCGCGGCCCGCAGAGGGCGGATCAGGGGCGCTCCGGGCGTGAGCGATGTCCTGACGATTGGCGATATCGTCTACGTCTCGCCGCCAACCGAACTCGACATGCTCAATAAGGAAAATCAGCCAAAGCCGGTAAAAGGCGAGGCGAACCCTGCCACGCCAAGATGGCAATTGATGCAGATCCCGCAAATCGGCGGCGCGACGGTCGTCATGGACCCGCATACGGGACGGATTTTGGCGCTCGTCGGCGGGTTCAGTTTTGCGGAGAGCCAGTTCGACAGGGCTCTCCAGGCAAGACGCCAGCCAGGCTCGTCGTTCAAGCCAATCGTTTACGCTGCCGCCCTCGACAACGGCTATACGCCGGTCAGCATCGTGAACGACGCCGCGATCGAGGTCGATCAAGGGAATGGCCAAGGCATGTGGAAGCCTGACAATTATGACAAACAGGTGCATGGGGCGCAGCCCTTGCGCGTGGGCATCGAGAAATCTCGAAACCTGATGACGGTTCGCCTTGCGCAGGATATCGGCATGCCGATTGTCAGCGAATACGCTCGCCGCTTCGGCGTCTATGACGATCTCCCGCCGCTGCTCTCAATGGCCTTGGGCGCGGGCGAAACAACGCTTGTGAGATTGACGACGGCCTACTGCATGTTTGTCAATGGCGGCAAGAAGATCAACTACACCTTTATCGACCGGATCCAGGATCGTCTCGGGCAGACCATCTGGCGCCACGATACGCGCCAATGCAGCGGTTGCGCTGCAACGGCCTGGAAAGGGCAGGATGAGCCCGAGCTTCAGGACGACCGCAAACAGATCATCGACCCCATGACCGCTTACCAAGTCACGTCCATGCTCGAAGGCGTCGCCATCCGCGGGACCGGCGCTATCGTCTGGAAACGCGTCGGCAAGCCGCTGGCGGGCAAGACCGGCACGACGAACGAAGAAAAGGACGCCTGGTTCATCGGGTTCTCGCCCGATATGGCGATGGGTGTATTTATCGGTTATGACAACCCGCAACCGATGGGGCATGGCGAGACTGGCGGTGAACTTGCGGCGCCAATCTTTGCCGACTTCTTCAAGATGGCGCTCAAGGACAAGCCTGCGGTTCCGTTTCGCACGCCGCCGGATATTCTGCAGGTCAGAGTTAACAGAAGGACGGGCCAGCGCACCGATCCGAACGATCCCGACGCCATCACCGAATATTTCAAGCCGGGCACGGAGCCTTCCGACGGCTACGCGACAGCGGCTGATTATTCCGGGCAGGAGCGCCCCCGCAGCTATAGCGGATGGGGTTCAGCCGCTCCAAGCCAATGGGGTGCGCCTCCGCAATCGCCTCCTCCTGGCTCAGGGAGCTACCCGCCGCCGCCGCCTTACGGACACGAGCCGCGCGCCGGAGGGTTGTACTAGCGTGTGCCGCCATCATCTTTACGCAGCCTGATAAAAGATTACGCACGTCCTTAATGAGCTGACCGGAGCAGGTCCCACTGCAATCCCGGCCGTGACCACAGACGGAACTCGATATGCGCCCTGAGACACTCGCCATCGTCGACGAAATCAAGCAATCCCTCTCGCTCTTGCGGAGGTATCTTTGACTGGGACAAAGCAATAGCTCGTCTCGCAAGCCTGAATGCTATCGTCGAAGACCCAAGCCTTTGGGACAATCCCCAGCGCGCTCAAAAGCTCCTTCGCGAACGCCAGCACCTCGATACGGCGCTGACGGCGTATTCCCAGCTCAATTCCCGCTTGAACGACGCCATCGGCCTGATCGAGCTCGGCGAAGAGGAGAAAGACCAGGAGGTCGTGGACGACGCGGAGGCTTCACTCGCCATCCTTCGAACCGAAGTCCAGAAACGCGAGGTTGAGGCGCTCCTTTCCGGCGAGGCCGACGCCAACGACACGTTCCTCGAAGTGCATGCCGGAGCGGGCGGCACAGAAAGCCAGGACTGGACCGAGATGCTGCTGCGCATGTATATGCGCTGGGCCGACGAGCACCGTTACAAGGTCGAGCTGATCGAAAGCAACGCAGGCGAAGAGGCAGGCCTGAAATCTGCGACGATCCAGGTCAAGGGGCAGAACGCTTATGGCTGGCTGAAGACGAAGTCCGGCGTCCATCGCCTGGTGCGTATTTCCCCCTACGATTCCAATGCGCGCCGCCATACAAGTTTTGCGTCTGTCTGGGTCTATCCCGTTGTCGACGATACTATCGATATCGCCGTGAATGAAAGCGACTGCCGCATTGACACATTCCGCGCGAGCGGCGCCGGAGGCCAGCACGTCAATACGACAGACAGCGCTGTGCGCATCACGCATGCTCCGACCGGGATCGTCGTCCAATGCCAGAACGAGCGTTCGCAGCATAAGAACCGCGCGACCGCATGGACGATGTTGAAAGCGCGTCTTTACGAAATGGAACTGAAGAAGCGAGAGGAAGCTGCACAAGCGGCCGCCGCCTCAAAGACCGACATAGGCTGGGGACATCAGATCCGCTCCTACGTGCTTCAGCCCTATCAGATGGTAAAGGACCTGCGCACCGGCGTCGTGAGCACGAATCCCCCCGCCGTGCTGGATGGGGATTTGACGCAGTTCATTGAAGCCGCGCTCGCACAGCAAGTCCACGGCGGCGGCCCGGCTACCGTCGCGGATCTGGACTAAGCGCTATGCATTGTCACGGCCGGGCATGACCCGGCCCTCCAGATCGGGCGCGCGCAAATCTCGTAGCGTTGTCGCCATGTCGGCAATGATCGCGCGGGCGGCGGCAGAAGGATCGCTCGCGCGGAGGATCGGCCGTCCAACGACGATGTAGTCTGCGCCCGCAAGCAAAGCATCGCGCGGCGTTGCAGTTCGCGCTTGATCGTCACCGGTAATCCTCTTTTCGGACGCTGGCCGGATGCCGGGACAGACCAAATCAAGCCGCTCGCGGAACGCCGCCTTCAAATCGTGCGCCTCCCACGCCGACGAAACCACGCCGTCGAAACCTGCATCTGCCGCAAATGCCGCGCGCCGCAGCACGAGATCGGTTGACGTGAGCGTGATCCCCTGCTCGCTCAGATCGCGCGGGTTCGCGCTTGTGAGAAGCGTGATCCCAAGCAGTTTCAACGCCGACCCCGTCCGCCCTCGAACGGCGGCTTCGAGTGTCTGCTTGTCCTGCGCGTGCACCGTGAGAAACGCCGCGCCCAAGTCTGCAACCCTGGCGGTTGCCCTCTCGACGGTATTCCCAATATCGAATAGTTTCGCGTCCACAAAGACGGAAACTCCAGATGAAGCGAGCTTCCCGACAAGCTCCACGCCACCCGCCATCAAGAGCTCAAGGCCGATCTTGCAAACGGCATTGGGGATCGCCAGCCGCTGCCAGAAATCATAGGCCAGCGCCGCGTCCGGTATGTCGAGCGCCACGATGAGCCTGCGCTCCGCTTCTTGATCAGCCGTCATGATCGATCAATTCGTTTCAGAGGTTTCGCCATCGTGCCTTCAATCGGACGCACTCGTCCGGTGTTTTTTGTATACATCCAGCGATTGTTGGCATCTCTTGTCAATTTCTCCCCGCCACCTGCGTCCCAATTCCTTACTCTGAAAGATCCTCGGCGAAAACGTCTTCAAGGCAGGTTAACGACAGCCTCAGCTCGCTCCAACCCTTGATAAGAGCCAGATAATCGCGGGAAAAATACCGACGGGACGCTATCGCCGCCGCCTGCGCCGCAACTGTTCCGGCTGCGCGCAAGCGTTAATCAGCCAAGCCGAAGGCGCTGTTTACATCTTCTGTAGCGGTTCATGCCAGGGCAGCCAAGAGGCAGCGCTGCGAACTGACGTCGTCGCCTTCGCTTTCGAACATGCGACGCCAGCCGAGGTAGCTTGGGAGATATTTTGTAGCCACGCCGTTGAACCGGCGCATCCAGGTTTTCAGGCGGCTGTGGTAGGCGTTGACGTTCTGAATATGAAAGACGCCCCGGCTGCGTTCGCCGTCGCGGGCGCAGAGCGCCACATGGCCAAGGCCATTTTCGGTGGCGAAAGAGGCATAGGCACGCGCGCCGTCGCTGACGAGCACGGTATCCTTGGCGACAACCGGCGTGAGGACCCGGTAGAACTCGGCGACCTTGAGGCTTTCGAGCACGCCATCGGCCGTGGCGCCCGAGCGGTCGCGCAGCACCAGCACAGGAACCTGTTCGTCTGACGCCCCAGGTTTGGATGCTGTGCCGCCCCGCTTGCGCGGCGCCCGGCCCGTGTTGCGCGCGCCTTTGAAAGACTTAAGAAAAAACGTCTCGTCCGCTTCCACAATGCCGCCGACCGCTTCGGCTTTGTTGGCTTTGGCAAGGCTGAGAAACCGGTGCCGCCACCGGAAGGCCGTGGGCACGCTGACGCCCGATTTCCGTGCAGCCTTGCGCACGCTCACGCTGTCCGCGACAGCTTGAGCGTAGGTCTTCCAGGCTTCACGCTTATGCAACCGCGCCAGCGGCGTTCCGGTGAGGGCATTGAAGCTCTTGCGGCAATCCCGGCAGCGAAAGCGCTTCAGACCGCAGGCTCTGCCCCACGACCCCACATTCTTGCTCTGGCAATGGGGACAGATGGCTTGCACGGCAAACCGGGCTTCAATCAGGGACGTGACTTCGGCTAGGTCTCCATGGCCGGAAAGCATCGCGGCGATGGTTTGGCGTTGAACTTCGGTCAGTTCGCCCAGTTCCGCTATCAACTGCTGGAATTGCAAGTTATCCATGGAAACCCTCTCAGCTTGGAACGTAACGAGAACATAAGAGCCTCAACAAGAGATGTAAACAGCGCCAAGCCGAAACATAATTAACGGACTTTTGCTCGTCCAGTTAATGAAGAAATTCCGGCATTTAGTTCTATTTAATGGGAGGTCATGAGTGAATGAAAGTTGTTTGTTTTCAAGGATATGGCAGAATTACTTCCTGCCGGGACGACGCCTTGGAGGGAAGTAATTGCGGCAGGAATAAAATGATCGTTAAGCACAATGGTGAGCGGAAATAAATCCAACGCGGTCGTGTTAACCACATTTGTATTAACGTCCGGCGCGCGCCTCCCACGCCGCGATCGTATGACAAACCGGCTTGAGAAAAGACCGTCACTCCTTAGAGGTCAGCGATGCCGTTTACCTATGTCGCGGCCCAGCGATCGGTGGAAGTTATTTCGTGATAAACCGACCCACAGTCTGAGCGAGATCAGCAAGAAATGCGTCCCGATATGGGAGGGGATCTGTCGTCTGAGGAGGCGGGTCATTCATGAACGTGAAATGACCGGCACCTTCGACAATGTGCACCTCTACTGGCATCTGAGCCCCTATTACGTCATTCAAGAACTCTGCTTGAGCGGGGGGGTGATCTCATCCTTTGTTCCCGTCCAGGCGAGGATAGGCAAGCGCACGCCGTCCAGCGCGCCAGGGACTCTAAAGAAATCAGTCGCCGGAGCTAAAAGCACCAATCTATCAAACCGCTTGTCAGGAGAGACGGAGACACATTGCCCCGCGCGCGTCCACGCTTGAGCGCCGGCCAGAGCAAGCAGCATGGTTGCTCCTATTGAGTGCCCCACACCCGCCACCGGAAGCGTGGGACGCATGACATAATCGAGAGCGAGCCGCAGCCTGCGCGCTCGCAACAACAAATCGCTCTCAGTTGGAATTACCGAAACCAGTCGCTCGAAGTGTGGCGCAGCGACCGAGCAGCCATGATCGGCCAAAGTCGTCAAGAGAGGCAGATGGCGCTCGGGATTTCCCCCAGCGCCAACAGAGAAGAGCACAACATGAGACGGCTCGACCGCTTCCAGGACCGTAACTTCAAACCAGTCTGCTCCGTCGCTCAGGGCGTGCCTAAAAACCTGAGTTCCGTTCTTTCCCACGCAACCATCACTCCCACTCGATCGTCCCCGGCGGCTTCGACGTCACGTCATAAACCACGCGGTTGACGCCCTTCACCTCGTTCACGATGCGCGTTGCGATATGGCCGAGGACGTCCAAGGGAAAGCGGAAAAAGTCCGCCGTCATGCCATCGACCGAGGTGACGGCGCGCAGCGCCAGCACATGATCATAGGTCCGCGCGTCGCCCATCACGCCGACGGTTTGCACAGGAAGCAGCACCGCAAAAGCCTGCCAGATATCGTCGTAGATCCCGGCCGCTCTCAGCTCTTCCAGATAAATCGCGTCGGCTTTGCGCAAAACGCGCAGCTTCTCCTCGGAGATCGCCCCAGGAATGCGGATGGCGAGCCCCGGCCCCGGGAAGGGATGCCGCTTCAAGAACGCATCCGGCAACCCTAGCTCGCGGCCGAGCGCGCGAACCTCATCCTTGAACAGCTCGCGCAAGGGTTCGACAAGCTTCAGCTTCATGCGCTCCGGCAAGCCGCCGACATTGTGATGCGACTTGATGGTGACGGATGGGCCGCCGTGAAAGGAGACGCTCTCGATGACGTCCGGGTAAAGCGTGCCTTGCGCCAGAAACTCCGCGCCGCCAACCGCATGCGCTGCTTCGTCGAAAACCTCGATGAACAGGCGCCCGATCGTCTTGCGTTTCTGCTCAGGATCGGTGACGCCGGCGAGCTCGGAAAGGAAGCGGGGTGCGGCCTTCACATGGATCAGCGGAATGTTGTAGGCGTCGCGAAAAAGCTTTTCGACTTCCTCCGCTTCGCCTTCGCGCAGGAGGCCATGATCGACGAAAATGCAGGTGAGCGCGTCGCCGAGAGCCTCGTGGAGCAAAACGGCGGTGACGGCGGAATCCACCCCGCCCGAAAGTCCGCAAATCACCTTCGCGCCGCCCACTTGCGCGCGGACGCGGGCGATTTCGGCATCGCGGAACGCGGCCATCGTCCAGGACGTGTCGCACCCCGCGATTGTGTGCACGAAGTTTCGCAGCATCGCCGCGCCGCTTGGCGTGTGGACGACCTCGGGATGAAATTGCACGCCATAGTAACGTCGCCGCTCGTCCGCGATGGCGGCGTAGGGGGCGTTGCGCGTCGTCGCGATCGAGGCAAAGCCGTCCGGCAGCGAAGCAACCCGGTCGCCATGGCTCATCCAGACCGGCGCCTTCTCGCCAACCGCGGCCACGCCCTCGAAGAGTGGCGATGCGGCTTTGATGTCGATCAGCGCGGAACCATATTCGCGCTCGCTCGACGGCTCGACCTTGCCGCCAAGCCGCGCCACCATGCCTTGCTGCCCATAGCAAATGCCGAGCACCGGCACGCCCATCTCAAAAATCGCATCAGGCACTTGCGGAGCGCCCGGATCGAAAACGCTTGCCGGGCCGCCGGAAAGGATGATCGCCTTCGGCTTCAGTTCCGCGATGGCCTTTTCCGCTGCGTTGAAGGGCACGATCTCGGAGTAGACGTTGGCTTCGCGCACGCGCCGCGCGATGAGCTGCGTGAACTGCCCGCCAAAATCAACAATGAGAACGACATCGGTGATGGGGAGACCGTGCAAGGGGCGCTCCTCTCTCGCTGGATCAACCCGCCTTAATCGAAATCGATTGAAGGTGGAAAGTTGATCGATTTTAAAGTGCTAGGGCAGCTTATCCGCTCCCAGATGGACGCGGGCTGCTCTTGTCATAAAAGAATGGGTCCGCGGATTGCGGACCCATGCCTAAGATAGACGGATTTTTTTAAGCGTCCAGCGCGGAGCCCTTTCCGCGCTCAACTCCAGAGTGCGCCCGGAAAAGTGTGAAGCGGTTTTCCGACAAAGACGCACGACAAAACAGAAACTTCGAACCCGCTTTTGAGTCCATCAAAAGCGGACAGGCTCTAGTCGCAGCTGGCATTCGGGTGGTTCTTCTTGATCTGCTCGCAGGCGAAGTTCTTGGCCTGGTCCGGCAGTCTCTTGTTGATTTCGGTCCAGTACGGAGCATCGCCCGCTGTGCTGAATGCTCCGTAGAGCCAGTAACCGGCGATAGCCAGGAAGCCAATGATGATAAGGTAGAAGATGGCCTTGATGAAACCCATAGCGGAACTCGCTTTTCTTGATGGTTGGTCTTTGACGGGTGGGTTGCCGAATGAGCATCCCCAGGCACCTTTAGATCCAAGTTGTAACAGGTATTTGACCGGATCTGGAATGCAGCAATGCAGGAATTTTGTCCATTTTGCGGCAGCCCGAACTTGAGCCCCACTGTTGAGACATTATGCGGCGCTTTTTATTAAAAGTGCCATGTAAAAGCCGTCTGTACCATGACGAGCGGGCGTTAAAAGAAGTCCGTGCTTATTGCGATTCGCGCTCTCAGTTACAGAACGGGAGAGGGCTTTTTCAGCACGCTGCCTTGCGTCAATTGCAGAGAAACTGGGATTGTGCTCCAGAAAAGCTTTGATTTGCTTGTCGTTTTCGTCGGGCAGGATCGAGCAGGTGATGTAAGCAAGCGTTCCACCCGGCTTTAGCAACCGCTCCGCCCGCATCAAAAGCGCAGCTTGCGTTGCCACCCGCTCGCCAACTTGGGCGCTCGTCAGCCGCCATTTCGCATCGGGCCGCCGCCGCCAGACTCCCGTTCCACTGCAAGGCGCGTCGATCAGGACGAGGTCCATGCCGCCCTCCAAAGCGTCGAGCGCGGCGTCCTCGCCGGGCGGCAGCGTTTGGACATTTCGCGCACCAGCGCGCTTCAGTCGATCGAAGATCGGGCGAAACCGGTGCGCATCGGAGTCGTAGGCGTAAATCTGGCCCGTGTTCTGCATCTGAGCGGCCAAGGCGAGCGTCTTTCCGCCAGCGCCAGCGCATAGGTCGGCAACCTGCATGCGCGCCCCGGCGCCCGCCAGAAGCGCAGCGATCTGGCTTCCTTCGTCCTGAACCTCGAACCATCCACGGCCGTGAGCCGGGTCAGCCTCGACATTCGGGCTCCGCGCGCCAGCTTCGCGTGGCGGCAAGCGCACCCCGACGGGGGAATAGGGCGTGGCTGCGGCGTCATGGCGGGCGAAGGCCTTGAGAACTTTTTCGCGCGTCGCCTTCAGCGTGTTGACGCGCAAATCTACGGGAGCGCGGGCGGCCAAAGCCTGTCCCTCCGCAACGGCGCGATCTCCGAAAACCTCAGAAAATGAGGGATGAAGCCATTCGGGGTAGTCACCTTGTATCCAAGGGGGAGCATCCGCCAGGTCGCTCGTTGCGAGGTGCCTCTCCTCCTCGGGCGTGAGATGCGCCGGGCAATAACCTTCACCGCTGCAAAAGTTGGCGATGTCCTGAAGGGAGAGGTTCCAGTTGCGGCGAAGCGCGGCAAGCGCTATGGCGCGCGCCGTTTCCGAGCCCATAACATAAGACAGCGATTGTTTTCGCCGCAGGCTGTCGAAGACGAGATTGCCGATCCAGGCGCGGTCCCCGGAGCCCGCGAAGCGGTGCGCCCTGCCCCAATCGGCGAGCGCGACGGACGCGGCCCGCCCCGCTCCATGATCTCGGTCAGGACCTCGATTGCTGCCTGTAGCTTTGCGCCGGGCTGCATCGCCGCGGCTTAAGCGTTGCCGATTGGATAGTTCGGGAACTCTCGCGTAACCGTAACGTCGTGCGTATGGCTTTCCCGGAGACCCGCGTTGGTGATCCTGACAAATTCCGCTTTCTCATGCAGTTCGGCAATGGAGTGCGAGCCTGTGTAGCCCATGGCCGCGCGCAAGCCGCCGACCAGTTGGTGCAGCACGCTCGACACCGGCCCTTTGTAGGGAACCTGCCCTTCAATGCCTTCCGGCACCAGCTTCAGGGCATCTGCAACCTCGCTCTGGAAATAGCGGTCCGCGGAGCCGAGCGCCATGGCGCCGAGCGAGCCCATGCCTCGATAGGACTTATACGAGCGGCCTTGATGCAGATAGACCTCGCCGGGGCTCTCGTCGGTGCCCGCCAGCAGCGAGCCGATCATCACACAAGCAGCGCCGCTCGCCAGCGCCTTCGCGATGTCGCCCGAATATTTGATGCCGCCATCGGCGATGACGGGCACGCCGTGCTTCGCCGCAGCCTCTGCCGCTTCCATGACGGCGGTCAGCTGAGGAACGCCAACGCCCGCGACGATGCGCGTTGTGCAGATGGAGCCCGGGCCTATGCCTATCTTCACGGCGTCCGCGCCCGCATCGATGAGGGCCAGCGTCCCCTCGGCCGTGGCGACGTTGCCGGCGATCACCTGGACAACATTGGAAGCCCGCTTGATGCGCTTTACGGCGTCGAGGACGCGCTGCGAATGTCCATGCGCGGTATCGACGACGATCAGGTCTGCGCCTGCGTCCATGAGATGTTCGCTGCGACGGAAGCCATCATCGCCGACAGAGGTCGCCGCGGCAACGCGAAGCCGCCCCTGCTCGTCCTTGCAGGCAAAGGGATGCTGCTCGGCTTTCTCGATGTCTTTCACGGTGATCAGGCCGATGCATTGGTAGTCATCATCAACGACGAGCAGCTTCTCGATGCGATGCCTGTGCAAGAGCCGCTTTGCGTCATCGCGTCCGATATTGTCCTTCACCGTGATGAGATTGCTTTTGGTCATCAGTTCGTGAACCGGCTGCGCGGGGTTCGTAGCGAAGCGCACGTCTCGGTTCGTGAGAACGCCGACGAGCTTGCCCTGCCCGTTGGCATTGGCGCCCTCGACAACCGGGATGCCCGAGATCCGAAAGCTCTTCATCAAGCTCAGCGCGTCTTTCAAGGTCGCGTGCGGTGAGATGGTGACGGGATTGACCACCATGCCGGATTCGAACTTCTTCACCTGCCGAATGTGCTGTGCCTGTTCCTCCGGCTTCAAGTTGCGATGAATGACGCCAATTCCACCTGCTTGAGCCATCGCGATGGCGAGCGGACCTTCGGTGACCGTATCCATGGCCGCTGCGACGATCGGAATGGCGAGCTTTATGCTCCGGGTCAGGTTGGTCGTAACGTCGACTTCAGACGGCAACACGTCGGACAGGCTCGGCTGCAACAGCACATCGTCGAAGGTAAGCCCCATCTTCTGCCGGATAATGGCCATTTCAAACCCTTTGCGCGCTAAGCCGCTTCGATCTGTCCGGAATTCTCGCAGGGGTTTAGCACCCCCGCCTCGATCTGTAAAATGTGGGTGATGATTTGCTCTGTCTAGTCACAGCCGCGGGAAAGGCTTTCCGTTTCACATGCAATCCAGATGGGCTGGCGGGACGGAACAACGAGGGCCAGCCTCGAGCCACGACGGCGGCGTCGGGCAATGGTAGCGGGACGCTCAAAGTGCTTCACTTCCGGAGCAAGAAGCTTGCCACCGCAGCCATTTTTCATTTACATACACGTGCTGGATTTAATCTTTCCAAAATTCTATTTTTGATACTAATATTTTTGTTAGGCAGTACTGTTATGGGCGTCAAACAACGCTTGGATAGCTGTTATTGAGGAAGATTATTCCCAAGAGGATCCGAAAAGCGCTATTGCTCTAGCAAATTTCTCTCATTTTGCTTAGGGTGGGATGAGGCCAAATCGAAAGGGGGCACGATCATGGAACTGCGCAGACTTAACGGCGAACTCGCCGTAGCCGGGCAAATCAGCCCGGGCGATGTCCCGGAGCTGGCTGCCGTGGGCATCCGCGCAATCATCTGCAATCGGCCGGATGGGGAAGCGCCGGGTCAACCCAAATATGAGGAGATCGAGAAAGCTGCGGCGGCAAATGGGATCAAGATCGTCTATCAGCCCGTCGTTACCACTTCGATCAGCGATGAGGATGCCGTGACTTTTGGCAAACTGCTCGAAGAACTTCCGAAGCCCCTGCTCGTTTACTGCCGTTCCGGCCTGCGCTCTACCGCGCTTTGGGCGCTGAGCCAGTCCGGGAAACTTCCGGTGGAAGATATCGTCAAGACAGCGGCCACGGCCGGCTACGACATCAAGCCGTTTTTGCTGCGTCTGGTACGGTGACCCGGCCATGAGCGGCGGTACGGCGGCGGCGAACGCCATTCCAGAATTCGATGCGGGTTTTCGCGTAAAGCTGGCGGACCTTGTGCTTTGGCGGCGGGATGTCCGGAAGTTTCGTCCCGACCCACTTCCGGCCGGAAGCATGGATCGCCTTCTTCGGCTTGCGTGTCTTGCTCCTTCGGTCGGGCTGAGCGAGCCCTGGCGCTTCGTGCTTGTGGATGACCCGGCCAAACGCCAGCGCATGCGCGAGAATTTCAAAGCGGCGAACGCAGAGGCTCTCGCGTCTTACAGCGGAGACCGGGCGACGCGTTACGCGGCTCTCAAGCTTGAAGGGCTGGATGACGCGCCCGTGCAATTGGCCGCGTTTGCGGACCCCGATCCCGAGCAGGGCGCGAAGGTTGGGCGGCGGACCATGCCGGAGACCGTCGCTTATTCCGTTGTGACGGCCATTCACACGCTTTGGCTGGCTGCGCGCGCTGAAGGGATTGGCATGGGTTGGGTTTCCATTCTCGATCCGGCGCCCGTCGCTGGCGACCTCGAAGTGCCGCTGCATTGGCAATTCATCGGATATTTTTGCGTGGGCTATCCGATGGAGGTCGCGGACACGCCGGAACTCGAGCGGGCGAATTGGCAGAAGCGCGCCGACCCCGCTTCATTTATATTCCGCCGCTGAAGAGCGATCTCGTTGCGGGCGGAAATTCAGAGAGCGTATTTGCTTTCCAGTCCATAACGCCACTGTTGTGAGTGACTTTTTAATCTTCCCGGCGAGGGCGCCCGTTGGTTTTGCGATGCGGCCCCGGACCGCGGCATCAAGGCTGTACGGCCCGGCGCCGGCGCAGATGATCATGATCAGCATGAACGCATACGGCGTCTCAGGCAGGTAGAGCCAATCATCGATGCGGTCGGCTTCATCAATTGCCTTGTAAGACCTGATGCGTTGCCGGCCTGATGTAGCGAGCGCAACCAATAGGATCACAAAAAGACCAAGCGCGGCTAGCGGGGCAAGGAGCCCGATGAAAACGGCGCAGCCCGCGGTGAACTCGATCGTCGGCACCCACCACTGATTAAACCGGAGTGCAGGGATGTGGAGCACCGTTAGTTCGTCGACGAACGTACGATGGCGCTGCGCGTCGAAAAGCTTGTGGTAGCCGGAGAACAGGAAAAACGTCCCAACCGCGACGCGGTTAAGAGTTAGCGCGATATCGACCCAACCGACACCATTGAAGAGCACGTCAATCATCTTTGGCTCCCAGGTGATAAAAGCCGCGTCAGCCTCGCGAAGCCTTCACTTTCAGCCTGAAGGCGCCTGATCGCCTTGCTTCGGCTCGGCCCAACGCCATGCGCGAGCGCTTCCGGGCGCCGTACGCGGTCACCGCGGATGCTTTCATGTGTCGTGCCGTTTAGCCGTAAGCTGACCCCCGGATTGCTTTGCCCAACTTCTATAATATAGCCATCAGGATCGCGAATGTAGCAGCGGGTCTCGCCGTATTTGGGCTTTGGCTCTGTGATAAACTCGGCTCCCCGGCTTCGCCATAGTTCATAGCACGCTTGAATATCGGCAACGCGGATATTCATAAAGCTGCTGACTTTATCGGGGTCGGCGGGGACGCTGAGCGTTACCGTTGGTTTGTCGGGTGTCGGACCGCCGCCGGGGTTGACGAGGAGCCACGTGTTCGCGATCTGAATGTATCCCGGCGCGCCGCTGCTGTCGCCTCTGCTCAGAATGCGGCCTCCGAAGACCTTTTCGTAAAATCGAAGCGATCGTTCGACATCGGCGACCGTGAGAAAGTGTGCGACGGTAAATCCATCCACCGGCGGCATCTGATAGCTTTTCTGGTCGACTTGGACTTGGTTCATAGACAACTCCAATTCGGATATGATGCTTTCGGTTTGCCAGACCACTTCTCGAACTGTTTCCAAAAATATTAATACAGTAAATTAGGACCAGTTAACTTATTCCGGCTGATAATATTAATGATTCCTTGCCAGATAACGCTAGCTTAGCTTTCACGCGTATAATTCGCCCCATGATTTATTTGACAAGGGTCATCAACGGAGTGAAATTTTCAACAGGCATTTAGATAGCCTTCCCTTGCAGATTGAGATCAAGCGCTGGTTCACCGTCGCAACGACGAGAAAGCAGGGAGCAACGGTAGCGTTATGACAAGCGGCATCAACGATGGGGTCATTCTGGCGGCGCGCCTTTTTCTCGCGACACTGTTTCTGATCTTCGGCTGGAGAAAGCTGAGGGACTATTCGGGCACGGTAAATCAGATGGTGCAGGATGGCCTTCCGGTGCCAGTACTGGTTGCTGCCGTAGCGATCTTCATGGAGCTTCCGGTTGCGTTCGCGGTCGCTGTTGGAGCGTTCACGCGTCCTTCGGCGGTGCTCCTAGCTTTATACACGCTGGGAACTTCGCTTATCGAGCATCGCTATTGGACAACGACAGGCGCGGATCAACTCGCCAGCATGGAGGGCTTTTATAAAAATCTCAGCATTATAGGAGGCTTCCTGCTGCTGTATATTACTGGTGCGGGAAAATATTCGATCGATGTATTGTACAGCATCGCCGCGCCATGAGCTGTCTGCTATTGGGGCGAAGATGCAACGTCACATCACGTAATGGCGGGAAGCATTTATGATTGGGCGTTCGCAGCTACCGTCGAGCCCTTGCTGCGGGCCAAGATAGCGCAGCTATTGCCCACACTTTTCGATCGGCGTATCTTCTCATGATCACCCGTTCGAACCCCTAAGAATGCGGGTGCAAACAGCGTCGACGGTAGACCCGCAGCGCAGCTACTTCATGAAGCCATGAATGAGCTGGGCGATCTGATCTGCTGCGGTATCGAGAGCGAAATGGCCCGCGTCAAGGACGTGGACGTCGGCGTCGGGAACGTCGCGGCGATAGGCTTCCGGTTCCGAAAGATCGAAAGATGGATCGTATTTCCCCCAGAGGACGAGAAGGCGGGGATGTGTTTCTCTCATCCAGGCTTGCCATTTCGGATAGTTCTCGACGTTTGTTCGATAGTCGTAGAAGAGGTCGCTCTGAATGTCCGTCTGCCCAGGTTTACTCAGGAACGAGAATTCATCCGTCCATAGGTCAGGATCGTAGCGGTCCACATCTGGATCCTTGCCGACGTGACGTCCGCGCGTCGTCTCCAGCGACAGGAAACTCGCGCGGAATGCGGCTTCGTTCCCAGCCCGATCCGCCCAAAAAGCCCGGCGTGGCTCCCAAATAGCCCCCAAGCCTTCGTTATGTGCCACAGCGTTCTGGACGATGATGGCCTCGATCTGGTCCGGATGGGAGAGGGCCACGCGAAAACCCACAGGGCCGCCGTAATCCTGCATGGTGAGCGTGTAGCGCGTCAGCCCAAGTGCTTGAATAAAGTGACTCACGATCTCGGCGTAGCGATCGAAGGTGTACGAGAATTTTTTTGGGTCTGGCCAATCGCTATGTCCGAAGCCCGGGTAGTCTGGCGCGACCAGATGGTAGCGACTTGACAACCGAGTGAACAAAGGCTCGAACATCCTGGATGACGAAGGAAATCCGTGAAGCAATAACAGCGCGGGCGCCTCCTTCGAACCTGCCTCCCGGTAAAAAATGGAGAGCCCATCAATTTCTATCTCGCGGTAGAAAGTCGGGTTTTCCATAACGCGTTTCTTTCTTGATCCTGGGTTGGCGGTGATCGGCAAGCCGTCGCTGGAGCAGCATCCTGATCGTGCTTCCAACTTAACGACGTTGCCCCTCTCAGCAGGTTCGCCCTTTCGAAATGCCTAACTTTGTTAAGCGTTGTCCCGCGGATCGTCTTTCGCGTTGATGTACTCCAGGCCGAGCGGCCCGATCGCCGTCACCTGAGTCACGTACTCGCCCGACTTTGCCCAATGAAAGTGCGGTGTGTCGCCGGGCAAGACGATCACGCTGCCAGGCGGGTAGGCTTTCACTTTGCCGCCATCGAACTGTTCGCCTAGACCGATATAGAAGACACCCGACATCACGGTGTAGATCCGGTCTTCCGGATGCTTGTGCGGCATCAGCTTAACCCCCAATGGCACCTTCACTCTGACGACATAAGGTCCCGGCTTATCGGGCTCCCCTACAAGGACTGCCAGCCGGGCTTCCGGCGGGAATGCGGGGAATGGCTTCCATTCGATGCTTTCCGGCAGGATGGATTGGAAATCGGCCTCTCCAGGCTCATGAGTTCGCGCCATTGCAGTGCTCCTTTTGGCGGCTTCATTGATGCTACAAAAGCCATTTGCCTTTCACCCGCGAGCCGGTTGTCCCCGCAGCGGATCTCGACCAGTCTGTCCATCCGCAAAAAATGATACTTGGCGAGAAGCAACAGTCATCACTGCGCGCATCTCAAACCCTTTCCATCAGGTTAATGCGCGAGTATGGGACGGTTAATTCAATTCGGCGGCTAGCCTTAATAAACTCTTGCCGGACCTCAACTTCTCGATCTTTGGTTCTATGCCTTTTCAGGGGTGCAGTTTGCGGGTCCTGGTGAAGCATCGAAATGTTGGAGAAGGCAGAGTACTTGCCCCAACGATTCACCCTAGGTTAACCATCTGAATTTTGTAATTTTACTTCAATCACGAGCAAAAGGAAGCAATCTATGAAAAACCAACGGTATGGCGACGCCGTAAATAAAGGCGTTCGAGGTATATATTTATATATCTAGTTATAGCCCGTTTTACGAAACGAACCCAATTTTCACCAGATTTTAAGTAATTCGGCAGCTTTTCCGCACTCTCGTCAGGGTTTGAAGATCAATTCTTCTGCCCCTTGTGCTTTTAGCTCATCCTCGGTGCCTGCCAGAGTGATGGTGCGCCCTTCATTCCACAACGGCACCAAGTCTCCGTAGTGTCGCGAGAAGATATGGCCGGACTCGCCCGTCGCGATGATGAAGCGCGAAGCGTCCGGATTGGCAAGGTCGTAGATGCCGCGATAGCCGGGGCCGTGGGTGCGGGCAAATGGAAGATCGGCATCGGTTTCGGTGCCGCCCCCACGATCGAGCGTATAAAAGTCACCGCTGCTCTCGACGCTGAGATCGGACAGGTGGTCGAGAAGCGGAATGTGGCTGTAAAATTTGTGGCGAAGCAGCGCCACGTTTTCGCGCCCCCAGCGCCAGGTCTTCATATCCGGCCCCTGCCGCTTGGTCACCATCGCCAAAGCTCGATTCAGGGCCTCGGTTTTCAGCTTCGCGCAATGGGCATCCTCTTTCCCGCACCATTCCGCCGCACGATTGGCCAAGATAAATTCGATGGAAGCAGCTGCGAAAGGCCCTTTCTCTCCCAATGGGTCGCCTGTCTTTGCAACGAGTAAAAGGCGATGCATCTCACGCAGCCACGCCTCGAAAATCAGCGGCTCTGGACGGTCCTTATCCATGACGCCATCCCAGTTCTGGAGCAGGGCCAGCGCCTCCTGTGCCTGCAGGGACGCGGGCGTAACGTCGAGCAGCGCAGGCAGCAAATCCTTCGCCGCCAGCGACAGATGATCAGCCTGCATCCGCGCCGATGTTTTGAGCGTCTGCGAACCGTCTTCATCCATGAATTGCTGAATTCGAAGGGCGCGGAACGGCTCTCCCCAATCCGATCCAAGGCTGGGCGAGAAGTTTGGAGGGACGACGGCGCTGTTGGCGTTGAGGATGAAGCCGGCTTCGGGATCGCGGACTTGCGGCATCTGACCGAAAGAGGCCATGCCGGTCCAGTCGAACGCGCCTGACGCGCCATCGGCGGGCATGCGCCCATCGCCGGCTTTGCGGATCGGCAGAAGGCCGGGATTGATGAAGCCGATATGACCATCGCGATCGGCATAAACGATGTTTTGCGGCGGGGCCTGATACGCTTTCAAAGCTTGAAGAATCTCGTCCTCTCCGCGAGCCTGATCGAGCAGCCAGAACGCTTGCGATGTTGTATCAGCCGCACCAAGCCCCGTGAAAGCCAGCGCCATGACTTTGACGGGCCCCGCCAGCGTCCGCATCTCCGCGTCGATGTCCGAGATGACAGGTCCATGTCTTGTCGAGCGGACTGTCAAGGTAACGTCGGGCGCTTCCTTGACGTGGATGATTTCCTGCTTTGTCTCGAAGGCTGCGGACCCGTCCGGGGTCAGATAACGCCCCGGATCTGTGGGATCGACGGTCTCAATAAAAAGATCCTGAACATCGCTGTTGGTGGTGGTAAATCCCCAGGCGACATGATCGTTCTGGCCCAGCAGGACCGCCGGGACGCCCGGCACCGTCGCACCTTTCAAAGTCATTTCCGGGGTGACGACGCGCGCCAGAAACCACAGGATCGGAGCCTCAAGGCCCAGATGCGGATCGTTGGCGAGGATAGGCTTGCCGGTTGCGGTGTGTTGCCCGCTGACGACCCATTCGTTGGAGGCAGCGTCTTTGAGGCTCAGGAGAGAAGCGAGGACGTCTTCGGGCCTTGGAGCGGGCTTAGGGGAAGCCGCGTCCTGGGCGCCGTCATGAGGCAAACTCGCAAAGGATGATGAGTGATCGGGTTCGATAGATGCCCTTTTCACGCCATTTCCTGCATTCGTGGCGGGATTTCTTTGCGGCTCTATCGTGATTGGGCTTGGCATGTCTGGAAACAGCGCCTCGACCTGCTCCTTCGACATGTGCTGCGAAAGGCGAGCGCGCAGCATCTCCATCCGGTAATTGAGGCTCAGCCGCAAAGCCATCAACTTGCCCCACACGACCGAGTCCGCAGGCGTCCACCGCTCCGGCACGGCGCCCATCAGAAGAAATTCAGGCGGCAGGCGGCTTTCATGCGCGGCCAGCCACGCATTCACCCCATCAGCATAAGCCTGCAGGTGGGACTGCACCTCAGGCGACAGCGCGGCAAAGCTGCTTTGCGCGAGCCGGTAGAGCCCGAGCGTGCGGATGTACTTGTCGGTTCCCAGCATAGCGGGTCCGGCCATCTCCGACAGGCGCCCCTGCCCTGCGCGCCGCTGCATCTCCATCTGGAACAGCCGCTCGCTGGCGTGAACGTAACCGAGAGCGCGTGCGGCGTCATTCTTGTTGGCGGCGAAGATATGGGGAACGCCCCAGCGATCGCGGTAGACGCGAGCCTCGGCCGAAAGGCCGGGTAAGGCAGCGACGCCGCTGTATTCGGGCATCGCGCGCTCAAACACGATCGTGATTCCTGCTGATGCGATCGCCAGAATCAGGCCAACCGCTATAATGGTTCGTTTCCAGATGGGGCGCTTTGGCCGGAGCATGACTAAAAACTCACATAAAAAGAGAGACGCGCAATTCTATTCGCGCATCCGCGGTCGGTCACCTGAAGGTTTGCCGTGCCGCACTATGAATGAGGCTTTTGGAGCGTGAAGATGCAATAGCGCATAGCGCCGGTGCCATATGCGGCCAGAATCAAGAACAGCGTGAGCGCGAAAACCTTGTTTTGCGTGCGTTTCGCAAACAGAAACTGCCTGTAGCGCCGGTCGCTGACCAGCTTTGATGCCGATCTTTTGATGCAAATTGCCCAGGTGCGCTGCACATTCGCGCTGATGTCGTCGGCGGCGAGCAGAGCAAAACCAGCGCTGCTCGCCAGCATCCGATAATCCTCTTCCGTTCCCATGCCGGGGAGACGGCCGTAACGGCAGATCGGCTCCAAGAGAAGCCGCTGCTCAACGGCGGAAGCGTCGGCTTTTGCGAGCCACGCACAAACTACGAGACGGCCGCCCGGCCGCAGCACGCGGAAGGCTTCCGAGAAGAAGCGGTGTTTGTCGCCGATATGCTCGGAGCTTTCGATGGCGTAGGCCCTATCGAAGCGACGATCGGGGAAGCCGTTCTGCAGCCAGTCGCAGAGGCTGATCGATACGCCCGGTGCACGCCGGTCCGCCGCTACACGGAACTGGCTTTCGGAGATTGTGACGCCTTCGAGAGCAACCCCATACCGCGACGAAAACAGTCTTGCCGTTTCGCCGTAGCCGCACCCGATATCGCAGACGGACAGTCCCGGCTTCAGATCGAGCCGCTCGGCGACGAGTTCGCTAAGCGCTTCCGCGGCTTCCGCACTGCTTTCCTTTCCCGTTCGCCAATAGCCGTGGTGAACATGGTGTCCCCAGATTTCCCGGTAGAAGGGATCGAGCTCGTTATAGTGAAGGGCGACAACCGCGCTTGGTTGACCGGTCTTTGGTGTAATCATTTGAGCTATCGGACCAAGGTTGACACGCGAGCCGAGCCCCTCCCCCAGGTCAGTGCCGCTCTTCCCGAAACATAGTACGGCGATGGCGGACGGTCCTCGGTGCGGCTATGATTAGAAAACTGCGACGCTGCCGTTCGGTTCCATAAGCGCTTGCAAAGCGATGCATCTCCATTTGGATAGAGATACACCGACGGCCAGATGTGGCGTCTTATCTTCTGATTGGGCCGGTCTGAGGATTGCCCGGCTGACCGGGAAGCGTGGAATTCGAGCTGTTATTTCCAGTTCTGTTCCCTGCACTCATGGAGTTCGGCGCGCCGGAAACGCCTGTCTCAGATGGCGTATTCGGAGAGCCGGTGCCGCTTGTGCTTCCTTGGCCGCTCATCGAGCCGCCAGACGGGCCGCCCATTCCGGTACCCGCCCCTCCTGCCGCGCCGCCGCCTGCGCCTCCCCCACCGCCGCCCTGGGCAAAGGCCGCAGACCCCAGGGCCAGAAGCAAAGCTGCTGTGTAGGCGAGAAGTTTCTTCATGATTGTTCCTCCTTTGGAACGACAAACCACGTTTGTTTCGGCCTGTTCCAAATTTATATTGAGAAACAATACTTAAAGCTTCAGGTAACGTATTACGCTTCCGTTCCGGATACGAATTGGAACGTGCCTCTATTGGCCCTTCGCTGCTTGATATAGAGCGTGTGCGTCGTGGCTAAGCTCGGCCCGAGAAGCCGGGCGCAGGTACATCATGTGACCGCCGCGATAAACACGGACATCAATCGGCGCCGCTCCCTCGATGGGCTTCAGCTGGCTGACGAGATATTGCGACATCGCGTAGGGCGTCACGAGGTCCGTATAGCCATGCGCAATAAGGATTTTGAGCTGGCTGTTGCGAATGCGTGCCTTTTCCAATTCATCCAGCGATCCGGCATAGCCCTGCCGGCTCGGTTTGGTTCCAAAGTCCCAGTGCCCGCCCGCTTCCCGGTTGAGCAGCCGGTACTCGATATCGGTGCGGAAACCCAGCTCTTGCCTCAGATAGTTCACCACCGCCGGTCTCAGCGCCGTAATCGCCCCGTCGAGGATTGGATCGAAGTGCACGTTTTCTTCGGGCTGCGGCACTGGAACGCTGACCGTAGCGTCGTAGCGGCTCAATGCGCGGTCCTTGCGCTTTTCGTACTCCCGGATGAAAAGCGACGCTGAAACGCGGCCGTGGTGATTGGCGATGGTGTTGGAGTCAAGCCCGGTGAATTCTGCCAGCTTCGCAACAACGGCGTCGTCGCGTTTCAAGCCCTCGGCCATATGAACCAGATAACGCGTGCGCGCATAGGTTTCAGCTTCACGAACGGCATCGAGCGGCGCTTTCGGGCCATCCCGCATTTCAATATGTGCTGCCGCGAGCGAGGGAAGCACGAATGTGAGCGGCCAGAGCGTCAGCTCGCCGTCTCGTATCATCATGAACTCAAGCGCGGGCGAGATCATGATCGCGCCTTTCAGCTGCACGCCCTGTGCAAGAAGCCTGTCAGAAAGAAGCGCCGCGCGAAAGCCGCCATAGCTCTCCCCCGCCAGATAGACCGGAGACAGTTCGCGGCCGTTGCGCGCAAGATAGAGGTTCACGAATTCGGTAATGAAATCGGCATCATTTTCGACGCCCCAATAGGCGTGCTCGGCGTCTCCGCCGCCGGTCGCGGCGCGGCTGTAACCTGTTCCTACGGGATCGACGAAGACCAGATCCGTAAAGGCGAGCCAGCTATCGGGGTTGTCCGCGAGTTGTACCGGCTGGACCGGCTCCGCGCCGTTCTCCTTGAAAGGCACAACGCGAGGCCCCAGCGCACCCATGTGCACAAAGGCAGCCGAAGCGCCCGGCCCACCGTTGAAAGCGAATGTCACCGGCCGCGCCGGTGCGTTGTCGAGCACGTAGGAAACATAGAAGATCTTCGCTGCGATCTCACCCTTCTCTCCGAAGAGCGGCAAGGTGCCTGCCGTCGCTTTATAGGCGAGCTGCTGCCCTCCGAGCGTGATGGTGTGCTGCGTTACGCTATCCGGCGGGAGGTGGGAAGCGGGATCGCCGCCAGTCGGCTTCGCTTGAGCCGCGTGCGGGTTGGGGGACGCCTCTTCGGCGCGCGCGGCAAAGGATGCGAACGCGAGAAGAAAAATACAAAGCAAACGACTCAACTTCAATCCGTGCATGGCAGCTGCCTTCAATCCCTGGCAGGTGGAAATCAGGAAAACATTTAAGTCGGCGAAAAAGAAATATTTCCCTTGATGAAATGAGATAGCGAGCGATGCTCAGATTTCCAATCCTCGACCGGTGCTTGCATGCCGTCACCGAGCCACGGATGAACAGGTCAAACTTTTGCACAAAGCGGTTGGGCTGAGTGATCCTCGACCACAAGGATCTTTGGCCGGGAGGATAACTGTGGTTCCGAAGCCTTTTATCTCCGGTTCCTGGATAGAAGGGTTCCCCGCTCGCGCCAAGACGGCGAGGTTGAACACCGATCGTTGTACCGGCGGGTTCTTGGATCGAAAGCCAGAGAGCCCGCGTGCCGGCATGAAGAAACCCGGGGTGGATGCCGAGGGCATCACCGGCACGGCGCCGTGCGCCGGGACATCAATGAGTTGCGGGAGGGCGCTTGAGCGCGCGGCTTGCCCGAACACACCATTCGGTTCCTCGGGCAGGTTGAGCCGATAAAACGGGAGAGCGGCAGTGGAAAAGCGCTTCAGTCTTTTCAGCGCGGGTTAACATCGTTTAAATCGCGGCATGAATGATTTGAACACAGCGCGGGAATGCTTGCGGAAGACCTTTGGCTTCGCGGATTTCCGGGCTGGCCAAGGCGACATTATCGGCGCAATCCTCGATGGAAGAGATGTGCTGGCCGTGATGCCTACGGGCGGCGGCAAGTCGCTCTGCTATCAATTGCCCGCGCTTCTGAGGGATGGATTGACCATTGTGGTCTCTCCCCTAATTGCGCTGATGCGCAATCAAGTCGCGCAGTTGCAAGCCCATGGGATTGCGGCAGGGGCTCTCAATTCTTCGAACAGCCGCGAGGAAGCAGCCGTTCTTCTCAATTCCGTTTCCAATCGCCGCTTGCGTCTTCTCTACGTCGCGCCCGAGAGACTTGCGCAAGGGGATACGAAAGCAATGCTTCAGCGGGCGGGCGTCAGTCTGCTTGCCATCGACGAGGCCCACTGCGTTTCTCAGTGGGGGCATGATTTCCGCCCCGATTACCTCACTCTGGGAGAGGTCGCCGCCTCGCTCTCAGGCGTTCAGATTTTGGCGCTCACCGCCACCGCCGACGCCGCCACACGCGGCGATATTCTCAGCCGTCTTTTCGCCCGCACGCCTCAGGTCTTCGTTCATGGTTTCGACAGACCGAACCTGCGCCTTGCCATGCGCGGAAAAAGCGATGCTCGCCGTCAGTTGCTGGACTTTATCGCCGGGCACAAAGGTGAAAGCGGCATTGTTTATTGCAGCGCGCGACGGCAGACCGAGGATCTGGCGGCCTTTCTCTGTGAAAAGGGCATCCCGGCGCTTCCCTATCACGCCGGAATGGACAACGCCGCACGCTCTGAAAACCAAGACCGTTTCTTGCAGGAGGACGGTCTTGTCATGGTGGCGACGGTTGCTTTCGGAATGGGCATCGACAAGCCCGATGTGCGATTCGTGGCGCACGCCAACCTGCCGAAATCCATCGAGGCCTATTATCAGGAAATCGGGCGTGCGGGACGCGACGGCTTACCGGCTTCGACCCTGACGCTTTACGGCCTCGACGACATGCGGCTACGCCGCCAGCAGATCGAGGAAAGCGAGACACCGGACGAACAAAAGCGCATCGAGCGCCGAAGGCTCGATGCTCTCATTTCGCTGTGCGAAGCCCCGCATTGCCGGCGGCAGACGCTTCTCACCTATTTTGGTGAGAGCACCGAACCTTGCGGTAATTGCGATCTGTGCGTGGAGGGCGTCGAGCTTGCCGACGGCACGATCCTCGCGCAGAAAGCACTCTCCGCCATCGCCCGCACCGGTCAGCGCTTCGGCAGCGAGCATCTGATCGCTCTGCTCCGGGGGCAGACGACGGAGCGAATGACGCAACTCAACCATCACCATTTGCCAACCTTCGGTGTGGGCAGCGACGTCAGCGCAAATGCTTGGAGGGCGATTTTCCGGCAGCTTTACGCGGGTGGCGTCATCGCGCTCGATGTTTCCGGATACGGCTCTTGGACCATCACGGCGCACGGCCGGGAGGTTTTGCGGGGGAAGGCGTCAGTCGAACTCAGGAAGGACGCACTTGTGGAGCGCGGAGACAAACGGGGCGCCCGCTCCGCATCCACTCCAACTGCGAACAGCCTAGCTTTGTCGGGCGCCGACGCCGCGTTGTTCGAAGCTCTCAAAGCGGTCCGGCGCACCCTGGCTACCGAAAAGAAAGTTCCTGCTTATGTCGTGTTCCCCGACAAGACGCTCCTAGACATGGTGCACCTCAAGCCTCAAACGCGTGGCCAAATTGCGATGGTCCATGGCGTGGGCGCCGCGAAGCTCGAACAGTATGGTGAGGCGTTTTTAACGGTCGTCATGAAGCATCTCTCAGGTGATCTATCAGCGTGAGCCTTCTGTCCGATCCTAGTTGTCGCAATGGCGCCGTTGTCGAACGCTTTGTACACCGATGACCAAGCCAGAAGAGCTACAACCTGGAACGAGGCGCGAGATCACATCTGCCGATACTAGGAAGCAGCCTTCACATCCAGAAGCTCAACCTCGAAAATCAAGGTGGCGTTCGGCGGAATGGAGGCGCCTCCTCCAGCCGAGCCATAGGCAAGCGATGGCGGGATGACGAGCGTGCGCTTGCCGCCCACCTTCATGGTGTTGACGCCTCGCTCCCAGCCCTCGATAACCTTGTGCTCACCAAGCACGAAGGAGAAGGGCTTCTTGCGGTCGACCGAACTGTCGAACTTCTTGCCCTTGGCCCCGTTTTCATAGAGCCAGCCAGTGTAATGAACAACGCAGATTTGACCTGGCTTTGGCGAGAAGCCGGTTCCAACCTTTGTGTCGGTGATTTCCAGGCCTGGCGCCGGGGTCACGGCGTTCGCGGCTACTTGAGCGCCGCCCGTGTCGGACGGAGCCGCAGTGCAGCCCGCCGACACAGCAGCGATGGCGAGTGCAGAAAGGATCCTCGCACTCGGGAAAGCAAATGTCCGCAAGCCACTCACTCCTTAACAAACCGCGTGGACAACAGACGCCCTCATTAGTCTAACTTCCGAGGGCGCTCCAACCTCTTTTTTGGTCTCGAAAGGGGCCGTCCACAGCCACCCGCTATCCTGGAAATGGTCAAGCTTGCAGTATCGTAGTACCGATTAAGCTGGGCGATCTAGGCTTTCGCCGCGGTTGTCGCCTTGGCGCTGGTTTTCGGTTGTTGTGGGGGTTTTGCTCTGATCCGCATGGCGCGTCCCTCTGACTGATCGAGGTCGAAGGCTCCGGTTTTCCGGACCAGATCACTGAGCTTTCGATAGCCGTATGTCCGTGGGTCGAAATCGGAAGCGATGTTCGCGAGGCGCTGCCCCACCATGCCCAAGCCGACCCAGCCATCCTCCGTCTCCATTTGCGCGATGGCCTTGTTCAAGATGGCAACGGCTGCGCTCGACGGCTCGAGAGCCTTGGGGGAGGGCCCCTCTTCGGGAACTGCGGCTTGCGCTTCGGGCAGCAGGTTCTCAGTGTAGATGAACCTGCGGCAGGCCTGCCGAAAACTCTCGGGGGTCTTTTGCTCTCCGAACCCATAGACGTCGGCGCCCTGTTCCCGAAGACGCGATGCAAGTCGCGTGAAGTCGCTGTCGGAGGAGACGAGGCAGAAACCGTCCAGCCGGCCGCTATGCAAAAGGTCCATGGCGTCGATCACGAGCGCAATATCGGACGCGTTCTTTCCGGTCGTGTAGGCGAACTGCTGGTAGGGGTCGATCGCGTATTTGGACAAGATTTCGGCCCATGACTTCAAGCGTTGGCCTGAGAAATCTCCATAGATCCGCCGCACACTCGCCTCTCCGAATTTGGCGACTTCCTCGAAAAGGCCAGCGGCGATGCGCGGCGAGGTGTTGTCGGCGTCGATGAGAATAGCAAAGCGGGGCAAGCGGTTTTCTTCTGCCATGTTGGGCGCCTTCATAAGCAGGGACCATTGGGATCAAGCCCTGGCGACATGAATAGCCATTTGTGCCAATACTTCGCGCTTCACGCCAGCCCAATTACCATCTCATTAGCGGGACAGCGTCGATGCGAGAATCGTCCTCTATCCTTCTGGAAGGCGCTCCGTTTTCGAAGTCGCCCGCTTGAGCGGCGTGAGCCAGCCGGTGGTATGGCGCTGGCAGCGACGCTATGCCGAACAAGGGCTGGATGGCCATCCAGCGCGATAAGGCGCGCAAGCCCGGCAAGACGCCGTTACCGGCAAAGACTTTCGCGAAAGTACTGGCTGCCGTGCTTCGATCCGCCCGGAAACGCCACCCATTGGACAGGACTGGCGGTCGCCAAGGCCGCATCAGGATGCACGCGGTGCAGCGCATCTGGGAGGCGCATCGCATGCCTACCTTCAAGAAGTCCAACGATTTACTCTACACAAGCGATAGGGGGTGTGCTTTCCGACAACCTCTGTAGATGCTGCATTCGGAGCATCATGCCAGCGGATGGCTTTAGTCCTGCGACCTCGAAGATGCGAAGCCATCTATGGATCCAGTCGCACCGCAGAAGAGCCTCCGCAATGTTCCGCTGGCTGATTTGGAAAAGCCGTTGTGGCTGAGTTTCAAGGCTTCGGATAACGTCGCGTACGTCCGATCCGTCTTTCTTTATCTCGATGACTGCATCCTGCCAATCGAACATCTCCCGAAACCACTCGCTGTCCGCTCGCTGTCCAATCATCACAGCGCCAGCCGAAGCTCCCTCAAAATACCGGTAGCCGATGTCGATCTGGCCCTTTGTCTCGCCAGGCGCGTCCATTTTAGCAGGTGCAACAATAAAATAACGGCTTCGCTGCAGAATGCGAGCGAAAAGTTCGCGGTGCTCCTGGTAATCAAACGTTACCGCTCGAGCGGCAGAGAATGTATCGTGCAAGTAAAAGAGCTCATTTTTGGAAGCCATCGAACGTAATGACTGATGAATTCCTTCAAGCCTGCGACCTGCGCTCAAAACATCGATTGTGCGCGGCGTATTTCTGAAATGGGGAACAAAGCGCAACGTGTCGACTGCGCCGGGAAGCCATTGGCAGGATGTCCCTATCGCCTTAGACAGCGGTTCAACGCTTCCTTTCAAGCCAACAAATACATATTCGAACCTTCTGAGTGCGCTCATCCAATGGCGATACTTATGGATCGAACCAGCCCAAATCTCGTCGATCCAGCAGACGCTCGTCCTGCAACGGTTCTCCCAACCTTTTATAGCGTTGATGTATAGCAGGTCCTCATAGGATTGGCAGACGGCTACAAACAGATCGTAACCTTGAGTAAGTTGGACGGGCTTTATCCCCGGGTTGACGAGGGCGAGCCTCTCCGAGACGTCGTGAAAAGCGGCCCGGCTGAGCCATTTGTTTCGCGATTCAAAACCTGCGCCCGGCTCCAGACAGATCAGGTCCACATCACTGGTCGCGGCAAGGACGTCCTCGGCTTCGTAAAGTGCGCAGTGAAATACTTGCTTGCAAATCCGCCTCCTTGTCGGCATGCAAATCCGTGGTTTGGAATCCCCGTTACGGATGTCTGTGATCGTCATCGCAACCCTCTTAACCCGCGGCAACGCGACTTATTTCATTCAAGAAATATTTGTCAATCCTAAGTATTACCTTTCTTGCGGAATTCGAGCCAGCTCAGACCCACTATACTCCCCTTTTATCCGATCCATCGGCGGCGATGTCGTACACTCCATAAGGCGCGACCTTGCCGAGGTTTTTCTCCTCGAAGTCATGCATTTTGACCCGTTTGGGATCGCCCTTCGGCCGGTAGTCGCAGCCGGCGTTGCGATAGTTGCCAACGAGTCCTTTTTTCTCTGTATCAACTGCGGCTGGTGGGCGACTTGGGCCGCTACAAGCTCGGCATTGATATAGTCGAACTGCGAGTTTCGATCGGGATGGTGGGAGCCTTCGTCCGTCTTGCGATTGTTCTGCCTCGAATAGCCAAGCTCCGTCGGCAGCGTACGGTGTTGGGGCTGATGGCATGGCCCATCCCCACGAGGACGCATGTCGCTGGTCGAGGCTCTTCGACATCCACAAAAAAGGCCGAACCGGATCGCCTAGCGTCGCAGGCTCCACAAGGTGCTTCAGGCCCAGAACCAGCGTTGGATGCCTCGGGCCCAATCGATTGGGTATCGATCATGCAGACCCTGGTAGGGCCCCCAAATGGTCCCTGGGAATCCAAGAGCCGCCTCTCTCGTCGCCGCAATCGCCGAAGCCGCCAATACAATTCACTTATTCTTTCGGTTGTCCTAAGATGGATGGTTGCCCAATCACAAATTGCTTGCTAACCGTTTTCAGCATGGAAACGCTGGCGTACGGAGCAGCCGAAACCCTCGGCGGCGGGTTGGAAGTTCAGAAGGCGAGGACGGCGGCATCCGAAATTCACAGGTACTTGTTAACGCGATTTTCGTAAAGGCATATGAGACTGAATTGCGTCAATTTCTGCTTCTCCTCGATTTTGTAGAAAACTTGGCTTGGGAAAGATGAAGTCTAAAGAATTGTACCGCGCCGATCTGGTCGAAGTTAGGAGACCCTCGGAAATACTTGCTACGCTGGACGCCTCCGGCGAACTTGAGGGCCTCCCATTCATCCCGGAGATGGTTCCCTATTGCGGCCGGCAATTCGAGGTAGCTCATCGGGCTGACAAGATTTGCGATACGGTCAAGTATACTGGCAGCCGGCGTATTCCTAAGGCGGTACTCCTTGCAGATTTGCGCTGCGATGGTTCAGGGCACGACGGCTGCCAGGCGGAGTGCCGGCTTTTTTGGAAGGAAGCTTGGCTGCGGAAAGTGGCGCCGGATGAGCCGCCTGCCGTGCCCTTCCCTCCCTCGGAAGCGCATGCGCTCCTGGAAGGGGTCTCGCCACACACCCGCTCAACGTTCGAGAAAGACGGAAAGGTGGAGACGCGCTACCAGTGCCAAAACACCTGCATTCTCGAATACTCGGACTTCCTCAGCGTCTGGGATCCTCGCGCCTACATTCGGGAGTACACATCCGGTAATGTGTCCTTATCCCGTTTTGTTCGGGTTACCTCGCGTGCTGCGGTCACCGAGACAGTGCGCAAGCTTGGATTTCTTCCGGAAATCCACCTGCCTGGCACTGCGGCCCCCGGCGATAAATTCAAGCGGCTGAATTTGCAACCCGGAGAACTTGTGCGCGTGAAATCAAAGGAAGAAATCGCAAAGACGCTAACCCCCGGTGGCCGGAACGGAGGAATGTGGTTCGATCGCGAGATGCTGCCCTTTTGTGGCGGCGTGTATCGCGTGCGTCAGAGGATCGAGCGATTTATTCACGAAGGCGACGGTACCATGGTGGTCTTTAAAAACCAGCCGGTCACGCTTGAAGGAGTGGCATGCTCCGGGGAACGTAGCGTGTGCCGTTGGCTCTGTCCACGCGCCATCATTCCGTTTTGGCGCGAATGTTGGCTAGAGCGTGTTGCCGAAGACGGGTCTGGCTCCTGAGAAACGTAGAAGAATCCCCCTTAGTAAGCCAGCCAGAAGGGCCAGAGTGCGGGCAGGGGACCGTCGAGCGAAACGCTTTTTCAGTTATTTTTCGGCTGCCCTAAGGCCGTTCGTTGCCAACGGAGATCGATTTGCGGTAGCCTGCGGATTGACTGTGAAGCTCTGTCTCTGTTAGCCGTTCCGCGATTTGAGGTTTAAGGAAAGCTCGCAGCATGAAAGTCTTGGTTACAGGCCATCTTGGCTACATAGGCACGGTTATGACGTCCTTGATCGCCGTTGCGGGACATCAAGTCGAAGGATTGGATGCGGACCTCTATGAGCGCTGCACCTACGCCCAAGGTGGCACGATCCAGGAGATTCCCAGCAAGAGGAAAGATATCCGTGATGTTACGGCCTACGACCTCATGGGTTTTGACGCCGTGATTCATCTCGCTGCCCTCTCTAATGATCCGCTGGGCGACTTAAATCCGCGCATTACATTCGAAATTAATCACGAAGGTAGTGTTCATTTAGCGCGCACCGCCAAGAAAGCGGGAGTTGGTAGATTCCTTTTTGCGTCGTCTTGCAGCAACTACGGGCTTGCAGGCGATAACATGATCGACGAAACGGGGACTCTAAACCCGGTGACGCCGTACGGTCAATCCAAGGTCTGGGCGGAACGCGATATTTCGTCACTAGCCGATGAAAGTTTCTGCCCAGTCTATCTTCGTCCCGCGACAGCCTACGGACTTTCGCCGCGCCATCGTTTCGATATCGTGCTCAATAATCTGGTGGCTTGGGCGACAACCACTGGCAAGATACACCTGAAATCCGATGGAACGCCTTGGCGGCCGATCGTTCATATCGAAGATATCACCAGTGCGTTTCTCGCGGCCCTTGAGGCTCCAACCGATGTGGTTTGGAATCAGGCGTTCAATGTCGGCCAAAGTGCCCATAATTACCAAATCAAGGAAATCGCCGAAGTCGTTGCCGAGACCGTGCCTGATTGTGAGCTCGAATTCGCCTCTGATGCGGGGCCCGACAAACGTTCTTACCGGGTCAATTTTCAGAAGATCAAGGAGCGTCTTCCAGCGTTCAAACCGAGATGGGACGCAAGGGCCGGTGCCCAGCAACTCGCAAATGCCTACAAATCCGGACATCTTGTTTTGAACGAGTTCGAGGGGCCGCGTTACCGGCGGATAACGCAAATCAAGGTGCTTATCGAGGAAGGAAGGCTTGATTCCACTTTAAGGCGAGTAGAGTAGGCATCCGTGTGAGCCCGTCATTTCACGGAAAAGGCCGCCGGATATGAACATACTAAGCAATAAAACCGGAAAATCTGGCGAAACGGGACGCTCGCTGTATAATTTAGTTGAGGAGTTCTATCCCATTTGCCGTAGCATTACTGGGGACGGCGTTCGCGAGACCTTAAATATTATCAAAAAGCGAACGGGTCTAACCGTGCATGAGGTCAGTAGTGGCACCAAAGTGTTCGATTGGACCGTCCCGCAAGAATGGAATATCAGCGACGCTTTTGTCGCGCAGCGCGACGGAAGCAGAATTATCGATTTCACCGAGTCGAACCTTCACACTGTAAGCTACAGCATTCCAGTCAAACAGAGAATAACGCGAGAGGAGTTACTTTCTCGGGTTCATACTTTAAAAGATCAGCCCGAATATATTCCATATCGCACATCATACTATTCTCCCGCATGGGGATTTTGCCTGCAGTACTCTCGGCTGCCCGAGTTGTCAGAAACCCAATACGACGTGGTGATCAACTCCACTTTGGAACCCGGCAGCCTGACCTATGGCGAACTTTTTTTGCCCGGAGAGACAACAGACGAGATCCTCCTTTCTACCCATATCTGTCATCCGTCTCTGGCGAACGACAATTGCTCCGGTATGGCGGTTCTGACTTTCATCGCGGAGGCACTAAGCAAGTGCGCAAACCGCTACAGCTACCGGCTCTTGTTTTTGCCTGGAACGATCGGCGCAATCACCTGGCTGGCGCTCAACGAGCAAAAGACGGCCAATATCAAGCACGGTTTGGTTATTTCCGGAGTTGGCGACGGGGGCGGCCCCACCTATAAACGAAGCCGGCGCGGCGATGCACAAATCGATCGGGTGATGAGCCATAGTTTCAGGCATGCGGAACATAAAGGAACTATCCTCGACTACTTCCCTTACGGATATGATGAAAGGCAGTACTGCTCACCGGGCTTTGATCTACCTGTCGGCCTGTTTCAGAAAAGCAAATTTGGAGACTATGCCGAGTATCACACATCCGGGGACAATCTGACTTTCGTCAGACCCGCTCACCTCAAATCCTCTTACGGTCTAATATCTGGGGCTCTCCAAATCCTGGAGGAGGACGGGTTTTTTTTGAACACCAATCCGAAATGCGAGCCGCAGCTTGGCAAACGTGGCTTATATGCGCTTCTTGGCGGCGATAAAGATCTCGGCGGCAACGCAGATGACAATGCTTTGGACCTTGGCCTATGCGGACGGCAGACACTCGCTACTCTCAATCGCCGAGAAAGCGCATGTACCTTTTCGCGATGTAAAACGGATGTCGGATCTGTTGAGGGAGCATGGCCTCCTGGAAGCTCTAGACCCTATAGTTGCCGCCTGAAAAAGCCGGTGGCCCATCCCACGGCAAGCTCCTATCGAGGGTTGCGCCGGGTTGGGCTATGGGCGGGGACCAAGGGGACACGAGACAGGAAAAAAGCACGCGCCGAGCGCATCCCGCTGCGCCTGGACGCAAAGCGATTACGAACACGAACTGGGTGGCATGGTGTTCGCCGCGTTTCCGGGCGGCTCGGAGCACAGTTGCGCCAGCACTTTCGCGACAGTCTTTGCCGGTAACGGCGTCTTGCCGGGCTTGCGCGTCTTATCGCGCAGAACGCCATCCACCCCTTGTTCGGCATAGCCGTCGCTGCCAGCGTGCTCACAGTTTGCGCCGTCCGCACATCATCTGCCGCTTCGCGCGAATTGTGAATCCACTGTTGGCGTCATTGCATTAGAGGCCATGGTCGAGTAAAAGCGCTCCGCGCTTTGCGACTGCACTTCTATAATAGAGGCGCGCCGGCTGCTCAGCGCTGCCGCACCGGGCCAGCTTCATAATCCGGCCAGCTACGATCCCGATCCGAAATCGTGGAAACCGCCAACGGCCATGCGATAGAGAACGCCGGGTCGTCGTATCGAACACCTCCTACGGCATTAGGCGTATAAAATTCAGATATGAGATAGGCGACTTCAACGTCTGCCGTGAGAGTTTGAAAGCCGTGGGCGAAGCCCGCCGGGATATAGAGCTGTGTCCAGGACTGATCCGAAAGCGTGAATCCCTGCCATTTCCCATGCGTGGGTGAATCGTCCCGGAGATCTATGATGACATCCCAAATGCTGCCTTTTGCGCAGCGGACGACTTTCACCTCTGAATAGGGCGCATTCTGGAAATGCATTCCCCTTACGGTGCCCGCTATGCGCGAATAAGAGGCGCTGTGCTGCACAAAGCGGGAGCATAGGTGCTTGGCCCCAAAGTCGCGTTCGCAAAACATGCGCAGAAAAAAGCCCCGCTCGTCGTGAACAGGTTCTGCCTCGATAAGCCAAGCTTCATCGAAAATGGTCGGTTCAAAGCGCATTGGAGGCTGTCCGCGGACCCAGTTGCCAGTGCTGACTGCGAAGTAGAAATATACAGTCTGCGGCTATGTTCAGAAGGCTATTTTTTTCAAAACTGGCTATCCCAGGAAGAGGAGAGAATTGCCGTCAAGCATAACAAATTGTACCGTCGTGCCGATAAGCCAGAGTCAGAGCAGGAAAAATTCAAATGTTTCCGTGGAATTACCTTCACCGAATTTTCGCCTCATCTTGTATAAATTTTAACTCCGACTAGAATGAGATTTCATAGTCTTGTTAGAATTTCCTGTCACGAAAAATTCAATCAAGCAGGGATATAATAGAGGAAACATTCGCACTCCGTAATCTCGCTTTTTTCATAAGGTTCTTTCCGAGGCTCAAACCGCGCCGCCCCTTGTCGCACCGAAGCCAAAGTTTATCTATCATCTGCACCCCAATCCCTGAGCAGGCTTTGCGGCGATGCGGTTGTGGCCTTAGCTAAGGTCCTCTATGACGGCCTGGGCGCATCTTGACCTTGACTTCGAAGAAAAAAAATTGAGTAAGCTGTTTCTCAAGTACTAGAAGGGGGCCACGTGGATCAAAGTGTTGCTAAATTAGACGCAAACTCGGCCCGTTGCAGATTCTGTGGTCAAGGTCTTACAAACACGTTCGTAAATCTAGGGATGTCTCCTCTTTGCGAACATTTTCTCAGCACCAGCGAACTCGATAACATGGAGCCCTATTATCCGCTCCATGTTCTAGTTTGCGAACGCTGCTTCCTCGTGCAGTTGAAAGAGTATGTTGCGCCCGAAAGTATCTTTCGAGAGTATGCATACTTCTCATCTTATTCAACTTCATGGGTGGAGCACGCCAAAAAATATTGCGGGGCGATAAGCCGGCGCTACAAACTTGGAGCCTCTTCCCTCGCCGTCGAACTAGCAAGTAACGACGGCTATCTTCTTCAGCATTTTATCTCCATGGGCATACCTTGTCTTGGCATTGAACCCGCCCGGAATGTGGCTCAAGCCGCAATTGACAAAGGCATTCCAACGATTACCGAGTTTTTTGATGTAAATCTCGCAAATCTGCTCGTAAGCGAAGGCAAGCAGGCCGATTTGATCATCGGCAACAATGTTCTTGCCCAAGTGCCCGACCTTAACGGCTTTGTTGCAGGAATGAAGCTGCTCCTCAAGCCGGAGGGGATTATTACGCTTGAGTTCCCTCACCTTGAGCAGCTCATAGCGGAAAATCAGTTTGACACGATCTATCATGAACATTTTTCATATCTTTCGTTCGTTACAATGGACCGGATTGCCGCGCATCACGATCTCAGGATTGTACATGTGGAAGAGCTTCCCACCCATGGCGGTTCTTTGCGCGTCCATTTCGCTCACGGCGGCGCCAGCCACCCTGTATCGCCCGCCGTCAATGTTCTGCTTGAACGGGAACGCTATCTTGGCTTTGAGACGATCGAAATGTACCAATCTTTCCAAGCAAGAGTGCATAAGGTTAAGCACAATCTATTATCTTATCTCATCGACGCAAAATCGCGTGGAATGAGCATCTGCGGTTATGGGGCGCCTGGAAAAGGAAATACGCTTTTGAATTATTGTGGCATTGGGACGGATTTGCTCGACTACACCGTCGATCGCAATCCTTACAAGCATGGCCGCTATACCCCTGGCATGAAGGTACCCATACTTCCGGTCGAAGCAATCGACGAAAGAAAGCCTGATATTATTTTGATTTTACCCTGGAATCTTTAAGGGAGAAATCGTCATGCAAATGCGGAGGGTTGCGAGCTGGGGCGCCAAATTTGCAGTTCCAATTCCGGATGTCGCCGTGATCGATCCTGCGGAGGGTTCAATATGAAAGTTGTGCTCTTTTGCGGTGGGCTCGGGACGCGAATTCGCGATTATTCGGAAAGCATCCCCAAACCTATGATACCGGTGGGACACCAGCCGATCTTATGGCACGTAATGCAATATTACCTTCAATACGGACATCAGGATTTTATTCTTTGCATGGGATACAAAGCTAATATAATTAAGGAGTTCTTCTTGAACTATAAGCCTCATATCTTCGCGGATTTCGTCGTCTCGAAATCGGGGGCAAAGGTTGAGCTGTTAAGCGAAGCGCAAGAGGACTGGCGTGTCACATTGATCGATACGGGTGTCTGGCGCAACATCGGCGAGCGCCTTATTGCCGTGAAGAAACACGTTGAGAACGAGGAAATTTTCCTCGCAAACTACAGTGATGGCCTCACGGACCTCAATCTCAATTTCATGATCGATTGGTTTAAGCGGTCCGGAAAGACGGCGTGCTTTCTCGCAGTTCGGCCTCCTCTCACCTATCACCTTGCAGAGTTTGATCTAAGCGGAACTGTGTCCGAATTCCGCTCTTCCGCGAATGCCGAGGTGTGGATCAATGGCGGGTACTTTATATTCCGGCGAGAGATCTTCGAATATATTAGAGATGGTGAAGAACTTGTTCTGGAACCTTTCTTGCGGCTGATCGCAGAGCAAAAACTTGCAGCATACCGCCATGAAGGCTTCTGGCGTTCCATGGATACCATGCGTGATAGGCAGATGCTTGAAGATCTGGTCGAGCAGGGAAAAATGCCGTGGCATTTCCAGCCTGATCGTATACCGAGTGCCGCCGAATGAGAGGAGTGTCGCTCGCGCGATCTGGCGAAACCCTCCGCATTCTTTGTCTAGGCGCGCACCCCGATGATATCGAAATCGGCGTCGGCGGAACGATCCTAAACTGGATCGCTTCCGGGGTGCAGTTGCATGTTCATTGGTGTGTGGCGAGCGCCTCGGCTGATAGGGAAGAGGAGGCACGGCGTTCGGCTGCTGCGTTCCTCGACGGTGCCGTATCAACCTCCATCGAGATCGGAGACTTTAAGGACAGCTATTTTCCATATCAGGGTGAAAGAATTAAGGACTGGATCGGGACAATTAGGTCCAATTGCAAGCCGGATATCGTCTTGACGCATCAGCGAGAAGATGCGCACCAGGATCATCGCGAAATTGCGCAATTGACTTGGAACACTTTTCGTAACCACCTTATTCTGGAATATGAAATCCCCAAGTGGGATGGCGATTTTGGACAACAGAATTTTTACATTCCGTTAGCGTCCGGCATTCTTGAAAAAAAAATTGAACTACTCATGAAATATTTTGATACCCAGCGGTCAAAGGATTGGTTCGATCCTCATATATTTCGAGGGCTGGCTCGTCTGCGTGGCATGGAATGCCGGGCGCCGGATCACTATGCAGAAGCTTTTAAGGTTCGCAAAATTGTATCCCAATGAAGCGGCAAATGACCAGCCTACGTTACCGTAAATGAGCAGCGGCTTTTTTCTATTATCATGGTCTGTCCAGCTTTGCTGGCAAATATCTACACGCGCCGGTTTTGGCGACCCAGGGCGGCAACCCTGTGCGAAAGTGGCGAAGCAGATAGAGGTGGTTGCGGAAATTCGGACAGGACGATAAGAGGAGCGTCTGCCTGACAGCGGACTATATAAAAAGCCCCGCGATTCAGGACCGACGATGAGCAAGAGACCGCGCCGGAACCACACAGCATCCTTCAAGGCGAAGGTGCCTTTGGCCGCCGTGAAGGGGGAGAAGACGCTCGCCGAGCTGGCGCAGCAGTTTGACGTCCATCCCAATCAGATCACCCAGTGGAAGGCCCAGCTCCTCGACGGCGCTGCCGGGGTACTCGGCCAAGAGCGAATCGCTTGCGGCCAGTCCGCTTGGCGGCCTAACCTTGGCAGACGATCCACTTATCGAAGCGGAAAAACTGTCCGAACAAACGGGGCCACCTCAGTACTGTTGCCCGAAATCCGAGAAAGGATGCAGCGCGAGATCAACTAAGAGTTTCTGCACTTCCGAAATAACGATTCGCGTCCCGTCGCGTGTTTCCCACCAATGATCGGGATCAAAAATCGAATAGTGCTCCGGATGTACCACGGCTCGGATACCGGTATCGCCCAACGTCCGGTTGAGAAGACGGCGCAGACGCCAAGAGTGGTCTCTGGATGCAACAAATACAAACGAGCGTACCTGACGCTCCTTGCACCATATTGGCAACGAACTAACACTTACCGTAGAGCCTTTGTCGGCTGTGCCAATCTGCATCACGTCTGTTATGCCGAGCCATGCTAGCTGCCTGATCTGTCGGGCTGCCGCATCCTCATATGGCAACCCACGGTGAATAAACTCTAAGTCTTCGCCAGCGGGGGGGTCTACGAAAACCGCAACGCGTTTTGCTACGCCCCTCCCCACGAGATCGCTCGCCTCAAGCACGCCAGCTCCGCCCGCGTCCTGCGCGATAATGATGATGTCTACGGGTTCAATCTCATCACCCGCTACTAGAGACCATCCGACAGCGCGCAGGATCGATGTTTGTTGAGTCGCCCCAAAGACCAGCGCGGCCCCTACAAGAGCGATCGCCGCCCAGACCCTAGCAGGAAAGGGCCGGCGCTTTGAGAGAGACCATTTCATGACGGTTTGCAGCATACGCCATTCGACCCGGTGTTAGGGAGCGGGCGCGACATTGTACTTGCGAAACACGATTTGCGAAGGACGCCCTCTCAGATGCTTCTCAACGCCATCACTGAGAGCTTTTGCATAAATCGCCAGCGCACCGTCGACGGCTTCGACGGTTCGGTCCACATCGCCGTCGGTATGACTATAAGAGGTGACTAACGAAGGCATAAGCACCCCCCGGCTTATCGTCTCCTGAAGTAAAAGAGAGCGGAAAGCCTGAGAGGGCACGAGAGCCGCGTCAAGGGTCGCATAGGTTAGGCAGCTTGGCAATCCCGCCACCATGACGTGAGCTTGCAGTTTGTGGTACGCAATGCACTGATTTAAGCCATCCCGTAGGCGGTTGCCCTGACGGAATAAGTGCTCGATAACCGGCTCGTCCCGATAGATGCGCATCGTCGCAATCGCGGCCATCAAGCCATGTGTTTCCGCGCCGTGAGTGGTCGATAGCAGAAAAACCCGTGGCTTATCCGTATGATACAGGCCGCCAAGCCGCATATATTCGCGCTTCCCGGCGAGAGCGGAGACTGAAAAGCCATTGGCCAATGCTTTGCCGAAAGCACTTAGGTCAGGGTCTACATTGTAATATGCTTGAGCGCCGCCATTGTGCCAGCGGAAACCCGTAATCATCTCATCGAGTATGAAGAGGGCTCCGTGCCTATGACAAAGGGCCTTAAGCGCGCTCAAGTAACCCGGCGGCGGGTCGCAGTTGCGCGCCGCCTCAAGAATGATCCCCGCGACTTGATCCCGATAGGCCTCAAAGAGGGCTTCGGCGGCAGCTAGGTCTCCATACGGGAATGAGAGCGTCAGATCCGATATCGCCGTGGGAATCCCTGAATTAATTTCGGTCGTGCCGATAAACCAATCGTCTACGGAAAAGAAAGGATGATCGGCGCAGCGGGCGATGAGATTGCGACCGGTGTACGCTCTTGCCAAGCGCACGGCGCCCGAGGTTGCGTCGGAACCATCCTTGCAGAACTTCACCATCTCCGCTGTGCCGATCAGCTCAAGAAACTGTTCTGCACATTCTAATTCGGTGATGCACGGGCGGGTGAAGTTGGCGCCGATTTTCAATCCTGCTTGAACCGCTTCGACGACAGGCGAATGGGCGTGACCCAAGCCGACAGCCCGGTTCCCCATTCCGTATTCAATAAATTCGTTCCCATCGGCGTCCCACACATGACACCCCTCACCTCTCACAATAAATCCAGGCGCCAGAACCGGGTATTGGTCATCACCCTTCGCGTATGTGTGACACCCGCCTGGAATGAGTTCGTGCGCGCGCTGCGAAAGAGCTGCCGATCTTGCGAAGGCCTGGACCGGCGTAAAAGACTTTTCATGTGCCATCGCCAAATCAACACCACCATTCATAATGCGCTTCGATTGTCTCTCACGGCGGTGGAAGCTGTCCAAGAGAAATCTCTGTTATCTGTTCCACAGACGAGTAACGTCCAGGCTCGCGGTTAATGACTAGCTTCACAATCCAAACAGAAACAGAGCCCGTCCAGCTGTTACAGCAATAACCTGACGTCCATTAACTGCAAACGAGATAGGAGAGGATAGCGTGTTTCCTCCAAGTGAAACGCGCCAGACTTCCGATCCAGTCTCTGCGTCCAATGCAAAAACCGCGCCTGCCGAGGCGCCAAACACCACGCCTCCCCCTGTCGAGAGTAAACCGCTGCAGTCGAGTGTGGCATCAGACGATTTATACTCCCATTTTTGCTGACCGGTGAAAACATCGAGCGCTCGAACGACGCGGATTGGCGGCTCTATCTGGCTCCAGCTACTGCCGAGATAAGATCCGTCTCGTTCTCGCCTCACTCTTTCTGGCACTTGATTTGTGTAAATCGAACTGCCCAAATTTGCCGGCACAAATATTGACCCTCTTTTTTGATCGAAAGAGGGGTTTTGCCAATTCGTACCCCCGTCAGCGCCAGGTGTTGTAAGGCGTCCGGTTGCCGTTACCTTGGCTATCTCAGAAAAGATCGGCCGTCCTTCCGGCGTCAAGCCTATCGCCCAATTCAGCTCCACAAATGGCACGCCACTTAAAAATTCCCCGGTCAACCGGTCAAGTATGTAATAGAATCCGTTCCTATTCAGCCAACAGATCACCTTGCGATTTTTACCGTTTATCAAGAGGTCTGCAAGGATTGGTGTTTGAGCGGAGTCCCAGTCATGTTCATCGTGCGGGGTAAACTGGAAGTACCATGCTAGCTTACCAGTGCTTGCATGCAGCGCTATCACGCTATTTGTAAATAAATTATCGCCGGGTCGCACGTCGCCAGAAAAGTCCGGGCTTGGATTGCCAACGCCCCAGTAAAGCAAGTCCGCAGACGGATCATAGCTCCCCGTGTTCCAGGTGGCGCCGCCACCTGTTCGCCAGGCATCGTTTTCCCAAGTGTGGTGTCCAACCTCACCTGGGCCTGGGATCGTTTCAAATTTCCATTGTCTTTCGCCGGTCGAGACATCATACGCAGCAAGAAAGCCGCGCACTCCATAATCGCCTCCCGCTACCCCAACCACAACGGAATGATTTACGACGAGAGGCGCTCCCGTCATCGAGTAGCCCTCGGATGAACTTCCAACCAAGCTTTCCCAGATGACTGTACTATCCTTTGCATCGATGGCAACCAAATATCCGTCCGGGCTGCCATAAAACAAAGTGTGGCCATGCGCAGCGAGCCCCCGGTTAACGTGTCCGCAACAGAGTGGTAGGTTGTCCGGGAGGGGCCGCTTATATTTCCAGATTTGCTCCCCAGTTTTCGCGTCTAGAGCAACGACAGCCGAGAAGGGCGCCACTGTGAAGATTATCCCATCTATAACCAGCGGCGTGGCCTCGAGTTTCGCCTCATTGGTATCGAATTGTTTGACCCATCGCACTCGTAGCTGAGTGGCGTTGGCTGGAGTAATTTCGCTCAGCGGACTGTGGCGCCATCCATTATATGATCCTGAATACATGAGCCATTCTTCGGGATTGGCTCCCGCGGCTATTAGATTTTCACTCGTAACGTCGATGTTGCGGCGTGGGTCCTGCAATCTTTGGCTCTTAGACGGCTTTGCTTTTACCTCTTGATTGAGGTAAGCCACGACTTGTAGACGCTCGCGAAGCGATAGATCTGCGAAGCTCGGCATCGCTGTCCCAGAAATACCATCTCGTAATATTCTGTACAGGGCCAAGTCGCTGTCGCCGTGCTGGTAGTTGGAACGCATGAGCGACGGCGCATGCGGCCCTCCGGACCCATCGGCGCCATGACATGCCTTGCATCGTTCGTTGAAGATATGAGAACCGGCCTTTAGATCCTTTTCATCCGCCACGGCGCTGAATATCACCGAGGACTCTAAGCTACGGCCCGTAATACATGTAAACCCGTTTGGGAGAGTCGTGAACGCCACAATCTCTCTCCACGAAAACTCCTTTTTATCGCCCTTGGCCTTTTGCAGAAATACGGATGCCCGGCAGAAAAACGCATTGGTGACGCGTTCAACGTCCCATCCGGTTGATGAATATGAGGCTATTGCATAAATCACAGCTATGAAAATAGCAGCGCTCGCAATTGCGAATGGCAGCGCAATTTTCCGGAGTTTCATCAGCAGTTCAGCTTTTTCAGGCGGCCAGAAACTTAACAGGGGCAATACTACAGCGCGTCATTAGTTTAGCCAATACTCGGCGAAAATAAAATGCTTTCCAGGTTAACCTGCGCTTTTTGATTGTGCAGTTGTGAAGCTGCAATTTCGAGGCTATCCTGTACTCACTCATTGCGCCAGCGTTCATGGTCAAGGAAGCGACGATTACGGACTTCGATAAGAGAAAAAGCCTCGGGCCTATCTGATGCCATGTGTTACGTGAGTGCTGCCTCATCCGCCTCAGCCGCAGCTAGCATCACGCTAAGAAAGCCTGAGTTCGCTCCCGTTTGGCGAAATGATCCGCCTGGGCTCCGTACCCGCCGACCGCGCCTCGGCGCCCTCCGGCAGTTTGATGAACCATTACGGCGCTTCCAGTCGCAAACAAAACCTGTATTGTGGCTGAAACGTTGACATCTCAATCGCGTTCGAATGGAACGCCAAGTCAACTATTTCAAGCCTACTGCAGTTGCAACGATGCGGGTCAAATTACCGCGATGCGCAGTTCACGAGGCAAGACGCCATGAGAATGAGGTATCGACCGAGCACTTATAAAAACCTAGCTGACATCGACGCCGTGCCGGCGCACCACCTCGGAAACGCTGGCCCCTTCCTCAAGCGTCTCTAACACGATTCGACTCCTTGCGCCGCCGCGACCAATGAGGTGGCGACCCGTCCCCGTAATCACTTCGATCCGCTGAAAGGTATCGCTAGCCTCGCCATCGCTGGCACTAGGAGTAACTATCCCCCGGCAAAGCCGGGGGCTTTATTGATTTGAGCCGCTCAAAGCGGCTGGAAGGGGACGCTAACGCGGCCCCGGATGCTTAAGCCACAAAGTGGCACGTCAACGCCAGAGGTTCATCTGCTCAAGCCTTTGATCCTCTTTCTCCTGGTTCTTGATGTAGTCCCGGATCACGGCTTCGTCCCGCCCTATGGTCGAGACGAAGTAGCCTCGAGCCCAGAAATGCTGTCCCACGTAATTGCGCCGCCGCTCGCCGTAGACGCGGGCCAGATGAATTGCGCTCTTGCCTTTGATGTATCCGATCACCTGCGAAACGGCATATTTCGGAGGGATCGAGATCATCATATGCACATGATCCACCATCAAATGACCCTCTTCGATCCGGCTTTCTTTCTGTGCGGCAAGGTTACGGAAAACTTCGCCCAAATGGGTCCGCAACTGCCCGTAAAGAACTTTCCGGCGGTATTTGGGAATGAAAACGATGTGATATTTGCAGTCCCATTTCGTGTGACTTAAACTCTCAAAGTCGTCCATCGTGACTTGACCTTTCGTGTGCGTGGTGGCTCACGAAAGTCAAAGTCGCGGTGGACTTCAGGAAACGTCAAACTGCTGAGGCCTCCCCGGCAAAGCCGGGGGATCTCCCATACGGTTTAGTCATAGGACGAAGCCCCTCAAAGGCTTCATACCCTGGCATTGGCTAATCAAAATTGGAAGGTGAGGTCGGAACAGCGCTTACTCTGGGGCATGGATCGCGGCATTCCAACTGAGGAGAACGCTGGTCAAGATGCGCGCCTCCTTCCCGCAAGTGAGCGACCTTGTTGGAACTCCAAAAGGGCGCCCTACGGCGCTTGAGAAAGATTTTCTTGGCAAACCCTGGAGCCAGGCCAAGGAAGCGGTCAGCGTCAAGCAGGAGGGCGAGGTTTATATCCTCGCCAAAACGGAAGGCCGCGTGCTGAAAGAGCGCGCCATGCGGCGCAAGACGCTCAAGAAATTTTGGGCGCGGCTCGGGGAACTGCTCAGACAGGCGCCGTCGCGCGATCAAGTGCTCTTGAAAATCCCGAAGCTTGCTCAGCTGCCTTTTCGCCTCGAAAGGTAAGGTTGGATGGGAAGCGGAAGTCGAACAAAAATGTCGGTGAACTCAAGACCGCGACACTCAGATTTTCCGGTCACACAAGGCTCGCTACGGCACTGTCGCAATTCGTTAACCCACTGAGGCAATTTCGGCTTCTCGCGCGGCCATGGTCGCCGGGCGATGGTCGGCGCCGATAAAAGTATAGACCATCGGCAAAACAAAAAGGGTGAAGAGCGTCCCGATCGTAAGACCGCAAACAATGACGAGGCCAATACTAAACCGGCTTGCGGCCCCGGCCCCCGTCGCAATAACCATAGGGATAAGCCCGACCACCATAGCGGCCGTCGTCATCAGGATGGGCCGCAGGCGCACCGACGCCGCCCTGACAATCGCTTGACGGCGGTCGGCATTTTGGTGCCGTTGCTGTTCTTTGGCGAACTCGACCATCAAGATGCCATGCTTCGAGATGAGGCCAATGAGCGTCACCAGGCCAACCTGCGAATAAATGTTCACGGTCGCAATCCCAAGAAACAAGGGGATGAGCGCCCCGCAGATCGACATGGGAACGCTGACAAGGATCACGATCGGGTCTCGCAAACTCTCAAACTGTGCCGCAAGCACCAGATAGATCACGATCAACGCGAAGATGAAGGTGTAGACGAGCTGATTGCCCTCCTGAACGTATTGCCGCGAGTCGGAGAGGTAGGAATGGTTGAAATTCTCTGGAAACAGCTCCCGGGCCTGCTGCTCTAGGAAGTCCACGGCTTGGCCGATCGTTGTCGTCGGCGAAGGCACCGCTTGAAAAGTCGCAGAATTAAGCTGGTTATACTGGGTCAGCGCGTTCGGCTCGGTCGCCGTAGAGATCGTGACCACAGTCGAAAGCGGAACTTCCGTCCTGCCGGCAGTCGGCACATAATAATTGGCCAGGCTTTCGGGCGTCAGGCGATCCGCACGCGGAACCTGCGGAATGACCTGATAGGAACGCCCTTGCAGGTCGAAGCGATTGACATAGTTGCCGCCGACCATCAGCGCGAGCGTATTGCCGATGTTTTCCAT
>CAWIVD010000012.1:0-131531 GCA_963839435.1 uncultured Alphaproteobacteria bacterium
TGGCGTCCCCGACAGGATTTGAACCTGTGACCCCCAGATTAGGAATTTGGTGCTCTATCCTGCTGAGCTACGAGGACACACTCTCCCATTAGAACGCGCTTTCAAGAAAGGTCAACAGGCGTTTGCCACACGACTCGTGCTGGCTGCTCTAGGGACGTGTTCGGGCGCCCGCCTTTTGACTTGAGTGCGATAGACGCAGTCCTTAAAGAAGACTGCATGTTGGCCCCCCTTGCTTCGCTCGTGCTCGAGTCCTTATGTCGCACTGCGCTTGTGTCGAGCCTTTTGCTTTTCATTGTCTCCTCGGCTTCCGGCGAGCACCGTCAGGACACGGACAGAAGAAACTGCCACCTTGAGCCTGGGGGCGAGAGCACTGTTCTGGCAATCGCCGGTCCACAGACCCTCCATCTCGCTGATGGCCGTATGGTCCATCTTGCGGAGATCTTCACTCCTACGAGTGCCGAGAGAGCGGGCTTGGACCCATCTTTAAGCGCTACAGCGTATCTACGGTCAGCGGCGTTGGGACGGAAGGTGGAGGTCAGATTTGGCGGCAGCCATCATGATCGTTATGGCGTCACAATCGCTCACATTTTCGTGGCTGGCGAACCTCCCCTTTGGTTACAGGAAGGCCTCGTGAACGCGGGACTCGCCCAAGCGTTTCCGCAACCCGATAATCATACCTGCTCAAAGCAACTGGCCTCAATTGAGGAGATGGCCAGGGACGCAAACCGAGGGTATTGGGGACTTGCGCTGTTTAGGGTTCTGCCAGCGCGTGAAATACGCACCATCCTAAACGTTGTTCAAACCTATCAGATAGTTGAGGGCGAGGTTACTTTTGTCACACATGCGGCTGGCCGCACAATCCTTCACTTCGCTGAAAACAGCAAAGCTAGCTTCACTGCAATCCTCGAGCCAGCCGCTCAGAGAAGATTCCCTGAACCTAACCCTGATGACTGGCAGGGGCAAAAAGTCCGCATTCGCGGATGGATCGAGCGCAAGAAGGGACCGACCATTACAATTATTCAGCCAGAGCAAATCGAACTACTCCAACAAGGGCCGTCCGAATCGGCACCAGACAGCCCACAATAAAAGAACGTTTCAAGAGTAGTTACGCAGCTTCTTTCTTTTCGTGCTCTTCCGGCTTTGCATCATGCTTACGGTGGAGACGCCCCGCCTTGGTCAACGCCTCGGCCACCTTCTGAACGGCAATGGACTTATCCACATCCTGTGCTGCGGCAATTTCCCGCGCCATCCGATCCAACGCCGCTTCATAAAGCTGACGCTCAGAATACGACTGTTCCGGTTGAGAATCAGAGCGATAGAGGTCCCGGACTACCTCCGCGATAGTGATAAGGTCGCCCGAATTTATCTTCGCCTCATACTCCTGAGCGCGGCGGCTCCACATGGTGCGCTTCACGCGCGCACGGCCGCGGAGGGTATCCAAGGCGCGTGTCATAACCGCGTCGTCCGAAAGCTTCCGCATGCCCGCGCTTTGACTTTTCGAAGTGGGGACACGCAATGTCATCTTGTCTTTTTCGAAATTGATGACAAAAAGTTCGAGCTTGCAACCAGCAATTTCCTGTTCTTCGATTGCAACAATACGCCCAACACCATGAGTCGGATAAACCACATATTGGTTGGTCTCGAAGCCAAAGCGCCGTTGGCTAGATGTCTTCTCAGGCATACTCGCTCTCACTTTTGTTAGTCTTGGCAGATGATGCTCATCTCAATTTTAGAACGGTCTACGCCTTACAGCGTTACCGGGAATAAATAGGCGTCCAGCCCACAAGGAGCCGATTCAAGACAGGCCTGAATAGTGATACTTTAGCAGGCGGTTTGCTTGACACCTGCTTTATGGTCCTCGCTGAAGCTGTCTGAAGAATCAACCTCTGCGCGTGAAACTTTTTTCACCGACCTCTAAATATTATCAAAATGCGCCAATTTTAGGAAGCTTTCAAAGAGGTTAATCCCCCGGAATTTAATGACTTATCCTTGATTCTTAAAGGTAGTGTTAACAAAGCAACGGTCAGCAGGTTGGAGTTGTACGCACCACGTTCTGAACTTTGACCCTGAAGCCGGGTGCCGGACGCTCCAGCAACACATTGCGGCGAAAGCGATAAACCCGGGCTGGCCGGCCACCGGTGCGTGCAGCTGTTTCTCCGGTCGGCTCGACGAGGCCAGCGTTTTCCACGAGCCGCCTGAAGTTCTGTTTGTGCAGGTAGCTTCCAAGAATGGCCTCCACGACCCGCTGCAAATCGAAGAGGGTGAACGTTTCGGGCATCAGCTCAAAAATGACAGGCCGGTATTTGAGTTTCCCGCGAAGCCTGCTCATGGCTGTAGCCAGAATGCGGCGGTGATCGAACATCATCTGCCTTCCAAGCGGAGGAAGCCCCGACCAATCTTGTGCGGCCGCCCGTCCATCCCTGGCTGCTTCGGCAACTAACCCAGCCTCATACATGAGTTCGTAACGATCCAGAACCTTCTCGTCGTCCCAAGGCACGGATTGACCAAAGCACATGCGAAGCCGGTCCATGCGGGCCAGCGGGCGGCGGGGGGCGCCACTCGTTTCGGGCTGTCCCGCCCACTCTTCAAGCCTGGGCTCAATCTCCCGCGTGAGGATTTCGGGCTTTCCATCGCGCCAATCTTCCCAGGGAAGGTGGGCATACCACGCGCTCCATTTGACCCCGCTGCTCCGGGGCGCCTCCTCGTTGCGAGTCAGAGCTAAATAGCCGATTGAAACGACGTGAAGTCCTTCATCTCCCGGCCTGGCGTGGCGTCCACGGTCTCCGAAGGTGTACAACTGTTCAACATAGCCCAGATCAACGCCAGTTTGATCTCTCACCCAGTCGCGAAGCCCGATCTCCAAAGTCCGATGTTTGAGAGGCGTGAACAAGCCGAAGGGCAGGGCGGGCGGTGCGCCGCGCAATGACACCGTGAGAATCTGCGGCTCTCCGCCGATCATCGATACGATTGCGGCGTTGAGGCCGATCTCCACCGCCGCAGCTTCTTCTTTTGGTGCGGTAATGAAATCGGTTCTTTCCGTCGCCCTTGCCAGTATGAGAACGTCCTCGGTCGTCATGACAGCCCATCAAGCTATAGCCACAATCCAAACAAGGTCCCCTCGGCGCGCTTGCGCCAAGCCCATCTTGTCGTAACGATGCGGCCACTGAGGCCGGGACTAAAGCAATGCGCTCGATATAGACGTTCAAGAAGCGAAAAACAAAGGCAAACCGGGGAAAGGCATCGGTCTTAACTGGAGAGGCTTCGCGACCGAAAAGACCGCAAGCCGGCCTCGTGTCGATACGGTTTCCGTCCAAGCTTAAGCATGCGAATGCAAGCCAGAGACGCTCTCATGCTTGCGTTCCGGCCCGGTTAAATCTCTTCTTGCGGTTTGAGAATTTGGCGGCCACGATATTTGCCGGACTTGAGGTCGATATGATGGGGGCGGCGCAACTCACCCGACTCCTTGTCCTCGACATAGGTTGGCGCGACCAGCGCGTCGGCTGAGCGACGGTTGCCGCGCTTCATGGGCGACACTTTTCTTTTGGGAACTGCCATCTGTCCAACTCCAGATAAGAAACGAAAACGAACACCATCGGCGCTCTGTCCGAAAGGGTGTGTTTTCCAGGTGAATGTTCGATCCAGCCAGATATACATGCGGTTTTTCCGGTTGGCTAGGTGTTGTTTACGTTTCGTCAGCGCGCCGCCTCTGCAGTCTCCTGCCGCCACGCTTGTGCAAGCGATTCCGCCTTCTGCCGCTCGTCCGGCTTGAGGGACATGACAAGGAGGTCGAGTCTTAGGTCGCTTTCGCCCGCAGCCCGCGCGAGAAGATGCCATTTGCATGCTTGGATACGGTCGGTAGCAACGCCAAATCCCGCGGAGTAGGCCCTGGCAAGCCGATTTTGCGCAACCGCGTTTCCACGTTCGGCCGCGATCCGTAAGAGCTTTACAGCCGCCGCCTCATCTTTCTTAACGCCTTTGCCGTTTGCGAGCATGATCGCATATTCGACCTGGGCATCCGCGTTGCCGGCGTCCGCAGCCTTCGCGAGAAGCGCAACTGCCTTTGCGTCGTCCTTTGGTACACCGGCGCCATTGCGGTAGAGGCTGGAGAGGTCATAGGCGGCTTGCGCATGATCCTTCTCTGCCGCTTTCTCCAGCCAGAAGGCCGCTTTCTGCATATCCTGCGGCCGGGCCCAACCTTCCACATAAGACTGCGCCAAGTTATATGCGGCCAGCGCGTGCCCCTGCGCTGCGGCGGCTTCAAAAAAGTCCGCGGCTTTTTTCTTATCTTTCTTGATGCCCCGGCCCTCTGCCAGCATGACGCCCAGGCGAAATTGAGCATGCATGTCGCCCGCTACGGCCCCTTTTGTGAACCATTCCGCAGCCTTCATGTAATCCTGCTTAACGCCCAGGGCTTGCTCATACATGTCGCCAATGAGGGTGTCCGCTTGATGCTCGCCACGCGCAGCAGCCTCCGTTGCGAGCCTCATGGCAAGCGCATAGTCCCCTGCATCGTAGGCCGCATAAGCCGGATCGTTAATTGCCGTCGGTGCTTCGCTCGCCGTCCATCCGGTTCTTGGAGGAGGCGGCTGCCTTTGAGCCGCTCGGATCGGCCCGTTGGTGGCCGTCACGCCCAACATCAATGTTATCGCCAGGAAATGCCGTGGCCGAATCATGTTCGCCTCTTGCGCCAGGAGGGAGACCTTAACTCTGGCTTTGCAAGCCGAACTCTGTTGCAAAAGTAAGGCTTTCTCCGGAACGTCCGGCTTCCTGGAGGATAAGAAAGTCGGCGCGTGCCTCTGCAAAAGTTGGCCGGTCAGGATGGTACGTGCCGCAAAAAAGGGCGCTGGGGACGCCAGTGATTTCGTCCCACCAGGAGGACAATTCGGCGGCCTTGATCAAGGCCTCGTGGGAAGATGCATCGAACGCGACAAAATCGGCGCCGGCTTCCGCACTTTCCATTGCCATGTGCCGGCTCAAGCCGCACGCGGCCCCGATGATCGACGCCGAGCCGAGTTCCCTTCGCACATTCGATACGCCGGAGCCCGGTGTTGAAAGATAGACGCCGCCTGCGCCCATCTCGCGTGTCCTATGGACGGCGTCGACAAAAAGAACCGCAAGCTCAAGAGTTTGCGCTTTGGCCAAAAGGCTCGGTAACGCCCCGGTCGAGGGACCTTGAAGGATCAGTGCGGCTGGCTTGAACCGCTCTATGAATCCAGACAGCCTTTCCGCCCACTCCGCTTCCAGAGCGGGCGGAATTATCGTGACGAGCCCGCAAGGCTTATCATTCATGGCCTAGAGCAGTTTGGCGAGCGCAACGGCCGTGTCGCACATGCGACACGAGAAACCCCACTCATTATCGTACCAGGACAGAACGCGCACAAGGCGATCGTTAACAATCTGGGTCTGGGACAGGTCGAAGTTCGAAGAGTGCGGGTTGTGATTGAAGTCGATGGATACGAGTTTATCCTTCACCACCGACAGGATGCCCTTCATTTCCTGCTTGGAGGCGCGCTCCATTGCCTGGTTGATCTCGGCCACACTCGTTTCACGACATGGAATGAAGCAAAGATCGACGACCGAGACATTTGGCGTCGGAACGCGAATGGCCGTGCCGTCCAGCTTACCCGCAAGTTCCGGCAGAACAAGGCCAACGGCTTTCGCTGCGCCCGTTGTTGTCGGGATCATCGAAAGGGCCGCTGCTCGCGCGCGCCGCAAATCCTTGTGCGGAAGGTCGAGAATGCGCTGGTCGTTGGTATAGGAATGGATCGTCGTCATATAGCCTTGTGCCAAGCCGCACAGATCGTTGATGACCTTGGCGACAGGTGCGAGGCAATTGGTCGTACACGATGCGTTCGAAACAACCTCGTGCTTCGGCTCGAGCTTGTCATGATTGACGCCGTAGACCACGGTCAGATCCGCGCCCTTTGACGGCGCCGATACAAGCACCTTCTTCGCGCCAGCCTTCAAGTGAGCGACGGCCTTTTCCTTATCCGAGAAGATGCCGGTGCACTCCATGACGACATCGATGTTGAGGTCGCGCCACGGCAGCTTCGAAGGATCGCGTTCCGCCAGAACCTTGATTGAACCATAGCCAACATCGAAAGTGTCGCCGCTGACCCTGACTTCGCCACGAAAAGGTCCGTGAACCGAATCGTACTTCAACAGGTAAACATTTGTATCAACGTCGCCAACGTCGTTGATGGCGACCACGGTTATGTCCTTACGATTGTTTTCAACGATGGCCCGGAGCACGTTCCGCCCGATACGGCCAAAGCCGTTGATTGCTACCCTGGCAGTCATGTTATTTTATCCGCTGGAAACGAGGTTCGCGCCCTTGCATTTTGCGGGGTAACCTTGACCGCATACGCCCCGAAAGGCAAGAGGCAAGCTTTCCGTAAAGGCTAAATTGGCTCTCTATTACGCCGCCTTTTAAGAGAGAGGGCGTAGAAACCGATCGATTAACGGTGCGTCAGGTCATACCGTTTGCAGGTATCATATCGTTTAGCCTATGTGGGCATGTTGCCATTACAGCACATCATGGCGCTTTTATAGATAATGTTTGATAAAATCTCGCCGTTAACATTTGGGTGATACGAATAATGAAGAATGAATGCTGCCAATTGCCGTTAACACTTCCTAAGGAAATACCATGCCTAGCCCATATCTTACCTATGCACTAGCCGCTCTCAGCTTCGGCCTTTCAGTGGCATTTTTTCGCATCAGCGACGAAAATAGCGACCTCAGCCGGGCAAAGATTGCCGTCGAAATGAGGCTCGAAACAGCGGAAGGAGAAGCGAAAGCCTTCCGTGAGAAGTATACCACCGAAGCAAAAGCACGCGAGTTCGCCGAAGCGGCTCAAACCTTGGCGGAAACATCCGAGCGTGCGGTTCGCTCCCAACTTACCCATGAGACGAAAGCCCGTCAGGCGGCGGAGAAGAGTGTAGAAGAGGCGGAGAACGCAAGACATTCTCTGGAGGCTGCGCTTTCCGATGCCCAGGAACAGGTTCGCATGTTGAATGCGGAACTGACGGAAGCCAGCGCAGCGAAAGAGCAGTCCGGGCGAAAGCCTGACGCTAGCGCCAGCGACAAGAGCGACGCTGCTGCGGGCGACGCTAAAGAGCCGGTCGCGCACAGTGGAGATGGGGCACCTGCGGCAAGTGCTGCTCCCGCGGGAGCGATGGCTGCACAGGCATCCATGACGGGCAGCAGGTCCTGGTATTCTTTCCTCGGGCTTTTCTAAGGCTCCGTCGGCCGTCAGTGAAGTGTGCAGCAGGCGTTTAAAATGATAAGTGTGCGAGGCGTCGCAAGATGCGTAAAGGAGCCTTTCCGGGCTCCTTGTTTCATTGCTTTATAAAAGCGGATGTTTTCTTTCCGGAATAGTGTTAGAGCGGGCTCTCGAAAGCGCCTCACACCGGGGTTTCCGATGCATTTCTGGTCGATAGTTTTATCCGTCGTCACTGCAGCGGCGATTGCCGTTTTGGCAGTATTCTTCGTCATTGGGCCGGAGCGGATTTGGGCCTTGTTCGGGCCTGCGGATCTTGGCCCCGTCAGTTTCGAGACGCTGAAGCGGCGGTCATCGCCGAACGACTCGCTTGCCTGCCCCCAAAACATTTGTACGGCGAAAAGCGATGTGATCCCGCCCATTTTCGCGCTGAGCGCTCCTGAGTTGGCAAAGGTTTTCGCGAAGGTCATCGCCACGGAGCCAAGTGTGGAACGGGTTGCTTTGGACGATGGCGGCCTTACCCAGCGTTACGTCCAGCGCACGAAAATCATGCGCTTTCCCGACACGATCGTCGTGCGCTTTATTGATCTCGGAGATGGACGGTCCACAATCGCCCTTTATAGCCGCTCCCAGCTTGGGGAAAGCGACTTTGGCGTGAACCGCGCCCGCATCGAGCGCTGGCTCCGGAAACTGTCGAAAGAAGCTCCGGCAGTGAAAACGGCCTGAGCAGGCAAGTGAATTACTTGAGAGCCAGGCGCTCTTTTAACGTTTGGAGGCGCTCGAGCCGATCCCATGCCGAAATACGGCGTCCGTCTTCGGGCGCCTCATCGAGAGCTTGCTGAGCCTGAGCTATTTCGTCGGTGAGAATTTCGCCGTTCAATTGGGCAAGAGGGATAGCGTATTCCGTGAGGACCACGGTTTGCTCAGGGCCAACGTCGGCAAAGCCCCCGCGCAGGAAGTATTGCTCCTCGCCAGCCTTTGAGCGCGTGGTCAGAATGCCGGGGCGCAGCTTCATGATTATAAGCGCACGGCCAGGCATGGCCGCAAGGTCGCCTTCCTGGCCTGGGAGCACAGCCTCGGAAAGATCGGCGGAGACGAGCGTCTGCTCCGGCGAAATTAGTTCGAAGTGAAACGTGTCGGCCATTTAAGTCCGCTCTCGGTTTAAGACGGGTGGAAACCGATATCCGGACCCGTGGCGATGCTTACGCAATCGGCCACGAGACCCGAAATGATGAAGGCTACGCCGCTGCGGCAAGCTCTTCAGCCTTCTTGATTGCTTCTTCGATCGTGCCAACCATGTAGAAGGCCTGCTCGGGAAGGTGATCATAGTCACCATCGCACAGCCCCTTGAAGCCTTTCACGGTGTCCTTGACGTCCACGAGAACGCCAGGCTTGCCGGTGAACACTTCGGCGACGTGGAAGGGCTGCGAAAGAAAGCGCTCGATCTTGCGCGCGCGCGCCACGATGCGCTTGTCCTCTTCGGAGAGTTCATCCATGCCCAGGATCGCGATGATATCCTGAAGCGCCTTATAGCGCTGCAGAATTGATTGCACCCTGCGGGCCACCTGGTAATGCTCCTCGCCGACGATGCGCGGCTCAAGCGCGCGGCTCGTCGAGTCGAGCGGGTCCACCGCAGGATATATGCCTTTTTCAGCGATGGAACGCGACAGCACCGTCGTCGCATCCAAGTGCGCGAAGGAGGTGGCCGGGGCAGGGTCGGTCAAGTCGTCGGCGGGCACGTAAATCGCCTGCACCGACGTAATCGACCCCTTGTGTGTGGAGGTGATACGCTCTTGCAAGGCGCCCATGTCGGTGGCGAGGGTTGGCTGGTAGCCCACGGCCGAGGGAATACGGCCAAGCAAAGCTGACACTTCGGAGCCGGCCTGCGTGAAGCGGAAGATGTTGTCCACGAAGAACAACACATCCTGGCCCTGATCACGGAAATACTCTGCGACGGTAAGCCCGGTCAGGCCGACGCGGGCGCGCGCTCCGGGCGGCTCGTTCATCTGGCCGAAGATCAACGCGCATTTCGAGCCTTTCGAGGAGCCGTTGTGCTCATGGGGATCGACGTTCACGTGAGACTCGAATCATTTCCCAGTAAAGGTCGTTGCCTTCGCGCGTCCGCTCGCCCACACCAGCGAACACCGAATAGCCACCGTGGGCTTTCGCGATGTTGTTGATCAGTTCCTGGATGAGCACGGTTTTGCCCACGCCGGCGCCGCCGAACAGGCCAACCTTGCCGCCCTTGGAATAAGGAGCGAGCAAATCCACAACCTTGATGCCCGTAACTAGCACTTCGACCTCGGTCGATTGATCGACGAAGGCGGGCGCGGATGCATGAATGGGGCGGCGCTGGTTCGACTTGATCGGCCCTGCCTCGTCAATCGGCTCGCCGATCACGTTCATGATGCGTCCAAGGGTCTCCTCGCCGACCGGGACGGCAATGGAGTCGCCTGTGTCTGTCACTTCCTGGCCGCGGACGAGACCTTCAGTCGAATCCATGGCGATCGTGCGGACGGTATTTTCACCGAGGTGCTGCGCGACTTCTAGGACGAGGCGGTTGCCATGGTTTTGCGTCTCGAGCGCGTTCAAGATTGAAGGCAGTGGCCCGTCGAACTGCACGTCCACAACAGCGCCTGTAACCTGCCTTACACGGCCAACTCGTCTATCGCTCATCTCTTTCTTCCCCAAAACCGGACCATCATTCATCCTAATGGCGGCGCGCTTGATACTCCCGAGATACGGAGGTATTCGTGTCCTAGACCGCCTCAGCTCCCGATATGATTTCGATCAACTCTTTAGTAATTGTCGCTTGACGAGCCCGGTTGTACGCCAAGGTGTAGCGATCCACCATATCGCCGGCATTGCGCGTCGCATTATCCATCGCTGTCATCTGCGATGCGTAGAAGCCGGCGTTATTTTCCAGAAGCGCGCTGTAAACCTTGGTGGCGAGGTTCCGCGGCAGGAGATCGAGCAGGATTTCTTCCTCGTCAGGCTCGAACTCACACATCGCATCCGAAGGAGGGAGCTCAACCGGAATCAGCTGAGTTGATTTCGGCCTCTGAGTAATAATGTTCTGGAATTGCGAGAAGAAGAGCGTCGCTACGTCGAACTCTCCGTGCTCAAAGCGCTTGAGGATGCGCTGCGAAATGTCGAGTGCATTAACATAGCCAAGCTGCCGGACGCTCCGTAGATCCACATGCTCGATCATAAGCTTATCGAAATCGCGGCGAAGCTGGTCCGCCCCTTTCCGGCCTATGGTCATGATCTTGACGGTCTTGCCCTCGGCCTGCAGCCGGCGAATGTGTTCACGGGCAAGCCGGACAATGCTCGAGTTGAATGCGCCCGCGAGACCCCGTTCGCCGGTCGCCACAACAACAAGATGAGTCGTGTTGCTGCCAGTCCCGGTCATGAGCTTGGCGATGGCGCTCGGCGGTACCACGCGTCCGCCGAAGCGTTCCAAAATCTTATCAAGCTGCTCGGCGTAGGGCCGAGCGGCCTCTGCTTGATCCTGCGCACGGCGCAGCTTCGCGGCGGCCACCATCTGCATGGCCTTCGTGATTTTTCGCGTCGCTTTCACCGACGCGATACGGCCTCTAAGTTCCTTCAGGCTCGCCATATTGCTCTCCGCAGCCTGAGGTTACGCCGCAAAGCGTTTCGAGAATGTCGTAAGGATGTCCTTGAGCTTCTGCTCCGTGTCAGGGGTGATCTGCTTCGAAGTGCGGATGGCGTCGAGTACGTCCTTATGCTCGTTGCGCATGAGCGTCAGGAACTCTCGCTCGAACTCGCTCACGGCAGCAACCGGGATCGGGTCGAGGAATCCACGCGTGCCGGCGAAGATGACGACAACCTGCTCCTCCACCTTGAGCGGCGAGAATTGCGGCTGCTTCAGCAGTTCCGTCAGGCGGGATCCTCGTGCGAGAAGCCGCTGGGTCGCGGCGTCGAGGTCGGAACCGAACTGTGCGAATGCCGCCATTTCGCGGTATTGCGCAAGCTCGCCTTTGATGGCGCCGGCAACCTGCTTCATAGCCTTCACTTGCGCGGCGGAACCCACGCGCGACACCGAGATGCCGACGTTCACCGCAGGGCGGATGCCTTGATAGAAGAGGTCGGTCTCAAGGAAAATCTGACCGTCAGTGATCGAGATCACGTTGGTCGGAATATAGGCGGACACGTCATTCGCTTGTGTCTCAACAACGGGCAAAGCCGTCAAAGATCCCGAGCCGTGATCCTTGTTCAATTTCGCCGCGCGTTCGAGAAGGCGAGAGTGCAAATAGAAGACGTCGCCAGGATAAGCTTCGCGTCCCGGCGGGCGGCGAAGGAGCAGCGACATCTGGCGATACGCGACAGCTTGCTTCGAAAGATCATCATAGATGATCAGAGCGTGCATGCCGTTGTCGCGGAAGTATTCTCCCATCGTGCAGCCCGTGTAGGGCGCAATAAACTGCAGGGGAGCTGGTTCCGAAGCGGTGGCCGCCACAACGATGGAATACTCGAGCGCACCGTTCTCTTCCAGAACCTTCACAAATTGTGCGACCGTGGAGCGCTTCTGGCCGACAGCAACATAAATGCAATAAAGCTTCTGGCTCTCGTCGCCCGTCGCATTCACCGACTTCTGGTTCAGGATCGCATCGAGTGCGACGGCCGTCTTGCCGGTCTGTCGGTCACCGATGATCAACTCGCGCTGTCCGCGTCCGATGGGGATCAGGGCGTCGATGGCCTTGATGCCCGTCTGCATCGGCTCTTTCACGCTCTCGCGCGGGAGAATGCTGGGAGCCTTCACGTCGACCCGACGCTTCTCGGTGGACTGGATCGGTCCCTTGCCGTCAATCGGGTTGCCGAGGCCGTCCACGACGCGCCCGAGGAGCCCCTTGCCAACGGGAACCTCCACGATGGCGCCAGTCCGCTTGACGGTATCGCCTTCTTTGATGTTCCGGTCGTCGCCGAAGATAACCACGCCAACATTGTCGGCTTCGAGGTTCAGCGCCATCCCGCGAACACCGCCCGGGAACTCAACCATCTCGCCGGCTTGCACATTATCAAGACCGTAAACGCGTGCGATGCCGTCACCCACCGACAGCACCTGTCCAATTTCGGAGACTTCTGCTTCCTGCCCGAAATTCTTGATCTGCTCCCGCAAAATCGAGGAGATTTCGGACGGACGGATTTCCATAAGCTCCATCAGCTGGCCTCTTTCATAACCTTTTCGAGGTTCTTGAGTTTTGTACGTAAGGAAGTGTCAATCATCTGGCTGCCGACGCGGACGATCAGCCCCCCAAGAAGCCTGGGATCGATCTTAGCCGTCAGCGTTGGGGTCTTGCCGAGTTTCTGCCTGAGCGTATCTGTCAAATCCTGGGTCTGAGCCGGTGTCAGAGATACGGCCGAAATGACCTCTGCTTCCACCTCGCCACGGGATTTCGCGGAAAGAGATTTGTAGGCCTTGATCACGCTTTCGGCCGCGAACAGACGCCTGTTTTTCGCGAGCACGAGGAGGAAGTCGCGCGCAAGTCCCGTGATGCCAACCGACTTCAGGATGGCGGACAGCCCTTGCTCCTGCTCCACATTGGAGAACATCGGGCTCAAGACGAAACGGCGCAAATCTGCGCTGTCGCGCAGCAAACCCAGAAATTTGTCGAGCGCATGCTCAATGCTCTCGACGGAGTTGCTTTCGTGGGCGAGATTGAACAATGCTCCCGCGTAACGCTCTGCCACTGTCGATTCACGGCCGCCGCTAGCCAAAACGTTCTCTCCAACAGTCAAAAAGCCGCTGAAACGCGGGCGCGTCATAGCGTGCTTCGTGTCAAGCTTCCAATGTCCGGAGTCAAGCCCGGCTTATGCCTGGAGCGCTTCTAGCATAGTCCCTTGCTGCAATGCAACCCGCTGCGGCAATTCGGAAGTCGTTATTGCCCCCTGTTAGCACAATTGCTTAAGCGGCGAGCAGAGGGCGGAAATCTTCGATGACCGCACGGTAGGCGTCGCGCTTGAAACCGACGATTTCGTCCAGCACTTCGCTTGCGGTGGCCCAGCGCCAGGCGTCGAATTCGGGCTTGTGGCCTTCCGGATTGAGATTGATCTCACGTTCGTTGCCCGTGAATCGCATCGCGAACCACTTTTGCTCCTGTCCGCGGAATTTCCCTTTCATTGCCTTGCCGACAGTTTCGGGAGGAAGATCATACTGAATCCAGCGCTTCGAATTCGGCGATGATGCTTGCGCTGGTGACGCCAGTCTCTTCATAAAGTTCGCGCATGGCGGCAACTCTCGGTTCTTCCCCCTTGTCAATTCCGCCCTGTGGCATTTGCCAACGCTGCTGGTATTCCTGCGATACGAGATCCTCGAAGCGCCGGCCAATCCAGATTAGCCCCTCCGCGTTCAGGAGCACGATTCCGACGCAGGGGCGGTAAGGAAGCGTTTTGGGGTCTATGAGAGACATTGCTAATCCAATTGCAGCATTGATAAAAGCGCGGCTGGAGCCTGCCGCGAGGCGGTGAATCTCAGTTGAGCGAAACGGCCGCTTGTCTGTTCGGCTATCTCCGCAGTTGCAACTCGGATGCGGCGCCGGACCGCTCGCCAAAGTCAACAGGCGGTCTGTCTTGCATGGCCGGCGTTCTCCCAGCCTCGGCGCGTCCATCGGTGGCGGGAGCGCTCTCCTCCTCGCCGGTACTCCACGATTGAAAGGATGGGGGCGTGACGGGCTTCGGCATCTGACGCACATCGATTGGCAGAACGAATTTGAGATCATACTCGTGGCCCGGATCGGAGGCGGCGAAGTAAGCGATCACTGCGCCGAAGACCGAGAAGAAAAGACCTGCCACAATCAGAAGCGCTCTCATCATTTCACTCCGCTGAGCCGAGTACGCCCCGCGGGAAGCTTGCCTCGCTTGGGCGACGCTTCCAGGAGTTCCCGCGGATAAGGCGTACTAGCACCTTATTGAACCCAGTCCATAGTGCAGCTTATCGGAGTCGAGCACTTGAACTCCGCCTCCGGCTGTACTTACCGAATAAAAGGCTCTTGTCCTGCGACAAGAGCCTTTTATAGAGGGGTCATGACGGTTGCGAAAGTCTAATTTGGCACTTCCGCTGAATTCAGCCGTGGCCGGCGCCGATGCGTTTTCCAGCTTTTTCGTCGTCTCGATCTTCTTTCCGTGCAGGAGATCGATCGCAGCTTTAAGCTGAACGTCCTTCTCTTTTTCTTTCGGGACGTACGAGATGCTGCCCTTCGCCTCAGGGGCGCTGTCATTCTTAAGGTGACCGCGCAGGCTGGCTTCCCCTTTAGGAGTAAGCGCCGCCATCTGCGCTTTCAAATCGTCCGGCAACTCGGGCTCGACGAGATAGTCCGGCGAGATGCCCGTGGCCTGGATCGAGCGGCCCGAGGGCGTATAATAGCGAGCAGTCGTGAGGCGCAGGCCACCGTTTGCTCCAAGCGGAATCATGGTTTGGACAGAACCTTTGCCGAAGGACCGTGTGCCGACTACTTCCGCACGCTTGTGATCCTGAAGCGCGCCCGCAACGATCTCCGATGCCGAAGCGGCCCCGCCGTTGATGAGCACCACGAGCGGCTTTCCATCGGTGATATCACCCGGCTTGGCGTTTGCGCGGCTGCTTTCGCTCGCATTGCGGCCTTTGGTCAGAACGATAGCGCCCTTGTCGAGGAAAGCATCAGATACGGCGATCGCCTGATCGAGAAGCCCGCCCGGATTGTTCCTGAGGTCGATGACGTAACCTTTGAGCTTCGGACCGATGGTCTTCCTCAGGTCGTCGATTGCCTGCTTCATATATTCGTAGGTATGTTCGCTCTGGAAGGTCTTGATCTTGATCCAGCCGACGTCATCCTCGGCGCTGTACTTCACTGGATTGATGCGAACGATGTCACGAACCACCTTCGTCTGGATCGGCGTCGCCACGCCCTTGCGAAGGATCGTCAGCGTGATCGGCGAATCCACCGGCCCGCGCATTTTCTCCACGGCCTCGTTCAGGCTGAGACCCTGAATGGACTCGCCATCCAGATGAGTGATGTAATCCCCAGACATGACGCCAGCCCGGTCAGCGGGCGTGTTGTCGATCGGAGCGATGACTTTAACAACGCCATCTTCCATCGTGACTTCGATGCCGAGCCCGCCAAACTCGCCGCGGGTCTGGACCTGCATGTCCTGGAATTCTTTCGGCGTGAGGTAGCTCGAATGCGGATCGAGACCCTGCAGCATGCCGTTAATGGCGTTCTCGATCAGCTTGGTGTCGTCTGGCTTCTCGACATACTCCGCGCGGACGCGCTCCAATACTTCTCCAAAAAGGTCGAGTTGCTTGTAAATCTCAGCATTTGCGGCAACGGCCTGATCCCGGCGCGTGGATTGCAAAATGAACAAGCTGGCCGTGCAAACCAGCATGATGAGGAAGGCACCGAGCGCCAGTTCCGATTTGCGCATGTATCTCTCTAACCTTTTCCTCCCGAAGACCACCACGGCTCGGGATCAATCGACTGCTGATCTCTACGAAATTCGACGTAGAGGGTAGGGCGTTTTGGTGACCTTTCGCCAGTATGGGTTGCTGCGCCCATGGCTGCAATAGGCTCGCCGGCAAGAACGTATTGACCCTGCTGAACGTCGATCCGGTCCATGCCTGCTATGACAACATGATATCCTCCACCGGGATTGATAATCAAGAGTTGACCATAGGACCTGAACGGACCCGCATACAAAATCAAGCCATCGCATGGGGAAATAACTTGCGCGTCTTCCCGCGTCTCAAGATGAATTCCCTTGGATGACGCTCCGTCCTGGCCGGATTGCCCAAATCTGACGAGTATCTCCCCTTGAACAGGTAAGGGCAGAAGTCCTTGAGAATTCGCAAACGGAATGGCCGGTTGCATGCGGCCTGGCTGAAGCATGGCCACCTTTGCGGCATGGGGCGAGACTTCCTCCTCCTTTGTGGTGAGGTCGGGCTTCTTTCCAGCCTGGGCGTCCAGCATCGGGAGCATTTCCTCAAGGCTCTTGATGCCGGCCATATTGATTTTCGAGGCACTCTTGAGGTTCTCAAGGGTCGCGGCGTTCGCTTCGAGGTGATTACGGTTCTCTCTCAGAAGCAACTCGATCTGGGTCTTGAGGCGGCTGTTTTGCGCCTGCTCTGCCTTGCGGTGCTTTTCCTGGAGCTCGGCGTCCTTCTGAGCTGTTTCCAGCGTACTGACCTCTTCGGAAAGTTGCGTTGCAAGCTTCTCGATATCTCCGTAGAACGTCGCCAGCACCATGCCGCTCCGGATCATCTTCAAAGCGTCGCGCGTGTGTGTAATCAGCAGCGGCGGCGGTTCGCGGCTCATGCCTTGCATCAACGCAAAAAGCGTGGACATTTGCGCGCTTTTTTCATCGAGCTTCTCGCGTTGATCCTTCGCTTTGGCACGCGTCTCAGCAAGTCGTTCTTCGATTTCCGTCAGGCGCTTCTCCGACAAGCGAAGAGCGCGGGCCGCGTCAATACGCCGGGCCCGCATCCGGGCCCGGTTCGCAGCAAGCGTCACCTTATCTTTCGAAAGTTCCTGCTGCTCAGCCTGGATTTGCTCGAGCCTCAGTTTGCGCCGGATATAAAGTTCGCGGGCCTGTTCGGCATCGATCTTCGCTTCCGCCGAACCTTCCTTGCCCGTGCGGCGCTTCGGGCTGATGCGATTTTGAACGCCCCGGCTATGCCGGTAACCCCCGCTGGGCGCCTCGTCCTGACCAGCCCGAACAACTCTTGAAGCGGATTCTTGAGAGGGTGTTTCAGCCTCGCTCACGGTGATGGCCATCCCGGCCGCAAGCAGAAGGACCGCTAGCGCAGCGGGGAAGCGCAGACTTCGTGAGAACGAGATATTTACTTTCATTCTTCCGATAAGCCAGTGAGTCGCAACACCAAATGCTTCCACGCCCCTTCTGCGTCTAACCCAGCCTCCGGCAGGAACCGTCGTCTGCAAAGGCTGCAAGGTCCATGCCACAGGTGGAGATGGAGGCATTCTTCAGCGACACTATCTTTTGGACAAATCAATGACTGACAATCTTCCCGATGAAATCTTTCCGCAAGGTTGTCGGGTCGCCTTTTTTCAAGTGATCGTGAGGCTGGTTTTATAGATTTTGGCAATGCGACGGGATACAACGCCACTGCATGCCCGCACCATCTTGAACAACCAGGAGACGACCGTCATGGCGATTACACCAGGAAGCCCGCTGCCGCAAGCGAAGTTCAAGATCATGACAGAGAGCGGCCCGTCGGAAATCTCGACGGATGACCTTTTCAAAGGCAAAAAGGCTGTTCTTTTTGCAGTGCCTGGAGCGTTTACGCCGACCTGCACCAATATGCATCTGCCCGGGTTTCTGCAGCACGCCGCTGATTTCAAGGCGAAAGGCGTCGACGTCATCGCATGCACGGCCGTGAACGACGTTTTTGTTATGGACGCCTGGTCGAAGGCGAGCGGGGCGAAGGGCACGGTAACTTTTCTCGCGGACGGCAATGGCGACTTCGCGAAAGCGATCGGGCTCGAAATGGATGGTGCGCCAATCGGCTTCGGCATCCGGTCCAAGCGTTACGCTATGCTGCTCGACAATGGCGTTGTGAAAGCCCTTCATGTCGAAGACAAGCCTGGCAGCGCAGTGGAAAGCAGCGCTGAGCGGCTTCTCCGCGACTTATAGGTTTTCGGCGGGGGCAGCGGCGGCGTCTGAGCCGCCACGCTTTATGATTTCTACCTGCTCGGCGATGCCACGCTGGACAAGACCGTCAGCTCTCTCGTTTTCGGGATGGCCGGCGTGGCCGCGAACCCAGTGCCATTTCACCTTGTGGCGCTGGCGCGCAGCGTCGAGGCGCTGCCAGAGATCGACGTTCTTGACGGGCTTTTTCTGCGCGGTCTTCCAGCCGTTCGCCTTCCATCCGGCGATCCATTCGGTAATGCCGTTTCGCAGATACTGTAAATCCGTGTGAAGGTCGACCGGGCAGCCCCGTTTCAGCGCTTCAAGCGCGGCAATGGCCGCCATCAGTTCCATGCGATTGTTGGTCGTGAGAGGTTCCCCGCCATAGATCTCGCGCTCTCGCCCTTTGTAGATCAGGAGGGCGCCCCAGCCTCCAGGGCCCGGATTGCCTTTGCAGCCGCCATCGGTGTAGATCGTGACGGCGCCTTCCGGCTCGCTCGCTTTGTCAGAGGCCATAGGCGCCAGGCGTTTCCACGCCCTGATGGAATGTGAGCTTCCGCCAATACTCCATGGGGTCTTTGCGCTTCACGAAGGCGGTGTCGGGCGTATTGTACCAGTCGTAGAGGCGGGTCAGGAAAAAGCGGACGGCCGCGCCGCGCGCCAGGATCGGCAAGGCAGAAGTCTCCTTCGGCTCAAGGCAGCGGACGGAATTGTAGCCGTTGAAGAGCGCCTTCGCCTTCGTCACGTTGAAAGCACCATCGAGTTCGAAACACCAGGCATTCATACAGATCGCGAGATCGTAAGCAAAGAGATCGTTGCAAGCGAAATAAAAGTCGATCACGCCGGAAACGGCGTCGTTCAGGAACAGGACATTGTCCGGAAAGAGATCCGCGTGAATGACGCCGCGGGGAAGGTCTTGGGGCCATTCCTCAGACAGGGTTTCAAGCGCGTGGGCAAGGCTCGCCGACATGCCGGGCGCAATCTTGTCGGCGACCCCGCCAACGGAGGCAAAGAGCTTGGCCCAGCCCGCAAGGGAAAGTGCGTTTTCCCGCTTGAGGGTGAAGGTCAGACCGCCTTCATGAAGAGCGGCGAGCGCTGCGCCAACCGCGCGGCAATGCGCTGGTTTCGGCTTCTGCAAGGAATATCCCTGGAGGAATGTGACGATGGCGCCCGGTTTCCCGGCGAGCATTTGGAGAACGCGCCCCTCGCGGTCGTGAACGGGGGTAGGGCACCTGACGCCGCTTTGAGCGAGATGTTCCATGAGGCCGAGAAAGAAGGGCAGGTCTTCCGCCGAGACGCGTCTCTCATAGAGGGTCAGAATGAACTGGCCGCTGCCGGTCCCGAGAAAAAAGTTGCTGTTCTCGACGCCTTCCGCGATCCCCTTGAAGGCGGTAAGGGAGCCGATATCATAGCGTTGGAGTAGCGCATACAGATCCTCGGCTGTGACTTCGGTATAAACCGCCATGCTCCGATGGCTTTACTGCGCCGCAGCCTGTTGCAGCGCCCGCGGGATCTTGAAGATCACATCCTCGGTCGCGGTCCTCACAATCTCAACCGTTACGTCGTAACGCGCCTTGAACTGCTCTATGATCTCCTCCACGAGGATTTCGGGGGCGGAGGCGCCGGCGGTGAGGCCCAACGTCTTGATGTGCTGGAGGTTGTCCCATGGAATTTCCGAAGCCTTTTGCACAAGCATGGCTCTCGGACAACCGGACCGGAAAGCGACTTCCACGAGCCGCTTGGAGTTGGAGCTGTTGGGAGCGCCGACGACAAGAATGGCGTCGCATTTGTCAGCAATCGCTTTCACGGCGCGCTGCCGGTTTGTCGTTGCGTAACAGATGTCGTCCTTGTGCGGACCCTGGATGAGGGGGAAGCGCGCCTTCAGCGCCTTGACCATCTCGATGGTGTCGTCGATCGACAGCGTCGTCTGCGTTATATAGGCAAGTCTGGAAGGATCGCGCGCCGTGAAGGCCTGGACGTCCTTGACGGTTTCGATGAGCGTCACCGCTCCTTCGGGAAGCTGGCCCAAAGTTCCGATGACCTCGGGATGGCCGGAGTGGCCGATGAGGATGATCTCGAGCCCGGCTTCGAAATGGCGCTCGGCCTCGACATGAACCTTCGACACAAGCGGGCAGGTCGCGTCAAGATAAAAGAATTTCCGCTTTGCCGCTTCCGCCGGAACCGATTTCGGAACGCCATGAGCCGAGAAGATCACAGGCGCGTCGGTATTGGGGACCTCGCTCAGTTCCTCGACGAAGACCGCTCCTTTTGCTTCCAGGCTTTCGACAACGGTACGGTTGTGAACGATTTCGTGGCGGACGTAGACAGGCGCCCCAAACTTCTCGATAGCCATCTCCACGATCTGGATTGCTCGGTCAACGCCCGCGCAAAACCCCCTTGGCGCGGCGAGCAACACATCGAGGTGTGGTTTTGTCGTCATAGGGGCCATCTCCAAGACTTGGCAATCACAAAAGGCGCGCGGAACTCCGCAAAAAGGTCAAATTTGGCAGGGAAAGGGAACCTCCACGCTTGCGGCCCTTTCTGCGGCTCGCTAGGGTCCTCGAGCGCGTTCAAATTCAGTGCCTTCTTGTAGCAATAATGAGCGCGGCAAACCATAAAAAAGCAACGCTACTCAAAGTCGCGGAGGCTTTGAAAGCATCAAATCTTGGCGTTGGGAAATGAAGGGGCAAATGAGGGATTCGTTACCGGCAGCCTTCAAACTGCTGAGCTTCAGTTGTCTCGCGGTGATGGTAAATGGCTGCACGGGACCTTCGACAGGCGGGAGACCCGAGGGTTCGTATACTCCGGTGATCACCGAGGAGAGCATGCTTACCGCTGCGCGCGCCAACTCGGACAGTCCGATCGAAGCCGCGGCCTCAAATGGCTGTCCCCTTATTCAGGTGGAAGGCGGCCAGCGTTCCGTCACCATCTACGAGGGCAATCGCGTTGGCGATGGGGCTTCCATTATTCAGCGGGCGGAGATTACCAAGACGGCGCGCGAATGCCAGGCCACAATGGGCTTGGTTCAGGTCAAGTACGGCATCGCGGGACGCGTCCTGCTTGGGCCGAAGGGTAAGCCCGGGACGGTTACTCTTCCGGCTGTGATGCAGGTTTTCGACAGGGCCAGGAACAAGGTCAAGTCCAATTCAGTCACCGTCACCGTCACGATCACGAGGGAGAATCCACTTTCCTATTTCTCGATTGTCCGCGATGTGACCATTCCCGTGAAGGACGGCACGACACCCCAGGATTACACCATTTCCCTCTCCTTCGAGAAGAAGAGGCCTGGCGCCGCTTAGAAGGCGGTCAAACCCCACCGACCGAGCCCGCCAGACGGCATGGGCGAGCGTCAGCTATGAGGATGGTCCTTGGAAGCTTGTCGGGTGCCTACTACTACTTCAACCAGAACTCCTACACTACTGGCGCAACCATCACCCCACCACTCGCGCGATTGTAGCCGGCAAAACCTGCGTCCAGGCGTCAACTGCAACTGAAACGTCCGCGTACTGCACCGGCGACTTCAACCAGGGCTCTTTCCTGATTGATTACACCTTCAATCGGCATCTCGATGTCTATGCCGGCGTGACCTTCACCGATCAGACCGGCGCCCTCAATGCTCGCCACTGGCCTTCGCATCAAGTGGTAAGCTGGGCTTAAAGCCTCTTTCAAGACCTTCAGCGGCGCCTCAGGGCGCCGCTTGTGTTTCCGGTGCCAGTGTTCGCGCCTTTCGACAGGTCACGAGGCCTTTTGTGTGGCAAAAATATAGTTATATTGTTACTTATGGCTGCTTTACGAAACGAAACCAATTTTAACCGAAAGTATACCCTAAAGTGCGTCCGGAAAAGTGCGAAGCGGTTTTCCGATAAGACGCACGACAAAACAAAAACTTAGAGCCCGCTTTTGATTCCATCGAAAGCGGATAAGCTCTAACGGATGATAGAGGCCTGCAGCTTCGGCGGATGATATGGGCGTGATGCGCCAGTGGCGGGCCACGCTGACGTCATAAAGCGGTGCTCTCTTCTTCTGAATGGTTCCGAGTAAAGCTGGCGTAGAGAGTGCGGCTGCGGCAGTGTTGCGTACAAGCACGGATCGTCGACTTCGGTCGGCTCTCGCAGCTCTTATTGCCGTAGCGGCTTTACTGGCATCCGCAGTGCTGTGGGCGGAGGCCCACGCCGAGAGCGGGGCCGTCATCGGGCAAATCCGCGTAACGGGCAATCAACGCATCGACGCAGAAACCGTCAAACATTACCTGACCTTTAAAACCGACGCGCGTTACGACGCGGCAAAGGCGGATGAGAGCGTCAAGGCACTGTTCGCGACGGGGCTTTTCGGCGATGTCCATATAAGGCGCGAAGGCAACGTCGTCGTCGTCGAGGTTGCAGAAGCGCAGCTCATCCGGAACGTGGCATTCGAGGGAGCCAAGGAGGTTACCTCCGATACGCTGGCAAAGGAAGCTAAGCTCAAAGCGTCCGGGCTCTATACAGCGGCTCGCGCTCAAACCGACATTCAGCGCATTCTCGATGTCTATCGCCGGCAGGGTCATTATGGGACGCAGGTCGAAGCGAAAATCATCGAGCTCGACCACAATCGCATCGATCTCGTCTATGAAATTCGCGAAGGCACGGTGACGAAGGTCGCCGGGATAAACTTCATCGGGAACAAGTCCTTCAGCGACGCCGAACTTCGGGGGGCGATAATGACAACGGAATCGGGGCTGTTGGACTTCCTGAAACCGACGTCGCTCTACGACCCCGACCGCCTTAATCTCGACCGCGAGCTTCTCCGGCGCTTCTATCTCAGGAGCGGTTTCGCCGACATGCGCGTCGTCTCCGCCGGCGCTGACGCTGATCAGGAAAAGAAGAGCTTCTTCCTTACCTTCGTTGTCGAGGAGGGGCCGCGATATACCTTCGGGACGATCGACGTCGAGTTGGCGCTCAAATCCTTGAATGCGGATGCGTTACGCAAGCGCGTGCTCGGTAATCCCGGAGACATCTATAACGCGGATCTGATCGAAAAGAGCGTGGAAGCCTTAACGGCGGCAGTCGCGGAGGCGGGCGAGCCGTTCGGACGGATCCGCCCGAGGATAGACCGCGATACGAATACCCGGACGATATCGGTTGTCTTCGTGGTTGAGCAAGGTCCACACGAGTATATCGAGCGGATCGATATAACCGGAAATCACGCCACAAAGGACGAGGTCATCCGCCGCGAGTTCCGGATCGCCGAGGGCGACGCCTACAACAAGGTGATGGTGGAGCAGGCGAAGCAGCGCGTTATGAGAACGGGCTTCTTCAAGGCCGTGAAGATCGAAAAGGAGAAAGGCTCTGCACCCGATCGTGCGGTCCTCACAGTCAATGTGGAGGAGCAGCAGACGGGCGAGCTTTCCTTCGCCGCAGGCTACTCGACCGCCAACGGCGTTATCGGCGATGTCACCTACACGGAACGCAACTTGATGGGGACGGGTCAGTATCTCCAAGTGAAATTGGAGGGAAGCATCTCAGGCAGCGAGGGCGTGACCGTAAGCTGGACCGAGCCGCGTTTCCTCGACCACAACCTGTCCTTTGGCGTGGATGCCTTCATCAAGAACTCCGACTATACGCAAGCCTCCGGTTATACCATTGCGGGCTACGAGGATTTCCGGGTGGGGGGCGCTCTCCGCTTCGGCGTTCCGATCACGGACGAGTTTTCCGTCGGCTTCAACTACACTCTGATGCTGGACGATGTGTATAACCTTGATCCGAACGCCTCTGTCGCCGTGAAGCAGATCGCAGGCACGGCCATCATTTCCTCGGTGGGCTACAACCTGATCTACGACACGCGAAACAACAAGAAGAAGCCTACGCGCGGTTTCTACTTCAGGGGAACGCAGGATTTCGCAGGCGCGGGCGGGGATGTGAATTACATCCGGTCCACCACCGAAATGAGGGCGTATTATCCCATATCCGATGAGATCACGCTCGCCGGACGGACCAGCGGGGGAACGATGATGGGGTGGGGCGGCCAGGGCGTTCGCGTCGTGGATGCCTTCTATAAGGGAAGCGAAACAATCCCCGGCTTTCAGCCCGCGGGCCTTGGTCCCCGCGACGCGGCGACGGGCGATGCGCTCGGGGCCACCACCTTCTATTCGGCGACAACGGAGTTGCGTTTCCCGCTTCCCTTTGTGCCGCAGGACCTTGGTCTCAGCGGCGCGGTCTACACGGCCGCTGGCAGCGCTTTCGGCACGGATGCGCAGAAATTCGCGACAGCCTACGCAGCACAGCATGGCACGACGAACAACCTCGTAATCCAGGATTCGTCCGCTCTGAGATCATCGGTTGGCGCGAGCCTGATTTGGGACTCGCCCGTAGGCCCGCTGCGCGCGGATTTTTCCGATGTCCTGACCAAAGCACCCCAGGATAAGACGCAGGTTTTCGGCTTCGGCTACAGCCCCTGGTGATGATGGGTGCCGCGAAAGGCTACGGAACGGGCAAACTGTGCCACGAGCGCCGCATTAAGTGCATTCAAGTTTTTTTATCCTGGCGGAGGTTGACAGGGCGGGCCGGGCAGGCGAATTAAAAGGGGCTGACCGAAGCAAGCGGGAGAGACCAGCAAAGCTGGCGCCGAAGGAGCAACCGCCCCGGAAACTCTCAGGCAAAAGGACCGCGCGCAGACAGCACTCTGGAAAGCAGCCGCCGCAATGCGTGCGTCTCACCGAAGGGGTAGGCCCGGAATGCCCGGGTGAAATCTCTCAGGTCCCGTGACAGAGGGGGCGTAGTGCCGCGAAAGCGGAGCGCCTAACGTTACGGAACCGACCATGAGTGAAGCCGAAGCTCTCATTAAGCCTGTATCGTCCGGCGCGAGCCTTCGCTTGACGCCGCTTGACGCGCTCCATCGCGAGCTTGGCGCCAAACTGGTGCCCTTCGCGGGCTACGAGATGCCGCTCCAATATGCGAGCGGCATCGTCAAGGAGCATATCCACGTTCGCAGTGCAGCGGGATTTTTCGATGTGTCGCATATGGGGCAAGCGGGGCTTGCCGGAGCAGATTTCGAAACCGTCGCCGCGGCGCTCGAAGAACTCGTCCCCGGCGATGTGATCAGGCTTAGACCCGGCCAGATGCGCTACACACAGCTTCTCAACGAAAGCGGCGGCATAATCGACGATCTGATGGTGACGCGCGATGCAGACGGCACGGGGATTTCGCTTGTGGTCAACGCTTCGCGGAAGGAGATCGACTTTGCGCATATCGCTGAGCGACTGCCTTTGACTGTGAGGCTTCGGCCCGAGCCTGACCGCGCGCTCCTGGCGCTGCAGGGGCCGCAAGCCGCAATGGTGCTTTCTCGATTGCTTCCCGGTGTCGAGGCGCTCGGCTTCATGACCTGCGGTGAGTTTGGCGCCGTTTCGGTCTCGCGTTCCGGCTATACGGGCGAAGACGGTTTCGAAATATCGGTGGAGGCTGATGGCGCGGAAGCCTTGGCCCGGCGAATTCTTTCGGCGTCCGAGGTATTGCCGGTCGGGCTAGGCGCGCGCGATACACTGCGGCTCGAAGCGGGCCTTCCCCTTTACGGTCAGGACATGGATGAAACGGTGTCGCCGGTCGAGGCAGGGCTTGCCTTCTCGATCGGTAAGCGCCGCCGCTCGCAAGGTGGCTTCCCCGGCTCCGAACGCGTTTTGCGGGAGCTGGCGGAAGGGCCGAAGCATCTTCGGGTTGGGCTGAAGCTGGAGGGCCGCGCTGCCGCCCGGCATGGCATGAGAATTCTGGAACCTGCCGGAAAGCCCACCGGCGAGATAACAAGCGGTGCGTTTACACCGACGGCGATTGCCTCGATTGCGACGGGTTATGTTCACACGGAGTTGAGCAAACCTGGCACAGGACTTGCGGTAGAAATCCGCGGCGCTGCCGTTGCAGCGCAAGTCACCAGCCTGCCTTTCGTCCCTCATCGTTACGTTCGCAAAGCATAGAACAAGGTCGGATATCATGGCATTCATTAAATACACCGAAGATCATGAATATATCATCGTTGACGGAGATATCGGGACTGTTGGCGTCACGAATTATGCCCAGGAAAAGCTTGGAGACGTGACTTTCGTGGAACTTCCGGCGTCGGGCGAAAAGGTCAAGCAGGGCAGCCCAATTGCAGTCGTGGAGTCGGTCAAGGCGGCTAGCGATATTTATGCCCCGGCGAGCGGTGTCATCACCGAAGTCAACGCCACGCTCAACGATAATCCGGAACTCATCAATCAGGACGCCGAGGGCGCGGCCTGGATTTTGAAGCTCCAGCTCACGGACACAAGCGAGTTGGACAAGCTGATGGACCTGGACACCTATCTCGCCTATGCGAAGTCGGAGGGCTGATGCGCTATCTTCCCCACACGCAGGCTGATCGCCGCTCCATGCTCGATACGATTGGTGTTGCAGATATCGAGGCCCTTTTTGCAGACGTGCCCGCGTCCAAATTGCGGAGCGAGTTGCCCGATCTGCCGCGCCGGCAAAGCGAAATCGCGGTTGAGCGCGCGCTTTCCGCTATGGCGGGCCGCAACATATCGGCCGGTTCCGTGCCGTTCTTCGCGGGCTGCGGTGCTTACAAGCACCATGTCCCGGCGACGGTCGATTATGTGATCCAGCGCTCCGAGTTCATGACGGCGTACACGCCCTATCAGCCGGAGATCGCGCAAGGCACGCTGCAATATCTGTTCGAGTTCCAGACCCAGGTCGCGGCTCTGACCGGCATGGAAATCGCGAACGCCTCGATGTATGACGGCTCAACGGCCGCAGCCGAGGCGGTGCTGATGGCGCATCGGCTGACGAAACGCAAGAAGGCCGTGCTTGCGGGCGGTCTGCATCCACACTATCGCGCCGTGATCGAGACGGTCTCTCATCATTCCGCCTTCGATGTCGATGCCGCGGCTGCCGATCCGGCGGCCACGTTCGATGTGACCTGTGACGCCGATACGTCCTGCATCGTCGTGCAGATGCCCGATGTGTTTGGACGCGTGAACGACCTCGCCGCGATTGCGGCAAAAGCGCATGAATGCGGCGCCTTGCTGATCGTCGCAGTCACCGAGGCAGTGTCGTTTGGAGCCCTCAAATCGCCGGGCGCGATGGGGGCCGATATCGTCGTGGCGGAAGGCCAGTCCATCGGGAACGGCCTCAACTTCGGCGGGCCTTATCTCGGTCTTATGGCCTCCCGCCGGAAGTTTGTCCGCCAAATGCCCGGCCGGTTGTGCGGCGAGACCATCGACGAGGATGGACGCCGAGGCTTTGTGCTGACCATGTCGACGCGTGAGCAGCATATCCGCCGCGAAAAAGCGACAAGCAACATCTGCACGAATTCCGGTCTCTGTGCGCTCGCGTTCTCGGCGCACCTGACGCTTCTCGGCGAGGCCGGGTTGCGGAAGCTTGCCGCGATCAATCATGCCAACGCCGTCGCGCTGGCGAGGGCCCTGGGCGAGGTTCCAGGCGTCGAAGTTATTACGCCCGCTTTCTTCAACGAGTTCGCGATCAAGACGCCGAACGCAAGCGGCTCAGTCATTGATGCGCTTGCCGACCGCGGCATTATCGGCGGCGTTCCCGCCTCCCGCCTGTGGCCCAGCGTAACCGCGATCGAGAACCTGATCGTTGTCGCAGCGACAGAAGTAACAACCCCAAATGATATTGCCGCCTACAAGACCACACTTAATGAGGTCCTTCATGGTTGAGATGCCGAAAGACTTTTCGCTGGACCACGCGGAGCCGGCAGCCGATGTTCACACATTCACCGGCAACCGCGGTCTTGCGATCGAGGAGCCGCTCATTTTTGAAATTGGCTCGACTGAAACGAGCGGGGTCGATTTTGAGGAACCCCAGGAGAGCGAGACGCGCCTTGGCGGCTTGGAGCGCGGCGAGCCAATCGGCCTCCCAGGCCTTTCCGAGCCGCAGGCCATTCGCCATTATGTGCGCCTCTCGCAGAAAAACTACTCCATCGATACGGGCATCTTCCCGCTCGGCTCCTGCACGATGAAGCATAATCCGCGCCTGAACGAGAAGGTGGCTCGGCTTCCAGGTTTCGCGGACATCCATCCGCTGCAGCCGGAAAAGACGGTGCAAGGCGCGCTTGCACTCATAACCGAGCTTAGCCGCTGGCTCATCGAGCTGACCGGCATGGAAGCCGTGGCGCTTTCCCCGAAGGCGGGCGCGCATGGCGAGATGTGCGGGATGATGGCGATCCGCGCAGCCATAGAGGCTCGCGGCGAAGGGGCATCCCGGCGCAAGGTGCTCGTTCCCGAATCGGCCCACGGCACGAACCCGGCGACGGCGGCGCTGCTTGGCTTCACGGTCCGGGCTGTTGAGGCGCGCGAGGATGGGACCGTTAGCGCGGAGGCTGTGCGCGCAAGGCTTGGGCCGGATGTCGCCGCCATGATGCTGACAAATCCGAATACTTGCGGGCTGTTCGAGCCCGAAATCACCGAGATTGCAGCAGCGCTTCACGAGGCAGGCGCCTATCTTTATTGCGACGGCGCAAACTTCAACGCCATAGCGGGCAAGGTCCGGCCAGGCGATCTCGGCGTTGACGCAATGCACATCAACCTGCACAAGACGTTCTCGACGCCACATGGCGGCGGCGGCCCTGGGGCAGGGCCGGTCGTTCTGTCGGAGGCGCTCGCGCCATTTGCGCCGCTGCCGTTCGTCAGTAAGGATGGCGATGCCTATCGACTGATAGAGCACGCGCAAGATGCGCCGGAGACCGTAAGCCCCCTTGGAAGGCTGACGGCTTTTCACGGGCAAATGGGAATGTTCGTTCGCGCGCTGGCCTACATGATGAGCCACGGCGCCGACGGAATCCGGCAGGCATCCGAGGACGCCGTTCTGAATGCTAATTATGTGCGTGCGTGCCTGAGCGACGTTCTTTCCTATCCCTTTGGCGACCGGGCCTGCATGCACGAAGCATTGTTCGACGACCGCTTCCTGAAGGGCACGCACGTCTCCACGCTCGACTTCGCGAAGGCGCTGATTGACGAGGGTTTTCACCCGATGACGGTCTATTTCCCACTCGTTGTCTCGGGCGCGATGCTTGTGGAACCGACCGAGTCTGAATCGAAGCAGAGCCTCGATCAGTTTATCAGTGCAGTGCGAAGTCTCGCCGAGGCGGCGAAGGGGCGCGATTATGCGCGCTTCTCAAACGCTCCTCGCTTCGCTCCACGGAAGCGCCTCGACGAAACCCGAGCCGCGCGCGATCCGATCCTGACCTACAAGCCGCCTCTTCTCCCCCTTGCGGCAGAGTAACCTTTGGTCCGTCACCCCGGAAAGTGCTTCAGCGCTTATCCGGGGTCATTACCATCATAAGGCAACGGGTGCTTTTTATGACCCCGGATAACGCCAAAGGGTTGCCGGGGTGACATCACCGGTGCTCGGTCTCACAATTCCACATCCTGTAACGAGACAGGCGTAGCCCGAGGCTCGCCCGAAAAGAGCTGCTTCATCCCCGCCTTCAGGAATTTTGCGAAGACCGTGTAAGGAATCGTGACGTGAAAATCGCTGCCCGCGTAAGGGCCTTCCAACGCAGGAGGAAAATGGATCGTCAGCCCAGCCGCCTTCCCCAACTTGGTCGAAGGGCAAAGCGTAAAACGCTCATAAACACCAAGGTCGGGCTTGGTCAGGTCGAGGAGTGTGTCGCTCTCTTCTTCTTCGGCGGTTTCCTCTTTCAAATCAGCGCGCGCGTAGCTCGCCAGAGCGTCCAGCGTTTTCGAACGGTCAGCCGCGCCCTCGACAATATCAGAAAGGGTTAGTTCCTTGCCCGCGCCCTTGTCGAAGTTGACGGTGCGGAATCCGATCGTCGGGCGCGCATCGCCCTGCACGACGTTCGCAACCTCGAGGTAACTGACGAGCGAAGGCGTCCGGAACTGCTCGAGATAGCTGACTGCTTCCGTGTAAGGCTTCCACTCTCCTTCGATCGGCTTCGCGTTTGCTTCCTGCTCCGCGTTTTTCAGGAATTCTGCCATCTCGCTTTTGGCCCGCGCGGCAAGCAGAGCGAACAGTGTTTCATCCCAGCGCTTCATGTGAAGGGGAAATGACGTCTTCGCGTAACCGAACCTGCTCTCCTGTTTGAGTGCCACGACCCGGCTCGCATTGGAGCTTGTTATGGAATAGCCAACGCAAAGGAAGAGAGCCCAAAAGCAGACCGCGGCTGGAGAAATTGCCAGTTTTAACGCCTTCATGGCGGCTATCCTGGTTTGCGTACCACGGCGCGGATGACTGCCGCAACGCCCTTGTGGCGACGCCCTTCTGCGAGTTCGACCGTCGCTTCTTCAAGGTCAAGAATAGAGGTTCCGGCGAAGTCTTCGGCGAGCTTGGTCCTGGAGTAGAGCATATCCGCCGTCTTTGGGCCGCCCGAGCGATGAATTTTTTGCAGTTCAAGCTGTTCAGGGCGGAAAGCTTCGAGGATCAGAATGCCGCCCGGCTTCAAGGCATCCAACATGGCGCGGTGGATTTCTTGGGCCGGTCGTTGTCGAAGAAATGGATGTAAAGGGCGGCGATGACATCGTAGGTCTCCCGAGGCCAAGCCCAGGTGAGAAGATCGGCAATCGTCGCGTTGATTTCGACGCCGCGTCCTTGAGCCAGCGTCCTGGCCTTCGCCACGCCGAGCGGAGAGACATCGACGGTATCGACGATCAATCCCTGCTCCGCGAGCCACACGCCGTTGCGGCCTTCGCCGTCACCCGGCGCCAACACGCGAAGGCCAGGGCTTAAGTATTTCGCTTGGGAAACAAGGAACTCGTTGGGAGCTGTTCCGAAGGCGAACTCTTCGCCGCCATAGCGCTCATCCCAAAACTCAGCCTGATTAATCATGGGGACTTACACCGACTGCCATAAGTCATGACGCCTTTGCCCATGGCCAGTGCCTGGCATGAAAAAAAACTACTTATATTTTTACTTATGGTGTTCTTACAAAACGAACCCAATTTTAACCTCTCGTACACCTTCGACCGCTGCTTCTTTACATAAGGCTCAGCGTCAAGTGTTTTTCAACACATGCCGCCTTGGGCCAGTTCTGATCGAGGCGGAAATTACGCAACCGGCTTGTGACAGACCGCCTCTATATTGTGTCCGTCAGGATCGAGGACGAACGCCCCGTAGTAATTGGGGTGGTAGTGCGGGCGGATACCCGGAGCGCCATTGTCCGCAGCGCCCGCAGCAAGCGCCGCCTTGTAAAATGCATCGACGTCACCCCGTGAAGCCGCCGCAAAAGCGACGTGAACGCGGGGGACCGTCCTGCCCTCCGCCGAGATCCAGAACTGGGGTTTTCCCCCCCGCCCGAAACCGCACGCCGCGCCGCCGCCCTTTTCGGCCGGGGCCTCCATCACAACCGCAATGCCGAGCGGGGCTAAAGCGGCTTCATAGAAGGCTTTCGACCGCGTGTAGTCGGCGACGCCAAAACCCAAGTGATCAATGATCATCTTGCGACTCCGTCTATGGGGAGCGTTACTCGGCGGCCTCGCGCTTTGCGTAACCAAGATGCGCATTCAGCTTGGCGAGAAGATCCGCCGCAGCCTCCGCGATATTGGTGCCGGGCCCGAAAATCGCAATCGCCCCGGCCTTGTAGAGCGCGGCGTAGTCGTCTGGCGGGATAACGCCTCCGGCCACGACGAGAATGTCCGGCCGGCCCTGCTTTTCCAACTCCTGCCTCAGTTCGGGAACTAGTGTGAGGTGGCCCGCCGCAAGCGAGGACACGCCAACGATGTGCACGTCGTTTTCGACTGCCTGCCGCGCCACCTCGGCGGGCGTCGCGAAGAGTGCACCGATGTCGACATCGAAGCCGAGGTCGGCGAAAGCCGACGCGATGACCTTCTGCCCGCGGTCGTGGCCGTCCTGGCCAACCTTCGCCACAATAATACGGGGCCGGCGTCCGTCGTCCTTTTCGAAGGCTTCGCACATCGCGATGACCCGCCGCACTTTATCGTCCATCTGCCCGATCTCCTGGCGGTAGACCCCTGATATGGCGCGGGTCTCGGCGCGGTGGCGGCCATAGACCTTTTCCAGCGCCTCAGAAATTTCGCCCACCGTCGCCTTTGCGCGGGCGGCATTCACGGAAAGCTCAAGAAGATTGCAGGTTCCATCCGCCGCCGCTTTGGTCAGCGCCGCAAGCGCCGCCTCGACCGCCTTCGGGTCGCGCTCGGCCTTCAGCCTGGCAAGCTTCTCGATCTGCTTGGTGCGCACAGAGGAGTTATCGACCTTCAGCACGTCGATCGGCGCTTCTTCCTCGGGCTGATACTTGTTGACGCCCACGATCACCTGCTTGCCGCCGTCGATCCGGGCCTGGGTGCGGGCCGCTGCTTCTTCGATGCGCATTTTCGGCAAGCCTGCGTCGATGGCCTTCGCCATGCCGCCGAGGCGCTCGACTTCCTGGATGTGCTCCCAGGCTTTCTTCGCCAGGTCGTAGGTCAGCCGTTCGACATAATAGCTGCCGCCCCATGGGTCGATGACTCGGGTCGTCCCGGTCTCGTGCTGGATGAAAAGCTGGGTGTTGCGGGCGATGCGGGCGGAAAAATCGGTCGGTAGCGCAAGCGCTTCGTCGAGCGCGTTGGTATGTAGCGACTGCGTGCCGCCATGCGTCGCCGCAAAGGCCTCCACGCAGGTTCGGACCACATTGTTGTACACATCCTGCGCAGTAAGCGACCAGCCGCTCGTCTGGCAGTGCGCGCGCAAACTCATCGACTTCGGGCTTTTCGCGCCGAGGTCCTTCATGAGCCGTGCCCATAGCGCTCGCCCGGCGCGCATCTTCGCGACTTCCATGAAGTAGTTCATGCCGACCGCCCAGAAGAAGGAAAGACGCGGCGCAAAGGCATCGATGTTGAGGCCGGTCGCCATCCCGGCGCGGACATATTCCACGCCATCGGCGAGCGTGTAGGCGAGTTCGAGATCCGCCGTCGCTCCCGCTTCCTGCATGTGATAGCCGGAGATCGAGATCGAGTTGAACTTCGGCATGTTCGCGCTGGTGTAGGCAAAGATGTCCGAAATGATCCGCATGGAGGGCAAGGGCGGGTAGATGTAGGTGTTCCGCACCATGAACTCTTTCAGGATGTCGTTCTGGATTGTTCCTGAAAGCTGCTTCGGCGCAACGCCTTGTTCTTCGCCAGCCACAATGAATAGCGCGAGTATAGGGAGCACTGCGCCGTTCATGGTCATGGAGACGCTCATGTCCGAGAGCGGAATGCCCTCGAAAAGCGTACGCATATCGAAGATGGAATCGATAGCCACGCCCGCCATGCCGACATCGCCACGCACGCGCGGATGATCGCTGTCATAGCCGCGATGGGTCGCAAGGTCGAAGGCGATGGAAAGGCCCTTCTGGCCCGCGGCAAGGTTGCGCCGGTAGAAAGCGTTGGAATCCTCGGCGGTTGAGAAGCCAGCATATTGCCGGATCGTCCAGGGCTGCTGCACGTACATCGTGGGGTAAGGGCCGCGCAAGAACGGAGGCAGGCCTGGATAGGTGTTGAGGAAGTCCAGGCCTTCGAGGTCAGCCGGTCCATAAACCGGCTTCAGCGTCAAGCCTTCTGGCGTCTCTGCGGGGGAGCCGAGAGTTTCCGCTCGCAGATCCGTTTTTTGCCAATCGATTTTCGAGAAATCCGGCAACGGAGATTGTGTCATTGCAAGCCTTCCATAGCCGCTCAGTAGGACCGGGTCTCGATTTCGGCATAAACCTCGAAGCCTGCTTCTTCTGCCTCGATACCGGCCGCCTCGGACAACTCCTCGACGCACAGGACGCGCTGGGCCTCCTGAAGCACCGCAAGGACGTTGCAGCCCTCATAGATCAGGCGGTCGATAGCTGTTTTGTCTTGCGCGTCCAGTGTTTTCAAGATCGATGCGGGACCCGCGAGATAGACGAGCACCGCGCCTGCTTTCTTGAGAGCGGATGCCGCGCCAGGCATCGTAGCGTAGACGCCGTTCGAAGCACATAGGCAGACGGCCGGCGCAGGACTTTGCTTGAAGGCTGCCACAAGCTCTTCGACGGTTCCGAAGCCCTCAGCGGCCGCGATAAGTTCAATTCCTCCGGTCGCGAAGAAGCCCTGCACCCAGTTTGCCCGCGCGCGATACTCGTCAGCCTTTCCGAGCGCGGCAAGGAAGATCGGCGGCCGCGACCCGATGCTCGCAAGGGCCACATCAGCCTTGCGCCTCAGGATCTCGAATGGCTCGGCATCGCGTTTTACGGCATTGAGCGGGGCGAATGCGATGTCTTTTACGGTTCGCGAAGCCACTCGCAGCTCGGAAAGAGTTGCGCCTTCGACAGCAGCGGCAACGAGCGCAGCGAACCGCTCACCCTTCCCGGGAGCCGGCAAGGCCAACTCGGATGTGAGGGCAGGCGCGTTCTCCACGCGTATTGAGACCGGTTCGGGTGCTGGTACAAGCTCCGACAGATTTGGAAACTCGGAGACACCGGTGATCTTTTCTCGCCGCCGCGCGATTGCTCGCTCCTGCATGTCCGCAGGGCGCCGGAGCTTCTCGGCAACGAAGCCAGTCTCGAGGGCTGCGGCAAGTCCACCTAGCGCTTCGACCTCGCGGAAAAGCGCCCAGGCCCGCGCGGCAAGCTCGCCGGTAAGCGTTTCAACATAGCTCGAGCCGGCGCCGGGATCGGCGACGGCGGGAAGCCACGCTTCGTGCTTCAGCACAAGGCCAGTGTTTCGCGCGAGCCTTCTTGCGAAGGCCGTGGCGCTTCCGGCTGCCTCGTCGAAGGGAAGAACCTCGATGCCGACTGCGCCGCCAATCGCAGCGCCGAAAGCCGCCGCAGTCGCGCGAAGCAGATTGACGTGCGGATCATAGGCTGTGAGGACGCGATGCGCCATCTTAGCGAGGAGGAGCAAGTCCTGGTTCGGACTTTCTCCTGCGGCAGCGAGCGCTCGCGCCCATAGGAGACGCATCGCGCGGAGCGTCGCAATGGTGATGAAGATGTCCGATGACGCCGAGAGCGAAAATCCTATGCAGCCCGCCGCTTCGGAAATCGGCATGCCCGCCTGAGTGAGCGCGCGCCAATAGGCAACGCCCGCGGCCAGCGTAAAGCCGAGTTCTTCGGTAGCCGAGCCGCCGGCGCCATTCCAGGCATGACCGCTTGCAAGGAAGGAGACGAATGATGGCGAGCGCTCTCGAATGGAAAAAGCCGCGTCGGTATAATCGGCGAAGAGCGTGGACTTCTCGGAGGGACGTTCGCCGGAAAGCGCAAAAGCCGTGAGAGGGTCGAAGCCCGCCGAACCTTGAAGGCTGCCGCCCTTCGAAGCAAGGAGGAGAGCGGCGTCCGCAATCGAAGAGCCCGGCGCAATGAAGAAAGACTCGTTGGCCGAGCCGACAAGAGGTTCCAGATCGTCCTTGATCGCGATGCCGGGACAGGCGTCGAAGTCGACAGAAAATGCGGATGCGCCGCCAGTCAAATCGTCTGCAAACTGTTTCTCGCCAACCAGGGGCTGGATTATTGACCAGACCCGATTGCCAGAGATCGCCGGCGCTTCGCCGCGCTTCGTGTAAAGCGGCTCGGTTCGAAATCCCTCGTAGAGAGGAGTTTCGAGCGTTTGGAAGGGGGCGCCGCCGAGCGCCTTGGCGACGAGTGCGCGCCAATCCGCATCCGACGCGGGGGGAAAATCGCTTGCGAGAGAGAATTGATCCATGGCGCGCATGATAATGATGCAGCCACGCTACGTCCACAGCGGCATCGCATTGCAGGTCTGCTATTTGGACGCGCTCACCGCGGCGGGGCTGTGCTGGACACAAACTCATGCTAAGCTGGGAAAAGCCAGCAACTGAGCTTAAAGCAACGTTTATCCCCGCCACGTGACGCCATTCTGACACGTTCAATCTTAAGCTGTTGTTGAAATCGCCCGCCGCTTCCTTTATAACGCCTCGAAACCCGAGCGCTTGAGAATGCCCAAACGGACTGACATCGACTCCATCCTCATCATTGGGGCTGGCCCGATCGTGATCGGCCAGGCCAGCGAATTCGATTATTCCGGCACGCAGGCCTGTAAAGCGCTCCGCGCCGAAGGCTATCGAATCGTCCTCATCAATTCGAACCCCGCCACCATCATGACGGACCCGGATCTGGCGGATGCGACCTATATCGAGCCGATCACGCCGGATATGGTCGCCAAAGTGATCGAACGGGAGAAGAAAGAACATCCCGGCGAGCGCATGGCGCTGCTGCCAACCATGGGCGGCCAGACGGCGCTCAACACATCGCTTCGGCTGGCTCGCGACGGAACGCTGGAGCGATTCGGCGTCGAGATGATCGGCGCAAAGGCCCACGCCATCGACAAGGCCGAAGACCGCCAGCTTTTCCGGGAAGCCATGCGCAAGATCGGGCTTGCGACGCCGAAGTCCATGCTCGCTCATAATCTTTCGGAGGCGCTGGCAGCACTCGATTACGTGCCTCTTCCGGCGATCATCCGGCCATCTTTCACGCTCGGTGGCACAGGCGGGGGCATCGCCTATAACCGCGAAGAATATATGTATATCGCCGAGCGCGGCCTTGAAGCTTCTCCGACGACCCAGGTCCTGATCGAGGAATCGGTTCTGGGATGGAAGGAATATGAGATGGAGGTTGTCCGCGATACGAAGGACAACTGCATCATCATATGCTCCATTGAAAACGTCGACCCGATGGGCGTTCATACCGGCGACAGCATCACGGTCGCACCGGCGCTCACACTGACGGATCGCGAATATCAGGTGATGCGCAACGCTTCCATCGCTGTCCTGCGCGAGATCGGCGTGGAGACAGGGGGCTCGAACGTTCAGTTCGCGGTCAATCCGGCGGACGGCAAGCTTGTCGTGATCGAGATGAACCCGCGTGTGTCGCGTTCATCCGCGCTGGCGTCGAAGGCGACGGGGTTCCCGATCGCGAAGGTTGCCGCGAAACTCGCTGTGGGGTATACGCTCGACGAACTCGACAACGACATCACGAAGGGTGCGATGCCCGCGTCGTTCGAGCCGACCATCGATTATGTGGTGACGAAGATCCCGCGATTCGCCTTTGAGAAATTTCCGGGCGCGCCCACGACCCTCACAACCTCCATGAAATCCGTGGGCGAAGTGATGGCGATTGGCCGGACCTTCCATGAAAGCCTGCAGAAAGCGTTGCGGTCCATGGAGATCGGCCTTTCAGGGCTCGATGATTTCGTGCTGGAAGGGCTTGGAAAGGGCGACGACAAGAACGTCATCCGGGAGGCCCTCGGTACGCCATCGCCGGACCGAATCCTGAAAGTGGCCCAAGCCCTGCGCATGGGAGTCGATCACGAACAGATCCATACCCTGTGCCGAATCGATCCGTGGTTCATCTCGCGGCTGCAGGAAATCGTCGATATGGAGGCCAAAGTCATTGCCCATGGCCTGCCAGAAACCGAACGCGCTTTTCGCGATCTAAAGTCCATGGGCTTCTCGGATACAAGGCTTGCTGCGCTTGCGAGACTCACGGAAGCGGAGGTCACCCGAAGGCGCAAAAGCCTTGGCGTTCGGCCCGTCTACAAACGCATCGATACCTGCGCGGCCGAGTTTCCTTCGCCAACCGCGTACATGTACTCGACCTATGAACCCCCCCTGGCCGGCAGAGAGGTTTGTGAGGCCCATCCCTCAGGCCGGGAGAAAATCATTATTCTCGGGAGTGGCCCGAATCGTATCGGGCAGGGGATCGAGTTCGACTATTGCTGTTGTCACGCCGCCTTTTCCCTCTCCAAGGCGGGCTACGAAACCATCATGATCAACTGCAACCCTGAGACGGTTTCGACCGACTATGACACGTCGGACCGGCTCTATTTCGAGCCGCTGACACCGGAAGACGTACTGGCCGTCATTGAGAAAGAGGCGTCAAACGGGAAGCTGAAAGGCGTGATTGTGCAGTTCGGCGGTCAGACGCCGTTGAAGCTCGCGCAGGCTCTGCACGAGGAAAATGTGCCGATTCTGGGCACGTCGCCCGACGCCATAGATCTTGCCGAAGACCGCGATCGGTTCAAGGTGCTCGTCGAGAAGCTCAAACTCCGGCAGCCCGAGAATGGCATCGCCTACTCGATAGAGCAGGCCTTGGTCGAAGGTGACAAGATCGGCTTCCCGATCGTTGTGCGGCCTTCTTATGTTCTCGGCGGACGCGCGATGGCGATTTTGACGAGCCAGGCGTCCCTGAAGGAATATTTCGAAACCACACTTGCGGCTTTCGTTCCCCCCGACATCAGGCATCGGTTTGCTGGCAACCGGCATGCGCAAGTCAACTTTGTTTTGAGCAAGAATGCGCTGCTCCTCGACTCCTATGTGCGCGACGCGACCGAGGTCGACGTTGACGCGATCTCAGATGGAGAAGACGTTTTTATCGCCGGCGTCATGGAGCACATCGAGGAGGCGGGCGTTCATTCCGGCGACAGCGCGTGCTCGCTTCCGCCCCACTCGCTCGACGAGGAAACGTTGCGAGAACTGGAGCGGCAGACGGCGGACATCGCCCGCGCTTTGAACGTTGTCGGACTCATGAACATCCAGTTCGCGGTCAAGGACAACGAGGTCTACGTGCTGGAGGTCAATCCGCGCGCAAGTCGCACGGTGCCATTCGTTGCCAAGGTCATCGGCCAGCCCGTGGCGGCAATCGCGGCGCGCGTGATGGCGGGAGAAAAGCTCTCCACTTTCAAGCTGACGCGGCCAGAATTCGCGCATGTCGGGGTCAAGGAGGCGGTTTTCCCCTTCGAGCGCTTCCCCGAGATCGATCCGGTGCTTGGTCCGGAGATGCGATCCACAGGCGAGGTCATGGGCATCGACCGCAGCTACGCGGTTGCGTTCGCCAAAAGCCAGCTTGCGAGCGGCAGCCGCCTGCCGACGACAGGAACCTTGTTCGTCTCAGTTAAGGAGGCCGACAAGGCTCGGATCGTTCAACCCGTCAAGGAACTTGCGGATATGGGCTTCAAGGTGCTCGCGACTCGCGGGACCCTGCGTCATCTTGAGGCGAATGGAATTGCCTGCACGCAAATCAACAAGGTGCTGGAAGGCCGGCCAAACATCGTCGACGCGATGAAGAACCGTGAAGTGGATATTGTTTTCAACACAACAGAAGGCGCCAAGGCTCTGGCCGATAGCTCGACCATTCGGCGTACCGCCTTGATGTACAAAATCCCTTACTACACAACGATTGCGGGCGCGTTTGCGGTCACGAAAGCAATTGCGGCGATGCGGGCTGGCATCCTTGAAGTTCAGCCTCTGCAGAAATATATCGGGTAGAATGTGCGTGCCGGTGTCGCAAGGCTCCAGGCTTGCGTCTTATTGTGTAATCCCACTTATAATGGATGAACAAGTTCCAGGAGTGTAAACTGGACTGGGGAGATTGGGGATGACCGAAAAAGTGCCGATGACCGCTCAGGGCCATGCTGCGCTTGAGGCCGAACTTAAACAGTTAAGGACGGTTGAGCGCCAGCGCATCATCAAGGCGATCGCGGAAGCTCGGTCTCACGGCGACCTCTCCGAAAACGCCGAGTATCATGCGGCGAAGGAAGCGCAGGGCATGAATGAGGCGAAGGTCGCCGATTTAGAGGACAAGCTTTCGCGGGCAGACATCATTGATATCTCGAAGCTTTCCGGCGAGACGGTGAAATTCGGGGCGACCGTTACGCTCGTCGATGAGGACACCGAGGAAGAGGTCAAGTATCAGATCGTCGGCGATTTTGAAGCCGATGTGCGCAAGGGGAAGGTCTCGATTGGATCGCCTATTGCGCGTGCCCTCATCGGTAAGAAGGCGGGCAACTCCGTTGAGGTGAACACGCCTCGCGGCGCAAAGTCCTATGAAATCCTGAAGGTTGCTTTCCTAGGGTGAGTTTGGAGGGGCCGGCTCTCTATTCTCGTCGGGCAACGGGAGGAGTCGCCTCAGATTCGGCTACGAACTCTCGGCTGAGTCACGCACCCAAGCCGACAGAAACCCAGAAGCCCGCAGAGCCACCTGTTCCCGCGGCGGCGAAACTTGGCCTCTGGCGTAAGATAAGGCGCTTTCGGATTTTGAAATGTCGCGCAACGACACCGGCTTGGACATCGCGACTTACCTCGCAAACCCTGGCCGGTTGTGCAGTCCGCATTCCTTGCGGGTTTCGTCTTCCCACCACCAGCGCCCAGCCCGGGCCAGTTCACCGGGCTCAATTGCCCGCGTACAGGGCTGACAGCCGATGGAAGGAAAACCTTGTGCGTGAAGAGCGTTTACCGGCACGCGATGCTCGGCGACATAGGCTTCAACGCGATCGAGCGTCCAGTCAGCTATCGGATTGACCTTGATGAGATTGAACGACGCGTCGAACGAAGCGAAAGGCGTTGCATCGCGCGTCTCAGACTGTTCGCGCCGCACGCCCGTAACCCAACCCGCTGCGCCGGAGAGCGCCCGCCGGAGCGGCAGCACCTTACGCGCGTGGCAGCAAGCTTTCCGTTTCTCGACTGCGGATCGAAAGCCGAATAGGCCGTCCCGGGCGACAAGGTCTTCGACGTCTTCGGCGTCAGGCATAATGACCCGAATGCGGGTCCCAAGCAGTCTTTCGGTTCGTGCCAGAGTGTCGTAGGTCTCAGGGAAGTGCCGTCCGGTGTCGAGGGTGATCGCCTCGATTTCTGCCTTCGCCGCCACAATGGCGTGGAGGAGAACTTGATCCTCCAATCCGAGGCTCGTTGAAAAAATAATCCGCCCCGCGATGATAACTTCAATTGCGCGAACGCGCGCCTCCAGGTCGTCGGTAGCCCCAAGCGCACTGTCGAGGGCATTCGCTAGATTCTCGCCTTCGCCACGATCGTTATGAGAATTCTCGATTGTCCCGTGCATTGTCGTTTCCCTTTTCGTCCCGGGTCGAGAAAGCCTCGTGTCGCTTTTCGAGGTCACCCTCTCACGGCTTGACGCGACCGTTGTCCGTTTGGAACGGAGAGGTGATCCCTTGAGCTTCTCGCAAAGGCGGTAGCCGGATGGCCCAAAATATGCGCGCTACAATACAAGGAAAAAACCGTGTTGAGAGAAGGTCACGAGAAATAAGGATGGATTTACGGTTATGGTTCGTAATCCAGAAAACCATATCGAGGACATCGACCGTTTGAGCAAGCCTTTTTACGGAGCTTTCCAGCGCGAAAGCTTTTTACTCGATTGCGGCGCCAGGTTCGTTTTTTGCCGTCTTGATGGTGAAGGCCGTCTTCACGGAACTCACATTCGGCGCTGCGGTTAGTTCCCGAATGATGAAGTTCTGGAATGTCACCAAGTCCGGTGCGACACACTTCAAGAGAAAGTCCGTGTCGCCGGAAAGCATATAGGCTTCCCGTACAATCTCCCATTGTCGGGCGCGCGCTTCGAATGCGAGGAGATCGCCCTCAGCCTGGCTCTCAAGCCTGACGAAAGCGAAGGCGGTGAGATGAAAGCCAAGGCGGGGAAGATTGAAAACGGCGTGGTAGCCCGCTATGACGCCGGAACGCTCCAATTCGCGGACGCGCCGCAGGCATGGAGGCGCTGACAATCCGACCCGCGAAGCAAGTTCGACATTCGTGATGCGTCCGTCTTTTTGCAGCTCGGCAAGAATCCGCCAGTCCGTCGCGTCAAGCTTCGCGGGCATGGTGGACTCGTCCAATGTTCGTACCGACGCCATGGGGATTTCCTTTTGTGCATTGGTTAATCCCATTCCTTGAAATAGTTGGTGGAGGATATGCTGCATTGCAACAATAAAAGAACCCGAATGCACAGGCTGCGGCGAAAAGCTCAAGCCGGAGCATCCTCGAGCCTCTCTCAAAGCCTCAACTTGACATATCCGTCTTGGCAGGGATGATCGGCGAAACTATTTGCCGAGTGCATTGAAAAGATTGAAGAGGACATTGAAATGGCCCCACGTCACGATAGGCTCGTGATCATCGGATCCGGTCCGGCAGGCTACACCGCTGCGATTTATGCGGCGCGCGCCATGCTTCGGCCGGTTCTTATCGAGGGAATTCAGCCCGGCGGCCAGCTCACCACCACGACGGATGTGGAGAACTATCCAGGCTTTTCGGATGTCATCCAGGGGCCGTGGCTTATGGAGCAAATGCGCGCGCAGGCCCTTCATGTCGGGGCCGAGATCGTCCAGGATTATATCGTTTCCGTCGATTTTTCGAGCTCGCCGCTGCTCCTCCATGGTGATAGCGGGACCGTCTACCGCAGCGATACTGTCATTATCTCTACGGGAGCACAGGCCCGGTGGCTCGGCCTTCCGAGCGAGCAGCACTATCGTGGCCATGGCGTGTCAGCCTGCGCCACGTGCGACGGCTTTTTCTACAGGGGCAAGGATATCCTCGTTGTCGGAGGGGGCAATACCGCTGTGGAAGAAGCGCTCTTTCTCACCAAATTTGCTCGGTCGGTGACCGTTGTGCACCGCCGCAATTCGTTCCGCGCGGAAAAAATTCTGCAAAATCGGCTCTTTGCAAATCCCAAGGTTAAAGTGATCTGGAATGCGACTTTGGACGAGGTTGTGGGAACGGACAGCCCCAAATCGGTGACAGGGGCCAAGCTTCGCGATATCGTGACAGGAGAAATTACACAAATCCGGGTGGATGGCGTATTTATCGCCATTGGCCACGAGCCGGCGACCGCGCTGTTCAAAGATCAGGTGGAAATGACGCCCAGCGGTTATATCGTCACGGCAGCGAAGTCGACGTCAACCAATGTCGCCGGAGTCTTCGCTGCGGGCGATGTCACCGATGACACATACCGTCAGGCCGTCACAGCAGCCGGCATGGGATGCATGGCGGCGCTCGATGCGGAGCGCTATCTGGCAAATTTGGAGACGGTGGCTCAAGCAGCGGAATAGGGCAGAGGGGGCGGCAATCTGCCGATGGATTGGGACAAACTTAGGATTTTCCACGCTGCAGCGGAAGCAGGGAGTTTCACGCATGCCGGCGAGACGCTGAGTATCAGCCAGTCGGCGGTCAGCCGACACATCAGCTCACTTGAACGCGACCTTAATGTTCCGCTGTTTCACCGGCATGCGCGCGGGCTCGTGTTGACCGAGCAGGGGGAACTCCTTTACCGCACCGCGCAAGAAGTTTTCAGCAAACTGGCAACCACGCAGATTTTGCTCGCAGACTCGCGCGGGAAGCCGAATGGGGAACTCAAGGTTACCACGACCAGGGCCCTCGGGACCGGCTGGCTGACCCCGCGGCTTAAGGAGTTCATGAAACTCTATCCCGATGTCCGGTTGCAGCTACTCTTGCACGATGAGATCCTGAATCTCACGATGCGCGAGGCGGATGTCGCCATATGGTTCGGACCTCCAACCCAGCAGGATCTCGTTCGGCGCAAGCTGTTCACCGTCCACTACCATGTGTACGCTTCGACGGAGCTTGTGAAGCGTTATGGCAAGCCACGAGGGGTCGACGACATCGACCGCCACAGCATTCTCACCTATGGCGGCGTGCCTCCAAGCCCCTTCAAGGAAATGAACTGGCTCGAAACGATGGGGCGCGATAGCAAAGGCCCGCGCGAAGCTGCGCTTCGGATTAATAGTCTGGTGGCGCTGCGCGAGGCCGTCTTGCAGAGCGTCGGTATTGCCGTGCTTCCCGATTATCTGGCCAAGGATCATCCGAACCTCGTCCCGATTCTTGAAGAAGTGGAAATGCCCGTATTTGATACTTATTTTGTGTATCCTGCAGACCTTAAGGACACGAAGCGAGTCAATGTGTTTCGTGATTTCCTTGTTGCCAAAGCAAGAGAATGGTCTTTCTAAATATAATTAATACAGTGAGCTGATATTATGATCGGCGCAGGCTTTACAGTTCATTTATGTTGTTCTGGTCCTGATATCAGGATCGTATAACTCTCCATTTCCGAAGCGTCTATCTGATCCCCACCCTGAAAAATCGCCTACGGATGGAACCTTCTGTCTTCCCTTCGCTTTTTTTCGAAAGCGTTCCGAGACGATATGGAGGAGTTCGTGCCAGCGTATTTTTCAGGAACAACAAACGCGCTCAAAAAAGGCGTGACGAAGATGACGGCGGATGCCGCCATCAAAAAGATAGAGGGGTGGGAAGAAGCTTTACAGGAAGTCGAAATCCCCGGCGCACGGGCAATTCTACGAGACCTGGGCGCATTGAAGCGTCAGCTCGATCAAGACGAGCCTGATGGCGACCGCATACGCACAATCCTTTCGCGTCTTGCGGATTCAACACTGAAAATTTCGGACAAGGTTGAGGATCGCAACGCGGAAAAGGTTCGCGGTTTGGGCGAGGCGTTGGAAAGTGCATCAGAGGAAGATGAGGAGGAAGAAGTGGTTGGTCGATCAACTCAAGAATCGCGCAGGTCATCGAATTCGCAGCGCGCAAGCAGTTCAGGCTCATCGTCACGACGCTATCGCGATGAGGATGAGGAGGACCACCGCGGGTCAATCGGACGTGCGAGTGACCCCGAGCATGATCATCGGCTCAGTGGCCACGAGACGGAACGACTTTATGAGTCTCGCCATCGCGGCGACGATGGGCGTGGGCGCGTGAGGGATCCCGAGCACGATCATCGTCTGAGCGGTCATGAAAGCGACCGCCTTTATGAATCCCGCCATCGCGGTGACGACGGGCGTGGCCGGGTGAGGGACCCGGAATATGATCATCGTTTGAGCGGCCAGGAGACGGATCGCCTCTATAAATCCCGCCATCGCGGCGACGATGGTCGCGGCCGGGTGAGAGATCCCGAGCACGATCATCGTCTGAGCGGCCATGAAAGCGACCGCCTCTATAAATCCCGCCATCGCGGCGACGATGGCCGCGGCCGGGTGAGAGACCCCGAACACGATCATCGTCTGAGCGGCCATGAAAGCGACCGTCTCTATGAATCCCGCCATCGCGGCGACGATGGTCGCGGCCGCGTGAGAGATCCCGAGCACGATCATCGTCTGAGCGGCCATGAAAGCGACCGCCTCTATGAATCCCGCCATCGCGGCGACGACGGCCGCGGCCGCGTGAGAGATCCCGAGCACGATCATCGTCTGAGCGGCCATGAAAGCGACCGTCTCTATGAATCCCGCCATCGCGGCGACGACGGCCGCGGCCGGGTGAGAGACCCCGAGCACGATCATCGTCTGAGCGGCCATGAAAGCGACCGCCTCTATAAATCCCGCCATCGCGGCGACGATGGTCGCGGCCGGGTGAGAGACCCCGAGCACGATCATCGTCTGAGCGGCCATGAAAGCGACCGCCTCTATAAATCCCGCCATCGCGGCGACGATGGTCGCGGCCGTGTGACCGATCCTGAGTACGATCATCGCCTTCGCGTAAATGAGTCTGATCGCGAATATGAGCAGCGTCATGAGAGTAATGACGGTCGCGGCCGCGTCCGCGACCCTGAGCATGACGGCCGTCTCAGGCAGAACCGCGACCGCGGCGTCTCGCTGAGCGGCAACGGCGGGTCGGGCCGCTATGACGAGGATGAGGACGAGTATGAGAGCCGCAGCCGCGGCGCGTCATCGCGAAACCGGTCCCGTTATGAGGATGAGGACTACGAGTCGCGCGGACGGCGAGGCCGATAAGACCTCCGCTTTCCGCAACCCGGAATGTTGACCAGGCTCCCGTCTTGCAAAGGACGGGAGTTTTTTGTCCCTGCTCTTTGGATTTGTAATTACCTTCCGGAATGTGTAGTTGATCGGTCATCGGATGAAAGGGAAACACCATGACGTTGCGCTATGGGATTTGCGCGGCTGGTCTTATCGCCGGCCTTTTTGTTGCTGGCGACACCGCTGCTTTCGCGAAGGAAACGACGGCGACCTGTCCCGCTTTCAAGGCGGCCATCGACGCTGACAATGACGGCACGCTCGATTTGAGCGAAGCCAAGGCAGCGGCCTCCAAGCTGTTCGACACTCGCGACACAGACAAGGATGGGTCGGTGACCGCGAAGGAACTGCAAGGCCGCTTGTCCAAGAAGGATCTCGCGGCCGGCGATCCCGATAAGGACGGTACGCTGACGAAGGACGAATACCTTGCGATCGTCGAGTCCCGCTTCAAGGCGGCTGATCCCGACACGAGCGGTAAGATAGACTGCAAAGAGGCGAAAACCAAAGCCGGGCGCGACCTCCTGCGCTTGTTGAAATAACCGTGAAGAGCCCGTCCGGTTTTCAGTATAGTGATGATCGTTGCCGCATGATATCGTGCTGGCGTTAGACTTGCGAGTGCATACAAGGGCTTAACCCTTGCGCGCCGTGTGGTCTCGACCCATGTAAAATATGACCCAGGTCATGGCCTTGGCGGCTTGGGTCCAACAAACCGGGAGGATATCAATTCATGAAAGTATGGACAAAACCAGTTGCTTCGACGGTCGATGCGGGTTTCGAGGTTACGCGTTACTTGCCTTCCACGCTCGACGTGGCCGCAAATCGCGCCTGCAAGTAACGACCCTTAGCTCACGCCACGTGATCGTGCTTTGATTGTCAAAGTTCTCGGTTCGGGAGCCGGGGGTGGGTTCCCGCAATGGAACTGTAACACCCGGCTGTCCCGCATGGCGTGGGACGGCGACGACCGTGTAAGCCGGCGGACTCAGTCGAGCATCGCCGTTTCGGGTGACAGCCGCCGGTGGGCCATCATCAATGCATCGCCAGATCTTCGCCAGCAGATCCAGTCGACGCCGGAGCTGCAGCCCGATCGCGATGGTCCCAAACGCAATTCTCCGATCAGGGCGGTTGTCCTGACGAATGGCGATATCGACCACATTGCGGGCCTTCTCACGCTGAGAGAGAGGCAACCGTTCCGTATTTACGCGACGCCTCGGGTTCTTTCGATCCTGAGGGCGAACAGCGTCTTCGGGGTGTTGGCCAGCGACGTTGTCGAACGGATCGAATTGCCGCTCAACGAGCCTGTGGAGATCGCCGACACCGGAGGCGTCGCCATCGAGGCGTTTGCCGTGCCGGGAAAAATCGCGCTCTACCTTGAAGATGCTTCCAAGGGTGCAAGTTTCGGGACGGAGGTAGGGGATACGATCGGGCTGAAGATCGGCACAGGCGGCTCCGGGGCGGCCTTTTATATTCCGGGCTGCGCCAATGCCGATGAGGACGTACTGCGCCGCGTGCATGGCGCCGGTTGCCTCCTTTTCGACGGCACCGTGTTCAATGACACGGAATTGCTCGATCTCGGCGTGATCGAGAAAACCGGGCAGCGTATGGGGCATGTTTCCATCGCCGGCGATAACGGTTCGCTTCATGCCTTCGACGGCGCCGGGATCAAGCGAAAGATCTATATCCACATCAACACCACAAACCCTATTCTTGAACGGGGATCGCGCGAGGAAGCCATCGTGAAAGAGGCAGGCTGGGAAGTCTCTTTTGATGGCATGAGCATTAATATATAAGCCATGCAAAGGGCAGCTCACTCCCGCCTAATAAAAAACGACGAGGGCAGAAAACGACCATGGGACACGCACCCGACATCGACACGACCGTACCGGAGCAGGGGCTGAAGCCGGACCAGTTGGAAGCCCTGCTCCGTGAGATCGGCGCGCGGCGCTACCACAATCTGCATCCCTTTCATAAGCTCTTGCACGGCGGCAAACTCTCGAAGCCGCAGGTGCAGGCTTGGGCGTTGAACCGCTACTACTATCAGGCCACCATTCCGCGCAAAGACACGGCGCTGATGTCAAAAATGCCGGAACGCGCGCTCCGCATCGAATGGCGGCACCGCTATTTCGATCATGATGGCATCGACGAAGATGAAGGCGGCATCGAGCGTTGGCTCCGCCTGACGGACGCTTTGGGTTTGTCGAGGGAGTATGTCGAGTCCACCAAGGGCATCCTGCCCGGCACCCGCTTTGCCTGCGACGCCTACCTCAACTTCGTGCGCGACCGCAGTTTGCTGGAAGGCATCGCATCATCGCTTACGGAGCTGTTCGCGCCCAGTATCCACTCCGAGCGCATCTCGGGGATGCTCGCCCATTACAGCTTCATCGACGAGTCCATGATGGGCTACTTCCAGCGCCGGCTTGCCCAAGCGCCGCGCGATGTGAAGTTCGCGCTGACTTACGTCAAGACGCACGCGCGGACGCGGGAAGTGCAGCAGGCGGTTGTTGACGCGCTCACCTTCAAGACGCAGGTGCTGTGGGCGCAGCTTGATGCTCTGCATTTCGCCTATGTGGAGCCCGGGCTTATCCCGCCCGGAGCGTTCCGGCCGTGACCCCCGAGAGGCCACTGGCGACGGCGGAGAGCAAACCCTATCTTCCGAAGCATGTGCGCCTTCAGTTCGATGGCACGCGCGAGCGTTTTGCGGTATTGGCGCCGGAGCGCGTGTACTGGCCGGAGGGAACGGCGGTTGAGATCCTGAAACTTTGCGATGGCGAGCGCACGATCTCAGCGCTGGCCGCACGGCTGGCGGAAGATTACGCGGCGCCGGTGGAAACCATCCAGGCCGATGTGCTGGAGTTTATACAATCATGGACGGATCTTCGTCTGTTGAGACTATCGAAAGGGTGAGTCCCGCCGTTCGTGCAGGCCCCCCTCTTGGCATGCTTGCGGAACTCACGCATCGCTGCCCATTGCAATGCCCGTACTGCTCCAATCCGATTCAGCTGCTCAAAGCCGCTGATGAACTCGACACGGAAACGTGGCTCTCGGCGTTCTCGCAGGCGGCGGACCTGGGCGTTCTCCAGGTTCATCTGTCCGGCGGCGAGCCGACGCTGCGGCAGGATCTGGAAAAGCTCGTAGGCGCGCTCGCGTCACGCGGGGTCTACACGAACCTTATCACCGCGGGCGTCACGCTCACGCCGGACCGCATCAGGCAATTGGCTGATTGCGGCCTGGATCATGTGCAGCTCAGTCTGCAAGCCCTCGACCCAGAAGTCTCAGACAAGATCGGAAACACCAAGCAAAGCCTCGACAAAAAGCTGAAAGTCGCGCGCTGGGTGCGGGAAGCGGGCTTGCCCTTGACGATTAACGCTCCAACCCATCGCCATAATATCGGGCAGACCCCCGCTCTGATCGAGCTGGCGCTGGAACTCGGAGCGGACAGGCTGGAGATCGCTCATGTTCAATATTACGGCTGGGCCGCCCGCAACAGGGCGGCGCTCATGCCGGACTATGAGCGCGTCCTTGAGGAAGCCGCTATTGTCGGGGAGGCGAGAGACCGGTTGAAGGGCATCTTGAACATCGATTACGTCACGCCGGACTACTATGCCCAATTCCCCAAGCCCTGCATGGGCGGCTGGGCGAAGGATGTCATCACCATCAAGCCGGAGGGCAAGATTCTGCCTTGCCATGCTGCGGAAAGTCTTCCTCTGCCGTTCGACAATGTGAAGGAGAAGCCGCTTGCCGCCATCTGGTACGACAGCGCGGCGTTCAACCGGTTTCGCGGCTATGACTGGATGAAAGAGCCCTGCCGCACCTGCCCACGGCGGGAAATCGACTTTGGCGGTTGCCGCTGCCAGGCTTTCGCGCTGACGGGAGATGCGGAAGCGACCGACCCTGCCTGCAGCCTTTCGCCTGATCATCACCTGATGGCCGAGGTCGCCAACGCCGCTACGGGCGCCGAGCCGCCGCCGTTCATTTATCGCCGCATCGGCCAAGTTTAGCAGACTGCTTTGAGGGAAGTAGTTATGGTAATCCCATTGTATAATGGAGCGTCGTCAACGCGGCGTCTCATTCCGCTCGTGGCTGTAGCCGCTTTCATTGCAATGAGCGCCAGCGCGAAAGCTGCCGGTCCTATCAACGACTATCCGACGAACGCCCGCGCCGACTATGTCTTCGGCTGCATGAAGGCCAATGGCGACACGCGCACCGCCTTGGACCAATGCTCCTGCTCCATCGACGTGATTGCGACCATTCTGCCTTATGACCGTTACGTGGAGGCCGAGGCCGTTCTCAGCCTGTCGCAAGTGCCGGGGCGCTTCGGCGCTCAGTTCCGGTCTCCGGAGCCTGCGAAGGCAGCGGTGAACGCCTTGCGCCGTGCTCAAGCCGAAGCCGAAGTGCGCTGTTTTTAGGCAATGCCTCTCATGTCTCCGCGGCTTTTCGATCGCATTGTGTCGTCCGCCAGATGGGGATGCCCTAACGCGCTGGGGCTCAAACATTGTAGAGCGTTTCCAAAATTAAGAAAAAATAAATTGGGTTCGTTTTGCAAAAACGCTATAACTAATCATGTAACTAATTAGCCCGGATTGATCGCAAATCGGCATTTTTTGGGGGGGAGCCGGGCATCACTCCTTGAAAGCGCGGCTGAGATTGGCGGCCTGCGCAAACGCGCTCTCCGCGGCCGCGGTGTCGATCCGCGCAGACGCAACATCGACGCCGATCAGATTGCTGCCGGTGAGCTTCGCGCCCCGGAAATCGGCCCCTCCCGCTTCCGCGTCGAGAAGGTTCGCTCCCGATAAGTTGGCTCCCTTCAAATTCGCGAAGGCAAGATCGACGCGCGTGAGGTTGCTGCCCGAAAGGTCCGCGCCTTCGAGATTGGCCGACTTCAGAACCGTCCGCATAAGTCCCATGGACTGGTTCTTCATGTCCGGGCTGCCATTTGCGCCCGCGACGCTGGCGCCGCGCAAACTTGCGCCTGTGAGATTTGCCGCAATGCGTGCGCCTGAAAGATCGGCATGATCGAATTTGGCGCCCTGCATCTGGGCCGAAAACAAGGATGCGCCCTTGAGGGAAGCGCCCGAAAAATCGGCCTTGAGCGCCCAGGATAAATCCAGGCGAGCGCCATCGAGCCTGGCTTTGGCAAAATTCGTGTTGTTCAGCCGTGTCGAGCTGAGATTGGCACGCGTCAAGTCGAGACCGGACAGGTCAAGCCCGGAAAGCCGCTTGCCGGACAGATCAAGAGGCTTGCCTTGCGATGCATTTATCATGCCCTCGACATCGGCGCGCGTCATCTCGGCTCGCGTCATGTCGGGCGAATTCAAATCCAGGTACTGCAGCATGTCCTGAGCTGCAGCCCCGTACCACAGTGCCGTCACACAGAGACCCACGACGCTCGCGGCAAAGCGCATCCTGGCAAGTGTCACGCTCGCCTCCTTCTGCACGGGAAGCAGTCCGTCTCAGCGCGATCTTACAATGCACCTTTCTCCGATAGGAGAATACTCAACACTTCGTAGGTCTTCCGCACCTCTGCTGCGAACTAAGCAGAGTTCCCAAAAGTGGTCTTCCCGGTTTTGGGAAAAAACTCTGCGCCGACAAAGACTCCAAGCGGACATTCGTTGGCTGCCCAAGGAACGTTTGCTCAGATATCCTTTTCCTTCTTAGGATATTGACAGGTCCAGCGCGCGACACGCCAATCCGGATGCTCGGAACCCCATTTTGCTATGAACGGCGGGGCGCTCATCGCGCATTGCCACGGTGTGGTATCGGAATCGATCAACACACGTTGATCCCGGCATGTAGCCGGTTGAGCGACTGCGCAGACCGTCAAGACGAGTTCCAGCATTCCTATTTGTCCCTTTCATGTTGAGCCTGAATAAGCTCAGCAATTAGTATGCCAGCTGCAAAATAATTTGCAGACAGGCAATAACAGCGCATGCGTCATTGACGCATTTTGCGGTCTTCATCTAAAGGGATCGCAATTCAAAAAGGGATAGTATTCCGTATTGTACGACGTTCAACACTTTGAGATTTTCAAGGATGTTTCTGTGTACGGAACTTATATTTCCGCCTACAGATTGTCGAGTAATCGAACGGTCTAATTGCTTCCAAAATTGGGCATAAGAATATAATTCTTAATAAGATAATTGAGAGTGCGAGACCAGGATTCATCCGTATTGCTCCGAAAATCGGCGCTTCTGCTCGCGATAAGTCTTTGGCTGGAGACATCTCGTATATAGATGTTCATATTCAGGATCAGGTTCGATACTTTCTGCACGGTGCCGGTGATCGAGAGATCGGCGCCCACTTTCCGCGCGAGCGTTTCATCGCAGCCGCCGCAAGCCTGCAAGTTCGCTCCGTGCGCGGCGGCTTCGACAGGACCGATATCGACGACCTCAAATTGCCCCGACTTGGCCAGGGCCTGCCGCAGCTGATCGCTCAACTTCTTCAGGCGCTCCTTCTCCTCGGGGCGCGTGCCATAGGTTTCGCCATCGAGGCTGGTGTCGATCAGTTCGAAATCGAAGACCGCGACGCGCTGCGCTGCCGTGGCCGCGGGCTGCCATGCAAACAGGGCAAGCAGGCCGAGAAGGAGAAGGGGGAGTCGTGAGGTCATGGAGCAATTCCGTAAGCTGATGCGCCAATAATGGGTTTGTCCTCAGGCTCTGCAATGCGCAGAGAAACTATAGTCTCAAAACCCTTGCGGCGGCGGGGTCCAGCAGCCATCATCTCGGTCACAAGGCCTTGATAAGAAGGGGGAACGTCTTGGCAAGTTGGCGCATCGGCAGCTTGATCCTCTGCGCCTTTTTGGGCTGCACCATATCGAGCGCTTTCGGGCAGGAAGCGACGAAGGTCAAGATCGGCATCCTGCGGACGACTGAGCCAAGGACCACGATCTCGCTCATCGAGCAGCCCGCTCCCAATGACGGGCTGGCAGGCGTCGAGCTTGCCATCGACGATAACAACACGACCGGCCGGTTTCTGAACCAGAGTTTCTCGCTCGCCGAGGTCAAGCTCAGGCCGCAGGACGACCCTGCGGCTGCCGTCAACGTTTTGGCCGGTCAAGGCGTCTCGATGGTGATTGCCGACCTCCCGCCCGATCAATTGCTGAAAGCCGCCGATGCTGGACGCGCGCTGGGACTGCTGTTTTTCAACGCGGGCGCGACAGACGACAGGCTGAGGGAAGAGGATTGCCGCGCCAATGTTATTCACGTCGCGCCCACGCGCTCGATGCTGGCGGACGGACTCGCGCAATATCTAGTCTGGAAGAGCTGGCGCAAGTGGTTCTTCGTCGTTGGTTCGCATGCAAAGGACAAGCTTTGGGGCGATGCCCTGAAGCGGTCCGCGACACGTTTCGGGGCCAAGGTCGTGGAGGAGCGAACCTTCGCCGACACGGGGGGCGCGAGGCAGACGGACAGCGGCATCGCACAAATCCAGCGACAAATTCCGTCCTTTACCCAGGGAGCGCCGGATTATGATGTGCTGGTAACGGCCGACGAAAGCGAGGTCTTTGCAGCCTATTTTCCCTACCGGACGTATGCGCCCCGGCCGGTGGCGGGCTCTTCCGGCCTTGTTCCGACAAGCTGGGATCCGTCCATGGAACAGTGGGGCGCAACCCAGCTGCAGAACCGTTTCATGAAGAAGTTTTCACGGCGCATGACGGCGCTCGACATGCAGGCCTGGTCCGCGGCGCGGATGATCGGCGAAGCGGTGACGCGCACGAAGTCGGCAGACGCGCAGGCCGTCCGCAGCTATCTTCTCAGCCCGGATTTTGCGTTGGCGGCGTTCAAGGGCCAGAAGCTCACGCTTCGCCCCTGGAACCTGCAGCTCCGCCAGCCCATACTTTTGAGCGACGGCCGGAACGTCACGTCGATTTCTCCGCAGGAAGGATTTCTGCATCAGGTGTCAGAGTTGGATACGCTCGGCTATGATCAGCCGGAAACGAAGTGCGCGCTCAAGTGATGGGAGGGGAGGGCATGACACGTCGCACCGGCGCTAAGCACGCTCGTCATCCCGGCCAAGCGAAGCGCGAGCCGCGATCGCAAAAAGATAGGCGCTTTAAATCGTTGCGATCCCGGATAAGGCTTCGCCTTTCCGGGACGACGGCGGCGGCGATCCGTTGGCGCATCCAGCAAAGTCTTCTCAGCTGCGGAATGGTCCTCGCGATGGCGCTTTTCGCGCTCTCCGCCGATGCCGCTTTCGCGGCTGAAGCTTATATCTCGAACGAGAAGAGCAATACGGTTTCTGTGTTCGACACCGACAAGATGGAGGTCACGAAAACGATCAAGGTGGGCCAGCGCCCGCGCGGCATCGTCATGAGCAAGGACGGCAAGTTTGTCGCCGTCGCAGTGGGTGACGACGACACCATTCAGACGATCGACACCGCCAGCAAGGAGGTTACGGGCACGCTGCCATCCGGCCCCGACCCCGAGCTGCTGGCATTCTCTCCCGACGGCAAAGTCCTCTATGTCGCCAATGAGAACGACAATACCGTCACGATCGTCGATGTCCAAAGCCGCGCTGCCGTGGGCGAGGTGCCCGTTGGCGTCGAGCCCGAGGGCATGGGCATCAGCCCTGACGGCAAGACCGTGGTCTGCACCTCCGAGACGAGCAACATGGCGCACTTCATCGACATCGAAAGCAAGGACATCGTCGCCAATGTTCTCGTCGATGCAAGGCCGCGCTTTGCTGAGTTCAAAAAGGACGGATCGGAACTCTGGGTCTCGGCTGAGGTTGGTGGTACGGTCAGCATCATCGATCCCGTCAAGCATATCGTGACAAAAAAAATAACTTTCGACATCCCAGGGCTTAGGCGCGAGGCCATTCAGCCCGTCGGCATCAACATCACCAAGGACGGGAAAGTGGCCTTCGTCATGCTTGGCCCGGCGAACCGCGTCGCCGTCATAGACGGCACTACGCATGAGGTGCTTAAGTACCTGCTGGTCGGCCAGCGGGTCTGGCATGGTGCGTTTACGCCCGACGAGAAATATCTGCTGGTCACGAACGGAATTTCGAACGATATCTCCGTGATCGATGTCGCAAGCCTCAAGGTGATCAAGTCAATTCAGGTTGGCGAACTGCCGTGGGGCGTCGCCATGTCGTTACAATGATGGACACATTTGCCGATACAGCATTGCAAGACCCTGCGCCTAGGATCGCACAGGGCGACGGTGCGCCCGCGCTCGAGATAACGCGGTTGAGCCACTCCTACGGGCAGCGCAAGGCGCTGGCCGATGTCTCGATCACCGTGCCCCGCTCCACATTCGCGGTGCTCCTCGGGCTGAATGGCGCGGGGAAAAGCACGCTGTTTTCGCTCATTACGCGCCTTTTCAATGCGCAATCAGGCGAGATCAGCATCTTTGGCCACGAGCTTCGGCGCGAGCCGGGGGCTGCGCTGAGCTTGCTTGGCGTCGTGTTTCAGGCGCGGACTCTCGACCTCGATCTTTCGCTGGCGCAGAACCTTCGCTATCATGCCGCGTTGCATGGGATTGGCGGCGGCCAAGCCCGGCTTCTCAGCCAGCGGCTTCTGGAGCATATCGGGCTGGAGGCGCGCGCTCGCGACAAGGCGCGCGATCTTTCGGGCGGCCAGATGCGGCGTGTGGAAATCGTCCGCGCCTTGCTGCACAGGCCCCGGCTTCTTCTGCTGGATGAACCGACAGTCGGCCTCGATATCGAGGCTCGGGCCGATATTCTGCGGCATGTCCGCAGTCTTGTCTCGGCCGAGGGGCTCAGCACGCTCTGGGCCACGCATCTGATCGACGAGGTGGCGGAAACCGATACTGTTATCGTCCTGCACCGCGGCAAGGTTCTGGCTCAAGGCATCGCTGCCGACATTATCAGGGCTGCTGGCGCGCGCGACATCCGGGATGCGTTCAGCCGCCTGACGGGAACCTCCGTTCTGGACGGCTGAGCAGCCTTAGCTGGACGCGCCAGGGAGGTCGCCGTTCCCGGAAAGGCGAAGCCTTATCCGGGATCTTAACAGATTGAAGCGTCTAGCTTTCTGCCATCCTTGCTCGCGCTTCGCTCGGCCGGGATAACCAACCAGCGAAGTCTGCTTCGGCATTCCCCAAAAAATAAGGCCCGGTTGAAGCAACCGGGCCGGAGAGAACAAGCTCAGCAAACTGAGTTAATTCTTGTAGGTCACCTTCTCCTCAGCAGGAGGCGACCACAGCGGGATCACGAGGCGAGTCCAAAACCTCGTTTCGTAAGCTTTGCTGCCGTCTGTATTGAAGTAGTTATCTGTAAAGACATCATGCGTCAAGAAGGCCTGAACGCTGATGCCCGTGAAGTTGTAGCCAACGAGACCGCCGACCGCGAACTGGCTTTGCTTCGCGTAGGTAAGGCCTACCGGTTCGGAAATGCTGCTGACATCCCAGGACCCAAAAGCGACGGCGCCCACTTCCCATTTGCCCAGCGTCTTGGTCGCGGTCAGATCGAGGTTGACGTAGTCCGGCGCGACTTTCAGTCCATTAAATGCTCCGCCAGCGAGATTGTCGCCCGTGGCACCGTAAATCACGTGAGCCGTCAGATCCCAGTTGTCGGCGTTATAGGTGATCGCACCGCGATAGTTGAAGGTCCAGTAATCCTGGCCGAGTTCGTTATCGACTGGAGCATAACCACCGACCCACGAGCTGAAATTCCAGCCATTGCCCAGGCTCCATGCCTCACCGACGAGGAGAGCAGGGTTATAAATGGCAGAAATGAAAGCGGTGTTGGGTGGAGTCCGTCCAACGGCCACCTCGGGAGCGGCTGTATAGGCCTCGATACGCCCGCCGAGGAAGGTCCACGGGGTCGACCAGGCGAGAACCGGGATGTTGACGAGAGCATCGGAGCTGTCGCCAAGGTTCCGGAAGCTGCCATAGCTGCCGGTATCCACGAAATAAACGCCTTCCGGAAGTGGAGCGCCAAGCGCGATACCAACCGTTTCACCGGGTTGTGTAAGCGAGCCAGCGTAAGCTGTCCCACTCGCAACGCTAAGCGCCACCGCGCCGAGCGTCATTGCAATTTTTGTCTTCATCCCCTTAGTCCCTCGATAGCGGGAACTCCCCATTGATTTCCCAACAGCCGATAATTCTGTGAACGCTGACGCTACGGGATACTGGAGCAGGGGCGCGAGCCCGAGCGAAACACACTGCGCCTAAGTAGATTGGCACCGAGTGCTGGTGCGGGCTGGGCGCTACTCCTGGCCTGATTGCCTACGAATCAAGCGGATACTCGAAGTGTGCACAAACGTACGGAAAGCGCCAAGCGGTTCCACAGCAGAATAAGATTTATTGTGAGGATTGTTGCGAAGTAGCACCAAGCATAATCGCGACCCGTGTCAGGCCCCGGTGAAATTCAGGCGTTGCTTTCGATGGAAAGGAATAAAGAACAGGTTTTCAAAGAGCCTTGAGCTCTGCAATTGCCGTGGGCGAAAAAAGAGCGTTGCGGGCCAAAATCACTCAGCAAGCGGATCACGTAGATCCGTCATGGCAAGTAAAAGATTTTCATATTCGGTCAACTTTTATTGAGATTGCGAGTTCCTGCTACATCCATGAGTCTCTTTAGTATAATAGTTCCGTTTTGGGGGAAGGCGCAGGTTTCAAAGGACTTGCGCTTCTCTTCAAGCGGAACCAATATATTAACGCGCCTCGCTTGGAGACGTTCTAAAGAGGAGGTAAGCCAATTTCCGTCAGTGCCCGGCTGACCCGTCCGCTGGGCGCCAATCAATCACAATAAACTAAAGGCTCGGCGAAATGCTCCTCCTGTTTCAGGAGGGAGGTTCCGTACTCGTCTACGACTAATTGGGAGGTAATCTATGCAAAAGGTGCTACTTGCCGCTTCGCTGGCTGCGACGGTGGCGGGGGTGGGCGTGCCTGCATACGCCAACGAAGACCTTGTGAAGATGCAGCAGGACGCGAAGCATTGGGTGATGCCGGCCGGCAATTACGCCAACCAGCGCTATTCGAAACTGTCGCAAATCACGTCGTCAAACGTCGCCAAGCTGGCGCCCGGCCTGGACATTCTCGACAGGCGTCCTTCGCGGTCATGAGGGCGCGCCCCTCGTCATTGGGGACGTCATGTATCTTCATGCGCCGTTCCCGAACACGGTGTTCGCTCTCGATCTGAACAACGACGGCAAGATCCTCTGGAAGTACGAGCCGAAGCAGGATCCGACCGTCATCCCCGTGATGTGCTGCGACACCGTCAATCGCGGCTTGCCTATGCGGATGGCAAGATCTTTCTCCATCAGGCGGACACGACGCTTGTCGCGCTCGACGCGAAGACCGGCAAGGTTGTTTGGTCGGTGAAGGATGGCGATCCGATCCAAGGGCGCAGACCGGCACGTCCGCTCCGATGGTCTTCAAGGACAAGGTCTGTCGTCGGTGTTTCGGGCGGCGAGTTCGGCGTTCGCGGCTGCGTGACCGCCTACAATATCAAGGACGGCAAGCTCGTCTGGCGCGGCTATTCCATGGGCCCCGATTCCGACACGTTGATTGATCCCGAGAAGACGACGTCGCTCGGCAAGCCGGTCGGCAAGGATTCCAGCACTGAACACCTGGGAAGGCGATCAGTGGAAGATCGGCGGCGGCGACACCTGGGGCTGGTACTCCTACGATCCCGAACTCAACCTCATGTATTACGGTTCGGGCAATCCCTCGACCTGGAACCCGACGCAGCGGCCCGGCGACAACGTGGTCGATGACGATCTGGGCGCGCGACGTCGACACCGGCATGGCCAAGTGGGTCTATCAGATGACGCCCCACGACGAGTGGGACTATGACGGCGTCAACGAGATGATCCTCGCCGAAATGGATATCGGCGGCAAGAAGCGGAAGACGCTGACGCATTTCGACCGCAACGGCTTCGGCTATACGCTCGATCGCGCGAACGGCGAGCTGCTCGTCGCCGAGAAGTACGATCCGGCCGTGAACTGGGCCACCAACATCGACATGGACAAGTCCTCCCCGGACTACGGCAAGCCGATCCGCGTCAAGAAGTACTCGACCGAAGCCAACGGCGAGGACGTCAACACGAAGGGCGTCTGCCCAGCGGCGCTCGGCTCGAAGGACGAGCAGCCGGCGGCCTATTCGCCGAAGACCGGACCTGTTCTACGTGCCGACGAACCACGTCTGCATGGACTACGAGCCGTTCAAGGTGAGCTACACGGCTGGTCAGCCTTACGTCGGCGCGACGCTGTCCATGTATCCGCCTCCGGGCGAGACCAACATGGGCAACTTCATCGCCTGGGACGGCAAGACCGGCAAGATCGTCTGGTCGAATCCGGAGCAGTTCTCGGTCTGGTCGGGCGCTCTGGCGACCGCTGGCGACGTGGTCTTCTACGGCACGCTTGAAGGCTATCTGAAGGCGGTCGACGCCAAGACCGGCAAGGAGCTTTACAAGTTCAAGACGCCGTCGGGCATCATCGGCAACGTCATGACCTATGAGCACGACGGCAGGCAGTATGTCGCGGTGCTGTCCGGCGTCGGCGGTTGGGCCGGCATCGGTCTCGCGGCCGGCCTGACCAAGCCGACCGATGGTCTGGGCGCGGTGGGCGGCTATGCGGCGCTCTCGAACTACACCGCGCTCGGCGGCACGCTGACAGTGTTCGCCTTGCCAAACGGCTAATCTCGAAACATATGATGCTCCAGCGCGCTGAAAGGCGCGCTGGGACTTTCTCCGTTCCGACCGTTACCGGCTACGCCAAGCATAAATAGGGGCCACGTGAAAGATAATGTCAGGGCCTTCGGGCTCTTTGTCGCTGTCTGCCTGCTCGCAAGCATGGCTGCAGCCTACGGAGCGGATGATCCGACGGTCGCGTTGTGAATATCTGACCGGCAGACGGCGCGGTGTTGGAACGATTGCCGCTTTGGTTTGCGTATCATTGGTGACATTGCGAGACCGACGTTTGTGGCAGTTGGTGTTGAATGCGATCTGCAGAGCCGTTGTTGTACAACAGCGGTGGCATCGCAAGGAACCGATTGTTGTCAGATTGGTGTATGCGGCCTGCTTGCACTCCAGGTTGAAGCGGAAGAAATGTATGAGTCGGCAATGGCTGTGCCGTTCCAAATGCGGTGGTGATAGTGCCGGTGTTGGCCGTGATGGCTAGACCATTGATAGTGCCGAGACCGGTGATGTTCTGACCATTGCGGTGATGGCGCACGAGGGTGTGAGCGGCAAAGTCCATGTGGCATCGGCCACCAAGTGCCACCGACATGCGCGCGTGTTAATGACGGTGTCGTCAGTGTCGGCGAAGTGTCTCGCACCGAGAGACCGGTGCCATTCCAAGAGAAGAGTGTGCTGGTGGCGATGAATGATGGCGCGCCTGTGGCTCCGGTGTTGTTGCGAGAACTGTGCGGCGCGGCGGTTGAAGCATATGAAGTGGTGTTGCCGACCGAAGTAATGACACCGGTGAGATTGGCGTTGGTGGTGACGGTTGCGGCGTTGCGGTGATGAAGCCGGAGATGGTTTGATTGAATGTGTTTGCTCCGGTGAAGGTGTTGGTTGTGTATGTTTTTGGAATGGTTGTTGACGCGTTGATGTATGAGTTGGCTTCGGTATCAACACGTGCGTTGGTGAAGTATGGTTTGTGCCTTCGGATAACGCAGAAGTTGTGGTAGCGGAGAAATATGTGTAGAACGGTACGCCGAAGTTTGCATTTGAAGCAGTCAGGATGTTTGCGGTTGTGACACCGTTGACTGCGGTGCTGGAAAGTGAACCACGGAGATCGTTGCAGAGTTGATGGTACCGCCACCCGTGATATTGTTGCCACCGAGTGCAATGTTTCCACCCATAGTCAGTCCGGTCAGTGTGCAACACTGGTCAGTGATGATGACACGACATTGCTTGCAAGTGTTGTGCCGGTCGTGTGCGGCTGGTGCGGCTGACAATCCGGCCAGAGAACCGAATGACGTACCTCCATTGTATTTTGAAACTGTTAGACCACGAGGTTGATGAAAGTGTTGCATCTCCACTCAGTGATACCGGAGCATATGCGGTGCACCTGCGTTGCTGCAATATCTGACCGGCAGACGGCGCGGTGTTTGGAACGATTGCCGCTTTGGTTTGCGTATCATTGGTGACATTGCCGAGACCGACGTTTGTGGCAGTTGGTGTTGAATGTCGAATGTGCCAGAGCCGTTGTTGTACAACCAGCCGGTGGCATTGGCAAGGAACCGATTGTTGTCAGATTGGTGTATGCGGCCTGCTTGCCACTCCAGGTTGAAGCGGAAGAAATGTATGAGTCGGCAATGGCTGTGCCGTTCCAAATGCCGGTGGTGATAGTGCCGGTGTTGGCCGTGATGGCTAGACCATTGATAGTGCCGAGACCGGTGATGTTCTGACCATTGCCGGTGATGGCGCCACCGAGGGTGTGAGCCGGCAAAGTCCATGTGGCATCGGCCACCCAAGTGCCACCGACATGCGCCGCCGTGTTAATGACCGGTGTCGTCAGTGTCGGCGAAGTGTCTCGCACCGAGAACGGTGCCATTCCAAGAGAAGAGTGTGCTGGTGGCGATGAATGATGGCGCGCCTGTGGCTCCGGTGTTGTTGCGAGAACTGTGCGGCGCGGCGGTTGAAGCATATGAAGTGGTGTTGCCGACCGAAGTAATGACACCGGTGAGATTGGCGTTGGTGGTGACGGTTGCGGCGTTGCGGTGATGGAGCCGGAGATGGTTTGATTGAATGTGTTTGCTCCGGTGAAGGTGTTGGTTGTGTATGTTTTTGGAATGGTTGTTGACGCGTTGATGTATGAGTTGGCTTCGGTATCAACACGTGCGTTGGTGAAGTAGAGGTTTGTGCTTCGGTAACGAGAAGTGTGGCCTCCGAAAAGGATGGACGGTATCTCGATAAAGAGGGCTTCCCCACATACAAGGTGCAGCCGGATGGGACGGTCGATTGGGCTACGTTTTCCGGCTTCCGGCGCTATCACGCCGAGTGCCACGTTTGCCATGGGCCGGACGGCGAGGGCTCGACCTATGCTCCGGCTCTTAAGAACTCCCTCAAAACGATCACTTATCCCGAATTTCTGAGCATCGTGGCTGCCGGCCGCCAGAATGTCAGTTCGTCGCAAGATAATGTCATGCCCTCCTTCGGGCAAAACAAGAACGTCGTCTGTTACCTCGACGATATTTACGTCTATCTGCGCGCACGATCCCATGATGCAATCCCCCGGGGACGGCCGGCCAAGCACGAGGAAAAGCCGGACGCGGCCAAGAAGGCCGAGACCGAGTGCATGGGATGATCCCCAGAGCAGCCAGTGTCCAAGTGGACGCGGATAAGCTGCTCTAATATTAGAGAATCGATCCTTTAATCGATGTCTCCGATTAAAGGCGGGTTGATCCAGAAAGCGTAAGCATGAGCATCACGTCAGTAACTAAAATCGCCGCCGCTTCGCTGTTTTCGATAAGCCTCGCCGTGGCGGGCTGGAGCGTGGCGCATTCCGAGGAAGGGGAGGAACCATCCTCAACGCTTGAGCTTATCGACCCGCATGTCTTTCGAGTTTGCGCCGACCCAAGGAACCTGCCCTTCTCGAATGAGGCTGGAGAAGGTTTTGAAAACAAGCTCGCGGAGGTCTTCGCGAAGAAGCTTGATAAAAAGGTTGCCTATGCCTGGTATCCGGGCGCGCCAGGCTTCGTCCGCAATACGCTGAATGCGCATAAATGCGACGTCATCATGGGTTTCCCTCAAGGAAGTGACTTTGCCCAGGTCACCAATCCTTACTACCGCACGGCCTATGCGCTCATATTCAAGCCGGGCAGCGGTCTCGATGGCGTCAACTCGCTGGATGATCCGATCCTGAAGACAAAGCGGATCGGCATCGTGGCCGGAACCCCGCCGGCGACGTACATGGCCAAGAAGGGGCTCTTGGCCAAAGCGAAATCCTATCCCTTGACGATCGACACGCGCTTCAACTCGACCTCTCAGGCGATGATCAAGGATCTCGATGCGGGCGATATTGATGCCGGGATTTTGTGGGGACCGATCGCCGGTTACTATGCCAAGACTGCGAATTCGAAACTGAGCATCGCACCCTTGACGAAGGAGCAGGGCGGCCCGCGTCTCGCCTACCGCATCGGCATGGGCGTACGTCCAAGCGACCAGGAATTCAAGCGCCTCCTCAACCGCATGATCCAGGAAAGCCAGCACGAAATGGATGCGATCCTCTTAAGCTTCGGAGTGCCGCTCCTCGACGAAAAGGATCAGCCGATTACCTCCGCGGCATTGAGCAAGGAATGAGGCGCCGTCTGGCATCAGCCGGACTGAGTCTCGTCTTTGCCTGGAGCCCTGTCCAGGCGGAGGACGCGAGCCCTCCGGAGCCGCAATCCTATCGCATGCAGGATTATCGCGCTCCAACGCCCGTGACGCTCTCGGGCGCGAGAGTTTTGACCACGGCCGAAGCAGCCGAGCTCTGGCACGGCGGGACGGCCGTCTTTATTGACGTGGTGGCCCAGGCACCGCGCCCGGCCAATTTGCCTGAGGGCACGGTGTGGCGGGACAAGTCGCGATCGGACATTCCAGGTAGCATATGGCTCCCCGACACCGGCTACGGCGCACTCAATCCGGCGATGGAGGAGTATCTTCGCATCAACCTTGATCGAGCCGCTGGACCAGACCGAAGCAAGATGCTCGTGTTCTATTGTCTCAAGGATTGCTGGATGTCGTGGAACGCGGCGAAGCGTGCGTTAAGCCTCGGCTACCCTCGCATAGCCTGGTATCCCGAGGGCACGGACGGATGGATGGCGGCGGGTCTTCCTGTCGAGCCAATCAAGCCAGCTCCTCGGCCCCAAAGCTGAGCGAAGCGCGAGCCGGGATCCTGAAAAGATAAGCGCTTGAACCTGTTACAATCCAGGATAAGGCTTCGCCTTTCGGGGACTACCCGGATGTTTCCGCCAATTCCGTCGTCATGGCCGCCCTTGGAGGCGGCCATCCAGAAAAAACACAAGGTATTTCAGCTTATCATTGGATGGCCGGGTCAAGCCCGGCCATGACATTGGAGCGAAAATTCGCCAATGTTTTCATGGCTTCTTTTGCTAGCGGAAACATCTGGGTCATCAAGTCCCGGGATGACGGCCGCGAAATTAGCCCAGCCCGCCTTGGATGGCGCGGCTGAGCGCAAAAAGGCGCTGCTCGATCTCTATCGGGACCTCGCACGCAAAGCTCATCGTCTTGCGCCGGTCCTCGAAGATGCGTGTCCCCCATTCGATCTGACGGCCGAGCTCTTCGATCTGCGCCTGATCCTGACTCGAAGAATCTTGCGGCTGCCGGATCTTGTCCGTTTCCCCGCGGATCGTCTCCGCGAACTCCTTCTGCTTGCGATAGGCGCGCTCAAGGCCGTTCATCACCTGCGTGCGCTGGATATTCAGGGTTTCCAGCAACCCTGCGAACAGGAGCTTTGCCTTCTCCTGCTTTTCCTGGGCTGTCCCTGTCAAGTAATCCGCGATCTCTTTTTCGGCCTCCGCCATCGGCGTGCGGCGCGCAGCAAGGCGTGCGACCAGATCCGGAAGCCCAGGCGCCTCTTCCCAGGCATTTCCGACAGTGTCGATAGGAGGGCCGGACCATATGGCTGCGGGCGAGAGCACCGGAACCTTCAGCTGCTTGCACGGCCAATCGGGGTAGCGCTTATCGAGCGCCATGGAGGGCATGACCGAGCCAAGCAAGGCAAGAACAGCCAGCCAAACGCCGAATATCTCTCCAACGGATCGTCGTCCCGCCCAGGCGGAGCGCGAGCCGGGATCGCAAAAATGACCTTCCGGCATGACGGCAGACGCGATCTGTTGGCGCACTCGGAAAACTCTGCTGAGAATGGCAAGGGCGCGTTTCATGCTGCGGCTCGTGTTTGTCCCTTCAGAGCGGTCAGCCCCCGGGACGGATCATAGGCTAGAACGGCGCTGACCATGAAAACAATTGTACATCCAGAAACAACGATCAAGGATAGCCAATCGATCTTTGCGTAGAGCGCAAACCGGATCAACTCGACTGCGTGAGTGAAGGGATTGACGTTGCAAACCTGGTACAGGAAGGGGCTGGATTCCTTCACGCGCCACAAGGGGTAAAGCGCGGATGACGCAAAGAACATCGGGAAAATGACGAAGTTCATCACGCCGGCGAAGTTCTCCAGCTGCTTTATGATCGACGATAGCAGCATTCCGAGCGACCCGAACATCAAGCCCGACAGGATGAGCGCCGGGAGCACGGTCAGATAGCCGATATGAGGGGGCTCGATTTCCCAGAAATAGGCCACCGCCAGAAAGGCGTAGACCTGAAGGATTGAGACGAACGTTCCGGCGATGAGCTTGGACGAGAGCAGAAACCAGCGCGGGAAGGGGCTGACGAGCAGCGTGCGCATGTTGCCCGTCTCCCGGTCATAGACCATGGAGAGGGAGGATTGCATGCCGTTGAAAAGCTGGATCATCGCCAGGAGGCCGGGCGTGATGTAGACCTCGTAGAGCACATAGGTCTCGTAAGGCGGGATGATCGAAATCCCGAGCACCTGACGGAAGCCCGCCGCGAAGATGAAAAGCCACACAAGCGGCCTCACGAGCGCCGAGACGAAGCGTTCGCGCTGGTGCAGGAACCGAAGGCCTTCGCGCCAGACGATGCCTTTGAAGCAAATAAAATATTGCGAGAGCGAGAAGCCGGACGCCGGAACCAGCACGTCTGCGCTGGCGCTCATGAGCGTCCGCCGATGAAAAGGGTCGGGTTGTGCAGGGGCACGAAATCCTCGCGGTCTTTGAGCTGCTGCAGCCGAAACATGTTGATCGGCGAGCGAGAGTTCAAGCCGCGAGGCTTCAGTCCAAGGCGAAATTCATCCCGGCCAATCGCAGCGCGAGCCCGGGATCGCAAAAATGGAGGCGTTTTGATGTGTAACGATCCCGGATAGGGCTCCGCCCTTCCGGGATGACGACGGCGGCGTTCCGTTGACGCGTCTGGTTCAGCGGCTGGCCGAACTCTTGGTGCGAGGCTCGAGAGCCACGACCTTGATCGCGTCGGCATCAGCCGTGCAGCCGATACCCAGAGCCTTGCCGTGGTCGGCCTGGACCTCGGTGCGCCCTCCAGCCGGAATAGCGATCTTCTGACGCCGGGGCGTCTCGATCAGGCGATCGTCGCCAACGGTGGCGTTGATGACTGTAACCGCGCAACCATCCTTCGCCGTCACGAAGTAGCCGACGAAATGCCTCGATCCGACGACGTGGCTGAACCCCTGGATTGGCTTGTAAGTGGCCACGGAAGCGGTGTAATCTGCATGAAGAGTTGCATCCTGCGCCGAGGCAGCGAGAGGGATGAAAGCTACGGCGGCTATGGCTATGGCAAGACGGCTCATAATGGGTCCTTTCGACAGCCGAGCAAAACAGGTCATTTTACTGGCTTCCCCGCTCAGCTAATACGGGTAGAGCCTTATGTTGCATTGCAGCATATTATGTTGCGGCACACTCAGCAATCGTCCCCGGGGCCCATCAGCTATGCGATTAAATCATATTTGTTTATATTGTCGGTTGCATTCAGAAAAAGTGAATGCCCGGCGATAAGAAGGAGCGGGCCTGGTAATTAGAATTGCTAAATTGCTCTCCCACCCCTGGCACACTATATTTTATGATGAGATCCCCCTATCCGGCGGATTTCCAACACCAGGAGGAAAGCCATGAAAGTATGGACAAAACCCGTCGCGGCGACGGTGGATGCCGGCTTCGAAGTAACCCGTTATCTGCCCTCCGAGCTTGACGTTCAAGCTCGCCGGAACTGCGGGCGCTAAGCTCACGATTTCCGCTGCCCTGGGTCTAACAGGGATAAAAAGGTTTTCTAATTGGATCGGCGCGAGGGATCGATTGAGACCTCGCGCCGATTTGACGCGTTGTGTTTTTGAGTTAGCTGGAGAGAGGAGAAGGCTTTGAGCCAGTTGGAGATCGTCTCGCAGTCGCGCAATTTTAACGGAACGCAATTCGTATATGGCCACAACTCCAGCGAGACGCGCACGCCGATGCGCTTCTCGGCCTATGTGCCGCCTCAGGCTCAGCAAGGCAGCCGCGTGCCGGTTGTCTGGTGGCTCTCCGGCTTGACCTGCACCGAGGAGAACTTCACCGTAAAAGCCGGTGCGCAACGCGTCGCCTCCGAACTTGGTCTTCTTGTCATTGCGCCCGACACAAGCCCGCGCGGCGAGGGCGTTCCCGGCGATCCGAACAACGCCTATGATTTCGGTCTCGGTGCAGGATTTTACGTGGATGCGACAGTCGAGCCGTGGTCCCGCAATTACCGCATGAAATCCTACATCGAGAAGGAATTGCCCGCACTCGTCGAGGCCGGGCTTCCGGCCGACATGTCGAGGCAAAGCATATTGGGGCACTCGATGGGCGGCCATGGAGCGCTCACCATCGCGTTGCGGAATCCGGGCCGGTTCAAAGCCGTCTCCGCTTTGGCGCCGATCTCATCGCCGATGCGGTGCCCTTGGGGCGAAAAGGCGCTCGGCGGCTATCTCGGCAACGATCACGACGCCTGGAAAAACTACGATGCCTGCGCTCTGATCGAGGGCGGCGCGAGACTGAACGATCTTCTCGTTGATCAGGGGCTGGGGGATGGTTTTCTGCATACGCAGTTGAAGCCTGAACTCCTGCAGGAGGCCTGCGAGAAGGCTGGGAATCCCGCTCACGCTGCGGCTCCAGGGGGGCTACGACCACTCCTATTTCTTTATCGCGACCTTCATCGAAGATCACTTGCGCTGGCACGCAGCCAAGCTGAGCCGCTAGCCCACTGAAAAACGATGCTGCCCATGGTTCGACAGGTTCACCATGAGACGAACTCGCCGAAAACACTCGACCTCATCCTGAGGAGGCGCAGCTCCGTCTCGAAGGATGAGCGCGCTGTGGGCGGCTTAGAACATCTGACAGAAGCCCACGAGCTTTTTCTCCTCGATTGAGAAGATCCCGTCGGTTTTAATGTCGATGTTCTTGATCACGCATTCGCGGTGGAGGTTATCGCGAAACTTTACGTCATAGACGCCGGGTTCGATGCCCGTGATCTTGAGGCGCTCGTCATGATCGACGCTGCGGTCCTTGTCGTTTTCGGTTTGGTTTGGACCCCATTCCTTTTTTCCTGCGGGCGAGAGTTGCAGGCTTGTGATCGTCGCCGCCGTCAGATTCCAGAAGCGGATGCCTTTTCCTTCCGCCGCATTCGAAACATTCGACAAGACGAATATGGTTGCGAGAACCAAGAAAACTCTGAGCATTTTCATTTCACCTTCGATGATCTGAATATTCCAATTCCTGTTCGAACGCTGGTTACCTGAAGCCAAAGCAGAAAACCTTATCTCGCGGGACCATATATCAATTCGCCCGAGATAAGACTACAATGGGGCGCGGGCGGAACGATTTTTATCGCGAGAGCCCGAGCGGCGCTGACTCGTCGGCGCTGTGAGTTGCAGTATGCTCAAAGAGCAAAACGTTCAACTCCAATGGCCAAGGAAAAAAGATGTTTTGGCGTAAAAAAGAATCGGAACCGGAGAGGAAAACCATCAGGCCCAGCAACATCCGCATCCACCCCACCGTGGATAACGGAGTGAAGCAAGGCCGGTCGGACTTTGCGGGCGGCACCCTCGTCTGCAAATGCAAGGACAAACCCGTTAAGGTGGAGGTGGGTTCGCAGACAGCTCACAATCACGCCTGCGGTTGCACGAAGTGCTGGAAGCCTGCGGGATATCAGTTCTCAGTTATTGCCGTGGTCCCTCGCGATAAGGTCAAAGTGACGGCGAATGGCGACAAGCTGCAGATCGTCGATCCTGCCGCCGCCATCCAGCGCCACGCCTGCACCGGCTGCGGCGTTCACATGTACGGCCGCATCGAGAATACGAAGCATCCGTTCTATGGATTGGACTTCATCCATACCGAGTTGTCGCCGCAGCAGGGCTGGTCCGAGCCTCAATTTGCGGCATTCGTTTCCTCGATCATCGAATCCGGAACAGACCCGGCGCAGATGGGCGCTGTGCGCAGCAGGTTGAAGGAACTCGGCCTTGAGCCCTATGACTGTCTGTCTCCGCCGCTGATGGATGCCATCGCGACCCATGTCGCCAAGGCTTCGGGGGTCCTGAAGGCGGCCTGAAGCTATCCGCAGATGCGAAATTGGCCGGGTCGCGCCCGGCCAATTGATTAGTACAAGCCGAGGCTTACGCTCAGAAAACCACGACAGAGCGGATGCTCTTGCCCTGATGCATCAGATCGAACGCCTCGTTGATCCGCTCGAGCGGCATCTTGTGCGTGATCATTGGATCGATCTCGATCTTCTTCTCCATATACCAGTCGACCATCCGCGGCGTATCCGTGCGCCCTCGGGCGCCCCCGAATGCGGAGCCCTTCCAAACGCGGCCCGTCACGAGCTGGAACGGCCTTGTCGAGATCTCCTTGCCCGCTTCTGCGACGCCGATAATGATGCTCTGGCCCCAGCCGCGATGGCAGCACTCGAGCGCCTGCCGCATGACGTTGACGTTACCGGTGCAGTCGAAGGTGTAGTCCGCCCCGCCGCCGGTGAGTTCTACGAGATGCGCGACGATATCGCCCTGGACGTTTTTCGGGTTGACGAAATGAGTCATGCCGAAGCGGCGGCCCCACTCTTCCTTGTCCGGGTTGATGTCGACGCCGATGATCTTGTCGGCGCCCACCATCTTCAGCCCCTGGATCACGTTGAGGCCGATGCCGCCGAGCCCGAACACCACGCAGTTGGCGCCCGGCTCGACCTTGGCGGAGAAGACAACCGAGCCGACGCCCGTGGTGACGCCGCAGCCGATATAGCAGGAGGATTCGAAGGGCGCGTCCTCTCGGATTTTCGCCACCGCGATCTCGGGCAGAACCGTGAAGTTCGAGAAGGTCGAACAGCCCATATAGTGGTAGATCGTCTGCCCCTTGTAGGAGAAACGGCTCGTGCCGTCAGGCATCAGCCCCTTGCCCTGCGTGGCGCGGATCGCGGTGCAGAGGTTGGTCTTGCGGCTGAGGCAGGATTTGCATTGACGGCATTCCGGCGTGTACAGCGGAATGACGTGGTCGCCGGGCTTCACGCTGGTGACGCCTGCTCCAACCTCGCGGACGATGCCTGCTCCTTCATGACCAAGGATGGATGGGAAGATGCCCTCGCTGTCGAACCCGTCCAGTGTGTAGGCGTCGGTATGACAGATGCCTGTGGCCTTGATCTCGACGAGCACTTCGCCCGCCTTCGGCCCTTCCAGATCGACCTCGACGATTTCAAGCGGCTTTTTCGCCTCAAAAGCAACCGCGGCGCGTGATTTCAATTCAACCTCCTCTTATGACGCTTCCACAAGCAGTTTTGTTATTGATCTAAAAGGATTTTATACCGCGCTTCCCCCTCTTTCAACGTGAAGGGGCACCCACCTCGCATTCAGCAGAGCGATTACATCGCGCCAGATTCGACCGGCCACTCAGCCTTGAAGACCCTGCCCTTCGTGTCGCGCGCCTCGGCGCGGAAGTGGTCGGCTCCATTTGAGAGGTAGGTGAAACGGATATTCGGATCCTCCGATATGGAGATGGCGCCGCTCATCGTGAAAACGAGGCTATCGCCTTGCCAGACCTTCAGCTCCTCCACGAAATTTGCCGGGATATAGTACCGCGTGACCTGATCCATCTGCATCCCCGAGTAATTCGGATGGCGGATCATGATCTGGGCCTCGTGCGTTCTTGCCCCCGTTCCGCCGGGTTCGGAAAACTGCTTGAACTTGAGAGCCCCGGTATTGGCTGCGACCTCATCCTCATCCTTGGAGGCTGGCGCGGAACAGCCACCGGATGCCTTGACATAGTTCTTCACGACGTAGGTCTTTCCGTCGCTCAACTCGGCTGCGGCGTGAACGTAGGTGTAGGAGTTTACGCGGACCCTGGTGGAGATCGCTGTTACGCCGGAAGACGGCCCGATGTCGAAAGTACCCGCGAGCGGCGCCGGGTTCTCGTCGATGACCAGCGTGAAGCGCTTCACAGTTCGGGGATCGCCTTCGGGTAGCGTCACCTTCATGGAGACCGGCACAATGGCCGCATCTTCCGCGCGAAGAGGCGTTTCCAGCGAGACAAGGCCGGTCCCGTCTTCAAGCGTCACGCCATTGAAAATGTTGTCTTTGATTTCCGTCCACGTTTTTTCAGATGGCTGGTCCACCTGTTCTGCGCTTTGAGCACGAACCAAGGTTGGCGCGCTGAGAAAGGCCGCAACCGCCAGTCCCGCCGCAAGCCTTCCCAGCCAGATATTTACCCTGGACATTTCTTGTCTCACTCCCATTCAAGCTCTGCGAACGCGGCAGTGGCGTTGCGAGTGTTATATTCGTCGAAGAGCGCCCACTTCTCTTTCTCGGATTGAGCCGCTGAAGCAGCCTGGGATATTGGCGCGCCCTTCGCCATAAGCCCACGAATGTCGCCCGCGAGCCGTCTGAGATAGCTCTCGTCCTCATTGAGCGCGCCCGGCCAGTTTGTCGTCACCCGACCGTGTCCCGGAACGACCACTGCGGCCTTTATGCTCGCGAGGCTGTTCAGCGCCGAAAGCCAGCCCCGGATGCTGCCGTCGACGACTGGGATGTGCTGAAGCATGACAAGATCGCCCGCAAAAAGAACGCCGGTGGTGTTATCAAAGACCGTCAGATCGTTGTCCGTATGCGCCGTCGGCCACGCTCTCAGCGTAAGGAGACGGTTTCCGAGGTCAAGGCTCATTTCGTCGGTGACAAGGAGGCTGGGCGGGATGATTTTGACGTCCGCAATCAAGGCCTCGCCAAGGAACTGACGGAATTTATCGAGGTAATTCCGGCCATGCGAAGCAAGCGCCCTTGGCAAATTCTTGTGTCCGGTAAAGATGACGCCTTCCTTCTCGAAGGCGGCGTTCCCGAAAATGTGATCGGGGTGCATATGCGTGTTGATGACGTAGCGGATGGGCTTATCCGTAACTGATCGGATGGCTTCGCCAAGGCGCTGTCCTTCCCGAACGCTGCCGCCTGTGTCGACGACCGCGACAGCGTTCTCGCCCACGATAAATCCGATATTCGCAATCGCGCCATCGTTTGCGCTCGACATGAGCGCGACGGCTCCCTCGACGACGTAGACGCCCGGGGCAATCTGCCTAACCGGAAGCGGGCCTTCAGAGGGGGCGAGAGCGCGCGCGTGCGATACAAGCAGAAAGAGCGCCAAAGCAAGAAAAATGCGCGCGATCTGGTGTGTTGCGTTAATGTCCATCACGATCCCGTTGCGGGGGCATCTTTTCACACCAACCGTCGGAGCGTTCGTCTCATATCGTCCATTGGAGTTTCCCGAGCCAGGCGAAATCCCTAGCGTTTACGACTGGTTAAAATTGGTTTCGTTTTGTAAAGTGAGGGTAAGTAAAAATATAAGTAGTTTTAAGGCGTCGTGAGTTATGGTGGTTTGCATCACATATGATGACTGGGCAACGCGCACACCAGATAAAACTCTTACGGCTTTTGGCGAATGAAAGCTCCGAACGCTCTCGGCCCGTTCCCCGTTTCGACCTTGCCGACAACCCGGTTTGAAGCCGCATCGATCTTCATGAACTTGTTGTCGAACCAGTTGGCGACGTAGACAAATCTGCCGTCAGCGCTCGCCGCGATGCCCTCCGGGTATTCGGCAACCTCGATCTCGCTCGCGGCCTTGTAGGTGTCGGCGTCGAACACCGAGAGGGTGCCTTCATATTGATTTGTGACGAAGGCTTTCCCGGAGGCGAGAGCTACGGCGTAAGGGCGCTCGCCGGTTTTCACTTCGGCCAGAACCGTCCCGCTTGCGATGTCAACCACCGAGACCGAGTTGCTTCCGACGTTCGCAGTGAAGGCGCGGCTCCCCTTGTCGTCGACCGTCACGCCGAACGGCCTGGAGCCTACTTTGGCCGTTCTTTTGACCTGTAAAGTTTCCGCATCGATGAACGAGAGCCGATCGCTGTCGCGGTCGGCGGTCACAATGGTGCTTCCGTCTGCGGTCACAGCGATGCCAGAAGGCGAGTTTCCGACGGTGACCTCGGCCGTAACTTCGCCGGTTTCGGGCGAGATGACCCAAATGCGGTGCTCGAACCAGTCCGTGACATAGACCGGCCGCCCCGAGGGATGCACTGCTACGCCAAAGGGGCCGCCTTTGAGGTGAATGACATTCACAACCTTGCGCTCGGCGGCGTCGATGATGGAAAGCGTCTTGCCTTCCGAACTTGTAACATAGACCCGGCTTCCGTCGCGTGATACGGCCACGCCCACGGGATTGCCGGGAATCGCCAGCTTCGCCGCAACTGTCATGCGATCCAGATCAACGACGGCGACAGTGTCGTCATTCTGGTTTGTGACGAACGCTTCCTCGCCCGCGAAGGCAACTGGCGCGGCGAAGATGGCACCGCAGATGAAGCTTCCCATGAGGAGGCGGGTTAACGTCTTCAAACTCACGAACCGCCAGCTTCCAGCGATTTCTTCAACGCATCAAGCCCGGCCCTGTAGACGCCCGTGACAGCCTTGATCGCGGCTTCGTCGTTAAGGTCGGCTGGGGGATCGTTGTTCGGATAGCCGCGGTAGAAGGCGCCCTTCCACTCCACCTTGCTCTTACCGCCATCTCCCGGTTCGACCGTCAGCCAGGAGGAATAGTTCGTGACCGGCAGGACCTTCACATCGACAGTCGTGATCCGGTAGTTGTAGGACATCTTCGCGTTGTCATGTTTTTCGAGGGATTCCTCGATCACGCCGCCGCCCTTCAAGGTCAGCTTCCGCGTGGCGCCCTTTTCGTTGCCGCCCTGGCCCTCCGTCTTCTCGATCGCGGGATGCCAGGACATATCCTGGAAATTGCCGATCTTTGCCCAGACCTTTTCGGCCGGAGCGTTGATTTCGACGGAACTCGATGAGTTTCTGACGGCTGGGGCCATGCGCCATCACAAGCGCTGGGGATGCGAGGAGTGCGGCCACAACAAGGGGGCCGGTCATCCGAAGCGTGAGATTGGCCTGCATTTAGGTTTTTTCCGTTTCCTGCCAATGAAGGGGTCTTAAGCTTCCGCACAGGAAATCCCTCCTGCGCGCTTTATCAAGGCACCTTGGACTTAAGAACTAAACCCGCCGCAACGGCAAGACTGAAATCGACGTTGAAAGGGAAAGCACCCCTTATGCTCCATTTTCAATTTGAGTAAATTAAGCTCTGTAAGTGAGAGTACTAATCAAGTTTCTCTTATTAACTACCCTAGCAATTTGTTATTCTCTCAGGCTTTGTTAAGTGTAGATTTAGTATGTGTAGCGTATTTGAGTGTGTGTCATGGTCCGGCAGATGTTTAGGCCGCCTTGAGGTGTAGACAAAAACACTTGTGGGGTTGGTTTTTCGGCTCCCGATATCAGGGGCTGGCCGAAAATGGGCATGTGATTACACCCAGGATTGGGTCTGTTATGTCGATAGAGAATTTCAGTGCGGTCTTGGGCAGGCTTTCGGAAAACGGGGGGTACCCTGAGCTGGATAAGCCCGCTTTCCGAGTTTCCACCAAGGTGGCCGAAGTCATGCTTTCGCTGGGCGCAGCCATGGCAAGAAGTGCAGCGCGCGCCTCTCCCTACTATGAAGAGACAATAGTCAGCGCACCCGTGCCGGCCCCCCTCTCCCTTGCGGAGCTCAAGGAGCAGATACTTGGGGCCACATCGATCGCTGAGCTTCGCGGCCTGAGACGACGCTTTGCGCGTTGCAGCCACCCGGATCGCTATAACGATACCGAGGATTCCACCGCCACCTGTGAAATGGCGGCGGCTAATCACATGATCGATGTAGCGATAAGCTCCATGCGCTGCCAGCGCTAACAACCGTCCGAACGTGTGCGCCTTTGAGAGTTGTTAAGCACCCTTGCCAACAAATTACTTCAAGCTTCGGCTGGTGTGCTAACTCCGGCTCCACGGCCTTATGCCAAACTGAGATTATCACGCGGAATTGAGTGGGTTTGTCCTTCAGGTGGCGTAGCGGATGTTTCACAAGTGCGTTCCAGACGGAGACCTCAACGAAAGCTTCGTCCAGGATATCTGGGCCAACGTCGATTGGCTCTCGGAAGCGAAAGAAGACGTGATTCTTGACCTCTCTCGTGTCGAATTCGTGGATAGCCATGGCGCGGGCGCGGTCGCGTCCCTAACCAGGCGGCTGGGCTTGAAAGGGCTTCAGTTGAAGGTCATCGGTTTGCACGGGCAGCCGCTTCGGTTGTTCCTGGATTTGCATCTCGTACCGGTGTTAATGACCGTTTCCGCTAAGAGTCAGTCTGAATTCCATCAAGAAGTTCCAGAAATAAATCTTCGTTGAGCGGTGCATCGACCGTTATCGTAAAGTTGCCGCGGGCCTGACCGAGACGGCCGCGAAACAGGCGGTCGCCCTCACATTCGAGAATGATGTTTTGATCGGTGCCGCTTAGCTCGAGCGTGTTGCCAACTTCCAACCGAACAATGTCGTCCAGCTCGACGTTCTTGCCCTCAATCACGGCATTTAAAATAACCTCCGCCCTGGAAACGCGGCTGGTCAGGGCATTCGTCCATCGCGGATCGTAGGACGAGGGCACGGGCTTGCGTTCGCGCTCCAGTTTCTGGCGGATGGGGTTCATGCTATTTTGAGGAATGAGCACAAACATGACGCCGCCCTGATCCAGGACTTGAAAGAGGATCTTCGCCTCGATCATGATCATGCTGTTCTGGCCGAGCGTCGTGAACTCCAGTGCTGTTTCGGTTCGCTCGTAAACGAGAGAAATTTCGCAAACCGTACCGAAGGCTGCTTCCAAAGCTTTCGCGGCGAATTCGCAAACGAGCCGCCCAACTCGCATCTCAAGAGCCGAGAAGGGGCGCGTCCCGTCGAAGGGTTGTTCACTTCCATCGCCGCCGAACATCGCTTCCAGGATTGCGAAGACGAGGCGGCGCTCCAGCCCCAGCAGAATTCTCGCATCCCATTCACGGCAGTAGAAGATCACGGCGACACTATCCGCACTCGCCTCCAGAAGGTCCCAGGAGTCTCCTGAGGCAATCTGATTGACGAAGGCCGTGAAAGCGGGCGAGCAGTAATCCCGGAAGCGCTCCACGCATGCGACCGTCATCTTTTCGAAGATGGAGTTTAAGACAGGTAGCCGGTCGAGCGATAGTTTAGCGATCTCCTTCAGCTTTTCGGTAATCCCGACGGTCTCGTTTTTTTTCAATTCGTGGATCACGAGTCCTCCGGAGGTTTATTCGTCTGCTTCCGCGAAAGCGAGGCTGATGGTGCCCTGATCGGCGAGCTGGAGGGCGAAATCGGCAATTTCCCGGCGGGCCTTTTCGACCTCTTTATCAGTCATGGGCGGAGCGGCGGCCAAGTCTTGTTCGATAACCCGGCGTGTCCGCGATGGCACGGACGACAGTATGAACTCTTTCATTTCATCGTCCGCGCCGTTGAGCGCGGGAACCAGTTTTTCCGCCTCGATGCTCTCGAAAAGAGCGACCCTTGTTCTTGGGGGCAGTTTTCTGATGTCATCGAAGGTGAAGAGCAGCCCACGAACCGTTTCGGCGGCCTTCGGCCGGGTTGCCCCGATGCTATCGAGCACCTCCTCCATCTCTTTCTTACTAAGCTTGTTCACGATTTTCGCGACACGCTCGTGAGTGTCCTGACCGGTTGTCTTCGCGACTTTCAAGAGGAGTTCGTCCCGCAAGACCTGCTCCAGAAGGCGAAGAGACTGTTGCGTGACGAGTTTATTGGTAAGCATCCGCCTCATCACTTCATTTCGCGTGTGGTTCGGAAACAAAGCCACGACTTCGGCTGAAAGCGATGCGGACGCTTTTGATAAGACATAGGTAATGACTTGGGGATGCTCCTTGTTCAGGAACTGAGCCAGAAGATGAGCAGGCAGTTCGACCAGGCGGGGCCAGACGGCTTCGTTCATCCTGGCGCGGACATCCGCCATGATCTGCCTGACCTGCTGCGCAGGCATTATCTCCGACAGCATCCGCTCCACCTGTTCGGAGGAGCCTCTCAGCCCCCCGTCGACAGTCACCTTGATCACGAATTCATCGGCGACGCTGTCCAGGATCGCTTGCGGGACGGAGCCGAGGTCTGAGGCCGAGCGCGCGATCGCGCGGATCTCCTCGTCGTCGAGCTGGGAGAGAATTTTGGACGCATTCTCCTTGCCGACCGCTAACAGTAAAGCCGCAGCTTTCTCTGTGCCCGTCAGTTTTCGTTGCGCGCTCGGTGCGACGATTTGCGTTTCTGTCATGCTCAACCTGGATCAACCCGCCTCTGATCGAACTCGATCAGAGACGGAAAAGATGATCAATTCTATAGTGCTAGAGCAGCTTATCCGCGTCCAGATGGATGCGGGCTGCTCCAGTGGCGGCCGCTTCGGGCGCAGCGTCAGCAATTCGACTTGCGTCGACCTCGCTGGCACCAGAAAGTTACAGGTGGTTCTTTTGATTCCGACATTCGCTCTCGAGTTGCTGCATGCGGATGCAAATGCCGGAATCGGACCACCAGAAGCCTGGAATCACCGCGAAATTGGCTCTCGTTCGAGTAGAGCATCCGCTGCTTTAACGAACCTTAAGCCCTGCCATGCGATGTACGGATCGTAAGCGGCGGCCGCACATTTCTTTTGCGTAAGCTTCACAAAAGCGTTTCAGGAAAGGTTCAAGATCTTTGATGGCAACTTCAGGAGCCATAATCTTGACTGAGCGCATCCGGGTTCTTGTGGTCGACGAACTCGGCATTCATGCGCAATGCGCTATCCCGAGAAATTTGCTCCGACCCGCGCTTTATCGTTGTCGGGACCGCCTGCGACGGACGGGAGGGCGTTGAAAAAGCGCTGGACCTGCAGCCAGACGTTATAACGCTCGATGTCGAGATGCCGGTGCAGGGGGGGCTCGATGCCTTGCAAGAGCTCGCGACGAAATCCTCCGCAGCCGTTATTATGGTCAGTTCGTCAACCGAGGCGGGTGCAAAAACAACGCTGGAAGCCTTGTCGCTCGGCGCCATCGACTTCATCCCGAAGACCCGATGCACGTCGCTTCTCCATGAGAAGCTTATCGCGGCTGCGAGCGTCAGGCGCGCGCGCCTGAAGGGAGGTACACACCCGCAGGTGCAGCAAGCCCCCGCTGAGGCGATTGCGCTGCCCAAAGGCTTTGTTGCGAAAGCTATAGTCATTGGAAGCAGTACGGGCGGCCCCCAGGCTCTTGCCGAGCTCTTTACGCATCTCGCGAACCCATTGCCGGTCCCGGTCTTTATCGCCCAGCATATGCCCCGGCCCTTTACGGCTGCTCTGGCCAGGCGTCTTCAAGGTCAGAGCGGCCACAGCGTCGTCGAAGCCAATGACGGCGATTCGATTGAAAACGGAGTTGTCTATATCGCGCCGGGCGGCCACCAAATGAGAGCCGGTGAAGGTTTGCTATCGGTCCGTCACGATGCGGGAGGAGGGAGCATTTATCAGCCGAGTGTCGACGTGCTGACGGCAAGCGTTCGCGAATCCTATAACGGCAGCGTGCTCGGCATCATGCTTACGGGGCTGGGGCGTGACGGAGCGAGGGAATTTACAAGGCTGAGGACCACCGGGGGATGGACCATTGCGCAAGACGCTTTGAGTTGCACGGTCTTCGGAATGCCCAAGTCTCTGATCGATGCGGGAGGGGCGTGCGAAGTCGTTCCGCTCAAGGCGATTGCTTCCCGAGTCTCCTGCATTATAGGGAGAGCTTAGCCAAATCGACCAGATCACAACTCTCTGAGACGTGAAGTCTAAGAGGTAATTATCAAACCAATAATTCAACGAAATTTCAATTTATTACGTCAACCGCCCTGGAATTTCTTCCGTGTAGAATGGCCCAAAGGTTTCGCTGAAGATTGCTCGCCAGTCCGGCGCAAGGCTGATGCGTTAACCACGACCGACAAAGTCAAAACGCTTGAGGCTGGCCATGGGCTTATACAGTTTGCTGACGACGAGCACATCGGGCATGTCCGCTCAATCCGCGTGGTTGAACGCGATAAGCGATAACATCGCCAATGTCAGCACCACGGGCTACAAGGAAGCGTCGACAGAGTTTTCGTCCCTGGTGCTGAGCACCGGGTTGACTGCGGACTACCAGTCTGGGAGCGTCGTTGTGCATCCACAGATCTCGGTCGACGGGCAAGGAGCGCTCAATTCTACAACGAGCGCCACCGATCTTGCGATCCAAGGGAACGGCTACTTTATCGTGCAGGGCCCGAGCGGTCAGCCAGTTTTGACGCGCGTCGGCTCCTTCACGAAGGATAGCACCGGCACTCTTGTGAATGCAGATGGTTTCAAGCTGCTGGGGTATCCCACGGGCAGCAGCGGCGTCGCTAACGGATATTCGGGGCTCGTTCCGGTGAACCTGAATGCCATAGCGCTGCAGGCGACCCCCACGACCTCAGGGAAACTTTACGTCAACGTGCCGTCGACTGATACAGCCGTGGCTGCTGCAAACTTGCCCTCGGCAAACGCCGCCACTGCCACGCCCGGGCATAAAACGTCCCTCGTGAGCTACGATAACCTTGGAAATCAGGTAACGCTTGATGTCTATCTGACGAACATGGGCACCACCGATCCCAATGGCAATTCCCAATGGGACGTCGCTGTCTACAATGCAGCCGACGCAACCAATGGCGGCTTCCCTTATATGAGCGGCGGCGTCGCCGATACGCCGCTTAACAACGGCAACACGACCTTGGCCTTTAGTCCGACAACGGGCGCGCTGGTGAGTCCCACCGCTCCGCTCACCTTTACGGTCCCAAACGGAAAATCGATGACTCTGGATATGTCGCAGACGACCCAATTGGCGACGAGCTATACGGTGTTGACGGCGAGTACGAATGGTAACGCACCGAGCCAAGTATCGGGTGTCAACATTACTACAGATGGCACGGTGTCCGTGACTTATCAGAATGGGTCGTCGGCGCCGGTCTACAATATTCCTTTGGCCACCGTCCCGAGTCCGGACAAGATGACGGTCATATCCGGGAACGCGTTCGAGCCGGGCATTCAGTCCGGCGCTACGCAAATCGGCAAAGCTTCGACGGGCGGATTCGGTACGATCCAGTCCAGCACGCTGGAAGCTTCTACCGTCGATCTTGCGACTGAACTCACGTCGATGATCGCGGCACAGAACAATTATCAGGCTGATTCGAAGGTGTTTACGACTGGATCACAGCTCCTCCAAGTCCTAATCAACCTCGGCAAGTAAACGAGGGAAGTGAAACCTAGTCATGACTCTCAGCGCTGCATTGGATGGTGCGATTGCCGGATTATCTGTGGCTTCGGCACAGATTTCCGTTGTCTCTCGCAATATCGCCAATCAGGGCAATACGAGCGCAAGTCGAAAGATCTCAAATATTGTAACGGTGAACGGTTTACCAACCGTTGCATCGATCTCGCGAGCATCGAGTACCGCGCTTCTGAGCAGCCTCCTTTCGGCAAATTCGAATCAAGCACAACAATCGGCCATTTCCAATGCGCTGACCCAACTGCAGAGTACTCTTGGAACCGGATCAACCGATACGAACTCGCCAACCGCGCTCCTAGGGCAGTTAACGAATGCATTGCAAACCTACGCAGCCGCGCCACAGACCACGGCTAGCGGTCAAGCGGCCGTAGCGGTGGCCCAGAATTTGGCAAGCGGACTTAATAGCGCCAGTGAGACTGTGCAGAACGTCCGCGAGCAAGCCGACGCGGGGATCGCGAGTTCGGTCAATTCAATTAATAGTATACTCAGTCAGTTCCAGCAGGTTAATCAGACCATCGTCAACGGCACACAAAGCGGAGCGGACATCACGGATGCGCTTGACCAGCGCGACAGTCTGCTTCAACAGCTCAGTAGCCAAATCGGCATTACCACTGTAACTCGCGCCAACAACGACGTGGCGATATTCACGGATAGCGGGGTCACGCTTTTTGATAAGACGCCTCGATCCGTAACGTTCACTCCCACGGCGAGTTATTCCGCTTCGACCCAGGGAAATGCCGTCTACGCCGACGGCGTTCCGATTACGGCGCCGGGTTCGTCGATGTCGATCCAAACCGGGGCGCTTGCTGGCCTTGTGCAGGTTCGTGATAATCTGGCGGTCACCTATCAAACGCAGCTTGACGAGGTGGCACGCGGGTTGATCACTGATTTTCAGGAAACCGATCAAAGCGCTACACCCACTCAGCCCGCCCAGGCCGGCCTTTTCACCGATGGTAGCACTCTCAATGTTCCTGCGGCGGGAGTAGCTGTGCCCGGCCTTGCCTCGACGATCCAAGTTTCTGCCAACGCAATCTCAAATCCCACCCTGCTCAGGGATGGCGGCATTTCGAGCAACGGCTTACCACCCTACGTTTATAATCCAAGCTCTACCGGCACCGGCTATTCCACCCGGTTAACACAACTTATATCGAATTTATCCCAGCCGATGGCGTTCGATGCATCCGCCGATGCAGGAACGCAGATCGGTGTGACGAATTTCGCGGCGGCTTCAGCCTCGTGGCTTGGCACGCAGGTCAATCAAGCCTCCACGGCCGCAAGCTACAGTAAAGCGGTACAGAGCAGCGCCACCACCGCGCTCTCAAATACGACCGGCATAAATCTCGACAGCGAACTTAGCAATATGCTTGCATTGGAGCAATCATATCAAGCTTCTGCGAAGCTTTTAACAACTGTCAACACGTTGTACACGAGCCTTTTTGCAGCAATACAGTAGGCTTGCCATGATGAACTCAGTTTCGACATCCACTCTGTTCGCAATACCTCGTAATGCTGTGGTGGATGTCCAGAAGCAGCTAGCCGACGCCGAGACGGAATTGACAACAGGCTTCCTCGCCGACCCTGTCAAAAGCCTTGGAAGCCAAATCGGACTGGACCAAACCCTTCAATCTCAGTCGGCTACCTTGACCAATTTTCAAAGCAACAATACTATCGCTCAATCATCGCTGACAGCAACGCAGAACGCGCTCACCTCTATCACGTCTGATGCACAGAGCTTTGTTGGCGCACTTATAACAGCCCAAAGCACCGGTAGTTCCTCTACGCTGCAGACGCAAGCTCAGCAATTCCTGGCTTCGCTCACATCTCAGCTGAACACGTCCGTGGGTGCCTCTTACATTTTTGGGGGCATCAATAACTCGGCACCGCCGTTTTCTGGCGATTCGCAAGCTGCACAGAATGCCACGAGTGCAGCATTTCAAGCCTTACTGTCGTCAACGAATTCGACCGTCAATTCGTTATCGGCGACGGATATGCAAACCTTTCTGTCCGGTGCTTTTGCCAATCTCTTTACCGGCTCGAACTGGAGCAGCAACTGGTCGCAGGCATCAAGCACGCCGATGTCCGCATTGATATCTCCTGGTCAAACGGTTACGACGTCGGCGAGCGCGAATGATCCAGCCTTCCAGGAACTCGTCAGCGCTTACGTGAGTGTTGCGGACTTGAGCTTTAACAATCTGAATTCATCGACCCAGACGGCGGTTTTGACGAACGCACAGCAATTGATAGGCTTAGCGACGCAGGGGATCACGAACCTGCAATCTTCGTTGGGGATTTCGCAATCTCAGATAACAAATGCGAATAGCCTGATGCAAACGCAAGCAACCTTGATGAATAATACGGTGACCCAAATTGCAGGCGTCGATCCTTCTCAAGCCGCTACGAATCTCTCTAACCTAACGACACAGTTGGAGACAGCCTATTCATTGACCGACCGCATCTCAAAGCTGAGTCTGGTCAACTACCTCTCGGCCTAATCTGGATATGGTGAATCGATAGCGATGTATCGTAGATTTTATAGCGAAGTCATGGAGGACGATCCCCAGTTGGCGCGAGCCAATGAGCGGGACGTCATTCTGCATTCAATTCGGCTCCTGGATCTTGCCGAAAATGCCGGCGTCAAGTCTCAGCAAGCTGTCGAGGCCTTGCTTTTTCTGCGCCGATTATGGGAATTCTTGCTTGTTGACCTTGGGAATGACAATAACCAGCTGCCCGCAAAGCTGCGCGCTAATCTCATATCGGTGGGGTTCGGATTGCTGAGAGCGGCGGACGCAATAAGCCGCGGCGAGTTCGAGCGACTTTGCCTCGCTCAAGGAAATTTCTCAAACCATTGCTGACGGGCTCTGATTATGAAGCCTTTCTGCATCAACCTGAAATCCGGCGAGCGGATCTTCATAAACGGTGCGGTCTTGCGCGTCGACAGAAAAGTATCGATCGAGTTCCTGAACGATGTAACGTTCCTGCTGGAGGCTCACGTGATGCAACCAGAGCAAACAACCACTCCATTTAAGCGACTGTACTTTATAGTTCAAACAATGGTTATCGATCCAATTAATGCAAGCACTTCGAGGAAGCTATTCGAAGGGTCATGGAGTGACGTTTACGACGCAGTGTGCAGCAAAGACTTACGAGCGACCTTAACGGAGATTCGGCAATCCGTAGATGCGAAGCGGTATTACGACGCTTTGAAAAGTCTGCGCAACTGCTTCGCTATCGAGGAAGAGATTTTGGATAGGTCGAACTTTTCAGAGGCGGGGAAATGACAGTAACGGCAACCGGCGCCACGACAGCAGCGCAAACAACGTCAAGCTCGACGGCAAGCACGAACAATACACTGGACTACAATAATTTCCTCCAACTGCTTGTCGCTCAGTTAAAGAATCAGGACCCCACGAACCCGGCCGATCCAACGGCATTCGTATCCCAATTGGCTTCATTCTCAGCGGTAGAACAACAGGTAAACACGAACTCCAAACTCGATGCCCTTCTGACCCAAACTGAGCTTTCTCAAGGGGCGTCTGTTATTGGGCGAACTGTGACGTCAACAGATGGAAGTATTACAGGTAAGATCGTCTCGGTGCAAATAACCTCAAGCGGCTCAACCGCAACCCTGACAAATGGACAGACACTTAGCCTGGGCGCCGGCGTCACAATTTCCTAGAGTGCGTCCGGAAAAGTGCGAAGCGGTTTTCCGATAAGACGCGCGACAAAACAAAAACTTAGAGCCCGCTTTTCAGTCCATCAAAAGCGGATAAGCTCCAGCGGCCTCGGAGACTATCATGAACCAAGCCGACGCTCTCGATCTTGTACGCTCCGCGATCTGGGCCGTGATGTTGGCAAGCGGCCCAGCCATTGTCGCGGCTATGGTCGTGGGACTTCTCATCTCTTTGCTGCAGGCGCTGACACAAATACAGGAATCTACGCTCACCTTCATTCCTAAAATCGTTGTTGTTTTCCTTGCCGCCATGATCACCGCGCCCTTCATCGGCAGTGTTTTGTTCGGGTTCTCCGAGCAGGTCTACTCCCATATCGAGCACGGTTTCTGAGACGTGAGTAAGAGGAACTGGCATACTCTGACGGTCTCACAGGCACGGTGATGTCTACGTCGCTCGTACCAGCAAGCCAGCCTGCCGCCCGAGAGGGCGGCAACCGGGACATGGGGTTTGCTGCCGGCATCCTGCTCATTTTAATGGTGCTTTTTCTTCCGCTGCCCGCTGTCATGATTGACATGGGGTTGGCGCTCTCCATCGCACTGTCGGTTCTGATCCTGATGGTTGCTCTGTGGATCCAGAAGCCGCTTGAATTCTCCGCGTTTCCAACAGTACTTCTGATCGCGACATTGCTGCGCCTCTCCCTGAATATCGCGACGGTGCGGTTGATCTTGTCGAATGGCGCCGAGGGCTATGCGGCCGCAGGTTACGTGATCGAAGGTTTTGCTCAATTTGTGATGGGTGGAGACTTCGTTATCGGCGTCGTCGTCTTCCTGATCCTTATCACAGTCAACTTTCTCGTCATCACGAAAGGCGCGACACGAATAGCGGAGGTAGGGGCAAGGTTCACGCTTGACGCCATCCCCGGTAAACAGATGGCCATCGACGCGGATCTCGCTGCGGGATCGATCGACGAGAAGCAGGCGACACGCCGGCGCCGCGAGTTGGAAGAGGAAAGCGCATTCTTCGGGGCGATGGATGGCGCGTCGAAGTTCGTGCGCGGCGACGCGATTGCCGGCATGATCATTACAGCGATCAATGTTTTCGGTGGAATTATCATTGGCGTGCTGAGGCACGACATGTCGCTTTCGTCGGCGGCAGACGTTTTCGTGAGACTTTCGGTCGGTGATGGCTTGGTCACGCAGATTCCCGCGTTGATTGTCTCGCTTGCAGCCGGTTTGTTGGTTTCAAAAGGCGGAACGCGCGGATCGGCTGAGAAGGCCGTTCTGGACCAGCTCGGTAACTATCCTCGCGCGCTGTTCGTCGCCGGGCTCGTTTCTGCGGTGTTCGCGTTGACCCCGGGATTGCCGTTTTTTCCTTTCGCGCTCTTGGCCGGAACGCTGATGTTCTCGTCCTACGCGGTGCCGCGTTGGAAGGCCGAAGTTCTCGCCAAAGAGGAAGCCCAGGCCGCGCGCGTTCGCGCAGAGGCCGACGAGGAAACCCGGCAGTCGGTCAAGGAGTCCCTGAAACTCGCCGGAATAGAGCTTTGCCTCGGCAAACAAATCGCAAGCGTCCTGCTGCCAAGTCACGCGGAACTCGGTCAGCGCGTCGCGAACATGCGCCGGAAGTTCGCAAAGCAGTATGGCTTCATCGTTCCCGAGATCAAACTCTCCGACGACATCTTCATGCCGCCCAAGGCTTACCAGATCAAGAGTCACGGGGCGCTTGTGGCAGGCAGCGAATTGCGGATCGGAGAAATTCTTGTTGTTACCGGTGATGGGCCGGTGCCGCGCGTTCCTGGCGACGAAGCCCGGGAACCTGCCTTTGGCATGAAGGCGCTATGGGTGCCGGAAGTCTTCTCCGCGACGCTAAAGAGCGAGGGATTTACACCCGTTGACAACATGTCGGTGCTTTTGACGCACCTTGGAGAAACGATCCGCAACAATCTCGCTCAGCTGTTTTCTTACAAGGACTACCGCAAGCTGATCGAAGGGCTCGATCCTGAATACAAGCGGCTCCTGGACGAGGTCGTCCCCTCCAGTATATCCAATTCCGGTTTGCACGCCGTTTTGCGGAGGCTGCTTTCAGAGCGGATCTCGATCCGTAATCTCAATCTGATCCTCGAGGCCGTCGCGGAAATAGCGCCTCATGTTAGTAGAACCGAGCAGATTGCGGAGCATGTGCGAGTAAGAATGGCGCAGCAGATCTGCGCCGATTTCTCTCAGGACGGCATGTTGAAGATTCTTCGGCTCGGGCAGCGCTGGGAAGTAACGCTCCACCAGGCGCTGAGGCGGGATGCGAAGGGTGAGGTCATCGAGTTCGACATCGATCCGGCCGTGATCGAGCAATTCAGTGCCGAACTGTCCAAGGCAGTGCGCGATCTTATGGACCGGGGGACGATTTTCGTCCTTGTGGCCGCGCCGGATATCCGGCCCTACGTCCGGATGGTGACAGAACGGATGTTCCCGAATTTGCCGGTGCTTTCCCACCTGGAAATTGCCCGCGGGGTGCCGATAAACCAAGTTGGTTCCGTCTCATGATTGCCACCGCTCTCGAGGCGCTGCCGGGTTCCGTTTTATCGGTGTTCCTGGTTTTTTGCCGGGTCGGCAGTTGCCTCATGCTCATACCGGTGATCGGCAGTGCAAGAGTTCCGGTGCAGGTGCGCCTGATGCTCTGTCTTGGCGCCAGCGTAGCAGTAGCACCTTCAATAGGCGAATTTGCAGGATTGGGTCGGGCTATCCCTCCGCTGATCACTGTGGCAAGCTTGGTCGCCGTCGAGACCGGGAAGGGATTATTCATCGGCATTATGGCTCGCGTCTATTTTTCGATGCTGCAATTCCTGGCCGAGGCAGCTGCTAACGCCATTGGCCTTAGTCCCATGGAAAGCTCCGCGGAGGACGGAGAGATGCTGCCAGCGATTGCATCGCTTATCACACTTACAGCTTCGGCCCTCTTCGTCATAACCGACCAGCACCTGGAAGTCCTTCGGGCATTGGTTCAATCTTACGACGTGATGGCCTTCGGAGCGAACCTGAATCAGAAAGTCGAGATGGTCAATATTCTTGGCGCTCTTGCTAACGCGAGCTTGCTATCATTGCAGGTGTGTTCACCCTTCCTCGTTTTTGCCATAACGATCAACTTCGTGTTCGGGCTCCTCAACAAGCTGGCTCCCCAAATCCCCGTTTTCTTCGTCTCGGCGCCATTTATTGTGGGCGGCGGCTTGTTGCTCCTGTATTTCCTGTCAGATGATTTCTTTGCGATTTTTATATCCCAATTCGCTGATTGGCTTGCCTCGGGACAATCGCAATGAAGAACAGGATACGCCGGGCAAAGAGACTTCTCCGTGTGCAAAGCAGGCTTCTTCTCACCGAGCGCCTAGAGCTGCAGACCCTGAAAGATGCTTTGGCGGCGGCGCAGGACGAAGAACAGAAGGCAATCGCATTCTTGAACCAGGAGGAATCACCGATGATCCCTTCCAGTTTCTTGGTCCGCAGAGCCGCATCCTCGGCAGTCAAGATCAAGAACTGGGAGGGCTTGCTGGAAACGCAACTCGAGAAAACCCTTGACCACGCCAGGAGAGAACAACTCGTCAAGAAAAGGTTGGATTCAGAAACCGAAATCTTCGCTCGAAATGAACTCAAGATCGCACTCCAGACAACAATCGATGCCTATTTGAGCTCAAGGTTGAAGCAAGAATAATATTATAAGGAATGCTAATCGCGGTGTTTTTCTAATCTTGTCTTCTTTCGTGCCCGCAGAGGCAGAAGCAACAAGGGATTAAATCGTCCAATGGCAATAAATCCTGGCGCCGATCTCCTCACCGACGCGCTCGCTGCGGCTGATCCTCAGCGCGCAAAGGCAGCCGAAGAAAGACTGGCTCGCCTGGCGACACAGGACGCCGAAGACACTCCGGCTGAGGCGGAGTTTCAGGCCGTACTTGCTTCCGGGAATTTATCCCTGAAAGCTCCCCTGGCATCCGCGGCGCTGCTTCAAGCGGCTCATCCGGCAAAACGCGGTAACCCTTATGAGCAGTTCGAAGTCACCGTTCTGAAATCACTCTTTGAGTTGATGCTCCCAGCGAAAGCACCGTCCGTTTTCGGCTCTGGATTTGCCGGAGAAGTCTGGAGGTCCATGCTTGCCGATTCGCTTGCCGGGGTTGCCGGGAAGGCGGGCACGGCCGGAATAGCGCGGACGCTCGAGGCGCGAAAACAAAATGGAAAGCCCGGTTCCCGGTCCAAAAGCTCGTAATACTGGAGGCCGCTCGTGATCCGTTCGCCCGCAATCTCGGAACATACGAAAGCTGCCTTATACCGGCTCGAAAAGGCCTTGGACCAGGAAAATGAAGCTTTGGCGGCCTTTGATCCCAGAAACCTGGGGGAATACAGCCGTATAAAAACGCAGAGCCTTTTGGAGTTACAAAGATCGGCCGCAGTCCTTAGCCGGGAGCACACTCCCCCTGACCTCCAGGAATTGCTCACGGCATTGCGACAGAAGCTCGAGTTGAACCGCTGGCTTCTCCTTCTTCACCTTGAGGCCGCGAGAGAGGTTACGACAGTCATCACCTCCGCAATGCGTGATGCCGAATCCGATGGCACCTATTCACGGGTTAGCAGCCTGCCAAAGGTAATCAGTTGATCCGCTCTCTCGCCATCTCAGTTTGGATCGTGGCCATTACGCTTGCCGCAGCCTATTTCGGACACACGATGCAAAGTTCTGGGCCTGCGCACGGAGCGGCGGAGCAAGTCGCAAATGCACCGACGGCGATAAAGATAAAATCAATGACTGTGCCAGTCGTTGGGGGCGGCACGGTTCAAGGTTATATTTTGACGCAACTTACCATCTCGGCGAAATCTGATCTCCTCAAGACCCTCCCGCAGCCGCCCGATCTTCTCCTGAGCGACGAAGTTTTCAAAACTCTTTATGCTGAGGAACAGATCGATTTCAAGCATATCGAGAAGACGGATTTGGGGAAGTTATCGCAGAAAATTCGCGACAACATCAATAGCCGGGTCGGCGCCGTCCTTGCTGAAGACGTCTTCATCCAGGAACTGCACTACATGAGCAAGCAAGACGTGAGCGTCGAGGCGCAGCTTCACAAAAGCCCGGAGTCCCAGCCTCACCATTAGCATGTGTGCCGCCGCGCCATTCGACGCTTTCTCGCGTGGGCCGATGCCCCTCCGACAGCAGGGCGGGACGTCTTGCCATTTATCTTCCGATTATTTCAATCTCAGGTTGTCGATCATACCTGCCGTTAAGCTCTGCAGGTTATGAGTGGTGTCGCTACCTTAGGTAGCAGCGTGGCAATTGCGAGGCGCGAAACAATGATGTTCTCCCCACGGCTGCGAGTTAAGACACTCTTACTGCCGGCATCCTTGGACTTGGGAAACGCCCAGGATTGGAAGGAGCGGCTCATTGCGGCCCTGACACTAAATCCAGTCCTGAAACTCGACGGTTCCGAGACAAGTCATGTGACGACACCCGGCATACAGATCCTGCTGGCGGCTGCGGAATCGGCGAAATCCATGGGCGGCAAGATCGTGTTGACGAATCCTCCGTTAGCTCTCGAAGCCGCATTTGATGATTTGGGTCTTACCCAAACGCTCCGCGAGTGGAGGCCAGCTCATGCGTAAACGCATCCTGACCGTGGATGACTCCAAGACCATGCGCGACATGGTCTCCTTCACGTTGAAGAGCGCAGGTTTCGACGTTGTTGAAGCCGTAGACGGGGCGAATGCTCTCGACGTGCTTGCGGGCACGGTCGTTGATGCAATCATCACCGATATCAACATGCCAAACATGGATGGCGTAACGCTCGTCCAGCGTCTTCGCGCTCAGCCGAAATTCAAAGCCACGCCGATCTTGATCCTGACCACAGAGGGCAGCGACGACAAAAAGGCGCAAGGCCGCAACGCCGGAGCCACCGGGTGGATCGTGAAACCATTCGCGCCCGAAAAGCTGCTGCAGGTCCTCAACAAGGTGTGCCCGTAAAGAAAGCGGAAGCTGCGACGATGTCCTCGAACGTATCAACGTCTTCAGAATTCGAGCGCTTTCGGGCCACCTTCTTTGAGGAGTGCGCCGAAATTCTGCCGGAACTCGATGAGCGCCTTTCCTCTTTGCATGTGGGCGAAGTCGATTCGGAAACCCTGAACGCGATCTTCAGGGCAGTTCATTCGATCAAGGCCGGCGCAGCCGCTTTCAGCTTTGCCGCGCTCGTCGAATTCGCTCATGTTTTCGAAGCGCTGCTCGACAGGCTGCGCGATAATCGCATCCAGCAAACCGGGCATGTTTTCAACGTGATCGTGAGAGCGGGCGATGTGCTGGCGGAACTTGTTGACGCGGCGCGGGCCGGCCGCGACGTGCCTGAAGGTTTCAGCGCCGACGTCGCCTCCGAACTTCAAGAACTGCTCTCAGGCGCGCAGGAGCGGCCCGCAGCGGTGCCCGTCGAGGCCACTCAAGCCGATCCCGATTCAGATGACGCAATCAAGAACTACCGGATCGTCTTCGAGCCGCACCGCGAACTGTTTCGCCATGCCAATGAACCACTTCTGATCATTCGCGAGTTAAAGCGGCTCGGCGAACTCACCGTAGAGTGCGGTGCGGAAAATCTGCCGAGCCTTGCCAGCCTCGATCCCGAGGACGCGTATCTCTCGTTCACTTTCAATTTGTGCACGCAGGCATCCTATGACTCTGTCGCAGAGGTCTTCGAGTTTGTCGATCAGGATTGCATCCTGAAGATCGCTGGCGAATGCGTTGAGACGGCGCTGCCAGCCGCGGGCGAAGCAGCCAGCGACGTTGGGCCGCGGCTCGCAGATCCCCTTCCAGCAGGCCCCAAGAACGTGGCCGCGTCGCAATCCGCGAAGGGAGCCACTTCGATCCGGGTCGATCTGGCGCGCGTGGACCGGCTTGTAAACATGGTCGGTGAACTCGTGATTACGCAGGCCATGCTTGCTCAGCAGCTCTCCGATCACGGAGGCGGACAACGCCAGCAATGGATTGCCGGCAGCGAGGAACTCGCCGCGCATACGAGAGAGCTGCAGGAGTGCGTGATGGCCATTCGCATGCAGCCCGTGAGATCGGTCTTTGCGAGGATGCCGCGCCTCCTCCGCGATATTGCGTCGAAACTCGGGAAGCACGCGCGTCTTGTGACATCCGGCGATCAGACCGAGGTGGACAAGACCATCATCGAGGAACTCGCCGATCCGATCACGCATATGATCCGCAATGCCATCGACCATGGGATCGAACCGGTGGAGGCGCGGCTTGCCGCCGGCAAGCCTGATGTAGCCACGATTGAACTTTCCGCGGCCCAGCGCGCCGGCAACATCCTGATCACGATTTCCGACGACGGCGCAGGGATCGACCGCCCGAGAGTGCTTCAAAGCGCGATCGCCAAGGGAATTGTCCGCGAAGACGCAAAACTCAGCGATGACGAGATTCACAATCTGATCTTTGCACCCGGATTTACGACCGCCGCAGAAGTAACGGAGGTCTCCGGACGCGGCGTAGGCATGGATGTTGTTCGGCGTAATATCGCCAACCTGGGCGGACGCATCCAGATTCACTCCGTGCCTGGAAAAGGCACGCGTTTCACGCTGGTGATCCCGCTGACGCTTGCTGTCCTCGATGGCATGCTCGTCGCGGTTGGCAAGGAGAAATACATCCTGCCGCTCGCAAGCATCGTAGAAAGCATCCGACCGGACCAGCGCCAGGTGCGCACCGTCACGGGCGGCTCTCAGGTCGTCGCTGTCCGGGGCGAATTCATCCGCCTCATCCCGCTTCACCGCATTCTCAACGTGCCCGGCGCAATAGCGGAACCCTGGAAAGCGCTGGTGGTCGTCGTCGAGATGGAAAACGGCTCGAAAGCGGGGCTGGTCGTCGATGAACTGATCGGCCAGCAGCAGGTCGTCGTCAAGAGCCTTTCGGAAAACGCAGAGTCCGTTGCGGGCATTTCCGGCGCAACAATTCTTGGCAACGGCCGCGTGGCGTTGATCCTCGATATCGAGGGCATTTGCGTCATGCCGGATCGCTTAGCGCTCCTTGACGCTGGCGAGGATTTCCGGCTGCCGGCTGGCGCAACGGACAATAATCCCGTGCTGCAGAAGGCAGAAATTTTAAGCAGTCGTTTGCGTGCGCCGCAGTCCCAGGAGAGTAGGGCAGGGGCCTAATGTATATGGAGACGGAGACAAGCATGACTATAGCTGTTGCGGCGCAAATCGCGAATGCCGCACCCGCGGCCAGCGTTGCGGGGGCAGGCGTCAAGCAGTTCATCAGTTTCAAGATCGGAGGCGAAGAGTACGCCATCGATATCATGGCTGTCCGCGAAATCAAGGGATGGACCGAAACGACGTCTTTGCCCAATCAGCCTCAATACATCCTTGGCGTTATGAACCTCAGGGGGACCATCGTTCCGGTGTTCGACCTGCGCCGCCGGTTCGGCATGGGTGTGACGGAAGCATCAAGGTCGCATGTCGTCATCATCGTCGCCGTGCTCGACCGGATTGTCGGGCTGCTGGTCGACGCTGTCTCGGATATCTTGACGATAGACAGTTCAGAGATCCGTCCCGTGCCCGAAATGGATCGCGGAATCTCGGCCGACTTCTTGTCCGGTATTGTCTCCATCAATGAAACGATGGTGGTGATCCTCGCGCTCGAAGAATTGTTTTCACGGGGAGCTACGGAAAAAGCCTTTCCGGACGCCAATGAGCCGCAAGCCGTTCAATGAGACATCGCATAGCTGGAAGCAAAAGCACATAGGCCGCCAGACGGGTAAGCGAAGTTCGCAAGGCGGATATAGAAAAGGATAGCACTATGTTTTCGTTCGGCTCGAAAGCCCGGAAATCAAAAGATGGCAAGTCCGCAAGCGACGCGGCCAAGAGCAGCGAGCGCCAACTGGTTGCTCAGCAGAGACGCGCTACGGACGTCGCGTCCAATGCCCTTATGCTGATCGACCGCGACTTCAAAATCACCTACATGAATGAGGCGTCCAAGGCCCTTATAATCAAGCACCGCGAGCATTTCCCGGCCAGAATAAGAGATCTGGAACCGGAAAGCCTCATCGGAGGCTCTGCAGACATTTTCCATAAGAACCCTTCGCATCAGCGCAGCCTCGTCGCTGATCCGTCGCGGCTTCCGCACCGGGCGGACGTGAGGATGGGGACGCTGACATTCGCTCTGTGCGTCAATGCCGCCTATGACGAGAGCGGCGCCTGTAATGGCTATGTCTTCGAGTGGAGCGACATAACAGAGCTTCGAGAACTGACGGCAAATGCCAAGGGACAGATCGAGGCCATCAGCAAGGCGCAGGCTGTCATCGAGTATACGCTCGACGGCCACATCATAACCGCGAACGAAAATTTTCTGAAAGTGATGGGCTACACCTTGAGCGAGATCAAGGGCCAGGATCACAGCATTTTTGCCGATCATGCTAACCGCCAGAGTTCAGAATACAAATCCTTTGGGAGAAGCTGTCCCGCGGCGAGTATGATTCAGGTCAGTACAAGCGTATCGCCAAAGGAGGCCGGGAAGTTTGGCTGCAGGCGAGCTACAATCCCATTCTCGACCTGAATGGGAAGCCGATGAAGGTCGTGGAATATGCGACGGACATCACCGAGCAGAGACTCGCAAATGCGAACTTCGAAGGCCAGATCGCGGCCATTAACAGGGCGCAGGCTGTCATCGAGTACGGGCTGGACGGCAAGGTTCTCACGGCCAATGAAAACTTTCTGAAAACGTTGGGCTATACGCTGGATGAGATCCGCGGCCAGCATCACAGCATGTTTGTCGAAGCGGCTACCCGGCAGTCGCCCGAGTACCGCGCGTTCTGGGATCGCCTTGGCCGTGGCGAATTTGACGCCGGCCAGTATAGGCGCCTCGGTAAAGGGGGCCGGGAAGTCTGGATTCAAGCCAGTTACAACCCGATTCTCGACTTGAACGGCAAACCCGTGAAGGTTGTCAAATACGCGACCGACATTACGGCTCAAAAGAATGCCGAGTTTCAGCTGCAACTTGCCGTGCAGCAGACGCAGGACGTTATCGAGGCTGCGCAAAGCAATGATCTTAGCCGGCGCATTCCGACCGAGGGAAAATCCGGTGAGATCGCAAAACTGTGCGCGGGCGTCAACGGCCTCCTGGGCACGATGACTGGCATCGTAAGCGGCATTATGAAATCGTCGTCCACGATCGCGTCAGCGGCAACCGAGATCGCGAGCGGCGCCAACGATCTTTCGCACAGGACTGAGCAACAGGCCTCCAGCCTGGAGGAGACGGCCGCCTCCATGGAGGAGATGGCATCGACGGTCAAACAGAATTCGGACAATGCTCAGCAGGCCAATCAGCTTTCCATCAATGCGCGCGCGACTGCGACCGAGGGCGGGAACGTCGTTGGCCAGGCGGTAGACGCCATGGCGCGCATCGAGCAGTCATCCAGTAAGATTTCGGAAATCATCGGCGTTATCGACGAGATCGCCTTCCAGACCAATCTCCTCGCGCTCAACGCGGCCGTGGAAGCCGCTCGCGCGGGCGATGCCGGCAAGGGCTTTGCTGTTGTTGCTTCAGAAGTGCGCTCGCTGGCTCAGCGGACATCGGTTGCGGCGAAGGACATTAAAGGCTTGATCGTTGAAAGTGGCCGGCAGGTGAAAGACGGCGTCAAGCTCGTTGACAATGCAGGATCCTCTCTGAGCGAAATTGTCAAATCCATCAATCACGTCGCCGATATCGTGGCCGAGATTGCCGCTGCAAGCAAAGAGCAGTCGACTGGCGTGGAGGAGATCAACAAGGCGGTCGTCCAGATGGATCAGATGACGCAGCAGAACGCTGCGCTCGTCGAGGAGAGCGCCGCCGCGAGCCGGACGCTCCAGGAGGAAGCGCAGCTGATGTTCGACAGGATGGCGGCGTATTCGATCGGCGACGCCCCAAATCTCAAAGGACCGCGGCCGCCGGTAACAAGCGATGTCCAGAAACCGCAAGCCAAGCGTCCGTCTCCGGTTGCATCCAAACACCACAACGGACGCTCGCTCAAGGTGAGCAACGGCGCGGTGCATTCGGGGGCCATGCAGGCAGCGCAACCCGACTTGGACTGGAAGGAGTTCTAGTCCGGAAGATCCAGTTCCCTTTCCCTTCAGTTACAGAGTGCGTTGAGTATGGAACCCGTAAGCCAACACTCTCCTACCGGTCATGAGTTTCCGTTCACCCCGGCGGATTTCCGCACGATTGTCGGAATCGTTTATGAGCGAAGCGGCATCGTTCTTGCCGCACATAAGCGGGACATGACCTACTCCCGACTTGCAAGGCGCCTGCGCGCCTTGGGGCTGAGGTCGTTTAGAGATTACTGCTCGCTCCTGGAAAGCAAGAATGGCAGCAATGAGATTGGCTTTCTCATTAATGCGATCACAACCAATCTGACGAAGTTCTTTCGCGAGCCGCATCATTTCGACCATCTTCGCGAGCACGTCCTTCGCCCTGCGCTCAATTCGGCGCCGAAGCAAAAGCCGAGGATAAGGATCTGGTCCGCGGGCTGCTCTTCTGGGGAAGAGCCTTACTCCGTCGCCATGACGGCTTTGACGGTCCAAAAAGAAAGCGGTTGTGACTGGGATTTTCGGATCCTCGCGACGGATCTCGACACATCGATGCTGAAAAAGGCGAAGGCAGGCGTTTATTCCCGCGCTTGTTTGGAGAGCGTGCCCGCCGCCATGCGTGAGCGTTACTTCGACAGGCGGGCAGGGGAGCCTGAGAATGTCCTGCTGGCAAAGATAGCGCAAGAGCAGGTTAGTTTCAGACAACTCAATCTGCTAGGCCCTTGGCCCATGTCGGGAAAATTCGATGTGATCTTCTGCCGGAACGTCATGATCTACTTCGACGCCAAAACGAAGGTCACACTCATTGACAGATTCCATGGTCAACTTGCCGATGACGGGTGGCTCTATGTTGGCCACTCCGAATCTCTGCTGGATCATCAAACCCGCTTCAAGCTTCGTGGCCGCACAATCTATCAGAAGATAAGCTGATGATGATGGCGCACGCTCTGCATAAGAAAAAGACGGAGAAAACTGGGAAAGCCGGAATTTATCTTGAAGAGTTCGGTGCTCACGCAGTTCGCGTCCTGCCTGGCGAGACCTATACGACCTCGCGCAAAGATGAGGCCATTGTCACGGTGCTCGGCTCTTGCGTCTCAGCCTGCATCCGCGATCCGAGGACCGGCATGGGCGGAATGAACCACTTCATGCTGCCGGAGAGCGCAACTGGGCAGTGGGGCGAAGAATTGAGCGCGGCGATGCGCTACGGAAACTTTGCAATGGAAGCCCTGATCAACGCAATTCTGAAGTCCGGCTGCGCGCGATCCGATCTGGAAATCAAACTCTTCGGCGGCGCGAATTTCTCGGCGGGGGTGGCGATGATCGGGCAGAAAAACAGCGCCTTTGCCTTGCGCTATCTGAAGGAGGAAGGCTTGCGTGTTGTCGCATCCGACCTCGGAGGTATCCTCGGCCGGCGCATCCATTACCACCCAGCTACCGGCAAGGTTGCGCGGCTATTTCTAAGAGGGTCGGGTAAGGATCAGGTTGCCGCGGAAGAGCGCCGCTATGGCGCGGAACTCCGGAGAAAGCCTATCGATGGTGGCGATGTTCAGCTTTTCGATTGAGGGCTAGGCAAATGGAAGCGTCTAATCCAGTCCGCGTCCTTGTCGTCGATGACTCCGCCCTCATGCGCGAGCTGATCCGCGAAATCTTATCGTCGGATCCGGGTATTGAAGTGGTCGGCGCGGTCTGTGATCCGCTTGCCGCGCGGCAAAAAATCAAGGAACTCAATCCGGACGTCCTGACGCTGGATATCGAGATGCCGCGAATGGATGGCATCACCTTCCTGGACAAGATCATGACGCTTCGCCCGATGCCGGTTGTCATGGTTTCGTCACTCACGCAGGAAGGCGCGGAAGCGACTTTAAGGGCACTTGAAGCTGGCGCTGTCGATTTCGTGGCCAAGCCGGCAATCAATCTGCAAGCAGGATTGGAAGAGAAGCGGGCCGAGATCGTCGCAAAGGTCAAGGCGGCCGCGGGGGCGCGTGTGCACAGGCGTCCACCGGCGCCGCAGGGCGAGCGCAAAGCGTCTCTGACGCTCGCGGCGAACTATTCCTCCACCGAGAAAATTGTCACGATCGGAGCCTCCACCGGAGGCGTGGAGGCCGTCAACCGGATCCTTCAGGCGATGCCGCCGGACGCTCCCGCTATCCTCGTCACTCTGCATATGCCGGAAAATTTCACCGCAAGCTTCGCAAAGCGCCTGAATGCCACATGCGCCATCCAGGTCGCTGAAGCCAGCGATGGCCAACGCGTTTTGCCGGGCCATGCGTATATCGCGCCTGGGAGCACCCACCTCCGCCTTGGCCGCTCGGGGGCGAACTACGTTTGCATCGTTCGCGGCAAGGAAAGGGTCAGCGGCCATTGTCCTTCGGTCGATGTGCTGTTTCACTCGACTGCGGGGGCCGCCGGAAAAAATGCGATCGGCGTCATTCTGACCGGAATGGGCAAGGACGGAGCCGATGGCCTGCTTGCCATGAGGCACAATGGCGCCAGTACGCTCGGCCAAGATGAGGATAGCTGCATCGTGTATGGAATGCCGAAGGTGGCCCTCGAGCGCGGAGCTGTCGAAGCTGAGGTTCCACTCAACCGAATAGCCCAGGAAATTCTCGGCCGTTGCACCACGGGTGGCGCGCGTAATATTCGCATCTAAGGCCAGGACACACCTCCTGGCCCTTTTTATCAAGCAACAAAAGATCGAGCCATGAACCTAGCGCTTAAAAAGGCCAGCTCAGGCGAGCACGAATGGAGTTCCGCCTCTCATGGCCTTGGGGCCTCGACCGCCGCGAAACAGATCGCACAGGAACTGATCGGTTTCGCGACGGCGCAAAGCAAGGCTACCGAAGCGCTGATGGGCGAACTTTCCCACACCTCCCAGGATGTCGAAAGGAGCGTGCACGGTCTCGTCGACAAATTCCAGGCCATGGCGGCCACGGCCCGGGATCAGACCGAAACAGTCCAGTCGCTCATGTCATCCGTGCAGACGATCGAGATAAATGGCGAGTCCGTGCCGCTATCGGAGCTCGCTAAAGGTATTGGAGACGTTGTTTCCCTGCTCGTCGAGAAGATCATCCATCTCTCGTCCAGGAGCGTTGCCATGGTTTACGCTCTCGATGACGTGCAGGTTGAGATCAAGGCCATGCAAGCGTCGGTCGCTCAGATCGACAAGATCAACAAGCAGACAAATCTGCTTTCGCTCAATGCTAAAATCGAGGCAGCGCGCGCCGGCGCGGCGGGCCGGGGCTTCGCCGTTGTCGCGAACGAGGTGGGCGAACTGGCTCGTGCAGTCAATAACCTATCGGACACAGTCAAGCGTCAGATGTCTTCCGTATCGGAGGGGGTACGGCGGGGCGATAATTTGCTTCGTGAGATCTCCGCCATCGATATGTCCGAGGAGAATTTGAAGGCCCAGGATCGCATCAAATTCATGATCGACCGTCTTCTGAGCCAGAATGCGACGATTGCGGACGCGTTGCGCAAGACGGCCACGACGTCACAGCAAATGGAGAGAGCCGTTTCCGGCGCCATTGTCGACATGCAGTTTCAAGACAGGGTAATGCAACATCTTCAGAATGTGAATGGAGCGCTCGGCGTCATGAGCCGCGCGGGCGGCCTGCTTGCGGCGCGATCACTCGCTGAATTTGAAGTCCTGCCTTTAGCGACATCGGAAACCGCCCTGCTTCAGGAGATCTCCGACCAGTTCACGCTCAGTGAACTTCGCGAGCGCTTTATTGCAGCCTTGCAGCTTGCAGGAGTACTCGGACTTAAAGACGCTACAAATACGAAGCCGGCAGCCAACAACGACGTAGATCTATTTTGATGGAGGCGTAATGCGACTAGAGACATACAAATCGAATGACAGGTTTGAAGCTGAGCTCAGCGACAAACTGACGTCATCGGATCTCTCTCAATTTCGTGAATTGCTATCTCAAATAAAGAAAAGCTCTTCCAAAGTTATCGTGCTCGATCTCGAAAACCTTGATTGGATCAACTCCGCAGGCTTGGGGATGCTCATACTGGCGAAGGAACTCGCGGAAAAGGAGGAGCTGGAGCTTGTTCTTCGTTCGCCCAAGGGCCACGTGAAGTCGCTTCTCGAGCTTGGCCGCTTCGAGAAGATCTTCACTATCGAGACCTAAGATGGTGTAACAGGCCACGGCTAAGGGCCTAGGCAGACTTTGTTCGACGCGCGAACGGATCGCCGCCGTCGTCCCGGACAAAGTTCCGCCTTTCCCGAACTTGATGACCCCGCTGTTTCCGCCGGCTCGCCCCGTACCGGACCCGGGCTAAAGGCCAACTGGCTTTTTGTGACACTCTTTGCACATGGCGGCATCTCGCTTGAGTTCCTCGGCTCACTTGCGTTCAGCATCCGCATCGCCTGATCCTAAGAAGAAGCGTCTTACCGAGGGGTTAATGTCTATAAGGCATTGATTTAAAATGGAAAAATACAGAGGGGATGGCGTCGCCGGCCTGCGTGCCGCCGCTGCAGAAGGGCCGTTCATGGTAAAGATGCGTGGCCGGAACATATTTAACGGACTTTTCCGCGTCCAATAAATGAAAAGGTTCCGGCATTAAATTCTATTTAATGCCATCGACCGGCGACAAAAAAGTCATTTTTTTCAAAGACTTAGAGTAGGCCATCGCCCGCGCTCGCAGGCCTCGTTCCGCGCCGGATCAATGCATTGTTAAGCCTAATTAAGCGTAATTGGACCAGAAATAAAGCCTGCACGCAGAAATTAACCACGCTTTCGTTAACGGCTTTCCGGCGCGGCAACGAAGCATTCACCATGATCGCGGCTTTCGGACCTGCGCTGCCGGCTTACAGTTCGAAGAAGTCGAACCGCAAGCCGGCACGGCGGAGATAGCGGAGTCATCAAGGTCCGGGCTGACGGCGGCGATCCGGTGGCGCGTTCGGCAAACCCCGCCTCGTTCGTCACCGCCTGGCGGCTGGCCCGCCGGGAATGAAAGGAGTTGCAGTCTCTTTGCATGGACATCCTAGAGCCTATCCGCTTTTGATAGAATCAAAAGCGGGCTCCAAGTTTTTGTTTGCCGTTCGTCTTTATCGGAAAACCGCTTCGCACTTTTCCGGACGCACTCTAAGGCAGCGAGTTTTCCTGTCAGCTTTGTGCTCCTCCGATGTCAGATCGAAAAATCAAAGAGCCGCGCGACGTTGAGGATGGGAGTGAGCTTCGAATCGTAGAGATAGAGATCGCGCGTGAACAGGGATTGCCTGCTGGTGAAATGCGGCGGGATCTCGGTTCGCGCCGATTTGGGAAGCGCCAGCACATCGCCCACGCGATCGACCAGCAGGGCAAAATCTTCCTTCGCGGATTTAAGGCCGATCGCAAACTTCTCGCAGGTCCCCTCGCTCTCCGGGATGCCCAGCCTGCGGCGCAGGCTGACCGCCACAACGATCTTTCCCCTGAGATTGATAAATCCGGTAACTTCTCTGTGGATCAGAGGAATGGGTGTGATGTGCCCCACCTTGAAAATCGTCTGGGCCTCTTTGACGTCCAGGCCGTAGATATTCTTATCCACGAACACGGTGAAAAAATTTGTCTTGCTTACGTGTTCCTCGGGAGCGGCGACTGCGCCGTCCCGGCTGCTATTCGGATTTGCATGTGTCATCGGGATTGGGCGGAGCTGGTGGTTAATTCGAGAGGCGGCACGTTCAGGTTGGCAGCCCTGAACCCATTGCTTGGGTGTTTGTCAAGATGGCGGTGGATGGTCTTGAGAAGGTGGTGGCGATCAAACTTGCTGACGGCATTATCTCCAGTGCCCTCATGACGATCATCGTTGAAGATCAAGCAAAGCGCATCCGTTTGACGGGATAGCGCTGCCTCATCGATTTGTCGCGCCGACTTTGCATCCAGGAGAATGACGCCAAAGTTCTTATGGTGCAGGAGCTTGTTCGCTTGTTCCGCTGTTTCTACAGCCGTAACCTTGTGACCAGCCGAAGCCAGCAAAGGCGTCAGCAGCTCATGAATTCCAGGTTCGCTATCCACGATCAGAAGCTCTGCCTTGGCTTTGGTAGCCGGGTGCGCTTCCTGGAACGCTTTTCGATAATAGTACCCGACATCGATGAACTCGACGGCCTCTCCACGCAGGTCCACCGTACCCAAGAGAGAAGGCGAGTTGCTTATGAGTTGAATTTCGGTCTCGCTGTCGACGATGTCCACGACGCTGTCGACCCAAAGCCCGAAGGTCCTGTCGTAGAGGGTGATAACCAGAATGAGACATATGCCGGAGGGCTCGCTGCCCTCGGCAACGCGAAGGACCGGAATGAGCCTCTCCTGATACCGATAGAGGTGCAGCCCGTCGGCCTGACAAACGTCCTGAGTTCGAACCCGGAGTATTCGCGAAACCGCAGAGCGCGGGAGCACTTTCGCCGCTCCTGGCCCGGCCTTGAAAAGTATCAGGCTCGACGTCCTGGTCGCGCTTTCGCTCCGGCTGATTTGTGACGGCAGAATATTTGACGCCTTTTGGATGTTCATCGCGGCGGCAATACCAGCCGGATCGATGATCAAAATCACGGTGCCATCGCCCAGGATCGTATTCCCCGAGAACATCTTCAAGCTGGAGAACAGGGCGCCGAGCGGCTTGACCACGATTTCCTGGATGTCATCGATCTCGTCCACGATGATGCCAAGCTTCTGGCCGCGCAACCCGAGGACGACGACAAGCTTATCTTCCAGCCTGCCTATCTCGGGAAGTCCCAGGATATTGGACAGAGCGACGACCGGAATCAACTCATCCCGCAGTTGCAGCAACTGCGAGTTGTCCATCGTTTTCAGATTATTCGTTTCCATGTCCACATTGACAGCCTCCACAACGTATTGTTGCGGGACCGCGAAGCGCTGGTTGCCGGCCGTCACGATCAGGGCTGGAGCAATCGCGAGTGTCAGCGGAATCTTGAGGATGAACTTGGAGCCGTATCCCTTCGTGGATTGCAGCGAGATCGTTCCGCCGACACCTTCGATATTGGCGCGGACGACATCCATGCCCACGCCCCGGCCTGAGACCGTCGTGACGGCCTTGGCTGTGGAGAAGCCCGCCTCCAGGATGAAGCGATAGATCTCCTCGTCGGTCATGCTCGAGACGGCTTCGGTATCGTAAACGCCTCGCTCGATGGCCTTTTTGCGGATGCGGTCGGCATCGAGACCGCGTCCGTCGTCGGCGACTTCGATGTGGACCTGGCCGGAGTTGTAGAAGGCTGTGATCGAAATCTGCCCGGCCTCCGGCTTGCCGGCAGCGATCCTTTCAGCGGGGCTTTCGATGCCGTGATCCGCACAGTTGCGAATCAGATGCGTGAGCGGATCGCGGATCGTCTCGATCAGTTGACGATCAAGCTCGGTATCCGCGCCTTCGATGACAAGATCAAATTTCTTTTGCAGTTCGAATGACAAATCTCGAATGAGCCGCGGAACGCTGGCAAAAAGCCGCGTCATGGGCTGCATGCGGGCTCGCATGACGGCATCCTGCAAATCGGAGGTTACCGTCGACAGCCTTTCCAACGGGCTCTTGATCTGGCTGATATTATGCTGGCGAGACAGATCCATCAGCTGATTGCGGGTCAGAACCAGCTCGGACACGAGATCCATGATCCGCTGGATCGCGGCAACCGACAGGCGGATTGTGTCCGGCGCCTTATCCTTGGCGGGAGACGGTTCGCCATCCTTGGCGGCCCGGGTGCTCTCGCGAGGCCCGCTTCCCGGTGATAGCTGGCCATCAAGGATACTGCTCGCGGGGGCGGAGGTTTCGGCGGGACCTGGTTGGTTCTCAGGCCCGGCCGGTGCAGCAGGAGCTGCCTCCATGCCAACGGGTTCTGGCGGCAGCTGGACAACAACCTCATCGGCGCCGCCGGGGGCAAGATAGGCCTCAATTCTTGAAATGATATCGCCGTGGTTGTCGGCTGGCTCCTCGCCGAGTTCGGCCACGCGCGACAGCAAATGCTTGATGCGATCCAATGATTCCAGCAAAAGCGAAACGGCGACACCAGTCGGCGGCGCGCCATCGCGCAAGGTATCGATCAAGGTTTCTGCTGCGTGAGCGATGGCCTGGAGGTTACTTAAGCCAAGAAACCCGGACGTTCCCTTGATTGTGTGGACAAGCCGGAATATTTGCGTCACCGCATCGGAGTCCGATGGATTCTGTTCGAAGAGAACGAGATACGTCGCGATGCCATCGATATGATCGGAAGTCTCGCTCAAGAATTCGCTCAGCAAGTCATCCATAGTTGATTGCTCTCTGGAAATTACACCTAAACGCGCATCAACCTGTCGGCCATCTCTTGAGAAGTCTCCGGTGGCACTTCCAGCCCGTGATTCACGAGATCGACGGCCTTCTCAATCTCCGCTCTCAGTTTGGCTGATATCTCTTCGCAGAAAACTTCAATATCCTGAGCGCGCATTTCATCCGATCCATGGCGTTCAGTGCCGATGACGATGATGGCCTTGCTCGCGAGGACGTTTAGCTTCGCAATCTGCGCTTCAAACTTCTCTTTGAAAGCCCCGTCGAGAGCCCGGTATATTTCTATAGCCAGATGACCACCAGCCAAAGGCGAAGATTGGAAATACTCTTCATACTTGCGTGGCTTCCAGGCCAGAAGATCCTCGATCATCTCGGGAAGGAGAACCGGTAGATTTTCTACAAGCAGCAGAATTTCATTATATTGGTTCAGAAAATCGTTGGCGATGCCGGAACAGGGGTTCACCAAATGATTTGCTTGCAACAGCTGATCTTGCATTTCGACAGCTCTGCAACCGAAGAGGTGGTTCAACGTGGGACTAGGTGTCATCGCAACCGATCCTGGCCGTAGGGAAACGCATCATTAGCGTGTATTCATTAATTATTCCCGTACAGGTAGAAAGAGATCGCGGCCGCTGTCAGATCGCTGCATCTTCGGGTGTGGACGGCTGAGTTTTCTACACGGCTCAGTGCAGCGGTAAGCCCGCCTTAACCTAAGCGCGTCATATGTAAGCGAATACAACCCAGGGTGTAGGACGCTTCCATGTTCGCTCGTTTGAAAATCACAACCCGTATTCACCTCCTCCTTGTTCTGGCGGCATTTGGGTTTCTTGCGTCCTCGGGAATTGGCCTGTGGACGTTGCGTTCGCAGATGCTGGAAGACCGGCAGATGCAGCTTCGCAATCTTCTCGATCTGACGCTTTCGATCGCTCGCGGCGATATGATGGCCGCGGGAGGGCCGACGAGCGAGGCAGGACGAAAAGCGTTCCTGTCCGTGCTCCAGTCGACACGGTTCGGCGACGAGAAAGAGGCAAACTATATCTTCGCGTTCGATAATAACGGCGTCACGCTGAGCAACATCGATCGCGAGAAAATAGGACGCAATCAGCTCGAGTTGACCGATGCGAATGGCGTCAAGCTCGTTCAGAACCTTATACAGATCGCGAAAAGCCCATCCGGGACGGGTTTTACAACTTATATGTTCCCGAAGGGGGCTGGCGGTGCGATCACACCGAAGCTGACGCTGATACAGAACGTGCCGGAGCTTCACGGACTGGCTGGCATTGGCATCTATATGGACGATCTCGACGGCGACTTCTACAAGAAGGCTTTCATCGACGGGGGCATGCTTGCGGCCCTTCTCCTTGCTATCGCTGCGGCGGCCTACCTCATCGGGAGATCGATTTCGAAGCCCCTTTCCGACCTTGCCGCGAACATTGCGCGGCTTGCGAAAGGCGATGTGAATATCCTTTTGGCAGATGCGAGTGAGAATACGGAGCTTGGCGACATTGCGCGTGCGGTCGATGTTTTCCGCACAAACGCAGTCGAGCAAAAAGACCTGCAGGATAAGCTCAATGAAGCGGCAAAGCGCGAGCGCGAACGGCAGCTTCATTTTGAAGACGAGGTGCAGAGATTCCAGGCGACGGTCAGTGCAGTCGTCGCGACGCTCTCCAACCAGGTCGACCAGTTGCGTGCGACAGCCGGCACGCTGTCCGAGGGGGCGGAGACTGCAACTTTCGAAGCGGCGACCGCTGCTCATGTGTCGGCCAGCGCCGCCGACAATTCGAACGCCGTTGCCGCGGCGACTGAAGAGCTATCCTGTTCGATCAGGGAAATCTCCGATCAGGCGCACCGCACGAACGCCGTGGTCGAGGCTGCCACCCATGAGGCGAAGCGGACCAACAAGGACGTTGCAAGCCTTGCGAGCGCGGCGGAGGAAATCGGTTCGATCGTTGCCGTCATTCGCGGTATCGCCGATCAGACCAATCTCCTGGCCCTGAACGCCACAATTGAAGCGGCGCGGGCAGGCAAGTCCGGGCGCGGCTTCGCGGTGGTGGCGGCCGAGGTTAAAGAACTTTCGGCGCAGACGGCGAAGGCGACCGACGCGATCGCCGAGCAGATCCAGGCGATCCAAAGCTCGACAACCACGGCAGTCAGCGCGATCCAGTCCGTTGCGGGCAAGGTGGCGGAAATTCAGAGCTTTACAGGCGCGATTGCCGCCGCAGTCGAAGAACAGACAGCCGCGGCCCAGGAAATCGCCAGCAACGTCTCTCTCGCGGCGGAAGGGAGCCAGAAGGCGGCTAAAAGCTCGGGCGAGGTTTCTCAGGTTGCCGGACAGACCAAGCAGCAGGCCGCGTCGCTATCAAGCGTCTCGCTGCAGCTGTCGAACGCCACGTCGGAGCTATCCAAGGCCTTGAAAGACTTTGTGGGTTCGGTCAGGGAGGATCTCGATGAGAGGACCCGTTCCGAGCCTGCGCCCGCATCCCACTGGAAGGCTGAGGTTTTAGAGGCCGCCTGACGGAAGCCCGGTGCGCGCCCAATCGAGTCCGCTTCTTCCTCGCGGTTCGAAGCGGACTTCAGCGCGCGAGCCTCCCGGCCGAGCTTCCTTACGAAGCGCGGCGGCGGCGACGTTCCCAAACGATCAAGGCTACCGCGGCAACCACCACGATGGCCGCCAAGCTGCCGGTAGAACCGATTTCGGGAACCTTCTCGATGCAATACTCCTGCGTGCCGACGTACCAGCACTTGCCGGCACCCCCACCGCCACCGCCATGGTGATCCCGCGCCCAAGCGGATGCCGTCAAACCCATCGAGGCGGCTGCGAGCATCAATGATTGTAAACGCATATCTTTTTCTCTCCCTTAGGAAAAATCCAAATTCATTCTCACATCGGGCCACAATAAGCGGCAGCCCATCAGTATTATAAGATCGCCAATGGAGTGATCAGAGCGCAATATCTACGATGTTGCCGCATGCCTGCAATCAATCTAAGGTTGTTAAGCATTTCAATATTGGTGATTTCCAATGTATAAAACTACATTGTTCGGTTTCTGTGATGGAATCGCAACAAGCATTACGGTGGTAATAGGAATGAGACTTGTGCGATATCGAGATAATCGTTCTTGATAGTAACAGGACTGCGCAATTGCAGAATGGGTGTTCCGGCCTAAGCCCAAAAGATCGGTAATAATAGTTGGAACAAAAACCTATGAAAATATTGGGAATAGTTGTTCCAGTTCTCTCTTTAACGTTCGTCCCCTGAAAAGACGCTTGGGCCAGCGGGCCAAAGAGCCGGAGCCCGAGATGCGGGACTACCTTGTTCAGGGCTGTGGATGCGGCAGGCTTTGCCTGCTCAGCGCCTGTCGAGCAACTCGCGACTGCGGGCTTAGCCGGCCAGAAGCGCCCTCAGCATATCGTCCAGCGTCTCTTCGTGGCGGACGTCGTCCGGCCCCTGAGAAACGTACCGGTAGAGTGGCGGCACGAGGCGGATGGCTTTGTCCAGTTCCACGTCGTTGTTGGCCTTGTAGCCGCCAATGAGACGGATATCCCGCGTTTCCTCGAATTTGGCGATCAGCGCCTTGAGAGAACTTACAGCCGCTCGCTGCTCCGGCGTCCAGACGCGAATGGCGAGCCTTGAAACGGAACCGAGAATGTCGATGGCGGGAAAGCGCGCCTGATCCGCGATCGACCGGTCGAGGACGATATGCCCGTCGAGAATGCCCCGGAGCGTATCTGCGACGGGGTCGTTATGGTCGTCGCCTTCCACCAGCACGGAAAAGACTCCGGTGATCGAACCTCCGTGTGCGTCGCAGCCCGCACGCTCCAGCAGCTTTGGCAAAGTGGTGAACACGCTGGGCGGGAAGCCCCTGGAAACGGGCGGTTCGCCCGCCGCAAGTGCAATTTCGCGGGCCGCCAGAGCAAAGCGCGTAATGGAGTTCGAAGATGAGCAAGACGCGCTGGCCCATATCTCTGAAATACTCGGCGACGCCAAGGGAAGTCTTGGCCGCAAGCCGCCTCATCATGGGGCTTTCATCGCTTGTGGATACGACCACGATGGCCTTGCCGATGCCGTCCCCTAGCGTGTCTTCCACGAACTCCCTCACTTCGCGGCCGCGTTCGCCGATGGCGGCGAAAACGGTCGTGTCGAACTGATTTCCCCGCGCGAGCATCGAAAGCAAGGTCGACTTGCCAACGCCTGAGCCGGCAAAGATGCCGATGCGTTGTCCCGCGCAAAGGGGGGTGAAGACATCGATGGCGCGCACCCCCGTGAAGACGGGCTCGCTCAGCCGATCACGATGAAACGCGGCGGGCGGCGGCCGGTCGAGTGATACCGCTCGCGCGCCTCTGACTAGGGAAGGGCCGCCATCGACGGGCCGGGCCAAGGCGTCGATCACCCGGCCTTTCCAGGATTTATCGGGGCGAAGTGTAAATGCCTGGGTTATTCGTGCGCGTGCGCCGATGGCCGCCCGGTGTGCATCCTCAAAGGGGCGGACCAGGATCGACTCGCTATCGACGCGGATTGCTTCGGCGATCTCGCGGCCCGTGTCGGTCTCGATCGAAACCCAATCGCCAAGCTTTATGAATTTCGAGAGTCCAGCGATGCGGATGTGGCTGGCGGTCAGTTCGACGACGTTGCCCCAGATGTTGACCGGCGGCTCGCGCGTCGCTTTTTCGACGCGTTCGGCCAAAGCTCTGAGCGTATTCCGGCCCCCGTCGCCGGAGGGTAAAATCTCCTCAAGCGTCATTGGTTTGGAGCCCGCAAATCAAATCAAGTTCCAAGCGTCTGGATGGCGCTCTTGAGGCTGCTTTCGGTGGCTTGAACCGTCGTGCTGACGCCATCGAATGCTCTTTGCACATAGATCAGGCGCGTCAACTCTGTCATGGGGTTCACGTTCGATTGCTCGACGAAACCCTGCACGACACCGTTCGCGGCGGAGTCCACAACAGGCGTTCCCGGGATATTCGATGTAAAGGCATTGCCTTCGACTCGTGAGAGTTGGGCGTCGCCCGGGAGCGTGAATAGGCCCAGAACCCCAACCCTGCTCTGCCCCTGCGTGATTGTTCCGTCGTCAGCGATGTTGGGCTGGCCTGCGGTCGGATCTAACTGAATTGCGGCGCCGCCCGCATCGACGATCTGAGCGCCTGTCATGGAAACGAGATTGCCCCCTGTCGTCATGCGCATGCGGCCATCCCGCGTATAGGCTTGGCCGTTCGCGGTCTGGATTGACAGCCAGCCGTCCCCTTTGACCGCGACATCGAGAGGATTGCCGGTTTTGACAAATTGCCCAGCGCTTCGCTTTATGATGCCGCTGCCCGAAGAGACGAAGGAAACCCGCGGGTCGGTCATCTGCGACATCACGGCGTTGAACTTCATCTCGCTCCCGCGATAGCCGGCTGACGTTCCGTTTGCGACGTTTTGGGCGATGGTATCAAGGCGATTTTGAAGAGCGACCTGCGCCGAAAGCGCGACGTATAAGCTCGACTGCATGTGTTCTCAATCCGTTCGAGGACAACGCATGACCGTGTCGAAAAGCTGTATGGTCAGGCCTGTGCGACCGCGGCAGCAAGCGCTTTCTCAATCTTTTCCTTGAGCACCGGCGCGCTGAACGGCTTGACGAGATATTCGTTCGCGCCTTCCTTCTGGGCAGCGGCCACGTTATCCGGCCGCGATTCCGCAGTGACCAGAATGAAGGGCGTTTTTGCTGTCTCCGGGGCTGCCCGGACATTCTTCAGCAACTCGTAGCCGGTCATCGGCTCCATGTTCCAGTCGGAGATAATGAGCCCATAGTTTTTTTGTTTTATCATGCCCAGGGCCATCTCGCCGTTCGATGCTTCATCGACATTCTCGTAGCCGATTGTCTTCAGTAGCTTCCGAACGATCCTGACCATCGTATTGTAGTCATCAACGACAAGAATCTGCAGATTTGGATCCATGATTTAACCCTCAGATAGAGCCTGCCCTTGGGACGTGATCTCAGACGAAGCTCAACTGCTTTTGACGATATCCTGAGCCCACGTTCACTTAGTGAACTTGCACGGAACTGGCGGCCCAGACCCCTAAAGCTTTCGGAGTTGCTGCCTTGTCCGCGTTGGCCTCGTTGCCACAGAACGACTTGCTGCGGGATGTCCAGGCTCCGAAGCCGCTTGCGGCAAGATGCGCCAGGACCCGGCAAACGTAGCGCTTTTGCGCCGGATCGTTGTTCTTGCCTGCGTTGTAGCGGCCGACGGCAAGAGTCCAGCTTCCTTCGCTCTGCTTGAGCTCTTTCAGGAAGCGGGCAGCATAGTCAACGTTCTTGTGAGGATCGAACATTTCCGCGACGGAAGAGAAGTGTTCTCCGTGATAGAAGTAATTCAGCTGCATGCAGCCCACATCGATCAATCGCATTCCGGAAGCTTTGGCAGCCTGAAATCTTTGCATTGCTTGCTGCCTATTGAGAGAGTAGACGGTGTCCCCCTGAAGATTGAGGGCATTGGCATGAAGATGGCCCCCAATTCCGGTTTCGGTCAAACCAACGGCGAAGAGAATGCCGAGCGGGATATCGTACTTCCTGGCGGCCTGCGTCATCTCGCGTTCGCAGAGATCGGGCTCGGCATTTGCGGAGGCGATGGCACTAAACGTAAAGAGAACCGCTGCCGCCAAAGTCTTCAGTCCGCCCATATCCTGGCCTCTGATCTGCATTTCGATCCGTTGGTTGCCCCTTGTCGCTTTGTGAACTTCCTTGCTGCTGTCCGTTCTCGCTCGAACTGGACTGGTTGGAGAAACTTTGCCCGTTTTGTGTCGCCTGTCCTGGCGCCTGGGGCGGCTGATTGAGCTCCGGCGAGAGATGGATGGATAGGCTTTGGACAGTATAACCCGCTGACTCCAGGAGCTTTTCCAGGGAACCGTCCTGGCGCAGCAACTGGACCGTGCCTGCCTCCTGAGCTTGCAGTTTCACACCGAGTTGTCCGCCTTTGAGCGAAAGCTCAACGGCGACAGTTCCCAGGCTTGCGGGAGAGAGCGCGACTGTGATCGTCTTCAGGGGCGTGGGCTGCAACGCACTCGTGAGCGCCTGGTTGTTACCGGCTGCTGGGATAGCATGCTCAATCCCATCGAGAATTTGTTGTGCCGGTGTCGAGGGAGACGCGCCGCTCGTCCCAAGGGTGATCGCAAGGCCGGCCTCGGAAGACCGCGGCACTTCGGTCGAGGCTGATGCTGGCTCGCCGCCAGAATGATTGTGAGAGGCTTTGTCCTTGGCCAATTCGTCATGAGAATTGCCGCCGCCATTTGGCGTTGCGCTCAGTCGAGAGGCAGCGTCAGCATTTGTCGGGTCTTCGGCCTGCGTATCCGCGAAGCTTGAACCGTCTGTCGGCATTGTAAGCCTGTGTTCCGTCGAAGAGGCCGCCGCCTTTGTCCGGGACGGTTTGAAGGCTACGGTCTGCGAAGGATCGGTCTGGTCAGGCGCTAACGCTGGCGCCCCCACTTTGGGCGCGACGTCATTTCGAACAGAGGCGACCGAAGTTGAAGGCTCGGAGCTGGTAGTTTGCCCCGCCGCGGCTGCTTGTTGTTGCGCTGAACCTGCCGTCGAGATCTGCCCGGCGATGTCATCCCCGGCCCTCGCAGCGTCGGGGACAAAATGCGTTTGCGAGCCTACGACAACAGCTGCGCCTGGTGCCTTGACGGGATCAGCCGATGACGGAGGCATCGCGATCTTGGCGGTGACGCCGCCATCCGAATTGGCATTTGAAGGGATTTTGCCGCTTTGAGACGCCGCAGTTTCCGCGCGTGGGAGATTTGGAGAAGACTCTGGAACGAGGAGCGGTTTCAAGCTTGTCGCTGCCGTATCCGTGGCCGATGAGGAGACTGCCCCGGCTACGGTTGTGCGCTCGCTGACGGGTGTCGAAGCGCTAGCCTGTTTGTCGCCAGCGGTTTCATAGGATCGGATGGCGCCATTCATCGTTTGTGGATCTTGCGCCGCTGTTGCACTTGCTCCGGCGCCGCTGAGCAACCCTTTCCTGGCGGGCGTGGCCTGCGGCAAAGGCCTGGAGGCCTGCAGCGACGCCAGGCTTGCTTCATCCGATGGAGAGCTTTGGGTTACGGCGCCCGTTTCTGTGCCCGATACTGGGATATAGGAGGCTAAAGAGACCGTCGGGATGAATGGGGCCTGGTTGGTCTGATTGGCCATGGCTGCATTGGGAGCCAGGTTCGTGTCGGCTTGGCTGCTGGCTGGCTCGTCGCTTCCACTTTGCGAGAAGCCACCAACGTCGCCGTGAGTTTTGGCTTGCGATGAGGGGAGTTTCTTTGCTGCAGAGGGGGCCTTGGCTGGCTTCTCGAGGCCGAGCAGGCTTGCGAATGTCGTGTTGTCCTTCGACGGCTGAGACACCGCCTTCACAGCCGCGCGGCCGCCCGAATTTCGCGAAAAATGGGGTATGGCCGAGAGTGTTTGAGCCATCACCTTGCCTGCGCTAAGAGTGCATCCACGCTCGCCAACGCCTCCTTCGCTTCCGCCTGCCGCTCGCCAGGGAAGAAATTATGATCGTGCTTTGGCAGACCGGAAGCGGAAGCATCCAACTTGGAGTGACTTAACAGCATCGGGGTTGCCCGAAGCTTGGCAGCAAGCGCAAGCGAGGCGAGATGCAACTCCTTGTCTTTCGGATTGAGATCGGATGTCCGGACAGAGTTCAGCGCTTCCAGGCCGTGGACGAAGTCATCGGTCACGATGAGGGCGGCGCCCTTGTACAGAAGCACGCGCTGCTTTTCAGGCGAGCCGTCGGTGACAAAGGGCATCGCTGCCTGCGCAGCGGTCCGGGCCAGATCAATTTTGCCTGCCAGGATGGCTTGTTCGGCGACGCTGGCCAGAAAACAGGCCACGCACCGGCCCCAGCCTTGCGGATGAGCATTCAAAAGCTCCTGCAAAATGAGCAGCCCATCGCGTCCTTCGAATCGAACGATATGAAACGCAAGCTTGGTCTCAAAGCCCGCCACATAGGCTGACCGGCGAAAGCGGCTGAGATAGGAGATCGCCGCTCTGGAAAACCTTTCCTTGTCGCTTGTCTTCGCGGCCAGAGCGACGATCTGGCGCAAGGCGGCTTCCTCGACCAACGTACCCGGCAGAAGGAGGCGGGCTTTCTCGAAATACTCAAAGGCACGCTCGGGGTTTACCCGGGACGCCAGCAAAGCTTGCGTAAGGCTTAAATGCCCTCCGCGCATGGCGTCGAAGCTGGCGGCGTCCAACGAAAGCAGGATCAACTCGGCTTCGGTCGTGTGGCCCTTTCCATAGGCCATGATGCCATCGAGCAGCTTCTTCTCCTTCGAATCGGGCTCAAGGTCTTCGCTCCACGGCTTCAGCACGGAGGCATCCCCGCCGCTCAAGACAAAGAGTTCCGCATGCTCCCTCAGCTCCTGGCTTTTGGATTCCGAGGCCGCGGCGTCGCGGAGATAATTGCCATACTGTTCCCGAGCCTCCCCCAAGCCAGCGCGCGAAGAGGAGCCGCGATTGGCTATTTTGTCGAATTGCCGGGTGAGAGCGCGGATCTGGACAGTCGGCTGCGCGCTCGTGTCGTCTGCCAGGGCACAGGCTGGAAATATCGGCAAGGCAGCGAGGAACACCCTCGCCAGCTTGATCATCATGACTCCGCACCCTTTATCAGAATCTCAATTCGGCGATTTTCTGCAGCGAGAGGATCCGTCTTATTCCTTAAGTTTCGGTCGGCATAACCCTCAACTGCAAGAAATCTGCTGTCTTCGACTTTAGCTCTCAGCAGCATGAAATAGGCCATGTTGGCGCGATTGACTGACAGGCGCCAATTTCCATGCGCGTCGCCGGAGTATCGGCGGGCGTCGGTATGGCCTCTGACGACAAGCTTGCCGGGGTGCTTATTGATAAGATTTCCGATCCTCTCCAACACAAGGACAAGCTGTGGTGAAGGTTCTGCAGATGCGATCTTGAACATGTTGAAATTCAAGTCGTCGGTCAGGCTGACGAGAACCCCCTCGGCGGTCGCCTTTGTGGTGATATTGGGCCGGAAAGATTTTGGCAGGGAATCCATGAGGCGGCCCAGCTCTTTTCCGAGTTGACTTGCGGCCTCCAGGGCCTTGTCGGTTGGTTGCTGCTCGCCCGGTTCCGGCGCTGTCCGGTTATTGGGGTGTTTGTCTTCGGAAGCGCGATCCGCTTTGGCTTCCGCGGGATGGGCCGCATCGGCCGCATCGGGTTTCGGCGCGGCGGACGGGGCCGCCGGGGGCGCCAATCGGCCGGGAGACTGGCCTATGACCGGGTCGGTTGTGAAGGGATCGTGGGAAGCGCCGCCCGGCATTGTGGTGCCGGGTTGACCTTGTGCAATCACCGCCGCCATCGCGCCTTCTGCCTGAGACGCCAACTGGGTGAGGACACCGAACGGATTATTGAAGAGCTGTTCGTCTTCAGACTGATGCTTCTCGGTCTCGGGCTTTTTCTCGGCGTCCGATTTTTTTTCTGAGTCGGGCTTCTTGCCGGGCTTCTCCGACTTCTTCTCGGCTTGCGCGGTTTCGGTCTTCTCCTCTCCCACCCCGCCGGCTTCGTTGTCGCGTACGCCTTTTGCAGGATTGCGATCGGTCAGTTTGACGGGGTTGAAATAGCTCGCGAGCTTTGTGATTTGTTCTTTAGACGCAGTATTGATGAGCCACATCACAAGGAAAAAGGTCATCATCGCCGTCATGAAATCTGCGTAGGCGATCTTCCACGTTCCGCCGTGATGGCCGCTTTCGGAATCGTAGAGTTTTTTCTTAATAATAATTTGTGTTGGCGGCGCTGTTTCGTTACCCTTCTTTCTCGGGGGCATGGCTATCTACTCCTATACGATCAAGCCATTCACTCAACCTTGATTCAATCACGGTTTTGTTCGCAGATACTGTTACTTCAGGGGTGTCTCCCTCTATAATAGTCACAGGAATATTCTGTGGAAGTAGATTGCTCAACTGGGAAACCAGGTCGGAAGGCCCGGTAATCTTCAATCGTATCGCATCATCATCTGAAAGGAGTTTTCCGATCGCGATTGCAAATTTAGATAAAGCGTCCTCGACAAGGGTTTTTTCGACAAGGGGCCTTAAAATGCGGGCGACGGTTTCCTCGATCTCACTTTTCAGGCCAGCGATTGCGCCTGCGGTTTGCTGGGCAAGGAGCGCGGCGTGTGTCTGTGACCAGCTCTTTCTGGCCTGATCGAGCCTCGACTTGAACTCCTCTTCCTTCCGGGCTACGGCGGCTTCGGAGGCTTCTCTCGCCTTTTCCAGCCCTTCCGCGATGCCTTTTTGATACCAGGCCTCCGTTGCGGCGCGGATATCGGGGAGTTCCGGACCGCCGGAGAGATCGTTGTGATTCCGGTCACGCCGTGCGAGGAAAAGCGTCAAGGGAACGACTGTCATTTCAGCCCTCCCTTATCCACTGCTTCACGACTTCGGCTGCCATCTCCTCGTTTTCGTCGATCGCCTTTTCCACCTGTTTGATCGGAGATGGCCTCTTCGGAACGACCGGTCCGGCCAAGGTCGGGTGGGCGATCTGGGCGGCGTCAGCCCCCAGCGCCGGCTCTGCCGCGGCTTGCACGAGGCGTGGCTCTGCCCGATCAGCTGCCTCCAAAGCGGGTTTTCTATTCTCGAGAATGAGGCGCATGGAGGGACGGAGGCCAAAAGAAACAAATATGATTGTCGACAGAACGATCGCCGCCGCGATCAGCGTGTTGCCGCTCTGACCGGCGATCTGGTCCCAGAACGTGGACGAAGTCGGGACCGCCTCAAAATCGGTGCCGGCTGCGAAATCGACGGCCACGACCGTCGCCTTGTCGCCGCGAGAAGGCTGTAGTCCGGCGGCCGAGGTGACAAGCTTCTCGATCGATTTGATCTGCTCGTCAATCGCGGCTGGCTTAGCGTCTCCTGAAGACGCGAGCAGGGGCTTGCGGTTGACCACCACGGCAACGGCGATGTTCTCGATCCTGTATCCGTCGCTGACAGTGGTGGTGGTCTTAGAGCTCAATTCGAAGTTATTGGTTTCTTCTTTGCGTTCGCTCGATTTGCGATTTTGATCGGTGGGCTTCGACGCCCCCTGATCGTTCGGAATATTCTGCTCGACGCTGACATTCCAATTCTTGTTCGAGGTCTGGGAGTTGGATGTTTCCTTGAGAGTTCGCGTGGAGCGCTCGACCTTGGACTCCGGATCGAAAGCAGTTTCGTTCGTCTCTTTCTTGTCGAGGTTGAGTTGCGCGGACACGCTGGCTTCGAAATTGCCAAGCCCGAGCATTGGGGTGAGCGTCTTCCGGACGTTTTCGGCGATTTCCTTGCTCACCTGCTTTTCGAGATCGAGCATTTTGCCCGTCGTCGCGCCAGCGCTTTCCCCGCCCGCGGCAAGGATGGTCCCATCGGTGCTGAGAACGGCGACGTTGTCGGGTTTCATACCCGGCACTGCCGCGGCGACGATCTGGCGAATTGCTGCGGCGGAAGGCGCTTCGGAAGTTTCGGTGCGGATAACGACGGAAGCGGAAGGAGCCTGCGGCTCGCGGCGAAAGGAACCGGGATCAGGCAAGACAAGATGCACGCGCGCGGCCTTGACTCCCTTCATAACCTGAATGGTGCGCGCAATTTCTCCCTCTAGCGCTCGCAGGCGCGTGATATTCTGCATGAAGGAGGTGAGGCCCATGGAGCCCAGCTTATCGAAGAGTTCGTAGCCCGCCGTCGAACTGTTCGGAAGACCGCGTTCCGCCAGAAGCATCCTTGCTCTCGCAGCGTCCCCACGCTTCACGAAAACCTTGGTCGCATCCGTATTGACATCGAAGATAACGCCCAATTCGTGAAGAACGCCGCCCATGCGGGCTACTTCCGGCGGTGTCAGCCCCACATAGAGCACTTCAAAATCAGGTCTGGAAAGGTAATAGCTGCCAAAACCGACAATCGCGAAGATAGCAACGCCGACGCTTGCCAGGGCCGCGAGACGCCGCGGCCCGAGCCCCTTGAGACTGACCCAAAGACGTTCCAGTTGGTCGCCGCCTGCCATTATCCCCTCGAATGCGAATCCAAGGGGATTGTTGGCGTCTGACCTTGCGCGTGGCAGGAGGGTTGTCTCCAACCCTCCGCTTAGATCAACCCGCCGTTAATCGGAATCGATTAAAGGCGGAAAAGTTGATCGAATTTTAAAGTGCTAGAGCAGCCCGCGTCCATATATGGACGCGGGCTGCTCTAGATCACGTCACTACTGGAAGAGCTTCAGGATCGATTGCGTCGACTGGTTCGCAATCGACAGCGACTGAACGCCAAGCTGTTGCTGAACCTGCAGGGCTTGGAGCCTCGTGGACGCCACGTTCAGATCCGCGTCAACGAGCGAGCCGACGCCATTGTTAATTGATACCTGCAGGCTTGAAACGAAGGACGTCTGAGCCTGAATGCGCGACTGCGCCGTGCCGAGCTCGGAGGCTGCCGCAGCCACGTTCGAGATTGCCGCGTCGACCTGCTTTTGATAGGCGTTCAGCGTCGCCATGTCGGATGCCGAATCGGTCAGATTCTGTGATGTTCATCCCGGTGATCGAAACGCCAGTCCCGCCCGTGGTGTAGCTGGTCTTGCCGGTGGCGTCGGTGTAGCTGCCCTCGCTGTTCAGGTTGACGTTGTCGAGGAAGCCATTGCCGGTCGTGGGAAGGTTAACGCCTGCAACCGAGACCTCGTCGTATTCGTATTTGCCGGCATGGGTGGCGTCATGGTTTACGACGTAGAAGGTAAGGGTGCCGGTCGCCGCGGTATAGGTCGGCCCCGTCACACCGGTTGGCGTACCCGCTCCACCCGTCGCAATACCACCGACTGTGTCGCCCGTACCAAGGGTGCTAAGGTTAGCCGAGGTGCCGGTGCCTTGGGTGACGGTGATGGCCCCGCCGCCGGCTTGGAGGCTACCGACGTTAAACGTCACGTCATTGATGTACTGATTGGATGTGTTGCTCTGATCGGTAGTCGCAAACCTTATGGTATTCAGCCCCGCCGTCGCGTTGGCGCCAGCGTTGGTGATCCAGTCTGTCGTGCCGGGGACGATAGCCAGGGCCCTCGGATCGGTGGCGGTGGAGATCGATGCGGTGGTGCTCGTCAGCGTCGAGGCGACACTGTTAGCAGCGGTTACCGCACCGCTGTCGAACAATGCGGTCTGCGTTGTATCGACGTTGATGTACCCGACCGAAATGTTGCCGACCGAATCGCGGGAGTAGGACGACACAAAGCTTTTCGTTGCGTTGTAGCCATTCAGCGAGGAGTTGACCGCCAGGAAATTCTGCCCGTTGAAGTTCGCGGAATTTGAAATGTTTTGAAGCTGCGCCTGGTCTTGCGTAATCTGCTGTTGAATTACCTTCCTGTCGGCGCCCGGCACCGAGGCGTTGATGAGCTGTTGCTTGATGTCGCTGAGCGAGGTCTGAACTTGAGCGAGCGCGTTTGCGGAGAGAGACAGCGAGGAGTTGCCCTCGTTCAGGGTGCTGCCCACAGTGGTAAGTGCGCTGCTGTCGCTGCGCAGAACTGAGGCGATGGAGAAATAGGATGCGTTATCCGCCGCGCTGCTGACAGCGAGGCCTGTCGAAATCTGGTTCTGAACGTTCTGCAGATTTGCGACGGTGTTCTCAAGGTTCAGAAGAGCGGTGTTGGCCGCGACGTTGTTCAGGATATAGGTCATCGGGGTGTCCCTGTGTGAGGTGCGTTGCGGGGACATACCGGCCTGGAACCGGCATACGGGGACGGCTTCATGCCTGCGAGGAACTCACAACCTTAGCGAGATTTCACTCCCGTATAACAACTAGAAGGCGCTCAAATATTTAATTTAAGGTTAAGGGCGCTAGAGCTCGCGACCTATGGTGAAGGAAGTTCTGCCGGAATGTTTCTTCGCCGCTCCAACGGCCGCGGCAGCAGGATCGATTTCCGTTAATGGAAGGATCGCAGCAACCCCCCCACGAGAAGATTCCAGCCGTCGATCAGGATGAAGAACAAAATCTTGAAAGGCATCGAAATGGTCGCGGGTGACAGCATCATCATGCCCATCGACATGGTCAGCGTCGCGGTGATGAGGTCGATGACCAGGAACGGGAGCATGATCAGAAAGCCGATCTCGAAGCCTCGCCGCAACTCGGAGATCATGAATGCAGGGATCAAGGTGCGCAGAGGCGTTGCTTCCGTGAGATTGGTTTCGCTGTGGGAGCGCGACATCGAGGCAAACAGGTCGATGTCCTTCTGGCGGACGTTTGCTGTCATGAATTCGCGGAAAGGATCGCTGATTTTGTGAAACGCTTCTTCCTCGGATAATTTGTTGTCCATGAATGGCTTCACGCCGCTTTCCCAAGCCTTATCGAAGGTTGGCGCCATCGTGAACAGGGTCATGAATAGCGCGAGGCTGATGAGAACAAGGTTTGCCGGTGTTGAAGGCAGGCCAAGGCCGGAGCGTAAGAACGAAAGCGCGATGATGATGCGGGTGAAGCACGTCACCATCACCAGAATTCCTGGCGCGACGGACAATACGGTGATGGCCAGGACAAGCTGGATGATTCGAGCCGATGTCAGGCTCGAGGAACCCGGCAGGAGAGAAGACACATCGCTTTGCTGAGCCGCTGCGGGAAGGGCGGCGGCCAATAGCACCGTTGCAGCGAAAAACACTGGCATCAGCAAACGGCCAGTAATTACAGACATGCTTACGCCGGCTCCATTGTTTTTTCTCGCGATTGAGGCTCTTTTCAAAAGAGCTATCAATTTTTGTCGGCGCCTGAAGTCACCGAGATCGTGAGTTCATCGCAAAAATAATATTGCGCACGGTTACTGAATGACAAATGACTGTAAAAGTAGTTCTCGCACTTTGCCTCCTCCTAATTGGACGGAACGCTTCCTCAAGTCCTCTCTGACATATTGGAAACCGGTCGGCCCTTCCAGTTCAGATAGAGACACAGTCCTCAAATAGCTTACCAGATCATCTCCGATCTTCGCCGCAAGCGCCGCCGAGTCTAGCGTATTTGGCTCGAAGACGACCACCGCCTCCAGGCGAACGTAAAGCGTTGAAGGCTCGCGCAGATTGGTAACAATCGGCGCCAATGGCCTCACCTCGGCCGGCTTTGCCGCAGGCGCTTTCGCGGAAGGGGCCGCCGCATCGGCGACCGCGCCCCCGCCCTTAATGCCAAAAGAGCCGAAAGCAAAGCCACCAGCGATCGCAGCCAAAGTGCCAATCACGGTGCCAATAATCCCGCTCTTCGAGCTTCCTTTCTCAGCCATGCTACCTCACATTATCTGCATCAGAAGGGGCTCAGCGTGTTGTAGAGTTGCTGTCCCCAGCCGGGTTGCTGAACCTCCGTGACACGCCCGCGGCCACCATAGGAAATCCGCGCCTCGGCGATCTTGTCGTAGGAGATGCTGTTGCTCGCCGCGATGTCTCCCGGCTGAACGATGCCAGTGACAATGAGCTCGCGCATCTCGAAGTTCACAAGCACCTCCTGCCTGCCGCTCACGACCAGATTGCCATTGGGCAGGACGCGGGTTACGACTGCGCCAACCAGCAACGTGATCGTCTCGGAGCGCGAAATAGCGCCCTGGCCCGCCGCCGTCGTTGTGGACTGGATCTTGGGATCGAGCTGGCCGGTGCTTTGCTGGTTGATCCCCTTATTCCAGGTCAGGTTGGCGGTGTTGGTGATGTTCATCTCCAGGTTCGATGCACGCGAAACGTTTGTCGAATTATTGAATGAGGCTTGATCGTTTATGGAGATTTTTACAGTGACAAGATCGCCAACCTTGGAGGCGCGAGCGTCCTTGAACAAGCCTGCGGCGCCGTCCTGCCACAGCGAGGCGCGGGTGACATAGGTTGGTGGCGTTATTGGCATGGAGCCGATGAGGGTATTGTCCGATGCGATGCCTGTTCCCACGGGAGAGAGCGGCGGGGCTTGGTTAACCTGCTGTATCGCCTGGAGGCAGCCGCCCAATAAACTTGCCATGAGTGTTAATCCAAGAGCCGCTCGTATCATGATTTCCCGTCACCCTGTGGCTTCCTGACCGCCTCCTGTCCTCCGCCTGGCTGTTCTGCGGATGCATTTCGAGGTGCGTCTTTTTCTTGAGTCGCCTTGTCTGAGGGCCGGGCTGCGCCGATCATGACCGAGACAAGCCGTGCTGCCTTTGCAGTATCCATCTCGTTGAGGATGGCGCTTGAAGCCTTGGCGCTGAGCTTAAGCAGAAGTGCCGCCGCAGCTTCTTCATCCATGGCTGCGAGTTGAGGAGCCGCCGCATCCGGCTTTATCTTGGAATAAAGCTTGACCAGGCTTCCCTCGGCCTTGTTGATGAAGTCGTCCCGGCGCTTCAGCCAGTCTTGAAACTCGGCCTTCTTCGTTTCAAGGAGGGCCGTTTTCGTTGCCAGTTCCTCCTCGAGATGCGTAAGCTCTGCCTTTTGATGAAGGAAGCGAGCGTCCAAGGCGGGGTCCGCTATGTTTTCGCAGTAGGACTTGACTGATGCCGGGGGTTCGGCTCCAGCCGCAGGACGAGCAGGGGGCTCCGCTTTGCGATTCGCCGCCGCGTCTCCCTGGTCCGGTGCGGCCACTTTGGCCTGCCAGGCGTCTGGCGCCGGGGCAGGGCGTGGCTTTCGAACCGTACCAGCCCCATCCTCCTCCTTCCAGCCCCATGCCGGGGCTTTCTCCGCGGACAATACGTCCGATGCAGTGGCGGCTGCGAGGATGCCGGCCAAGAAAAGAAGGGCGAAAAAGCGCTGGCGTTTCATTGAACCACAAGCTCCGCCTGAAGGGCCCCCGCGGTCTTAATAGCCTGAAGGATCGCAATAATTCCTTGAGGTTTAAGACCCATGCGGTTCAAGCCGGAAACGAGCGTTTGAAGATTTGGGCCCGAGAGGATCGTAAGAGCGCCGCCGGCTTCGTCGGCACTGATGGCTGTCCGGTTCTCGACGGCCGTTTCGCCTCTCGAAAAGGGAAGCGGTTGAACGACCTTGGGCATCTCCGTTACACGAACGGTTATGTTGCCGTGGGCCACCGCCACAGGCGATATCCTGACATCGCGCCCGATCACAACCGTCCCGCTCTTCTCGTCGATCACGATCTTTGCGGGGGTATCGGGTTCGACGGGCAGTTCGCCTAGCTCGGCTATGAAGCGCGCCGCGTCGAGCCCAGGCGGCCGCAGCAGCATGATGGCACGTAAATCCTTCGCCCGTGCTGCCCGGCCTTTATAGCGCTCAAGGGTATAGGCATTGATGACGTCGGCCGTTCTCGTGGCAGTCGCAAAATCCGGATTGATCAGCTCCAGCGTGAAGGATTTTTCGTGTTCCAGCTCGGTTGGCAGCTTGCGTTCGACGAGCGCTCCATTGGCGATCCGGCCGGCAGTCGGCACGCCCTGAGTCAGTGTTTCCGCTTTTCCAACCGATGCAAACCCCGTGACGCTCACGGGACCTTGTCCCGCCGCATAGACCACGTTGTCGGCGCCGATGAGCGGCGTGAGCATGAGAGTGCCGCCTGCCAAGGAGGTTGCGTTGCCGAGTGACGATACGGTCACGTCGATCCGCGCCCCCTCTGCAGCGAAGGCCGGCAACTCGGCCGTGACAATCACGGCGGCCGTATTCTTGGTCTGGACCTGGCTGTTGGTTCCGTTGCTTCGGATGTTTACGCCCATGCGGTCGAGCATGGACTGTATGGACTGGCTCGTGAACGGGGATGAGCGGAGGCTGTCTCCAGTGCCATTCAGGCCGACGACCAAGCCATAGCCGATGAGCTGGTTGGGCCGGACATTCTTGATGATCGCGATATCCTTGATGCGGGTCGCCGCCTGCGCGGAGCCCAGAGCAATGAGAAGAATGGCGATCAGCAGCCCTCGCGCCATCAGTCCGCCCGCAGGCTTCCGTCAGGTTGAACGACGCCACGAATGACAACGCCCGAATCTGGATTCCGAGCGTTGATGATCTCTCCTGTGCTTCCTGATTCGAGAGCAAGGGCGATGCCCGTTATTGTGACGGTTCCTGAATGAAAGATAACCGCGACTGTCTTTCCCTGGAAAACAACATAAGCCTCGCGGATCGCCACTTTAGGAATGACCTGGCCCGGCAGGAGCGTCCGGCGTGCGGTTTTGCCTATCAGGCTTTCAGTTTCGGTGACGAGCGCTCCAACGCCTTTGATCTGCGCGGCGGGCTTTAGAGTGACCATATCCTCGGTGATTGTGTCGCCCGGATATATGGTTTGCTTCGCGACCGGAAGCTGTGCGCCCGCGTCGTCGGCAAGAACAGAACCAGCCAGTAGCAGGGAGAGCACGACTGCCCCCCCTATCCAACGCAGAATTTGCATGACCGGTGCCTTAGAGGTTATTCTTGGTGATCGTCTGGTACATCTCGTCCGCAGCCTGGATGATTTTCGAGTTCATTTCGTAGTTTCGCTGGGCCGATATCAAATTCGTTATCTCTTGGACTGGGTCGACATTTGAGCCTTCGAGATAACCCTGTTGGATCGTGGCATAACCTGCGGTGCCGGCGACAGCGACCTGAGCATTTCCGGAAGAAGTCGTCTCCTGGTAGAGATTGTTGCCCAGAGCCTGCAGGCCGGCCACGTTCACGAAAGTCGCAATCGTGATTTGGCCCGCTTGCGATAGCGTGCCAGTTCCTGTGTCGTAGTAGACGGTGCCATCGGGGTTGATCTGGATCGTGGTTGTATTTGCTGGCAGAGTGATGTTCGGAATGATCAAGGAGCCATCTTGCGTGACAAGCTGGCCTGCCGCGTTTTTTCCGAGCGATCCTGACCGCGTATATAGGATCGTGTTATTGGGTCCTGAAACCTGGAAAAAGCCACTGCCGTTCAAAGCCAGATCAAGCTGATTGCCAGTGTTGCTGAGCGGACCTTGAATATTCACGCCGCGGACTGCGACAGGCTGGACACCGAGACCGATCTGAATACCCTCTGGAATCGGCTCCCCGCCGCTGCGGTTTGGAGCTCCTACTGCGCGTTCGGTCTGATAAAGAAGATCTGCAAATTGAGCCACGCTCCGCTTGTAACCGGTTGTGTTCGTGTTGGCGATATTGTTCGCGATGACTTCGACATTGAGCTGTTGTGCCGACATGCCGGTGGCTGCGATGGAAAGAGCGCGCATAAAGTTCCCTGTTTAAATCGTCATCTTGATCAAGTCTTGGTAGGCGGTTACGGCTTTGTCTCGAAGCGCCATTGCGGTTTGCAGCGACGTTTGCGCCTGCATGACGGACTGAACGACTTCTTGTACGGGCGCCTGACCCTGAATGCCTTTGATCGCTGTATCCTCGCTGGCCTTGAGGGTTGAGGCAGTCTGTTTGGCCAGGTCGCTCAAAACGCTCGCAAAATCGCCTGGATTTGCAGACTGGGCGCCGGAAGCAAGCGCCTTCTTTGGCTGCGCGGTCCCAAGCGGGCTAAAACTGGAAAGAGAAGAGAGTGGATCGATTGCCATGGCTAAGCCTTCAAGAGATCGATGGTCATGGTGATGAGGTCGCGCGCCTGCTTGACGACTTGTACATTTGCGTCATAGGACCGCGTCGCCTCTCGGATATCCGAAAGTTCAACGAGCATGTTGACGTTCGGGAATTTGACATTACCGCTTTGATCTGCGGCGGGATGGCCTGGGATCTTTTCGATGGGATAGGGCGAACTGTCCAGTTCGGTGTCGCCAACCTCGACGAGGTTCGCTCCGCTGGCTTCGTCCAACTCCAATTCGAAGGAGATAACTTTTCGCGTGTATGGATTTGCGCCGGGGGAGTTGCCGGTTGACTCGGCATTGGCAAGATTTTCCGATGCGATACGGATGCGCTGTGATTGCGCAAAGAGCCCGGAGCCGGCGATGGGAAATGTTGCGGCAAGATTGTCCATCACGATCAGCCCTTCACCGATTGAACGAGCATGCTGTTAAACGCTTTCACAACAGCAGTGTTCAGCGAGTAGGCGCGATTGATTTCGCCTCCCTTCATCATCTCCAACTCCAGGCTCACGTTATTGCCGGCCAGGAAAGTATCGCTCTTTGTCGTGGTGGTCTCTTCGGGCGTATTCTGGAAATCGCTTTGGGGAATACTGATATGCATCGGCGAGGTTGTCGTGAGCTGCAGCGAGGCCGTCTGCAGGGACGCCTCGAAGGGCGTCAAATCGGAAGTCTTGTAGCCGGGCGTGTTTGCATTTGCCACATTTTGAGCAACCAGAATTCTCTCTTGATAGGAGCCACGACGATTGGTGAGCTGCAAGATCGAGGACATTGTTTATTGCCATATCAGCATCCATTTGCTGAGTTCGTTGCCAGGAGACAGGCACGTTAACTGCTTGTTAATACATTATTCTTGCGCGGGGCTTATCAGTCTGTCGGCAGGTTTTTAGGACGGCCCAAGCCCGGTTTATGCCCTGGCTGCCGGGATTTGGAATCGAGATAAATAATAAGTTCTGCAACCGCTTTATAGAACTCGGGTGGAATAAGCTGATCGAGTTCCGTTGCTTCGAAGAGGGAACGAGCCAGCAACTTGTTCTCAATAATTGGGATATTATGTCTTTTGGCTATTTCGCGTATTGTGAGTGCCAGCCGATCTTGACCCTTTGCCAAAACCTTAGGAGCCAAATCTTCATTTCTGACATAGCGCAACGCGACGGCATAGTGAGTGGGGTTGGTGACAACCAGCGTCGCCTTCGGCACATTCGCCAACATTCGCCGCCGTATGCGCGATCGGGCAATCATGCGCAGGCGCGCCTTGAGGACCTGATCTCCCTCGGCCTCCTTCATCTCCTCCTTGATTTCCTGCTTTGTCATCATGAGGTTGCTATGCCACTTACGACGGGTCAGGAACACGTCGACCGCGGCAATCACGCAGGTCAGGAGAGCGCACATGAACGCGGCGCGAAGACAAAGATGCCGGATCAGTTCAGGAATGGCATCGGGCGGGCTTTGAATTGCAATCATTCCGGTCCCGATGCCGCCGATCGCGGTATAGGCCGCAAGCGCAGCCACGGCAATCTTGACGAGTCCCTTGAGCATTTCAATAAGGGTCTGCGAGCTGAGCAGACGGCCAAGACCGGCGGATGGTGATACGCGAGAGAAATCAGGCAGGATTCGGTTCGTCAGGAGCCTTGGAGGGTTCTGCAGAAAGGCAGCCGCTATTCCGGCAACGAGGACGGCGGCAACGAAAAGCCCGAGAAATTTGGCAATAATAACAGCCACGATTTGGCAAAGGCCGGCGACGTCCTCGCCGTTTTCCAGTCGCCAACCGCCCGGATCCTCAATAAAGACGGCCAGGCTTTGCGCCAGACCCGCGAAAAGACCAGAGGGCCCTGCTGCCAGAAAAGCTGAAGCGATGAGGAGCACCACCGCTGAGCCCACTTCCCTGGAGGAAGGCCCACCCTCTCGCTCAAGAGTTCTCCGACCGCCGTTTGTCGGTCGGCTCCTCTGTCTTGTTGTCTTTTTCTTCGTTATCGGCCAAAGACGTTCTTTACCCGTGCGTCTCGATCAACTCTTTGATTAGAATTGATTGAAGGCGGAATAGTTGATCGATGCTGATGCGCCAGAGCCTATCCGCTTTTGATAGAATCAAAAGCGGGCTCCAAGTTTTTGTTTTGTCGTGCGTCTTATCGGAAAACCGCTTCGCACTTTTCCGGACGCACTCTAGGGGCAGCTTATTCCCGTCCAACTGGACGCAGGCTCTGGTGAAGCGAATTTGATACTTAAGTGCCGGCTGCTGCGAGTTCGCGCTGATGCCGGAATCGGACCACCAGACCCTATGTTCGCGCATGGTTCGACAAGCTCACCATGAGGTCCAAGCCATTGATATCACTCGACCTTGTCCTGAGCCTGTCGAAGGATGGAGGCAGGGTCTCCGCCCCTTTCTCGGCATCCTGCTAGACTTGCGATTTGGCGTTGTCGATCATTTCCGTAAGGGTAATGCCGAAGCGCGAACCTTCTTCATCAAGCACCACGATTTCTCCGCGAGCGATAATCCGGCCGTTGATCATCACGTCGACAGGCTCTCCAACCCTCCGGTCGAGGGGGATGACGGCGCCACGCCCCAGTTTTGTCAGTTGAAAGATCGGCATCGACGCAGTACCGAGCAGGACTTTGAGCGTGACGGGGATCCGTAACACGCGATCCATGTTGCCGCTGGCTTGGCTATCGGGTGGCGCAGGTTTGTCGTTCACTGGTGCGGCCCCTATGAGTTCATCGTCCATTTGTATGCCACGACCTAAGATAGAGTGATGTAAAGAACTCGCCGGCTGCGAAGATCCGCGCTAGGCTGCTTCCTTCCTGGCGTCGGGATTGCCAGCCAAGTTACTCTCCACCTGATCAATACTTGGCCTTTCATACGCGGAAATCATTTTACGGCCATGCTCGACCGCGACAGACGCCATGGCGCCGTTCATGAACGCGAGGATCGTCTGTTTAACAAGAAGATAGAGTCGGATCTTCTTCTCTCTTACGGTCTTGATTTTAGTCGCGATCGGCGAAACAACGGCATAGGAGAGGAATATACCGGCAAAGGTGCCAACCAAGGCCGAGCCGATCAGCTCTCCCAGCACCTCCGGCGGCTGATCGATCGCCGCCATTGCCTTGATGACCCCCAAAACGGCCGCTACGATGCCAAGCGCAGGAAATGCCTCGGAAATGGTGGTGAGGGCGTTATAGGATTTGAGTTTGTCATAGCGGAGGGTCTGAATCTCTTCATCCATCAGGGCCTCGATCTCGTCGGGCCTCGCGCTCCCCATGATGTGCAAGCGTGCATAATCACAAATGAACTGTGTCAGTTCCTTATTGTGCAAGACTTCAGGGAACCGCGTAAAGATCGTGGACTCTTCCGGTTTTTCTATGTGAACTTCGACCTCGTTCTTCGGCTTGGACTTAAGCTCTCTCATCAGGGCATAGAGGACGCCGAGAACCGCCAGATATTCCGCTTCCTTCGGCTCGGCATTCTTCAGCGCTTCAACAATGCCCTTACCTGAGTCTTTGATGACCTTGACCGGGTTTGCGACGATGAATGTGCCAATCGCGGCTCCGCATATGATCACGTATTCGGCGGGTTGCCATAAGACGCCGATCTTGCCTCCCATGACAACGAAACCGCCCAGCATGCAGCCGAGGGTTACCACCAGTCCCAGAACAATGGTCACAACCGGTCTCCTGTCCAAGTTGAGTGCGTTAGCTTGCCCAACTTGCATGAAGCTGATTGCGGAAGCTTCAAGAAGACGTTTAAGTTTGTTGCCTCGGCGTCAGTCAATCATGCGCGCGCTCGCCGTCCGCAGGAGCGGATGCCATCAAAAACCTCACAGCTGAATCGTTGCGTGCTTCGTTATTCCCGCGATTGCCACCCTGAACGGCGCTCGCGACACGCGTTTTGGTAAACGGTTCGTTCGCGCGCCGATGGATTAACCAAAGACGGTTAACAGGAGCGCGCCGGAATTATTTCCCGCCACATGTTTGGTTAAAAAGTTACTCATCAGGCGAAAAATCTGGACCATCGCGGCTTCGTGAACCGACAGGGGCAAGATGACATAAACTATTGAAAAGTATTGGATGTTTATGATTAACAGAGTGCCCCATTAAATAGAATTTAATGCCGGAATTACTTCATTAAAGGGACGCGCAAAAGTCCGTTAAATATATTTCGGCATGGCGAATTAACGCTTGTGAAGAGCTGGAACAGCGGCGGCGCAGGGGGCGGCGTTGGCGTCCCGCGCGGTATGTTTCCCTACAGTGCCAGGGGTTGAAGAGGCTGCAGCTCTCGTTAACCTGCCGTGAAGGCGAAATCGCCGAAGATCTTTCAGAAGAAAGAATTCAAACGAAAGCGTAAGGGGTAATTTGACACTCGCGAGCAAAATACCCACACCTAACCTTCTGAATCCAATAATGTTTCTGCATCTGACGCTGGAGCGCGAGCTCGTGGTCGGCAGGACTCGGACGCCCACGAGCCCGTAGGCCGCGCGCTCGCGTCGCAAGCCTGCCAGCGATTCACGATTCCGCGAGAAGGGAAGGCGGCAGCCTGTTGAGGGTTTGCTTGGGTATCGCTTTTGAAGGAGGAGAAAAAGTGATGATACGTCCGCTTATATTTGCGACCGCGCTTGCCGCCGCATTCGCATTACCTGCTTCCGCTGGCAAGGGGCCCGACCAGGCTCTGTCGCCGCTGGATGCCAAAGGTTGGGTTGGAAAGCCTGTTTATAGCAACGATGGCAAAGAACTCGGGACGGTGACGAGACTGGACAGCAGCACTGAGAATAAGGCGACACAGCTTTACACCGATATCGGCGGCGCCACGGGTTCTGGCAGGCATCAAGTCATCCTGCCGGCCACCCGCTTCAGCCTCGAAAGTGACCGCATCGTCATCGACATGACGGCGGCACAGGCGTCAAAGCTGCCCAAGATGAATTATTAAATGCGAAAAAGGGATCCGTTGCACGCTGCCCGTTGCGCTCGCTCGAGGCAGCGCGCCCGCATCCCTTACAACCGGCGTGGACAAATCTGACGTGGATTAGCCAAAACGTGGCTCGATTTTGTCGCAAAGCTTGGGTACGGCCGCCTGCGAAGGGAAGGGTTGCCGGCGTGTCGCGCTGGCAGCCGGCGGACAGAATTGGAGATAGACGGTCAAGTATAAAGTTTGGCCATGTTCGCGGCAAGGGGGGTGGGGCACAATCACCGATCGCTTTTGCCCCCTAGGCAAATGTATCGCATTTGCCGTAGGGTGGGGGGCAGCTACGCGATCTTGTCCCGCCCTACAACCGCTAAACCTCATCCCGACTTATGCCGCGAATCGCCTGCAAGAACTTCTCCATCGTCGGGCAGCGCCGGGACGGTTCGGATTCCAGGCACCAATGAATGGCCTTGGCCGAACTCGGGATGCAGTTTGGGCCGGTGTTGACGGATGTCGGTGGGCGGCTTGTCGTGCGACATGGCCGCCATGCCGGTGGTCCCCCGCGGCCAAGGCAGTTCGCCCGTGCAGATCTCGTAGGCCGAGACTCCGAAGGCAAAAATATCGACCCGCTGGTCGGTCGTCTTGCGGCGGACGATCTCCGGGGCCATGTAGTTGGGATTGCCGGTGCGGACTCCCGGCTGCTGAAACGGCGGCAGACAAGGCAGCGAAACGCCGAAATCGATCAGTTTCAGCTCCTTCTTCGCGCGGTCGGCCAGAAGAAAATTTCGCGGGCAGACATCGCGATGAGTGAAGCCCGCCGCATGCATCGCCGCAAGGGCTTCGGCGGCCTGGCGAATGAAATGCACGCGGTTGCCGTCCAGCACGGGGTCGCGGCCGACGATCAGGGAGTTGAAATCGGGGCCGTCGATGAACTCCAAGGCGATGTATTGGCTGCCATCGGTCGTCGTGCCATGTTCCAGCGTTTCGACCAGGCGGGGATGTTTCAGCAGCATCCCCATTTCGCCCTCCGTCGGCTTTTTCAGTCCCCGGAAACGATCCTCGAAGGCCGCCGTCTTTTCCCGGTCGAGAATCTTCAGGCCGACGACCTGGCCGGTGCGCAGGTCCTTGGCCTTGTAGAACTTCGACATCGTGCCGGAAATGGCTTCCCGCAGCAGGGCGTAGCGTTTGGAGATGTCGACGCCCGAATTGGCGACTTTGGCCTTGAAGAAATCAAAAAGTCCCATGGAAATTGCCCCGACTACGAACTAACAAAACGCTAACATGCGATTCTGTCTATATCTATTGTAGTTTGGGCAATTTTGCAAGGTCGCAACGTGTTTCCGTAAAACAGAATTCATTTCCCGCAATAGTCGATCGTGCAAGCGATTTCGCTCTGCAAATCGCAGCGGCGGACAATGCGGTCGATGAAACCGTGTTCCAGCAGAAATTCGCTCGTCTGGAAGCCTTTGGGCAGCTCGATGCGGATCGTGGCCTTGATGGTCCGCGGGCCGGCAAAGCCGATCAGGGCCTTGGGCTCGGCAAAAATCACGTCGCCCAGCGAAGCGAAACTGGCTGCCACACCACCCATCGTGGGGTTGGTGAGCACGGAGATGAACAGTCCGCCGGCCGTGTCGAAGCGGGCCAGGGCCGCTGAGACCTTGGCCATTTGCATCAGCGAGAGCATGCCTTCATGCATGCGAGCCCCGCCGCCGGAGCCCGATACGATGATCAGCGGCAGGTGCTGCTCCGTGGCCCGCTCGATGCAGCGCGTGAGCTTTTCGCCCACCACGCTGCCCATGCTGCCCATGATGAAGGCCGAGTCGGTTACGCTGAAGGCCACGCGGCGGGCGCGGATCATGCCCGTGCCGCTCAGGGCGGCATCCTTCAGCCCGGTGCGTTTCTGCTCGTCGAGGAGCTTCTGGCGATAGGGGGCTTTGTCGACGAATTCCAGCGGGTCGGTCGGCTCCAGGTCGGCATCCCACTCTTCGAACGTGCCTTCGTCGAAGAGTTGCTGGATCCGCTGCCGGGCCGAGACATACCAGTGGTAGTCGCACTCGGGGCAGACGCCCAACCGCTTCTCGGCTTCCTTGCGGAAGATGGTTGCCTCGCAACCGGGGCAACGCATCCACAGGCCTTCCGGCACGCCCCGCTTGGGGCGTTTCATGGCGTTTTTCCAACTACTGGAATCGGGCGAACCGTTAGACATTTTCAATCCCATTATACCGTAGTCGCGTAGCGACCGCCGATGGTAGCCGTGGGTTTCAACCCACGGACCTGGATCGCGTGGAAACCTGCGTCGCGTAGCGACGCCTGAATCTTTTCAATCGTCGCTACGCGACGAAGGGTTGCTGGAATTTCCAAACCGTGGGTTAAAACCCACGGCTGCAATCAAGATTCTACTTAATCTTGCAATATCACGATACGAAACCGCAATATTTATCCTATAGGGGGGTTGCGCCGTTGTCGATACGGGATATATTTGACCGTATGAGGCTTGAACGTCAAGCCGGATATGAAAACGAGAGGGGAAGGAAATGTCACTTCCCACCCCCTCCCTAAACCTCAAAGCAAAGGATTAGTTTGCGATGAAATCTACTTCTCAGGGTACACAGTTTTTCAGCGTAGGGCAAGCAGCCTCTTTTCTCAGCGTATCCGCTTCTCAGGTTCGATTGATGGTCGCCAATGGCGAGTTGGAGGGATTCACGCTTGCTAGTGGGCATCGGCGTATCTCTGCCAAGAGCGTCAAGGCATTCGCCAATGGAGCAACAGCCGACGATTCCACAGTCTTAGCAGGTGAAGAGGTTGTAGGCTACTGCCGAACGTCAAGCCTCTCTCAGGCAGAATCCCTCACTCGCCAGACTAGCCGGTTGTCGGCAACCATTTCGGAGCGTGAGAACCTTCCGCCTACGGCTATCAGGATGCTTTCCGAGTGTTGTTCGTCATTCGGGGAGAGGAAGGTTTTCAATCAATTGGTTCTCGATATCGTGGGGGGGAAGGTCAAAAAGATTTACGTTGAACATTGGAACCGGATTTCCCGGACTATGGCCCTGAACAAGCTGATTGACTTCCTTTGTGAAACCTACGGGGTGGAAATCGTTGCCCTGGACAAGGAAGAGAACCCGGACGAATTGGCGAACAACTTGCAAGAGCTACTCGACTTTGTTCAGGTTCTCTCTTGCCGTCAAGCCGCACAGAAAAGCAAGCTGGTTACGGTGAAGCATCTTCCGGCCCTTACGGTAAAACGCATCGCTGAATTGAGCGATGAAGGTGAAGGCAACGGGACATTCACGCGATTATCAAAGCGGAAGGTCATTTGACGGAGAAGGGCGAGCCTATCAGCATTAACAAGGTTCGCCCAGTACGTCTTGCTGAACGGTACGGCTAAGACCATCGTGGGAATCGACAAAGCGGAGCAGACTAGCCTTACGAAGTTGCTCACGCAATGGGTTGCTGAAAACATCGTGCCGACGGAAGGCAGCCGGTTGACCATGAAAGAGATCCTTCCCCGGTTCAACGATTGGATGCTATCGCAAGGGAAAGCACCCCAGCGAAGCACCATCGTAGGAAAATGTTCTGCAAGAGCGAATTGCCTAGCAAGCGTGTTGAGGTACCGATACTTTCTGAACGTGAGCCTTGCCTAGTCGCCAGACTGGTCAAAAAAGTGGAGGAGGAGCATCACCTCCTTCTTTTTTTATGGGCATAGGTCACGTGATCCACTCCGTAGGAATGAGCAGGAAGAGCATAGGGGGC
>CAWIVD010000013.1:0-150000 GCA_963839435.1 uncultured Alphaproteobacteria bacterium
AGCGCTGCGTGCGCCAAATCGGGACCGGGGGCGATCTGCCCAATGGATTGTCTCGTTGCCGAATACCGGTTGGGGTCGCGAACCGATGTTCAGTATATTCGAACGAAATACCGCTTAATCCCAGCAAGCGGAAATCGGCATCTTGCTTTTGGAACCTCTGTCGCTAATTTCATTTGGTAGCAAAGCGGCAAGCCCGATGCACAACCGACGCCGTGTCTACTTATCCGCCAGCCCTAAAGGCGCGCTGTCCACCTCTTATTATCTTGCTCCGACCGATATTGTGGGTGTAAGTGGAGGTTGCGCAGGCGCCGCCTGGACGATGTTGAATTCATGGATCAAGGCAAGAGTTTGTTTTGAAATAGTGTCCTCTTCTAAGATGGAGTACCATTGTCCTTTGTATTGGACGGTCACATACGCGTCCGTCGGCCGGTAATCGGATTGCGCCACGAGCATAAAAACTCTATGCCGCCCTAGTACGGTTTCTAATGTTAGTTCTTGTTCCGTGAGTGCTCGTCCGCCCTCTGTCCCAGGAGGAACTGCAGTGGCCAGGAATTTACCTTTAGCGTATTGCGTCCGAATCTTATCCATGGATACAGGTGAGTTATCGTCATCATTCAGCAGGTAGAATTGAACGGCCTCACAACCTTGATCGCTTTTGTGTTTATTATCCTCTCTTGTTTGAATAATGTTTCGAACATCCTGCTCCTTCTCTATACGCACATGCGACATGTTGATTGCTGTGTTGGCTTTCATAATACCCAAAGCTGAATAGGTTATGAGCAAGGGAAGGTCTGTGTACTTTATCCAGCCGCCAGTATCTTTTGCTGGCTTTCCCTTTGTATGTAGCGTAATAGCATTGGCTTTATTACCGTCTACTCCATATATACTCGTAAAGCGCTGCCACAGCGCCAGGGCTATTTGGCCCCGGTTAGGATTTTTGCTGCAATGATCAACATGTCTCGGCTGGAAATAGATAGTGAGGCTATCCGGAGAGCGTTCGCCGCTGTTGTTCACCACCAATGAGGGGGTTGTCGCAGGTGGCCTTTCGGGTGTCGATGTTGCGGCGAACCACACGGCACCATATTGGTCCAAAGCGACAAGAGCGTTTACTGCGGCCCAGTATTCGCGGTAGCCTGGGGCGATGCGTTCCAGGCTCAAAGTCAAAACTGTCGCAACCTCTGCGCCTGAATCAAGAATGTTGGAAAGGGAAGCGGCAGAAAGGGGTGTCCCAACCTGGGCAACCAAAGCCTGACCGATCACCGGCTGGTAGCGCACAGTTGGCTGATCCTGGTATCCTGCGGTGCCGCCAACGGCGCCCAACACGCCGCCGAAAGTGCCTGCCGTCGTTTTGGGATTTCCTATGTCCCCAATGTTCGATGCTCCACCGGTGATGCTCCCCGTCACGGTTCTCGCTGCATCCACCTCGGTGACGTCCACAAAGACTGGCATTTCGTCATGTGCGACGCGCAGGATATTAAGCAGGGTCTGCCTGACCGCGGTCGATTGTAGTACCTCGTTGTAGTCGAGGCGATCGTAGCTGATCGATGTCGGACCGACAATCGAGCATCCGCCTGTGAGGACCGCGAGAAAGAAGGTGAGCGAACGTCGCACGCAAAAACGAAAACGAAACGGGTTCCTCAAAGTCGCACTCAACATGACGCTGCCACCAGAATAACGCACCCACCTAAGGCATATCGAAATTTACTTAAATATAATTAAATTCAAGGCGTCTTCAGCGCAGTTGGCAGCGGAGTTGCTGTTAGAATCCCCGCAAGCCGTGACGTTCCGGCAACAGATCAGTTCCAGATACGATAAAATCGTCGTTGTGGGCCCTCGCAAGGCATGGCGTTGCGACCAAAGGGCAAGGCCGCCTGTCTTCAAAAGAGCAGATGCACCCTGCCTCGACACTGCCAGGCTTTCGCCCTAAACCTGCGTCGGATGCACAACTTCGATAAAACCTCAACGAACCCAATAGCTCATGACGGCTGACATCTCCCTCTCGGCGGAAACACCACACGACACCAAGGATGTTTTGGTGCCTACGGTGCGGCGAAGGATATTCATCTACCTTGGCGTTCTCATCACCCTCTTGGCATTTGGCGCCCCTTATGGCGGTCTCATCGATATTCCGGTCAGTTTCGTTCTTAAGAACAAGCTGAACCTCGACGCCCACGAACTTGCTAATTTCCGGCTCGTTTCGGCAGTCCCGCTTTACTTTTCATTCGTGTTCGGCTTCATCCGCGACACTTGGAACCCGTTCGGGATCAGAGATCGTGGCTTCATGATCGCGTTCGGGGGGGCCGCCGCTGCACTGTACGTGCTGTTTGCGTTCACTGCCGTAACCTATTGGAGCTTACTCATTGCTAGCTTACTGCTGACGGCGGCCTTCTTATTCGTGTCCAGCGCCCAAAACGGTTTGGCATCGGAGATCGGTCAGCAGCGTGCAGTATCTGGCGAAATCAGCGCGCTGTGGAATATCGCCGGATCGATCCCGACCATCGCGGCTCTGCTGGCTGGGGGCGCGGTCAGCAATGCGCTCGAAGCCATGGGGCCGGACCGGGGAATTCGCATCCTGTTTCTGGCGGGCGCGGTCGTCATGGTCTGCGTTGCGGTCTACGCGTGCTTCGAGCCTTCAAGCCTCTACGGGAACGTCCGTTCAGAAGGTTGCGCGGATAACCGGCTCGACGATCTGAAAAGAATGGCGAGACACCGGCCGATCTATCCAGCGCTGTTGATATGGCTCTTGTGGAATTTTGCCCCTGGATCGGTCACGCCGCTACAATACTATCTGCAAAACACGCTGCACGCCGAGGATTACCAATGGGGACAGTGGAACGCTATTTTCGCCGCATCCTTCATCCCGACCTTCCTGCTTTTCGGCATTCTGTGCCGCCGGTTGCCATTGAGGACGCTGCTATGGTGGGGCACTGTCTTTGCCGTGCCGCAGCTCGTCCCACTGCTTTTCATCCATTCCATAGCGGGAGCCCTTATCGCGGCCGTTCCGATAGGACTGATGGGCGGTGTCGCCACGGCTGCATATCTGGACCTGATTATCCGGTCTTGCCCGCGGGGCCTGCAGGGAACGATGATGATGATGGCAGGCAGCGTCTCCTATATCGCCATTCGCTTTGGCGATGTTCTGGGAACGAACCTTTACGATCATTACGGTAGCTTCACTGTATGTGTGATTGCAGTTACCGTCGCCTACGCGCTTATTCTTCCTGTCCTGTTACTGGTACCCAAGAATCTGATTGCGACTAGCGACGCATAAAGGGTAGCGCAATTAGAGACGCGCCCTGGGGTAACCAAAGCGCTCAAATCTCGCTTCATGGCCGCTGGCCACTAGGAACCGGACGAGATCATAGGCGCCGTTAAGTTCCGCAAACGTGATGGGTTTCAGACGCCCGCCGGGCCCTAGTATCCATCCGGCCGCCATCTGAAACCCATCACGCAACCGGACTCGAGCCGGATTTTTTCAGCACAGCCGCTTTACCCTTGGCTTATACGTTGGGCCGCCAAAATCCTCCGTTCGCACCTTTCCCAATCGCCATGCAGGCATTGAAGGGCTCCGCAGTGCTCGCACAGTGCAAGTTCCGGAGGTAAATCCTGGACGAAGTGTCGACGCCAGAATGTGCTCAACCATCGCAACACGACTTTGATTCCTACGGCTTCTGAGCTCGGTCGTAATTTTTCGCAACTAACTCACTCTAGTCGCACTTGGTTCAAAATTGAAGTCTCTCTTTCTGCGTCATTGGCGGCCACATCGCCGATTTCAGGGAAAGTGGAAATCGCCTCGCCACTTACGGTTCTGAACAGGTCGAACTCCACCGATTGCAATCCCGCTTTCCCCAGAAACGAGAAACTCCTCACGACAACCCAAATTTCTATTCTCGGCCTTAAGCGCTATAACGTCGGCGTCGCCGTTGCCGCCTTCGGCGCTCCCCTTACGCTGAAATGAGGAGCGCCTTCGTGGAAGATTGCCGAAGGCAATGAAACAACGCCTCCCGTGCATCCTTAACAGGAGGATGGAAAGCGCCGGCAATTCGGCACAAGAAAAAGCCTAAAATTTTCGGCTTCCTGTTAAGCTTTAAACGCAGAAGTGGTTGCCGATTGATTAATATAGACCTAGATTTGACATGGAAGGTCTTAGCTTAACCGCGTTCAATTGAGATAAAAAGAGGTGAGCATGCGAAATGTTCAATCTTATACTCAAATCCCTATATGGGTGTGGGCTCTGATTACGGTTGTGCTATTTTCTCTCGCTATTCTCTATATAGAACCTGAAGCGAGACGCTCCTTAGCGCGAATGTTGCTTGAGGATGAGCCGAGCATTTGGCGTCACTTTGATCATGAGAGTTATCGGAAAGCTGGGCCTTACATCGTCAGGCCTCCTCTTTACTGAGAAAAATGCCCGAGACACCGCAAAAGCCGGATGGCTTACCGTAATTCCGTTTTTCATTATACCCACCCGGTCTCTCCGACGCTGCGAGCGCAAGATACCTTGGGCAGGCTTCGCCAATGTGGCCACCGCCATCGTGGACGGTGCCCGCCGCGCGCGTTTTTGGTGAACAGTTCGTTCGCCGCGCCGGGCGTTAATACAAATGTGGTTAACAGGAGCGCACCCGAGTTATTTCTGGTCCAATTCACGCTCCGTTATCCTTTATTCGGCGTAAAATTGGGCCATCGCGCCGCTAAGCGGCTTGGACATAACCCTTTGAAAAATTGAAGCTTTTTATGGAAATTAAATAAAATTGAATGAGGGAGCCTTCCCATTAAATGGGCGCGCAAAAGTCCGTTAATTATATTTCGGCTTCGCAAATTTACACTTGCACGCAGCCGGAAGTGCTGCGGCGATGGCGTCCCATCTGGCATTTTTCTCGCAATAGCTCAATATTATCAGGGGTTGGAGAGGTTGGAGCTCTCGTTAACCTGCCGTGAAGACGTTTTCGCCGAGGATCTCTCAGAAGAAGGAACAGGGGCGAAAGCGTCATGGAAAAATTGACAAACAGGTGCCGGAAACCGCTGCACGCACGCAAAAAGGATCTGGCCGCCCGCATTCGATTGAACGCACGATGGCCCAGTGGCTAAAGCTTGATCCGGTTTGCGGCGATAGCCTCGTACAGGCAGGCATCGAGTTTTACAAAGGCGCCGCTCTTTTCATCGTTGAGATAGAGCGGGTCATCGACGAGGGCCGGATCCGCTCCTTGCGACCAGAAATCGGCTTTTTTCGGCCGGAAGGTCGATGTCAGTTCCAGCCTATCGACGATGCGCAAGAAAAGGGGTTGAGCGTAGCGCGGCAAGCCCTCGTCGAGATAGGTTTTGAAAGCCTTGAAGTCGAAGGAGCTGTCGATCGATACGGCGGCCATGCCAGCGCGGCCATCGGCGTTGGGCACCGCCACGCCATAAACGATCGCTTCCGAGACGCCGGGGAAGGCTGCAATCACCTGCGTGACCTCCAGCGCGGAGACGTTTTCTCCCTTCCAGCGGAAGCTGTCGCCGAGGCGGCCGGCGAAGGTGAAAAAGCCGCGGGCGTCCCGTTTCATGAGGTCGCCGGACCGGTACCAGGTATCGTCCTTGGCCTTCACGCTGCGCAGAATTTTTTTGCCGCTGTCCTTCGCGCTGGTGTACCCCTCGAAAGAGGCTGCGCCGGCGCCGGCTGCCTCCGTGATCTTGAAGATTGCTTCGCCTGCCTCGCCCGTAGCTGCTTGAATGCACAGGTCACTGTCGTTGCGCACCGGCTCCAGGGATTCGGCATCGACCTTTACAAGCGCGATTGGAAAGCGGTGGGCGAGAAATGCAGGGACGCGTCCAATCGCACCCGGCTCCTCGTCCACATTGTAGAGCGAGAAATTGGCTTCCGTTGCCGCGTAGAACTCAAGAATATGCGGGATCTCGAATCTGGCCTGGAACGCTCGCCAGACATCGCCCGCAAGCCCATTCCCGCAGCAAAGGCGCAGTCGATGATCCTGTTCATAGGGGGATGGCGGCGAGCTTAAGAGATACCGGCAGAGTTCGCCAATATACTGAAAGATTGTGCAGCCCTGGCCGGAGACTTCCTCCCAAAAGCGTCTTGCGGAGAATTTCTCGCTCACGAACACCGAGCCGCCGCTGACAAGCAGCGCCCCCGGCGCGGCAATCCCGCCCATCGCGTGATAGAACGGCAAGCAACTATACAGCCGGTCGGCCGGCTGCGTGTCCATCATTCCCGCAAACCAATGGCTCCACGACATGATCCGGTGATGGCTGACATTGGCCGCTTTAGGAAGCCCTGTCGTTCCGCTGGTGTAAATGCAGAGCGCGCGATCCGCGAGGGTGACAGGCCTTCGCTCCGCCTTTTGAAGAGCTGTATCGGAAAGCCGGGCGGCCTCGCGGCTGATGGAGCGGTAGCCAGCTTCCGTCGGACCATGAATAGAGACTTCTGGACACGACCTGCAAAGCGGCAAAGCCGAGGCCAGGGCTTCGCCGAAGCCCTCGCCCACGATCACATGCTTCACGCCGGCCACATCAAGACAATGCGCGAGCGATGCGCCGGATAGATGGGTGTTGAGCAGGGCCGCCACACTGCCCGCTTGCGAGAGGCCGAGCCAGATCGCCAGGTAGTCCGGCTGGTTCTGCATCAGGAGGCCCACCACCGTTCCAGGGGCGAAATCCTGTTCGAGCGTCCAGCGTGTGTACCGGTTGACGCGCGCGGCAAGCTCATGAAAGCTGACGGTTTCGCGCGCCGATATCAGCGCAGGCGCGCCACCGTGGCGATCTGCGAGTTCATTGACGAGCACCGGGAAAGTCCGCCCCGCATGGTCGCGAAGCGGAGCAATCCTTTCCAAGGCCCGCACCCATGCTGCCGACCCAAGGGAAAACGGTTTCGGGGACGCGTCTTTTTTGTCCAGACTTATCGCTCTGAACGACCTCCTGGCCAGAGGGCAATACGACCCAATTAAGCGCAAAAATCACGTATGCGAAAAGCCGGCCTCAGCACCCCGAAGCCGGCGTTGCCAGAACCCCGGCGCTCAAATCCATTTTGAGATGGACCGCTCCTGCATTCCTTCTTGGATATTTCCTACCTCGCATTTATCGACGATGGAAGCGTTGCAGTCGAGCAGACTACCGCCTGACGATGGCGGCCGATGCCTGAGACAAGTTCAGCGGGGCAGCGTTACCTGCAAGCGAGATAAGCCTTCGCACCCTTTTAGCCTGCCGAGGTCGGCCCCCATATGTTCCAGGTGTGAAGGTCGTTAGAAGAAGCTCCAGCTTCTTTCAATGGATCACCTTCTAATGGAGAGGAGGCCCGTATGAGCATTCTTATCGTTATTACCTCCAATGATCGCCTTGGCGACACAGGGAAGAAGACCGGTCTTTGGCTCGAGGAATTCGCCACCCCCTATTACCTTTTCAGGGATGAGGGCGTTAAGGTCGTGCTGGCATCCCCGAAAGGCGGAAAGCCGCCCATCGACCCGAAAAGCGAAGAGCCTCAGGCGCAGACGGATTCGACGAAACGGTTCCTCAAGGACAAAGAGGCCCAGCAAGCCTTCGAGAATACCGCACAGCTTTCAACGATAAACCCAGACGACTACGGCGCGGTTTTCTATCCAGGCGGGCACGGTCCGCTCTGGGACCTTGCCGAGGATGCTCACTCGATCAAGATCATCGAAACTCTCTTCGCCGTTGGCAAGCCCGTGGGTGCTGTCTGCCACGGACCGGCGGTATTCCGCCATACGAAGCGCTCGGATGGCGTGCCTCTCGTTCAAGGTAAGTCAGTGACGGGCTTCTCGAATTCGGAAGAGGCCGCAGTCGGGCTAACCGAGGCCGTACCTTTCCTTGTCGAGGATATGCTGAAAGCGAACGGCGGCAACTACTCCAAGGGGCCCGATTGGCAGCCTTACGTGAGCATAGACGAAAATCTCGTGACGGGGCAGAACCCGAAGTCCTCAGAGGGCGTTGCCTGGTTGTTTCTGGACAAGCTTCTGAACCGGGAAACATCGAGAGGACAAGGTTCTACGACCGCGTAGGCCTTTAGCGTCACGCATTTCCGAAGGAGCGAGGTCTGCGCGCTGCTCAAAACCCGGCGCTCGCGCGCCTCGCATGACTGCCGTTCTTCAGCCGCGGGATTTGGCGTGCTTGCTTTTCCCCAATTCCCGCCAATCGCGCTCGCGAACCTCGACGCCGTAATACTCCGCCGCTTTCTTGATGTTCGCGAATGCCAAATCCCGGTCATCGCCAGAAACGCCTTCGACCTGATCGAAGCGCGCGAGCGCGTTGCGCACGTGACTGGCGTCTGTCAGAGGTTCTTTGCGCTGGTTGGGAAAGGCGAAGACACTGTCGGGCAGATCGCTCTGGGTTGTAAGTTTTCCGTGTTCGGTGTGAGGCTTCCATGTGGCTTTGGTGGACATCGGGTGTCTCCTTTCGGGAGGGGCAACACCGATCAGCCCGAAAGGTCACCCTGCATACCAGGACCCATCGGAGCGGCATCGTGAGGCCTCCGCGTTCAGGCCGCCATATCGAAAAGGAGCACTTCCGCACCTGTTTCCGTCTCCAGGCGAAGGTCGCCTTGGCCCTCGACGGCCATCCCGTCGCCTGCTTCCAACCTTTGCCCGTTGACGGCGATCGAGCCATTGGCCACCTGCACCCAGGCGCAACGTCCCGCACGAAGAGCGTGCGAAACGCTCTCGCCTGCGTTCAGCAGCGTTGCATACAGATCGGCATCCTGGTGGATTGTGACAGAACCATCCCGGCCGCTGCGTGAGCCGATGAGGCGGAGCCGGCCCCGCTTGTGAGCAATCTCGAAGGTCTTCTGTTCGTAGCCGGGTTCGAGCCCCTCACGCTCGGGGATAATCCAGATTTGCAGGAAGTGGACAGGCTCCTTGCCGGAGGCATTGTATTCGCTGTGACGGACGCCTGTCCCGGCCGACATGCGCTGCACATCGCCAGGCCGGATCACCGAGCCGGTCCCGAGGCTGTCTTTATGCTCCAGGGCGCCATCAAGGACATAGGAGATGATCTCCATGTCGCGGTGTGGATGTGTGGGGAACCCTCCGCCCGGCGCGACACGGTCCTCATTGATCACGCGAAGCGGCCCGAAGCCCATGTGAGCGGTGTCGTAGTATTGGCCGAACGAAAAGCTGTGCCTGCTTTGAAGCCAGCCGAAATTGGCTTTGCCGCGGTCCTCGGATTTTCTCACCGTTACTTGCATCGTCTTTTTCCCTTCTCTGGGCGCTCGCTCTTCTTCGTCGGTCGCCGGTGGCGTGCCTGGATGGAGAGCGATCTTTCTGGGTCCGTGTTCCGGTTACGAACGAATGTATTTCGCGCCGACGGACATACAATCTCGTAAGCTCCCGTCGTTTTACCAACGAGCGCCCGCGCCATCGCACCGAAGAGCATTCCGAACGGACGAAAGCAGCGGCCTCTTCACGCACGCGTCGTTGGAGATCCGGACGGGGCCTTGTCCTTGGACTGCGTCCTGTGGCATGACCGCTTTCCATCAGGATAGATTGGGGACACGACGCAATGCCGACATTGACAATATTGCCTTCGGGGGCCGAGGTAGACGCCTCGGAGGGGGACACCGTGCTATTTGCACTCATAATGGGAGGAATCCCTATCGGTCACGAATGCACCGGAAAGGCGCAGTGCGATGGGTGCCACATCCTCGTTCATCAAGGCGGAGAGAACCTCTCCGAAATCAAAATTCCCGAGAATGATCGCCTCAAGCAGATCGCCAACGCAGGTCCAAAGTCACGGCTGGCATGTCAGGCGATTGTCAGCTCAAGTGATGCAACGATCGAGGTTCTGAACGCCGGCCCGGACGCGTAGAAGGGAGCCGAAACAAGACGCTGGATACCAGAGCGGAACAAGCTTCAAAATCGGGATAACCTCGCCTCGCACCGAAAGCCGGAGCGGGAAAGCGCGCGCACGAGGTGAGCCGCCGCGCGGAAGACGCAAATCGCCGTCCGTCAATTGGCTCGCTCTGCAATTCACACTCTGTTTCGCTATGTATTCCAAGCAGGTAGGGGGCTTGTCACTAAAATGCCCCAAAGTCATTCAATGGATCTCAGACATCCTGAAAACCCCGGAATAACTTCTTGAGCTTAACCGCGCAAATATTCTAGCTTTTGAAACGGTATTTGCTTTCTGTGTAAACTTATACGATCAGGAAATCCGGGTATATTCACCTCAAAACACAAGATGAAAGTGAGATGAGCTATGGGAAATCTTATTGCATTTGGATTCGATCGTTCCTGGGCTGCGAGCGAGGTCTTAAAAAAATTGCGGACGGACATTGCCGTTGATGATGCCTACGTGGTTGAGCGGTCTGCTTCCGGGCGATGCGACATAAGGTGGGCTTCCAATCACACCGCGCCCGAGGCGGCCTGTCCCTCGAGCGGAGGATTATGGGGTGCGCTGGTTAGGCTTATCTACCTCAATTCGAGCCTTGATCTCACCATCCCGCGCGGAAGCTCGGCATTATTTGTTGAACTCAAGAATGCGGCGGAGAGCAGGGTCCTCCGGGCGGCCAAGCCCTACCGGGCACGTATCCTTGAAACCTCGCTCTCACGAGAGGCCGAGCAAAGGCTCAAAGCCGAATTTACGAAGGCGGCATAATCCTGTGCCGCCCTCTCCGGCATTTGCAGTTATCGGCCTTTTACAACCTCATGCAGGGAGGAGTAATCGAGCTTTGTCTCCTGCCGGTCGGCTGCCGCGGTCGCGATATCCGAGAGCGCGCTTACGAACGCCGTTGCCAGGGGCGACAGGTGCGCGACTTCGCCGAAGAGTTTCAGGTCCTTCTTCAGGTGTTCCGCGGGAAAGTTCGGATTGGTATATTGCCCTGACATCATCTGGGCCAGCTTCTTATCGAAGGTCGGCGCATAAAGCGCGCTTTCGCGCAAGAGAGCCATGAACTGATCGACATCGATGCCGTTTCCCTCGACGGCACTAAGGGCCACCGAAAAGGATGCCGTTAAAGTCCCGATCAGAAAATTGAATATCAATTTCAAGGCCGAGGCCTGACCGACGGCGTCGAAAACGATCCTCCGGTTCGAATAGACATCGATGAAAGCGCTGACCTCATCGTCGATATTCGCCGCCGGTCCCGCCATGGCGATCAGGGTTCCGGCGCGAGCCTCGGGACGGCTGCCAAGAACCGGATTTTCCACGTATGTGCCGCCGCGGGCCTTCACTTCCTTCTCGACAGCCAAGCTTTGTGACGGCGCCAGCGTCGAGATTTGTATGAAGGTCTTGCCGTCGAGGCGATCGATATCCTGAAGAACGGCGACGATGGATGCGAAATCCGAAGTCACGGCGAGAACGAACCGGGCGCGGTCGATCGCCTGCTTTACGTCGCTGAAAAAATGGACCTTATTTGTGCCTTCCAGCGGAGGCCGTCTGGCGTAGACACTGACGCGGCTGCACACTTGGCTGAGCCGCTCGGCGAGAGCTTCGGCGAGGCGCCCATAGCCCAAAATGCAAATCTGATGCGTTACGGTGGTGTGTTTGTCGCTCATTTCAGTTCCAACTCGCATGGCGGCATCATAGAGAAAAGCGCTTTGCCGAGACGTTAATGACAGCAACTCATTGATATATAAGGGAAATTCTGAGACCGGTGCCGAGCCAAAGCGCTGATGAAGCCTGAAATCGTGGTAAACAGGCAAAGCCTCAATATATTTAACGGACATTTGCTGTCCCAGTTAATGAAATAATTCCAGCATTAAGTTCTATTTAATGGGATGTCACAAGCGAAGAAAAATCGTTTATTTTCAATGGCTTGTCGTAATTGTTTCATGTCACATCGCGGGAGCGGCGCACTTCTTTTGCGCAAGGTTAAACGGATCTTTAAGCATGATCATGAGCGGAAATAATTCGGGCGCGCTCCTGTTAACCATGCAGCAATTCATCATTGTGGCGTAGCCTCAACGGCAACGGGCCGTTTACAATTATGGCCGCGCGTTGCGCCGTCATCGCAAGGGCCGAAAGGCCGCCGCGATCCACAGGGACATCTTTGATCCTGGATTGCTTCGCTTCGCTCGCAATGACACCTGGCAACCAGCCGGATTTGGTATCATGAGATCTGCCGCCATGCGGGCGGCCCGCCGCATTTGCTAATAAAGACGCGCCCACAGCTCCTCAGGAATCGCCATGACCGCTGACACTTTCGACCTGATCACCCGCTATTATGCCGCCTTCAATGCTGGCGACATGGAGACATTCCTGTCGTTGCTGACCGACGATGTCGTCCACGACATCAACCAGGGGGAGCGAGAAACCGGCAAGATCGCGTTTGCGGCCTTCATGGAGCGCATGAACCGCCATTACCGCGAAAAGCTGGCAGACATCACCGTGATGGTTGCGCCCGGCGGCGCGCGCGCCGCTGCGGAATTCACGGTCTTGGGCGAATACATCTCGACAGACGAGGGGCTGCCTCCTGCCAACGGACAGACCTACCGCCTGAATGCGGGCGCGTTTTTTGTTCTCCGCGACGGCATGGTGGCCCGCGTCACCAACTATTACAACCTGCAGGATTGGCTGAGACAGGTGGGCGGGTGAACGCGGCGTGCCGCGTTTCGATTGGGAGAGACGACGGTGCTTCCTTTCTTAGCGTGATAGACATCCGGCCTGTCAATTTGCGGAACAGAATGCTTGTTCTTGTTGCGAACGAGTCCTGATTGCTCATTCTCTCCTCATGCCTCTCGTCGCCCGCTTCGCTCCGAGCCCAACCGGTTATCTGCATCTCGGCCACGCTTATTCCGCGCTTTTTGCTTATGAGGCGGCGCGGGCCGAAGCGGGAACATTCCTGCTGAGGATCGAGGACATTGATCCCATGCGATGCAGGCCCGAATTTGTAGAGGCGCTGCTTGAGGATTTGCGCTGGCTGGGGCTCGCGTGGGAAGAGCCGGTGCGGCGGCAATCGGAGCATATGGAGGATTATGCGGCGGCGCTCGCGAAGCTACGGACAATGGGTTTGCTGTACCCGTGCTTTTGCACCCGCCGCGCGATCGAGAATGAAGTTATAGCCGCTGCTGCCGCGCCGCATTTGGCCCCCCAAGGCCCCGATGGGCCGGTGTATCCGGGGACATGCCGCCATCTTAATCCCGGCGAACGCGCGCGGCGGCTGCTCCGGAACGAAGGGGCGAACTGGCGGCTGGATGTCGCCAAAGCGGTTGCGATGACGGGGCCTTCATATTGGAGCGACCGTGCCGCGGGACGCGTCGAGGCGGCGCCGCTGGACTTCGGCGATGTGGTGCTGGCCCGCAAGGACGTGCCGGCGAGCTATCACCTCAGCGTCACCGTGGACGATCACCTGCAGCACGTCACGCTTGTCACGCGCGGCAAAGATCTCTTCCGCGCCACCGATGTTCACGTGCTGCTGCAAGCGCTGCTCGGCTATGCAACGCCGGACTATCACCATCACGAGCTTCTGACCGATGCCACCGGGCGGCGTCTGGCAAAGAGGGACAGGGACGTGACGCTTCGGGCGCTCCGTGCTGCCGGAAAGACGGCGGCCGAGGTCAGGGAGATGGCCTGCTTCGCAGTTCAGGCGCGCTAGCCATCTCACGCTCGCAACCGTCCATATCTGGCGCGGGATCAATGATAAGGCGGTTGTCGCGCAACGTTCCTTTGGCTCAATTCCTGCTTTGTCCCCTCCATCGGAGGTTTCCGGCCGCGTTGGCGGTAGGATCGGGACCATTGAATGTTGGGCTTGCTGGCCAGCGGGCCTGGAGGGATGGAGAAACATGCCGCTCTACACTTATCATTGTAAGGAATGCGACAAGGACGCCGAAGTGCTGGTCAGGTCCACCGAAACACCCGTCTGCCCAGCCTGCGGCGCGCAAGGGCTGGAACGCCTGATGTCTCGCCCTGCGGCACAAGGCAAGAGTGCCGGCATCGCCAAAGCGGCGCGTGCTCAGGCTGCGCGCGCAGGCCATCTCAGCAATTTCGGCCGAAGCTGAAGGCTCTTCCGCTGGCGCCTATCGCCCCGATGCGGGAGTTGTCTAACGCAGCAGCTTGGCATCCGTCACCGCGGAGAGGCGAGACCCGAAATACAGAAAGGCTTCGTTCGAGCCTCCTGTATGAACGACGCATGTTCCCTTGAGGCTCGACTCATAAGAGGCCGGGAATTGGCCGCTCAGAGGGTTTTTCGAAAAGAACCAGGTGCCGCGCAGTTCCAGGCAGAGAATATCGCCTTTCAGGAAGCGGGTTGCGTGCTCGCGCAGTTCCATCTCCAGCGGAAAAATCTCGCCGGGCTTCAAAGGTTCGACACGGGAATGGGTGTGAACCGGCTGCGCCGGCGTGGCAAGCGCCGCATCGAGATCCCGATGGGCGGCTCGCTGCCAGCCCTTGCTCACGATATCTCGCGCAAATCCAAAGCTACCCTCGAACAGGATTTCCTGACCGCGCCGGAATTTCCGGACACCGGCAAAGAGGTTCATGTCGCCGGCGCCCCGCAGCTCGATTGGCAAACGCAGAGCCATCGGGCCGATGATGTCGATATCCTCCATCACCGTCCAAGAAAACCGGATGCCTTTGCCCCGCGTGTCAAAGCTCACGGCGGCCGGCTCGCCGGGGGCGTCCACCAGGGCCATGTCTTTTGCTCCAAGCCAGAGGCGCTGCCAGGTGAGGTCTGTTGGCGGCCAGGCCTCTTCCCTGGTCACGGCGGCGGGTTTGCTTCCCGTGTCATAGATTGCGAGGCGGACAGCGGGCTCCCTCTCCCAGCCGTTATCGGCGTCTTTCAGGAAATGATCGAAAAAGCGAAGGCGGGTTTCCGTCGCATCCTGACCGTAATACGTGCTCCATTTGCCGGAGCGATGCGTCGTGATCCATTTCTGCCCGGAAGCCGCTCGCCGATAAGCCTCGAAACTGCCGCGTGAGTGCAATGAGTGATCCGAAAAGCTTGCACAAACCAGCATGGGCACCTCGATCTTTTCGATAGGCGCCGCGCGTTCTGCCCAAAACGCATCGCGATCGGTGTGCCGGTTCGCCTCAATCTCGAGATTGGTCTTGACGCGCGCCTGCCCGGCTTTGTGAAACCAGAGCTTCGAGAATCCATTCTCGCGAACCCCGCCCGGATACACGAAATCCCGGTACACATCGTTGAACCCCTCCCACGGGCAGATTGCCGCCAGATGCGGAGGGTGCTGCACGGCGGCGAAATACTGGCTGATCGCGAGGTAGGACACGCCATCCAGTCCGACGCGTCCGTTGGACCAGGCTTGCGCGGCGGCCCATTCGATCAGGTCGTGGTAGTCGCGCCCTTCGATCTCGGAAAAGAACTCGCCAATGCCCTCCGACGTCCCCGCGCCCCTCAGATCACAATTGATCACCGCGTAACCGCGCGGCACCAGAACCGCAGGATCGGGCGCTTCCCAGCTTGTCCATTCCGAAATAGCGATCGGGTCGGGCTGAGGGAAAAGGTGGTATTGCAGGTTCGGTCTGCGGCCGCTTCGGGTTCGCGCCGCGATTTTATCCTTCCCGTAAGGGTGGGCCGACATGATAACCGGAACGCGCGCATCGCTTGCCGGCCGGAACACATTCGCGCGCAGCGTCACGCCATCCCGCATCGTGATTGCCACATCCCATTGCGCCAGGATGGAGGGAGGCGCGGGTGTGATTGTCACGTTGGGACTCAATGCGGTCCTGATGCGCTGGATCGCGAACCATAACGGACTGCGGCTCTCGGCAAGTGCGCGTCGTGGGGGCATCTCAGATCTCCAAACTTATGCTTGGGGGCACTATGACGGCGCTTCCCTTGGGCGAGGCCTGATGCCCGGCTTATGCTTTGACAATCATCTCGATTTCGGTGTCGGCGGCAGCGAGAGCGCTTGGCCTTTCTCGGTTCCGCCCTAGCGGTCTCCCCTGAATTGGGGATTCTCAGCGACGTCATAATATGCCCTTGGTCCACTCTTCTTCGGGCCATGCGTAGCCGTCTCGTCATTGCCCTTTCGATTGATTGCCGAGGTTACACATGGCCGGCGAAGATTCGGCAGTTTCCGTCCAAGACTCTGACAGCGACGATTTGAGGTCCCAGGCAGGTGACCGCACAGGCTTGCTGCCAATGACTCCGGCAGCGTTCAGCAGCGCCGAAACAGATTGAGCTAAGAGGAGCGGGCGATATGAGGTCGTCACATGCTGAGCGCTTGCGCGCTCTGATCGCGGAGGACATTCTCTCCTTCAAGCTGAAGCCAGGGGAAAAGCTTGACGAGGCCAGGCTTGCGGACAAGTACGGCACGTCTCGCACGCCCGTTCGGGAAGCGCTGCGTCAGCTGTCCTCGGATGGATTGATCCAGATCCGGCATAATAGAGGCGCGATCGTCGCCAAGGTCGGCATTCGAGAGCTTGTGGAACTGCTTGAAGTCATGGCGGAACTCGAAGGGGCTTGCGGGCGTCTCGCGGCCAAATCGAGTTCGGCTCAAGCGCTTGGTGCCATTCACGCCGCGAACGAGTTTTGCCGCAAATATACCGAACTGCGCGACGCGCCAGGCTACCAACACGCCGACGATGCCTTCCACGAGGCTATCTATGCCGCAAGCGGGAATAAATGCCTCATCAAATTGACGCTTGGCATCCGCAATCGCGTCGCGGCCTATCGGCCAAAATTCCAGCATGCGAGCCAGATCAGTTTCTCGGTATCGGAGCATGACCAGATTGTGCATGCGATCCAGGAAAGCCTCCCCGAGGAGGCCGATCGCCTGCTGCAGCTCCACACCATCAACCTCGGCGGTAATCTGCGGCGGATCTTCTCCTTGATGTCGGAGGGCGAAATGCCCACCCCCTCCCCGAAGGAGGCGGGCGGAGGCATGCCCGTCACAGACCTGCCGAGTATGCGGTGAGGAGTTTGCGCTCGCTCAAGCCATAGCTGTGGTGTCGCCGGCGATAATACGCCTGAAGCATGCGAGAATTCTGTATTTTGAGCGGCGAGCCGATCCAAGCACGAACTCCAGGGTTTAGTCTGCCTATAACAGCCTGAACTCGGAGGAAACATGCGTACGAACAGGCGTCATTTCCTTAATGCCGCGGCCCTGGGCGCCGGCGGCCTCGTCGCTTTCCAGAAAATTGCCGAAGCTACCGCGCTTCAGCATGACCATGGCAATCCCGGCGACGGCGGCTACGGGCGGCGCGTCGACCGGCTGCCGCCAGGGCCAGCGGTTGCCTACCATGATCCGAAGGACGTCGCAGCCATGCCGGACTTCAGGTTCTCGATCGATGGCAATAACCCGAAGGTGACGTCCGGCGGCTGGGCCAAGGAAGCAACCGTCCACCAGTTCCCGATAAGCAAGGGAATTGCAGGCGTGCATATGTATCTTGATCCGGGCGCCTCGCGCGAGTTGCATTGGCACGCGATCGCCGCCGAGTGGGCCTATGTGATCGAGGGGCGCTGCCAGACCGTTGTTCTCGAGCCGTCGGGGGCCAGCGAGATCAACAACTTCGAGCCCGGCGATCTCTGGTACTTCGCAAAGGGACACGGCCACTCGATCCAATGCATCGGCGACAAGCCTTGCCACTTCATTTTGTCGTTCGACAACGGCGCGTTCTCCGAGCACGGCACGTTCTCGATCACCGATTGGATCGATCTGACGCCGAAGGACATGCTTGCGAAGGAGTTCGGGGTGCCGAACGACATTTTCGACGCTTTCCCCAAAGGTGAAGCCTATATCCAGGCGGGACCCGTCCTTCCCGCCGAGGATGCGCTCGAAGCGCCCTGGCCCCGCGAGTCGACGCATAGGTTTCGCCTGTTGCGCGACAACCGGGCGGTGCGCGATTTCGACGGCGGCAGCTTCCGGCTGGCGACGGTCGATGAGTTCCCGGCGTCCAAGAGCATGTCGGGCGGGTTGATGGTCATCAAGCCCGGTGAGATGCGGAAGCTGCACTGGAACCCCAACGCCAACGAATGGCACTACTATCTGCGCGGCAAGGGCCAGGTTGCGCTTTTCGGTTCGGGCGGACGAGGCAAGGTGGCAGAGTTCCAGCCCGGTGACGTGGCCTATATCCCGATCGGTTTCGGCCACGCCGTCCGCAATGTCGGCGACGAAGACCTCGAGATCGTCCAGACCTGGGATAACGGCAAGTTCGAGGAGATCGACCTCGACAAGTGGGTGGGGTCGAGCCCGCGCTACCTGCTTGCCAACAACTTTGCGGGCGTCGACCAGGGCGACATCAAGAAACTCAAGAAGGCATGAACGAGGTTCGTTGAGTGCAATCCGATCGAGGGGCTGGAGCGCGCCCTCGATCAGGCCCGCGACAGCCAGGACGGTGCGGAACTCAACAGTGCTTCTTGCAGAGGCGCCACAAACGACGACAGCCAGTTTCGCACAGGGAGCCTATCACTATAGTGGCGAACTCGTGCCGGGACCGATCGATGCTTCATAATCTCCTCCAACGCACACGGCGGAACAGAGACCGCAATCTGGTTGAAGCTTTTGTCGATCAGTCGACCGGCTTGGCTCACGATATTGTGGATGTCGCCTGCAACGTAAAAGAGCTCGCTCACGAGATCGCGGCGCAACAACTCCATGTGAACGAGGTTCAGGATGGAGCGGCGCTGCTGCAAGAAGAGACCGCCCGCATCGTGCAAACCGCAGCGGAAGGAAATGCCGCCGCCCGGGAAGCCAGCGATGAAATTCAGGGCTCGGCGATTATTGTCCGGGAGTCGCTGTCGGCGATCTCCGAACTGGGCCAGACCGTAACCGAAGACAGCCATCTTCTCTCATCGTTTGCCGACACTTTAGATCGCGTCAGCTCCTTCGCTCAGGACATCGAGGTCATCGCAAAGCAGACACATCTGCTTGCGCTCAATGCGACGATTGAGGCCGCCCGCGCCGGGGCCGCCGGGCGTGGCTTCGCGATCGTCGCACAAGAAATCAATGCGCTCGCGGCCAAAACGGCTCATGCAACGAAGAGCATATCGGATACGGTTGTCGATCTGAACAAAAAGGCGAAACAGCTTTCGGTCCAAGGCGCCAAAAGCGCGGACGCCGCAAACAGAGCCGAAAAAAGCACATCGGCGATCCTTGAAACTCTCAACACCATTGAGCTGCGCGTCAGCCAATTCGTGGACGAGATGTCCAGGATCGATGGATCGGCGAAGTCTGTCCAAAGCGGAAGCGTTCATATGAGCGATGCGGTCGCTTCTCTTTCAAGCGGGTTTCTTTCGGCAACGGCACGTTTTGAACGGATCGAGAAATCGACCGATCAGGTGCAGACTGTCAGCGAAGGGCTACTAACGACAACTCTTACAACCGAGCTTGAGACGCCACACTCGCGTTTCGTGCAGGAGGCGATGCGACTGGCGTGCAAAGCTGGCACACTACTTTCGGGCGCTGTCAAGGCCGGCGATATTTCAATCGCGCAAACATTCGACAGGAAATATCGCCCAATCTCAGGTTCAAATCCGGCCCAGTTTGAAACGACTTACTGCAAAGTGTTCGACCGCCTGCTGCAGCCGCTTTTCGATGGAGCGCTCGACTTCGACCCCCGTGTTGTTTTCTGCACGGCCGTTGACGTAAACGGCTTCCTTCCGACGCATAACAGCACGTTCTCTCAACCGCAGGGACAAGATACGGTTTGGAACGCCGCAAACTGCAGAAATCGGCGCTTTTTCAAAGACCGGGTCGGACTTGCGGCCGGGAAAAATGAAAAAGCGTTTCTCCTTCAGACTTATAGCCGCGACATGGGAGGAGGCCGATTTGTCCCTATGGTTGACGTTTCGGCCCCAATCTACGTCCAAGGGCGGCACTGGGGCGGGCTGCGGCTCGCCTACGCGCTCGATTTTACCTCTCCGTAAGGGTCCTGCGTCGCCCTACTTGCAGCTTTTGGAGAGGTCATCGAGAGGCGCAGCGGAAGCTTCGTCCAGGTCTGAAGATGTGATTCGCTCGTAATCAGGACCAAGTTTCGCGGCAAGGTCGTCCATTTGCTTGCCAAGAGCTTGCAGCTTTGGATCGTTCTTATTTTTTTGAGCCAGCGCACCAGCCTGATCTGCCAGTTTAGTCATAGTGCAAAAGCTGGTGAACTTTGCTTTATCGCCTTTAATGCTGCCAACAAGCTTCTGCACGTCGGCCTTGCTCAGCGCTGGCGCAGCTTGCGCCGCTTCGAATCCGACGTTGCAGCTTTTGGAGAGATCATCGAAAAGTGCAGCGGAAGCGTCGTCCAAGTCTGAATTTATGATTCTTTCATAATCGGGACCAATCTTCGCGGCAATGTCATCCATTTGCTTTCCAATAGCTTCCAGCTTTGGATCGCTCTCATTTTTTTGAGCGAGTGCGTTGGATTGAACTTCCAGTTTTGTTATCTCACAATATTGAGCGAACTTTGCTTTATCGCTTTTGATACCTCCAACAAGCTTCTGCACGTCAGCCTTGCTCGCCTTCGGCGCGGGTTGCCCTTGTGCGAATACAACCGTGGTTGTTACGGCCGTCACGACCGCGATTGCGGCGACAAACTTTGTGCTCATCAATAGCTCCCTAATTTTGTTTCGGTTTTCAGAGAAATGCGCAAGTGGGACCTTGCCTTGAAGACATTGCAAAAGTGGGTTTTGCCGCGGTCCTTACAAGCGGACCGCCTTATCCGTCCTGTACATGAGGCTGCCGCCCTCGGCAGGGGATGGCCTATGCGTATTTGCGAAACTTGCCTAGCCTGGGCCGCGCAATTCCTTAATCGTTTAGTGCCAGGCGATCAAGCCGCCGGCTCGCTCGAAAGCTTCGCCTCCCTAACGATCTTGCCCGAGGCGTCCGCAACGCAGATGCTCGAAGCTTCCAAAGACACGTCGATCCCAGCATAATAGTCCATGGTCATCCCTCACGATGCTTGGAGCTGCCAACGCAGACTCCGTTCACACCATCAGCCTGAGGGATGACCGCTAAGAAGCCTTTGGCCTTAGCCCAGGCCCGTTACACGATCTTAGCTGATCAGAACGGGCGTATTCCCAAGATAAGCGGGATCTTGCACCTGTTTGACGAGAAAGTCGGCAACATCGGCGCGCGAGATGGTGCCGCTTCTCCAATCCTTCGGGTCGACGAGCACCTTGTACCGGTTGGTCTTAGGGCCGTTCGTGAGGACGACGGGCCGAACGATAATCCAATCGAGGCCGCTTTTCCGCACCATAGCTTCCTGGACATCCTTGTCCTCATAGGCGCGGCCGAGCAGAAGCTGAAAGAACATGGCTTGAAGCGGACCGAGCTTTGGGCGGCTGTCACCGGCGCCGAATCCCGTGAGGCAAATGAGCCGCTTGACGCGTGCTTTTTTCATGGCGTCGATAACGATCTGGGTCGCTCTGGAAAAAAGATCGACCGGCCCCAGAACCATACCAGGCCCCGCGCGGACTCCCAAAGTCAGAATGACCGCATCCACTCCCGTCATGGCCGAGGCGATGTCGCTTCCTTTGAGTGCGCTGCCGTTTCGTTTCTCAAGCCTCGCATTGGAAAGCCGAATTGAATCTGCGCTCCGCGCGAACGCCCGCACCTCGTGACCGCGAGACAGAGCTTGCTTCACAACCTCAAGCCCAACGCCCCGGCTCGCTCCTATAACAAGCAGCTTCATAAGCCCGCCCTGCCTGTTGGCGTACAACCGCCATGACAGGATGCGGAAGGACGCCGGGCGAGATGGGGCCGGGCACTGAGAAAAAGTTTATAAACCATTTCCAGGAGAACCAGCATTCCAGGTATGGAAGCAGCACGTGCCGCCCAGCGCCATCTTGGCAGCCGCCTCCATATTTCCACAAACGCAGCCGCACCCGACACGAGGCTCCCGTCCTGCTTTCGGACATGAAACCGTCTCATTGCCTGATGCCGGTCCAGATCTTCGCCGATCGAAGTTGCGGGGTTGGCCGCATCGACAAAGCAAACAGTATCCGGCTCGGCCTGTCTGCGATAAAGCGCGATTTCCGCGCGGCACAGGGGGCAGGACCCATCAAAATAAACAGTCGCGGCAGGCTGATTTCGGCATTGTTGGGAAATCTCTCCTGACAAGCGTAAGCATGCGTGAGGCATTTACTGCCGCGTAATTGGTCACTAAAATCGTGCCGGACAAGCTCTTCTGTGCGGCCGAAGCTTACGATCAGACCGCCAGCGCCGGGCGCCAGCCCGCCAGTTGCGGATTCCCGGTGGACATGGGCGCGGGGACCTGTATTTTCATGGATATAGCTCAATTACGGCAGGCGTATCGTAATTGCGGCCGCCGTTGTGAAATGAGAAAGGCGCAGAAGCGGGTCATATCCGTGGCGTTCCGCAATGAACGGTTCTGTTTTTCCGGCGAGGGCTGAAATGACGACAGAGTCGTTTGAGGGCTTGCCGCGTGTGGTCGCTGTACAAGGAGGGGCCCGCAACCAGATCCAGGCGCTTCTCTCACAGCTTGCGGTATCCTGGGGTGACCGCGGTTTACGGATCGCAGGCGTTGTGGAAGAGTTCACGTTTGAGGGCGACCGGGAAACGGTTGTGCTGCGCGACCTGAAATCCGGCGCTTGCTTTCCGCTTCACCAGGATCTGGGCTCCGGCTCAACATCGTGTTCGCTCGACTCCGCAGGCCTTGCGGCTGCATGTCTCTCGGTCGAAACCGCGATCGAACAGGGGTGCGATTTTGTGATCCTTAGCAAATTCGGCAAATTGGAGGCTTCAGGCAGCGGCCTTGTCGGCGCATTTCACGCGGCCATCGCAGCCGATAGGCCGATTGTCACGTCGGTCTCGGTCTCGCTGACCGAGGCGTGGAGCGGATTTGCAAACCCTTTGACCATGTTCATAGAGCCGGACTTCGACGCGATCGAGACTTGGCGGCTGGCATTGGCACAGGCTGAGGGAAACTGCATCGCTTAGTTTGCCGCTGCATTTCATTTGTGCCATCAAGAGCCGCCAAAGCGGCTTCGCGCACCTGTAGAGGCGACGAAGGAGGGGCGACGACGCTTTGCAATGGGCGAAAAGGCACGGATTGGAATGAAGTACCCTTAGTTGCGCTGCAAAAAAAGACACGTACTCCTGCATGCGTTGGCGAAGAAATGCCCGCATCGCCCTTTGCCGCGGAATGGAATACCATTTTTATCCCTTTGATGCCGGTTCCAATGGGTATGGTTTTGCTCTAAGTTGCTTTCACCATGCAGGTAACGCGAGTGGGGCGGCGGCCAGACAATGACTTTTCATTCTTCTCATCTCGAGTTCCTCGAATCCGAGAGCATTCATATTTTTCGCGAGGCGGCCGCACAGTTCCGCAATCCCGTGCTGCTCTATTCCATCGGCAAGGATTCGACCGTCCTCCTGCATTTGGCGCGGAAGGCCTTCTGGCCGCAGAAGCCTCCGTTTCCGCTGCTCCACATCGATACCGGGTGGAAGCCCAAGGATATGATCGCGTTTCGGGACCGGACAGTACGTGAACTGGGGCTCGATCTCATCGTGCATTTTAACGAGAAGGGCCGCGCGGACAACATCAACCCCATCGATCACGCCCCCTCGCTCTATACCGATGTGATGAAGACGCAGGCTCTGAAACAGGCGCTCGATGCCCATGGCTTCGATGGAGCGCTCGGCGGCGCGCGCCGGGACGAGGAGGCAAGCCGGGCGAAGGAGAGGATCTTTTCATTCCGCGCGCCGGGTCATCGCTGGGACCCGCGCCAGCAGCGCCCGGAGATGTGGCGCCTGCTCAACGGCCGGCTCGGGACGGGGGAGACTGCGCGCATCTTCCCGCTCTCCAATTGGACCGAGGGCGATGTGTGGCGCTATATCCTGCGCGAAGGGCTCGATGTGGTGCCGCTCTATTTTGCCGCCGAGCGTCCGACCATAGAGCGCAATGGGCAGCTTCTTGTGCTCGACGATGAGCGTATGCCCCTTAAAGAAGGCGAAGTGCCTCGCATGCGCCAAGTGCGCTTTCGCACGCTCGGCTGCTGGCCACTGACTGCCGCCATTCCCTCAAGCGCCACGGACATCGAAAGCGTGGTTGCCGAGACGCTCGCCTCCAAATCATCCGAGCGCCAGGGCAGGCTCATCGATCACGATCAGGCCGGCGCAATGGAGCGCAAGAAGCAGGAAGGCTATTTTTAATGAGCGGCGCCGAGAGAATGAAAAGAAAAGCTGCGCCGCAAAGCTCGGAGCATCGCGGCATAATTCATATCCTGACATGCGGCTCGGTCGATGACGGCAAATCGACGTTGATTGGCCGGCTTCTGTGGGATTCCTCCGATCTTCCGGATGACCAGCGCGAAATGGTTCGGCGCGCGGCGAAAGCCTCAGGCAAACCCGAAAAACTCGATTACAGCCTCCTGCTCGACGGGCTCGTCGCAGAACGGGAGCAAGGCATAACCATCGACGTCGCCTGGCGCTATCTTGATACGCCTCAGCGCCGCTTTGTGCTGATCGATAGCCCCGGCCATGACCAGTACACCCGCAACATGGCGAGCGGCGCCAGCCACGCCGACGCCGCTGTCATGCTGATCGATGCCCGCCACGGCGTGAAGCAGCAGACGCGGCGGCATGCGGCGATCCTCTCCCTGATGGGGGTTCCCCGCGTCGTGCTGGCCGTCAACAAGATGGATTTGGTCGACTGGAGCGAAGCCCGTTTCCGGGACATCGAAGCCGACTTCCTCGCGGCTGTGGCCCCGCTGGGCTTCGTCGAGGCGCGCGCGATTCCGGTATCGGCCCGTCAAGGCGACAACGTCGCGGACCTTTCCGAGAAAACGCCGTGGTATTCGGGGCCCGCGCTCGTCGGCCATCTCGAAGAAATGCCAAGGCGCTCCGGCGAGGCTCAATTCCGCATGCCGGTGCAAACCGTTCTGCGGGACGGACAGGATTTCCGCGGTCTGGCTGGTACTGTCAGTTCTGGCAGCGTCCGCGTCGGCGATGAAGTGGTCGATGCCGTGACCGGGCGCGCGGCCCGCGTTGCAAGAATAGTTACCATGAATGGCGATCTCGCCGAAGCCGCCAAAGGCAAAGCAATCGTGCTTGTCCTTGATGTCGATATCGACGTGGCCCGGGGCGCGGTACTCGCCTCGTCCGCCTCTCTGCCCGTCAAGGCTTACGGCGTCGAAGCGCGCCTTGTATGGCTTTCCGAACGGCCTTTTGGCGCCGCCCACGGCCTCCTGCTTAGAACCGCGACCGATGTTATCCCGGTGGCCAGCATCACAATCAGCGCCCATATCGATCTTGATACGCTGTCTCCCAAGCCGGCCGAAGGGTGCGCGATCAATGACATTGTCGCTGCCTCGATTTCATTTGGCCGCCCGGCCGCGATTGATCCGTTCAGCAGCCATCAGGAGACAGGCACGTTCCTGCTCGTCGACACCTTGACGGGTGCGACGCTCGCCGCGGGCACGGTCATCACGGCCAGGGGCGAGGATGACAGCCGCATCGCTCACCATAGCTCTTTCCGAATCACCTATGATATGTTTGCAAAAGGGCTCTGCGCCGATCTCAGCGAAAGTGAAGCTGACGCAGGTGAGTATCGGCGGCGCGCCCGTGAGGTTGCACGCTTGTTTGAGGCGGCTGGAATGCCTGTTGCAATAGAAGGTCCCGAACATCGCTAGAGAAATCAAGTCGGCATTTCCCCGCCTCCGGGCTTAGCTTAAAGCGAGGGCCCCTATGGATCTGGCCTATCCCATCTGCGGGTTTCTTATAGGCTCGCTCGTCGGCTTAACCGGTATTGGCGGCGGCTCAGTGATGACACCGCTGTTGATCCTTGTATTTGGCGTGCAGCCGCTTACGGCGGTCGGAACCGATCTTCTGTATGCAGCTGTCACCAAAGCAACAGGCGCGAACGTGCATGCTTACAGAAGCAATGTCGAATGGCGCGTGGTCGGATATCTGGCAATGGGCTCGGTGCCCGGTGCGCTAGCGACGATTTACATGATGACGCGCCTGCCAATGCATAGTCCCGAACTCCAGCATGTCGTCACTGTGGCGATCGGGTTGGCGCTTCTTCTCGCCGCTATCGGGCTTTTGATCGGGCGAAGCACGGAAATCGAAACGGGCCTTTCAGATGCGGGCTCAGCGGAAACGTCACAAGACAGACTTCGAATGACCGTTTTTCTTGGCTTCTTGCTTGGCGTTCTCGTCTCCTTGACCTCGATCGGCGTGGGAGCGATCGGTATCGTGGTGCTGCGCTACCTGTATCCCAGGCTTCCCGCAGCCCGGCTTGTAGGCTCCGATATTGCGCACGCGGTACCACTTGCGCTGATTGCGGGCAGCGGCCACTGGCTGATCGGCGATGTGAATTGGACTCTCCTCGGCTCGCTGCTGATTGGGTCCATCCCCGGCATCATCCTCGCCAGTTGCTTCGCCCAACGAGTCCCGGAGCGCGTTTTAAGGCGGACCTTGGGCGTGGTTCTCCTCGCGGTGGCGGCTCCTATGGCGGCATCCTGACAATGCTCCGATATCGGCGCTCGATCCCGCAGGCAAATCCGGGCTCCACGCGCGCCCGAGCGCGAATGAAAAAGCAAGAACTCTCTTAACTTTTGGATCAGGTCTATTTATAATTTATTGGGGTGAGCTGGACGGGTGCGCGCACGTGGTTAGTGCGAGAGGCCCCATGGACCGCGGTCAGATTAAAGGGAGGCGAGCCGTCCTTTTTACCACGCTCATCTTGGCGCTCCTTTTCGGTTTGGGCGTAGCTTTTCTTGACGGGCAGGCATTCGACTGGAGCCAGCATTTCACCGCTGGTATCGAGGCGCCGCCGGAAGGGCAGCCCGCGAAAAAGGAAGTACATTTATCTGAGGCGCGTGTCCTGCCCCCAAGCTTTGACATCGCCTCGGTCGACGAAAAGGGAACGCTTGTTGCTGCCGGCCGGAGCGAGGCCGGTTGGATCATTCAGCTCAGAAGCAAATCCCAGATATTGGGTCAGACGAAAGCTGATGAGAATAATGAATGGGTTCTTACGCCGGAAGCTTCTCTACCGCCCGGGGAGCATACCTTGTCGCTTCTTGCAATTGATCCCTCGGGGCAGCGTAACATCGCTGGCGAACGAGAGAGCCGTGTAACGGTCGCGCCGCGACAGTTACAGACGGTCGCAATGGTGGAAGCGTCAAGGCGAGCCGCGGCACCTCCCGAGTTTGCGCTCGCGCCACCTGCCGGCCAAGGCGCGGAGGGATGCGCCTCCGCGGTCGTCAAAACAGGCGACACACTTTGGGGCCTTGCTCATCACTGCTACGGAAACGGAACGAAATATACAAAGATCTTTCGATCCAACCGTTCTTTGATCCGAAACCCGGACTTGATCTATCCTGATCAGCGATTTGCCATGCCTCGCTGATAGGAAGTGCAGCGCGCTTCTGTTGATGCCTCGGCGCGCGGGTGCGGCGTGCCGTTGCGCCTGCGGACGCAAGCTCCCCGCTCACGGTAATTCGATCACCGGTGAACCACGCTGAGTCATCTGAGGCAAGGAAGACCGGGAACGTAATCTTCGATGCCAAGCTTGGACGGACGGGCCGCCTTTAATCGGAAGCGATTAAAGGCGGAAAAGTTGATCGATTCTTCTGAAGTGCTAGAGCTGCTTATCCGCGTCCAAGTGGACGCCGGCTCCTCTAGGCGTGGAGGTCGAAACGGTCGGAGTCCATCACCTTGGTCCACGCCGCCACGAAGTCTTTCACAAACTTCTCCCCCGAGTCCCCACACGCATAGACTTCCGCAAGCGCGCGCAACTGCGCGTGCGAACCGAAGATCAGGTCGGCACGGGTGCCGGTCCACTTGACCTCATTCGTCTTGCGGTCGCGCCCCTCGTACACGCCTTCAGAGCCTTTGGAGGGCTGCCACTCTGTGCCCAAGTCGAGCAGGTTGACGAAGAAGTCGTTCGTCAGTGTCTCTGGCCGCTTGGTGAAGACGCCATGCGGAGACTTCCCGGCATTGGCGCCGAGCACGCGCAGGCCACCGACGAGGGCCGTCATCTCGGGCGCCGTCAGCGTCAAGAGTTGCGCCCGGTCCACCAGCAGTTCCTCGGCCGGCAGGCGCTGCTTGCCGCGGAGATAGTTGCGGAACCCGTCAGCAGTCGGCTCGAGCGGCGCGAAGGAATGGACGTCGGTTTGCTCTTGCGAAGCATCCGTGCGCCCGGGGCTGAAGGGGACCTTCACGTCGAGTCCGCCTGCCTTCGCAGCTTTCTCTATTCCCGCGCCGCCGCCGAGAACGATCAGGTCCGCGAGCGAGACCTTTTTCCCACCGGGCTGTGAAGCGTTGAACTCCTTTTGGATCGCTTCGAGCGTCTGCAGCACCTTCGCCAACTGAGCGGGCTGGTTGACGTCCCAGTCCTTTTGAGGGCTAAGGCGAATGCGCGCGCCGTTTGCTCCACCGCGCTTGTCAGAGCCGCGGAACGTCGACGCCGACGCCCAGGCCGCCGAGACCAGCTCGGAAACCGACAGGCCGGATCCAAGGAGCTTCGCCTTCAGGGCAGCGATGTCCTGTTCGTCGATCAGCGGATGATCCACCGCGGGGATCGGATCCTGCCAAATCAGAGTTTCTTTCGGAACGAGCGGGCCGAGATAACGTGCGATCGGACCCATATCACGGTGCGTCAGCTTGAACCACGCGCGCGCAAACGCGTCCGCAAACTGATCTGGATTCTCGTGGAAGCGCCTTGAGATCTTTTCGTAAGCCGGGTCGAACCGCAAGGCGAGGTCCGTGGTTAGCATGGAGGGCGTATGACGCTTTGACGGGTCTTGCGCATCCGGTACCGTACCCGCGCCCGCGCCATGCTTCGGTTTCCACTGATGCGCGCCAGCGGGGCTCTTGGTCAGCTCCCACTCGTAGCCGAACAGGTTCCAGAAGAAGTTGTTGCTCCACTTCGTTGGCGTCGTGGTCCAGATGACTTCCAGGCCGCTGCCGATTGCGTCATCTCCTTTGCCGGAGCGAAAGCGGCTGATCCAGCCCAGGCCCTGCGTTTCGATGGGAGCCGCTTCGGGCTCGGGGCCCACAAGCGACACATCGCCCGCGCCGTGGGTCTTGCCGAAGGTGTGACCGCCAGCAATGAGCGCGACTGTCTCCTCGTCGTTCATCGCCATGCGCGCGAACGTTTCGCGGATGTCCCGCGCCGCCGCGAGGGGGTCCGGATTGCCGTTCGGCCCTTCCGGATTCACATAGATCAGGCCCATCTGCACGGCGCCGAGTGGGTTGTCCAGGTCACGGTCGCCCTTATAGCGCTCGTCCGCCAGCCACTTGCCCTCGGGGCCCCAGTAGATGTCGTCGTCGGGCTCCCAGGTATCCACGCGCCCGCCCGCGAAACCGAAGGTCTTGAAGCCCATCGACTCCAGCGCGACGTTGCCCGCGAGAATCATAAGGTCGGCCCAGGAGATTTTCCGGCCGTATTTCTGCTTGATCGGCCACAAGAGCCGGCGTGCCTTGTCGAGGTTCACGTTGTCAGGCCAGCTGTTGAGGGGCGCGAAACGCTGCTGGCCGCGCCCGCCGCCGCCGCGGCCGTCGCCGATGCGGTACGTGCCTGCGCTGTGCCATGCCATCCGAATGAACAAGCCGCCGTAGTGCCCAAAGTCGGCCGGCCACCAATCCTGCGAGTCCGTCATCAACGCATGGAGATCCTTGGTCAACGCATCGAGGTCGAGGCTCTTGAATTCCTTAGCGTAATCGAACGCCTCGCCCAACGGATTGGACAGGGAAGAGTGCTGATGGAGAACCTGAAGGTTCAGCTGGTTCGGCCACCAGTCTTTGTTCTTGAGTGCGTGGCTCCCGCCTGCTACCGGGCACTTGCTTTCACTTGTCATTCGGCCTCCGATCGTGTTTTTGATTTTCTTACCGTTCCCAGCATTTGCGAAACCGAACTTCGAGCCGGTCCAGCAGTCGCCGCTGCTCGGTTTTGGCACTCCTACAATCATCCCTGTTTAGAAAAATCGAGAGAGTGCCTCTCTGGAGTTGGACTTCAGAGAATGCGCATTTCCCATTGCGCTATGTCCGTTTCACACGCGCTCATTTTATCTTCGAGTTGCCCAAAAATCAGTCCAAGTCTACATACTTTTCCCCTGAAACTGTGGCATCGGCTCGTCTAAACTGTAAACATTTTAGTGAAACAGCAGAGGTAGAGCTATTCAGCAAATCTAATTGTGACCTCTGCGAAAGCTTATCAAGGGGGATTGGAAGGTGGTTCGACGTGCCGCTGCGCCTGGGTCGTTCATCCTCCCATTCGCCCTTCTGCCGTGCGTTGACGTCATGATCACAAACTATGCATTAGGCTCGCTGTCAGCTTTGACAGAGCCGGGTTCCTTTGCCGCTCTGCTTTTCGCCGCCACGGCACTAAACTGTGCAGCGTCCTCGAAGGTTGGAAAAATCCCTCCTCCTGTTCGAAAAATCGCGTTGGTGATCATAAGATTGTCTGCGCCGCCAAAGGCTTCAATCATAGTTCCATCTGGTCCGTGCGGTATGCCATTCTTATGGGTGACGCCGCTCCAGCCGCCGTAGATCTCTTCGACGACACGATCCTCAAAGTTGCGCCTATCGGGCGTGTAGCCGGCGATAATAACATTGTTTTTGTAGCTTAGCGCCGACATGAAGCCCACTTCGAAGGCGGTTCCGACGTCCATGGACGGTCCATGGAAGGGCGACATATTCGCCAATATTACGCCGATCCGGCCGTCACGGCAGCAATCGAGCATAATCTTTTCATTCGCATCACCGATGAAGCAGCTGGCTTTCGCTGGATTCTTGAGCAGATCGCCCGGTATCTCAGTGTCTAACGGAAAATGCCCGAGTATTCCCAAGGTCTGCAAGTACGCTGTTTTTTGGCGGCCAATTTCTCGGGCATGCGGGAAAAAGACATCCGGACCGGCAAGATAAGCATGGATTTCAAACATAATATCCTCAGTGTGTTACAGGCAGGATCAGCGGCGATCATTGCATCCGCCACCTCCGCCTCTTTCTTGTTCGACCGCACAAAATATTATTCGGCCGAGGCCTTCAGGGGTAACCCTTCGAGGAAGGAGGAACGATAGCCAGTTTGCCGACCTCGCGCACTGCAGCAGAAAGAGCGGTTACCGCGCTGCGAATTTCTCGAACTCTTCCACCGAGCCGTTGAACGCGTTCAAGTCCACCGGCCCGTCGATGCCGTCGCGGCGTCCACGGTTATGGTACTGCCAGAGGATCCACCGCCCGTAGCCGGGCGCCCGATGAAGACTGCGAAGCCAGAAGCGTTCTTTCTCGAGTTGTTTCGCTGACCAACCGTTTCGGAAATAGGCCTCGTAAAACTCGCTTGTGGTGTAGACCAGTGGCCTCTGCCCGAAATGCTTCTCTGCCGCATCGAGAAACGCGCCGATTTGAGCGAGCGGATGGGCGATCCGCCGTCCGTTGGGGCACGGCTCCATTTGCTCGACGTCCAACGCTTGGGGCAAGCTTCCGGTGCCTGCGGGAACTGCTGCGATGAAATTTACCGCCTGCACCGCTCCCGATTTGCAAAGCGAAAAGAAGTGGTAGGCCCCGCGCACCATTCCGGCATCATGGGAGCGCTGCCAGTTCTCCGCGAAGCGGGGATCGCGCAAGCTCGCGCCCTCCGTGGCCTTGATGTAGGCAAAGCGGACGCCGCTTCGACGCAGCGCCCGCCAGTCGATCTCGCCCTGGTAGTGGGATACATCGACGCCCTTAACGGAATACCTCCGAGCCGGCAGCTCGAAATCCTGATAAAGCCAGGGCGCGGCAAAGATAAGCGCAGCAACTGCGAGCGCAGCCAACAAAAATAGTCTCAAATTCTGCGTCTCCCTTCATGCAGCAGGATTTAGGGTTGGCTCAGCGCCGCGACTACGACGCCGCTGGCCGAACTCCTCCAAAAAGCGCACAATGAAAGCACAGACGGACATTAGAGGCAGAACAATGCCCAGCCGCTCAATTGGGAGGAGACTTCATGTTGAAAAAATGCGGCTTTGCTGCAATGCTTGGAGCGGCGCTTTTAGCCGGCAGTATCGCACCTACCCCGCTATTGGCTGATTTCGGCACCCCGGTCGGCCAGCTTATAGCGGAAACGGGAAGCACGGCGCAGGTTGCCTCGGCCTATGGGCAGGGCGTCGCAGACGCTTTCGTTTACATCAACCGGCTTGGAGGCGTTGATGGGAAGCCGATCTCGCTGGACACTGTCGATTATGGCTACGACTTGCCGCGTGCGCTCAGCACCTATAAGAAATGGAAAGAGAACCTGAAGCCGGTTGCCATCCAGGGCTGGGGCACTGCCGACGCGGAAGCTTTGGTTGAGAGCGTCTCCAAAGACGCCGTCGTGTTCATGTCAGGGTCATCGTCCGGGCACCTGACCGATCCGATCGGGCGCGGTCCGTGGACCAGCAGCCCGGCCCCCTACAATTTCTTCTACGGACCATCCTACTCAGACGGCTGCCGCGGGCTGGTCCAGTGGGCGGCCGAAGAGTGGCGCCGCTCCGGAGCAGCCAGCCGCTCGACATTCCTTGGCGACCTCGATCGGCCCAAATTCGTGTTCATGGGTGACAACCAGCCCTATCCAAACTCGCCCAAGGCGGCTTGCACGGATTTCGCGCTTAATCTCGGGTTCGAGGTTCTGCCGCCGATCCGCTACTCGCTCTCGCCGGTGGACTTTTCCACGCAATGCCAATCGCTGAAAAGCAGCGGCGCTCACTTTGCCTTCCTTGCCAACACGGTGGAGTTGAACATCGAACTCGTGAAAGATTGCGCCGGGGCGGGCGTCTCAACCCAATTCCTGACCAACATCTACGGCTGGGACGAAGGCGCCGCGGCCCAGGCCGGAAGCACTGGCAACGGGATGGTCTGGGTTGTAAGCGTTGCTCCTTGGGACAATGATGTGGCGGGCATGAAGACCGTTCGCGAGATCTCAAAAATATCCGATCCGAGCGGCGAGGCGGGGCGGCCCGTTCATTACATCCGCGGTGTCTGCTCGGCCTACCTCATGCGCGACGCTATGCTGGCCGCCGGCAAGGCTGGCGCGATCACGGGGCCGGGGATCAAAAAGGCGCTGGAGGAAATGCGCGATCATGTGCCGGCGGGGCTCGAAGGCGTGTGCCTTCCAACCACCTTCACGCCGGAAGATCACCGTGGCACCACGACCGTGATCCTTTATCGCAACGACTTCAACTTCGCGGGTCCGCACGCGCAGAAGGTTTACACGACAACCGTGCCGTTGCGCCCAGACTGGCTCGGCTGGTAATCGCTTCGGATAGTTCATCATTTTCGCACCTGGTGCTTAAGAGGAGAAAAAAAATGTCAGACGCCAAACTCGCGACGATAAGCCCGATTGCACCTGCGGCAGCGCCCGCTCTTCCCCCAACGATCGCCATCGCCGACACCTACTGCCAATCCAGCTCCCTTGGGGCTGCTCTGTTTCGCGCTGACGACCGTTCTGCTGAGCGCCCATAATGCTGGCCTTTATCGCGCTCGACGCGGCGATCGTCGCCATGGCCGTCTTCTATGGCGGCGCGGCGCAGATCATCGCCGGCATCTTCGAGTGGCGGAAGAACAATACCTTCGCCTCTACGGCCTTCATCTCCTACGGCTCTTTCTGGCTGACCATCGCCGGCATCATCGTCTTTCCAAAGCTCGGCCTGGCCGATAAACCGAGCGGCACCACGATGGCCGCCTATCTTGGACTCTGGGGCTTGATTTCGTTCATCCTGTTTATCGGCACTCTGCGGCTGAACCGGGCTTTGCAGGTTGTTTTCTTCCTGCTGTGGGTGGCGTTCGCGCTGCTGGCGCTCGGCGACCTTACCGGCATTCCTTCTGCTGACGAAGCTTGGTGGGTGGGAAGGCATCGTGCTTGGGTTTGCGGCGATGTATACCGGCCTTGCGCAAGTTTTGAACGAAGTTTACGGGCGGGTTGTCTGGCCGCTGGGGCCCGTTCAGAAGTGATCAAGTAGTCAAGGTAACTGATCCAGTTCGCCATCGCCGCCGCGCACGGAAAAGCGCGGCGGCTCTCGGCTTGTCGGGCGCTCCCGATGCTCCACGCGGGTTTTAGAACAGACTGCTCTAACCTTTAGAACTGGTCCGCATTTAATCGATCCCGATTAAGGCGGATTGATCTAAAGCAGAGTTCGCTGATCTGACCAACGGATTATCATGCAGGAAGCCGCTCTCGCTTAACCGAGATGACGGCGCGGTGATCCGTCTGCGTGTCCGCGAAACCCTGCTTTAGACTGCCTTGCCGCGTCGGCTTCGCGAATAGGCCCGCATGATTTCCCGATATCGCTCCGGGCGAAACTTGCTCCAGCGCGCGTTTCTCGACATGGGTTTGTTGGACGCCGCCATCGCATCTCTGTTGTATGCCGCCTCGCAGGCTGCCATGCAGGGATGGAAGCCGAACGGTAGCCATTTTTCGCAGCTTGGGCAGAACCGGACGACTGTCATTTTGGGTCTCCCTTACTTGTGACATGCTGCCACCATGCCACTCGGATGGCGCGAAACGCAGTTCCGCCGGGAACAGGCCGCTTCTTTCAGGCCCGCACAGATTTGAGGATGGCCTCCATCGGAACGATTGTAACGAACTCCTGAAGGCTGGCCCGGCCATCAGGCGGTTGCGCAGAAGCTCCTCGAACAGCAAATACCTTATCGCGAGAATAGATAAGAGTCCGAGGGACACCCGGCCTCGGGGCGTATGAGGCAGTGCCGGCATGAGCGAGAACATTGTCGCGTTCGTCAGAAGTTGCGCCGACGACATTTGGGAGCTTTGCAGATGAGCGCAGCAACCCTTCAAGCGTTGCTTTATACCCCTCCGCGCCCTGTGTATTTGGCGGATCGCCCGAGCCTGCGCCAGTTTCTTCGGGCGGCCCGGACGAACGCGCTTCTGATCTGGCCCGAAGCCGCTTACGAGCGCGACATCCTCGTGAACCGCCTGCTCGGCAAGACACAGATCCTCATAAACGCGCCGGAGGCGATCCATCGGGTTCTGGTCGAGAACCCAGGCAATTATCGTCGGACACCGGCGTCCAGGCGCATTCTTCGGCCGATTGCGGGCGACGGGGTGCTTCTGAGCGAGGGCGACAGTTGGCGGCATCAGCGGCGCACCATCGCGCCTTCGATGGCGCCTCGCATGATCCCGATGCTGGCCCGTCACATCGCGGCCGTCGCAGAGGAGACCGTTGCTTCGCTCGGGCGGAAAAGCAATGCTCCGCTCGATATATTGCAGGAGATGCAGTTCGCCGCGCTCGAGATCGCCGGCCGTTCCATGTTCTCGCTCGAGATGGGGACCTTTGGGGCCGAGATGCGCCGGATGCTGACAGATTACGGCACGCGGCTCGCACAACCGCATCTGCTCGACATGCTGCTGCCTCCGTCGATCCCGGCCCCGCGCGACTTCGCCCGGCGGCGCTTCCAGCGGCGCTGGATGGCGCTGATCGACCGCGTCATAGACGAGCGCCTGGCCTCGGGCGAGGACAATGCGGCGCGCGACCTGTTCGACCTGCTCCGTGCCGCGCGCGACCCCGAGACCGGCGCTGCCTTCACCCGCGAGCAATTGCGTGATCAGGTCGCGACCATGATCGTAGCCGGTCACGAGACCACCGCGATCACTCTGTTCTGGTCGCTCTATCTTATCGCCCATGCGCCCGGCTGGCAGGACGCGATCGCCATCGAGACCGCTGGTCTCGACCTCGGACCCGAGCGGGCGTCCGATGCGCTGGCCTCGCTGGTTCGGACCCGTGCTGTGGTCAGCGAGGCGCTGCGGCTCTATCCGCCTGCTTTCACGTTGGTCCGCGCCGCAATCGCGCCCGTCCGCGCCGGCGATCTCGAGATCCTGCGCGGTGCCGTGTTGATGATCGCGCCCTGGGTCTTGCACCGTCACCGCCGCGTCTGGCGCGACCCCGATGCCTTCGATCCGTCGCGTTTTCTCCCCGATGCGCCGCCGCCGCCTCGCTTCGCCTACCTCCCGTTTGGCGTCGGTCCCCGCGTCTGCGTCGGTGCCCAGTTCGCGATGGCCGAGGCGACGCTTGTCCTCGCCGCGCTCGTTCAGTCGTTCCGTATTTCCCTGGTCGGTGATCGGGAGGTGATGCCGAAGCCGGTCGTGACCACACAACCGGACAGGGCGCCGGACTTCCTGCTCACAATGCGCAGGTAATCACGCCAGACGGCTTCTCCACTTTGCTTTCGCATCTCATCGCGTTGGATATGAGCAGCGCATGATTGCGAAATCAAGAGATCGCCGCCTGCATTGGCTGTGCTGAGTGGTGAGGCGGCGCCGCCAAAATCGCGTTCACCCTTCACCAACGGAGTAACTCCAAATTAACTTCCTGTTTTTGTAATTTTGTTTCAATGGGCAACCAAGGCAGCAATTTTCGTAAAAGCAGCGCATGGAAGCGCCGCAAATCAAGGTATTGAGCTAGATAATTATTTTACTACTTATGGGCCGTTTTGCGAAACAATTTGGTTAGCCGATTGTCTCCCTCATGGGGATTGAGAACGCGTCGCTTAACGCCCGTGCGAGTTGGTCCCGAGTGTAGGGCTTGCCAAGAGTGGTGACGCCATTGGCCTCCTGTTGAGCGTCAATGGCCCGATCACCCTCGTTATAACCGGAGCACATGATGACTTTGACGCCTGGCTTGTTCGACGTCACCCAGCGCGCCACGTCATAGCCGGTCATTCCGCCTGGCATAACGATATCGCTGAGTACAAGCCGCACCTCCTCATGCAATTTTAGCCGCTCAAGGGCTTCCGGGCCCGTTCTTGCTTCGGCCACAGTGTAGCCAAGCATCTCGAGACGCTTAAGCGTCACTTCGCGGACCAGATCATCATCTTCGACGACCAGGATAAGTTGACCGCGGCCGAGGGGGGCGCCACTCCGCAGAGCGCCGCGCGCCGCCGATCCCTTGGTTGTGCGAGGCAGGTAGATGCTGACAGTGCACCCTTGCCCCGGCGTGCTTTCAATCGACATGAATCCGCCCGTTTGACAGGCGAAGCTCGCCACGCTCGTAAGCCCAAGTCCGGTCCCCGCGCCAGGTCCTTCGGTCGTGAAGAATGCCTCTGTCGCTTTAGCGAGGACGCCTTCCGGCATACCGACGCCACTGTCGGCTATCGCGAGCCGAACATAGTCTCCTGGCGCCGCCCCCCGGTGCAGTTTCACCGCTGCCGCATCGAGCGTGACATTCGAGGTCGAAATACGAACGTTGCCGCCGCCCGGCATCGCGTCGCGCGCATTCGCGGCGAGATTCAAGATCGCGCTGTCGATTTCGCCCGAGTCCGCGAGCGTCATCCAAAGGCCGGTGGCGAGGTCGGTTGTGACCGAAATGTGCTCTCCGACCGTACTTGCGAGAAGCTTTGCGATTTCCTGAACACGGCCGTTGAGATCGAGGCGCTCCAGCTTGAGCGCGCGTTTGCGGGCAAGCGACAACAGCCGACCATTCAAGGCGCTGCCCTTTTCGGCGGCGTTCCGCGCGCGCTCAAGGAAGCTCCGCGTTGTTTGATCCTCGATGAAATCCTGGGCGATTTCCAGATTGCCCGAGATGACGTGCAGAAGATTGTTGAAATCGTGTGCGACGCCGCCTGCGAGCTGACCCACGGCTTCGAGGCGGCGCGCGTTCGCGAGCGCTTCCTCGTTGCGCTTGCGCTCGGCGAGGTCCCGCAGGATGCCGGTGAAGAAACGCCGGCCTTCGCCGTCTCGCCATGCCGCGACCGCGACGTCAACCGGAATTATCGAACCATCATTACGGCGAGCTTCGATCTGTCTGATGCCGCCACTTCCCGAGAATCCTTTGAGATAGCGATCATGCTGGGCCGCCAAATTTGATGGCATCAGGATGCCGATATTGCGCCCGACGAGGTCTTCCGGACTGTAGCCGAAGATGCCCTCCGACGCGCGGTTTGCTGACTGGATTATCCCCTTCTCGTCAATGACAACAATGCTGTCAGCCGCCGTGTCGATAATTGAGCTAAGCCGCGCTTCGCTCGCGCGCAGCCGGTTGGCTGCGTGCTTTTGATCGGTGATGTCGCGAACTGAGACAACAGCTCCGGTGATGAGGCCGCTGCTGTCGCGAATCGGAGCGAAATTGTAGCTTCCGATATAGGTTTCGCCATCTTGCCGCTTGATGATGTACTCCGCCTGCAATCCTGTTTCACCGCGGAGCGCTCTTTGCGAAGGCCATTCCTCTGGGGCCACCCATTCGCCGCCCGGCAGGAAAAAGCTCAAAATCTCGGGAAGCTCGGCGAACGCCCGGACGGAATCTTCCTTTGATCTGAATTTGTGGAACTTGGCGAAAGCCTCATTGAAATCAATGAAGCGGCCCTCCGCATCCAAAATGAAAACGCCGTCTCTCATGGCCGCAAGCGCGGCTTCCAACTTTGATTTGGTTGCCAGTGCCTCCTCTTCGCTCTTTCTGCGTTCCGTGATGTCCAGCGCCACGCCGACGAGGAGCCGCCGGCCCAAAGGGTCGCGCCCCGCAGGCGCATGCCTGACCGACCAGAGGCGCTTCTCACCAGATTTGGTGTTGACCCAGAAATCCCCAAAATCGATGGAAATATCGCTTTCAAAAGTCCGGCGAACGTTTTCCTTCACCCTGAGAGCCTCGTCACCATAAGCAAAGGCCTCCCACTCATCCCGCGTTCGGATGTCGGACGCCGTATAGCCGGTAAGCTCTGTCAAGGCCGGGTTTATAAAGAGAACCTTTCGATCCTCCCTCGACAACATGATCGGAACCGGCACGTGCTCGACGATAGAGCGCAAGAGGTCCCCTTGTTCGCATAAGGCTTGCTCGACACGTTTGCGCTCGTTTATGTCTTGAACCAATCCCCCGATGAACTGCTTTCCTGAAGCAAATCGCCGCTCTCCGCGCGTTTCCAGCCATCGGATCGAACCGTTGGGAAGCAACACTCGCCACTCCGCTCTATAAGGCTCCCCAGTTTCAAGTGCATGCCGGAGACCCTCCTCAAGGCGCGGCCGGTCATCCGGATGCAACCTGGAGAAAGCGATATCATGAGTGACCGACGTGCCGGGAGCGATGCCGAGGAAATAGAGCGCTCCATCGGAGGCGGCGAACTTTCCCGTTGAAAGCTCGACCTCCCAGGTTCCGGCGTTTGCTGCCTCAAGTGCAAATTGAAGATGCTCCTCGCTTTCCCGCAGCGCCGCTTCCGCGCGCTTCAGATCGGTTATGTCCGTAAGAACGCCGACTACGCCGCGAACGCCTCCTTCGGCATCAAAGAGGGGCAAAGCGTTGCAAAGCGCGATTCTGCTGTCGCCTTCTACGAAGCGAATTTCAAGCTCTTCTGCGGGGATCGCATTTTTGCTGGCCGCTGCGCGCTGAATCGGCATTTCGTCAGGAGACAGCTGCCGGCCGTTTAAGAACAATTCATAGTTCTTCGGTGCCCGCTCAGGCGGAGCAGACTTGGAAATGTTTTGATGCGGTGCCAGGCGAAGAAGGTCGCAAGCCGCCCGATTTCCAGTCATTTCAATGCAGTCCGCATCTTTTGTGATGATGACGGCAACCGGTAACGCGGCCAGAACGGCTTCCAACTCTTCGCGTTTTTGTCTTTCTCGCTCCTCTGCTTTGCGCAGAGCCTCCTCCATGCGCTTTCGTTCGGTGATGTCGATGACGACGCCGATATAGCGCTCAGGATCTCCGTTTGCGCCCGTTATCGGCTTCCCGCGCGAAAGCAGCCAGCGCTCGGGATCGCCTTCCGGCAGGTTCACGCGCCATTGGACTTCGTACTCCTGGCCGGTCGCTACCGCTTCTCTGAGCGTCTTTGTGGCGCGTTCGCGATCTTCAGGATGGACTGCTGATACCCAGGTTTCGAAACAGGGCGTGCATTGCCCGGGTGTCAGCCCGTACAAGTTCCATATGTTCGAGGACCACTGACTGAGATTATCCGCCAGCCGCAACTCCCAGGTCCCGGCTTTGGCGGCCTCCTGAGCCAGACGCGTCCGCATTTCGCTGTCACGCAAGGCCCGCACGGCCTCGACCCGTTCAGTCACGTCCTCGGCCATGATGGTGATGCCGCCAACGACCCGCTCGCTCGTCAGCCAAGGGCGCATTTCCCAGCGCAGCCATTGCGTTCGCCCGTCGGCGCGCACTATGGGATCTTCCTCGGCTCGCACGACCTCGCCAGCCATGCCCCGCCGATGAACCTCTTTCCAACGCTCGGGGACTTCCGGGAAAACCTCGTAATGGAAACGGCCTGCAACGCTTTGCTCCTTGCGCCCACGATCTGTAAGCCAACGTCGACTGCACGCCAGATAGCGCATGTTGCGGTCAAACATGGCGATTGAGGCGGGCGCTTGTTCAACGAACTCGCGCAAGTGCACTTCGTTTTGACGCAAACTTTCCTCGGCCCTCGCCCTTTTCTGCAAGGTGACGTCGCGTACGATTGTTGTGGCGCCGATTATTTTTCCGTCTTGCCCCCGGATGGGTGATCTCGTCAGGTAAACATCAATGGGATCGCCGTTTTTATGAAGACGGACCGTCTCATAGGAGGGAACCCGCTCACCCGCTTTGATCCTCGCTAGAAGTTGGTCTTCTTCATTCTGCCGGTCGACAGGGATCAGCTGGCGAATGGACTCGCCGACCATTTCGCCGGGGGCATAGCCAAAAAGCTTGGTCGCAGCCGGGTTCCAGCTCGTGACCGTTCCTTCAAGCGTTTTGCTTATGATCGCGTCAAAGGACGAGTTGACGATTGCCGCCAACAGTCCCGTGGACCCGGAGGCTTCTTGCTCCATACCGTTTGCGGACCTCCGGACTATTGCATCCCTGCAATGAGGGGGGCCTGCTCCCTGGCGAATGATGCCGCATGCGAAGCTAACTCCAACACCCTATGCAAGGCTTTCGCCTACTGCGCATTCATGGCGGCGCCCACCACCTAAATAACGCCGGCGGCGATAATAAACAGATAAAAACTTGTCTACATTCCACTGGTTAGGATGAGCGCCCCTAAAGCGAGCAGAAGCGCGGGCGGCATTGCCACCGCGCCAATCTTCAGAAATTCGAGTGCCGAGCAGGTTTCGCCCTCGCGCTTCAGCGCAATCAGCCAGAGAATGGTCGCAAGTGAGCCTGTTACCGACAGGTTCGGCCCGAGATCGACGCCGATCAGGAGCGCGCCCGTAACCATTGAAGGCGGATGCGCGGGCGTCACGGCACATTCCGCGATCAAGCCCGCCGGCAGGTTGTTCATGAGGTTGGTGACAAAGGCGAGCCCTACACCCGAGATCCATGAGGTGGCCGTCACCGATTGCGAAACGCCCCACTTCAAAAGTTCAGTGAGGTGAGCAACGACGCCCGTGTTGTTCAGGCTCTGAACCAGAACGAAAAGACCTGCGACGAGAGGAAGGACACCCCATGAGATGCCGCCCACGAGCGGCCAGGGCGCTTCCCTCTTCTCGATCAGCACAAAGGCAGCCGTTGCGGCCCCGGCGGCGAAGGTCGGCGCGCCAAGCTGACGATCGAGCGCCGAGGCCAGGAGAAGAGCGGCGGCTGTCGCGGCGATGCCGTAGGCCGCATAGCGGCCACCGTCAGAAAGGTCGGAAACGGCGACTTTTTCCGCGATCTCACCTTGGAGGTCGTTGCGATAGAGGATGCGCAGGACAGCATAGGTTGCGGCAATTGACAGGACCGACGGCAAGGCGAACTGCTTCAGCCATGGCCACAAGGGCGGCACGTGATTGCTATAAAGAACGAGATTGGCGGGGTTCGAGATCGGAAGCACAAAACTGGCGGCGTTTGCGATGAGAGCGCAGGCAACAAGATAAGGAAGCGGCTTGGCTTTGGCGGCCTTGGCGGCGGCATAGACGGCAGGCGTCAGCACCACTGCCGTGGCGTCGTTGGAAAGGAAGGCCGTAACAACAATCCCGACGACATAGATGAGGCCGAAGAGGCGTGCGGGCGAGCCCTTGGCAGCTTGCGTGGCATAGACGGCAAGCCAATCGAACAAGCCCTCGCGGCGAGCCACCTCCGCGAGCAGCATCATGCCCGTCAGGAAGAGATAAACGTCTATCCCTTTGGAAACGGCCGCCAACGCATCTTGCCACGGCAGGAGCGCCGACACCACGAGTGCCGTTGCTCCCACCACAGCCCAGATTGCTTCGGGCAGACCCCATGGTCTCAGGATCACTCCGGTCGTCGCGAAGGCCGCGATGCTCCAGGTTGCGGCTTGGGAGACCGTGATGGCGTCCGTCATCAAACGCGCGCCTCTCCCGGAACGAGGTCGCCCGGTTCCTCTTTCTCGGGCGCTCGATAATCGCGGGACTCCGGCACGGCGAAAAAGTAAATGCCAAGCGCGCCAAGGCCGCAGGCCGCGAGAAAAAAGAACGCCGCTGAAAAGCCGAAACCGTTGACGATCATCCCTGCGACGCCGTTGCTGAGCGCCGCACCCAGGCCCCAGCACGCGGCGGCTGCTCCTTGGGCGAGGTTGAAGCGGCCTGTTCCTCGCGTGAAGTCGGAGACGACAATGTAGAACAGCGCGCCGAAGATCCCGGCGCCCACGCCGTCGAGGATCTGAATGGCCACAACCGCATAGGGATTGTCGGCGAGAGCGAATAACAGACCGCGAAGAGGCAAGACGGCAAACCCGGCCAGGAACAGCGGTTTCCGGCCCCACGCGTCGGCCTTGCTGCCAACAAGGATCGCCATCGGGACCATGACAAGCTGAGCCGTGACCACACAGGAGGCGATGAACAGCGGGCTTTCATCCGGCTCGCCTTGGCTGAGCTTCTCACCCGCGAGCGGAAGCATGGCGGCGTTTGCGAAATGAAACAGCGTGATCGCTGCCGTGAACCAGAGCAGCGGCTTGTTCGAGAAAAGAAGCTTCAGGGCTTCGGGCGTGTGGCTGTCTCCTTCCTCCTCGCCGCGCGCAATGTCGTGGTTGATGGCATTGGGATCGACCCTATAAACCGCGAAGACACTCGCAATCGCAAGTGCAGCCACGATCCAGAGGGCGGCGCCCTGCGCGATAAAGAATCCCGCCAAGCCCGCGATCACAGCCGTCGCCACGTTGCCCGCATGGTTCCAGGCTTCGTTGCGCCCGACCCGGCTCGTAAATCCCTTGCGGCCTACGATGCCGAGGCTGATCGCGGTCACGGCGAGCGGAAAGATGGCATCGGCGATCCCGTTCAAACCTTGCGCAAACGCCACCGGCCAGAATTCGGGATAGACCGCCATCGCAACGGAAGCTGCAGCCACCACGGCAGCGCTTACCACGATCAAGGTGCGCTTCCAGGTGATCGAATCCACAAGCGCGCCCGCCGGCCCGCGCGCCAGAACTGTTGCCACGCCTCCGATGGTGAGTGCGATCCCGGCGCGACCTGGATCCCAATGCTGGCTTGATGTGAGAAAGATCGCCAGGAATGGCCCGATGCCATCCTTTACGTCAGCCAGAAAAAAGTTCAGCCAATCAAGAGCGCTGCGATTGCGATCGGCCGTATGCGCGCGGGAGGTCTCTTGCTGCTCCATCAATCCAACCATTCATTTGTGTTTCAGCTACGGCGCCACGCGCTTGCGCGGGTACACTGCAAACTTCAGAGGTTCGTGCTCTTAACCCCGGAGGGGGGCGAGGTGCACCAGTGGACATCTGGCGTGCCCGGCCGTGGCAGGTGTGGCGGAGCGCACAAACGATTTTGGAGTTCCGTTCCTTTTGTTGGCATTTAGAGCGGTGCCGTTTGCCTCTCTGGTGAAGACCGTTGACCAAAAGTGAGACTTTGAACCCTGCGCTGATCCCTTTGCACTTTTGGGCGACAAAAATACCTGACGGGAGAGGAAGGTACCCAAAAGGTATGGATGCCTCCATTTCCGCCGCTGAGGCTGAAGTTTGGCAAATACACGGGTGGTTCGTCGGAATTGTTTGTGCGTGAGATCGAAAAGCTTCGCCCACTCCTGGATGCCGCAATCCGTTATCACTCGCCGGGTGATAAGCCGTTCGGACTTACCCAGCTTCCCAGCGGCCGATATCCGGATCTTGGCCGATGAGAGCGAGCCCGGAGGCGACGGCAAGAAGTTCATCGCCCGTCTCCACCCCATACGCGCTAACTTAAGTCTTGCCAATCGAGTCAAATTTTAGCATGGCATGACTCACGAATTGCTTTTGAACGATCTCTGGCGGTCGACGTTGGCCCGGCTTGGCGGAGCGGAGGCTTTAGAAGCCAGCGCCCGCGAGAAGGGGGCTTTTGCGAGGGCGCGCGGGGTTGTCTGCACCGCCGATTTGCTGCGGCTGATCCTGGCTTATTGCCTGGGAGGCATGGGCCTGAGGTCGACGAGCGCCTGGGCCGCCTCCGTGGGTCTTGCGGAGCTTTCGAACGTCGCTTTGCTCAAGCGCTTGCGCAAATGCGGCCCCTGGATGGAGTATTTGGCGAGTTCACTGCTCAGCGGCGTCGCGCAGCCTGCGGCGCAAGGGCGGCGCATCCGGCTTGTCGACGGGACAACGGTTCCGAAGGCTGGGAGAGAGGCAAAGAAGACCAATGGGATGTGGCGCCTTCACTGCGCCTTGGATCTTCCAGCCGAACGCTTCAGCTTTGTCGAGTTGACCGACGAGATGGGCGGCGAGCGGCTCGACCGCGCCCCCTTCGCCAAGGGAGATATCGTGATCGCGGATCGCGGTTACATGCATCCCGGCCCTTTGGCGCATGTGCTTGAACAGGGCGCCGATATTATTGTGCGCACCTCCTGGAGAGGCGCGCGCTGGTACGGCAAGAATGGCAAACCCTTCGATCTCTTGGCTACTCTTGCAGCGGGGGAAACGGCGGGCGTGATCGATAGGCCCATCTGGGTTTTGCCCAAAAAAGGCCGCCCCTCTTCCTCTCAGGCTTGTCGCTTTGCGTAAGCCAACACAGGCGGCGGAGGCGTCGCGGTTAAAAGCGAGGGCTGCCGCGAAATCGGAAGGCCACGCCATCTCCGCCGGCACGATCATCGCGGCCGAATGGGTTATTCTCGTCACCTCGCTCGACGCAAAAGCCTTCCCGGCAACAAAAGTGGGAGAGCTTTACCGCGCCCGCTGGCGCATCGAGATGGCGTTCAAGCGCCTGAAAAGCTTGATCGGCCTCTCAGCCCCGCCAAGCGAAGACCCCCAGATCGCCAAAACCTGGATTTTGGCTCATCTGCTGATGGTTCTTCTGCTCGAGCCGCATACGGGCGCGCCTGAGATCTCTCCCCGCTTGGCCGCATAACGGCGCCTGCACTCTGGCGTCTGACATGCCTGGCCGCCAAGGCGCTGCTCGCCGCCATCATGCCATTGCCCATGCCAAAACCCTCCGCACGCGCCAGGCTGAAACGTCATATCCTCGAACCGCCGCGCAAGCGCCGATACCAAGCAATTCCAGCCTTAAGTTAGCGCGTATGGTCTCCACCCGGGCCGCGCCAAAGAGCCGGTCGAAGATGCGCCGCACCGCAGGAACAAACGAGGTCCCGCCCGTGAGAAAGACCTTGTCGACTTGGCCGTGGTCGAGGCCCGAAGTGGCGAGCGCCTCGGCAACGCAAAGTTCGATCCTGGCGAGATCGGGTTTGATCCAGTCCTCAAAATCTTCGCGGCGAACGGTCGCACGGATATGGACTCGGGCGTCTTGAAAGACAAGTTCAGCTTCGAGCCTGGTGGAAAGCTGCATCTTGACCGCCGAAACAGCGGTATAAAGCGAATAGATCGCGCCGGACTCGATGAGGCAAATGAGGCTGTCGAGCTTTTCGGGTTCGGTGCTCTGTTTCGCAAGCGCCTTCAATTCGCGCATCGCCGATGAGTGCTTGAGGAGGCAAAGCTCGTTCCATTTCGCGAAAGCGGCAAAGTAGTGGGATGAACCATCAAGATCTTGCCCCAACTCTCGTACATTGAGCCTTTGCCCAGCCGAGGTGAAATCACGGCATCGATGATGCGATAATCGAAGGCGTCGCCCGCAATTCCGACGCCAGCGTGAGCAAGTGGAAAAGCCCGGAAACCTCCTCCCCGCTCCCTCGAACCGCAGGACCGAGAAGTCGCTTGTGCCACCGCCAAAATCACCGACGAGGACGTTGGCGCTTTTCGTCAGTCGCTGCGCATAATAATAGGCGGCGGCGACGGGTTCGAAAACATGCACAATGCGATCGAAACCAAAGCGGGTGAAGGCCGCCTCGTAGCGCGTTTTCGCGGTCTCCGCGTCGGCGTTTTGGCCCGCGAACTTGACGGGCCGGCCAAGGACAAGCGTTTGCGGCAGATGCCGCATCGGCTCGCCGCCATGCTTGAGCACGGTGCGAAAAAAGGCTTCGAGGATGTCTTCGAAGCGAAAACGCTTTCCGAATATCCCCGTCGTATCGAAGAGAGGCGAGCCGGCAAACGTCTTGAAGGACTGAAGAAACCGCGTTTCACCAGGAAATTCGATAAAGTGGTCGATCGCCCACGGGCCGCCTTCTGTGCGGATGGAACCGCTATCCTGCTCGCGCCAGAAGCTCACCACTGAACGGAATGTCGAAACTGCCTCATCCCCGTCGCCGAATTGGATCGTTTCGGCGTTATCGCAGGCGTTCACGATAGCTGCGACGGTATTTGTCGTGCCGAAATCGAGTCCGATTGCTTGCCTTATCGGGGCTTTTGCCAAGCTGCGGCCTCTACTTGTGGGTGGTTCTTAGTTGTTTGGACGGCTTTTCGCTTAGTAAATAAAAATTTCGCGAGTTTTAGACCGTCAAGGGAGCGGCTATCAGGCTTAAATAATACGAATCTGCCGTAAGCCGCGACGCCTTTGACCGTGGCCGTTCGCGGTGGCTAACGCGCCCGCCCCCTCCGTTCACTTGGGGATCATCCACGGTACGAGATACTGCTGGGCAGCGACCAAGGCGCCGAGCAGGAGTGTCAGAATGATGCTGTGTTTGAAAATGCGCGCGAACACCAAGCCCTCGTGACCCGCCAGCTTCGTCACTGAGACCCCGGTTGCAATGTTCTGGGGTGAGATCATCTTGCCCATGACGCCGCCCGACGAGTTGGCAGCGGCGAACAGCACGGGATCGAGGTTGAGCTGACGCGCGGCCACGACCTGAAGATTGCCGAATAGCGCATTGCCCGACGTGTCGCTGCCTGAGAGCATGACGGCGACCCAGCCGAGGAAGGGCGAAAGCAGGACGAAGAGGTGCCCCGTCGCGGCGACTCCCTTGCCAAGAGTATAGGCGAGGCCCGAATAGTTCATGAGGTAGGCGAGGCCGATGATGAGCGTCACGGTGACAACAGGGAGCCACATCTGGCGGAGAGTTCCGATAACGCAGTCGATAAAGGCTCTGACAGGGAGGCGAACCAGGATCGCGGTGATGATCGCGGCCAGACAGATCGCCGTCCCTGTTCCCAGGGGCTGGAATATCCACACCGCGTCATAAGGCTTGCCGTTGTAGAGCGTGATCGAAATGGCCTGATGCAAGCCCGGCCACTGGATTTTCTGCTGACCGAGGGCGGCAACCCCGACGGAGGTCCATGCAATCACCGTCAGCGAGACGACGACCCAGGGAAGCCAGCCCTGCCAATCCGGCACAACGGTCTTGGAGCGGCGGCCCTCCATCGTATTCGCAACCCAGAATTCCGGATCGTCGGGAGGGCTCCAAACCTGGAGGAACAGCACCGTGGCGATGAGCGAGCCGAGCGAAGATAGTACATCGGTCAGCGTGTAGTCGATGTAGTTGGAGGACACGAATTGCGATAGGGCGAAGCTGCCGCCGGCAACGAGCAGGACGGGCCAGAGTGCGCGGACCGAACGCCAGCCGCCATAGAGCGCTATGACATAGAAGGGGAGGATGAGGGCGATGAAGGGCAATTGCCGTCCGATCATCGCGCCGAGTGTCGTGGAGGGAAGGCCGGTCACCGCGCCGAGAACTGTCACCGGCACGCCCAGAGCACCGAAGGCGACCGGCGCCGTGTTGAAAATCAAGACAAACACGAGCGCTTCAAGCGGCGGGTAGCCGACCAAAATCAGAAGCGAGCTTGTGATGGCGACAGGGGTGCCGAAGCCCGCGACGCCTTCGAGCAGCGCGCCGAAGCAAAATCCGACCACAACAAGGACGACGCGGCGGTCATTCGGCAGATAGCTGGCGACCCAGTTGCGGAACGCGTCGAAGCGGCCCGAGCGAACTGCGATATTGTAAAGCAACAGCGCATTGAGCACGATCCACATTACCGGCCAAAGCGCAAAGACCGCGCCGTTCGCGATTGAGTTCAGGGCTAGTTTAACGGGCATCTGCCAAAGGCTGACTGCGATAATGAGGGCAACGATGAGCCCGGCCAGCGCTGCTATCCAGGCGGGCAAGCGAAGCAGGCCGAGAAGGATCAGCACCGTAGCGATAGGTAGGACAGCCACGAGGAACGACAGCCCGAGGCTGTCCGCGACTGGCGTTAAAAGCTGGCTGAACATCAATCCTCCCATTGTCTTTTAGCCTGCTGAAACACCACCGGCACAAGGCCGGGCTCGCAAACTGTCACGGCCCGTTTGTGTACGGCTTTGCGATCGACGCGATATCGACGCCTTGAAAGGCCTTCTTATAAAAGGAGCGCACGTCGAAAACAGCAGCGAGAATGCCAGGATTTTCCGCTTGCGCAATCTCGTTCGCAGCTTGCAGGTCTTCGCCGAGCGCTGCCTCGTGGCCAAGACTGGACAGGCAGGCTTAAACCGAAATGCTGCCCCCTTCTTGGCCGATTTACAGTTTAGCTGGAAGCGCGCTCCAAACCATGCCGGCGATTGAATAGGGATAAACGAATGCCAGGTCTCAATCGAATGTCCGTGATGGCGTTCCGAAAGCATGCGGTCGTCTCCAAGACTGCGGCAATAGTCGCGTTGATGCTTGTCCTGCTGTTTCCGAATGGAGCACCCGTCTCCGCACAAAGTCGCGAACCTGACGAGATTGTTCTTCTGTACCGGCAGGTGGGCCAACTCACTTACGACGGCAAATATTCGGAGGCTGCGGAACTTGCCGAACGGGTGCTGGCCGAGGCTGAGCGCCGATTTGGACCGGACAATCCGATGACGCCGATGGTGCTCGGCAGCCTGGGTTACGCCTACATGAAGGACGGCAAACTCGCCGCAGCGGAACCGGTCCTGAAACGATGCCTGGCGATCCACGAGAAAGCGGATGGTCCGGAACATCTCAATGTCGCTCAAGCGCTGAGTGATCTGGGGATGCTCTACGATAACGAGGGCCGTTACGCCGAGGCCGAAGCGCTCTTGCAGCGGAGCCTGACCATACGGGTCAAGCAGCTTGGGCTGGAGCAGCCCGAAGTGGCCCTGTCGCTGAACAATCTTGCAGCGGTTTATCAGGACGCGGGCAATCTGGACGCGGCTTTGCCCTTGTTCCAGCGCAGCCTCGCCATCCAGGAAAAGGCCTTGGAGCCGGCGGACCCGCTTCTTGCCATTCCGCTCGGCAACCTTGGCCTTGTCTACAAAACCTTGGGTAAGTTCCGGCTCGCCGAACCCCTCTATGTCCGCGCGCTGGCTCTCACGGAGAAGGCCCTGGGGTCCGAGCATCCGAACGCCGCCGCGGCTCTCAACAACCTTGCGCAATTGTATGTGGCCGAAGGCAAGCCCGCTCAGGCCGAGCCTCTTCTGCAGCGGGCTTTGTCGATCCGCGAGAAAACGCTGGGACCGGAGCACACAGATGTCGCTCTATCGCTCAATAACCTCGCAGGACTGTATCGGGACGAGGGCCGGTTTGCAGCGGCCGAACTCCTCTTCTTGCGCAGCGTGGCGATCTTCGAGAAAGGGCTTGGACCTCAGCATCCAGCCGTAGCGCAGGTTCTCAACAACCTTGCCGAATTGTATGCCGCCGAAGGCAAGCTATCGGTGGCGGAGCCGCTTCTGCAACGCGCCATGACAATCTGGGAGAAGGCGCTGGGGCTTCAGCACCCGGACGTGGCGAAAGCGCTCGCCAACCTCGCAACCTTGTATCAGCACGAAGACAAGCTCGCGGCTGCAGAGCCGCTTTACAAGCAGAGCCTCGCGATCCTGGAGGCGGCTTTCGGGCCGGAGCATCCGGACATTGCAGCCACAAGCGATAACCTCGCGAGCGTCTATATGGCTCAAGGCCGGTTCGCATCTGCCGAGGCGTTGTATCGGAAAAACCTAGCCATTTCCGAGAAGGCACTGGGTCCTTTTCATCCTCAAACTGCGCACGCGCTTAACAACCTTGCCGCGCTCTACCAGGTCGAGGGCAAGCCAGAGAATGCTGGGCCCCTCTACGAGCGTGGCCTGGCAATTTGGAGGAAAGCTTTTGGCGAAGAGGATCCAAACGTAGCGCTGGAGCTTGCGAACCTCGCCTCGCTTTCCTTCGAGAAGAAGGATTGGGCGCGGGCCGCCAGCCTTTGGCAAGAGAGCACCGCCTTGATCGAGCATCGGAGCGTGCCGGTTGTCGAGGTTGCGGAGGAGGGGTTGGCGCGCAAGCAAAAGTTTCGATCGAGCGCACTCTTCCAGGGCCTTATCAAAGCTGCCTATCGAAGCGCTGAAGACCCGCGCTCGCTCCGGCCGTACTTGATCCGCAGCATGTTTCTGAAGGCGCAATGGTCGATGCAATCCGAGGCCGCCGAGGCGATGGCGCAGATGGCGGCGAGAGGAACGGAAGGAGACACCAAGCTCTCCAGCATCATTCGCGACCGGCAAGACCTCCTTTCGGAGTGGCAAGTCAGAAATGCTGTTCAGGTTGGCGCCTTTTCGAAGCCTCCTGAGAAGCGAAACGCCGAGGCCGAAGCGGCCAACGCGTTGCGCCTCAATGAGATTGTGGCGCGCATCGGCGAGATCGAACTCTAAGCTCAAGGCCGAATTTATCGACTACGCCGAGCTTGCGAGCCCTGAGCCGGTGAGCGTCGAGGATCTGCAAAGGGACTTACACGCCGACGAGGCGCTTATGCTCTTTCTGGATACGACTGAGTTCACACCCGCGCCTGAAGAAACCTTCGTGTGGGTCGTGACCAAGGAAGATGTGCGCTGGTTTCGGAGCAAACTCGGTACACCGTCGCTCCGGCGGGAGGTGACCGCGCTGCGCTGCGGCCTCGACTACGAAGGAAGCTGGGCCATTGACAAGTCGCCTTGCCCGATGCTGACCAAGACGGAGTATACATATGCCGACTATCTAGCCGACCAGCCCTTGCCATTCGACCTCGCCCGCTCCAACGCGCTCTACGATGAGTTGCTCGGCCCGGCCGAGGACCTGATCAAGGGCAAGAACCTGCTTATCGTTCCATCAGGGGCGCTGACCAAGCTGCCCTTCCAAGTGCTCACGAGCGAGGCGCCGGAGCCATCCGCGACGGGCGCCGAGGCGTTGCAGCGCGCGCATTGGCTCATCCGCGATCATGCAATCACCGTCCTGCCGTCTGCATCCTCGCTGAAGACCTTGCGCAGGCGCGCAAAACCAAGCAACGCCAGCCGGCTTATGATCGGCTTTGGCAATCCCCTGCTCGACGGCAACGCCGAAGATACGGAGCGGGCAAAAACGGCGCAATCAAATGCGACCTGTCCGGTTAAGACCGCGAGCGCCTCAGGATTGAGCCGCGGTGTCGCTCAAATAGCGACGCGGGGCGGCCCAGGCGAGGTTGCGGCGCAGCTGCGCAGTTCCTCGCCGCTCCCGGAAACGGCCGATGAGCTCTGCGCCGTCGCCAGCGAGTTAGGCGTTGGCCCCGGTGACATTTACCTCGGCGCGCGCGCGACGATACCGGCGCTCGACCAGTTGAATGGGGAAGGTTCGCTCGCGGCCTACCGTCTCGTCCACTTCGCCACGCACGGCGCGGTGTCAGGGCAGATCACAGGAAGAGCAGAGCCGGGATTGATCATGACGCCCCCCGAAAGGGCCACCGCAGACGACGACGGGTATCTCTCCGCTTCGAGGATCGCAGGCCTGAAGCTCGACGCGGATTGGGTGATCCTGTCCGCTTGCAACACGGCGGCGGGCGGCTCTGAAGGGTCCGAGGCGCTGTCCGGCCTCGCACGCGCGTTCTTCTACGCCGGGGCGCGCGCGCTCCTTGTTTCGCATTGGAGCGTGAACTCGGAGGTCACGGTAATGCTTATCACCGGCGCAATGACCCGCCTTGCGGCTGACAAGAGGTTGGGCCGAGCCGACGCCTTGCGCCAGTCTATGCTCGCGCTCACCGATAAGGGGTCGCCGCAATACGGGCATCCGGCGTACTGGGCGCCGTTCGTGATCGTGGGCGAGGGCGGCGCCTCTGGAATGATCTCGGCCGGCGTGGCCACAGATCAAGACACGCCTCCGGACCTGTGGCCAGCGCACGTCGAGTCAAAAAAGGGGGAAGCCGCACAGTGATCGGCGACCGTTGCATCACGGCAGGCAAGCAACGCTGCGCTTAAGCCGACCCATGCCGCTCCGGATCAGGCATCACTTCAGGATGCTTACGCACGACGTACCAGCATAGAGCCGCGACCGGAATTCCGATCAGCGAGGTGAGCACGAAGAACATCGTGAACCCGGTGTAGTGAATAATGTAGCCGGAGGTTCCCGCAAGCAGGCTGCCCGGTAAGGCGCAGACCGAGGTCAGAAGGGCAAACTGGCTCGCGGCGAGTTCTGTCGCGGTGAGAGCAGACATGTAGTTGATCAGCACCATCTGAGCGAAGGCATAGGCGAAACCTTCTATGCCCGTCGCGATGGCAAAGATATAGAAGTCGTTGCCGCCGTCCGCGGAGAGCCAGGCGAGGCTCAGATGCGAGGCCGATCCGGCGATCGTGCCGACCAACAGACTGCGCATCAGGCCGATCTTCCGAATGATGAAGGCGCTGAAGAACGTGGCTGCGAGCGCAATCCAGAATCCGAACAGTTTCGTGACCGTCGCGATGTCGGTGTCGGAGTAGTTCAGGTGCTTGAACAAAGGGAAGGCCATGGCGGTCGAGATGTAGCCGGGCATGCGAAAGCCTGCGATCAGCAGGAAGATGGGAAGGGCGAGCGGGCCGAGCCGGGTTACGATTTCCTTGATCGGCTCAACGACGGCGGCAACGAACCCCGGATGCTCACGCTTCGCGGTGAGGTCGGATTCAGGCTCGGGCGCGATGAACGCGGAAATCGCTCCGACCGTCATCAGCGCCCCCATGCAGAGATAGGCGGAGCGCCAGCCATATCGATCGGCGAGGATAAGCGCGCCCGCGCCTGCGGCAAGATTCCCGAAGCGGTATCCTATCTCCGCAATGGCCGTCATGACCGATTGCTTTTTGACGGGCACGGACGTGATGCGCCAGCCGTCGATTGTGACGTCCTGAGTAGCCCCGGCGATGCCGAGGGCGAGCGAGAAAAACACGGTGTAGATCAGCCATTGAGCCGGGTCGCCGAAAGCGATACCTGCGAGCGCCGCCATGACGGCAAGTTGCGAAACGACGATCCAGCCGCGGCGGCGTCCAAGCAGCGCGCTGAAAATCGGCGCGTCATATTTTTCGAGGAACGGCGCCCAAACAAATTTGAACTTATAAGCGATTGTGAGCTCGCTCATCAGCCCGATCGTCTCGATCGGAACTTTGGCCTCTGACAGCCACGCGGACTGCGTCACATACACGAGAAGAAAAGGAATACCCGAGCTGAAGCCGAGCCCCAGCATGGCCAAATAACGCCGATCGGCCGTCAGATGGGCAAGGAGGGACGCATTCTCGGGATCGTTTCGCATTTCGAGCTGCTCTCCGCGCTTTTGATCAGCCTGCTTTTTAGCTCGCGTCGCCGTTATGCGGGAAGAGAGCGTTTGCGAGAATGAAAGAGTTTTGTGTTGGGGCCGCGCATACGGACCCTTGAGGCTGGGCTGGAACGGTAAGCCGAGTTTCGTTCCACGAGGTGAACATGAACGAAACGATGACTCCCTCGCGCAGCACGCCCCGCGAGCCGCCGCAACCTCCGCCGGCTCGGAAAAAAAGGCACAAGTCCGGCGCGGACTCCCCACGGGGCATCGATTACGGCCAGTCTGGCGGGGCGCACGTCCAATCTTGGCGATCGAATCGCAGGTTTTGTATGGTCGCTCCCACCAGACCGGCTCGGTTCGCGAAGGCTACGCTGATTTGGGCCGCAAGCCGCACTCCGTTCCGCTACGCTTCACTGCGCGCGGCTTGCGGCGTGCCTTCGATGAACCGACGGAGAAAGGTACAGGCTTTGTTTCGTAAGACGGCCCATAAGCACACATATAAGTATTTTTCGTCGCCACCGCGGACGGCTACTGGCAAAGGCGTCGTGACTTCGGCGATTGATATAAGATAGTTTGGCTCCGGCTGTCTTCAGCTCAGGCAATGCTCCCCGCCTCCTCAACCTCGCTGCGGCGTCCGCCAGTCTACCGGCGCGTGGAGCCTGAAATTGCTGCTTTCTCAGTAAGGCAAATCATACCAGAACCGCGCATAATGCGCAGGCCAAGCTTTTTTCCGGGCACAGCTAACATCATCCGGGCTAGAGCGGGATTAGAGTGGACGTCGAAACAAGAACAGCCTGACCATGAGCTTTGGGAACGGCACCACCGCCGGACTGAAAATACTTGCTGTTGATGACGAGGCGTTCAACCTCGACCTCATGGAGCATCACCTAAGCCGCGCTGGCTATCAGGTGGTGCGGGCTGACGACGGCGTTATTGCCCTGCAAAAGCTGGAGGACGATCCCGACATTGAATTAATCGTCCTCGACAGGATGATGCCAAATCTTGGCGGCATGGAGGTCTTGCGCCGTATCAAAGCCGACGCTCGCTTCCAGGACATCCCGGTGGTCATGCAAACGGCGGCGGCGGCGGCAGATCAGGTCTCGGAGGGGATCAAGGCAGGCGTTTATTACTATCTGACCAAGCCCTATAAAGGCACGACCCTTGTTGGCATCGTGAGAGCCGCTCTGCAAGATGCCAAGACCAAGACAAGGCTAAAAGAAAAGGTTTGCGCTTGCGCCCGGGGGCTTGACCTCATGGAGGAGGCGCGCTTCCGTTTTCAAACCCTGGAGGACGCTGCTGGCCTTGCCTCCTATGTCTCCAATTGTTTTCCGGAACCTGAAAGCGTGGTCATTGGCCTGCATGAACTGCTGCTTAACGCGGTCGAGCATGGCAATCTCGGCATCACTTACAGCGAAAAAACCGACCTCATTCGAAACGCCGGCTGGCAGGAGGAGGTCGAACGCAGACTCGGCCGTCCGGAATATTGCAAGAAATTTGCAACCCTGACTTTTACGGCGACGCACGACGCGCTCACCGTTCACATCAAGGATGCAGGCAAAGGATTCGACTGGACGAAATATTTGGACTTCTCAGCCGATCGAGCGACGGACCCCCACGGACGCGGAATTGCCACCTCACGCTCGCTATCCTTTCGCAACCTCGAATATCTTGGGGTGGGAAATGAAGTCAGGTGCACCGTGAGGCTCAATCCTTAGCTTTAAAAATTGCGATCATCCCTACTTCTAATTTATATCAATTTCGCCTCTCTTGCGTGGCACAAAGATCCGTACAAAACCGATCCCCGTCAGCCGATCGCGCAATAGGGGGAGATCAATTCGGGTCGACACAGGAGACGACGCTATTTCCGCCCTGGCTCGCGGCAAGTATCCTCGTCTTTGGTTGGGGCATCGCCGTAAGCCTGGTAATGAGCCTGGTTCAGTTCATCCAGGGCGGCGGCGCGCACTTTCGGATCGTTGCTACGATAAAGAGCAAGAAAGAACCTATCCTGCATCAGGAAATTAATGAAGGCCTTGGCCTTCGCAGCCTCCTCTGAACTCGGCTCAGGGGAAACCTGCTTGAAGCGGCCTGAAAGGGTGGCATAAGTAAAAGCGGTGCCATCGCCAAGAGTTGCCATAGTTTCCTCCTTTAGAATTCTACTTCCGTTCCTTCTGCGCCAAAAATCGATGCCGATTGGAGGCGGAAAAGTTGATCGATTCTGAAGTGCTAGAGCAGCTTACCTGCGTCAAAATGGACGCGGGCCGCTCTAATGCACAGCAACTGACCTTATGACGACTTCCATCCTGAGAAGCGCCGTGGCGATGTCCCGGTAAAGCTTCACTTGAGGCGTCGGCCACACCCTTAGCGATCTTAGCTCCGCAAAGGCCTTTTCTTGAAGCGCGAGCGGAGCTTCCAGGTTTTCCTTCATGTCGTGAATGGCGAGAAGGATGGCCCGGCGCGTAAAATAAGCGCCGCCAATCGCAACCCAGCCGTCCAAGTACCTTTGCAGAGAGGTATGAACGTTCCCGTGCGCTGCTTTGAGAAATTCCTGCGCGATCTCGTCAAACGCCGAAAGCAGGTTTACTTGGAAAGAGTGCCGCGCTTCGGGACCGGCCAAGCAAGCGTTGTGCTCATTCATAACGGAACCCCGTGTCCAGGCTCACATTGAAGTGCAAAGCCTCTCAGCTTTGCGGATCGAGATCGATGGCAGCCGCACACATGAGATCGAGACCGACTTGCATCGGCGGCACGCCTTGGTAAATGCACACGAACTCTGGTCGACCGGAACTGACGAAGCTCATCCGATCAAGCACCAAGTAGAAATTCGCTCAAACAGCCCACTCTTGCCGTTTGAGCGAAACAAAATTTTCAGCTGGTTTAGAGCAAGAATAGCCTAGACTTGTCGATCCAGCAACTACGAAAGGATGAGCCGGCCTAAAGAAGTGCTTAACATGCCGATTGTGGCATTAACACTCGCTATTAAGTCTTCGCAGATTTCGCGTAAAAAACCGGACCGCATCTTCTTTGCCCGGTTCAAGCTGGGAGTAGGCGTCGCGCCAGCCGTTCGCTGCCGGAAGGAAACGCTCCAGACTGAGACGGCCAACACCTCATCGAACTGGTCAGGCGCAGCGTCCGTCAACAAGAATCATGGTGTTTGATGTCTGAGTCATGAGGAAATATGAGTGTTCAAAGCGCGAGCAAATATCACGATAATTATGAAAATCGCCGAATACAGAATGTCGCAGTCCGTATTTATATTGAAGACGGCGCATTATAATCACAGTCTACAGGAAAGGACGATTACAACCTTCATGTAAGAATTTTGCCATTAGCCTCTATATTTCTGCTTTCAGTAAACCGGACATATTCGTGTCTATTTCCTTTCGCACGAATTTATTTCTTCGCTGCACTCATTGCGAAATCAAACAGAGCTTTCCATGGATTAAGGTCTGTGATCTGAAGAAAATTGAAATGATCATTCCAAATAATTCAAATAGGCGGCGACGGCTTCCATTTGTGCCCTGGTCAAGCTGTGCGCAATCGGCCGCATGATGGCTGATGTATCTTGTTTTCCCGGATCCTGGCCACGCTCCTGGTTCCAATTTTCCAGCTTATTGAGGATGTAGTCATGGAGCTGACCGGCCAACCGAGGAAAGGGTCCGTTCCCTTTAGCCTCCGGACCGTGACAGAGAGCGCAAGGAGGAACACCCGCATCTGGGGCTCCCTCTTCGTAAATTTTTTTACCGGCGCCTGCGCGTTCCCTTGGGGCACCCCCGATGGGTTTAGGATTGAGGCCCCTGAAATGCTCGGCAAAACTCCTTTGCATCGCCGGACTGAGGAATTGCGCTACGTTGCCCATGATGGGATGCACGCGCCGGTGCTCAATAAACGCCCGTAGCTGATTTACGATGTATTCGATCTGCTGCCCCGCGAGCCGCGGTACAGGAGGAACGCCATGAAAGCCCTGCCCAGATGGCTGGTGGCAGACTTGGCATTCTTCGATCTTGGCCTGAAGGTCCCGCGCCGAGGGAGGGAGCGCGAGCTCCAGCGTTGTGAACTCGATGCCCTTGGCCTGCCGGTTGTGGGCAGGGTCGAAGATGACGTTCTTGTGGCCAATCTCGGCGGGGCTCGCGAAAGCCAACCCGAAAATAAGGCTATAGCATCGCGCGCTTAATTGAAACGCTGGCATTCAGGTCCTCATATTGTATGCACCGGCTAATGTTGGCATCTGCATGCCAATTTCTTCCTGCCACTTGCGTCTGCTCTCCTTCTTCTGAAAGATCTTCAGCGATTTCGTCTTGCAGGCGGGTTAACGAGAGCTGCAGCCCGCTCAAACCCTTGATAAACGAGGGAAAAATACCCAAACGGGACGCCGTCGCCGCTGCCTGCGCCGTGCTGTTCCGGCTCTTCGCAAGCGTTAATTCGAGATGCCGAAACATATTTAACGGACTTTTGCGCGTCCCTTTAATGAAATAATTCCGGCATTAAATTCTATTTAATAGGCAATTGGTTAACCATAAAAACTGTAGTAAATTCAGTAACTTGAAGCGGATTACCCTCGTCCTGTCGAAGGCGCCGCGTTCCTCCGTCTCGCGCCTCATAAAGAGGTTATTTACCAAACACATGGCGGGAAATAATTCCGGCGCGCCGCTGTTAACCACAGAGTATTAATGCTCGACGCGATGAACGAAACGTTCACCAAAAGGCGCGCGTGGCGAGCGTCGTCCGCGATCGTAACGCATCCTGCCTCTCGGGCTATTCCAGGACCGAGGTATGGTCCAGGCCGTTAAGAGAAATTGCGTCGCCTCAGATTCGGGCCGGGCCGGATTTCATCGAACCAGAATCATAACGCCGGCGCCCCACAAGGTGGGCCCGGCCTCAATGACGTACGGAGATTGTTGTTCCGAGGGCACCCGCTCAATCCTGGAGGCGTATCCGCCTCGGAGGAGGGGCGGCAAAAACGCCGCCACTCCAGGAGAGAAGCTGCCGAAAGAGGCCTAGCGGAGAGAGCCTCTGCTGCCCGCGTGGGCAGTCACGGGCTGCTGATAACCGCCCTCACAGATAATCCGGTAGGTGATGTCCCAGCTCTTGGCCAGCGGCTCATCCGCTGCGGGTTGAACCTCCTGGATATACTTCGCGCCGGGGTTCGAATGAATAAAGCGCACGACCTTCCCACCCTGATTCATCTCACCACAGGTAAAGGAGACCTGGTCGAACCGCACGTCATGGCTGGAGACGATATTGTCGGCTGCCATCGCCGGAATGGTGGATATTGCTAAAATCGCGAGTGAATGTTTCAACATGGGAGCCTCTCTCTCCGTCTCGCAGTTCTTGCCGGGGTTGGGGCTCGGGAGCCGGATTAGAGGCTCGGGGGCCGAAACTCTAGCCAGATCGAGACCTGACTTATTTCGATGCCGTCACCGTCCTGGGTTTGACTTAAGACAAACTGAACGTTGACTTAAATCAATATTAATGCGGAACGGGCTACTGAGAAATCACGTTCTCGTGAGGAAGAGCGACAAGTCAGATCGAGACGGACCGTATTTTCCTGCATGGCGTGCCTTCGGGGTTTGACGTTAAACCAAACTGAACGTTGAATTCAGCCAAACTTAATCGACAAGGCGCGCTCGACGCCCGACAATGCGAAGAAGTTGAGGCGATCAATTCTTTCGCGCGAAGCGCAATTGAGCACTCGGTAATTACCAAAAGGTGAGCAAATAATGCGCAAACGGGTGCTTGGTGCGTTCCTTCTGATCTTAGCCGGTCTTGTCGCTCTCCCCTCGCCGCGGCAGGGGAAGGCGGAGGCGGCAGGGAGCGATCCCTCCAAGCTTGTCGACCTATACAGCGATGCGCTCACGAAGGTGCGTGCCAACTACGTCGTGAAGCCCGACGAGTCGAAACTCCTCGAAGACGCAATCAAGGGCGTGCTGGCGGAACTCGGAGACACGCGCGGCGGTGCTGTCGCTCTGGCCTCACCGAGGCAGGGGAAGGCGGTAGCGTTCGCAGATATGCTCGCGCAGATACGCGCCAATTATCCCATGAAGGCCGAAGATTCGAAGCTGGTCGAATACGCAATCAGAGGCGCGGTGACGGGGCTCGACCCCCACTCGTTCTACCTCTCGCCGAAAGAATTGGAAGAAGAGCGAGACGAGGTGCGCGGCGGTTTTGGCGGTCTCGGCGTCAATGTCAAAATGGAGAGTGGCGGGGCGAAGGTCATCGAGCCCCTGGACGCCATGCCCGCGGAACGGGCCGGCGTGCTTGCGGGCGATACGATAACCGCCATCGACGGGAAATCTCTCAAAGGCCTCGGTATGAGCGCAGCCGGCGATAAAATGCGCGGGCCGGTAGGGTCTTCGGTGACGCTGACGCTTGCCAGAAACGGCATCGTCGCGCCGATTACCGTCAAGGTCGTCCGCGACGTTATCCGGGTTAATCCCGTGCAGTACAGCGTCGAAGGAGACGTGGGCTGGATCAAGGTCAAGTCCTTCGAACATAGAGCCACCGCCGATCGTGTCCGTTGGGCGGTCGAAGACATAAAAAAGATTCTCGGTTCCAAGGTTTCCGGCTACGTCCTTGATCTTCGGAACAATCCAGGCGGGCTGCTCGATCAGGCTATCGCAGTCTCTGACGCATTTCTTGACGGCGGCGCAATCGTAACGACGAAAGGCCGGAACGTCTCCGATATCAATCGCGCCGATGCGAAGCCCGGGGACATCACGGATGGAAAGCTGCTTGTGGTGCTGATCAATGGCGGGTCGGCTTCCGCTTCGGAAGTTGTCGCAGGCGCGCTGCAGGACAACAACAGGGCCACACTCCTCGGCACCAGGTCCTTTGGAAAAGGCTCGGTTCAGGCACTGATACCGCTGGTGAACAAGGGGGCCATTCGCCTGACGACCGCGAGGTATTACACCCCCTCCGGCCGCTCTATCCAGGCGACAGGCATCGAGCCGGATTACGATCTCAAGCCCGAAATTCCGCAGAACTTGAAGCTGGAGCTGGCATCGCTGTCGATCGCATCCGAGGCGCAACTCTCCGGCCATCTGAAGACAGACGGCGCCCAGGAAAGAACCGGCAGCAGCACCTATGTTCCGAGAGAAAAAGCGATGGACGATCAGCTCAATGCGGCGATCGCGCTTATTCATGCCCAGCTCCCGGATGCGGACCAGAATGCAGATGGATCAGGTCCGGGCGGCTCCAACGGCGGCATCGCGCCTGGCTCATCTCGCAGCTGATACGTGACTTCGGCAGAGTTCAGGTGAACTCCAGCCGCATCCCTGGAGCAAAGCCTCGTCGTCAACGTCGAGAATAAGCCGCCATCAGGCGGCGCTCGCGGCGCGCTTTTGCCTGCGCCTCGCGGCCGACGACGGGATGCGCAGCGCCTCGCGATATTTGGCGACAGTGCGCCGCGCGATATCGATGCCGTCCGCCTTCAGCAAGGTTACGATCCGGTCGTCGGACAGGATTTCGGCCGGTGATCTTCATTCAGAATGAATTCCTTGATGCGGTCCCGGACCGCCTCGGAGGAGTGCGCTTCGGCGGACGCGCTCGCAGCGGAGATCGCGGAGGTAAAGAAATACTTCATCTCGAAAATGCCGCGCGGCGTCGCGATAGCCTTGTTCGAGGTGACGCGGCTGACGGTCAATTCGTGCATGCCGATCTTCGCGGCGATCTGCCGCAGATTCAGCGGCTTCAAGTGGCGCACGCCATGATCGAAAAAGGCGGACTGCTCCTCCACCACAGCCGTCGCCACCTTGAGGATCGTCGCCAGCCGCTGTTCGAGGCTTTTCACAAGCCAATTCGCCGAGCTGAGGCGGTCGCCCAGATAGGAGCGGTCGGCGTCGGAGCGGCAGCGCGCCTTCAGGCTTGCGTAATAGGCGCGGTCGACCGCAAGCGACGGCGCGGCGCTGGGATTGAGTTCCGCGCGCCACTCCCCGTCCGGCCCTCGCCTGACGATAACGTCCGGGCACGAGCGTTTCGATCTCCACATGCTCGAAGCCCTGCCCGGCCGCGGGATTGAGCTGGCGCAGTTCGGCGATCATATCGCGCAAGATCTTCCGAGTCCACGCCGCAAACCTCTTCAGACGCTGGAAATCGCAGGCGGCGATCAGGTCGAGATTTTCGAGAGCAGACGCTCCATGAAGGGATCGAAGCGGTTTTTCTCCTTCAGCTGTAGCGCCAGGCACTCCGCCAGATCTCGCGCGCAAACGCCGGGCGGATCGAAGGTCTGGAGCGCGAAGAGCACGCGCTCGATGTCCTCCAGGGTCGCTGAAGCGAAAGCTGGCCGCAAACCTCTTCCAGAGGGGTGCGGATGTAACCGTCTCCGTCGACAAGGTCGATCAAGTAGCGCGCGATCAGGCGGTCGTGGGCCTCGCTGAAAGCAAGCTGCGCCTGCTCGTTAAGATGATCGGCAAGCGACTTCGAGCGCGTCAGCGTCGCGAAGGGATCGTAATCGTCGCCGATGACGGCGCCGCACCGCCGAGTCGGCCATTCGGCGCTGGCGGGAGCGCGAAGCGGCCGGGGCGGCTTCATAAACGCGGTCGCCGGGCGTTTCCGGCTCCCAATCGTTCGTGATCTCGATTCATTCGAATCGCGGGCGTCGAACGCAGGAGTGTCGGCTTCTGCCGTTGGCGTTTGCGGCAGCATCCGGGGCGCTTTCGGAAGCGCCTTCGCCATCGGAGCGCTCTTCGGCCGAGAGGAGCGGATTATCGCGAATTTCGTTCTCGAAGTAGGACTGCAGCTCGATTGCCGAAAGCTGCAGAAGCTTGATGGCCTGCCGCAATTGCGGCGTTATGACGATTTTCTGTGTTTGCCGTGTCTCAAGTCTTAGTTGGAGCACATCAACCCACCGGAGTTGCGACGCTTGGATGCAGCCGTCACCGGGAGAACATGTCGCCCAGGTAGACTCGCTTCACGTCTTCGTTCGCGACGACCTCGGCGGGCGCGCCCTCAGTCAGCACACGGCCGTCATAGATGATATATGCACGGTCGATTAAGTCCAGGGTTTCGCGCACATTGTGGTCGGTAATGAGTACGCCGATGCCACGATCGGTCAGATGGCGAACTAAAGTTCTAATATCGTTGATCGCAAGCGGATCAATTCCCGCGAAAGGTTCGTCGAGCAGCATGTAGGCGGGGTTGCCCGCCAAAGCGCGAGCAATTTCACAACGCCGGCGCTCGCCGCCCGACAGCGCGATGGACGGAGACTTCGCGCAATCGCCCGATCTTGAACTCCTCCAGAAGCTCGTCGAGACGGCGCTTGCGCTCCTTCTTGTTGGGCTCCGTCACCTGCAACACAGCCATGATATTATCTTCTACCGAGAGACCGCGAAAGATCGACGCTTCCTGCGGCAGGTAGCCGATCCCAAGCCGGGCCCGCCGGTACATGGATAGCTTGGTGACGTCGTAGCCTTCGATGAAGACCGAGCCCTCGTCCGGCTTGATGAGGCCGGTGATCATATAAAAGACGGTGGTCTTGCCGGCGCCGTTCGGGCCGAGGAGGCCGACGGACTCGCCCCGCTTCAAATTGATGCTGACGCCCTTGACCACCATACGCTTCTTGAAGGACTTCTTGATGCCGTTGACGATCAAGTTGCTCTTCCGCGGGGCGGCGGATCGCCGTGGATCGGCATAGGCTTGCGCGATAGGCGGTAGCGCCAGCGGACGCTGCTGCGGGCGCTGCGGACATCCGGCTGAGGCTGGCGTTTATCGAGCAAAACCATGAAATCCTTTGCCGAACCTCGCTTAAGAACGTTCTTACTCGCTTCTGCGGCCGCCAATTTTGAGTGGCTGGCTTGGGCGCCTGCTCAGCGGGCGTCCGTGTCTTTGTTTTTCTGGGCGCCGAAAGCGGATTGGAAGATGCCGCGCCCTTTCCGCATCTCCTGCGTAAAAATGGCCTGAACGCGTCCTTTTTCCGGTATGACGGTCGCGCGGCCGGTTGCAAGGTCGATGTCGAGCTGCTTGCCCTTCACCACATTCTTTTTTTGGGTCAGGATCACTTCCTTCCCCGTCATGATGATTTTCTGACCCTTGACATCGTAAATCGCGTCGTCGCCGGTTACTTCCTGCTCATCCTTTTTGCTGATGACGACAACTTTGCCCCCGGTGGCGTGGATCAGCTTGATTTGCCCGCTCGATAGCGGGTCGGCGTGGAATGTAGCATCGTTTGCCGGCTTTCGCTTGTCGCGGCCTTCGAGGCGGCGCGGCCTGGTCCTGCCGGGAAGCCTCTGCCGCCTTCTCGTAAGTAACTTCGAGACGCTGCGCATGCAGATTGTAATCCCCCTGGATCGCCGAGACGTTGCCGATGAAGATCGCGACATGTCTTTTATCATCCACTTCCAGCCGATCGGATTCAATGTCGATGGGTTTCTTGGAGTTATCTCCGCCGATGCCGCTAAATCCAGACGCCGGCGACTGAGCCTCGGCGCAAGCCGCGGCGAGCGCCAAAAGCGCAACAGCCAGCCGGCGGCAACCGCCGCCCCTTGCCGCTTCACTGCGCCTTGGCCGCTACGACGCCATGTCGCCAAAACTCCGCCCTCTATTGCGCCGCTTGCGGATAGAGCTTCCCAGCCGCGTTGCCGGGCGAATGTCTGCGCTTCGACCGCTGGGATTGCTGCGTCTTCGGCCTGCCGCTCCAAATGCGTCCTGCACATTTCCCTCGAAAATTGTCCGCTGCTCGCCCCAGTACATCGTCATAGTCTCCGCAAGAATCGTGCTCTCATGAAGGCGAACGATGACGGGCGTTTTCGAAACACCATCTGCTGCTTCATGAACGCGGTCGCGGTTTGAAACGTGGCAGTCAAGTCGGGCTCCCGCCTGACGACGACGCCATTATTGAATGTCATCTTATCCGCTTTGGTGTCGTGAACGCCGTCTGGCGCGGTCAGCGTTGTGATCTTGCCGTCCTGTCCGGTCATCCGGCCGCGGACATTTTCGAGATACATGTCCTCGGCGTTCTTCGAGGCCTGGGTCGCAGAATCCGCCATAAAATCGTAGGCGCTCGTTCCTTTCGTTGACGCCTTTGACGTGCGGGTCCAGCATTTTCAACGATCCCGCGTCTAAGGTGACCGCTGCGCACGGATGCCGTGCCCCGGCCTTTATCGATCGAGACTTTAAAAAGCGAGGGAAGCGAATACAGGCTCAAAATCCCCACCGCCATTAGCGGGAAGAAGCACTTTGAGCACCCGGACGAGCACACTGTGACGCTTGGCAACACGAAATTCACGGGCTCGGTCTAGGTCTATGTCTCCGCCGCGCGGCTGCCGTGCCTGCTTGCCCGGCACGCTGTTCCGTCCAACGGGCGTTGTCGCAAATGCCATGCCGTTTCGCTTTCCGCCCCGGCTTTCTCAACACCTAATGGTTAAAGACGTCGGAGTCGTCATACCACCCCTTGAGATCGAGTTCTGCCCGGTAAGGAAGGAAGGAGAAGCAGGCATTCGCCAGCTCTTCACGCCCTTCGCGCATAAGAAGGGCATCGAGTTTGTCCTTCAGTGCATGAAGATGGAGGACGTCCGAGGCGGCATAGCTCAACTGCTCTGGCGTCAGCACCGCTTGGCCCCAATCCGATGTCTGCTGCTGCTTGGAGATCTCCACGCCAAGCAGCTCGCGGCACAGTTCCTTCAAGCCATGACGATCCGTAAAGGTGCGGACAAGCTTGGCGGCGATTTTCGTGCAGTATACGGGGCGGGCGGTTACGCCGAGATAATGCAGGAGAACAGCGATATCGAACCGTCCGAAATGGAAAATCTTCAGGACGCCGCGGATTAGTCAAAAGCTCCCTCAAGTTCGGAGCGTCATAATGGCCTTTCTCGAACTGCACGAGATGCGCGTTTCCATCGCCGGAGGAAAGCTGAACAACGCAAAGCCGGTCGCGATGAGGCTTTAGTCCTAGGGTTTCAGTATCGATCGCAACCGCGCCGCCAAAATCGAGGCCGGGCGGCAGGTCGTTCAGGTAAACGGATACGGTCATTTGCGCTGGGGTTCACGCCCGTTGAGTGGAAGTCGCGGTTGAGGGAGCACAAAGGCGCGGCTCGCGCAACATTTAGATTTCGCGATATGGCCAGGGCGGGTAAGCGCGGCCCCCACTTCCCGGCGCGGACTGAATGCGATCGAACCCTCCCCGTCACATGGCAAGGTTGACTCGCGCTTCCGTGCAAGTCGTTTTTTATCCGAACGATCTCAGTGGAGAAAGACAGCTTAACGCGATTGCCGGCATCCGGAAAAATCGGACCTAGCGAGCTTTGGTTGAAGAGGCTGGCATGTCGCTTTGCGTGGCTTGCTCAGTTTTGATGTGAGCTATCTCCGACGCGACCCAACACAACACCTGCCCCAAAGCCTCCATAGGAGGCATGCCAAGGGCAAGAGCCTCCTCGAAGCCAATAATCAAATGTGAGTGCAGCACCTCTTCAGCCTTGCCTTTGAGGGAGTCCTGGGTCGGGTTCGGGAAGAGGTTATCCATTTCGGAAATTGTTAGCTCTATATTGGGACGTAATAGCATTGTCAGCATTCCTGCGTTTATGACTATGCTTAAGCTTAGGCTATCAATTCATGCATTGACAAAACTCAACCTGTTCCCAAAAGAGCAAATTTTTTAAATCTCATGGCAAAAATGCCACAAGAAGGGCCCAGAAGAAGAATAGGGGCGTCGTCTCAGCGAGTGCGAGCGTATCCGATTTCTCCGTTCCTCAGAAGCGGTTTTGCGCCGCACTTCGAATTTTGGTTTCAAGCGAGTTCAGTCTCACGCCAGCCAGCTTTCTCATCTTCTCGCCCGCAGGCAGACTGACGCCTCATTCTCAATTGGAGCCTTCGCCTTGCCATGACGGTTGCTGTGCATTTCGGCCACCGGACCGACCCAGCGCCGCCTTTAGGCCATCAAGCGGCCAAACGTCCCACACAATTCTCAGCAAGCCTCCGAGCCGAGGAAGAGTGCGCAGCTTTTGCGACCTCAGTGGAGGTATTATGTTTCGAAAACTCGCAGTAACATTCGCCGCAACGCTTTTTTCCATCAGCACTTCCTACGCTGACGAATGGGTCAGGCTGGGCGACCGCAATGTCGGTTTCATCAATGATCACGATACGATCCACGTCGGTCGGGAGGATGGAAGGTTCAAGCGGCTCAAACTGATTGTTCGCCGTAACGACATCAAGCTCAACAGCATCAAAGTTTTCTTCGCCAATGGCGAGGTTGAAGACCTGCCCTTTGACCGCATGATTCACGACGGCGGCGACGCGGTGATCGATTTACCGCACGAGCATGAAGGCCGCGCCATTCGAGACGTCGAACTGCATTACCACTCCAGGCCTGATTTCCGCGGCGAGGCGCTCGCCGAACTCTGGGGCCAGGAAGACGGAGCGGCCCTGAGCCCAACTCCCGTCGTCAACGGTCACCACGACTGGGAAAGGTTGGGCGATCGTCATGTCGGGTTCATCAACGATCACGATACGATCCATGTCGGCCGTCAGGATGGCAGGTTCACGCGGCTCAAGCTTCTTGTGCGCGGCAACGGCATCAAACTCAACAGCATCAAAGTGTTTTACGGCAATGGCCAGGTCGAAGACGTAGCCTTCGACCGCCAAATCCACGACGGCGGCGAAGCCGTGATCGACTTGCCGCATGGCTGGCAGGAGGGCCGCTTTATCCGTGACATTGAGCTGCATTATCATTCGCAGCTCGACTTCCGCGGTGAGGCCATAGCCGAGCTTTGGGGCCAGGAAGGCTAAGGCCGTTCTAGAGCAAGCACGTCGACGCGGTGGCCGGGTATTATTGAAGAATTCGGCCACTTCGCTTTGGTGGTTCTCTTGAGACGTGGTACTGGCCGGGGGATGTCTGCTCGGGCTCGGCTTAGGCTGCCACTGCCCCTCCTATTACGGCTGTTGAGACTTGAAACATTCCCCGGAAGGCGACGCTTCGCCGCCGGGTGTCCGTATTCACAGGCTCTGCTTGGAATTGGCAGCTAAAGCACAGCCGCCGCGAAAGGCGGAATTTATTGCGTGCTATTGGCTGCAGAAACGAAATCCGCGATCTCGTCCGCGATGTGCGGGGCCAGGGGCACCAGCTTGGAATAAGCCGCCGCGTTGGCAGCCTTATCCGCGGATTTCACCACTTTGAAAAAATGATTGGCATCCGGCAGGAGCACGAGCTTTGCTGCGGGCGCCGCCTGTTTTAGCCGCTTTGCATCGGCTACGCTAATCTGCAGATCCCGCTCTCCCTGCAGGATGAGGACCGGCTTGTGAAAGTCCGCTATCAGCCGGGCAGGATCGTAGGAAAACATGCTGATTAAAAAGCCCTGCAGAGACGGGGCAAACAGCTGTTGTAGGGTGGGATGCAAGGAATAGACATCGGGGTGGCGGCCGGCTTCGAGCGCTCTGATCGCCGATGTGGCTTGCTGCAGCATGGGACCGCCCCCCAGCGCCAACTGCAGCTGTTCCCGCAGGACCTGACCGACCGGCCGGCCCGGCGCTGCCAGCAAAATCAAACCGCAAAGGCCGTCTGGGTTCCGGCTTGACGCGAGCGCGACGAGCCCGCCCTCGCTATGGCCTGCTACCCACACACAGGGTACATTCGCCTGTTCGCGAATAACCTTGACCCAGGCGTGAACGTCGCCGGCATAGTCGCTTATCGTAACGGCGTTGGCATCGGCGGCGGCTCCCGAACTGCCAAACATACCGCGTTTGTCGACGCGGACGGTGGTAACGCCCCTCTGGGCCAGGCCCTCGGCAAGCAGCTTGTAGGGAGAGCCTTTCACACCGAGTTCGATTATTGCCGTCACGGTCAGTGGGGCCTGAGCCGGGGATAATCAAAACGGCAACACTGCTGGTCTTTGGGCGTAGCATGGCCCCGCTGAGCGCGCCGGCATGGAGATACGCTTCAGTGGCAACGGGTGCCGCATGCGCTGTTATTGCATAGAAAAACACAGCTAAGGCGATTATGCGCATGCTCTGGTCTTCGATTCTTGTTAACCGGAGGTTGTTGCTCGCCTTCTAATGCGCCTTTTCGATGGCATTTCCGGTTGTAACCCTTCGGATCCTGCCACAGGACGTGGTGCATCTGACGGTTGGCGCCGGCGATGCCCAGCTGGGCCGGCAAGCTCAGGTCGCCACCGCGCGCCGGCGTCAGCGGTTGAGCCTGCCGGTCGTTCGTTCGACGATCAGGCGTTCGGCAGAACCTTGAATGTCTTGGCGGCATCCGACCGCTTGACGATTTCGAGGTTCAGCCAGCTGGCCCAGGACAGCATGGAAAAGGCGCTGGGCTCACGGTGGACAAGCCAGGCGATGCCGCCTATTCATTGGCAAAGTCACAAAAGCCTGCTTAGATCCAGGCGTGAAACCCTGAAATTTTCCGGCGAGCACCGCTCAAGCAGCGGTCGCGCCGGCATTTCATCAAGAGGAACCGAAAGATGAAAGCGGGTGAAGCCGTTCCAGCCCCAAGCGAAGGGCAATTGTCCCCCGATCTCCTCCGCAAGATGGACGCCTGGTGGCGCGCGGCGAATTACCTTTCCGTGGGGCAGATCTACCTCTTGGATAACCCGCTCCTCAAACAGCCGCTGAAGAAAGAGGACATCAAGCCTCGGTTGCTCGGCCATTGGGGCACGACCCCAGGCCTGAACTTCATCTATGTCCACCTGAATCGCGTCATCAAAGAGCGCGACCTGGACATGATGTACGTCATCGGACCCGGCCATGGCGGCCCGGGCATTGTGGCCAGCACCTATCTGGAAGGCACATACTCCGAAGTTTACCCGAGCATTTCGCAAGACGAGGAGGGGATCAGGAAGCTGTTCAAGCAGTTCTCGTTCCCTGGCGGGATCCCAAGCCACGTCGCGCCCGAAACGCCTGGCTCCATCCACGAAGGCGGCGAGCTTGGCTATGCGCTCAGTCACGCTTTTGGCGCCGCTTTTGATAACCCGGATCTCATCGTCGCAACCGTTGTCGGCGATGGCGAAGCTGAAACCGGCCCGCTCGCCACAAGCTGGCATTCCAACAAGTTCTTGAATCCTGCCACCGATGGCGCTGTCCTGCCGATCCTGCATCTCAACGGCTACAAGATCGCCAACCCGACGGTGCTCGCCCGCATCAGCCATGAAGAGCTGGATCAGCTGTTCCGCGGCTACGGTTACACCCCGATCTTCGTCGAAGGCAGCGAGCCGGCGAAGATGCACCCGCTCATGGCGGCCGCGCTCGACGAAGCCATAAGCGAAATCAAGCGCATACAGGCCGCGGCGCGGACGAACGGAGTCGCGGAGCGCCCGCGTTGGCCAATGATCATCCTTCGCTCGCCCAAAGGCTGGACCGGCCCGAAGGAAGTCGACGGAAAGCGCGCCGAGGACTACTGGCGCTCGCATCAAGTCCCGATGAGCGAGGTGCGCGACAACCCCGAGCACATCAAGATCCTCGAGCAGTGGATGAAGAGCTACAAGCCGGAGGAGCTTTTCGACGAGAACGGCCGCTTCAATCCGGATCTGGAGGAGATTGCGCCCAAGGGTGAGCGGCGCATGAGCGCCAATCCGCACGCCAATGGCGGGTTGCTCCTGCGCGGCCTCATCCTGCCCGACTTCCGCAAATACGCCGTCGAGGTCGAGAAGCCGGGCGGCGCCGATGCCGAGGCGACGCGCGTCATGGGCCGGTTTCTCCGCGACGTGATGAAGCTCAATCTCAGCAGCCGGAACTTCCGTCTCTTCAGCCCCGACGAGAACAATTCGAACCGCTGGCAGGATGTGCTCGATGTCACCAACCGCGCCTGGATGGCGGAACGGTTTCCCTATGACGATCACCTCGCACCGGATGGCCGCGTGATGGAGATGCTGAGTGAACACCAGTGCGAGGGCTGGTTAGAGGGCTATTTGCTCACCGGCCGCCACGGATTCTTTTCCTGCTATGAGGCCTTCATCCACATCGTCGACTCGATGCTCAATCAGCACGCAAAATGGCTGAAGGTCTGCAATCACATTCCCTGGCGGCGGCCCATCGCTTCGCTCAATTATCTCTTGAGCTCGCACGTCTGGCGGCAGGACCACAATGGCTTCTCGCATCAGGATCCGGGCTTCATCGATCACGTCGTGAACAAGAAGGCCGAGGTTGTCCGCGTCTATCTGCCGCCGGACGCCAACTGCCTCCTGTCCGTCACCGATCATTGCCTGCGCAGCCGCAACTACGTCAATCTTGATCATCGCCGGCAAGCAGCCTGCGCCTGCGTGGCTGAGCATGGACGAAGCCATCAAGCACTGCACGGCCGGGATCGGCATCTGGAAATGGGCCAGCAACGATCAGGGCTGCGAGCCGGACGTTGTCATGGCCTGCTGCGGCGACGTGCCGACGCTCGAGACGCTGGCTGCCGTCGACCTCATCCGTACCTATTTGCCGGAGTTGAAGGTTCGCGTGATCAATGTCGTGGACCTGATGAAGCTGCAGCCTGCAAGCGAACATCAGCACGGCCTGAACGATCTCGACTTCGACACGCTCTTCACCAAGGATAAGCCCATCGTCTTCGCTTTCCACGGCTACCCCTGGCTCATCCACCGCCTCACCTACCGGCGCACGAACCATAAGAACCTTCACGTGCGCGGCTACAAGGAGGAGGGCACCACCACGACGCCATTCGATATGGTGGTGTTGAACGAGATGGATCGCTTCCATCTCGTAAGCGACGTTGTCGATCGCCTGCCGCAACTCGGCGCTCGCGCGGCGTATGTGAAGCAAGGGCTCCGCGACGCCCTCATCGAGCATCGCCAGTACATCAACGAGTATGGCGAGGATCACCCCTTCGTGCTGAACTGGCGCTGGGGCGAAGGACACGCCGTTGAAGCCAAACGCAGTTCGACCTCGGCCGATAATGTGTGAGCCAAGTGGCCCCATGTAACAATCCCGAGGTGGCTTTTGTATGCGCCGCACGGCGGGAAGAAAGTCCGTTCCAATTTTTTCCTGTCACTGCCGGCGCCTCCTGCTCGATTATTATATTTTACGAAAAAGCGCTTTATCGAGGCGTTAACGGGGAGTGACCAGGACGAAATCGCCCGTATTTACAGGGAAATTTTGGCGGAGATCGCCGCCGGAGGCGGGCCTCCGGCGGCGCTCCTCCAGCGCGGGAAGGGCGGGCGCTATGGTAAATGGGCGAAGCGAAAACATATTTAACGGACTTTTGCGCGTCCATTTAATGAAACAATTCCGGCATTTAGTTCTATTTAATGGGACGTCGTAGGCGAAGGAAAGTTGCGTGTTCTCAATGTCTTGGCGGATTTACTTCCTGCCGGGAAGAAGCCTTGGCGGGAAGTAATGGCGGCCGGAATAAATTGCTTGTTAAGCATGATGATGACCGGCAATAATTCTGGAGCGCCGAAATTAACCACGCCAGGTTAATTCGCGCCATGGAAGGCGCGGGTTCCCATTCCCGTAGCAGGCGTCGGCTTAGCCGGGCAGGCCAAATCCGCCCTTCCGCAAGGAATTTGCGCTGGCGCGACCAAGGGATTGGGCTTAGGCTCGGTCAAGCTTCAGTTCATCAGGATGCCCGAAGAAGGAGATAACCGGTAAAGCCGGAGTTGATACGGAGGAAGGCCTCCTCGATCGGGCCTATCAGGAGCTGATTAAAGTGATGCTGCTCGTGGTTCGACAAGCTCACCATGAGGATGAATGCGTCTGAATCGCTCGACCTCATCCTGAGCCTGTCGAAGGATGAGGCCACGATCTCATGCCGCTTCAGCAGCCCGCTATTGGATTTAGCGGCGGGAGCGTGTATGCAATGTGTGAGCGCAATCAAAGGAAACAAGAAGATGCCCTTGCAGCTCAAGAAAGTATTGACGGGCGTCAAGGGGCTTGATGAGGTCACGGGCGGCGGTCTTCCCGCCGGGCGCGCCACCTTGATTTGCGGCGGCCCCGGCTGCGGCAAGACTTTGCTTGCCACCTCCTTTATCGTTCAAGGCGCCAGAAACGGCGAGCCTGCCGTGTTCGTGACCTTCGACGAGACGGCAGCCGACCTCGACATCAACAGCCGCTCGCTAGGCTTCGATCTCGCCGGCCTTCAGGAGAAAAACCTGCTCTCCATCGACTACATTCACATCGACCGCCAGGAGATCCACGAGACCGGCGAATACAACCTCGAAGGTCTGTTCATCCGGCTTGGCTTCGCGATCGACCAGGTCAAGGCCAAGCGCGTGGTGCTGGACGGCATCGACACGCTGTTCGCGGGCCTTCCGAACGAAGCGCTGCTGCGCTCGGAATTGCGGCGCTTGTTCGTCTGGCTCAAGGACCGCGGGCTTTCCAGCATCATCACAGCCGAGCGCGGCGAGAAGAGTTTGACACGGCACGGCATTGAAGAGTATGTGTCCGACTGCGTCATCGTGCTGGAGCAGCGGGTTCAGGAGGAACTCACCACGCGGCGGCTCAGGGTGGTCAAGTATCGCGGCTCTACACACGGCACCAACGAGTACCCCTATCTGATAGAGGAAGGCGGCATAAAGCTTCTGCCGATCACCTCGCTTGGGCTCTCCCACACCGTTTCCTCGCAGCGGATCTTGACCGGGATCGCTGGGCTGGATGCGATGCTGGAGGGCAAAGGATTCTATAAGGGCAGCAGCATCCTCGTCTCGGGCGGCCCTGGCACGGGAAAGACCAGCATCGGCGCGCACTTCGCGCTCGCAGCCACGGCGCGGGACGAGCATTGCCTCTATTTTTCGTTTGAAGAGTTGGAGCCTCAGCTAGTGCGCAACATGCGCTCGATCGGCATCAACCTGCAGCCTGCCATTGATAGCGGGCGGTTGGCCATCGAGTTCAGTGCGCCCGACGACGCATGGGCTTGAGATGCATCTTACGCGGATGATGCACTCGGTTCAGGACCAGAAACCCGATGTTATTGTCGTCGATCCCCTCTCCGCGCTCGAGGGCGGCGGCAGCCTTGCTCAAGCCAACACGATGGTGTTACGCTTAGTCGACCACCTCAAAATGGCGGCCGCCACGACCCTTTACCTGAGCGTGAAGGATGGTGACGACAAGGCGAATTTAAACATCTCCTCGCTGATGGATAGTTGGATTACCATCAAGAACGTCCAAAGGGAGCGGGATCTCGAGCGTCAGCTCTTTATCGTCAAGTCGCGGGGCATGTCGCATTCGGCAGATGTCCGCAAGCTTGGCATCGGATCGCAGGGGGTGCTGATCTCCGAGCGAAAGGGAACGGAATGAATGAGATGCAGCGGGCATCCGCTCCCTCCGACGATGCCGAGTATTGGGAGCTGCGTCTTTACGTCGCAGGACAGACCGATAAGTCGATCCGAGCGGTTAATAACCTGACGCACCTCTGCAAAGAGCATCTCGAAGGCCGCTATTCGATCGAGGTGATCGATCTTCTGCAGCGCCCCCAGCTTGCGGCCGGCGATCAGATTCTCGCGGTGCCGACACTCGTGCGGCGTCTGCCGGAGCCGATCAAGAAAATCATCGGCGACCTTTCAAGCGAGGAGCGCGTACTTGTGGGTCTCGATATCCGCCCGCAAAGGGGGTGATATGATTGCTGAAACCGGCCTGGAAATTGTTCCACATTACACCATGACGCTTTTCGTGACAGGCGCGTCGCGCTTGTCGCTGCAGGCGGTTTCGCGTGTGCGGGACTTTTGCGACGAGGAGCTGACCGGCCATTACGATCTTGAAGTCGTCGATCTTTACCGCGCCCCGGAACGCGCAAGGGAAGCGCAGATTATCGCAGCCCCCACGCTCCTTCGCGACAACCCCGCTCCCGTCCGCCGCGTCATCGGGGATATGTCCGACCGTGGGAGACTGAGGGCAGCGATCAAGGTCGTATAAGGATGCGCGATAGCGACGGCTCGAGCGACATTGCCGATCTCAAGAGCCGGCTTGCCGAAGCGGAGGATACGCTGCGCGCCCTCCGGAGCGGTGAGGTTGACGCGCTTGTCGTCGATGGCCAGAGCGGCGCTCAAGTCTTCACTCTGAAAAGTGCGGCTGAGCCCTATCGCCTTCTCGTCGAGCAGATGCGCGAGGGGGCCGTAACTTTGTCGCTCGACGGGGTTATCCTGTATTGCAATGAAGCCTTTGCCGGTATTGTGGGCAAGGACCCGTCGCGCATTATCGGCTCGTCTATGCTCGATTATCTGAGTGAGCGCGATTTCAAGCATTTGGCCGACCATAGAGGTTGCCGAGGCTGTGAGATGGCCATCTGCAGGAGGGATCTAGGCGGCTACGCACCTGTGACAGTCTCCTCTGTGCCGCTTCTCGTCGATGGGGAAGCGGTCATATCGGTGGTTGTTACCGATCTTTCGAGTCATCAGCTCCGTTTGCGCCACGAGGCCATCGTCAAATCGGTCGGCGTCCCGATCTATTCGCTTTCGCCTGACCTGATCGTCGAGAATTGGAATCCAGGCGCGGAAGCTCTCTACGGTTATGCCGCGCACGAGATCATAGGCCAGCCGGTTCGCGTTCTCTGTCCCGGCGATGTCGAGTATCAGGCATTCGAAGGACATGCAGAGAAGGTCAAGCAGTGCGGCGAAGCCCTGTCTCGCGACGTGCGCAGGCTTCGAAAGGATGGGTCCCTCGTCGAGGTCATCCTCTGCCTTGCCCCTTTGGGCGACCGCGACGGCAAGCTCACCGGGTATGCTGCGATCGCCCACGACATCACAGAGCGGAAAGCCCAGGAGAAAACACGGCAACTCCTCGTTGACGAGCTCAACCACCGGGTGAAGAACACCCTTGCCATGGTTCAGTCCATCGCCCGGCTCACGCTTCGCCAGACGAAAAGCCCCGAGGATTTTGCGACGAGTTTCACAGGCCGTATTCAGGCGCTCGCGGGCGCGCACGATGTGCTGACGGCCTCGTCCTGGCACGGCGCGGATGTCGCTTCGCTCGTCCGGGATCAATTGATCATGGGCGACACAAGCGAGGGCAGGTTCAGCTATCGGGGACCGTCCCTCAAGCTCGATCCGCAGACGGCGGTCGGCCTTTCGCTTGTGCTGCATGAACTCGGCACGAACGCGAACAAATATGGCGCTCTGTCAGTGGCAGGCGGGAACGTCGATCTCTCCTGGGAAACCATGGAAGGTGGGACGATGCTTAAACTGCGATGGCAGGAAAGGGGCGGCCCAGCGGTTTTCGAGCCCACGAGGCGGGGCTTCGGCACGTTCATCATCGAGCAAAGCTTGAGCGGCCTCGATGGAGAGGCCCATATTCAGTTTGATCCTGCCGGTCTGGTCTGCGATATGTGGCTTCCGATCAGAAAGACGAAGCATCCGGCGAACGAGAAAGAATGATTGCCCCGAAGGTCCTCGTTGTCGAGGACGAATTCCTTCCTTGCGCTCGAAATGAACGACATCCTGAGCGATGCCGGTTATGAGGTCGTTGGGCCGGCTGCAACGGTGGCAAAGGCGCTCGCCCTGATCGACGCCCGCGAACCCCATGCCGCCTTTTTGGACTGCAATCTCGATGGCGAGTATGCCACCGCTGTCGCGCTGGCACTCACTGCGAAGTGCATTCCTTTTGTTGTCACGACGGGCTACGAGCGCGAGAGCCTGCCGGATGCGTTTGGGAATGGGGTTTTTGCCAGGAAGCCCTTCAAGGCAGCGCATCTTATAGAAATGGCGCAGAGTCTCTTGAGAGACTTGCAGAGTTGAAGCGTGTTGCAATTGGCTGGAACCGATGTCATGGCCGGGCTTGACCGGCCATCCAGCCACAAATCCAAAAAGATGGAATTTGCTTTCCTGGATGGCCGCCTCGGAGGGCGGCCGTGACAATAAGGGGGGCCTTATAATTTCGACACGCTTTAGCGGCCACGCTGGGCGGCATGGAATTTTTCGAACGGTGGGTGTTGCCGCATCTTTGCCGCAATCATTGGGATGGTGCTGTTGCTTCTTCTCAATGAGTGTGCCTGCGTCCTCCCCGAATATTAAAGAGGAATCGTGCTTTGCACGCACCCGTTGCAGCCTTTGATTTGAACCATTTCAGTGATTGCATTTAAAATGGCTGCGTTTAATCAGGCCGCGATTTCCGTTCAAAGCGCATTCACTTTCGAACCCCTCGATCGTCAGAGCAAGAGCGCCGCCCCCGCGAAAATGATTCTCGCCTTTATTGGCGTTTGCGCCCTAGCCAAGCTCTTTGCCGCCAGTGTAAGCGGATTTACTGGGGACGATGCCTATACCGTCGTCATCTCGCGGTCCTTCCAGCTCTCTTATTTCGACCATCCCCCTTTGCATCAATGGATCGTGCACGGCTTCGGCACGCTGTTCGGCGAAGGCTGGTGGATTTGCCTTCCCTTTCTTGCGATGGCCGAGGCGATCAACCTTCCCCTCTACGGCTTGACGCGCCGTTTGTTCGGCCGGGATGCTGCGCTATGGGCCTTATTCGCATTCAATGCCACGGCTTATTTCGTTGTTTGGCCCGACGGATTGATTCTGCCGGATGTGCCGCTTTTCCTGTTCCTCGCCATTGGCGTATGGGCCATCGCGGAAATCCTGTTCGGGCCGCCACGCAAGCCCCTTGTCGTCTGGGGTCTCTGGCTGGCGGCGGGCGCCGCATTCGGGCTGGCGGGGCTCTCGAAATATGCGGCGATCTTTGTGCCCATCGGCCTTTTCGGATTTCTCGTTTTCTCGCCCCAGCACAGGCACTGGTTTTGGCGCCCTCAGCCTTACCTCGCGGCGGCGCTCGCGCTTGCGATTTTCTCCCCGGCGCTGATCTGGAATTACCAGAATAACTGGGTATCCTTCGCCTTCCAGTCCGGCCGCACAGCCTCCGGTGCATCCTTGAGCGCGTCCGCCTTCGCGACTTTCGGCGGTGCTCTCGGCGCGCAAGTCGCGCTGCTCTCCCCATGGGTGGGCGTGCCGCTCGTCGTTGCTCTGGCGCAGGCGGCACGAACCGCGGGCGCCGCCAGCGCCAGCCGCTTTCTGTTGTGGCTTGTCGCGATCCCCCTTGTGCTCTTCCTGTCGATGCCGTTCATGGGGAAGGCTACAATCCCGCACTGGTTCAACTCCGCATGGCTGTTCGCCTTCCCGCTCCTCGGCCATAGCCTGAGCGAGAGGAGCGCAAAATGGCTCCGCTCCTGGGCCGCAGCAAGCGCGGTCCTGACTGCCGTGTGCTTTGCGTTATTCGTGACCTACGTCACCGTGGGACCCTTCTGGCAAGCGGCGAACGCAAAGGCTTCGAAGCAAGACCCCACGCAGTGGAGCTATGATTGGCGCGGGCTCAGAAGACTTCTCCGGCGTGGCGCGGCTTGAGCACCGAAACGCATGCTTTCGTTGTCGTCGATAATTGGCGCGTCGGCGGCAAGACAGGCGCTGCCTTCGGGCCGGATGTGCCAGTCTGCGCCTTCTCCCAGGACCCCCGCGAGTTCGCATTTGTCTGCCGCGAAAAGGCGCTGGTGGGACAGGACGCCCTCATCGTTATCCCGAAGGAACGGTCCCAGGAAGCTTTGGCCGCGCTCGCACCCTATTTCCAACGGCTCGATCCCAGCGAGGAGATTGCGGTGGGACGCGGGGGGCGTGCCGAGCGCCTTGTAACTCTGACGCACGCGCATGTGCTTCTCCGCCCTTACCCCCTGCCCTTTGGGGATATGCACCAGAAACTATAGCCCGCTCGACGGTTTCAGCCCCCGATTGCGAGCTGCCAAGGGCTGAAGCGAGGCTCCGCCAAAAGCGCGTTGCGTGATCCCTGACTGCCGGAACCTATGGCGTCAATAAGCCCCCGTTCTCGATGTGTCGATTTCTTATGATGGGGCTTGCAAAGCAAGAGACCTCTTGCCACGATGGTCCGTTCGAAGCTCTCAATGAGCGACCCCTCAAAATAGAAGATATTCCGCGTAAGGAACAGCAACATGAGCGGAAATGGAAATGCGGAGGGCAGAAGTCCCCGCTGCGTCGCATTGGTTGGTCCCCATCCAAGCGGCAAGACAACCCTTTTCGAAGCCATATTACTCCGCACGGGCACGGCCCACGAAGCCGCAGATCAGCGAAGGACGGTCGGCGACACATCCGCGGAATCCAAAAGCCACGGCATGAGCGTCGAGATGAACGTCGCCAATTTCGACTTTCTTGGCGACAAGTTCACGCTGCTCGACTGTCCGGGCTCGGTCGAATTCCAGTATGACGGCATGGGAGCCATTGCTGCGTGCGATGCGGCCATCGTCGTGTGCGAGGCCGATGAGAAAAAGCTGCACGCCCTCCAGATCGTCCTTAAAAGCCTTGAGACCGCAGGGGTCCCTCATTTCCTTTTTATCAATAAGATAGACAAGGTTGGCATCGACAAGGTCGGCCGCGACATCGGCGAAATCTTGACGCTGATGCAGCCTGCCAGCCGGCTTCCGCTTGTGCTTCGGCAAATCCCGATTTGGGAAGAAGGGGTCGTGAGCGGCTATGTGGACCTCGCTCTTGAGCGCGCTTTCGTCTATCGCGAGCATGCGCCGAGCGAATTGATCGCCATTCCCTCCGACCTCGCCAAATTCGAGGCCGATCAGCGCTTTTCCATGCTCGAGAAGCTCGCCGACTACGACGACGAGCTGATGGAGCAACTCTTGAGTGATGTTACGCCGCCCCGCGACAAGATCTTTCAGGACCTCGTCACCGAGTTCAAGCAAGGCCAGATTGTCCCTGTCTTCTTCGGCTCCGCCCAGGAGGGTCACGGCATCGGCCGGCTGTTGAAGGCGCTTCGCCATGAGGCGCCGTTCGCGCAAGAGACAGCCAAGCGCCTGGGCCTGGGTTCTGCGAAATCGGCAGCCTACGTCATGAAGACGCACCACACGTCGCACGCGGGCAAGCTTTCGCTGGCGCGTGTACTTGCCGGGCAGTTCGCGGATGGAGGCTCTGTTTACGCCCCCGACGGCGAAGAGAGGATCTCCGGCGTGTTTTCTGTCCTTGGAACGGACGTCAAGAAACGCGGCCCCGGTACTGTCGGTGAAACAGTCGCCCTCGGGAAGCTGGAAAGCCTGCCGACCGGCACGACGCTCACAGGTGAAAAATCGGCGCCGCTGTCCATCAAAACCTCGGTCCCGCCGAAGCCTGTTTACGGTCTCGCCATTGCGGCGGGCGAGCGCAAGGACGAGATCAAGCTCACTGCTGCGTTGAATAAGCTGATCGACGAAGATCCCTCGCTGGTTCTCATTCAGGATCGCGATTCGAACCAGATGGTTCTCTGGGGGCAGGGCGAGATGCATCTGCGCGTCGCGCTGGAGCGCCTCAACCGGCGCTTTGGCATCAAGGCGGAAACGAGAAGGCGCGACATCGGATACAAGGAAACCATCCGCAAGAGCGTCGAAATCCGCGGCCGGCACAAGAAGCAGAGCGGCGGGCACGGTCAATTTGGCGATGTGGTGGTGGAGATCAAGCCGCAGGAACGCGGCGAGGGCTTCGCTTTCTCCGAGGAGATAACGGGCGGCGCCGTGCCGCGAAACTACTTCCCGGCGGTGGAGACTGGCGTGCGCGACTATCTTTCGGGCGGGCCGCTCGGCTTTCCGGTCGTAGATGTTGCGGTCATTCTCAAGGACGGCTCCTATCACACGGTCAATTCATCGGAGCAAGCCTTCCGTATGGCGGGCCGTATCGCGATGTCCGAAGGCATGCCAAAATGCTCGCCGGTGCTGCTGGAACCCATCATGGCGGTCAAGATAGCCGTTCCCTCCGAGGCAACGGCGAAGATCAACGGCATCATTTCGGCACGGCGCGGCCAGATCCTCGGCTTTGACGCAAGGCCGGGCTGGTCCGGATGGGACGTTATCGACGCGCATATGCCGGAAGCCGAAATTCATGACCTTATCATCGAGTTGAGGTCAGTCACGGCGGGCGCGGGCAGCTTCGAGGCGAAGTTTGACCATCTTGTGGAGTTGACCGGCAAGCTTGCCGAGCAAGTCACGGCCGATCACGCGTCGCGAGCCGCGTAACGCTAGACATATCGCCTTTAAGAGGAGCGCCCCTCGAGCCGCTCCTCTTTTTTCTCGCTCTGCGCTTTGTCGTCCCGGAAAGGCAAAGCCTTATCCGGGATAGTTGCAAATTTGAGCGCTTAATTTTTGCGATCCCAACTCGCTTCGCTTGGCTGGGATGACGGCGGCGGCGATCCGTTGGCGCGTCCGTTAAAACCTGCTTAGGCTGAACGACTTTTGCGATCCCGCCTTGTCCCCCGCACATGAAGTGCCAAAGGCGTGATGGCAATCCCGGAACCTCTGCCGACGAAGATGCTTCCAGGAAGGCGATCCTAATCTCGACAAATTGTTCGCTCAGAGCTTGGGGAGGCAACCGAGTATTGCGGAGACTCTTGTCTCGTTCAGTGTTCAACAGGCGTCTTCATTGTGCTCTCGCTTCGGCCCACAGATGGATGGCAGAGGCAGAGCATACTTAGCAAATACATTGGCTTATTTGCTTCGACGCCACTTTCAAGGCTCGTCATGAAAAGCAGGTCGTGCGTTTTCGCCGTCGCTATTTTATTGGGAATACCAGCGTGCTATAATTACTTTCAAGCTTCTGCTTGGGGATTTCAAAATCCGCAAACGCACGGCAATTCGAGTATGATGACGCAGTTTAAGAAAACGATGACGACCATCTTCTGGGTTGGCGAAGGCGCGACGGAAGATAACGCCTACATCCATAATAGAGCCAGTTATTGGGACGGCAACTGGATGAAGAATTACGGCGGCGTGGACAGTCCCCGGAACAGGAAAGGCTATCTACCCGCGGCCTTTACTCCAAAACAAAATCCGTTTTATATCGCCCTCCCTTTCGCGGAGGTCGACCAGGATGGGAACCTGAAGGAAATTTCTAAGAAGATCCCCGGGTTCGGTCAAAAACAGGGGCCGCTCACCAGAAATCGCTGGGTGGAAATCTCATACAAAGGAAAGTCCTGCTTCGCTCAGTGGCAGGATGTCGGCCCTAACGGCGAAGACGATTTTGACTGGGTTTTCGGTTCCGCCAAAAAGCCGAAAAACAAGTGGGGGCTGAAGGCCGGTCTCGATATCTCCCCGGCAACGGCACAATTTCTCGGCATCGTTGACAGCGACATCACCGAATGGCGTTTCGTGGATGAGAAGGACGTGCCTGATGGCCCTTGGAAGGCCATCATCACGCGATCATAATCCTGTTGCGTGAAGAGGCACGGCTGAGCCCTCTTCCTGGCCATCCGTCACGGTCTTGACAGTGGCTTTCCGCTCAAGCTTGCCCCATCCCACAACGCGGCCTTGCAACGCCCTCAGCACGGATTTCGCGACCACGAAATACATGATCTGCCGGTAGCCGAAGCGCTGCAGGACGAGCCACCACAAAAGCGACCGGTCTTCCCTCTTCTCGAGGAAAAAAGCGATCATCGCGGCGCTAAGATCAACCGCCATGAACACGGCATAGTAGGTCGCCGTTATCAGGAGATTGTCCGAATTGAATTGCTCGCCGTGCTGAAGATAGTCCGTCAGCGCCCTCAGAATTTGATAGATCAGCGCGAGGTCGATAAGCGGCGACAAAAGGGCAAGCGCAATCTGGAACATCCAGACCTGCGGCATGGCAACGAGGCCCAGCGCGCCATAACGAGGATTGAGATTGACGCGGCGATGCTTCCAAAGACATTGGAGCGTGCCGAAGGCCCAGCGGAACCGCTGTTTCGCAAGACCGTTCATGGTATCTGGCGCTTCGGTCCAGGCAATCGCCTCTTGATCGAAGAGAGCTTTATAGCCCGCTCGCTGGATCATGATCGTCAGATCCTGATCCTCGGCGAGTGTGTTGGACGGAAAGCCGCCGAGCCTCACTATGGCCTCGCGCCGCCAGGCGCCGACCGCCCCAGGTACGACGGTTATGCAGCCGAGCGCCGCGAGTGCTCTGCGTTCAAGATTTTGCGCTGTGATATATTCGAGGGCCTGCCACCGGGTCAGCATATTAAGACGGTTGCCGACCTTGGCGTTGCCAGCGACGGCGCCAACCGCAGGGTCGGCGAACCAGCGCACGAGATGCGATATCGTCTGAGGCTCGAATTGCGTATCGGCGTCGAGCACCACGACGATGTCGCCGTCGGCATGGGCCAGCCCGAGATTAATGGCGCGAGCTTTGCCTCCGTTTTGCGTAGTGGTCAAAGTCACTCGTTCGTCGCTCGCAAAACACGTGCGCACGACGTCGGACGTCCCGTCCGTCGAGCCGTCGTCGACAACAATGATGCGGAGCTTGCGGTGCGTGCTTGCCAGGATCTGCCGGATCGAGGCCGCAATCACCTTCTCTTCATTGTAGGCCGGGATCAGCACAGAAACAGAGAGTTCGTCGGCATTGGATGGAACGCCGCGCCTGTTGGCCCGCGCGCGGCCCAACAGCGCAAGACCGCAAAGGGCCGACAGCCTCGCCAAGCCGAGCCCGATGGCAGCGAGGAACAAGGTCGTCACCGCCCCCTGCAGCCAGCTATACGTAAAGAAGACATAACGGTTGACGACCGGCGAAGCCTCATTCGCCGGGACGGGAGGCATGGCCTGATCCTTTGTCCATCGCGCCAATTCGGAAACCGCTGCGAACTCAAACCCCTTGGCCCTGAGAGCATCGATTAGCTTGGGCAGCGCGGCGACGGTGGCGGCGCGGTCGCCGCCCGCATCATGCAACAGAACGATCTGGCCGCGCTTTTCGGGGTCCGGGTCCGTCGCTTGGGCCACGACGCGCTCGACGATCTGCTCCGGCGTCGGTCTCTGCCAATCGTCGGGATCAACCTTCAGCCCGACAGTCAGGTAGCCCAGCTTTTCGGCTTCCTGCAACGGCGCGATTTCCTCGGCGCTGGTCGGCTCCGCGTCGCCAAGATAAGGTGGCCGGAAAAGCCGAGTAGACCGCCCCGTCAAAGCCTCGATCAAACGCTGCGTCGCATTGATCTCGACGCCCGCCATGCTGTCCGGCGTCTCCCCAAGATTAGGGTGGGTGAAGGTGTGATTGCCGAGATCATGCCCTTCGGCAAGTGTTCTTTGCACGAGTCTCGGATAGGATGCGCCGTTTTCACCAATAATAAAGAAGGTCGCGTGGACGCCTTTCTCCTTGAGGATGTCCAGGATTTTTGGTGTCCAGTCCGGGCTCGGTCCATCGTCGAATGTGAGCGCGATCTTGCCGGGCATTTCCCCTCCCCGCCGGACCACAAACGAGGCGGGCATCTTGGTGTAGGTCTCGCCCGTGATGGTCGCATTCGCGTCGTCGACTTTGATCGTGCGCGAGCCTGCCGAAGGTTTAGCCGCAATCTGCAAAAGCTCGCCGCGTCCAATGAAATTGACGTCGGTGCTTGGGTTGATGGTTTCGAGCGAGGGCGGCGGCGACGCGCCATAGTTTCGGGGAAGAACCTGCCAAATGGATGGGTCCTCGGCGCCAAGCCGCCACAAAGCGTAGCCAGCCGGGCGATATTTATCGGCGGCGCGCAAATGGTCATAGGCGGTGACCGCATCGAGAAACCAGACACGATGGGTATTGCCATCTTCCAAATAAGAAAATCGCGGATTGAGCGTGTCGGAATCGAGTTCGATCGATACCTTTAAATCGCTGGCGGTAAGGACCGCCTCCTGGAAGCTCAGCTCTTCCGCGTCGTCTTTGCTTCCAACGGTCCAATCGTAACCATAGTTCGCGATCGCCACAATCGTGTGGGCGGGATCGAGTTCTCGCATCCGCGCCGCCAGCCGGGTCGAGAACCACGATTGCGAAGCCACCGGCCCCGGCGGCGAGTCGGACCAATGCTCGTCATACCCCATCAGCACCAGGTAATCACATACCTTGGCGTAGGCTTTGTAATTCCAATGCGGATCGTCGAAGGGCGCCGCGACGGCAACAATAAGGCCCTTCGCCTTGAAGGCGGCATGGACCTCACTCAGAAAAGCCAAAGTATCCTTGTGAGCATCGTCGGGGATCTGCTCGAAATCGATGACGAGGCCTTGGAGCTTATTCTCCTCGATGAACGCCAGGATGCTGGTCAGGCGTTCGCGCCTCCTCTCCGGGTCGGCAAGGAGGCGGCCCAGGTTTGGGCCGTCCCATTTAGTGACGGACGAGTTCTGGATCATCGCCAGAATGGCTGCTCCCGGCTTTTCCCTCCGGACCAGATCAAGCGACTTCTGATCGAGGGTGACCTTGAGGTCCATCGAGCTGCCTTGCAGATAGAGCCAGCTCGGAACCACCCAATCGAGGTTTTGGAGATTGTTTTTGAGCGACGAGAAACTGCTGTCGTCCCAACTCGCGTAGAAGCCGATTGTCAGCGGCTTCTCCCGGCGCTCGCCGGGAGCCTTTACGCCTTTTGCCTTCGCGAGTGCCCCGGCCGGAGGCTGCACGGAATGCGGAAATTGCTTTTTTGTAGCTTGGGCTTTGCGTGCAAGGTTACGGACCGATGGCAGCAAATGCGGAACTTTCGCAACATCGTTCAGAAGGGGATAACGCTGGCTTTGTGCTGCCTGCAAAGTTTCGGGAAAGGAGCGGAAGATAAAAAGGCTCGAAAGAAAAATGACGCCCGCGACGCTGGTCGTGATGGCGAGCGTCCAGGCTGCGCGCGAGACGTGCCCGGCGCGGCGATTATTCGGATCGAAGAAAATAGGTTTCGTCATGGTCCTTCGTTCCCGGTCGAACCCGCACGACCACTCCGGCCATGTCAAGGCCGAGGATTGATCGGTGCTGGGGGAGACGCCGCGAATCAGATGTTCAAGGAGCAAACAGTACGCGAGCTATGATGAACGCAAGCTGTACAGAGTTGGAAGGATTCGCCAAGCGTCGACGGGTCTTCTGCCCGATTTTAGAGGGCCACTGTGTGACAGGCGTTACGGTTTGAGGAAGCTGTTGGCCTGCCCTGTCAGATAGGAAAAGACCTTCGCCCTGCTGTTGGAGTCCGAAATCACCTTGGGAACAATCCCGTAAAGGGAGATTTTATCGCCTTCCGGACCTTGGATGTTGCAGATGTATACGCCCTCAGGCGCATTCTGAGCTGGCTTTATGCGCGATCCCTTCTGCATGTCGTCGGCCGCGCCTTGGGTCCAGACTTCGAGGGCGAAGATTTTGCGAGCCTGCCTTACCCATTGCGGAGTGGACCACGGGCTTTTGTCCCGGCGCACCGAGTGCTGGCAGAAATAGCTTCCCATGTCTTTGACGCTTCCTGTGACAAGGATCAGAGCTTCCTGCTTCACGCTATACTGTGGCGCGATCGATGCATCCTCCCAAATCAGCTTCAAAGCGATATCAAGGAGGTATCGCTCAATGGGCTGAACCTGGAAAATAGAAGCTGGCCCAGGCGACTCCTGGGAGCCCCTGCTCAAAATCTTAAGGGATGCGCCACGGCTGCCGTCGCCGGCAAGCGCTCCGCCTTGCGCTTCAACTTGAAGCTTGCCTGTCTCGGGACTAACGCCTGGAGCCTGCGCGCGGCCGAGAACTTTTTTCTCCCAAGCCGCAGTGGAAACCACATTCACGAGTCTCAGCGCGTCCGACCAAAATCCGTCTGCGGCTGCGGCCCCTCCAAGAGAACCGGCGAAGTTGCTGTCGGTCGAGAACACGGCGATCAGCGTCTGACCTGCCCCCTTCAGCGCTCGCACGATCTTTCCGCTCCGCAGCTCTTCGGCTGTCACCCAAGGCCGGGCCTCCAGCTGGCATCCAGAGCCTATGTTGGACAACCGGGCGACATTTCCAGGCTCTCCAGTGCTGATGAGAAGTTCGTGAGGTTCGATCTCCACGGGCAGGTTCAATCCGTATTGGCTGTCGGTTTCGGCGAACTCAAGGCCATGCAGCCGCTCTTTATCTCCAAGCTTTGACCAGCCTCCGCCGAGCCGCCTGTCCGATGAGACATCGAGTGCGAGCTCGCAGCCGCGGACAGGCTCGCCTGCCGCGTCATGGATCTCGATCTTCAAATCCTCGGCACGCACATAAAGAGGCTCGACGACCAGGACAAGGCGATCAGGTTCCTTCCTGACTGTCACGAGTTGGTATCGCCGAAGCAGTTTCTTCAGAAAGGCGGCGTCGCTCGCTTTCTTCGCAGCCTCGGCTGGGAGGTCAGCGATGAGGCCTTCCGAGGCAGCCTGTAATGGCACGCCTTCGATGTTCAGGCTTCCTTCCGCTTGGATCACGTCAGCCGCCGGCATAACCTCCCCGCTTTTGCGCTCGAACGCCAGAACGACGTGCTGAACGGGTGGCGGCGATGGCGCGGAAGGCGGAGCAGTTTCGGGGGCCTTCGGCTGTGGCGCTGACTCTGCCTGGGGCGCCTTGACAGGGGGAGCCGCATTTTCAGAGGGTTGCGCGCGAGAAGCAGGAGGCGGCACAGCTTCTCCTTTCGGCTGGGGCGCGGGTTCCGAAGGCGGCGCGGGAGGCGTCGCCTCCTTCGACGGCTGGGGCGCGTTTGCGGGCGGAGGTGCTTGAGGAGCAGGCGCAGGGGCGGCTTCCGGTTTTTGAGGCTGAGCCGGAGTCTCCGTTTGCTGCACTGGCGGAGGACAAGCGGGGCAATTCTCCGGTTTCGCGGGTGGAGTTGCGTTCTCGGAAGACCGCACTCGTGGAGGAGGCAGGGGCGCTGGTTCCAGTTCTTCGGGCGGACTTGGGGGCGCTTTCGTCAATCGCTCTACTGGCCGGGGCTTGAAAGCCGGCAGCGCGGGAGGCGGGGCCGGCCGGGGCCGGCGGGATTCAATCGCGGGAGGCGCATTCGCTTCCTCGCGGCCTGAAGACGGCAGAGTTCCCGGCTCGCCTCTGACAATCAGGTTGACCAATGAAGCAGCCAAAGTGTCCGAGTCTTCGGGGCAGGACTCTTCGCAGACAAGCAGACCCGCCAAGCCGCACATGAAAAACGGGCGGATCACATCGAAATGGGAACCGCCTCGCTTCAGATGAAAGCTCACCTGCGAAAAATCGCTCCCTGCGTCCACCAATGCAGACGGGTCGAAGACAAGGCCATTGGCGTTTTCCTCCAGGTCTTTGAGGGATTCGCGCGGGCGGCCTACGAAGAAGACCGGTATTCTTAGTGTTTGGGAACTCTCGTCCCGTGTGATCAGAAACGCCCTTGGGTCGTTACTGACGAATATACCCACTCTGCCGTCAACGAGATCGAGCGACAGGCTGAACGGCTTGTGGTAGACGGCCCGGCCCTCGGCCACCCTGAAAAACGGCATCTCCTCCAGGTCGCCCTTGGGTTCCAACACGAAACGGCGAGATTGGAGGTCATTGCCAATCACGAGGCGCTTCTGCGTCCACCTGACGCAGGCATCACCTGAACCGCCACGCGCAGCCGTGGGCTGCGGCGTAAATAGTGTCACGCAGGCCACAAGAGCGAACGAGCCAAAAGCCCGGCGGAGACTGATGTGCGTATGCGATGTCATAGGACAGGAGCGAATCCCAGAGTCGAGCGGTGGCAATTTAACTCTAATTGACCTTAACGGCAAAATGCCTAACGCAGCATCGTTAATCATCCGAATGCACGCCGCAGACTCTTCAATAAATCCGGGGCCGGGGCTCGCGAAAACCTGATGTCGAGAAAAATTTTCTTTGCGTGCGCGAAACTCGCGCCGCGATCCCTCGAAGGCGCAGACTCGAGCAGCTAAAGTTCGCGTTCACGACAAGTGCCGAAAACAACGTCGCTCTTCGACTTGAAGCTTCGAGAGAATGCTCTGCGGGACCTAACCCTTGCCGGACGATCGTCGCGCCGAAACGGCCGCGCTCTAACCGGACTCCTTTACGCAGAGATTGAAGCTAATCGGTTACAACGGGGGCAAAGCACTGCTTGCTGAGCATGGTGCGTATTCCCAAAACATCCAGCACCGCATCAGCAACACGCTCCACGGGTCCACCGAACTTCATGCGCGGAAGGCAGTGCGGATGATGGTAGTGCTTTCGATAGATCGCGCCATATCTTGTCGTTACCGCAGTGGCGAACCCCGCCCGCGCCGCCAGCTGGAATTCACGTAAGTCGCATTCGCCCTTTCTTCCATAGGGATAAGCGAAATGATCTGCCGCACAACCCAGCTCTTGCATTATCCTGGCCCGCCCGCGCACCATTTCGCCGAAAGCTTCCTCTTCGCTAAGCGCAGCCAAAACGGGGTGGCTTGCAGTATGCGCACCGATCGTAATGAGGGGATGGCCAGCCACAACCTTCAGTTCCTTCCAGCTCAGAAACTTCTCCTCTGTCAATTGGCTATCTGCCAATCTGGAGGATGGCAGCAAATCCGAGAGAAAAGCCTTGAAGCGAGTCAAGTCCCGGAAGGCGATATCTGTCAGCCTTGCATAAGCGGCTTTTTTCTCATCGAAGGCGTCTAGGCTAAGCGTCTCTTCGAGGCCAAGCCCTCTGAGCGAGAGAGAAGACGAGCGCCGGATGAGCTCTTCCAGCCTAAGATACCAAACGTCCATGATGCCATCGGGCGCTCCACTCACAACGTAGATAGTTGCGGGCGCCTGATACTTCTCAAGAATTGGCAAGGCTAATGTTAGGTTGTCCCGATACCCGTCATCAAAGGTGAGAGCCACGGCGCGACCATCAAGGGTCTTCTTCCCGGAAAGCGCACCAGCGACATCAGACATCGAGACAAACTGGAGGCCCAACCTACGGAAATGTGCAAGGGTCTGGTCGAGATAGGATGTGGTAACCGTCAAATGTTGATCGAGGCACTCTTTCTTTTCGTCCACGACGCGATGCAGCATCAAAATCGCGCCAATGCCTCCGGACACCCTTTCGATGAGACGATACGCGCCGGATTGATATGCGCCGCCAAGCATGGCCTGTCGTAGCAAGTGCTTCATTTGGATAACGTTCCCCTCCAAGATTTTAGGCTCGCTCAACTAATCTCACAGTTATAACTTTCTCAGGTGCGGGTCTTTTCGCTGGAACTATTCGCTTTATTCTTTTCAAAGAACGCTTGATAAGCTGTTCCCACAGTTTAGCTGAAATATGCTTTGCCGTGTACGGCGAGCGGCTGTATGCGGCCCAAAACCGGCTCGCGTTTCGATCCTTTACAGCCTCAATCACCTCCATCCATCGCACAATCGCGTCGACCGACCTGTAATGGGCACTTACGGCGGCCCGCTCTGCAGTCGTAAGTTGCGCCAATGCCTTGATGTCGAGATCAGCGTCGCGCAACCGCTCAAAATGCTTTTTGGAGGAACTGCTGCTGAGAGAATCTCGGCGAAGAACAGCAACGTAGCCAAGAGCTGGGGTAACGAGGAAACGCGCGCCGGCGGCCAATGCATGGGCATAGAGTGCGTAATCCTCACCGATACGCAACTCTTCATTATAACGAAGACCGTGCTCTAAGAGGAAGTCCCTCCGCATGAACGGCTGCAGGAAGCCGAGTTCCTTGCGATCACGTCCCGGCTTCGAGATGTTTCCAAGAACAAAGGTTTCGAAACTGAGCTGCCAGGGCTTAAATGGATCGCCGGCAAGAGTGGGGAGGAGCACATCGACATGAACATGATCTTCATAGATTTGCAGATGGTTATCTGCGACGAAATCCCATCCCTCAGCCAGAGCTAGCATCCTTGAGAAGCGCTCGGGCAGAAAATAGTCGTCGCCATCAAGAACTGCGACCCATGGCGCCTCACATGCCGCAAGCGCCTTGTTACGGGCAGCCGCCGGCCCCTGGTTCTCCGAGGATCGAAGAACGGTCAGACGCGCGCTGCCATCGTCGGCGGCGTAAGCGCACTCCACCGTCTTGTCGGCGGAGGCATCGTCGACGACTATCACTGTGCGCACCTCAGCCTGCATTAAAGCAGAAGCCACAGCTCGGCCGATAGTGTTCTCGCAGTTCCACGCGGCAATAACTACGTCGACACAAGACTGACCGGTCTCGCGCCCAGCGGGCGGCTTAGAATCACATTGGGACATTTCCCCTCACCATAAGGAAATTCACTGCTGAAAATCATATCTCACCTCTATTACATATAATTACAAAATACTGAGGGATCGTTAAAGCATCACAGTTGCGTCTTGAGGGATTTTTATGATTCCCTGATGGTACACGTCTCTCCTAACGCAGGTGGAAGATGAAGCTGGCGGCGATGCAAACGCTCGAGAAGAAGGCGTGGGCGTATTGGTCATAACGCGTGGCGATGCGCCGACAATCCCTGAGCCATCCGAGGCTGTCTTCGATCTTGTGGCGCTTTTTATGGAGTGGCACTTCTGGGCGCGCGGGGTAGCGATGAAGACGTGATAAGCAGGACGTGCAAGGCAGAGCGCCTGGATCAGTTGCGCCTGTGGGCGTGAGACCCGCCTTGAGGCCACTCAATTGGGCCTGCTTTGAGCGGCTCATAACTTAGAGCCCCCGGCGTTGCCGGGGGATATTTACTGCAGACTATAGATGCCGTCCTGCAGCACATAGTCCATCCGAGGTCTGCCGAGCGTTCACTTGGGTCCGATGGGCCGGGCGAGCCGCTAGCTGATCGAAAATGTCCTCCCGGCACCAGATGACATTGTCTATGGGGGCCACTAAAGTATCGAAAGGCAGGATGCGGCCCACCTTATCGAACTCACCGAACTTGTATCCTAGCGGCTCCAGAAAAGCTCGGATATCTTCAAAGAGACCAGAATCAAAGGCTTCAATAGATAATGTTGGGCGAAACTGCCTGAGCGTGTTTATTGCGCCTCGAAGCGCGAGCAATTCAGCTCCCTCCACATCAAGCTTGATGAAATCCACGCGCGGTAGATTCATACTCTTTACAATCTCGTCAACACTGATTGTCTCGACTGTGATCGAGTCGCTTTTATCGGTGGCCAAAATGGATGCTGAAGTATCCCCGTCGGCCATTCCAAGAGTGGCTACACCTTCACAATCGGAAATAGCCTTTTGGATTACAGCGCAGTGCTTGAAGCCGTTGGCTTCGATATTCGACTTTAGGCGCTGTGCCTGTCTCGGAATTGGCTCCACGGCAACCACGCGGCCTCCTGGCCCCACAGCAGAACCGAAAGCGCAGCAATAGATACCCTGATTGGCGCCCACGTCGAGCGCTATGTCACCGGGCTTTAACAGTCGATGCCCGACAGACAGAAGACGTTCGTAGTTTTCCCTGAACAAGAAGATGCCTCGCGAACCTTCTTTCGGCCCTAAAGGCAGGACACGCATAAGGAAATGCTTTTCACCAAAGCGAACTCGGATCTCGGACTCCTTGCCAAAGCCGCGCAGCAAGGCGAAGTGCGCCATTCTTGCCAAATAAACAGGAAGCCTGGTCGAGAAGCCCCCCCGCCGCGTCATGCGACCTAAATAACTCGTGTATGACATTGTATAAACCTCCGGATCGCGTCTGACCTAATACAGAATAACCTTCTGTATCCATAATGCCTCATCGCTCCGCCCCCTTCCGCAAAGCCGATTGCGATCGACGCAACATTTATCGCGCCGGCTGGGCTTCCTCCCAGCGGGCATATTCAATTCACTATAGAGCATTACCACTCACTAACAGCTAACTGCTAGGAACAATACCTCCCTTCCGAGCGACGTTCTACGAATAATTCTAGCATAGTTAAGGAATCAGTATTGCAGTGCTGAAGGGAGTTTCATTGACTACTTACTATGATCAGCTCCCCCAAAACACCCTCGCTTCCGGTTTGAGATTTCCGGCTGGGTCCCCCAGGCTGGGACGGAACGTGAGTAATGGCCTTCGTTCTCCATCAGTTCGCAACGGCCGGAAGCTTCGGATCCTAACGGTAGCGGAGATGCTCTCGCGGTTGTCGCGGGTGTTGGGCTCAGGCTGACTGACAATCCCCTTGTGGAGCCGTTTGCCGCCCGGCTTAGAGCGGACTGCCCGAACACACACTGGTTCTTGGCTCTCGGCGATGCCAGGTAATAGCTTGAGGTTTGGCGTGGAGACGACAATGAGGATAGGCGACATGGGGCAATCGGCAACAAGCCTCCGATAGCGTTCATCAATCGCAATCAGGCCAGAAGGCCGCCTCGCAATCAGGTCGGGAAATTTTGAACCTCCGCGAGGGCAGCAGGGCAAAACCAAATACACTGAAAGCGACACGAAACCCAAAGCTGAGGGCACCGCCGCATTGTGATCAGCTCATGGTTTGAACTGCCACGTCAGCGGATGACCGAGTATCTTTCGCTCCGCGAGGAAATTGAAGGTCGGCGCGAATCTATCGGCGCGGAGCAAGCCGTCGGCCCACCCAGCTCCTAGCGGGCTTCATGTCCTCTGCGCCTTCGTTGTAATATGCCTTGGCGTATTCGTGATAGTGCTTATAATGCGACCCTCCCCCTGCATACAATCGAAGCTCATCCATATTAACTTTATTCAAAATGATACCCAGCCATTTTTGAGATAACCCCTCGTTTTTTTGAAGCATGTTCCGGACCAATTTTCTTGCAGTCCTCCGCCACTCCACAACGAAGACGAAGGCATCGACCTGAGGAGCTATAGCGCGGGCATCGAGTACCGGTCCAAGCGGCGGCAGATCAAGGACGATGTATTCGTAGCGCTTTTTTGCGTCAGCTAAAAGTTGTTGCATCCCTGCTGAACCAAGAAACTCTGAGGTATGAGTCATTCCCCGTGGTATCACGCATGGGAGCACAGAGAGACCTGAATTCTTTTCCTCCATGATCAGGCTCTCAACTGGGTCCTTATATATGACTGCTTCCACAATTCCCTTCGATGCTGTTGGAGCCACCCCGTAAGTGAGTTTGGCTCGCCGGAGATCCGCATCGATGAGCAGCGTCTTTTTTCCAAGGTGAGCCAGGAGAGATGCGAAATTCTTCGAGAAAACCGACTTACCCTCATGAGGCAACACCGACACAATACCTATGACCTTAGATTCGAGCTCCGTCAGCATAACGTCGCTTGCCAACTTCGCTGCCATGAGAGTTTCTACAAAGATCGATCCCGGTCTCATAGATGTATATGAGAAAATCCCCAAATTGGATGATATGTATTCCGGATTGCATCGGCTGCCCCCGAGTTCCGCCGCTCCCCCTTCCCCTTGCTGCGTGGTCTCTGTCGGGTTCTCGCCCTGAGCTGAAGCAGCTTGCCTAACTTTTATTTCGGGAAGAATTCCCAGGCACTCAAGACCAAGCTCCGACTTAACTTGCTCTTCACTTTGAAAACCCTTCTCTCGAAGTTCACGAAATGCCCCCGCGCCAACTCCGGCTGCTCCCCCCAAAATTCCAAATAGGAGCAAAATAATCGCCTTGTTAGGATAGCTGGGCGCCAACGGGACCGTAGCGCTCGTTATAATGCGCGCTTCTATGATCGGAAATGACTGCTGCTGCAATGCTTCATTATAGCGCTTCAGGTAAGTTTCGTACAGGCTCCGGTAGGTTTCCCCTTCCCGTTCCAGCTGACGAAGAATGACAAGATATTTATTCTGGCTTGCGTTGAGGTTAACTATCCTGTCCAGCTCAGCTTTTAGAGAATTCTCGCGCGTTCTGGCGATCTCGAGTTCGCTACGGTAGCTTTCCGCCAAACGGCCCAATTCCTCAAACATAAGCTTTTCATATTCGGTCATCTCAGATTGAAGACCTGTAACAGCCTGATGCTCCTTGCCAAGCTTCGCTAGCATCTCTGCATGCCGCTTCGACACTTCGAGATATTTGGTACGAAGCTGCTCGACGACCACGTTACCTAATGCCTCCGACACGACAGAAATCTGTATGATGTCCGTTGATTATTCCCTCAATGCGCTGGTAACGAGCCTCTGCGCGACCGGTATCGCCACGAGCGGCGACCAGCTGTGTGTTGATCTCAGAGAGTTGCTGTTCATCGACAAGCCGGCCGCCCGAGAGGATCAAACCATGTTCCTCACGGAACTTCTGAATAGCAAGATCAGAACTAAGAGCCTTTTTCTTCAAGTCCCCGATCCGGTCCTCGAGCCACTCGCTTGCGCGCTTCGTAGCCTCCACCTTTGCGTCAAGTTGATCAGCAAGATAGGTTTCGGCATAAGCATTCGCAATTTCCGCAGCTTTCTCACGATCCGGCGAAGTATAGGAGATTTTCAAGACCATAGTTCTGGCGACACGGCTCGCGCCCATGTTTCTCCTTATTGCTTCGGCAGCCGCGTGAAGCCGAGTTTCCTCGTTGTTGATCGGATGTTGGCTTAGTTGGTCAGAACTTTCGGTCGCCTGAACGCCGAAGGCTGCCAGTACAAACCGGCGCAGCGATTTGATTAGCCCTCCGTTCGAAGAATTGATGGTCTTGAACTGTGGATCGTCTAATAAGCTCAACCTCGTTATGACACTCCTAGCGATCTTCTCCGACTTTATGACCTCTACCTGGCTGTCAACGAGCATCGAAGCAGCATCCGCCATACCTGCGCTTGCATCGTCGGAGTAAGAGCTTTCTATGGCCCGGATGCGACGGTTATCGATTAAGATGAAAGCGTCTGCAGTGTAACGCGGCTTCACGGTTACGAGGTATGCCCCTCCCAGACCCAGGGCCAGAACCACGAAGGCACAAAAAACCACAATTTGCCGTCTGGTGGCCGCCAGAAGTTGGCGTCCATCACCAAAAGAGGGTAGAGATTGCTCCGCTTCCAGAGGATAGGCAAAACGATTTCTTACGTTCAGATGGGAGGGCAGCTGGAGCATATGGAACTCACTATCGCGGAACTATCGCGGCAATTAACATCACAGAACGTTCTAACAGTTAGTCGTAGCAGAAGCTTTAACAATGCCATGACATCAATCACTTTTCGTCGAGGTGAGGCAGCTCCGAAATCCGTTCGCCTATGCTCGCCGTGGGCCCAGTGGTAGCTGGCGCGGAGTGGCCTTCGGTGAGAAGACATGACAAACTCTTTTTATAATGGATTTTCGATTCTTCGTGAGGTATGCTCCGCGAATACTCCTAAGTGCTGATTATTCGGGGATTCAAATGCTTCAGCGTATCAAAAACGCAGTCCGGATAAGGTCGGCTCGCCTATTCCCAGGGGAAATGAGGCGCATATCTATTTCCGCTCCTATTGCAACGGTGAGTTTCGATGATTTTCCGCGAAACGCTTGGACGACGGGTGGCGAAATTGTCGAGGAAGCAGGTGGCCGGGCCACTTATTACGTCTCGGGGAGTTTTTGCAGTCAGACTTCCGATGGCGTTGAGTATTTTTCGGAAAGCGACCTCGTAGAAGCTCACCGCCGGGGGCACGAAGTGGGGTGCCACACCTTCTCTCACAAGGCACTGCCAAACCTTTCCCGAGCCGCAATCGACGTCGAACTCAAAAGGAATATGGAATTCATCCGATGTGCAACAGGCCAGAATGATGTGAGTTCGTTCGCTTATCCCTATGGCTCGGCTAGCATTGGAACCAAGCTTCTGCTCAAGGCGCGGTTTAGGGCATGCCGGGGTATTGAGGCCGGTATAAATTCCGGACTGGCGGATTTCTCCCAATTATCGGCTGTGTGCCTTGAGGAGCACCTACTAAGAAGCGTTTCTATCGAGCGCCTGGTTGAGCAAACCTGCAGCAGAAAAGGCTGGCTTATTCTCGTTACCCACGATGTCTCGCACCAGCCAACGCCTTTTGGCTGCACCCCCAATCTACTGAAAGAGATATTATATACTATAAGGAGTGCCGGCATAGAACTCGTCACCGTCAAGGAGGCTTTGGCGAGAATTGATGCGGGTGGAATTGATAATGCCGGCTATTCTGAAAAGGATCTCATCACCACGGAGAGGTGATCCCGGCGATCGCTTCAATCGCTGGTACGTCAACCATGTCAAGGTTCCGTTCACTATATGGGGCTCATAATGATTCGTCGCGTTGAGGGCGCTCGAAACATTTATAATCCTTGGATTGTGAGAAAATCTGTTGCTCAGGGAGACCTCGCACCAGGCTGCGCGACGCCTCTGGTCCGAGTTCTAGGTCATGAGCGCTATCGGGAGCGACGGGTTATATTCGGCCATATTTGAACAAGAGCTACCCATATGGAAAGAAGCCTTCGCGTTGATGCGTTGCCAAGAGTAAATGCGCTTCATCTCGATCCGGTTGGGTGGGAGGCTCATGTCCCTTGCCAAGCTTGGCTATCCTGTTTCTTCTCTCTATTGATGTTGTGTTCTATAACGCGCATTGGAGCGCCAGCCGCCGCCTTGTTTATTCTTCCATGGGGATGGCTGGCCATTCGGAACCCAAAATTGGCGGTTTTCGCAATAATAGAAAACTCACCTCTTTTTCTCTTTCCACTTTTCGCATTTATCTCCTTTGCGTGGTCGCAATATCCAGAGTTTTCGCTCAATGCAAGCATCCAATTTATCTTGACGACTGTGATCGCTATCTGGGCGGGATCCCTGGTCACTTGGCGGACCTTTATATCGGCGCTCCTGACTGCCCTAACCATCATTAATATCGCTGGCCTTATCCTCGACGGCGGCGCGAGCTTCCGAGGCGATGGACCACTCATAGGTGTGTTTGACAGCAAAAACCAGCTGGCCTTTCATGCTCTCATGCAACTGCTGGCCGCGCTGGTCGTCATCATTGATCGAGGTCAAGCCACCATAATGCGCCTGATTGCACTGGCTGCAATATTTCTCGCTCCAGTATGCCTGATACAGGCTCAGTCGACTGGTGCACTGGTTTTCGGCGCTCCGGCAATTGTATTGTGCCTGGTGTTGCCAGGACTTTCTCGTTTGCCCATGTCAGCTCGCGCCGTTATTGTCGCGGTTGGGCTTGTCGTAGTCGTCTTAACCGTAATTGCAATCGGAGCATTTGTAGATGATTTTGGCGCCGTACTCGATGCCCTAGGCAAGGACTTTACTCTGACAGGGCGCTCCTATTTGTGGCAGCGCGCGCGTGATTTCATTGAAGAGGCGCCGCTCTTGGGCGTTGGGTATCAGGCATTCTGGCGCATCGGCAATCCACCTGCCGAGGAATTGTGGGCGGCCTCCTTTGAGGAATCGGGCGCTGGATTTAATTTTCATAACCTTTACCTCCATACAGCGGTAGACCTTGGCTATATTGGTTTGGGTCTTGTTATCCTAACGTTTTTATGGATGGCAATGCGGTTGTGCAGGGCGATAATTCTAGCACCAAGCTTGTCAGTCGTTTATGTCACAGCTCTTTTCGTTTACATGTTTACAATATCATTCATAGAGGTAGCTATTCTTGCTCAATTTCAACTGGCTCAAATTCTCTTTTGCATAATCTGGGTTTATTCCGGAACGCGATGCCTTTCCTATAACAGCGCCTTGCACCCAGTGAAGCGGACGGCCATGCCGCAGTGAAGAAAGCCACGCAACAGCCACCGGCGCCAGCCGAGGGCAGACCAAGTCTCTATCCCAGCGCCGACCAAGCACGTTCCTGTTTTTGCAGCTGATACCACTGCTTTTGCGGGGGAAATCGACGCGCCTGAGGTCCTGAGGACCATGGCTGCGTGCGATTGACCGGAACGCCAAGATCGGCGCGCAAGCCATCCGAGCGTAGTCCGTTCCTTCGGCACCGGCTCAAAGGCAAGCGCTTGGGGCGCCTCGACGAGACGCAGCCCTGCAGAGGATAATTGCCCAAAAAATAATGTGTCTTCACCACCGGAAACCCCGCACGCGAGGTCAAAGCGCAGGTTTTTCCCCTCCATTGCACTCCGGCAAATCAAGACGTTGCCGGCGTAGCCTGTGTCGATGCTTCCACCGCGATAAACCACGCGCGTACTATGAAAATCGCCTGCCCGTAACCAGCCGGGAGCGTCGTCTCTATAGATTGCATTTACCGGCCCGAAAACAACGTCAGCCTCAGCCGTCATTTCCAGAAGAGCGGCGAGCCAGCCCGGTGCAGCCATTTCATCGTCGTCGATAAAGGCGATCCAATCCCCTTCCGCATAGTCGAGACAAGCATTTCGAGCGATTGAAATATTGCGCCCCGGCGCGTGTAGATATCGCACATCGAGGCGATGCTCCTCTGCGGCCTTGAGGACGTATGCCTTTGCGTTCGGCTCTATATCGTTGTCCGCAACGAGGACCCGGACCTTAAAGTCCGGGCGCAGTTCTTGCTCGGCAATACTCTGGAGAGTAGCAGAGATTTGGGGACGTCGAAATGTACAGACGCAAACATCTATAAGCATATAAAGACCTCTCGTAATCGCCTCGCTTCAAAGGAACTCCCAACAACCAAACCCAACCAAGTCGCTATAGCCCGATTTACCCTTGATCCGGTGTTATTAAGGCCTTCCTACGCCTCACACTTGGCATTCTTCTCAAGATATCATTCTCCGACGACAGGGAAGATACACGTATCTAACAAGATATCCCGAAGCTCTTACATAAAGACTACTAAATAGATAGATGCTTCTTCATTTTAACACGCCATGTTAATGTCAAAGCCTCGGACAATAAATCCGCTAGTGGGTGTGCCGATAGGCGCGTATCCAGTCGATGGCGAATATCCCAGGAAAATGCGTGGAGCTATCCGGTTCGCCGGCCCAGCTCCCGCCTACCGCGAGATTGGCAAGCAAATACATGGGCTTGTCCATGTCAGGCGGCGTACTCGTCCGCCCGATCTCAACGCCGTCGAGATACCATCGGATCTCTTCTTTTTGCCAATCGACAGCATAGCGATGAAAATCTTTCGATAAATCCACTGCTGGGATGTCGACACCTGCCGCTGTGTGCTCGTTAGACGCTTTACTATGCGCAGATGCATAGAGTCTCCCCGTCTCGTGTCCCAAGACTTCGAAGACGTCAATTTCCGGCGGCCAAGACCCATCAACCGGAAGAAGCCAGAACGCAGGCCAAAACCCACGCCCTGCCGGCAAGCGCGCACGAATTTCGAATACGCCGTAACGCTGATAGAATGAAAATTTGCTTGTGATAATGCCGGAGACGTACTTGCGGCCCCATACATAGGGAAATGTCCGTTCAGGGGCACGGTCTGCATGGATTTCCAGGATGCCATTCGAGACGTGGAAGGGTTCAAGCTCCAGAGAATTCACGCTTGTTCCCTTGAACGCGGCGTCCGCGTAGACTTGCAATTCCCCAGGAAGAGACCGGCTGCCCTCGCCGTTCGGAGCTTGCCAGCCATAATGCGTTCGCCACGTGCCATGGCGGTCCTTCTGGGGCGACAGGCCTTCCGCATACCAGCTGAAACTATTGAAGTCGTCCGTAAAAGTCTCCACGAGATTGCTGCGGTCCAATTCAAGCTGGAAATTATCCTCGCGAAGGGATTCCAATCGTGTATCAAGGAGCTTAATCACGGGGCCATCGGGCAGCGCCAAAATGCTGTCACTGTCTTGCTGGTGCATAAGCGCCATCACTGCATCAGCCTTTGTAAGTCCGAAGCCATCAATCCGAAGCTTGTCGCCACCCGCGACTTTGAACCCTTCGATCACACCCCCGGGATCGCTCCTTTTTATGATAAAGACACGCGCCTGGTGAGCTTCCCGTTTTATGCCATTGGATGTAAAGGTATTATGGACATCTTGGCCTGTAATGCCTTCTATTATCCTTCTTTCACGGTCAGCGTTTGCCGTGGCTTGGTGATTGAGAACAGCGCCCCCAACGCAAAGAGCGAACCCGGCCGTTAATAATGCCGCCCGCCGAGCCTTTCTCATTGTGCAGTCCTGCCAAAAGGCTGGGTTCCTATTTGGATGGGCGAACGCATACTGGCACGGAAACGGGATAGCCGAGCCGAGGCCGGCTCCCTCATCAGAACCAACAATCGTGGGTGCCGCAGAATATGCATAGCCGCCCTAGGAAAATTGCGTGATTTAAGCGCGTCGATGACGGCGTTGAAGGCTAGGACAGTTTCAATCGACCCGGTACGGGCCTTGAAGGCAGATCGCACCTCAGGGGTGCTGTGCGCAAGGCTGGCGGAAAGGCGCCGGTCAGATTCGAGGAGCGCCCATGCCGCTTTGCTTGATAGGCGATGAGAAATGGAAGCGCCATGCTTGCGGTAGAAGTAGAGCTGTTTCGGATAAACTCGATATTTTAAGCCAGCCATCAACAAACGGAGGACAAAATCATAGTCCTCGCCAATATTCAGGGTCTCGTCATAACGGACAGCGTTGGCGCGCAGCAAATCTGCCCGAATAATGGGTTTAAGATACCCAAGACCGTCCCCCTTCGAGTAGAAGGTGTTGGACCGTATGAAGTCGGCGAGATCGATCCAAAACGGCGCGCGTGCATGGATACCGGACAACAGTCCGTGAGAGGGCTTCGCTCCATCCTGATAGAAGACTACAAGATCATCAGCCACAATGGCGGCTCCGTCGCGCGTTGCATCTGCGACAAGAGTCTTGAGGCGAGCTGGGTGCATTATATCATCGCTATCCATGATAGCGATCCAGGAGCCTGATGCTATGTCCAGAGCGCGGTTCCGGGCGCTCGCTGGACCAGCATTACAAGCGGTTCGGAGGAACTTGATGCGGGCATCCCCGGACGCATAGCTTGATATAATCTGCACACTATTGTCGGTGGAGGCGTCATCGCAGATTATAAGTTCCAAATCGGCCAGGGTTTGATTTAGGACGGATTCTATTGCGCTGGATAGGAAGCGTTCGCCATTGTAGTTGGCCATAATCACTGTGACGCATGGTCTCGGCTGAGCAGACGCGTAAGTCTTGCTCGTTTCGCTCTCGCGGCTATCGGAACCGACCCTGTTCATGAAGCGATCCTGTCTCTTTGCAAAGCGATAGAAGCCGGTGTGCTCCGCGCCGTGCTGCCCCCAAACTGCGTTTTAACGATGTGCTTTACTGCCTCCCTCAAGAAGCCTATCGACCAGCCAAAATGCATTACCATCGCAGCAGGTCCTGACATTGCAACACAAGCGCTTCGTTCTCGCACTCCCAGAAATAGGCCGTAAGCTGCGCAAATGGTCATCCAAGAAGCCGCAGGGAGGGCGAAAATCAGATTGAAAGGAGCCAGCAGCGCGAGCATGAGAGCCGGAGCTACCGCTAGAGGCAAAGATTGCCGGAGTTTGGGTTGCATCCGATGCTTGAAAACAGTGCGTGCGCGGCCGCGGCCATAGTTGACATACTGAGAGAACAGCGCCCGGACCGAACGCCTCGGGAAATAGCCGATCGGCTCATCTCCTGAGAGCCAGATTTTGAAGCCCGCGGCACGGAAGCGGGTGTCGAGCTCTGCATCTTCGTTATGCGAGAACGTCTCGTCATAGCCGCCGACTGCTTGGAACGCACTCAGACGCATGAGGGCGTGATGCCCATGGTCGACAAACCGGCCATTACCGCTGCGCCGGTGTGCCGAGCCCCCGTTACCAAGGACTGAATTCTGCGCAGCCGCAGCAGCTCGCTGGAACCATGTATTGCCCTCGGCCACCATGCCGACGACGACACAATCAGCCCCTGTTCGCGTCTGCTCAACAAGGAGACTTTCACAATAATTGGCGGGATACCGGGCATGCGCGTCCACCCGAACGAGAAACTCGCTTCCCCTTCCCATGTCCTGGACAGCTTTATTGAGGGCCGCGCTTTGAATTCGCTTTTTGTTGTCCAAAAACAAAACACGGTCATCCACGGCCGATAGAGACTGGACGAACTCCCGGGTTCCGTCGGTACTCCCCCCATCTGCGATCACGATCCTCAACGGAAGACGGTTCGCTTCCTCAAGGAGTTGGCGGGCAATGGCCGGTATATTCGAAGCCTCGTTAAGACAGGGGATGATTACAAGCACCGAAGGCTTCGTTGGATCGGCATGAGCACCCGGCATTTCAGCGTCTACAGTCGCTAAGTGGACGTCATCAAGCAGCATTTGAGCTTCTCCGGTCAGGAACTGGTTTTACAAAGACCGTTTTGCGGACAGTTTGGGTTTTAGCGGGCACTGCTCTTTTCGAGGGGAGCGACTCGACCAAGGCGCGGCACCCATCGGCATCATCCACCAGATCATCGCGGGGCATCCCTAGAACTGACGCTGCAAGCTTCTGGTACTCATGGACGTCGAGAGACCGGAAAAAACTAAGCAATGCCTCATATGGGGGATCGGGTAGAAGCAAGCCCGCGTTTCTCTTCGCTAACCAGTTACCTGTTTCAACGTCAGCAAGAGCTAACGGTACCGCTCCCCAAAGACATCCTTCATATATTCTATTGGGAAGGAGCCAGGCCGAATTCTGGGACTCTTCGAAATAGTCAAGGGCCCAGGCGAAATGAACGTCGCCGTAAATTGCTTTCAGATCGTCCGGATTTCGATATGCGCCACCAAAGCTCATACCGGGTGCTTGAGCGACTTCCGCTTCAAAATCCGGAAAGATAGAAGGAGCCGGACGCCCGCGCAAAATCACCTCAACGCGTCCAGGCAATTCGCGGGCAAGCTGCGAAAGCATGTCAAAGCTTTTTCGGCAGCGTAGCGCGCCAAACCAGCCAATGCGCCAGGGCTCTCCTGGAGCCGGCCGCTTCAGCTCATGCGAAGCCCGCTCATGGCCGGGATGAAGGACCTTGTTCTCAATCAGCTTCTGGGCTGAAGGAAATTTTCGCGGCTCGAAATAATTGCGAATGAAGGCTGGTGAACTCGTGAGCAAAAGATCGGTCTGCCGCCAAAGTGAATCCTCGACGAAACGCAAAGCCCGGCCTGCTGGCCCCCTGGATAGGAGAAGCCGGTGAATATCCAGGCACTCGTAGACCACAGGGATGCCTGGCGCAAAACGGTTCCGCGCTCGCACGGCAAGCGCAAGCATCTCGAGATTGCGCGCCATGATCAGATCTGCACCCCGAAGTGCGTCAGCCGCAGCGTCGAGATTAATCATGACTTTTGCGACGGAGAGCGCGCGCGACAGCAACTTCGCCGGCGAAGTCTTACCCAGATCGACTGCCTGAATGCCATCTATGCTTGTTATCGGCTTCGCACTGCGATGAAACCCGGCCAGTTTCACACTCGCGCCGCCAAGTGTCAGCATTCTAACACGCCGCGCTACGGCAGGGTCATCAAGATCGTGAACGAAATACGAAATACTCGTAGTCATATGACAAGCTACTCTTGAACGCGGATACTGCAAACTCTCATGATTTATTTCGAAATCCGATGCCGTTGTCAAAGTCTCTTTTGTTAATTCAGATAGTTAACGCCGAACAAGGTAAAAGAATGAATTTTAATAAGAACGTTTTGTTACGACGCCCTTAATGGTCAGAAGGTCCTGCAGGAACGATGAACGAAAGCCCAAGAAAAGCGCCAGAAAATAAGTCAGGAATCCGCCCGCAACGGTAAACATGAGCGCCGGCAATGCAGGCATACCGGTTAGGACTGAGGTTCTGAGTAGAAGGACCCCGGCACCGAGAGCGGCACACGAAACCATCGGCGCCCTTATAGTTCGCCAGAGCGCCCCTGCCGCGATATCGCAGGTTCGCATGACTGATCTCATGTAGAAGAAGCCTGCAACAGCAAGGCCAATCGAGACACCCGCTGCGACCCCTTGCACGCCACCTGGAAGCCCCGCCACAATCCCGGCTGTGGCACCGCAGGTACGCATCACGGTCCCCTTAAACTCGACATCGGAGCGGCCGATGCCGAGGAGAAGAGAAGCGTTAAGCACAAATGCTGCGTTTAGTAGTCCGAAAAGCGCCAGCAACTGAATGAGTGGGCCTACCGGCTTCCAGGCATCGCCAAGAATCAAAGCCACAAGAAGGTCCGCCGTCAACGCAAGCCCAACCATTGCAGGTGCGGCTATAAGTAGGACAGCGCGCAACGCTTCCAGGTAGGTCTTTATAGGAGACCCGTCATTATTATGAGCATTGGAGATTGCGGGGAATAGCGAATAGTGCACAGCGCCTAGGACAAGGCTGGGGATATTTATGATCTGATAGGCGATGGCATAGTATCCGAGCACAGATGTACCCAGAAATGTGCCAATCATAACGTTGTCCAGATTCCCGCTGAGAAAGCCAAAAACCGCAGAGCCTACAATGCCTGCGCCGAATTTGAATGAGGACTTCACGAGCGAGTAACGGCAAACAAGTCTAGGTATGAAGCCGGTAACGACAAGTATGAGGGTCAGGCGGCTAACCCACATAGCAATCTGTTGAGCCACCAAGCTCCAGGCGCCCCAGCCCGCGAAACCCCCGTAGAGAGCTGCTCCCATGCCGATGAATGCAGAGGTAATGTCGATCGCGGCCATGCTCTTGAATTTGCCCTGCCGCTGCAGCCTGGCCGTGGGCACGACCGCAGCGGTAACGAGCAGAAACAGAGGCGTGAAGCCAAAAAGGAAGGGTATGACTTCGGGGCGCCCGAACAGATGGCCGATCGGATGAGCGAGCGCTGCAAGAAGAGCGGCTAGCGCCAGGCCGCTTGTTACCGCGATCCAAAATATCGTCAATTCTCAGATCGCGGGTAACTTCTTTGGCACGGACAAGCGTCGGGGCAAGGCCTAGATCGCCCGTGATCAGGAGGAAGAAAACAAATGGAGTCGCGAAGGCTATGATACCGTAGGCTTCGGGTCCCAGGAGCCTGGCAACAATGGGCAAGATGAGAAGTTGTGCGACGAGACGCAGAGCGTTTGCCCCCGCCATTAGCACAGTTCCTATGACGGCTTTACGTTTCGACATTTCCCGCGCCCCCCCTCTTGTCACTCCCCTCTAAACAAACTCCCGTGTGGAAGAAAAACTTCGCCAATCAGACAGTGAAGAGGGAAGGTCGTATGTGTAATTGAAGCCCGAAATCCGTTAGCTTCTTGGGTATGATATTTGTCGAGTGGAAAAGCTTCTTCACGCGAGCGCGGTTAACCGTTGTTCTTAAGCCAAGCTTGCTCAAGACTTCAAAGGCAAGCCCCCCCAAAAGCATGAGCCTGAGGGGCGCAACGATGCGAGGAATTCTGTATCCCGCGACTTCGGAGAACGCAGCGCAGATATCTTCGCTCGTATAGCGTTCGGGATAGCAAAAATTGTACAAGGTCACGGCTTCGCCTCGCGACGCCATGAAAAGCATCGATGACACAAGATCTTTCACATACCCACAAGACTTTATCGTATCTTTTCTACCAGGATAAACAAAACGACCCCTTGCCAAGAGATTGGCGAGACGGGTGAAGTTTCCTCGCTCTGTCGGTCCATAGATAACCGCCGGACGAACAATCGTCAGACGGCGCTCGTCGGAACTTTCAGTCCTCCAAAGATGGTAAATCCTTTCAGCCATCGCCTTGGACCTACCGTAAGCGCTGACGGGTTCGGGTTTTAAGTCTTCATCTTTCGGTTCTTCGCTCGGCCCATAAACCGAAATGGAGCTTGTGAAGATGATATGCTTTGCGTTTATTTCAGTCGCGAACTGGCAGATATTGCAGGCTCCCAATATATTGGTGCTATAATACTCCCAGTCTTCGTGCCCAGGCGTTGTATGAACGGCGGCGAGGTTGAATATGATCGCCTCTCCGCTCCCGCACAGCTGACGAGGCACGGTTTGTGTAACGTCGTGCGTCACATAGCTAACCCCAGGCACTTTGAAGCGCGGCGCCGCGACATCCACGCTGTAAAGTTCAACGCCGGGATTACCTACAGCAAGAGATTCGAGCAAGTGAGAGCCGATAAAGCCGGCGCCACCGAAAACAACTGCACGTTTGACATCCTGAGGCAGTTGCGTGCCATCTGCGTTTTCCATTCGGACCCTTTAGAAATCTAACTAAATACAAGGACTGGCAATGTTTCACATTATTCTCAGGCATTGAAAGATCGGTTAATAGTCGTACGAAAGGGAGCGCCGCTGAAGAGATGCGTCGAGGAAAGCTCAGTTGATGCATGAGACGGTCCTGAATGAATGACGTGTTAATGAATAATTTAGAAACATCACGAATTCGGACGTGTTCACACGGCAGTTAACCCGAGGGTAAAGATCAGGCGGCATTATCGGTTCGCGCCTAGCCGCATTTGTGTTTCTGAGCAGTGGCCCATCTTACCAGTTGGTGTGACCAAATGAATTTTTATGCGTCCCATGAGTACCTTGAGAGCATCGCGGAAGTCTGCTTCAAGAGACGGCGCCGGACCATAGAGGACGTTCGTATCGGTGATCAGGTCCTTCGGCTTCTTGTGATCGATGACAAGCGTCTGATCACCAACGGGTTGTTTCTTGACTATCACATCCCTTTACATGAATTCCGAGATTCGGACGGCAGTCTCTAGAAGCGGGCACGCTAAACAAGTGGCGCACCGCATCATAGAACTTTCCGAGTGGAAAGACGGGGCGTTCAAAGGCTTTGAATTGGCACCGTTTGTCGACTGGTCAAAATTCCCCACCTATGGTGACTACAAAGCGTTTATTCTAGGACGCAACCGGGGTCTCGTCCGCGAGCGGGAGCGGCGTAGACGCCGCCTTTCCGAGAATTTTGGCGAGCCCGTATTCAGGATGCATGATGATCAGGACGATGTCTTGCAATTGGCCCAGCAATGGAAGAGTCGCCAGCTTTTAGGGACCGGTCTGAAAAACTGGATTGTCGACCCACAAGTGACCGACTTCTTCAACGTGCTCCGTCGAAAGGGGCTCCTCACCTCTTCCACCCTCCGCATATCTGGGCGCCTCGCTGCAGTTTGGATCGGCTTCGTATATGAAGGGTGCTGGTCTGGCTGGATCTTTACCCACGATCCGGAATTTAGCAAATACTCCGTCGGACATCATCTAGTGAGTGCGATGCTTGAGGAAAGCTACACGCTGAAGCATCGCGAGTTTGATTTTTCATCTGGGGGCGAAGACTACAAGATGATTTACGCCACGCACGGCCGCCTTTTGGGCGCCATTGGCCGTCCGCCTTTGAGTGAACGGCTCATCGCCGGAGCAAAGGAGAAAGTGAAGGAGCACAATCCGAGATTGTTCCAGATGGCCCAAGATTTAAAAAAGGAAATGAACAGAAAGAAAGGTCTCTACAGCTTCTGGCCAGTAAAGTATGGATAACATACGCCATTTATACGGTGGTTTACACACGATCTATTAGCACTAGGTTAGTACAATGCAAACACACTTGGTAATCACTCCCGAACTCGAGGGGCGCGCGGATCAACTCCACGCCGATCCCAGCGCCTTCAATACAGGCGCGCCAGAGGAACACGCCCAATCCGGTTTGGGCGCGCTTAAAGCTGGCGTATCGCGGAGGCTTTCAGATATCGTAACGCCTCTAGTGTCGCGGATCGCCAAAGATTATGTCGGCGGCGAAACAGTTGACGATGCTTTGTGCGTCGCTCGCCGTCTTGCAGTCCAGAATGTGCCTAGCACACTCGGCTTCTGGGATGCCGCAGATTACACTCAGCGTCAGGTCGCTGACATCTACCTCACTGCCGTGAAAAGTCTGTCCGCAAGCGGCCTAGACAGTTACGTTTCGATAAAACCCCCTGCTTTGCGGTTCGGCTCCGAGGTGGCGGTCGAACTGGCAACCGTAGCGAAATCATTCGGTGTCCGGCTCCATTGCAACTCCCATGGACCAGAGGTCGTCGAGGCTTCGCATACGATGCTGCAAGCGATAATCGACCGCGTTGGCGCGGACTGCCTCGGGACGACTATCCCCGGACGATGGTCGCGCAGCGCCTCAGATGCCGACTGGGCCATCCAGCGCGGGTTGAACGTTCGGGTGGTAAAAGGCCAGTGGCCAGACCCTGCAAATCCCCAAGCCGACATGCGAGAAGGTTTCCTAAGGGTGATCGATCAACTCGCGGGCCGGGCGCGGCATGTGGCCGTAGCCACTCATGACATGCCACTTGCAGAGGACGCTGTCGGGCGGCTGCGCGCGGCCGGCACGTCTTGCGAGTTGGAGCAAATCTTCGGACTGAATTCAATACAGTCGTTGCGTTGGGCCCGCCAGAACGGGATTGGGCTTAGAATTTATATCCCATTCGGAAAGGGATATATTCCAAATGCAATGAGGTTGCTTAAACGAAATCCAAGACTGGCCTGGATAATCACGAAGAGGCTTGCCACCGGACGGTGAGGCACGCCGCGCTTGTCTCAAGAAATTGCGTCGCGCTGATAGGCGGTCTTGCAACACCCAAGCGAAGGTTCGATCAGAACAGACGAGCGAACCAAACCCTTTAACTGGCTATGTCGCCCTAGGCGACTGGCATTCATGCGCCTTCCGAACGGGTAAGCGCCGCGGATCTCAGCGGCGCAACCTGACAGCTAGCAATGGCGACCCTCGACACTTTGCGCTTTAGTATGCGTTGGCATTGCCCTTGCCAAGATAGGTAACAGCATGGCGTGTTATCGCTGCATCGCCAGTGGCGGTGGCAACGCCGCCAGTTACGGCCGTGGCGTAATTGATAAACTTCACGACTTCGACCGAATTCGCGTTCGCGGCGTAGAGCACATCCTTGTTGCGCATCGGGAACCGCTGCGCGAAGAAGTAGCTCGACGGATCGCGGAAGTTCGCCCGGTAGACAGTCGGTATCAGTTTCTCTTCCGGCGGGAACCCACTCAGGTCCACGCCCATGGCCTGAAGCGCCTCGCGCATCTCGAGGCGGTACAAGAAAACCTGTGCGGGGTTTGATTGGTAATCGAGAAGACCACCCGCCTTGCCGACGGCTTCGACGAGGCTGAGACGATCCTGATCGAAAGAGAAAAGGCTTGAAAGGCCGGTCAGCGCCGAGGAGGCACCGACACCAACGGCTACGCCCACAGCTCCGAGTGCCACGAAGCGGCGAGGCTCGCGAAAGACGTAGATAGTGTCGCCTGGCGCAGCGTAGATGTTCTCTTCGGGATGCGAGACGAGATTGTTGAAATAGATGGTTGCCTTGTTCCCACGCCGTTGCAGCGTCACGTAGGTTTCATAACCGGGAAAATGTGGACCGCCTGCCTGCGCGATCATATCGAGGATACGCTCACCATTTTGTGTAAGCCTGACCTTTTTAGCGGTGTTCACATCTCCAACAACGGCCACAGTGCTGGCGTTTTGCTCGGTGATTGACACGACCACTTTCGGGTCGATGGCTCTGTCGGCCAAACGCTCTTCGACCTCGTGCTCGACCTCTTGCACCGACTTGCCCGCAACTTTGATGGCACCGCCGTAAGGTACTGCAATAGTACCGTTATGCTCCACAGCTACGGGCGGCAGTGTCACATAATTGCCAGGCCGCACTCCGAAGTCTGCCGGAATAAACAAGCCACCGCTCTTTGATTCAAACACCGTCAACTGCAGGACATCGCCAGGGCCAATCAGCACGGCAGGCGCCGGCCCTTTGCCACGACCGAAACTGCCGTAAAAGGACCCTCCGTCGAGGTCGACTACCCGTTCGACAACGCTAGCGTCCAGATCAACGAGCGCATAAGGGTAAGCGACCGCTTGAGGATCGCGGATGGCGGCGGTCGCAGCGTCCTGAATAATTGTGCCGTGATAAGGGCCGGCAACAGGCAGTTCGGTGCAAGAAGCAGCCGTGAGGCAAACTATCGCCACGCTCGGTATTATGAAAGATCGCATCGAACAAATCCAATCTCGATCGGCTTCAAAAATCCGATTGAGCGCAACCGGACACGGCGCCAATTGGAGTTAACCTATTATTTCAGTCCCCTATCCTGATTCGTGGCGCCAAACCAACTGGCGCACTCGGACGAAGGCAATGATATGCGGGAGCTGTGGTAAATTTGCTTGCCGTTTGGATGTGAGGCGAACGCTTCCGTCGCTCTAGAGCACGGATACAAAATAGAATTCATATTCAGGACGACGCGAGTGATGCGGAAGCTTGCAACCAACCGCATAAGCATGTGCAGCAGGCGAAGTTCGTCCTCCATGCAACTGAAAGGCGCTGGCGCCTCCGATCCGCCGGATCGCGTCACGTCGAAAGTTACTCTCAAACCTGCAAGTCGCATGAGCCACGCCATCCCAAACAGCTTCCTGGACATCCCCTAAGACCAGACTTGGCCATAGACGCGCCTTTTTCCCTGAGCGTGAACACGAAGACCTGAACTGAGCTTATCGAGCACTGGGGAAGCGGCACGGGTTGAGGGATTGGCTCGGTGCCAACAGAACCGCTTTAACAAGTCTTTTACAAAATTTGCGATTGGGATTAGGATATTAACCATATCCAAGTGCGGCGAAAGATTGTGTTTGATGTGCGGCGTAAGCAGAGGTGGAGAATGAAGCTAAAGCGATCCCCGGTGGCTTTGGCGGCGCTGGTCGTGTTGGCTTGGCTGGGCTTGCCCCAGATCGTAGACGCTCAGCAGGCAAGTGGTCGTGGTGGAGGCGGTCGCAGTGCTGTTGGCTTTGGTGGGAGTGGCCATGGAACCACCGGCAACGGAGGAGGCTTAAGTGCCAGTGGGGGTGGACATGGCGCCATTGGGGGCAATGGGCCCACCAGCTACGGCGGGAGCTTCTACGACTTTGCTGGGCGTCACCGCCATGTTAGCGAAGGCTCATTTTCTCAGTCGTCTTTTCAGAGTAACCGTCAAGGGTCTTCAGTCGGCAAACCAAATGACAAATCCAGTCGCCAGAACGGCTTGAGCCTGGCATCGAACGCGCCATTGCAGCACGCAACGTTAACCAGACAAAACGCATTTTTTGACAAGAACAAATTTGGGGCGAGAGAACTCAAGCTCGGCTGGCTGGATCATTATGGTAACAGGTACAGTTATCGCTGGCACAGATCAATCTTCTGGCCCTACTTCTTCGGAGACTATTTCTCCTTTATCTTATGGCCTCACGGGTATTTTAACACATTTTGGGGATATGGCCTCGATGTGGTCCTCTTGAGTGCCTTCTGGCCATACGGGCAACTTGTTTACGATGAACCCGGGGGAAATAACTCGGTTTATTCAGGCGACCTCTATTTTAACGGCGAAGTCTACCTGCCTGATAAAAGCCGCGAGAGTTCGGCGGAGAGTCTTACTCCGTTGGAAACATGCTCGGGCTTCGCTCCGGGCGTCGGAGATCTGCCCATTCAGCAGATTGAGAAGATCGTAGACGCGACCACGGATCAGCGGGCGGCCTTGAGCGATCTCAAAGTCGCTGCTGCGAAGGCTTCGGAAGTCTTGAAGCTCTCCTGTTCGTCCGAAACGCCGCTCACTCCGGTCTCGAGGCTTGACGCCATGCAGCGCCGCCTAAAGGCGATGGCAGAAGCAAATGGGGTGGTAAAGGCGCCGCTGATCCACCTTTACGAGCTTTTTTCCGACGCCCAGAAACAGCAGCTTGAAGCGAGCATCCTGCCGGACCCAAGACAAGTTCGAGCTTTTCGCGCTAAAGAAAATCTCGGAGAGATGTGCTCCGAACAGGCCGAATTCACGAACGTACCAGCAGACCTGGTCGCCAGTACGACCCAGCTCAACGAAGCGCAAAAGCAGGAGTTGGAGAAGCTCAAGACCATTTCAGCGAAAGCCTCGGCAGATCTGAAGGCGTCTTGCCCGTCCACTGTGCCGGATTCGATCCAAGGGCGGCTCGAAGCGGCGCAGACGCGGATCGCGGCTTTAAGTCATGCCATCGATACAGTTCGCCCAGCTGCGCATGATTTCTACGCGTCGCTGACGGACGAACAAAAGGCCGCGCTCGTCGTTCAATCAATCCGACGGACCGCGAGCAGACGCTAGCAACATGCGTCGTTCAATTCGGTCATTCCGGCTGCCAGGACCGTGGCGGCCGGAATAGCCGCGGCTCAGATATTATTGCGATGTTTGCTCTCAAGCGCTTTCATGACCTCGCCTTTCACCAGACGTTTTGCATGTTAATATCACTTACATTTGAGATCGCAAAGCGTTCTGCGCATAGCTCAAAGCCTCAAACAGTGCTATCGCCTCGTTTGAGTTAGCTCGTCGAATTTCCTCCCCAGCAAAATACGGATACCCAGCCGATGCCAAACTATGCCGTATTCGTCAGCCTCCTGGCCGTGATCTTCTACTTCTACACGGGCGTAGCGGTGGCTCGGGCGCGCGCGAAATTCGGGGTCAAGGCGCCCGCGATTTCCGGCCAGCCCGATTTCGAGCGCTATTTCCGCGTGCAGGCTAACACGCTTGAATGGATGCCGATCTTCCTGCCGTCGCTCTGGCTGTTTGCGCTTTACGTCAGCGACATGGGCGCGGCGGCGATCGGCCTTGTCTGGATTTTGGGGCGTATCCTGTATTTTGTCGGTTACACGCAGGCAGCGGAAAAACGGGGACGCGGTTTCGCGGTGCAGGCACTCGCGGCCACCATCCTCCTGCTTGGCGCGCTGATCGGCGTCGCCGCCAGGATTCTCGCCTAAGCCTGGTGCGCTCCGCGAACGATAGGCCTCCGGCTGAGGTTTATGAGCAGGCGGGGCATCCGCGGCGCCTTGCCTGGAGATGGATTGCGTTTCCGGGGGCGGGACTGCTGCGCCCGGCATTCATTGAGCGGCGTAAACCGGGGGTGAGATTTCGCTCGGAGGTACGGCGCCCGAGATGGGTTCGCACGTTCGGCCAGCGGACGTCGCGCGCCGCTTCAGAAGCATGTCATCAAAGGCCTGCTTGATGGCGCGCACAAACGGAATCTTATACGGAAACCTCTCGTTGTTCTGGTGGACCAGCATCGACGCGTTGACTTCGAAGACAACAACATTGCCGGCCCGGTCCAGCCCGCAATCGATGCCGAAATAATCGAGGTCTACCGTTTTTTGGATCGCGCGCAGGACGTCGTACTGCCTCGCATCGAAAACCGCTCGCGGTTCTTCCAAAAACGCCTGCTCCTCGTCTCGCATCCAGGCTTGGTTGATCATATCGGTTGTGGCGTGATGCACTTTCCAATCATGGCCGATGGCCAGGTGGTATGGCAGGATCTTATCGTCGACGAAAATGAAGCGATATTTCCGGAAGTAGCCGTCCGGCGACGCATAATCGATATATTCGATGAGGTAACGATCGGCTCCGGGGTGGCGCTCGCTGAACGCCGATAGGGCAAGCCGGTCTTGGATTTTCTCAAAAGCATCGCCGCCATGCGTGCCGGCTGGCCGCGCGAGCAGCGGAAAGGGCATATCTATTGAGGACTGAATGCTCTCCGGCGGCGTATCAGCGCCTGCGGCGTACCGGACTGTGCGGGGCGCCCGGCAGCCCTCGATCGTTTGCAGCCGCGCGGCGACGACATCGCGTGCCGTTTGCAGGACCTTGCGGGGATGATTGATGACGGGCAGATCGATGTCATCGACGAGATCCCCGGCCAAGGCAAGCAGATCGCTGGCCTGATCCGCGTCCGATATGAGATTGAACAGAATCTGGCCGCTCCGCCGCAAGAGCCCAGCGTCATAGGAAACATCGGGCACCAGCGGCAAAAGCTGGGTCTCATAGGCGGACTGAGCAGCGATATAGGTGACCGGCGTATTGCCTGCCGTCGGCGCGCAGAGCAGCAGCACCGAAAAGGCGGGCGGCGATTGCCGCGCCGGCTGTTTGAACAAAGGCTGGATCTGCACGGCACGGGCAAAATCGGCCTTGGCCGCGTCGCGATCGCCCATCGCTTCTTTGACGCCGCCAATCCAAAAAAGACTATCCGAATCGAGAGGATCGAGCGCGGCGGCTTGCTGGAAAAACCCAAGCGCCTTTTCGAACTCTTGGGCTAGAGCATAAAGTTTGCCGAGTTGATTATAGACGAAGCCATTGCCGGGCTGCTCGGCTGCAAGCTCCAGCAGGAGATCCTTGCATTCGCCAAAGCGATGCGCAGAGCGAAGTGTAAGGGCAAGATTGATGCGCGCCGGCCAATGGCGCGGATCGACGTACAGCGCCGCGCGATAGAGCGTGGCAGCCTCATCGAAGCGCATCATCTTGAAAAAGATCGTCGCAAGATCACAAAGCCTGTCGATAGACCAGGGCTCCAAATTGAGCGCGGCCTCATAGTGAGCGGCGGCTTCGGCCAGATTGCCCTGGGCCTCAAAAGCTTTACCGAGCGCAGCATGAGGCTGCCGCTGAGCCGGATCGTCGGGTGTAGCGGCCAGGGGTATCGCCATCAGAACCCGCCAAGCGGCAGGTTTTGAATGCTCGACAGCAGGCTCGTGCTAATGCCCATGCTGCTGTCCGACGACAAAAGAAGTACATTTGTCGTGTCTGAGGTTGGATTATTTGCATCGTTCATCGCGCAGTATTTCTCGACGAAGTTCTGCAGTTTTGTTGGATCTTTGAAATCTGCTATGTTAATAGCGTTCGACAATTGATTGGCCTGGGTGTCGATATCTTCATAAGACATGTATTGCGAAAGACCAAGAGCGGTCTGTACGACAGTCAACATATCTTTATCAGCAAGAATATTATAGACGGTCGTTATGTCCGGAGCATTTTGCTGAAAATACAATGCCAGTTTTAAAGCAGGATTTTGTTGGCCCTCATTTGTATCGAGCGACTGGTTGACATATTTACTCACAACATCAGTCGTCGCAGCAGCCGTTGTGGTCGTACTGGTCCCATTCGTGACGAAATTGAACGCTTTCGCGAAAGCGAGAATATTTGGATTGTTCAGGGTGTAGGCAAGATTGCTTGTGCTTCCAATTCCCTGTTGAAGGACCTTCAGCATGAGCCCCTTCCCATAACTTATCATATCCCCAAGCCCAAAGGCCGTCATCGCGTAAGAAAACAAGCGATAATTGCTTACGAGATCGCTGGCGCTCTGCACGTTGCCGATATTGGCATTGTAGTAGGCCGTCGCCAGTTTAACACTGGGCTGAGCTTCCGTGAGCTTCTGATACGTGCTCATATTATTTGCCACTAGCAAATAAGAACTTAGCGTCGATGTCATGGATTTGCCCTACCGATCTAGTGACTGCAATGGCCTTATAGAAACTTGGCGCCGGTCTACGGATCACGTCCGAGGCACGTTTTGGGCCTAGCTCGAGGAGGAGGCCTGGTTATCGGTATACAGAGCATTGACGAGAGCTAAAGCGTCGCCCGTGCTGGAAGTGCTGCTCGTCTGGTCCCCTGTGGTGGAGGTTGCTGAACTGGCTGTGCTGGTGGTTCCGCCGCCTCCGCCGTGGTGGTGGTGATGGTGGACCTGCAACGCTTGGCTTCCATCGCTGCCGCTTTGGCCGGCCGAACTAAAATCTTGCTGCAAAGACGCAAGCGCTTTCTGCGCGCCGGTGAGGTCGCCGGATTGAACAGCGCTCGACAAGGTGGAGAAGTCCGTCTTGATCTGCACGCCCAGTCCAGAGCTGCCTTGCGACGTTTGTCCGCTCGATGCGGTCGTAGTCTGGGATGTTTGCGCGTTTGCCTGAAGGGCGCTTAGAGCTTGCTGTGCTTGCGTGATGTCCCCGGAACTGACTGCGCTTGCAAGAGTTTGAAAGTCATGACGCTGCTGTGCGAAGATGCTTGCCAAGCTTGTACCCGAAACCCCGGATAGAGACATTGTGATCCTCATGAGACTGCTAAAACAAGTCTAGGCCTAGCTGATTGACCTTGCGTTAAGGTTTCGGCACAGATGTCGAGGAATCCTTGTTAGCCCCGTGTTTATGCCAGCGCCACGGCTGGCGGGCGTGCGCTCAATCAAAGCCGGCTGTGACGCAATCGACCGCACCGGACTGCATCGAGGCATTCCGGGCGGCGATCACGGTGACGGCCCCGTTCGCCCAAATGCGGGATGCTTCAACAGGCTTCGTTATTCCCGTCACTGCCCCTGCACGGCGCTCAAAAACACGCGTTTTAGTAAACGCTTCGTTCGCGCGCAGATTGATTAAACCGAAGACGGTTAACAGGAGTGCGCCGGATTTATTTCCGCTCACCATTTTGCTTAACAACCATTTTATTCCTGCCGTAATACCTTCCCGCCAAGCCTGCTTCCCGGCCGGAAGTAAATCCGACAGCACGTTGAAATTAAACAGCTATCCTTCGCCTGTGACGTCCCATTAAATAGAACTAAATGCCGGAATTGTTTCATTAAATGGACGCGCAAAAGTCCGTTAAATATGTTTCGGCATGGCGAATTAACGCTTGCGAAGAGCCGGAAGAGCGGTGGCGCAGGGGGCCGCGATGGCGTCGCGTCCGGTGTTTTTCCCAGCATTATGAGGGGTTGGAGCGGGCTGGAGCTCTCGTTAACCCGCCGGCAAGGAGTTTTCGCCGAAGATCTTCAGGATCAGAAATGCGGACGAAAACGTAAGGGATAATTTGACATGCAAGTGCCAACATCCGCCGGGCGCATACAAAATGGGGGCCTGGAGGCCCGCCTGCGATTGAGCGGGCGATGTTTTAGGATCGCGTGCGGCGCGCTTGGAGCCGCCGCTTCAGGCGCCGGAGCATAATCGCTTGTGGGGGCACGCGGACGCAAATGCCGCCATGCGCGAAGCAGATAAGGCGGAGCATAGCCGGGCAACCCCCGGAAGCACTCCACTTAGAAACTGTACCGGAGAGACAACTCCCCGCTGATGCCCATGCTTTTTGCACCGTCGCCAGCAACGGCACTGCCCTTGGCCTCGATGATGAATGCGTCATGCTGGGCCGTGATACTCAAACCGGCCTTGATGAGATCGGGGCTGTCGTAGGCCGAGTATTGGTTCACGGTGTAACCGTAAAGCGTACCGGAACTCTCGGCCCGGGGATCGCCGAGCATACGCTCGTAGGCGAGGCTGACGGAGGGCGCGATCGTCCAGTCGCCCGACTGCCGCTGGTCCAAGGCAAGATGCAAGCTGGCCAAGGCACTTGGAGACGTGTAGTTGATACCGTTGACGACCAAGGCAAGTTCGCTGCCGCTTTCGTCGAAGCCTCCCAGAGCTACGCCGGTGACGCGGAGCCCCGTTTGTGCCGTGACCGTAAACGGAGCCATGCGCATGACATAGCCCGCGCCAGCCAAACCGCTGTAAATCTCACCAGTGGTGTTGCCGAGCGCGGTCCCGAGGCCGTCGCCCAGCGCCCGCGCGCTTTGATATTCGACCCAGCCCGCATCCGCGCGCGCCAGCACATAAGGACCGGCCTCAAGCGCTGCAATTCCGTAGCGTCCACCAATCGTGAGCACGCCCATGTTCACGTTGGCGCTGGCCCCAGCGCTTCCAACCGTCCCGGAATTGTAGCCAACGCCCACGGTCGCGGATGTCTGGCCGTCGATGCGGTAGGTGGACCCTATGATCGTGCCTGCGCTGTGTTCAAAGCTGCCGGCGATACCTGCTGCGCCTTCAGAATTGAAAGTGCCGGCACTCCCCGCCACCCAAACACGGCCCTGCCCCGCGCCAAGCTCCTGGCCTGCCGCGTAGGGCGAGATCGCGTCGTCGATCCAAAGAGGCTCACGCAGCAGATAGGAGGCGGCATCCGCATAGATCTGACCGCCAACGCGCGTCTCGGCGCCAGAGAGCGTGCCTGCATCGATGGCCGACTGCAGATAGTAATTAAAGGCGGTATAGTGGCCCGATAGCGGAGAGTTCTGCAACTCATTCAGAAGCAGGGCGCCGGCGGCGGCATTGCCGCTGAATACGCTCTGCCCAGGCAGTTCCGCGTAGTAGACCATTTTGGCGCGCAGAACGTAGATGTCTGCCTGGGTAAGGCCGAGGCCCTGCGTCAGATAAGCATTCATCGTCCCATAGGACGCAGTGATTTGATTAAGTCCGGCTTGCAGCCATTGCTGCTGAACCACCGTTTGGCCAAAATAATTACTGCTTGCCAGATAGTCTCGCATAATGGTCACCGACGGCACACCGGCGATCGTCTGTAAAAGCATGGAGGTCCATCCGGTGCGATCCTTGCCGTATGAGCAGTGATACAGGGCTGGGCCGGATACGTTGGCCAAGTCGCGCAAGGCCGTGCCAAAGGCCGCGGCTTCGCCCGTATTGGTGACGAAGCTTTGGTATAGAGGCACACCCGAGGCTGTCGGCGGCTGGTTGCCCAAGATATTGACGTTCACCCAAGCTGCTCCTTCCGGCACCCGGTCGTGTCCATTCATGGGGCCCGAGGGGACTGTGGTATTATTGATCTCGCCGGGGGTCCGCAAATCGATGTCGAGGACGATATGCAACGAGGAGAGCGTGGTCCAATCGGCGGTGCTGAGGTTGGTCAACGCCATGGAGCGGTAGAAAACTCCGGTCCGCATCACACCGCCATTGCTCGTGGTGTCGGCGTATCCCGAGCCGCCATAGGCTCCGCCCGCGGGCCCGGCAAGGTCTCTGAAATTCGGGTCGGATGCCAGGATCGGTGTGCTGATGGGCTGCTGAGCGAATGTGGAAGGCGGCAACATCCAGAGCGCCGCCGTAGCGCCGCAAAACAGAGCGCTCCTCGCCAGGACCGTCTTGAGAGCAGGCATCGTGTTGGCCTTTCATCGCGTTCCACCGCAGCCGTCAGCTGATGCATTCTCCCCTAACGGCGGACCGGCAGATCTCTCTAAAACGAATATTCCAGTCCGGCCGTAAACCCTTGAAAAAGCACATTTGCACCGCAGTTGACGCCGAGCGCATGCACAGGCACGCTCGACGGAGTTGTGAGGGTTTCCTGAATCTGCCCTGGCGCCAGAGCTACGCCGTCGAGCCACAACACTTCGTAGCCTGCCTTCAGCGCCATCCCGTCCATAAGGTGATATTTCAACTGGAGGGCGGCTTCGCTGACGAAGGCGGCGTGGTTGGCCGTGGCGCTCACCTGATAGACCACCTTCTCAAGGCTGACTCCCGTCGACTGCTCCGCATCGTTGTCGAAGACCCCGACCTTGATCTGCCCATTAACCGAAAAGCGGCCAAGCTCGAATATCTTTCCATCGACGCCGATCTGGAAGCCATAGAGGTTGTTCGCTGTGTTTGTGGTCCAGAAGGGAGGATAATTTCCCGCCAGGCCGCCCAGTGACGCCTGAGCAACGTCATTAAGAGTGCAGTTGTACGGATTGCAGCTGTTTTTCCACGTCGGTTGAGCGAGATCCGCCGGGCTCAACGTCCCTTGCAGAGTGTCATTCAGCTGGAGCCAACGGAACCCGGCCAGCACGGTCACATGGCTGGAGAGAGCCAGCCGCCCGTTCGCCTCGGCGCTATAAAGATTCGTGGTGTTGCTCCACACCATTGCCTGGTATGGGAAATCTTGCGTTTGCCAGAAAATGCCGGGAGCCTTCATCACCAGCCAGTCCGCCGGTGTGTCAGGGCCCGTGGCGTTGGTGGCGCTCTGATTGAAGATATTGAAATATGACAACTCCACGCCGTAGCCGGCGTCGCTGCGGTAAATCAGGTCAATTTTCGGCCCGGCGGAAACCCCCTGTTGAAACTGGCTGCTGTTGAAGGCTTCGGGGCCTGTGTCGATAAGCGTCTTGTCGAATGGTTCGCTGCCCGGCACGCGTTCAACAAGAGTCCTGTTTACACCGCCTATGCGTTCCAGAACGATAGCCTCGACTGAGACAGTCCATCGCGAGGCGCCCTCCAACTGATCAACAGTCGGTTTGCCGGTTGCGTTCTCCGGGTCTGCGGCCGAGGCCGTTACCGGCGGGAATAGCGTAGCGAGCAAAGTGGAGAGGAAACTGGTAGCGGCAATCCTCGCGAAAGCGCTCATGAGTGGATGTCCCCGTCTGGTGAAGCCTACGCGGGACGAGCGCTTCTGCGTGTGCGAACCACACACAACTTGAGATAGCAAAACCTAACCTCTACCCACAATAAAGGGTTTATCCGCCGGAGAAAAAATAAGCTAATGAGTTGCTAGACCGCCACAATCTCTCATCATACGCCGCCAGCTTCGGCGGCGCATTCAATTGCGCTCGAATGACAGCCGGACAGACGCACCTTAATGGGATGGATTTTATAGGCACACGCTTCGGCCCAGGGCAATGAGAGGTCCAGCGCGTTCCGAAGGTTGAGCACGGCCTTAACTGCCGTGTAAGTTGCACACGTACTTAGTGGGAACGGAAGCAGGAACTTCCCGGCCGCGATTTGGAGTGTAGCTGGGCGCGATGCCGCGCCAGAATGCCGATATCGGCACTACGTCAGGCTGCTTCGTCCATCAGCAAGGCGAGCTTCGGCAGCGCTCCTGAAGATGAGCGATTGCGGCCGCCAACTCATCTTTCCCGAGTTTGATGCCTGAGCCGCTCTTTCAAAACCGGGGCTTCAGCCTTCATCACGCCCTGCTCGATGCCGGGAGTGCTTGATTTCTTCGTAAGCCGCGTTGATCGCCGCGAGCTTTTTCGTCGCTATCTCCACAAACTCCTTCGGAACGCCACGCGCGACGAATTTATCCGGGTGGTTCTCTGCCACAAGCTTGTGATACGCAACCTTGAGTTCCGCGTCGGAGGCGAGCGGCGAGACATTCAGGACGTTAAAGGGATCGTACAACTCGCACCGCCAGTGGCGACTTCTGATGCTCATATATTCGGCGTCGCTGAATCCGAATTCTTTCGCAACCTCGGACAGAAACTTGTCCTCGCTCGGCAGAAGCTTTCCGTCAGCAACCGCGATGTGGAACAGCCCATCCATGACATCGGTGAGGAGATGCCGATCATTATGGAACAGGCGGTCGAGTTGCCGCGCGTAGATCTCGAACCCGCCGACATCCTGTTTTGCCAGATTGAAAATGCGGGCGACGTTGTGCTCTTCGCCTTTCGGTATTTTGAAAACTTCTTTGAAGGCGTCGACTTCATCTTTCGTCACAACGCCATCGGCCTTTGCCATTTTCGCCCCGAGAGCAATGACGCCGACCGTGAAGGCAACCTGCTTGTCGTGATTCGAGCGGGAACCGATCCCATGATCGATGGCGAGGTGCCCCGCGACGCCGCCGATAAGCGCCCCGATCGGCCCACCGACAGCGAGCCCCGCTGCCGCGCCTGTCAGCTTCCCCCAGATGGACATAATGAATTGCCCCGGCTCTGAGCCCACAAAATCATGTCGCCAATTTATCGTAAGAGCGTTGTGGAAAGAAGGACAAACGTCCGCAGCCAGCGCTGCAAACCTTGAATCAGGAGCGCGGCTGGCGTCTCCAAAGCCTAAGCTGCCCGAGTGAGAACGATCTTGGTCCCCTAGAGCAGCCCGCGTCCTCGGACGCGGATAAGCTGCTCTAGCACTTTAGAATCGATCAACTTTTCCGCCTTCGATCGATTCCGATCAAAAGCGGGTTGATCTGGACTAATCAGCATCTTGAGGCTCTATTCCGCCGCCTCAGCTTCCGGCACGGGGGTGAGAACAGGCGCCTTGTCTCCCTCCTTGACCTTGGGGAAAACAGGCAATTGTGGCTCTGACGCCACAGCCGGTTCCACAGACACGGCATCTGCGAGCGGCCACACCGAAGGCGCAAACGGCGCTGGCGCCGAACTGGCTTCCTTCACGGGGAAGCTTGCAATCGCTTGCGGGCGTATGCCCGACTCGACAACAAGATCAATAGGCCCCCCTATCAGGATAAGATGCTCGACATCATCTCGCCGGACCAGGAGGAGCTTTCGGCCCCCTTCAAGCGCGGTCCGCTCAACATAAGCCAGCCTCCGGGAACGCGGTGAAAACAGCCGTGCCGTATCCCCATTTCCTTTTCGCTGATATAGGTAGAAGCCGACGCCAGCAGCAACCAATGCAAGAACGACAAATCCGGCAATGATAAAGCCTGCGGAGCCCATTCGATCCCCCTTTTGTCAAAGTACCCGAACGCTCAACCACGCCGGACGACAATGAAATGCCCTTGCTTTGGTGCAAAAGAGGCGACCGGACGCAACTTCGCAAGAGATTTTTTACTTTCCCAGCGCCGAGATTGCTTTACACGCCCAGGTCCCTGCGTAAGGCGAATCATTTCATAGTCGCGGCCAAAAACGAGGTTTCTAAAAATGGCGGTGCAGTCTACGGCCTTCGCACACTGGAATCCGCGTTGGAATAGTGTCGCGTTTGGGCTTGGCGCGGCTGGCGCAATTGCGCTGTCCGCCGCGGGATATGGGCAGATCGCGCTTGCGCTTCTAGCCGGTCTTGGCGCGGCGGTGTCCGTGCTTTTTGCGGCGGGACAGCTGCATGTGAAGCTGGATCACGGCTCCGATGAGCGCACTCAGCGGCTTTTCGGGGCACTGCCGGCCGCGGTCGCCGTCACCGACGGCAGGGGCCGTGTCCAATGGAGCAGCGAAGCTTTTCTGAATGCAGTGGATGGCCTCGGCGACAATCATGATCTTTCCAGGCTCGGTGAACGGCATCCAGAGGCCGCGGCGGCCATTTTCCGTCTTTTCGCGGCTGGCTCCGCCGGCAAGGCTCATGCGGAAATCATTCATATCCGGAATTCCCAAAGCATCGATCCCGTGCTGCTCAAGGTGGCGCCTTTCTTAGAGCAGGGAAAACGCTTGCCGCTCCTGATATGGCAGATCGAAAACGCAAAAAAGACGGTTCATGGGGACAAGCCGATGCCAGGTCTCGACAGGCTCCCTGTCCCGGCTCTTTCGGTCGGCAAAGACCTGACTGTCCAGGGCGCCAACAAGGGCTTCGAGAAGCTGGCAGGATGCGAGCCTACCGGTAAGCAGGCGTGGTCGCTTTTCCGCACAAGGCGAGGAAATCCGCTGACCCGCGCCAGGCTTCGCGACATGATCGCAAAAGCGGGCAGCGCAATCCCCGTGCAGATCATCAATGCGAGCGGTTATGCCAGACCGGCATCACTGCACCTCGGAGCGGACATCAACGAAGGGCAAACCTGGATTGTCACGCCCGCCGACCACTCCACGGCGAGCCTTGAAGAATCCTTCGAGGCGATCCTCGCGCGTGCGCCAACAGCCATGGCCTTCACAAGTGCCAGGGGTGTCATCCAGGCGGCGAATGATGAATTCCGCCGCCTTTTCGGCGAAAATTCGGAGGAAGGCTCTGCCGTCGCAGAGTTTAGCGGCAAGTCGCTTGCGTCGCTTTTGGCGGAGACTTCATCACAGAATGCCCGCGACAAGATCGCGTCGCTTTCCGCGAGCGGCCTCGCGGCTTCCGGGCCTGTGGAACTGCAAGCGGTTCTCAAGGGATCCCTCAACCGGCGCGTGCGCATCGTTGTCTTCCCCGCCGCAAACGACAGTAATCTCGTCGTCACGGCGGTCGAGACAGGGACGGCCCCGGTGATTGACGAACAGGCGGTGCAAGGGCAGAAGCTCCAGGCGGTCGGCGAGCTTGCAGGCGGAATCGCCCACGATTTCAATAACCTTCTGACTGCCATCATAGGCTTTTCCGACCTTCTCCTGCGCCGCTTCCGCGCCTCAGACCCGGCGTTCAAAGACTTGATGAACATCAAGAACAACGCGACGAGGGCGGCCGAACTCGTCAAGCAGATCCTCGCTTATTCCCGCAAGCAGACCTTGCGCCCCGCCATCCTGAGAATCACAGATGTGATCGAGGAATTCCAGGCAACCATGGGCCGGACGCTCGGCGAAAAGGTCAAGGCCAAGGTTCAACACGGGCGCGATCTCTGGTTTGTAAAGGCCGACGAGGGGCAGCTGTTTCAGGTGATCATGAACCTCGCCGTGAACGCCCGCGACGCAATGCCGGACGGCGGCGAAATCCTGATTACGACAGAGAATGTCAGCGAGCGTGAATCGCTTGCCCTGAAGGACCGTGGGCTCGACCGCGGGGAATATGTCACGTGCGAGGTGCGCGATAGCGGCACCGGCATCAAGCCCGAACACCTTGAGAAAATCTTCGATCCGTTCTTCTCGACAAAGGAAGTGGGCAAAGGAACAGGTCTTGGCCTCTCCACCGTCTACGGCATTGTGAAGCAGACCGGGGGCACCATTATCGTCGACAGCGAGATTGGCAGTGGCACCTCCTTCCGTATTTATCTCCCGCGCTATATCGAGACGGAACAGGACCTGAAGGCCCTCGAAAACAAAGCCGAGGCACCTGATAAGGTCGTGGACTTGACAGGTCAGGGGACGGTTCTTCTGGTCGAGGACGAGGATGCTGTGCGTTCTTTCGCTTCCCGTGCGCTTGCCACTCGTGGCTACAAGGTGCTGGAAGCCGCGAGCGGCGTCGAAGCGCTGGAGGTGATGGACCGCGAGAATGGCAAAATCGATCTCGTCGTGAGCGACGTCGTCATGCCTGAGATGGACGGCCCAACCCTCTTGCGCCACCTGCGCCAGCGCAATCCGGATATCCGCATCATCTTCATGTCGGGCTATGCTGAGGAGGCGTTCCGCAAGAACCTGAGCGCGGACGAGAACTTCGTCTTCCTGCCGAAGCCTTTCACGCTGAAAAAGCTGGCTGAGACCGTGAAGGCAGCGGCGGCTCTGGGCAAGTCGCCGATGCCGTAAAGCTAAGCGCCTTTTTCGAAGAAAGAGACGGCTACCTCATTCTACGAATTTAGCGGCAGACTGCCCAGCTGCGGCAGGCCCCGTGGTAGTAACCGCCTACGCAGCGCCGGCCGCCTGCACAGCCATGCCCGTGACCGCCCCTCACCACCGTAGTCCGGCGCGCGTAGTAGACCGGTTCCGCAGCGCTCATCTGACCGAGCGACATTTCAGCAGGGCTCCCCGGTGCCGTCACGGGCGCAGCCACCGCCAACTGCTGAAAACCGAAAAGCATTGACGCTCCCAGCGCCAGACCAAAAACCATCTTTTTCATATGCGCCTCCCTTGAGAAAAACTCACTAAGATCGAAACAAGCCTGAGCCGTGCCTATGTCAGCCCGAAGTGTTTTGATTACAAGGTGCCGCCCCATTTGCGATTGACCTTTTTTGCCTCGTTCTTGATGAGGCGACGCGATCGCTCGTTTTTGTGAAAAGGTGAAGTGCAGAGGGCCCGATTTTGAACTTGCGCACAGGAACAAAACGTGTACATTCGGTGTCGTTTGCAAGTCCATGACCGCTATGAAATAACAAAGGGCAATGATTTATGAATGATACGCCATTCCGCGTCATCGAAGGGAATCTTACTATCATGGACAAGCAGAAAGCCCTCGAAGCGGCGCTGAGCCAGATCGAGCGGAATTTCGGTAAAGGCTCCATCATGCGGCTTGGCAAGAACGAAAAGCCCGTGGAGGTGGAAGCCATTTCTACAGGTTCATTGGGCTTAGACATCGCTCTTGGCATCGGCGGCCTGCCGCGCGGGCGCGTCATTGAAATTTTTGGGCCGGAGTCATCCGGCAAGACGACGCTTGCCCTCCATGCCATCGCCGAGGCGCAGAAGAAGGGCGGCGCTTGCGGTTTTGTGGACGCGGAACACGCGCTCGATCCGGTTTATGCGAGAAAGCTCGGGGTCAACCTCGAAGAGCTTATCATTTCACAGCCGGATACAGGCGAGCAGGCGCTTGAAATCACCGATACGCTGGTTCGTTCCGGAGCAATCGACGTGATTGTGGTCGACTCAGTCGCCGCGCTCACGCCCAAGGCGGAGATCGAGGGCGAGATGGGCGATGTGCTGCCGGGCATGCAAGCCCGCCTCATGAGCCAAGCGCTTCGCAAACTCACAGGCTCCATCTCCAAATCGAACACCCTCGTTATATTCATCAATCAGATCCGCATGAAGATCGGCGTGATGTTCGGCAATCCGGAGACGACGACGGGTGGAAACGCGCTCAAGTTTTATTCTTCCGTGCGGCTCGACATCCGGCGTATTGGACAGATCAAGGAACGCGATGAGGTTGTCGGCAACCAGACCCGCGTCAAGGTCGTCAAGAACAAGGTTGCGCCGCCGTTCAAGCAGGTCGAATTTGACATTATGTATGGCGAGGGCATCTCGAAGACGGGCGAATTGGTCGACCTTGGCGTAAAAGCCAACATTGTCGAAAAATCAGGCTCCTGGTACTCCCATGACAGCCAGCGCATCGGACAGGGTCGCGAGAACGCCAAGCTCTACCTGAAGAACAACCCGCAAGTTGCCGAAGCCATCGAGCGCGAAATCAGAGCGAATGCCGGGCTGATCGCGGCGCGCATCCTTGACGGAACCGACGCTGACGAAGATACAGGCGAAGGGGACGTGGCCGAATCCGAAGAGGCTGTGCCGGCGCGCAAAGGGGGCCGCCGATAGCTGTCCAGGAAATGAACCAAGTGGAATTTTCCTGGTGCAAGGCGCCCGTTTGATTGCTGTGGGTTGATTGCTCCGTAACGAGAATTTGCTATATCGCTTCTCATAGCCAATATGCTTTATCTCTGGCGCGGGCACGTTCCTCACCCACATTGAACACCGCGCTAGCCCACTGGAAATGAAATTAGTTATGAGCACCCTCAACGATATCCGCGGGACTTTCGTCGACTTTTTCCGAAAGAACGGCCATGAACATGTGCCGTCGAGCCCGCTTGTGCCGCGCAACGATCCCACGTTGATGTTCACCAACGCCGGCATGGTGCAGTTCAAGAACGTCTTCACCGGGATGGAGACACTGCCTTTCAAGCGCGCGGTGACATCCCAGAAGTGCGTGCGAGCCGGGGGCAAGCATAACGATCTCGACAATGTCGGGTACACGGCTCGCCATCACACCTTCTTTGAAATGCTCGGCAATTTTTCTTTTGGCGACTATTTCAAGGATGTGGCCATCGAGCTTGCCTGGAATCTTGTCACCAAGGAGTATGGCCTCGATAAAAGGCGCCTCCTCGTCACCGTCTTTTCCGAAGATGACGAGGCGTTCGGGCTCTGGCGGAAAATCGCGGGGCTGCCGGAAGATAGGATCATACGCATCCCGACCTCGGACAATTTCTGGTCGATGGGAGAGACCGGTCCTTGCGGCCCATGCTCCGAAATCTTCTACGATCATGGGGCTGAAATCCCTGGCGGCCCTCCGGGCAGCGAAGATGCGGACGGCGACCGTTTCGTGGAAATCTGGAACCTCGTGTTCATGCAATACGAGCAGATTTCCAAGAGTGACCGTCAACCCCTGCCGAAGCCGTCAATCGATACCGGCATGGGGCTGGAGCGTGTTGCGGCTGTGCTCCAGGGCGTCCATAACAACTACGACACAGACCTTTTCCAGGCGATCATCAGGGCATCCGTCGAGGCCACTGGCGTCGCTGCTGAAGGCTCTGCGCTCCCGAGCCACCGCGTGATCGCCGATCACCTCAGGGCGTCGAGCTTTCTCATCGCGGATGGCGTGCTGCCCTCGAATGAAGGGCGCGGCTACGTTCTGCGCCGCATCATGCGCCGCGCCATGCGCCATGCGCATATCCTGGGAGCGGAGGAGCCGCTGCTTTATCGCCTTTTGCCGGTCCTCGTCCATGAGATGGGACAAGCCTACCCGGAACTTCACCGCGGCCAGGCTCTCATCGGCGAGACATTGAAGATTGAGGAAATTCGTTTCCGCAGAACGCTAGAGCGCGGCCTAACCCTTCTCGACGAGGCTTCAGGCGCGCTGAAACCGGGCGACACGTTGGCGGGCGATGTCGCCTTCAAGCTCTACGACACCTATGGTTTCCCGCTCGACCTTACGCAGGACGCTTTGAAGGCGCGCGACGTCGGGGTCGATGTCGAGCAGTTCAACGTGGCGATGGCTCAGCAGAAAGCAGAGGCACGCAAAGCGTGGGCAGGCTCCGGCGAAGCAGCCACGGACAAACTTTGGTTCGATCTTTTGGATCAGGTTGGCCCGACTGAATTTCTCGGCTACGAGACCGAGACCGCCGAAGGCGAAGTCCTGGCTCTCATCAAAGACGGCAAGCTCGTAAAGCAGCTCAAGAAGGGCGAGGACGGTATCGTCATCCTCAATCAGACGCCCTTTTATGGCGAGTTTGGCGGTCAGGTTGGTGATCACGGAGTGATCATGGCCCCGAAGGGCGTGCATTTCCAGGTCACGGAAACGCAGAAGAAGCTTGGAAAAATCTTTGCGCATGTCGGTACCGTCGAGAAGGGCCCATTGAAGGTCGGCGACGCGGTCGAGCTTCACGTGAATGGTGCGCGACGCAGAGCCATTCGCGCCAATCATTCGGCAACGCATCTCTTGCACGAGGCGCTGCGGGAAACGCTCGGCACGCACGTCACACAAAAGGGCTCGCTGGTCGACCCCGACAAGCTGCGCTTCGACTTCTCTCATCCGAAGCCGCTTTCAAAGGAAGAACTCGCCGCCGTCGAAGACTTGGCCAACGCCGTCATTCTCCGGGATACTTCCGTAGTGACGCGCCTCATGCCAGTGGACGACGCTATCGCAGCGGGCGCAATGGCTCTTTTCGGCGAGAAATACGGAGAGGAAGTCCGCGTTGTTTCGATGGGAGAGGCCAGCCACGACGACAAGGGCGGCCGAGTCTTCTCCACGGAACTTTGCGGCGGTACTCATGTGCGAGCCACCGGTGAAATCGGTCTCGTCAAAGTTGTCCAGGAAGCCGCAGTCGCAGCCGGCGTCAGGCGCATCGAGGCGCTAACGGCGAATGCGGCGCGTAACCATCTGGCAATTCAGGATGCGGCACTTCGGCAGGCTGCGGAGCTTCTACGGGTTCAGCCATCCGAGGTCCCGAGCCGGCTTGCCTCGCTGCTTGAAGAGCGCAAAAAGCTCGAGCGCGAACTGTCGGAGGCGAAAAAGAAAATTGCACTCGGAGCTGGCGGAAACGGGCAGGCCACGAACGAAAGCCCGGTTCGCACCGTTGGAGCCGTCTCGATGCTCGCCCGCACAGTGCATGGGATAGAGCCAAAGGACCTTCGCAGCCTCGTGGACGACGGCAAGCGGCAGATCAAATCCGGCATCGTAGCCATTGTCGGCGTGACCGAGGAAGGAAAGGCCGGGATCGTTGTTGGCGTCACAGACGATCTGACGACAAAGTATAGTGCGGTGGACCTCGTCAAGGCGGGGGCGGCAGCGCTCGGTGGCCAAGGCGGCGGCGGAAGGCCCGACATGGCTCAGGCAGGCGGTCCAGATGGGGCAGCCGCGGAGGCGGCGCTCGATGCCATTGCGAGTTGGCTCGCGCTCGCTGTAGCTGCGGCGTAAAACCAGTTCTTCCCGCGGGAGGATCTAGCATAAACCGGCTTGGCGGAGGCTGCGCCTTAAGAGAGCGCGCTTCCTGCCGATCCTGTTTTCCATTATGTAAGGCTCCATGACCACTGTCCCGACCACGCAAGACGCCGCCGCCCGCGAACCCGCCATAAAAGGCGTGACGCCGCTCGCGCACATCCGCAATTTCTCGATCGTTGCGCATATCGATCACGGCAAATCGACACTCGCGGACAGGCTCATTCAGCTTTGCGGCGGCATGTCCGACCGGGAAATGGCGGGCCAGGCTCAGGTTCTCGACAGTATGGAGATCGAGAAAGAGCGCGGGATAACGATCAAGGCTCAGACGGTGCGCCTCGATTACCGCGCGAAGGATGGCGAGCTTTATCAGCTGAACCTGATGGACACGCCCGGCCACGTGGATTTTGGCTACGAGGTAAGCCGGAGCCTTGCTGCGTGCGAGGGCTCGATCCTTGTTGTCGATGCGAGCCAAGGCGTCGAGGCGCAGACGCTTGCCAATGTCTACAAGGCGCTCGACAACAATCACGAGATCGTGCCGATCCTCAACAAGATCGACCTCCCCGCAGCTGAGCCTGACCGCGTCAAACAGCAGATCGAGGACGTTATCGGCCTCGACGCACATGATGCTGTGGAGATTTCCGCCAAAACGGGCCTCAACGTCGATCAGGTGCTGGAAGCCATCGTAACGCGCCTTCCGCCGCCGACGGGCGACGCGAAGGCACCGCTCAAAGCCATGCTGATCGATAGCTGGTATGATCCCTATCTTGGCGTCGTGGTGCTGGTGCGTGTGGTAGATGGCCTTCTGAAAAAGGGCATGCGCATCAAGTTGATGTCCACCGGCGCGGTGCATCCCATCGATCGGGTTGGTATCTTCCGGCCTAAGCAGGAGATGCTCGACGTGCTCGGGCCCGGCGAGGTCGGCTTCTTCACCGCAGCCATTAAGGAAGTCGCCGACACGCGCGTCGGCGATACGGTCACGGAGGATAAGCGCCAGGCCGCGCAGGCGCTTCCGGGGTTCAAGCCCGTGCAACCCGTCGTGTTCTGCGGGCTCTTCCCGGTGGATGCCTCTCAGTTCGAGGACTTGCGCGATGCCATGGCGAAGCTGCGCCTCAATGACGCGAGCTTCCAATACGAGATGGAGACCAGCGCCGCGCTCGGTTTCGGCTTCCGCTGCGGCTTTCTCGGCCTGCTCCACCTCGAAATCGTCCGCGAGCGCCTGGAACGCGAGTTCAACATCGACCTCATTACGACTGCTCCGAGCGTGATCTATCATCTCTTTATGACGGACGGGCTCCGGATCGAGATGCATAACCCTGCCGACATGCCCGATGTGGTGAAGATCGACCGTATGGAAGAGCCTTGGATCAAGGCCACGATCTTCGTGCCCGATGAGCACCTCGGCGCGGTCCTGAAGCTCTGTGAGGATCGTCGCGGGCGGCAGAAAGAGCTTACATATGCAGGCAGCCGCGCCATGGTCGTCTACGACCTGCCGCTGAACGAGGTGGTGTTCGATTTTTACGACCGGCTGAAATCCATTAGCCGCGGTTATGCAAGCTTCGACTATACCATCACAGGTTACGAGCCGGGCGACCTTGTGAAAATGTCGATCCTCGTCAATGACGAGCCGGTGGACGCCCTTTCCATGATCGTGCACCGGGGGCGCGCCGAGATGCGTGGACGCATGATGTGCGAAAAGCTGAAGGAGCTGATCCCGCGGCACCTGTTCAAGATTCCGATCCAGGCCGCTATCGGCGGGAAAGTGATAGCACGCGAGACCCTGTCGGCACTTCGCAAGGATGTGACCGCGAAGTGCTACGGCGGCGACGTGACACGCAAGCGCAAACTCCTGGACAAGCAGAAGGAAGGCAAGAAGAAGATGCGTCAGTTCGGCCGCGTCGAGATCCCGCAGGAAGCCTTTATCGCCGCGTTAAAAATGGACGCGAACTGACCACCCGGATGATGGGTCTCGTTGCCCGTGCCCTTCTTCCTCATTTAATTTGAAACCGGCTTCCCCTGGAGGATATGCAATGAATACAGGAAGAATGCTTACCCTCGCGGCGGCAACTATCGCCTTGCTTGCGGCGTCGCAGCTTGCACCAGATTCCGCGGAGGCAAAGTCGAAAGCGTATAAAGGGTATGCAGGCCAAAGGTACGCCCGCGGAGGGCAACATAACTGCCCTCTGCGCCGGACCGTAAACGGCGACATCGTGGACTGCAACGGCTGGCGCCTCAGGCCTAGCGGCTGGGATAATACGTGTCTTAACCTCGATTATCTTCCCTCGATGTATGCTTGCAGCTCTCCGGGCCGACGTTAAGCGGAAGTGATGTGGCGCACGTCGCCGCCGCATCGTCATCACTTCTTCACCTCAGAGCCGGCGCGCGCAAAGAGGGCGGGCGTTGTCTATGTGCAGGACGCAGCACCGCCCTACAATTTCCGACGGAGTCGTCGTCTGATCTTACCCATATATGTTAACCATGTTAGGAGGCAAAAACCCAAGCGCATGGCAACAGGACCAGGATGACAGTTGAATTAGCGCTGAGCGGATTTGGTCTGGCCGCCTGGCTCTATCTGCTCCTTGCAAGGGGCGGTTTTTGGCGCGCCGATATCCGTGATGAGATGGGCGTTCCGCATGCGTCCTACCGAATGGCCTTCGGTCATTGCGGTCGTGCCTGCCCGTAATGAAGTCGAAGTCATTGCGAAAAGCATCTCGAGCCTCCTCAACCAGGACTACACAAGACCCTTGGAGGTTATCCTTGTTGACGATCAAAGCGACGACGGCACTGCGGATGCCGCCCGCACTGCCGCGGCAAAGACCGGCGCGAGCGATCGCTTGACGATCTTAAGAGGCGAGCGACTTACCGCAAGGATGGACGGGAAAGCTCTGGGCCATGAAGCAGGGGGTAGGCGCAAGCGTCATCGCTCGACAATCCACCGCGATATCTCCTTCTAACGGATGCTGATATTGCCTATGAGCCGGGCGTCATCCGGCGCCTCGTCGCACGAGCCGAAGCAGGCTCTCTCGTGCTGACCTCGCTGATGGCAAAACTTCGCTGCGAAAGCCTCGCCGAGCGCGCCCTCATTCCGGCCTTCGTCTTCTTCTTCCAGATGCTCTATCCCTTCGCCTGGACAAACCGGCGCGACAGTGCGGTTGCCGCGGCTGCCGGGGGCTGTATTCTCGTGAGGCGTGACGCACTCGAAGCGTCAGGCGGGATCGAGACGATACGCTCTTCCCTCATCGACGATTGCGCCCTTGGCCGCAGCATGAAGAAGCAGGGAGCTATCTGGCTTGGATTGACCGGCAGCGTGCACAGCATGCGGCCCTACTCCGGAATGGAAGATATCCGGCGCATGGTTTCGCGTTCGGCTTACGACCAGCTCAACTACTCGCCCTTGCTGCTGGCTGCCGCAGTCGCCGGAATGTTGCTCACCTATCTCCTGCCGCCTCTCTTCGCGATATTTGGCACTGGCGTTTCCCAGGCTATCAGCGCTTTGACCTGGGGCCTGATGTCACTCGCGTTTCTGCCGATCGTCCGCTTTTATCGCCTCTCGCCGCTGTGGGCTGTGGCGCTTCCTGTCATAGCGGCTCTTTATATGGTATTCACACTCAATTCGGCAGTGCAGCATTGGCGCGGCAGAGGCGGCCTTTGGAAAGGTCGCGTGCAGGCGCGCCGAGCGGAGGTATCATGACGGCGGGCCCGGTTTGGGAGGCAGGCGAGAAGACGCATCGCGACGAGAATTTCCCCGTCGCGTCGCACCTTGTCTCCAAACAGCACCGTCCACCAATCCTGGCTTTCTACCGATTTGCGCGCGCCGCCGACGATGTTGCGGATCATCCTGAGCTTTCCGAAAGCGAGAAGATCCGCAGGCTGGATCAGTTCGAGGAAACCCTTCTCGGGAAAACCGACGAGATTGAAGACGCGCTTCCTCTGCGCGCCGCTATAACGGAACGCGGGCTTTCCCCGAAGCACGGCCAGGATCTGCTTGTGGCTTTCCGCATGGATGCCGGCAAGCACCGTTATGCCGATTGGGACGATCTCATCCACTATTGCTCCTACTCCGCGATGCCGGTCGGCCGCTTCGTCCTCGATGTACATGGCGAGAGCCGCGCCACCTGGCCCGCGAATGACGCGCTGTGCGCCGCGCTTCAAATCATCAATCATCTTCAGGATTGCGGGGCCGACTATCGCCGTCTCGACAGAGTTTACATCCCGCTCGACAGCCTTGCCGCGAGGAACATCCCAGTCGAAGCGCTGGCAGCCCCGAAGGCTTCGCCGGATTTGCTGAAAACGATCCATGAACTCGCCGCGAAAACAAAGGACCTCCTCGGTTCCGCCGATCTCTCGCGCGGCATACGGGATATGCGGTTGAGCCTGGAAGTGGCTGCCATCGAACGGCTGGCGCGCAAACTTGTGAAGATGTTGATGGAGCGGGATCCTTTTAGCCAGCCTGTGCATTTGACTAAGTTGGGTTTTGCGTACAACTTGATCACGGCAGCGAGCATCGCCCTCGGCCGGCGTCTCTTTACGCCGGGCAATGCGCCAGCTGCGTTACGGGGAATCGATGACCAGCCAAGTCCTTGAAGTCGAGACTGAGGAAGGCCAGGCGTCGCGGCGTGCACTCGGCAGCTCCTTTTACGCAGCCATGCGCATCATGCCCGCCGGCCAGCGCGAGGCGATGTTCGAAATCTACTCGTTCTGCCGCGCGGTCGACGACATCGCCGACGACCAAGGCCCGGCTGAAGACCGCCTTCAGAGGCTCGAGCGCTGGCGAGGAGACATCGACGCCATCTACCGAGGCGAAAGGCGTCCGGGGCTTGCCGGCCTCGCCGTAGCCGTCCGAGATTTTGCGGCTCGATCGCGATGATTTCCGCGCCATCATCGACGGCATGGAAATGGATGTCCGCGAAAACATCCAGGCCCCCGATTTCGTCACTTTGGATCTCTATTGCGACCGCGTGGCCAGCGCCGTGGGGCGTCTGTCGGTTCGCGTTTTTCGCATGCCGAGGGAGGAAGGCCAGCGGCTTGCCGAGCATCTGGGCCGGGCCTTGCAACTCACAAACATCCTGCGGGACCTCGACGAGGATGCGGGTATCAACCGTTTGTATTTGCCGGAAGAGATTCCTAAAAGACGCTGGCATCGACAAGCACCGATCCCGAAACAGTCCTGGCCAGCCCTGCTCTGCCTGAGGTTTGCGAACGGATCGTGGCGTTGGCGCGCTGGCGTTTCGCGGAAGCTGACAAGATCATGAACGCGCATCCCCGGAGGATGGTCCGGACACCTCGCGTCATGTCCGAAGCCTATAAGAGCATCCTTGCGGGCTTGGTGGCTCGCGGCTGGTCTGCCCCGCGCGAACGGGTCCGCCTGAGCAAGTCCCGAATTGCGATGATCGTCTTGCGCCACTTCATAATCTAGCAATGGAACTCCCCTTACCCCAGCCCTCTCCCCCCGGGAGAGGGAACGATGCTGCAAGCTCGGCTCGCGCCCCCTCCCATGGGGGGAGGGTCGCGCCAACGACGCATATCATTGGAGCTGGACTCGCCGGGCTGTCCGCCGCGGTGCGGCTCGCCGAACAAGGACGCCGGGTCGCTGTCTACGAAGCGGCGGGACAAGCTGGCGGGCGCTGCCGCTCCTATTTTGATGCCGGTTTCGGGGCTGTCATCGACAATGGCAATCATCTACTTTTATCGGGCAATGACGCGGCGATCCGGTACCTGACCCTTATTGGCGGAGCGGACAAACTCTGCGGTTCCGCGAAGGCCGAATTCGACTTTGCCGATCTTGCGACCGGCGAGCGTTGGACACTCAAAATCAATGAGGGCCGCTGGCCTTCCTGGCTGTTCGATCCCGGCCGGCGCGTGCCTGGGACAAAGCCACTCGATTATCTCGCCGCCGCGCCGCTCATGTGGGCCGGTCGCCGGAAGACTGTTACTGACATTGTCGCCGGCGCTGGGCCGCTTTATGAGCGGCTGTGGCAACCCTTGATGCTGGCCGCCCTCAACACCGACCCGCACGAGGGCTCCGCAAGGCTCGCCGGGGCGGTGATGCGAAACACGCTCGCGAAAGGCGGCGCAGCTTGCAGGCCATTGGTCGCGGAGGGGCTTTCGGCGGCTTTCATTGACCCTGCGCTCGCTTATCTCGGCGAACATGGTGGGACAGTTGCATTCGGGAAGCGCCTTCGCGAGATCGAGTTTGCTTCCGGCCATGTCCGCAGTTTCAAGTTTAACGATAGCGAGTTTTCAGTCCGGCGAAGGCGAAAGTGTTATCCTTGCTGTGCCGCCCTGGGTAGCGCAAACGCTTGTGCCCGGGTTGACTGCCCCGACCGAGTTCCGCGCCATACTGAATGCGCATTACAGTGTTGCGCCACCGCCGCAATTTCCGCCGATCCTTGGCCTCATTCACGGCACAGTCGAATGGATCTTTTCATTTCCTGGCCGTTTGTCTATCACAATCAGCGGAGCTGATCGCTTGATCGATCGCCCCCGCGAGGAACTTGCGGCTGAGCTGTGGCGGGATGTTGCGGCTGTAACGGGGCTTTCGGCGGAGCTTCCTCCTTGGCAGATCGTTAAGGAGAAGCGGGCAACCTTCGCCGCTAGTCCCGGTCAGGATGTTTTGCGACCGGAACCAAGTACAGGTTGGCGCAACCTTTTTCTCGCGGGCGACTGGGTCCAGACGGGCCTCCCCGCGACCATCGAAGGGGCGATCCGTTCGGGCGAGCGGGCCGCCCGGCTGGCAATGAGGGAATAGGGCAAGCATGACTGAGATGAGCGAACGCGCTATACGCGAGGATGATAACTACGAGGCTGAGCGTTTCGAAGCCAGTCAGTCAGCCGAAGGCGAACCTGCGAGCAGCCAGCTTGAAGATCGCATCCGGGCAGCATCGCTAGCGCTTCGCCGCCACCAGCAGGAAGACGGGCACTGGTGCTTCGAGTTCGAGGCCGATGCGACGATCCCGGCCGAATATATCCTCCTCACACATTACCTGGGCGAGGAGGCGAACCTTGAGCGCGAGGCAAAAATCGGCACCTACCTCCGCCGCATTCAGGGCAAGCATGGCGGCTGGCCCCTCTTCCATGAAGGCGCGTTCGATATGAGCGCCAGCGTGAAAGCCTACTTCGCGCTGAAAATGATTGGCGACGACATCAACGCTCCGCACATGCTGCGCGCCCGCCAAGCGATCCTTTCGCGCGGCGGCGCAGAGATGAGCAACGTCTTTACGCGCATCCTGCTCGCTCTTTACGGCGTGGTTACATGGCGCGCGGCCCCGGTAATGCCCGTCGAAATCATGCTGCTGCCGAAATGGTTTCCGTTCCACATGACGAAGGTGTCCTACTGGGCGCGCACCGTCATGATTCCGCTTTACGTGCTGGCTGCGTTGAAACCTGTGGCGCGGAACAAGCGCGGCGTAACCCTGGACGAGTTGTTCTTCACGCCGCCGAAGACGGTGGGCATGCGGCCGAGAGCAGAGCATCAGGACCGAACCTGGTTTTGGACCTTCGCGGCCATCGACAAGGTGCTGCGGGTGGTTGAACCGCTGTTTCCTTCGCCGACACGCCGCATCGCCGTAGGGAAGGCTGTCGCCTTCGTGAAGGAGCGGCTGAACGGGGAAGACGGACTTGGCGCGATTTTCCCGGCGATGGCCAACAGCGTGATGATGTACGACGCGCTGGGCGTCCCCGAGAGCGATCCGGACCGCGCCATCGCCCGCTATTCCGTTGAAAAGCTCCTCATCGAAACCGAGAACGAGATTTACTGCCAGCCTTGCGTGTCGCCGGTCTGGGATACGGGGCTTGCCGCCCACAGCCTGCTCGAAGCCGGGGGCGAGGCTGAACGTCAGAGCGCGGCCAAGGGGCTCGAATGGCTGAAGCCGAGGCAAGTCCTCGACGTCAAGGGCGATTGGGCCGACCAGCGTCCTGATGTGAGGCCGGGCGGCTGGGCGTTCCAATATGCCAATCCGCATTATCCCGATCTCGACGATACGGCAGTGGTGGTCATGGCGCTGGATCGGGCGCAGAACCTTCCTGGCGGCCACGAGGACCACGGCACCGCTATCAGCCGGGGGCGCGAGTGGATCGCCGGCCTGCAAAGCAAGAACGGCGGATGGGCCTCATTCGACGCCGACAACACGCATCATTATCTGAACAACATTCCGTTCTCGGACCATGGCGCGCTGCTCGATCCGCCGACTGTCGACGTAAGCGCACGTTGCGTGTCAATGCTGGCGCAACTGGGAGAGACGCCCGAATCGAGCCCCATGCTCAAGCGCGGCGTCGATTACATTCTGAGCGACCAGGAGAAGGATGGAAGCTGGTTTGGCCGCTGGGGCATGAACTACATTTATGGCACCTGGTCGGCGCTTTGCGCGCTGAACGCTGCCGGCGTAAGCCATTCCGCACAAGCCATGCGACGCGCAGTTGCCTGGCTTCTTTCCATCCAAAATGAAGATGGGGGCTGGGGCGAGGACGGCTCGAGCTACAAGCTCGGCTACAAAGGCTACGAAAAATCTCCGAGTACGCCCTCGCAAACATCGTGGGCACTGCTAGGGCTGATGGCCGCAGGAGAGGTGGATCATCCCGCCGTAAATAGGGGTATCGCTTACTTGATGGCCACCCAAGACGCGAGCGGCACCTGGCGTGAGGTGCTGCATAACGCTCCTGGTTTCCCGCGGGTTTTTTATCTTATTTATCATGGTTATGGGAAATATTTCCCGCTCTGGGCGCTCGCGCGCTATCGTAATCTCAAGGCTGGGAATCGATCGCCTGTAATGTTCGGCATGTAGCTTCTGTGCTTTGCGTGTCACGCTTCGGGGACAACACTTAACCTTTCGTTAAGCTTGCTTGTCCTCGAAGGCGAGTTTTTGTATACGCCCTTTGTTGCGCAGCGCTTCTTTGCTGCGGGCATTTCTGAGGCGGGCGGAACTACTCCAATGAAGATGCTTTTCGACGACGCTCCAGTCATCGTGGCGGCTGGCATGGCCTTTGAAGCGCGCATCGCGAAAGGTTCAGGGGTTCGAGCGGTTTATGGGCAAAAACGCGAAGTCTATCACCAAAAGCTTCACGCTTTTGCCAGGGCAGGCGCCAGGGGGATCATCAGTTTCGGCGTGGCGGGTGGACTGTCACCGTCGCTGAAGCCGGGGGACGTCGTCGTCGCCAGCTCCGTTGTCACTGCGAAGGCAAGCTTTCTTACAGACCCGCGCTGGTCGCAGTCGCTGCGAAATGCCCTCAAACACGCCGCTTTCGGCCCCATCTTCGCTGCCGACGCGACGGTCATGACTGTCCTTGAGAAGGAAGCGCTGTGGAAAGGCACAGGCGCCGCCGCCGTTGACATGGAATCAGGCACAGCAGCGGAAGTCGCAGAGCATTACGGACTGCCTTTCGCAGCCCTGAGAGTCATCATCGATCCGGCTCATCGGTCGGTACCGGTTAGCGCAGCGGTTGGTGCTCGCGAAAATGGCACGACCGACGCGCTTGCTGTGATCCGGTCCCTTACGCGGAGGCCCCAGGACCTCGGTGAAATCATTCGCCTTGCGAACGATGCCCGCAGGGCGAACCAATCCCTATTCCGCTGCCGTCAAGCGCTCGGTCCGTTCTTCAGTCTTCTGGATCCGCTGGACCTCCCGCTCAACGTGGAGTGAATGCACGTAAGACGCTGGCCGCTGATTCTCGAGCGGAATTTCAGGAGCCATCGGGCCCTCGGTGCGGATGCCGCGCAACGCGACTGCCAGCATCCTGAGCGGATTGGAAATAGCTGCGTGCGCAGCAGTCGGCTCGTAGCCGCAATGCGCCATGCAGTTCGCACATTTCTCATAACGGCCAGTGCCGTAGCTGTCCCAGTCTGTCGTTTCCATCAGTTCCGTAAACGACTTGACGAAGCCTTCGCCAATTAGATAGCAGGGCTTCTGCCAGCCAAAGATATTGCGGGTCGGCATGCCCCAAGGCGTGCATGAGAACTGCTGGTTGCCCGCAAGAAAATCCAGAAAGAGAGGCGAGTGGCAGAACGTCCAGCGCTTTCCCTTTCCGAGGGCGAAAACCCGGCGGAACAGTTCCTTGGTTTTGCGGCGATTGAGGAAGTGCTCCTGATCGGGCGCACGCTCATAGGCGTAACCGGGCGATATCGAGACGCCAACGTCGAGGTCTTTACAGAAATCGAGGAAGAAGGCGAGTTCCTCCGGTTTATAATCATCGAAGACCGTCGTGTTGACGTTGACCTTGAAACCTCTCGCTTTCGCTGCCCTGATTGCTGTGAACGCCCTGTCGAAAGTGCCCGGCTGGCACACCGACTTGTCGTGATGATCCCTTAGGCCGTCGAGATGAACCGAGAAGAAAAGGTAGGGCGACGGCTCAAACAGATGAAGCTTCTTCTCAAGCAGAAGCGCATTCGTGCAGAGCGAGACGAAGCGTTTCTGGGCAACAAGGCCCTTAACGATCTCGCCGATCTCCTTATGAATCAGCGGTTCGCCACCGGGAATTGCCACCATCGGAGCGCCGCATTCCTCCGCGGCATCAAGGCATTCCTGCACGGTCAGGCGGCGGTTGAGGATGGAGTCGGGATAGTCGATCTTGCCGCATCCTGCACAGGCCAGATTGCACCGGAACAGCGGCTCGAGCATCAGCACCAAGGGATAATGTTTCCGGCCCTTCAGCTTCTGCTTGAGAAGATAGGCGCCAATCCGTCTTTCCTGGAAAAACGGTAAGACCATAGTGCTGCTCCAATTCAAAAGTCGCGCGGACGCGCGTAGACGATTTCAATAGATGAATCCAGCGGAACGGGATGCGTTCCCCTGGCCGTTAAAAGGCGTGAAGTTCCACGGGCAAGCGGAACTCCACATTTTCTTCGACCCCTGGCAGGCTCGTTACATCGACTGGCCCAAGAAGCCGTAGACTTGCGATGACGTCCTGAACCATGGCCTCAGGAGCAGAAGCTCCCGCAGTCAAGCCGATGACCTGAGCGCCTCGCACCCACTCCGGCTTGAGTTCGCTTCCGTCGGCCAGGAGATAGCTCGGAACACCTGCCTCCTCGCCGATTTCCCGAAGCCTGTTGGAGTTCGAGCTGTTCTTGGCGCCAACGACGAGGATGACATCCGCGATTTTCGTCAGTTCTCGGACGGCCATTTGCCGATTTTGCGTCGCGTAGCAGATATCGTTTGTCTCAGGCCCTACCACGTTGGAAAACCGACGCTTGATCGCGTCGATAATGCCGCGCGTGTCATCGATGCTAAGCGTCGTCTGAGTTACGTAGGCGACCGGGGCATTCACCGGGATAGGCAATGCGGAAACATCGTCTTCCGTTTGCACCAGATGGACCGGACCCGGAATTTGACCCATCGTGCCTTCCACCTCGGGATGTCCCGCATGCCCGACGAGAATCACGGTACGCCCCAGGCTCACGTAGCGCTTTCCCTGCAGATGCACTTTCGTCACGAGCGGACAGGTTGCATCGATGATGGGAAGACAGCGGGTCTCTGCCGAAGTCTCGACTGACTTCGAGACGCCATGGGCGCTGAAAATAGTCACGGCGCCCGACGGTATCTCGTCGATCTCGTCAACGAAGCGGGCGCCCTTGTCCTTCAGGTCTTCAACAACGTGCTTATTGTGAACGATCTCATGACGGACAAAAACCGGGGCGTCGTATTTCTCAAGCGCACGCTCGACGATCGAAATGGCGCGGACCACTCCTGCGCAGAACCCACGAGGTTGAGCCAGCACGATCTGCATGCTACCTGCATCGCGAGCGAGTTTTTGCATTTTGGTCACCCCGTGTAAAAGACGTGGTTGTCCCACGCAGATTCTCTAGTCGCTTGTCACCAACAAGCAGCTCCCCTACACCGTTCCGAGAATGGCCGACATTCCTAGTAAGAGATCGCACTTTTTTGCAGCACCTGTCCAGTTAAGATGAGCAGCAACATAGCCGGATTGCGAATCGTTCTACTGCCTTCCACTGTAGCAGAATTGTATTCTGGTTGCATTTTTGGACAAACGATCAAGCCTTACAACCACAACGGGTTCAAAGTCTTCTATCATCGCATTGAAAGAAGTTTAAAATCTGTATAGGCATAGGCTATTTTCTTTTCGAAAGCGCCGATTTTGGCATCTACTCGCGCACATCGTTATGTTGGCTATCACTATTACGATCGTAATACACTTCTCTGCATTCAACAAAAAGGGCCGGTTACCCGGCCCTGTAGAATTCATCTATAGAGCTGCGCCTCTACATCGTGCTCACGTGGTTCCAAGTCACAACTACCTTGGCGCCAACTCTAGCGCGGCGAAAGAGATCTGCCGCATCCTCGTTATACATGCGGATGCATCCATGAGAAACCTGTTGCCCTATCAGCCAAGGAGCATCCGTTCCATGGATGCGATACATTGAGTTGCCAAGATAGAGTGCGCGAGTGCCGAGGGGATTGCGCGGATCGCCGCCGGCGACATATGAAGGAAGCGTTGGATTCTCACGGCGCATATCCGCTGTTGGCGTCCAAACGGGATTTCGCGCTTTTGGCTGACGTAGCTCACGCCCGACCATCTCGCTTCTTCCTTGGGGATAGCGATGGCATAGCTGATGGCGGTCGCCTTCGATTCGATATAATAGAGCCTCCGGTCGCCGAAACTGACGATAATGTCACCGGGATTGAAGCCACCACGGATTTTTACATGCTGCCGGGGGCCCGCCGTACGGTTTCCCCCTGGGCCGAAAAGGCCGCCGAAGAAGCTATCGAGCAAATTCGCGTTTGCATTTGACGCCGCGATTGTCAGAGCGAGGCTGGCAACTGCGATTTGCTTTATAAGGCGTGACATCTAATCCCCTCCAATGTCTCGGTAGTATAATGATGACAGGGCAAGAACTGCCCACCCTGTCGTTGTGCTCCGAAAGCACCTTCCCTCGCCGGAAGAGGCTTTACAGCCACAACTTGCGGTTCCAGCAAAGATAGCGAAGAGCAGCAGTCTCGTCAGCCCCCAAACTGCCCTGGTGTTGCCGCTTTCTCGCGTGTATGTTGCTGAGACGACACGATTTTATGACTAATGAATTAAAAAGCACTCGCGAGGGAATAAGCTCCACAACTTCTGCGCGATCTATTTTTTGCGAAACTTGTCGAGACTAACGACCTCGGCCGTTTGACGCTCCTGACGGGGCTCTTCCTCGTTTCCGAGGACTGCCGCGGTAGCGATTTCCCGATCGAGCTGGCCAAGGTTTTCGTTCGGAGCTGCAGGCGGGGCGCTTGGTCTCGGGCGCGGACAAAAGGGGCGTTTCGCCGCCCGTCTTTTCTGCCGCCTCTGCCTCAGGGGGGCGCAAAGCCAGCGCGAAGTGAACGCTTGGGTCCTGGAAGATACGGACGGCGCCGAAGGGGATCACAAGCCGTTCCGGAATATTGTTGAACGAGAGGCGCACCTCGAAGCGGTCGTCCGTCACCACCAGATCCCAGAATTGGTGCTGAAGGACGATTGTCATTTCCTGCGGGTATTGCTCCTTCAAACGCTTCGAGAGCCGACGCCGGGGGCCTGGGTATCGAAGGTGATGAAAAAGTGGTGGTCGCCGGGAACGCCGCGCTTGAGGACACGCAAGAGGACCGAGCGCACGACGCCGCGCAGCGCGTCTAGGACGAGAGCCTCGTACCGGATAAGATCTTCGGGCATTTCCGCTTCTACGCCTAGGTCATGCAGAAAAGTGGCGGCCTTCTGTTGCCCGGCGCCGCCGACCGCGCCCAACAGCAGCTACGCCGTTAGGACTTGAGATTCCCAGTGTCGCGCCGCATTACGCAGCGAGAGCAACCGGAGCATAGTTGTCGTTTGCAACTATTAGAATGGCCCGAAACGGCGGAACCATGCCGAGCGAAAAATTACCCTTTACACCCTCGTCGATCCTATTTCGCCCCCATCAAAAGCCGCTTGATTGAATTCCGCCAAGGAAAGAGCAGCTTGTGGTGGAGGCGCCGGGTACCGCCCCCGGGTCCGATAGGCTTATTACGATATCCATTTATCGCCATAGCTGGCGAACCAGCCCCTCTAATATAGATCGTTCGCCTCGCCTTGGAAAGACGAACGCGCACGAATTGGTGAAGCGAAGCAATCAAGTCACGTCCAAGCCCGATTCTCATGGGCAAGCGGGCGAATTGAGGGGAGAAGTTTCCGCTATAAGTCATGACGCGTTGCCCAAGGCAGCCCTTGGCAGTACGCTCTTAAGTTACTTGAATAGTTACTTACCGTCATTTTGCAAAACGAACCCAATTAATTTGCATTAACCCATCGCATATTGCCGCTTGTATTAGTCCGTCCGTTTGTCTGGCACGCGCGGACGCGCGTCCTCGATCTGCTTTTTTTCCTCGCTGGCGGTAATTCGGCCGCTCCCTTGATCCGAGCGCTTGGGCAGCGCCGACAGCGTCTGGCGTCCGCGAAGCCAGCCAGCGAAGACCTCGTTGCCCTTGCGAGAGAGCGCGTCGGCATCCTGACGCGCGGCAGCGGCCCCAACGGTCTGGATCAGAAGGTCGGCCCATTTTCCGGGCCGGAATTTGTAGATGCGGAAGGCATCGGCCTGGGCATACATGCTGCCCTGCTTGTCAAGCTTGGCCCTGACAGTGTCTTCATCGAGCCCGTCCAGATTGCGATCGAACCGGCTTCTCCTCTCAACGCCCAGCAGGCGCACGAGATTTTCGCCTTCCAGAACGGCGAAGATGGCGGCGAGATAGCGCGAGCGCTCGAGCGCGCGGGTCGAATTCGAAACTGGGCGCATTCGCCCTGGCCTTGGCCCATTGCTCATAATTCTGCTCGCGGTAGTCGAGAGGGACTGCCGCGTAATAGTCCCCTCGATAGTCGAAGACCACATCCTGGAGCGGAGCGACCAGCTCGACCGGCGTCGGCAGGCCGCCGTCGGGCAGGTGAAATTCATCCTGAAACGCGCGATAGAATGTTTCCAGGACACCTTGCATCGGCCCACTCTGCCGTGCCCGGGACAAATCCTGCCCCAGATTGAAGAACGGCCCGAACGGGCGATTGACTGAGACGAGCAAGATGCAAACGTCGACGAAGATCGCGATCAAAAGCGGGATATAATCGCGGTCGCTAAGGCCCGCATCCTCTGGGGAAAGTGCCACCGGACCCGAAGGCTGCTTCTGTTGGCTTTGCCGCACCCTGATCTCTTCCGGCGATGGCGGCGGCTTGCCGTGAATAAGGCCGATCGCGGTGTTGGACAGCCGCCTGAATGCTTCGATCACAGCCTCGGAGCCCTCGGAGGAGCGCAGCTCGGGCTTTCGCAGCTCCGGCAGATCGTCGATGGACCGCACAACGCCGTTCAGCGCCGTTTGAAGCTGCCCGTCCGGGCAATGGAAGGTTCCGCCGCGGTCATCGGGAAAAACCGTTTGCTTGGCGCGGCCCTGAAATTCATCCCGGATTTGCCGGATTTGCGGGTCGCTGCGAAGTGCGTTGAACCGTGTCGTGACAAGCCCGACCTTCCCGTTGAGACCTTCGATAAACGCTGTTCTCGTCCCAGTCTCCGGATCGATGGTCGACGGGTCTTTCTTCAGGACGCGCTGCAGCTCATTGTTCAGGTCCTCGATATCGGTCTTAACGGCGCTGGTCCGGGTGCCGATAAGGTTGCTCGCAAACTGGAAGCGCTGGGCATCGGAATCGCGGAGCCGTCTTCGCGGACCGTCTCCCGCGCGGCTATTTGGACAGGTTCGTCCGCTAACACGCTCGGTTTCAGCCTTTTGCGATGAGATCGCGCTCAACGCCGTCAACGTGGTCTGGAGAAGTTCAAGGCGGCTCTGCCCTGCCTGCAACTCCTGCTGTACCTGAGAAACAGAGGAGCCCGCTGCTTGCGTGGTCTGCGCCCCCGCTTCGAGAAAACGCCAATAAAAGCCGAAGGCGAAGGCAACGGAAATCAAGACAAGAATGATATAGCCGACGATGTAAACAGGATAGAGCACAAGCCTGAGCTGACCTGAAAACAACGCATCAAGGATATAAACAATCATTCCCTGAAGCATGAAGACCGCGAGCCCGATTGCGATTTTCGCGGGTATTCCGATGTCGCCCGAACTCGCTGCGATCAACTGCAGCATGCCCGAATATGTCGATATCCAGGCCAGCACGCTGAGGCCGCTCAGCAAGACAATCATCAGGGGTGAATACGAGCCGCTACGCGTTGCCGGAAGCGCCATATGAACTCCACTCGATTGCTTATTACCCAGGCGCGCCGGAATTCCTCAGGTGAGTAAGCAACTCACAACTCTACGACGCATGCTTCTATGCCCGCATCCCATTGTGCATTAAAATGAGGGCGATTTCACTTTTATAAAATTCCGAACGCGGAAAAGGGGATAAAGTTCACGCTGTCGCCCTTTGAAAGGCCGGGCAGGTTCTCGGGGATTTCAATAAGGCCGCTGGCCGCCCGAAGGGAAGAAATAAGGCCGGAGCCGTCGCGCTCGTATTTCCTGACGATGATCCTGTCATCTACGTCTTCGAGCCAACCACGGAGAAATTCGCGCCGTCCCAGCTTTCGGGAGCGGATCTCGAAACCTGCGGGCAGAACGAGGCGGGGCGGCTCAATCCATGGCTCTCCGCTCAACCGGCGCACCGCCGGCCAAACGTAAAGAAGCGCGCACACCATCACCGCGACCGGATTTCCGGGCAAAGCAAAACAAAAGCACGATCCAATTTTGCCGACGCCCAGAGGATGCCCGGGCTTGATCGCAAGCTGCCACAGGCTTAGCGAATGCCCTTCCCTGAGCGCGGAGATAACGTAATCCTCGTCGCCCAGGCTCGCCCCACCCGACGTGATGATCACATCGTGGTCAAGGGCGGCGGCTTGCAGGGCATCGCGAACGGCATCGTGATTGTCGGGGAGGTTGCCTTTGAATGTCACATCGGCTGCGAGCGGCGTGAAAATCCCCGAAAGCATGGGACCGTTGGCGTCGTAGAACTCTTCCTTCCTCAAACTGTGCTCCAGGCTGAAGCACTTCGTTTCCTGTCGAGAACACACAAATGCGGGGCTTTCTCGAGCAGATAACATTCCGATAGCCGCCCGCGGCAATCGCAGCGATATCTTGGGGGCGAAGGCGATGGCCAGGCTCAAGGATTGCCGCGCCTTCCGCCACATCTTCTCCGGCGAGCCGCCAATTCGCGCCCCGCTTCAGGCCGCCTGGAATGAAGACGGAAGTGCCGCCTTCGATGCGGCAGTCTTCCTGCATGGCGACGGTGTCGCACCCTTCCGGCACTATCGCGCCGGTGAAAATGCGGACCGCCCCACACTTTGCTCCGACACTTTGCATCGCCTCGCCTGCGGCTGCACGACCTGCGATCGGGAAAACCGTCCCTTCTCTTACGTTGTAATCTTCGAAGGCGAAGGCATAGCCATCGACAGCGGCGCTCGTGTGCGCCGGAATCGCGCGCGGCGCTCTTACGGTTTCTGCGCAAACGCGGGCGACTGCGGCAAAGACGCTTGTCGTTTCCTGTTCCGGTACCGGAGCGATGAAACCTCGCAAAAGTGCAATGGCTTCCTCGTGAAGGAGCCTGCGCTCAGGAAACGCGAAACAATCGTCGGCAGCGATCACGTGCAGCGGCTCCGGTTCGAAAGGTGCAACTGGTGGTGGTCGAGAATGAAATCAGCGATCGCTTCCGTATCATCGAGCCCGAACATCGGCAGATAACTGCGCTCCACGGCGAAATCGGAGGCAATCGCAACAATCGACGGATTGCCGGGTGCAAGCGGGGTCCTATCGCGTGCATCCAAACGGCGCACCTCCAGCTTTGGATGCTTTTCCGTTTTAAAACCTTCCACCAATATCAAATCCGCTCCATCGATGGCCGCGGCAAGCTCCTCGAGAGTTGGTTCCGGCCTCTCGCGAAGTTCAGTCATGATGGCGAACCGGGCGCGGGAGGAAATGGCGACGGTCTGAGCGCCCGCCGCTCTATAGCGGAAGGAATCGCGTCCTTCGTGATCGATGTCGAACGCATGGTGGGCGTGCTTTACGGCAGAGACATTCAGGCCGCGCGCGGTGAAAGCCGCGATAAGCTTGACCATAAGAGTGGTCTTGCCAGAATTTTTCCAGCCGACGACGCCAAAAAGAGGGGCTGTCATGGCGCTTCCACCGTCAGCAAGCGTTCCGCCTCGATCAGGTCTTCAGGCGTATTGGCATTGAAAAAAGGATCGACAAGAGTTCCCCCGAAATCCGCGAAGGCGAACTCTACGATAAAATGCGGGTGACGATCTGTCCAATGCAGCACTTTCCTTGTGCCCGCTTCCAAAGACAAGGCCAAATCGTCGGCAAGAGCGATGGGCCAGAGCCCGAAAACCGGATGAGCTTTTCCACCCGAAGCCGCGAGCGCGATGCAGGGATAGCCCTCCCCTGTTGCAGCCAGCAGTTTTTCGACAAGGTCCGAGGGGAAGAAAGGCGTGTCGCAGGCCGCAGTCACGATAAAGCGCGCGTCCGGCGTTGCTTCGGCCACCCATCGCAGTCCGGCCAGAACACCCGCGAGCGGTCCGGCAAAGTCCGTGGTCGCATCCGGGATCACAGGAAGCCCAAAAGGAGAAAAGCGGGAAGCGTCGCCATTGGCATTGAGCGCGATCGGCAGCGCTTGCCCGCCAAGCCGCTCGATCACGTGGCGAAGTAATGGCTTGCCATTGAGGGCGCGCAAGGATTTATCCCCGCCTCCCATCCGGCGGGAACGACCGCCCGCAAGGATAACGCCTGCTACCTGTTCCACTTACCTGGAGCCCTTGTGTCCGTGGATCCTCGTGCTTAATGGCATTGACGTCCTGCTCATATAAGATGCGCTCGGCGCCGGAAAGGGCAACAAGGCGATTTCCCACATGCGACCGACCAAGGTCCGGCCGAAGCGGCGAGCAAGTTCTCGAAACCTAAGCGACATGCGGGATACCCATTTTCTCGGTCTTGATGACCATTACGCTCACGAGGCGCCGGTCGTATAAAAGGTCTTATCATGGACCGCACTTCCTGAGCTTTTCCTCGAAGTTCGTCGCGCAGGCCGTGCGAGCGGCTTCTCAGCTGCAACATGAATGTCAACGGCCTCGCAGAGATGATCGCGCCGTCGACCGTCGCCTGTGGGTTTTCGACCTCCAAATCGGGGACGATCGCAAACTCTGAAAATTTTCGCCGGGGTAACTCAACCACAGGCGGCTCTTGGACTATGAATCTCAATCTGATGACTTTCGCAATCGCGCGCCACCCATTAGATAGAGATCAATCGCTTGCTTAACCTTTTCAACCATCTCACCGGCGGGATTCGATGACCGAAACTCTCAAGAAAGACGATGTTTTGAAGGCTCTAAAAAGTGTCAAGGCGCCAAACGGTCAGGATATCGTAACCTTGGGCATTCTTTCAGAGATCGTTATAAACAAGGGCAAGGTTTACTTCGCGCTTACGGTTCCCCAACAGGACGCGAAGGCTTATGAGCCTGTCCGAAAGTCTGCTGAAGCCGTGGTGAAAGCTCTTCCCGGAGTGGGGGGCGCAATGGTCACGCTAACGGCAGACACCAAAGAAGATGCAGAGAAAGGTGCGTCTGATCGAGGCATCGGCGGTATCAAGCACATTATCGCAGTCGCCTCGGGAAAGGGCGGAGTGGGGAAATCGACCACGGCAGTCAACCTGGCGCTCGCATTCCACGAAAACGGGCTCCGCGTCGGCGTCTTGGATTCGGACATTTACGGTCCCTCAATCCCGCGGCTTCTCGCTATAAAGAGCAAGCCCGAACTCATCGGCGATAATCTCCTCGCTCCTATCGAGAAGTATGGTTTGAAGGTGATGTCCATCGGCTTTCTCGTGGAGGAAGAGACCCCGATGATCTGGCGCGGCCCGATGGTCATCTCGGCGTTGACACAAATGCTGAAGGATGTCGCGTGGGGCGAGTTGGATATGCTTGTCGTTGATATGCCACCCGGCACCGGTGACGCTCAGCTCACCATGGCTCAGCAAGTGCCACTTTCGGGCGCGGTTATCGTCTCCACGCCGCAAGACCTCGCACTCATAGATGCACGCAAGGGGCTTAATATGTTCAAGCGCGTGAACGTGCCGGTGCTCGGCATCATCGAGAATATGAGCTATTTCCTGTGCCCAAAATGCGGGCATCGCTCCGACATTTTCAGCCATGGCGGGGCTCATCACGAGGCCGAGCGCCTTGGGGTCCCATTTCTTGGCGCATTGCCGCTCCATATGGCGATACGGGAGACCTCCAATTCAGGCCATCCGATCGTCGCTTCCGATCCCTTTTCACCGCATGCGAAGGTTTACAAGACGATGGCCGAGGCGTTGTGGCAACGTCTGGCGAGCAAGGAGGCGACGCGGCCAGCGCCTTCGATTGTGATCGAATAGTGGCATAAAAAAAGCCCCGTCTTGAAGACGGGGCTTTGATTAAAACGCGAAGGGGATTTTAACATCCTTGGTATGCCTGGCGACGACCTACTCTCCCACAGTGTAGTACCATCGGCGCAGGAACGTTTCACGGTCGAGTTCGAGATGGGATCGAGTGGGGGCGTTCCGCTATAACCACCAGGCAAACGAAGGATGTTTTGGATCACAAGCCGACCTTTCGGCTGATCTTGTGCTCAGAATGATCTGGTTTGTCTTTTCGTCAACTCACTCCATGGAGTGAGCATTGACTAATGAGAGCGATGAAGCCGATCGAACTATTAGTACTGGTCAGCTCCACGCGTTACCGCGCTTCCACATCCAGCCTATCAACGTGGTGGTCTTCCACGGTTCTCAAGGGAGAACTTGTTTCGAGGCGAGTTTCCCGCTTAGATGCTTTCAGCGGTTATCTCTTCAACACTTAGCTACCCTGCACTGCGGCTGGCGCCACAACAGGTCCACCAGAGGTGTGTCCATCCCGGTCCTCTCGTACTAAGGACAGCTCCTCTCAATTCTCCTACACCCACGGCAGATAGGGACCGAACTGTCTCACGACGTTCTGAACCCAGCTCACGTACCGCTTTAATTGGCGAACAGCCAAACCCTTGGGACCTGCTCCAGCCCCAGGATGCGATGAGCCGACATCGAGGTGCCAAACAACCCCGTCGATATGGACTCTTGGGGGTCATCAGCCTGTTATCCCCGGCGTACCTTTTATCCGTTGAGCGATGGCCCTTCCACTCAGGACCACCGGATCACTAAGGCCGACTTTCGTCTCTGCTCGACTTGTGGGTCTCGCAGTCAGGCAGGCTTATGCCTTTGCACTCGACAGCTGATTTCCGACCAGCTTGAGCCTACCGTCGCACGCCTCCGTTACTCTTTGGGAGGCGACCGCCCCAGTCAAACTACCCACCACAC
>CAWIVD010000013.1:155000-171006 GCA_963839435.1 uncultured Alphaproteobacteria bacterium
AGAATCAGGTGGACGACAAAGACTAACGGGCAGATGATCCGGCGACGTGCATCCCAGCAGGAACCCGCATGGCCTCCCCTCTCAAGATTGCTTTCCTCGGATCCGAAGGGGTCCCGTTCATCAAGTCAGGCGGACTCGCCGATGTCGTCGGCGCCCTGCCCAAGTATCTCAGCGCTTGTGGTCACGACGTCATCGTTGTCCTGCCGAAATACTCGTCGATCGATGTCCACCGCTGGGCGATCGAACCGTTCTTAAGACCGCTTGGGGTCTGGATGGGCCACACCGAAGAATGGTGTGCGGTCTTCACGACGACATTTGCCGGGGTGCGGTTTTTCTTCATCGAATCAAATCAGTATTTCGAGCGCAGGGGCATCTACCATGATCCTGACATGGAGGATTATGGGGATAATGCGCGGCGCTTTGGCTTCTTCACCCGTGCGGCGCTGCAGCTGTGTCACGACATGGGCTTCGCGCCCGACATTGTGCACGCCCATGATTGGCAGACCGCTCTGGCCCCGGCCTACCTCAAGATCTGGCATTGGGACGACGCGGTGCTGGGCGGCGCGGCGAGCGTCTTGACCATCCACAATATCGGCCATCAGGGCAAATACCCAGCGTCGGATTACGACTATCTCGGATTGCAGCGTGCCAACTTCACGCCGGCCAAGTTCGAGGACTTCGGCGGCATCAACATGCTGAAGGGCGGCATCGTCTATGCCGATCTGGTGACGACGGTGAGCCCCACCTATGCGGTCGAGACGCGTAACGAAATCGGCGGGGCCGGGCTCGCTCCGGTGCTCAACGACAAGGGCGGCAACTATTTAGGCATCCTCAACGGGGTTGATGGCGATGCATGGAACCCGGCTGCGGACCCCCTGATCCCCAGGCGCTTCGACGCCAGGTCGATGGAAGGGAAAGCCGCCTGCAAGGCCGCGCTGCAGGAACGCATGATGCTGGACGTCGACCCGGGAATCCCGTTGATCGGCGTCATCGCACGCTTTGTCGAGCAGAAAGGGCTCGACCTGCTCGCCGCCTCCATTGAGAGCATCCTGGGGACCATGCGGGTGCAGTTCGCGATCCTCGGCGCCGGTGACAAGGGCCTCGAATGGTATTTCGGGCCGTTGCCCGGGCGTTATCCGGGACGCGTCGGCAGCTACATCGGCTACGATGAGACACTCGCCCACTGGATCGAGGCGGGGGTCGATTTTTTCCTGATGCCGTCGCGATACGAGCCGTGCGGCCTCAACCAGATTTATTCGCTCAAATACGGCACGCTGCCGATCGTCCGGGCCACCGGCGGGCTTAATGACACGGTCCGCCAGTACGACGAGGCAACGGGCGATGGCACCGGCTTCAAGTTCTTCGAGCCGACAGCGCAGGCCGTGCACGATACCGTCGGCTGGGCGGTCAGCACCTACTTCGACCGGCCGCACCACATGGCGATGATGATCGCGGCGGCGATGGCCGAGGATTTCTCCTGGGAGCACAGTATTCCCCAGTACGAGGCAGCGTACGCGCAAGCGATCGCCAACAAGAAAAGTCTCGGCTAAGCAGGATTTCGCAGGCGCGCCAACCGATCGCCGCCGCCGTCATCCCGGCCAAGCGAAGCGCGAGCCGGGATCGCAAAAAAAATCGGCGCTTCAATCCGTTACGATCCCGGATAAGGCTTCGCCTTTCCGGGATGACGAACGTGGAGCGAGCGGCTCCCCACGATGGTAATCCGTTGGTCAGATCAGCGAACCCTGCTTAGCTGTTTCAGCCCATGGCCTCACGGTGAGAGCCTGCCGAACCGCGACAAGCTCACCATGAGGTCCAAGCCATTGATATCACTCGACCTCATCCTGAGGAGGCGTGAAGCGCCTCACAAATGCGGTGCCCATCGGTGAAGCTTATTCCGCCCAGTCGAGCGAACGCGTTACGGCCTTTTGCCAGAAGCGATAGAGACCATCGCCTTGAGCGCGATCCATCGCCGGATGCCAGCGCTTGCTCGCGGTCCAGTTTTCGACGATGTCGTCCAGCGATTGCCAATAACCGGCGGCGAGCCCCGCCGCGTAAGCCGCCCCAAGAGCAGTTGTTTCGATCACCTGCGGCCGGACGACCGGCACATCCAGAATGTCGGCCTGGAACTGCATCAGCGTCTCGTTGACGACCATGCCGCCATCGACGCGAAGCTCGCTGATTGCAACGCCGAAGTCCTTCACCATCGCATCGAGAACTTCACGCGTCTGAAAGGCCGTCGCTTCCAGCGCGGCGCGCGCGATATGCCCCTTGTTCACGAAGCGCGTCAGGCCGCAGATCACGCCGCGCGCGTGCTCCTTCCAATGGGGCGCGTACAGCCCCGAGAACGCAGGCACGAAATAGACGCCGCCATTGTCGTCGACGCTGCGCGCCAGGGTTTCGATCTCGGCTGACTGCTGGATGAAGCCGAGATTGTCGCGGAGCCACTGCACGAGCGCGCCCGTGATCGCGATCGAGCCTTCGAGCGCATACACGGGCTTCTGCCCTTCAAGCTGGTAGCCGAGCGTGGTCAGGAGCCCGCAGGTGGACGGAAACATGTGCTCGCCGGTGTTCATAAGCATGAAGCAGCCGGTTCCGTAGGTGTTCTTCGCCTCGCCGGGTTTGAGGCACGCCTGGCCGAACAGGGCCGCGTGCTGATCGCCGAGGATGCCGCCGATGGGAACGCCGGGGAGACCTTTCGCCGCTTCTCCATAAATCTGCGAGGAGGGCCGGATTTTCGGCAGACAGACCTTCGGCACATCGAAGAGAGAGAGCAGCTCCCAGTCCCAGTCGAGCGTTTTGAGGTTCATCATCTGCGTGCGGCTGGCATTCGTCACATCGGTGATGTGAAGGCCGCCACGAGGCCCGCCCGTCATGTTCCAGACGAGCCAGGAGTCGATGGTGCCGAACAACGCGTCGCCCGACCTCGCCTTGGCGCGCGCGCCGGGAATATTTTCCAGCATCCACCGCAGTTTCAGGCCGGAAAAGTAGGTGGCGAGCGGAAGGCCCGTTTTGCCGCGAAGCCGATCCTGGCCGCCGTCCCTGCCAAGCTCGGTGACATACCGGTCGGTTCGCGTATCCTGCCACACGATTGCGTTGCTGAGCGGCTCTCCGGTGCCGCTGTCCCAAAGGAGCGTCGTCTCGCGCTGATTGGTGACGCCGACGCTGGCAAGATCGGAGGCGGACAGCCCGGCCGAGGCAAGGGCGTCCGCCATGGTCGAGACCGTGTTGCGCCAGAATCTCGGTGGCGTTGTGCTCCACCCAGCCGGGCTTGGGGTAAATCTGCTCGTGCTCCTTCTGTGCGGAGCCGACGATCGTGCCCTTCCGGTCGAAAATGAGAAAGCGTGTGGAGGTGGTCCCTTGATCGATCGCGCCAACGTAACCGCGCATGTCATCCTCCGTTTACTTCTAATTAATTGGGTTCGTTTTGCAAAAATGGCATAAGCAATTATATAAGTAATTATCAGTTATACAATTCCATGTATGGTCGAGTGCCATCGCCGGATGACGAAGCACAATATGTTGCAACCTCTTCGGCCTGGGACTTTGAAAGATGCAGACCGAGCTTCGAGCGCCGCCACAGCACATCATCCGCTGTCCGCGCCCATTCGTCACGCGCAAGATAGTCGAGTTCGGCTTGGGTCAGGCCGCAGCCGAAATCGCGGCCAAGATCGGCCATGCAACGCGCCGAGCCAAGAATGCGCTCGCCGCGCGTGCCATAGGCTCGTGCAATGCGATGCGCGGCTGTCTCATCGAGAAACGGCCAGCGCCGTCGCACACTCCGCGCAAATGCAGCAAAGTCACCATGCTCGAAATCGCCGCCTGGCAGTTTCGCCTTCTCTGTCCAGGCTGGTCGCATCTGTGAAAAGAAAGGCCGCAGCGCGGCAAGCGCATGTTCGGCAAGGCGGCGGAAGGTTGTGATCTTGCCTCCGAAGACGGAGAGCGCCGGAGGCTGACCCGGCGGTGCGTCGAGATCGAGAACATAGTCCCGGGTCACGGCCGAGAGATCGCTCGCGCCATCGTCGAAAAGAGGGCGAATACCGGCATAACTCCACACCACATCGGCTGGAGAAACGGGTTTGCGGAAATAGCGGCTGACACATTGGCAAAGGTAATCGATCTCAGCGCCGCTCGCCCTGACCTCGCTCGCATCGCCCTCGAAGGATACGTCGGTCGTGCCGATCAATGTGAAGCGGCCTTCGAACGGGATCGCGAACACAATGCGATTGTCCTCGTTCTGCAGGATGAAGGCATGCTCTCCCGCGTAGAGCGCCGCCATCACGATGTGACTGCCCTTCACGAGACGCATCGTCCTCCGCGTCTTCGAGCCGAGCACATTTTGCAGCACGTCGGCGACCCAAGGCCCAGCCGCATTGACGACGGCCTTTGCCCTAATGCGCGTCGCCGCTGCTGAGCCTTCAGAGCGAAGCGTCAGCTCCCAATGGCTATCCTTTCGCGCTGCCGCCACCACCTTCGTTCGCGTCAGTATGACGGCTCCCCGCTCGGCGGCATCGAGCGCCGTGAGCACGACGAGCCTGCTGTCATCGACCCAGCAATCCGAGTAGACGAAGGCTTTCGCGGTGCCGCTTTTCAGGGTGCCCCCGATAGGGTCTTGCTTGAGTGAAATTACTTTCGAGGCAGGCAATCCGCACCGGGGCGCGAGCCGGTCGTAGACCATCAGCCCAAGCCGGATCAGCCAGGCGGCCCGGATCGCGGGGTTATGCGGCAGCACGAAGCTCAGCGGCTTGATGATATGCGGCGCGCTTTCGAGAAGGCGCTCGCGTTCGGCAAGCGACTCTCGAACGAGGCGGAAGTCATAGTTTTCGAGATAACGCAAGCCGCCGTGAATGAGCTTGGTGCTGGCCGATGACGTGTGAGATGCGAGATCATGCTGCTCCGCGAGCAAGACCGACAAGCCCCGCCCAGCGGCGTCTCGTGCGATACCTGAGCCGTTAATGCCGCCGCCGATGACGGCGATGTCGTAAATCGGATGGTTCACCCTGCTGCCGAGCCCCAAGCTTCACCAGCAGATGTATGCTGCGGGACTTGTCCAAACAAGAAAGGCTGGGAGGGGCGCTATCGGCGCGAGGGCACCGTCTGATCTCTGAAACCGCCAAAAAGCCGGTCCGATATGGCTTGGAACAAGCCAGCCTTCAGTCCAAGCGCGACGGCCAGGATGATCGCGATTCCGGCGCTTGTCGCGATGGCATCTCCCAAAAGGGTGTGATCGAGAGCCATGACAAAGAACTTGCCGGCGAAAGACAGGACGACTGTCAGTGCGAAGATCGGCAGCGACGCCGCCCCCGCCGCGCACACCCACCGGCTCAACGGAAACCGGAGCCATTCCGCGTCTTTCGGAACGACCCGCGCCACGAGATAAGCCGAAGCGAGAAGACCGACGACGCGCCAAAGGTCCAGAGTGTGCTTATTGAGACTGAAATACATGGCCCTCAGCCGGTTGGCCGCGGCGTCGTCGAATGTCTCAAAGGCGATCGCCATCAGCACGCAGGCGCTGAACGCCACGAAAAGCACGCAGCAAATATCGAGAACGCGCCTCGATTCGCCCGACGCAGCCGGCGGCATGTTCGCCCGCGTCCGCCATCCGAACGCCAGCCCGATTGCGAACAGGAACTGCCAGCAGAACGGATTGAAGTTCCAGGCCACGTCGTAGGTCATCGTGGGGATGGATGGAAAAAAGCGGGCGGTGAACATCCAGATGAGGCCGGACGCAACCAGAAGCGCAAGCTCGCCACGCACCCTGAGCCAGATCAGGAAAGGCGCGAGAAGCATCACCATGACGTACATGGGAAGAATGTCGAGGAGCGGCGCCTGGAAGGCGAGCAGCGGCGTTCCGAGCAGCACCCGCACCGGATCGCTCTCGATCTTGTCAATGAAGATCTCATAATCGGTCTTGATGCCCGCTTCCCCGATCAGGAAGGCCGCCGCCATAAGGCCGGCGACGAGAAGGAGGTGATACGTCCATATGGCACGCGCCCGGCGAAGCGCCTTCAGCGAGAAAGCCTGAAGCCCATGCGGAATGAGACTGTAATAGGCGAGCGCAGCCGAATATCCGGCCAGGAACATGAAAACTTCAGCGGAGTCGAAAAGTGCAAAAGACCGCGACGTCAGATAGCTGAATGCATTCTCCGGGATGTGATTGATGAAAATGAAGATCAGCGACAGGCCGCGAAAAAAGTCGATGCGATGATCGTAGTGGGGCTTCGGCAACGGCTGCTTCGGCCTTAAAGCCTCGGCACGCGCCTTGACGTGGCTGTCCGCGATCAGCGCCGATCCGCCGAGCGCCCATCGGGATCCAACCAATCTTGCCGATGCACTAACGAGGTTCACTTGAAGTCCCGCTCAACATCCGAAGCGCAAAACGCGCGGTATTAATCTTCGTTTCCGTTCCACGCAAAATTTAAGCCAATACCCTTCGATCCACGCCAACACATTAGCGTGCGTCCGGGTCACAGACGAGTGCGGGAAAGCTGCATCTCTGATCTAGAATGGCAGCGTGACAGATATCGTTACATTTTTATGGCTGGAAAAAGATTTATCAAATCGCCGCGAGGTCTCTGAGGAGCGACACACCGACCGTCAGCTTGGCGAGAGTGAGTGCTCGTCCGGTGAGCATCTCGGATAAACTTCGCGCAACACGCGAAACTTCGGCGGAATTACTCTTTTTCCAGGCAGCGAAATCGGCATCCCCAGGCGAATGCGCGATGACGCTTTTTGCCAGCGCTCGCTGCGCGGAGGCAATTGCGGCGAGGCTCGCATTGACGGCGAGCCGGTTGAAGTAGTCGCCTGCGGCAAGCGCCTCGCTCGCCGATGCGAGTTCATCCAGCCGGAACTCGTCGCGGATCAGGAAAATGATCCTGGCGGCGGTGGCGATCGGAGCCTCGGCTTCCGTTGAAACGCTGACGATATCGAGCGCCTGGGAGAGCGGTTCAAGGGCGGCGATGCGCCTTGCGAGATCGAGGGGCAGCCCGTCGGCCTGCAGCCGTGCTTCCTCCTGTTGCAGCCGTACCTTTGCCTCTTCCGTCAGGACATCGGCCATGGTCCCGGTCAGAAAGTCGACCCCGTCTCGATAGCGTGCGATTTGCGGTTCGAGGCCCTCCCTGAATTGACTGTGGCGAAGGAACCAGGCGGTCTGCCTCCTCAGCAAGTCCTGCACCCTGCGATAGAGGCAAAGCTGACTCTGCCCGTCTATCTTGCAATCGAGGGCGTCGATGCCCGCATACATCGCCTGTACCTGATAGACGGCCATGACCGCCGCGAAGGCGTAGGCAATGTCGGCGGGGTCACGCCCCGTTTCCTCGATCATGCGAACGATAAAGGTGGGGCCGCCCCTGTTGACGATGTCGTTGGCAAGGGTGGTGACGATAATTTCGCGGCGCAGCGGGTGGTCATCGATTTCGGCTGCGAAGCGCTCCCGCATCATCGGCGGGAAATAGGCGAAGAGAGCCTGGCCAAGGTGCGGATCGCCGGGCACAGGAGCGTGAATGAGTTCGTCTTCAAGATCGATTTTCGCGTAGGCGAGCAGCACCGCGAGCTCGGGCCGGGTCAAGGGCTGCCGTGCGACCTGCCGCTCCAGCAGCGCTGCATCCGAGGGCAACGTCTCGACGGCGCGGTCGAGACGGCCTTGCCGTTCCAGCCTTTGCATGAGGCGCTGCTGGAAACCGAGGTCGGAAAGTCCATCCATTTCGGCGAGGCTGATTGCGCGCGGTTGCAGATAATTATTGCGGAGCACCGCACTGGCGACTTCGTCCGTCATCGCGGCGAGAAGGTCGTTGCGTGACCGCGTGTCGAGCTTGCCTTTGGCAATGGCGGCACCGAGCGCGATCTTGATGTTGACCTCAACGTCGGACGTGTTCACGCCCGCGGAGTTGTCGATCGCGTCGGTATTGATCCTGCCGCCGAGAAGCGCGAACTCGATGCGGCCACGCTGCGTGACGCCGAGATTGGCCCCTTCCCCGATGACCTTTGCTTGCACGTCCTTCGCGGCGACCCTGACCGCATCGTTGGCCTTGTCGCTGACCTGCAGGTCCGTCTCTCCGCTGCCGCGGACATAGGTGCCGATACCGCCAAACCACAGGAGATCGACGGGCGCCCGCAGGATGGCGTTCAGAAGTTCGTTTGGCGTTACCACCGCCTTCAAGCGAAGGAGGCTCTGCGCCTCGGCAGAAAGCTTTATGGATTTCTTGCCGCGGCTATAGATACCGCCGCCTGCGGAAAGCCTCGACGTGTCATAGTCTTGCCAGCTCGACCGCGGCAGGTCGAACAGGCGCCTGCGCTCCTCCCAGCTCATCGCCGGATCGGGAGCCGGATCGATGAAAATGTCGCGATGATCGAACGCGGCAACGAGCTTGATTGCCTTCGACAGAAGCATCCCATTGCCGAAAACGTCGCCCGACATGTCGCCGATACCGGCAACCGTGAACGGCGTCCCTTGGATGTCGACGTTCATTTCGCGGAAGTGGCGCTTTACGGCCTCCCACGCGCCGCGCGCGGTGATGCCCATTTTTTTGTGATCATACCCGGCCGAGCCCCCGCTTGCGAACGCATCGCCGAGCCAAAAGCCGCGGCTGAGCGAAATCTCGTTCGCGATGTCCGAGAACGTGGCCGTGCCCTTGTCCGCGGCCACGACGAGATAGGGGTCGTCGCCGTCTCGGCGGATCGTATCGGCGGGCGGCACGATCTCGCCCTTCACGAGGTTGTCGGTGATCGAAAGCAGGCTTGAGACAAAAGACTTGTAGCAGGCTATGCCTTCGGCCTGGATCGCTTCGCGGTTCGTAGCGGGCAGCTTCCTCGGCACAAAGCCGCCTTTCGCGCCTTGCGGGACAATCACGACATTCTTCACCTGCTGGGCCTTCGCAAGGCCCAGGATTTCGGTGCGGAAATCCTGACGATCCGACCAGCGCAGGCCGCCACGGGCGATCGGCCCGGCACGCAAGTGGATGCCCTCGAAGCGTGGCGAATGGACGAAAATCTCAGCGTATGGCTTGGGCGCAGGCAGCCAATCGATCTCGCGGCTTCTCAGCTTGAATGCGACGATTTCCTGGGCACGCTTGTTCCCATTGCCTTGATAGAAGTTGGTGCGAAGCGTTGCGTTGATCAGCGTGAGGAGATCTCGCAGGATCCGGTCGTCGTCGAGCAGTGGGATCTTATCGAGTTCCGCTGTGATGCGCGCCGAGATCGCAGCCCTTTCCGCTTCCCGTTCCTCCGCGGACTGGCCCTTCGCGGGATTGAACATGGCATCGAAGAGCGCAAACAGATCGGCGGTGACACCCGCATATTTGTTCAAGACCTCGGAGACGTAAATGGTCCCGTAAGGCGTACCCGTCTGGCGGTAGAAGGCGGCGTAAGCCCTGAGAACCGCGGCCTGACGCCAATTGAGGCCCGCGGCCAGGATCAAGCCATTGAAGCGGTCGTTCGGAGCCGCATCGTTCCAGACCGCGAGAAAGCCGTCTTCAAGATCGCCACGGCGGGCGAGAAGGTCGGCGCCGTCGCAATCGGCAATGCGCAGATCGCTATCGTGCAGGTAAACACGGCGTGCTTCGCTCTCCAATTTCGGCGTGAGTAGAAACGTCCGCTCGGAGATCACGTCGAAGCCGAAACTCTCCAGGATGGGGACGCGCTTCGAAAGCGTCAAAGGCTCGTCCAGTTGCTGCAAGGTCGCGCGCACGCTGTGGCAGTCCGTGACACCGTCGCGGTGGAGATCGATTTCTGTCCGGCGGTTCGGGCCAAGCTTCTCGAAGCCCACAATATCCCGCAAGGCGCGCTCGGGCCGGTTTGTTTCCTGATAGCCCGCCGGGAAGGCATCAAGATACTTGCGCACGAGTTCATAGCCCGCGCCGCCGTACCGTTGCAAAATAAGGTCGCGAAACTCATCGCTCCACGTCGTTATGATTGTCTCGACTTCCGTTTCGAGATAGGCCTCCGACGGGTTCTGCAGCTCGCTCCCCCGGCGCCAGACAACATAGTGGACGCGCACCGTCGGACTCTCGGGGAAGAAGGGCGTCGCGGATTCGAGATGCCCATCGAACGCCTTTTCCAGCATCTTCTCGATTTCGAGACGCACCTGCGTATTGTGGCGCTCGCGCGGGACGTAGACGAAAACCGAGACGAAGCGCCTGAACTCGTCGCGCCGCACGAATGCGCGGGGCCGGGGCGTGAGATCGATCTTGAGGACTTCCTCGGAAATGCGTGCGAGCTGGTCCGGCGATACCTGAAAAAGCTCGTCGCGCGGGAATGTCTCCAGGATATTCAGCAAGGCTCGGCTGGAATGACTTTCGTACGGGAAGCCAGAGCTGCGCAGCACTTTTGCCACCTTCTGACGTAGAAGCGGCACATCCCGTGTCGGAAGATTGTGAGCGGTCGTTGTGAAAAGCCCCGCAATGAGAAGGCCCCCCGTGATATTCCCGCCCGGTCCGTAAAGCTTGATGCCGATCGTATCCATATGGACGCGGTGGTGGACGGTGGACTTGCTGTTGGCCTTGACGATGATGACCGGGGGGGAGTTCAGGAAAAAGGCGCGTCCTTGCGGTGTGAGGCGATGCGCATCCCCGCCGTCGCGCAGAACCGAGACGTCCTCGTCGCGCAGAAGCCCAAGCCCCAATTCCGGCCTTGGAACAAGCTCGCCGTGCTCCTGGTCCCCCGAATAGCCGAATTCACGAATTCCAAGGAAAATGAAGCTGTTGGCCGAGAGCCAGCGAAGAAATGCGACCGACTCAAAATTGGTCTCGGCGGTGGCCGGCGGCGGCTTCCGTTCCAACTCTTCAATGGCACGTTTGAGCCGCGCCGTCATCGCCGGAAAGTCGGAGACGACAGTTCTCACGTCACTGAGCACGCTGGCGAGAGCCTGCTCTACGACCTGCGCGGACGGCTGTGGGCCGAGCTTCCTGATTTGAAGGTGGATGAAGCTTTCACGCGGCACGCCATTCGGCAAGGCGACTGCGGGCTGAAGAGCGTCGAGTATGCCTTCGCGGCTGCGCCGCACCTCAAAAATCGGATGAGTGACAAGCTCGGGCACGAGGCCAAGCTCACGCAACGCGGCGAGCACCGAATCGAGAAGGAAAGGCATGTCGTCGTTGACGATGTCGACCGCGAGCAGTTCGGTCTCGCCGGCGAACCGTCGCCGAAGTACAATCTTCGACTTTTCGGGCTGACGCTGACGGAAGGTTTCGAAAGCGGCGGCGGCGAGAGCGACGAGATCGCTCGTGCCGTATGTTTCGAATTCGGCGGCGTCGACTTCGTTGAAAAGGTGCTTGGCGAAACGCGCAGCGAGGCCGTCCCCCGATTGCCGGGAAAGTGATTGGATGATCGCCGATAGTTTACTGACGCTGGAGATTTCAGCCGAAAAGGCCATGCTGCTGCTCCAATCCCTGCGGGCATTCCTTCAAAGCGAATTGCGAAGCGTTACCAATCTCTTATACGATATCAAGAGTAACTGCGGCTTAATCTGCAACCTCAACGAGAGGCCCTGAACGATGAGCGAGAGTGCACCCGTTACGGCATTGAAGCTTCCCGAGGCTGAACTGGATCTGGAGCTTCGCGATTATTTCCGCAACTGCGAGGAGAAGCTCGGCTTTATACCGAACGTCCTCAAAGCCTTTGCGTTCGACAATAAGAAGTTAAAAGCATTCATCGATCTGTCGGACGATCTCATGCTTGGCGATAGCGGGCTTTCGAGGCTCGAGCGGGAGATGATCGCGGTCGCGGTCAGTGCCGTCAATCACTGCCATTATTGCCTCACCGCTCATGGGGCCGCGGTGCGTTTCAGGTCCAAGGACCCCGTGCTCGGAGACACGATCGAGCACAACTTCCGCGCGGCTGCGCTGACCCCAAAGCAGAAGGCTATGCTCGACTTCGCAGTCAAGCTGACGGAGGCTCCGGACAAGATCGAGGACGCCGACCGGGACCTCCTGCGCCAGCTCGGCTTCTCGGATCGCGATATCTGGGACATCGCCGCTGTTGCTGCCTTCTTCAACATGTCGAACAGGCTCGCAAGCGCCGTCGATATGCGGCCCAACGCCGAGTATTACGGCATGGCCAGGACTAAGCCTGAGAAAACGGGATAGAATATCCAAAGTGGCTGTTGCCCGCGCGCAATAGCTTCTGAGTTTTCTTTGCCACGCATAGCCGCCAAAGCGAACACAGGTTATAGGTTTCTTAGCAGCCTGCGGCTATTTTCTCGCATTAAGATGCGATGGAGCGGACATGAGGAAGACGGCGCAAGCGTTCAGCGTTGCGATCATAGGGGCCTTGACCTTCGGAGGCACAGCCGAGCTTGCGCGGGCGGAATGCTATGTGCAAGCGCCACTTCCTCCCGTGCATCGAAGCTACATCCGGCGCGATGTCGTGGAGCCGGGCGTTTATGAGGTCGGACGCAGCCCCGGCGTTTATGGCTGGACGCGCCAAGCCGTGGTTCAGCCGGGAGCGGTAATCTGGCACGAAGAGCCGTCCGTTTATCGCACCGTTCAAGTGCGCGTCCGTCAACGCGGAGGCTCCGCGTGGCGCGAGCAGTGCATTAACGGGCAAGCCGGTGTGTGCCGCGTTCACGTGCCGCCAAGCTACATCACGGTCGAGAAGCGCGTCCTCGTTAAACGTGGGCACCGCTGGGCCGAGCACAACCCGTCTGCGGTCACTTATGTGGAAAGGCGCGTTTTGCTCCGGCCTTACAAGAACTACTCGCATTTCCAGCGGCCTTATATCGCCTTTTCTCGCGAACACCTTGCCATTCAGCCTGAAGGTTCGCGCTGGGTTCCGGCGTCGGCCAAGCCGGATTGCTGATCACGGCTGTTTTTTGTTCTGGGGCAGCAGGCGCGCCGCTTTCACCGTGCGCGCATATCCCAGCACTCAATGCCGCTTATTCTCAGCTTCTTGCACGCAGACTTCGCCTGCGTTTCATCCGCAAACCGGCCCAGTCTGGCGCGATACATCGTGACGCCGCTGGGCAACACGACCGGCACGACAAATTCGGGATGCGTCTTCAGGAGAGCGGGGCCGAGCGCTTGATTGACGCTTTCAAGCCGTTGTGCGGCCTGGGCCTCATCCGCAAAGGAGCCGACCTGGACGTAATATGGCCCAGGGTGGTCGACAATGTCTCGAGAAACGGGCGGAGTTACGGTTGCAAGCTTTTGAGGCTTGACGTCTTCCCGTTCCACCGCGCTCGCAGTTTGCACTTTTAGTGCGCCCGTGGTTTGCAGTTTGACGATCTTCGGTTCAACCGGCACGTCATCCAGCGAGACGGCGTCAAGCGGCTCTACGTCTACTTGGCGCGCACTCTTGTAATGGATTGACACGTTCTTGATTTGCGCTGGCTGCACTTGCGCCACCAGTGTTTCGTTCCGCGCAATCTCTTGCGGAGCAGGAGGAACATAGGTAGCGCTCTGGGTGGTCTCAGCCTCCGCTCTTTCCTCTGGCTCATCGGTTGTCATGTCGGGGGCTGTGAGATTGGCTTTAGCACGGCCCGGAGGGCGCCTTGCAACCAGTCCATTTTCTATGGCCGCGATGAGTGTCCCGACCGACGCCCGATCCGGTTTCTGCTTAAGTTGAAACACGGGTTGCTGAGCCGCTGGCGCGAACGTGGCGGCGGTGGACTTGCCGGCGGCGATGGCCTTCTTCCCCGGTCTTTCCTCCTGCGCTCGCTCGACGCGTCTTGGATGTTCGATCGTCACCTCAACGGGCTGCCTCAGGCTGGCGACTTCGATCCCTGATTTGCGGGCCGCCGTTTGCGTCATGGCCTTGCTCCACGACGTATCGAGGATATTCCGCATGGCGGCATTTCGCGATCCGGAGGACTCACCGCCCAGCACGACCGCCAGGATTCGCTTGTCCCCGCGATGGGCGGAAGCCAGGAGATTGAAGCCTGCGGCTGACGTGAAGCCGGTTTTCATGCCCTCCATGCCCTCGTAGGAGAAGAGCATGGTGTTGTGATTCCGAAAGATTTCGCCCTTGTATTGAAAATACTTGGTCGAAAAGACTTTGGCGCGCTCGGGATGATCGGCGAGAATGTTCTTCCCGAGGGTGATCAAGTCCTGAGCCGTGGTCTTCTGTTCGTCGTTGGGAAGGCCCGACGCGTTGCGGAAAGTCGTGTTCAGCATGCCGATCGTGCGGGCCTTCTGCGTCATGCGCCGCGCGAATTCCTCCTCGGAACCGGCAAGAGACTCGGCGACCGTCACGGCCATGTCGTTCGCTGACTTGGTGACGATGGCGCCAATGACGTCAGCGACGGAAATCGTATCGCCCGCCGAAAGGCCGAGCTTTGTCGGAGATTGGTCGGCCGCGTGCTCTGAGACGCGAAGCTGCGTTCTCATCGTCAGCTTCCCGTCGCGCAAGGCGTCGAACAGCAAGTAGAGAGTCATCACTTTCGTGATCGAGGCCGGGTACCTTTGTATGTCGGCATTCTTGGAGTGAAGAACACGTCCCGTGTAGAGGTCGACCGCCATCGAGGCCGGAGGCGCTGACGAGTATTGCCGCACGTGATGGCGGCGCGCGTCGGCATTCGAAGCCAACGTGAGGAACGCGGATAACACGCAAAATAGGAAGGCTCGTGGTCTTGGCCGAACTCTTGGAGCCGAGCCGCGCTCCCGCTTTGGTACTGACATGGACTTTTCCAAACGCTACCCCGCGTGAAAACCCAAAAACTTTGTCGCGAGCAAGGCAGGCAGCGCGTGCCGCCGTGAAAATCCTCTACGCAAGGTTGTTCGGCGACATTCGTATACCTGAGAGTGCCTTAATACTTTCTTACCCATCCTCGTCAGGCAAAAGCCGCCGCTGGTCCCTATCAAAAAGTAACCGAGACTCTCTAAAGATTGGTCACCGCGAGGCCGGCAGACCTGTTCCAGGGCGCGAAGCGAACCATATAATCGGCCAAGCATTTACACTTGCGGGCCTTGACAGAGGAAACCGATAAACGGGAGTATGTAAGGTGATGGCTTCCTTTGAAGGGGTGCTCCCGCGGTGAATGAGAAACGCCCGATATGCTAAGGCTTTTTAAGGCTTTTGATTGGTTCTCGATGGTTGCGGCGATGGCAGGCAATAACGGCTTCAAGAATGGCGATGACCTGAAAACGGGCGTCGTCACAAAAACGCGTCCAAAGACGAAGCGTCCCAGCCTGTACAAAGTTCTCCTTTTGAACGACGATTACACTCCAATGGAGTTTGTCGTTTATGTGCTTGAGCGGTTCTTCAACAAACAGAGGGAGGAGGCGACGCGCATAATGCTTCATGTGCATCAAAAGGGCGTCGGAGTGTGCGGCGTTTATACCTACGAAGTTGCTGAGACGAAAGTCACGCAGGTGATGAACTTTTCGCGTCAGCATCAGCATCCCTTGCAGTGTACGATGGAAAAGGAGTAGGTGCGGCAGTGCCATCATTTTCGAACAGCCTGGAAGAGTCGCTCCACCGCGCAATCGAATTCGCCAACGAGCGCCATCACGAGTACGCAACCCTCGAACATCTTCTTCTCTCACTTATCGATGATCGCGACGCCTCATCCGTGATGAGGGCCTGTAATGTCGATATCGAGCGCCTGCGAGCCAAGCTGACCGATTTTCTCGACAAGGAGCTGACCAACCTGATTCTCGATCAGGACAGCGAAGCCCAGCCCACAGCCAGCTTCCAGCGTGTCATCCACCGCGCCGTTGTTCATGTCCAGTCGTCCGGCCGCGAAGAGGTCACCGGCGCCAATGTTCTCGTCGCCGTCTTCGCGGAGCGGGAGAGCAACGCGGCCTATTTCCTGCAAGAGCAGGACATGACCCGCTTCGACGCGGTCAACTTCATTTCGCACGGCATCTCCAAACGCGCGGGGATGTCCGAGCCCCGTGGCGTGCGCGGCGTTGATGAGGACGCGGCTACGGTGGAAGGTGCGGACGACAAAAAGCGCAGCACAGACGCGCTCGAAGCTTATTGCGTCAATCTCAACCAGAAGGCGAAGGATGGCCGCATCGATCCGCTGATCGGCCGCGACAAGGAGATCGAGCGGACGATCCAGGTGCTTTGCAGG
>CAWIVD010000014.1:0-48701 GCA_963839435.1 uncultured Alphaproteobacteria bacterium
CCTCAGATTAACACATCGGCGCCGAAACCAGCCGTTTACCAAGAGGCGTGCGGCGAGCGCCATCCAAGATGGAAAATCGGCGAAGCAGGCCTGAAGCCTTCCACGTTCATTCGCATCCGGGAATCGCAACACGCTTTAGCGTGGCCCTTCGAACTCCTGCGAGCAAAAAGGCCCCCCCTGGAACCGGTCGCCTATACTGTCCGCGGGGAGGAGCGCCTGGGCTGCAAGCGCCGCTTCTGCGAAAGCTTCGGATTGGCCTTCAGGCATGTAACCGAGTCCGGCTGCGCGGGAATTGTCCCACCAGGCCCAGGCATTGTCCGAAATTCCATACACCACTTCGTAAACGAGGCCCTCCCTCTCAAGGCCAATCTGTATGAGCGACACGAGATCCTCGGGCTTAAGCCATATGGCGAGTCGCCGTTCATCAACGGGGCGGTCCGAGACATGGCCGATGCGGATGCAAAAAACGTTCAGTCCATGCTTGTGCGCGTAAAGGGCGCCGAGCGACTCGCCAAATGCCTTGCTGACGCCGTAGCGCGAGTTGGGCAGAGGGAGCACTTGTGGGCCTATCGTCTGAGAGCGTGGATAGAAGCCCACGACGTGATTCGTCGAAGCAAACACGACACGCCGCACCTTCTCTTTTCGGGCAGCCTCGAAAAGATTGTATGTGCCGACGATATTCGCGTTGAGGATTGTCTCCCACGGCGCCTCGGCTGCCTGCCCGCCGAAATGCAGAATCCCATCGACGCCGGTGGCTGCGCGTTCGATGGCTGAGGCGTCGGCAAGATCGGCGGCGATGAAAGTCTCTTTCGGACTGAGATCGGATGGCGGCTCACGATCCGTCAGCACGAGATCGTAGAGCGGAGGCAGCAAGCGCCGCAGCCTGGATCCGATGCCGCCCGCCGCTCCTGTCAAGAGAATGCGCATTGCGTTCGCTCACCGTTGTTCACCGGGGATTACAGTCTCTTCATGGAGGAAATCCCGGACATAAAGCTTTTTTATGAGAACGAAAAGCACGACCGTCATCGGAGCCGCAAAGATGACGGCGACCGGACCGAAGATGAAACCGATGGCGGCGATGCCAAGAATCGTAACGGCAGGCGGAATGTAAACCATTTGCCGCTGGATGAGAGGCGCTATGAAATTACCCTCGAGGGTATGGATTGTGAGGTAGGCCGCGAGCGTCCACACGATCTGGTCTGTTCCCTGTGTTGCAGCTACGAGAAGCGCTGGAACGGCGGCGATGACCGGCCCCACATAGGGTATGAATTCCGTAATTGCCGCGATCAGGCCGAGCGCCATGGGCGACGGCAGCCCAATCGCCCAAGCGGCGATAGCTGAGAGAAGGCCGACGAGCATCATGGATATGAATTGCCCCTCGAGCCAAAGCCGCAGCGCATTTCCAACATCCTTCGATGCCTCTTCAGCCTCGGGCCGGCGGTCCGGAGGGAAAAGCATCAAGAAACCGTTCAGATACACGGATGGATGCGCGGCGAAGTAGATGCCCGTGATGACCGATACAACGACGCCGGCGATCACGTTCGTGCTCACGCTGAAGATGCTGGCGACAATCTGAGTTACGGGAATGACGTTGGAGCCCATATGCGAGAGGACCAGATTTCCAAGCGGCGAGTTTCCCATCTCCGTCCGAATTTCGTTTTGCGCCGCCTCCATGCGGGCAAAGACATTCTGGATATCGAACGCCAATCTTGTTCCAAATAAATATCCCGCCGCGCCGATGACGCAAACCAGCAAAAGCCCTGCAAGCGTGAGTGCAGCCCAATGCTGCAAGTGGAGCCGCTTTTTAAAGGGTCGCGCGAGAAGCGTGAGCAGCACCGCCACGAGCACGGCGCTGAAGCCTAGCACGAAGACTTCGAAGAACAGGTAGAGGAAGGCAAAAAGTGCAAGGATGACAAAAAATACGGAGCTCCCGAAAAAGCTTTGCGTGCGGGCTTTCGTGAAGCGCTCTTGAGTGATCGTGTCCATGCCTCGACTACTGTTGCGGGGTTGACGGAAACAACGCCGCCCCAAGATCAGTGAAGCGGAACAGGCGTCAGCTTCTCGAACTAATGCGCCTGCCGCCAGATTTGCTCCACCACGTCTTGCTGAAGATATGTGTGCCGCTAAGGAGACCAATCTGAAGGGGCCAATTCGAAGCCTTCAAATTGGAACGCAGGCGCAACAATGCAGCTCACGAGCGTCCAAGCCCCCAAACTCGACGCGGCTTGCCAGGCATGCGCCGGCACAATGCCCTGAAAAACCTCGCCGTCGCCGGCGGCGGGGCCGAGCCTGATCGTGTTTGGGGTTCATCCGACCCGTGGACCTCAAGGAGGAGGGAGGCGCCGGCCAGCCAGATCCATATTTCCGCAGCATCGACGCGGTGCCAATGGGAGCGGTCGCCTGCCGCGAGGAGAAACAGAATTGAGCTTGCGGCCCCTCTGCCGCCGTTTGAGGGAGCATCCCGCCACAGCTCGCGATAATGGCCGCCTTCAGGATGAGGCTGAAGGTTAAGTGCGGAACGAACTTGCCCCGCTGCGAGCGAAGGGTCACGGAAATCCGGAAGCAGATGTGTCATGTGAGCGGCCCGAGACGCAGAGATCACCCCATTCGGCGCGTTATTTTATGAGCGGGACCGCGTTCATCTTTGCATCTTCTCGGTGTCCGCCCCACTGCCTGCGTTCACGCGAACAAAGGCCGACAGGATACAGAGGCGCTGGCAAACATACAAACGGGCAAATGTGCAGATTTGTGCGCAAACGATAAAAGTCTCTTTCCGGGCTTGAGGCTTCTTTAACACCTACAGCAAGAATATACCCGCAGTGGGTGCGTGTCGCGTTGCATAAACAATCAAAAGTTGTGACCTTATAAACGTTATCGAGGCCGTCATGGGCGAAATCGGCCCCGTGAGTACAGTCCGCGGCCTGAAGCAATCGTTTTTATGGAAAGCCGGGGAAAACCTTATGGAAGACATAACGCTGGAAGACCATAAGCTAAGGGATGCCTTCGCTCTCCATAAAGACATGCTGCCAAGCGAAGAGCGAATCGATGAAATCCAAGCCCATTGCCCTTTGGATGTGTCGAGCTATTACAGGGCGCATGACGGCATAGGTGGAGATATCTGGGGTATCGAAGCCGTCGGGCCTCAGCGTGTCACGATCTATGTGGCCGATTTCACAGGCCACGGCATTGCTGCAGCCCTGAACGCGGCTCGCTTTCATACCTTCATGCACGTCGATCGCCGGGGGATGGATCGGCCCTCGTCGCTTTTGCAACGGCTGAACGAAAGGCTGCATGAGGTTCTGCCTGTCGACGAGTTCGCAACCATGTTCTGCGCGACAATCGATTTCAAGACGCAGACGCTGGAGTATGCTTCTGCCGGCGCGCCGCCTCCGCTCTATCGTGAATCACAAGACGATCCGTTCAAGATTCTGAACCAGCCAAGCTTGCCGCTCGGCATCGTTTCGAATGCAGGCTATGCGAGCGAAACGGTTCCATTCAAGGCGGGCGGCGCGCTCGTCCTCTATAGCGACGGCTTGATCGAGACGCCCAGGCCGCCGCGGAGCAGATTGACGACGGAATTGCTCAGCGAATTTCTCGACAGAACGAGGAAGGTGAGTTCGTTTGAACTCTGCCGGACCCTCACCGAAGAGCTCTTTCCTGATTCCGCAATGGAGTCAGAGGACGATATTACGCTTGCCGTTGCCCAGCATACCGGCAGGGATTTGGGCGATGTCGTCGATTATGAAATCTGAACGGACCGCTTTGGAGCCAACGGAGACGCAATGAAGGTTAGGACCTGTACGCATAACGGCAGTTTCGAGGTGGCGCTCTCCGGGCGATTAACGTCTGCGGATCTCGTCACCTTTCGTGAACTTCTATCCCAAATAAATGAGAGCAAATGCAACCTCATCCTGTTCGATCTCAAGGACCTCGATTGGATTGACTCCGCGGGCCTCGGCATGCTGCTTCTCGCAAGGGAAACCGCGGCCAAAAGCAATTGGGAGCTTGTTCTTCGTGCGCCTCAAGGCAACGTGAAATCGTTGCTGCAACTCGGACGTTTCGAAACTCTTCTCAACGTTCAGTTCTGATGAAGACCTCCTCAGTCCGTTGCGTTTCGTCGTGTCATGCCAGAGCGGCGCCTGCGCCGCATCGGGGATCGCATGCCCCGCGCTCGTTCCCCGAAAGCATTGTATCTGTTCCCCGCGTGATCCCGGAAAGGCTGAGCCTTCTCCGGGCTCTTCCAAATATTGCTCCATCGATCGCGGATCGCGCCGGAGCCGGCTTGCAGGCTGAGCTTTTTTAGTCGCCTGCGTCGTCGCCGCGCTCGGTATCGGCGTCGAGCACGCAGAACGAATCCCGGCGCTCTCGCACCGCTTTCATGCGCAGCCGGCGCGCGAACGCCATCGTGCGCGGCCCCGGATTGCCCGCGTTCCGCCGTTTCGGGTTCGGCAGCGCGGCGGCAAGCTGCGCGGCTTCCTGCGGCGTGAGATCATCGGCGGATTTGCCGAAGTGATGCTGCGCCGCGGCCTCCGCTCCGTAGATGCCCGGCGCCCATTCCACGATATTGAGGTAGATCTCGATCACGCGGCTCTTGCCGAGCGCGAAATCCATGAAAGTGGCGAGGGGAATTTCGAACGGCTTGCGCAACACGGCTGGACGGTTCCAGAGAAACAGGTTTTTCGCCGTCTGCATCGTGATGGTGCTGCCGCCGCCTTTCGGCTTTCCGTCCACCACGGCGTCCGCTGCCCTGTCGAGCGCCGTCCAATCCACGCCGTGATGCTTGCAGAAGCGCCCATCTTCGGCGGCGATGACCTGGGCGATCAGGTTCGGCGAAATCTGATCGAGATCGCGCCACTCGTAAGTCACCGGCCCCCCGCTCAGAGCCTGCCGCGCCATCAAGGCCGAGAAGGGCGGATCGATGAAGATATAAAGCAGCGTCAGAAGATACGGCGCGAAGAAAAGGCCTGCAAAGGCAATAAGCCCCGCGCGAAAAATCCGCCGCCGGGGCGAGCTTTGGTTTTTTTGCGTGGCCGACGAAATGCCGGCCGGCTCCAAAATTTCCGGCGCAATATCCGTCATGACGCAGCTCACAAAACACGCTTGAGCATGGAACTCTTATGGTCCAATGTGCCAGCGCTCTTTGCCGGCCAATAACACATGTAGTTTCGCCATGACCTTTACAGAATGCCTGGATGCCCATGCAAGCCGCGTTGAACGCCATCTCGACCATTGGCTGACGGAAAAGCGACTTGGCGCGGTTCCCGCGCGGCTTCTCGAAGCGATGCGCTATGGGTCTCTCGGCGGCGGCAAGAGGTTCCGGCCCTTCCTGGTGATCGAGAGCGCGGCGCTCTTCGGCGTCGGCGCGGAGCAGGCTCTGAATGCGGCGTGCGCGCTCGAATGCGTGCATTGCTACTCCCTGATCCATGACGATCTGCCCGCGATGGACGACGACGATCTGCGGCGCGGCCGGCCGACCGTGCACAAGGCCTTCGACGAGGCGACGGCGATCCTTGCAGGCGATACATTGCTGACGCTGGCTTTCGAGATCCTTGCCGACCCGGGCACGCATTCGAGCCCCGCCGTGCGGGCCGAGCTTGGCCTTCAGCTTGCGCGCGCGAGCGGCGGCGCGGGCATGGCTGGCGGGCAGGTGCTCGACCTCGAAGCGCCGGGCAAGACGCTGACCGAAGCCGACATCCGCACCTTGCAGGCCATGAAAACGGGCGCGCTCATCACTTTCGGCTGCGTGGCGGGCGGCATTCTCGGCCAGACGTCGGAGAAAAATATCGCGGCATTGCGCAGCTTCGGCGACGCGCTTGGCGCAGCGTTCCAGCTTGCGGACGATCTGCTCGACGCCGAAGGCGACGCCGCCGTCGTCGGCAAAGCGACGGGCAAGGATCAGGAGGCCGGGAAGGGTACGCTGGTCTCGCTTCTGGGGATTGAAGCGGCGCACGCCAAGTTGCAGGAGATCAAGGCCGAAGCGCTCGGCGCGCTCGCGCCGTTCCGGCCGCACGAAGGCATGCTGGCGGGAGCGGCGGAATTCGTCGTCGCGCGGAAGTTCTAACGGCTGAAAAAGTGATATCGCCCATGGTTCGACAGGCTCGCCATGAGGGTTCAGGCTTTCAAAATATGCGGCCTCATCCTGAGCTTGTCGAAGGATGAAGCCAGGATGTCATGCTTTTCAGCGGACTGCTAGTGTGTCCCGAACTCGTCCGGTTGCCGCTGACCGGGCAGGCACGCACGCTGGCGCAGAAAAGCGGCGATCTCGTTTTCTCTAATGGCCTTGGCGGGTGGAGTGAGACATGAAAGTTGGCGGCGTTGCCTACCGCACGATCTGGGACAATGGTGACGGCTCTGTCGGCATCATCGATCAGACGCGCCTTCCTCACGCTTTTGAAACGCTCACGCTGAGGACGCTCGACGATGCCGCCCGCGCCATCAAGATCATGCAGGTGCGCGGTGCGCCCCTGATCGGCGTTACGGCTGCTTACGGTGTTTGCCTGGCACTGAAAGCGGACGCATCCGATGCCGGGTTGAAAGGCGCGTGCGCAACCCTGGCCGCGACCAGACCCACTGCCGTCAATCTCAACTGGGCATTGCGGGAGATGGAAACGTCGCTCAGCCGCGTCCCGGCTTCGGAGCGCGCGGCTGCGGCTTATGCGAAAGCCGCCCACATGGCGGATGAGGATGTCGAGACCTGCCGGCTGATCGGACATCATGGGCAAGCCATTATAGCGGACATCGCCGCGCGAAAAAACGGGCGTGTGAACGTGCTTACGCACTGCAACGCGGGCTGGCTCGCCTGCGTTGACTGGGGAACGGCGCTGTCGCCGATCTATCACGCACACAACGCGGGGACTCCGATCCATGTCTGGGTCGACGAGACCCGGCCACGCAACCAGGGCGCCGCGCTGACCGCGTTCGAGCTTGGCGCGCACGGCGTGCCGCACACCATCATCGCCGACAATGCGGGCGGCCATCTCATGCAGCATGACGCCGTGGACCTCTGCATCGTCGGATGCGATCGCCTGACGGCGACGGGGGACGCTGCAAACAAAATCGGAACCTACCTCAAGGCGCTTGCCGCAAAGGATAATGGCATACCGTTCTACGTCGCGCTGCCGCAGTCGACCATTGACTGGACGTTATCGGATGGCGTTCGCGAGATTCCGATCGAAGAGCGCGACGAAAGAGAAGTCACGCATATGACCGGCAGCATCCCGAGCGGAGAAATCCTTACCGTGCAAGTGACCGCCCCCGGCAGCAAAGCTGCAAACCCGGCCTTCGACGTGACGCCGGCGCGCCTGATTACCGGGCTGATGACGGAACGGGGCGTTACATCCGCCTCTCGTGATGGCCTGGCGCACCTCTATCCTGAGAGGAAAAAGGCCACCGCAGCTTGATCGGATTGGCGCCGAGCAAGCTCCGCTAGTCTGGCCAACGGATTGTTACGGGACGCCTGTTACTCAGCGCTTCGTGATCCGGCTAGGCGAAGCGCGAGCCGGGATCGTAAAATGGTTGGCGCTTCAGTTTGTTACGATCCCGGATAAGGCTTCGCCTTTCCGGGATCACGGCGGCGATCTGTCGGGCGCCGGCAAAGCCATCACTACCCGCCAGCGGCAGGAAACCCCGGCCATCTGGCTGGATCGCAGCGAGAGTCACCTCGCGATCCAATCGACCCTTGGATGAATAGCCGGCCCACCGGCCGAAAACTCAGTCGCCGGAGCCCGGGTTTTTGGAGAAATACTTCTCGAACTTTCCGGTTTCCTGCTCGTACTTGCTGGCGTCCTCGAGGTGCGGCTTCTTCACGGTGATGTTTGGCCACTGCTCCGCATATTCACGATTGACCTCGAGCCAATTTTCGAGGCCCGGCTCGGTATCGGGCTTGATGGCGTCGACCGGGCATTCCGGCTCGCAAACGCCGCAGTCGATGCACTCGTCAGGATTGATGACGAGCATGTTCTCGCCCTCGTAGAAGCAATCCACGGGGCAGACTTCCACACAATCGGTGAATTTGCACTTGATGCAAGCATCCAGCACGACATAGGTCATGGGGGGTATCTCCGAAGCCGAAGCACCGGCTCTTAATTTATAGGCGCGTCAGTAACGCAATCTTTGGGGGTTAACAAGCGGGCAGATGCTTGATCCGGATGGCACATTGCCACGGAAAAAGCATCTGCCCGTCAGCGTTAGCGTGAATAGAACTCGACGACGAGATTTGGCTCCATCACAACGGGATAAGGAACGTCCGTGAGCTGCGGAACGCGAGCAAGACGCGCCGTCATCTTATTGTGATCGACCTCAAGATAATCGGGAACGTCCCGCTCGACGCTCTGGACCGCTTCGAGAACGAAGGTGAGCCCACGGGACTTTTCGCGGATCTCGACGACATCGCCCTGCCGGCATCGGTAGCTTGGGATGTTGACGCGCCGTCCGTTCACGCTCACATGGCCGTGGCTGACGAATTGGCGGGCCGCAAACGGCGTCGAGACAAACTTGGCGCGATACACGACGGCGTCGAGACGCCGCTCAAGAAGAGCGATGAGGTTTTCGGATGTATCGCCTCTAAGCCGCGTGGCCTCCGCATAGATGAGCCGGAACTGACGCTCGGTGATGTTCGCGTAATAGCCCTTCAGCTTCTGCTTCGCCTTCAGCTGCGTTCCGAAGTCCGAAGTCTTGCCGCGGCGGCGCTGGCCATGCTGGCCGGGTCCATATTCGCGTTTGTTGAGCGGGCTTTTCGGTCTGCCCCAGAGATTTTCCCCAAGGCGGCGATCAATTTTATGTTTGGCGCTGACGCGCTTTGTCATGTCTGTGCTCCAAAAGAAGAGAGACGGCGGAGCAGGCCCTCCTCTGCAGGTTTCCCTGCCGACAGACGGCGCGAGCCGTCATGGGCATGCAAAAAAGGCGGCCAAAGCCGCTTGCCGCAAGGAATAACGGCTCATCGCCGTTGAAGCAAGCGCAATTACGTCTTTCGGGAATCGCGGTGAAAAGATGGAACAGCCAAATCCGGCTTTCAGAACCGCGACTGGAAGTCAAGTGACTAAATAAATTGTGATGCCAATCTCAAGGAAACTTTATCCGCCTACTGCCGTTGACATAAGTCAAATTGTCGGCAGAGTCAGAGCATGAACAATCGCCATTTCGACGTCATCTTCGCGGGCGGCGGCCTTGCTGCCACGCTTACAGCTTATCGCCTCCGTCAGCTGAAACCCGATCTCCGGCTTTGTGTGCTGGAAGCGGGCGAAAAGCTCGGAGGCAATCACACCTGGTCGTTTCACGACAAGGATATCAGCAGAGACGCCTGGCGCTGGATTGCGCCATTCGTCGCACACTCCTGGGACGAACAGCAGGTGCGCTTCCCGAGGCATTCGCGTATGCTAATGTCCGGGTATAATTCGATCTTTTCGGAAACGCTGCACGGCGCAGCCTATCCGGCGCTTGAAGATTGCGTGCGCTTTGGCGCGCGTGTCGTGAGCGTCGGGCCGCATCAGGTGGAGCTTTCCGAGGGCGAAATATTGCGCGCGCCGTGCGTCATCGATGCAAGGGGAATTGGGCGGGTGGACGGTCTCACGATCGGGTACCAGAAATTCTTGGGGCTCGTGGTCCGCTTCGAGCGGCCGCATGGTCAGCCCTACCCCATCATCATGGACGCAACCGTCAAGCAGCGCGATGGATATCGCTTCGTCTATACGCTGCCCTTCACGCATGACAGCATGCTCATCGAGGACACCTACTACAGCGACACGGCCAGCATCGATGCGCCAACCCTTCGCAAGCTTTGCCTGGAGTATGCGGAGGAGCGTGGCTGGGAGATCGCCGAAATCGTCCGCGAGGAGCGGGGCGTGCTTCCGATCGTGCTCGGCGGCGGGGTCGACGCCATACTTGAAAAGAACACGCCCGGGGTCCCAGCGCTCGGTCTTCGCGGCGGTTTTTTCCATCACACCACGAGCTATTCTTTTCCGTTCGCGGTGAAGTGCGCCGAAGCCATCGCTACGATGGATCACCTGACGAGCGAGGCGCTCGATCATCTGACCCAGAAATGGGCGCGGAAGCATTGGAAGGATCAGGGCTTCTTCCGGCTCCTGAACCGGATGCTGTTTTGGGCCGCCAGGACGCCTACTGAGCGCTACCGTGTTCTTGAGCGCTTCTACATGCTCGGCGATCCGCTTATAGAGCGCTTTTATAGCTCAAGCCTGACACTTGCGGACCAGGCCCGGCTTCTTGTAGGATGGCCCCCTGTTCCTATCACCAGAGCGCTGCGGGTCATGGGAGAAACGACGGTCAATCCCATACCGCAGCCGGTTTCCTCACCGAGCTAGTTGTATGGACCCAATCATCTCCCTAAGCCACGAGCTCATTAAAAAGGGTTCAAAAAGCTTCGCCATGGCGGCGAAGCTTTTGCCGCGTGATGTGCGATACGACGCGATGATGCTCTATGCGTGGTGCCGCCACTGCGATGACGTCATCGACGATCAGATCCTCGGATTTGCGAGGGATACGGCCAGCACAGAGACGCCGGACGAGCGGCTTGAGCATCTTCGGGAGCAAACGAGGCTCGCATTGCATGGCGACGGTCATGAGCCGGTATTCATCGCCCTGGGGCGTGTTGTGCGCAAACACGGCATTCCCGACCGCCATCCTATGGAGCTTCTCCAGGGCTTCGAGATGGATGTGAATGGCCGCGTTTATAACACGCTCGATGACACGTTAGACTATTGCTACCACGTTGCTGGCGTCGTTGGCGTCATGATGGCCATGATGATGGGTGTTCGCGACCGTCCGACGCTGAACCGCGCTTCCGACCTCGGCATCGCCTTCCAGCTCACGAACATCTCACGCGACGTGGTCGAGGACGCAAAAGGCGGCCGCTGCTATCTGCCGCGCGAATGGTTGCGCGAGGCTGGGATTGACGGGGCGGACTTGAGTGATCCGCAGCACCGCCTGGCGGTGTTCCAGGTGACGCGAAAGCTTCTGCAGGAGGCCGACGAATACTACAGATCGGCGCTGTTCGGGATGCAACGGCTTCCGCTTGGGGCCGCCGTCGGCATCGGCTGCGCGCGGCGGGTCTATCGAGATATTGGGCGGATCGTCGCCAGTCGCGGAGAAAGCGCCTGGGATGGCCGCGCCATTGTGGGCAGAAGCCGGAAGGCTGCGGCTGCAATTTCGGGCGCAATAGCGGCCCTTCGCGCTCACACGACGCTCCGCATCGGATATGCCCCGAATCGCAAGGGCCTTTGGACCGTGCCTGGCCTCGGGAAGCCAGTCCCCAGGAACCGGCCTTTCGCGTTCCTCGTAAGCCAGGATGTCAGAGAGCGGCTGAAGGCGTAGCCTAGTCGAACGCCGCCGGTTTTGGCTTACGGATTTTCATTCCAGTCAAGCGAAGCGCGAGCCAGGTCGCAAAAAGGGCGCTGCTTCAATCCGCTGCGATACCGGCCGCCCTTCCGGGACTTGGCCGGGCCAAGCCCGGCCATGACAGCAGAGCGAAAATTCGCCAATATTTTCATGGCTTCTTCTGCTAGCGGAGACATCCGGGTCATCAAATTCCGGGAATGACGCCATGCAGCGATTGCGGCCTTTTAGTGCAGCGTGCGCTTTGCGTCGATCCTGCTGTGCTGCTGTTCGCGTAGCGGCGCGAGTTCCTGAAGCTTCCTCTTGAGATGCTCCGGCGAACGGGAGAAGACAAACCCGAAAGAAACGCAGCCGTCCTTCCCATCGACCGCATGATGCAGCCGGTGCGCCTGGTAAAGGCGTCGCAGATAACCCTTCTTGGGATTGAGGCCGATATCGACGCGGTGGTGAACGAGGACGTCGTGGGCGAGGAAGTAAACGGCGCCATAGGCAGTAATGCCAAGCGCGACGAATAGCGCCCAGCGCGGGCCGCCGAGCTGCACGCTCCACTCGAACAACGCCATCGAAACTGCGACGAAGAATATGCCGAACGCGTCGTTCAGCTCCCACACGCCTTTGCGGGGCTCATGATGGCTCTTGTGCAAGACCCAGAGGAAGCCGTGCATAACATACTTATGCAGAAACCAGGCCACGCCTTCCATTGTGAAAAATACGGCAAGAAATATTCCAAAGTACAAGAGCCAATCGCTCATCGACACCTGCTCTATCCGCTGGCCGCGAGCTCCCCTTGAAACTCCGGCATCAAATCCGAAAAAGCCGCGGCAAGCCTCGCAGCGAACGCCGTGAACATCCGGCCGTCCCCGCCGGAAGCCCGTGCAGCCATGCAAGCCGAGGTCACGCCACCTTCTATTTTGGCGCGCGCCAGTGCCGCAGCACCCTTAACGCCGAGCAGGCTCGCAAACGTGGTGCGTCCGCAATCCTGATCAACATCCTTGCCCGCGCGGTCACGGCTGCAACGCGCGTCGAGGACATCATCTAACATTTGGAATCCGACGCCAAGATCAAGACCAAAACGGCGCATGGCGGGGCGGGCCGCGGAATTTTTTGCCACGATGGCTCCGCATTCGGCGGCTGCGGCAAAAAGTGCGCCGGTCTTGCGGGCGTACATGCGCTCAAGCTCAGCATGCGTCATGGTGGCGCGGGCATCGGCAAGGTCGTCCTGCTGGCCGCGCACGAGGCCGTCAAGGCCAATCGACCATTGCAACACATCGACGGCGTCAACGCGCTGTTCGAGGTTCAAGGCATCGGAGGACGCCGCGACGCCATAGGCGTGGTTCATCAAGCCAATCGCAGCAAGAATGGCCGTCGCCTCGCCGTAAACACGGTGGTTGGCCGGCAAGCCCCTCCGCGTCTCGGCGTTGTCCATCGCCGGGAGGTCATCGAGGATCAGCGATGCAGCGTGAAGCATCTCAAGCGAGCAGGCGAGGTCGAGAGCGTGCTCTTCCTTTCCGCCAAGCTCGCGCGCGGCGATCATCATCAACACGGCGCGAACCCGCTTCGCGGGAGCCAGCAGGCTGTGCCGCATCGAACCCTGCAAAGGGTCTCCCGAAGCGCCTGAGGGAACAAGCTCCGCAAGCCGTGCTTCTACGCGAGCACGCAGCTTCATAAAGTACTCCAACTGGCCGCTCATTTGACGATCCCGCAGTCCCTGTCTCGACGGTGGCTCATCATGTTCTCCAAATTTTGAGCGAATAGTCGATACGCCCACTTGAAAGCCTGTGGAAAACAGCTTAGCCATCATCACCGTATGACCCATAAGCCGCAATTTGTAAACTAGAGTTTACATCTCGCGGCATCACATTGTCTATTCTGGTTGACGGAAAGCCTGATGCCGAAAGCATACTGGATCGCCCGCATCGATGTCAGCGACCCCGAGAAGTACAAGGCATATGCGTCCGGCGCGGCCGCGGCGTTTCAGCGGCATGGCGCGAAATATCTGGTGCGGGGCGGGGCTTTCACGGAGGCTGAAGGACAGGCGCGCGGCCGTAACGTTGTTATCGAATTTCCCTCGTATCAAGTGGCGCTCGATTGCTACAACTCTAAAGAATACCAGGAAGCCCGCGCACATCGCCTCCCAGCCGCCACAGCCGAAATCGTGATTGTCGAAGGCGTCGAGCCTTAAGAAGAAAAAGGGTAAGTCATGGATCAGATCGTCGCTCAGACAGGCAATCGCGTTTCGTCGGGGACAAGAAATAGAGCCGTTGTGGTTGGTGCGGGGTTTGGCGGCATCGCCTCGGCTTTGCGGCTTTCGGCGAAGGGCTATCGGGTGACGCTGCTTGACCGCGCCCCGATGCTCGGCGGCCGTGCGCAGGTCTTCGAGAAAGACGGGTTCAAGCACGACGCTGGCCCGACGGTCATCACGGCGCCCTTCCTCTTCGATGAACTTTTCGAGCTCTTCGGCAAGAGGAGCGAGGACTATTTCACGCTGAAGCCGCTGACACCCTGGTATCGCTTCTATTTCGACGAGGACGGCTCGACATTCGATTATGGCGGCACGCTCGAAGAGACCTTGGCCGCCATGCGCGCCATAGACCCGCTCGACGGCGATGGCTATCTCCGGATGCTCGACCACTCGAAGGCCCTTTTCGACGCCGGGTTCACGAACCTCGCCGACCAGCCTTTCCACAATCCGTTCACCATGGTCGGGCAGATCCCGCGCCTTGTTCAATTGGGAAGTTATCGGAGCGTCTGGGATTTCGTGACGAAATACTTTCACAGCCCCAAGATCAGGCAGGCGCTTTCCATTCAGCCGCTGCTCGTTGGCGGCAGCCCCTTCGACACCACCAGCATCTATGGCCTGATCCATTACCTCGAACGGAAGTGGGGCGTCTTTTACGCCGAAGGCGGGACGGGCGCGATCGTGGCGGCGCTTGGCAAACTCATGGAGGAGGAGGGCGTCAACGTCCGCCTGAACACAACCGTGGCCTCCATTGTCATCGAGGGCGGAACGGCGACCGGCGTGCGGCTCGAGAATGGCACGATCGTCCCCGCGGATGTCGTTGTCTCCGACGCCGACCCCATGCATCTTTTCGGCGACATGATCCCCGCCCGCGACCAGGGCTTGACCGCGCGCCTCAAACGCAAAACTGCCAGGCTCTCGATGGGGCTGTTCGTGATGTATTTCGGGACCAGCCGTCAATATCCCGAACTCGCACGGCACACCATCTGGCTTGGCAAGCGGTATAAGGGCTTGCTGGATGATATCTTCAGACGGAAAGTGCTGGCGGAGGATTTCTCGCTCTACGTCCATCGCCCGACGGCAACCGACCCGAGCTTTGCGCCCGAGGGCTGCGACGCTTATTACGTCCTTTGTCCTGTGCCCAATCTCTTGGCCGATATCGATTGGAAGGTGGAGGCGCCTCGTCTAAGAAATCGCATCGTTGCGGGTCTTGAGCGCACGATCCTTCCGGGGTTGAGCGAGACGATAAGGGCCGAAATGATGATGACGCCCGAAAACTTCAAAACCAACTATCTCAGCCACGCCGGGGCGGGCTTCTCGATCGCGCCGCACTTCACACAGTCTGCCTTTTTCCGCTTCCACAACAAGGCGGAAGGGATCAAGAATCTGTATCTCGCGGGTGCGGGCACACATCCCGGCGCCGGTATACCGGGCGTGATATGCTCTGCTAAAGTTGTCGACCGGCTCGTTCCAGTCGCTGCCTAATACTTATGGATTTCAATAGCGCGGCAGAATAAGCCGCAGGTATTGCACGCCTAGTTGCAATAAAAACTACAAGACGTCCTCATCGTCTCTGAGTGGAACTGCCGTCGCCTGGAACAATACCTTGGCGGCAGGTTTCCGCTAGATACAAGCGTGGCTGAAAAGCCATGGATCCTCTCTGGGCCGAGAACGGATCGCGAACAAGTGAGGAGTCGTTATCGATGTTTATCAAGAAACTTACGGTCGCCACCGTCGCGGCGCTCGGGCTGTCGCTGGGGGCTTACTCCGCCTCCGCCGGTCCTGTTAATGGGGGTATTGCTCCGGTGTCATTGGCGCCATCCCCAAGTACTTTCACGCTGATCCGTGGCGCTGGCGGAGGCGGTGGCGGCGGCCACGGCGGCGGTGGCGGCATGGGTGGCATGGGCGGCGGCGGTCATATGGGTGGCGCCGGTTTCGGTGGCGGCCACATGGGTGGCGGCGGTGGCCCCGGACTTGGCGGCAGAGGTTACTACAGTGGCGGGACGGCCTTTTACCGCCCGGGGATCGCGGGGAGCGGACGTGGACTTCAACGGCGGCCGCACAGCCTTATATCGCGGTAACCGCGGTTACTGGCGAGGAGGTCGCTTTTATCCATTCTTTGGCGTGGGCTTATGGGACTATGACTCTGGCTATGGGTATGGTGGTGGCAGCTGCTATTCGAATTGCCTCGCTGCTGGTTACGGTCCGCGCTTCTGCACTGTAAACGCCTACAGCTTCTGCTACTGAACTCCCGTCTTTCTTTTTTGGGCCGCGTGAGCGGCCCTTTTTTGTTGTCCTTACGGCCATTCATGTCCCGTTAAGGAAAATTTTAGGAAAGTTCGCTTTAATGGCTCAAAGCCTTACGCAGCGATGGTTCCAAAACTCCATCGCGGCGTTGCTGGCTTGAGCGTAGCACGTTTCGGCGGCGGCGACCCCCGTAGTGGCCGAAGGGATGTCAACGAGTAAGGAGGGGGTGTCTATGTCTATGACGCGAATCATGGTCGCTGCTCTGGCCGCGATCGGATTATCCGTTGCGGGCGACGGAGCTTCGGCTGCAGGAGAGGGTGCGACAGAGTCAGCCTCCGTAAAACCGGCGGTTGGGGCCAACCCCAAGAGCACCTTCACACTTGTGCGGCATCCTGACCGCGCACCCGGCACGCAAGAAAAAGGTCCCGTTCCTGCCGGCCTCCATGTTATTGACCCGGCGCACGGCGCTCCCCGCATTGGCGGTCATGCTTATCGGGGCGCCCGTATGGATGGGCCCTATGGCGGCCCGCGAAGAACGGCTGGCCCTTACGGTGGTCCTGGCATGCGCGGCCCCTATGGGGGTCCTCGGATGGCTGGGCCTTATGGTGGTCCTGGCATGCGTGGTCCCTATGGGGGGTCTCGGATGGCCGGGCCTTACGGCGGTCCAAGCATGCGCGGTCCCTATGGCAATCCTCGAATGGCTGGGCCTTACGGCGGCCAGCAAACAGGGGGATCCGGATATCTTCCGCCTCGTATGGGCGGCTCTTATGGCGGTCCTCGGATGGCCGGCCCGGGCGGTCCTTACGGCCCTCGCATGGGTGGACCGGGTTATGGCTATGGCGGTCCTCGGATGGCCGGCCCGGGCAGTCCTTACGGCTCTCGCATGGGTGGACCGGGTTATGGCTACGGCGGTCCTCGGATGGCCGGTCCCGGTTACGGCGGCCCGCGGATGGGTGATCAGTACTACGGCGGTCCCCGCATGAGTGGACCGCTATACGGCGGCGGCCGCATGGCCCGGCCAGCCTATGGCGAGCCAGACGGTTATGGGGGCGGCCCTTACGGCCCAGGCTATGGCGGTCCCGGCGGCGGCGGCCCAGGCTATGGCGGTCCCGGTGGTGGCGGCCCAGGCTACGGCGGTCCCGGCGGTGGCGGCCCAGGCTATGGCGGTCCCGGCGGTGGCGGCCCAGGCTATGGCGGTCCCGGTGGTGGCGGCCCAGGCTACGGCGGTCCCGGTGGTGGCGGCCCAGGCTACGGCGGTCCCGGTGGTGGCGGCCCAGGCTATGGCGGTCCCGGTGGTGGCGGCCCAGGCTATGGCGGTCCCGGTGGTGGCGGCCCAGGCTATGGCGGTCCCGGTGGTGGCGGCCCAGGCTATGGCGGTCCCGGTGGTGGCGGCCCAGGCTATGGCGGTCCCGGTGGCGGTGGCCCAGGCTATGGCGGTTCGGGTCCTTACGGCGGGGGCGAGGGCCCGTACTAGCCGCACCAAGGTTTCTTCCAGGAGGGCCGCGCGAGCGGCCCTTTTGCTTTTCAGCCCGTCTGCTTCGGATCGGGCTTTTGCATCCAGCGTATCAAAAGGGCCGAAAAGAAAAGCCAGATCAACGTGATGACGAGATAGAAAAGAAGCTGCACACTCATAGGGGTGCCGGGGAGCCTCGCGATTGCGATGGTGATAGCCACAAAGAAATAGGAGACGGACCCGGCAACGAAGATCACCGTACCGATCAGTTTTCTTTGACGAATATTCATGACGGTACTCTCTGCTTCTTTGGGAGGTCTGCCCGGCCCCGGTCGGGCACCATTCCCGATTTACACAAGCCGGCCTGTTAGTCAATTTCTTTGAACAGTTTATAAATATCGCAGATTTACAATGATCTAGCAGCCCGGCGCTGCCGACACTCTGCCCATCATTGGGGAAAAGATGAAAAAACTTACTATAGCGACAGCCGCCATTTTGGCGGCGACGCTCGCATCAGGCAGTGCTTTTGCCGTTTCCGGACACGCCGCCAAAACGCTGGAAGTATCTGCTGCCACCGTGAAAGTGAGCTGCCGCTGCCACCGGCCTCGGAGTTATTGCCGGCCCCCTTGCAGCGGATATTACAGCCTCTACACCTACGTCGTACCTTGCTATGGCGGGTGTGGCTGCGGTGGCTGTGGCCACGGCGGTTACACCTGGACATGCGGCGGCTTTTTTGGCGGCGTTTTCGGCTGGTAGGCCGGTGTCGCAGTGGGAGCAAATCCCTTCCCCCATCATCGCAAAACGCATCAACATTATTCATGCGAATGCAACGTTTTCTTAGCTTTGATCACTCATGGTGGAAAACGGCACGATAGAGCTTCCAGCCAGGGACCCATTCGCATGAAAGCGCTTTCTTGTTTTTGCGCGGCCATTGTCGCCATGATCGTATCAGCGAGCGCCACTTCCGCATTCAACGCGCCCAAGGCGCAAATGACCCGCATATCTGACGGGATCGTCAAGGTTTCGCATCATCATCGGCGCGGCGACCTTTTTAGTAATTGGTGCGCCTACAATTGCTATCGCGTCAGCCGTTACACGCGCGCGCCTCTCGGGCGATACGGCTATAGCCAATATGCCTACGACCAGGATCTTCCTTTCCCCCACCGCTGGGACAGGGATGCAAGCCCCGTGGATAATGCTCTTGCCTTGCCCCAATACTATATAGGCACACCGCTCCTGAGCGCGGGCGAGCGTCGGTGGTAGCAGCGCTTGAGTCCTTTAAGTCTGTGCGTTGAGAGCCTACCTCGGGTAAAACCGAAGTAGGTTCTTTTTCGTCATGACATCGCTCGCGAATGCCGAAGAATCCGGCCTCGCTGAAACAAAAAGCCCGAGCCCGCTCGGAGCCGTGCGCATCTGGCTTTTTGCAATTGCGGGACTGGTGTTCGCCATGGTGGTCGTGGGAGGCGCGACCCGCCTGACGGGCTCCGGCCTCTCGATCACGGAATGGCAGCCGATCCTTGGCGTCGTGCCTCCGATGAACCAGGCCGCATGGCAGGACGCATTCGAGAAATACCGGCATATCCCCGAGTACAGCCAGATCAATCGCGGCATGAGCATCGATGGCTTCAAGGCCATCTACTGGTGGGAATGGACGCACCGGCTCCTCGGACGGCTTATCGGGGGCGTATTTTTTATTCCCTTCGCGCTCTTCCTTCTGCGGGGCAGCATTCCGCGGGCGTTCATACCGAGGATCGCAGCGCTTTTCGTTTTGGGAGGAGCGCAAGGCGCGCTTGGCTGGTTCATGGTCAAGAGCGGGCTCGCCGACCGCGTGGATGTGAGCCAATACAGGCTCGCGGCTCATCTCGCGCTTGCTGTTGCCATTGCGGGCTTTGCCTTCTGGCTCGCTCTTTCCATCGGGGAACTGCAGCAGACAGAAAAAAGAAAGCCTGCCCAGAAAACCCCGCTGCCGGTCAAACTCGGGACAGGGATTCTCGCGGGCCTCGTGTACTTGCAGATCATCGCTGGCGCATTCGTGGCAGGCTTGAAAGCAGGGCATGCGTCGAATACCTGGCCGCTCATGAACGGCGAAATCATTCCGCCGGGGCTTGACGCTTTTTCCCCATGGTACCTCAACCTTTTTGAAAACCCGCTGACAGCCCAATTCGTGCATCGCGCCCTGGCTTATGCCATCGCAATCTTCGCGGCCGGTTTACTCGTGTTCCTATGGAACGCGGGGCGGACGGGAGCGCTGCGGCTGCCGATGCTCACGATCACCGCCACGGTTTTGATCCAAATCGCGCTTGGGATTGCGACCATCGCTTACGGCGTCCCGCTCGGGGTCGCATTGGCTCACCAGGCGAATGCAATCCTTGTTTTCGCCCTCTCGCTTTGGGCTCTCCACAGGGCGGTTGTGCCCGCAGGCCTTAACTCACAATGGAACTCGGGCTCCGGCGCCAAGCCACGAATGGCGGATTAAGGAAACTCCGGTCTTTTTTTCCGTACAGGAAGGGGCCGCCCTCGCCGGTCAGAACGCATCCGCCGGTCGCATTGAGAAGGGCATGGCCGGAGGCAGTGTCCCACTCGCAGGTCCGCCCGAAGCGCGGATAGACATCCGCGTCGCCCCTTGCGATCATGCCGAACTTGAGAGAAGAGCCCAAAAGGAGCCTTTGCGGGTTGCCGAGATTCTTTAAGGAAGCTCTCGGTCTCCGGGGTCAGGTGAGAGCGGCTGACAATAGCGGTCATGGGCCTTTGTTCCTGCGGCTCGCCTGTCAGTTTTTGAAAATCTAACGTCTGGCGCGGGGAGGGGCTATGGTCTGGAAGGAGATGGCAGCGGGCGGCAGTATTGCGTGCCAGCGTCACATAACAATCAGCCTTGTCCGGAGCGTAGATGAGTCCGAAAATCGGCTGTTCTGCTTCGATAAGAGCAATGTTGATCGTGAACTCGCCGTTTTTCTTAATAAACTCCTTTGTGCCGTCCAGAGGATCGACGAGAAAGAAATATTTTTGGACATTGGGAATGTTGCCTGCCGCCAAACCCTCTTCAGCGACGACAGGGATTTCGGGAAAAAGCTTTGAAAGAGAGTCGACGATGAGGTCTTCGGAGGCGTGATCGGCGTCCGTTACGGGAGATTGATCCGCTTTGTAACGAGTATTCGGGTCGGTTCGGTAAATGTCCAGGATAGCGGCACCGGCACGCTGAGCGATCGGAAGGATTGATTGAGCCAGGTCTTCGAGAGGGGGCGCTTTGGCGGTCACGATTTGATAAGGTCCTTTGTGGTTAATGTGATCTCGATTCCAGTCAACGCTTCGATGATGTAACTTTTGTGCTCGCGTACCTATTTTTTTTACGAGCAGCGGTTGAAGTGCAAGGCCAAATCATGGTGCCTGGACGTTGAGTTTCTGGAGTCCCCGCGCTTGCACGGGTCACATCGCATGCCTGAGCAGGAGGATATACCGTGACAGCCAATCCAATCCTCGAAGACACCGCCCTTGCGGCGCTGATATCGAGCAAAATTTGTCATGACCTCGCGGGGCAGATTGGTGCGATCAACAACGGCCTTGAGCTTCTGGAAGAAGAGAACGACGAAGATACCCGCTACTATGCGCTTGAGCTCATTCAGAACAGTGCGAAGGCCGCCTGGGCGCAGCTCGATTTTAACCGGCTTGCCTTCGGCGTAGCCGCGAGCCTTGGCTCTGTCGTGCCGCTCGCACATGTCGAGCAGGTGGCGCGACGCTATGTCGAGAATGGCAAGCGCAGGATCCATTGGCAGGCCAATGTCCAGGACGTCGAAAAAGAGCATGCCAAGCTTCTGCTGGCGTTGCTCGCCGTTTCTCTGACGGCGCTTCCTGCTGGCGGCGATTTTTATGTCGGCCTCTCGGTGACAAAGCCGAAGGAACGTTCGAAGTCCAGGCTCAAATTGATTATTTTGTGCCGGGGACGTTCGGCGCGTGTGCCGGAGGGGGTTGCGGATGTTTTTGCCGGAAAGGACTCCAGGGCCATCGATGGGAGGCTTGTGATTGCCTACTATGCCGCGCGCATAGCCGCAGAAGCTTCGCTCAAGCTTTCGGCCGTGAAAGAAGGCGAGGACATCATGTTCACGCTGGAGCCTCTGTAGACTAACAAGAATTTGCCGGACGTGCCAACGACTTGTCACCGTCGTACTTGAAATACCTTTTCTGGATGGCCGCCGCCAAGGGCGGCCATGACGACGGGATTGACGGAAACATCCGGGTTATCAAGTCCCGGAACGGCAAAGCCTACGCGGGATCGTAACACGCTGATGCGCTTATCTTTTTGCGATCCAGGCTCGCGTTTTGCTTAGCCGGGATGATGACGAAGCGCGAGGCAAGCGGCGTTCGGAGTAATTCGTTGGCTGTATTAGCGAAGTCTACTTAGCGTAATCCGCGTCCGTTTGGGCGCGGATAAGCGGCCTTAACACCCTAGAATTGATCAACTTTTTCGCCTTTATTCGATACAGAGAACAGAGGGCAAAAAAAAGGCAGGCGAAACAGCCTGCCTTTTTCTTGTTCCCATGCCTCTACTTCAGAGGCGCATAACCGACTGGGATGTGGTAGTTGATGCCGGCCCTGACGGTGCTGAAGCTGTTGTCATAGGGCAGACGGTCAACGACGCCATCGGAAGCGGCTGCGCTGATCGTCTGGTTGCCGAGGTCGATATACTGATATTCCACCTTTGCAGACCAGTTCGGAGAGAACAAATATTCGACGCCGCCGCCGACGACCCATCCGGTTTCGAGCTGATTTGAATTCAGGTAATTGGTGAAGCCGCCGCCAGCGGTCCCAAGGATGCTGACCTTGGTATCAACGTTCGCATAGGCGAAACCACCAGTCGCATAGATCAAAGCGTTACCGAAGGCATAGCCGAGGCGCGCGCGAACGGTACCGAAATAGTCGATATTCTGACTTGCATTGAAGGACGCCGGAGCGAAGCCATAGTTAAGATCGTCCCTGGTAAAGCTGCTTCCGATGCTCGCCCCTTGGAAGTCCGTTTCGACGCCCAGAACGACCTGGTTACCCCATCCGAAATTGGACCAGTTATAACCGATCTGGCCGCCGCCGAAGCCGCCATCGCGATAGAACTGCCCGATATCGGCCTCTGTCCCGTCGACGTTATTTGTCACGCGGAGATTTTCGCTATCGCCAAACGATCCGCCGCCGTTGATACCGGCGTAGAAACCCGTCCAAACCGGCGCGGCGACATACGGGGCGTCTTTCAACCCGCCGCCTGACGAATGATACAAATCGGCCGCGTTTACCGAACCTACGCCAAGCGCGACCACGCTCGCGCACGTTACGCCCAAAAGCTTTGAAGTTAAGTTCATGCTGAAGCTCCCACCATGCTTGACCTTGAGGAAAAGGCTTCACGCATTACAACCAATGCAGGCGGCCCATGCCTGCATATCTCAGTGACAACCCGTGCCGGCGCCCATGCCTGCACATCGAAGAATCGAAGTGAAGCTACACGTGCCCAAGCTGAAGGACAAGGCACAGAGCCGCGATATGGAGTGCGTTAAAAGTATAAAAGGTTCGGGAGATGCACGAAAGACACAGGCGCACTGTTGTCGCAGGGCGAGCGCCTACCCAACCCGAGCTCTGGACGATATGCATCTTTTCGATCATGAGAAAAGCTTGACTATATTCCGCTATGCACCGGCGATATATTACACGCCGGCTGCAATAAGGGCGGGAAAGCGTGAAGAAGTCTTGAAGCGCAGCCTTTTATTCAGAAAGGAGTTACTTGAAGTGAAAAACCATTTAGGGCGACAAAGTCTTCAAAAACGCGAATGCATTTTAGGAGAAGCAGGCACGAACGGGATGAAGCTGGAGAACAAGCCGCTGTATTAAGGCGGCTATTGCTCTGCCAACGGACGGTGCTGCCAATCAGGCAGCAGCCTGCTCTTCTTTCGGGTCGCGCAACACGTAGCCGCGGCCCCAGACAGTCTCGATATAGTGCTGTCCGGTATTGGCCGTTGCCAGCTTCTTGCGCAGTTTGCAAATGAAGACGTCGATAATCTTCAACTCAGGCTCGTCAATGCCGCCGTAAAGGTGGTTGAGGAACATTTCCTTTGTGAGCGTCGTCCCTTTACGCAGGGAAAGAAGCTCCAGCATCTGATATTCTTTGCTTGTCAAATGGACCCGGGCGCCATCCACCTCAACGGTCTTGGTGTCGAGGTTGACGATCAGGGTTCCCGTCTGAATAACCGATTGGGCGTGCCCCTTGGACCGGCGCACAATGGCATGAATGCGGGCAACGAGTTCGTCCTTGTGGAACGGCTTGACCAGATAATCGTCCGCGCCAAATCCGAGGCCGCGAACCTTGTCGTCCACTCCGCCGGACCCGGATAGGATCAGGATTGGCGTTTTAATCTTGCTCACACGAAGAGCGCGTAAAACTTCGTAGCCGCTAATATCGGGGAGCCCCAAATCAAGCAAGATTATATCATAGTCGTATATTTTTCCGAGATCGACGCCTTCCTCACCGAGATCGGTTTGGAAAACGTTAAAACCTTCAGATAAAAGCATGAGCTCAATGCTTTGAGCAGTCGCGCTGTCATCTTCAATGAGAAGCACCCGCATAGGAATCCCTCGCTAGCAACACGTCCGTTCCGCCAAGGCGCGAGGCTCGAAGCCTGACCGCGCCGTGAAGCTTAACTTCAAAAAAGACATTAACGCAGAAAAGGTTAAGAAAACTTAAGCTTACTACGTAGGCTCTTGTGCTGCGCAGGATTTCTTGCGCAAGCTTCACTATATTACAGGGTTCGTGATGAGCCTGAGCCTCGAAGCAGAGACGCTGCTTGCTAACTAAAGTGCCGTTCATTCGCCAAAACCGCGCCCGCGCGAATCAACGACACCCGTAATGTGACGCAAATCGCGAGTCGGGCCAATACCCATTTCCTTTATAACGCATTAAGGCCACTCCTGTTGCAAAGCAGCGACTCTTTACTGCGTATTAATTGTTTTGAGCGAAACTATTTTGCAGAAATGCCCGTCGAGAGTGTAACCGGAGTAGGGGCCTCAAACGATCATGATCGAAACAGTAAATTCTCAGCAAAATCAGCGTTTTGAGTATGACGAAAAGAGGCAGCAGGTCAACGATCTCGAGATGATGATCGCCGACTTCCGCCGCATGGCGAACGACCTCGATCAGCAGATCAAAATCGAGCAACAGGCTGCCGGTGTGAGCGATGTTAACCACTTCGCCTACCCGACTTTCGCCCGCGCGGCGATCACGAGAAGGGACAACCTCCGGTCGTCCGTTGGCGAGCTTGAAAAGAGGCTCGACCGCGCTCGTCAGGAGGCGCTCGACGCCTTCGAGCAGCTGAAACTTTCCGAAACCGCCGGCGACCTCGAAGCTCACCGGCAGGTCCGGCCAGGGGCGCGGCGCAAGCCGTCCAGGCTTATGGACAGCCCTGTGAGCAGCCGGGAACATTTGCGGTCCGGTTCGTAAAACCCTGTGCGCCCACCAAGGCGCCGCCCGCGTTAGCCTCAGTTTTGCCACGAACGACCACAATGGCACTGAGGTAACACTCAGGGGGCGCGCTTGTGGCTTCGCATCACTTTCTTTCTGCTTTTGACCGTCATCCCGCAGGCCTGCGCGCGAAGGGATCCTGCGGTTGAAAGCCTGATTGGATCAGAGCCGCAGCGTCTTTCCTTCGGTCCTCCGCCCGAAGTCCAGCACGCCTTCGTAGAGAAGATGAAGCTTTGCTGGTTTTCCGGCCCGCATTCGCCTTTGACGGGCTATCACTATGAAATGGGTGAGCGCGAGGACAGCGATTCCGGCGAAGGCTATCAGGATGTCAAAATCTTCGACGGAGGAGGCGACGCGCCGGTCTTTGAAATCCAGTTTCACAAATATAACGAGAATACCCTCATCGTAACGCGGAACGTCTCTTTGTCCGCCTCCCTCCTCACAAAGGTGAAGCGTGACATTCAGCTGTGGGCGCTTGTCGGCCCGGATTGTTCGAGCTGAGCGGGGCAGCATCCTGCTCATGAGCCGAAATCCAGTCTCCAATCTTATCTTCGCATAGCCGACAAGGACGGTGGCACGCCGATTGCTTCGTCGCGCTTTAAAGCCCCGGCATGCCGTGCGCCAGCCGGACGCCATGGTCTAGACAACCCGCGTGGGAAAGGAACCGATGAAGCGCGACGATTTGACGGAAAAAATTCTCGACACAAAACGCTCGAGCGGCATGACCTGGGAAGAGATCGCCGAAAAAATAGGCGGCTGCTCGCCGATCCTGATCACGGCCGCACTGCTTGGACAGATGAAGCTCTCGCCAGCACAGGCGAACCGTGCTCGCGAGTTGTTCCACCTGTCGGATGCAGAGGCAAAGATGCTGACCGAGATCCCCTATCGAGGCTCGTTGCCGTCGATTCCACCAACCGATCCTCTGGTCTATCGCTTCTATGAGCTCATCCAAGTCTTTGGCACGACGTGGAAGGAGCTGATCCAGGAAAAGTTCGGCGACGGCATCATGTCGGCCATCGACTTCGATATGAAGCTGGAGCGTTTTCCGGACCCGAAAGGCGACCGCGTGAAAATCACCATGTCGGGCAAATTCCTGCCTTACAAATATTACGACTGAGCCGGGTTCCGCGCACGCGCCAACGGACGCAGGCTGGGTATTCTCGATGGACGATATAACACGAACGCTCTGACGGTTGGCGTCAGACCGTCGACCATGCCCCTTGCGTCCTTCGCGCCGAAAGCTTAGCCACTGAGGAAGATCATCGGCTCGAGGGGCAGACATGGTTGCACGCGGGCTTCGTTTGGGGTTGGCGGTGCAGGCGCTCGGCGTGGCGCTCTGTGCTTACCTGCTGGTGCGGTTCGCGGAGATCAGCCCCGCCAAAGCCGCTGCGCTTGGTTTCGCCGCGTTGCTTGGCGTCTATCTTCTTTTCACGCTGGCAACTTTCGCTATTTGCTGGCCTCGCAAACGCGTCGTTCCCGAGCAAAACATCGGCTTTCTGGCGGCATGCCGAACGATTCTCACGGAGTGGCTTGCCTTTTTCGCGCTGTTCGGCGTGATCCAGCCATTCGCGGGCAGCTTTTTTTCCGTTAAGGGAGCGCCACGTCGGACGGAGAAGCTGCCGGTGATGCTGGTGCATGGCTACCGCTGCAACTCGGGGCTGTGGTGGTGGATGATTGCCCGGTTGAGGGCAGCCGGGTTCGCTGCCGAAGCCATCGATCTGGAGCCCGCGCTTGTCAGCATCGACCGGTTTGCGGAACAACTCCACCACGGTGTCGAAGCTTTTCTTCAGGATACCGGCAGCCCGAAACTACGGCTCGTTACGCACAGCATGGGCGGCCTTGTCGCCCGGGCCTATCTCCAACGGTACGGGAGCCAGCGGGTCGATAAGGTCATCACGCTCGCTTGCGGGCACCACGGCACGCGCATTGCCCGGCTGGGGCTCGGCAAGAATGCTCGGGAGATGGAGCCGGGCTCGGCCTGGCTTGCTGCGCTCGATGAACCGGCTCCGGCGCCGGCCGCGACTGTCTGGACGGCCCAAGACAACTTCATCGCACCTCAGACCAGCAGCCGCCTTTCCGGCGCCCAAGAAATCGTATTGTCCGGAATGGGACATCTCACTTTTATGTTCTCCCCGCGTGTGCTTGACATCGTTTTGAAGGAACTGGGCTAAGTCGAAGTTCTGCACCACTTGAAACTCGCGGGTCTACGGCCTTTTGAGAGGCGGGAATTGAGAACGAGTTCCAAGAGGAGATTTCGCGTGAAAAGAGAGCGCTCCGCCTGCCGCTTCATGATTTACACCGGCCTTAGCATTGATCCGCTGGTTCATCGGGAGCATAAATAGTCAGCCCAATCTCCACCTGAATACTTAGTAACTGTGCGGCTACTTTTTCTGAAATCGTGAACTGCGCGGCCTGTGGTTGAGCACCTGCCTTTATGCCGATATCAAGCCTACGAAGGCTGCAGTCAGCCCATAAAATTTTGGCTTTCGGCGGAAGCAATCGAATCGCTTTCGCTATTTTCGACAACGTTTTGTCCAAGGTCAGCCTGCTTTTCCCGTTTAATTCCAATCGTGCCCATTGTTCTTCCTGATGAAGTACGAACATCGATTTTTCGAGGTGCTTGAGCAACTCATCGAGACCTTGCCCAAGACGAATATCGAGGTCGACATTCAGAAATTCGGTTGCCGTTTTGCTTCTTGAAGTCACTATCGTTACACTATGCGAGTACGTGGTTGTAGAATTCGGCGTTTTTCGCGGTAAAGTCTTGGCCGATCATCGTGATTGTCAATTTCTCTCGAAGACCTCTATTTCGCTGTTGCGAATACTAACGCTGAGCCAGGGCGGGATTAACCCGTGCGAGCACAAGGCGAGGCGTGATGACAAGCGGCGAAAGCATTGTCGAGGCGGGCATTTCAAACGGTTTCCGTCCCTCGACGAGAACAAAATCATATTTTGCCAGCGCGGCGTTTTCCGTCGCGCTTAGGCTAGCCGTCCGTTCCACCAAGGCAGCCCAGAGATCGTCTGGAGCAAGCTTTCCAGCGAGTTCGCCGTAGGGCGGCCGCAATGCAACAGGTTGCTGTGTCGGATAGGCAAACAGGATCGGCACGAATGCGTCGCGGCGAACGACCGCCAAGGCCGGAAAGTGAAAGAGCGGGGTTGGAGCCCATTTGATCGCGTTCGTAGGGTTGGCAACGGCAACGCGACTCCCGGCGGGAATTTGATCAAGCACAGGCAGAAGCTCGGCATACGCGAGATCGCTCTGATGCCACTCTGCCGCGACGACGCCCATCCGAACCAGGAACAGAAAAAGCGCCGCTCCCGCAAACGCACGTGCGACGCGGGCGTCAGGCGCCGTCCAACGGCTTCCCGCCAACAGCACGAGCGCAAGAACCACAGGGATTCGATGGTCCGCGCCGGATGCAGTCGCGAGCTGTGTCGGCATGGCGAGGTAGGTGAGAAGGAGCAGAGCCAGCGGCATTGCGATGGCGGGGTGCAGCGTAATCCAGCGCCGCCAGAAAGCAAAGGCAATTGCGAGAATGGAGATGGCAAAGCACGCGACATCGAAGGGCGTGCTGTAGTTGTCGAAGACTGTGAAGAGCAGGTCGAGTTTCCGGGCCATATGGCTATAGGCGATAGGACCGCCCTCTCCCGTGGGAGTCAGGAGCAGATAGATGGCAATCGCTGGCAGGAAGGGCGCACCGGCGAGAATGAGCGCCCGAAGCGCCTGCGCGACGGGAGGACGCCTCCGAATGATGATGCCCGCCTCATAGCCGATCACCAGGATGCCGTAGAGGCCGAAGGCGAGAAGATGAGCGAAAAAGAGGCAAAGAGCCAAGGCAGTGGCGGCGGCCATGCGGATCCAAGGACGGTTGGCGAGCGCAATCCATAGCGCCAGGGCAAAGAGGCTGAGGCCGACGCCAAAAAGATAATTCAGGAGGCCCCAGAGAAAGGTGCGGCTGTAGAGCAGCAGGAATGCGAGTAGGGGCCACGCCGACCAACTCGAGAACAGAACGCGATGGAGCACCGCAACGCCGCCAGCCAGGAGACAAAGCGTCGATATGACGAAGATCTTTCCCGCCCACGCGAGCGGCAGCCAGCGCGCAAGCTGCGGCACCGTCAGGTCCATGGCCAGGTTAGGGAGCGCGTGCCAGGACACTTCGTAATAGCGCTGCAATGCCTCCGAGTTTGGCAGCGCTGAAAGAATGTGCATGCGCGCGAGGTGATTGGGGTAATCAAACAGCGGCAGCGTCTCGCACATCAGGACCGGCAAAGAGACGAGGAGCGCGAGCGCCCCGAAAAGCAGCGCAAATGACGCGCCGCCCAGCCGCAAAGGATCAGCGGCTGAGCCCGCTGGTTGACGTTCAATCATCCACCATCCTCGTCTGTCCCCTTCCAGGTGCTGATTGAACAGCTCATCAAAAGCAAAGATGGCTAAACGTGGATGCCGGGGAAGAGATGCGAAAAAGCGATCTGGTCGGGTGTGAGTTCTTGCTCCAGCTGCTGTTCGCCTACCTTCTTCTTCGGCCCCAACTCCGGGAAGACCTGATACAGCACGTTCATGATCAGAAGTAGAAGCCTTGGCGAAATGGCTTGAACGAGGTTGCCAAACACGCCAAGCCCGGTCGCCTGACGCGCGGTGCGATTGATAATCGCTTCGGCGATCATCCCGGCGGCCTGCTCCGGCGTTAGCACTGAGGCATGCTCGTAGATCTTCGTCGGCGCGATCATGGGCGTGCGCACGAGCGGGAAGTTGACAATCGTAAAGCGGACGCCGCGCTCGAAAAATTCGGCGGCGGCGCTTCGCGTCCATGCCTCCAGCGCCGATTTCGACGCGACATAGGCCGAAAAGCGCGGCAGGCTCACCTGCGTGCCGATCGTCGAGATGTTGATCACATGACCGTCGCCCTTGCGGCTCATCTCCGGCAGGAGCGCCATCGTGATGCGCACCGCGCCGAAATAGTTGACCAGCATGGTGCGCTCGAAATCGTGCATGCGGTCGTAGGACTCGGAAATGCTGCGCCGGATGGACCGCCCCGCGCTGTTGATGAGAATGTCGACTGCCCCGTGGGTCTTGAGGATCGCCTGCGCGACTTCGGCGCATTGCTCGGGGTGGGTAATATCGCCGGCATAGGCTATGAGGGTTAGCCCCCGGCTCGCGGCCTCCTGCCTGGCGGCTTCGAGCTTCTGGGCGTCGCGCGCCACAATAATCGTGACCGCGCCTGCTTCGGCGAGCCTGAAGGCCGTCGCCTTGCCGATGCCTGAAGACCCGCCCGTAATCAGGACGACCTTGCCCTCGACGTGTTTCCTGAGCGTGCCCCCGTTGACGATATCCGGGTCGAGATGGCGCTCCCAATAATCCCATAAGGCGCCCGCGTATGTTTCGAGATGCGGAACCTTTATGCCCGCGGGCTCGAGGATGCGTTGGGTCTCCGTGCAATCGAAGCGAGTCGGGTAGCTGAAGAAGGTAAAGACGTCATCGGGGAGTGACCAGTCCTTCATGATGGAATGCTGCAAGCGGCGCAAAGCGGGCAACTGAGCGATCCCGCTCAACAGCGGTACGGGAAGATGGCGCAGAAGGCCGATATTGATGCGCACGCTGATGTCCGGCGCATGGCCGGCATGCGCGAAAATGTTCATCACCTCGCCGACCCGGTGCGGATGCGGATCGGTGAGGTGAAACGCCCGGCCGTCAAGGCCATCGACATGCGCGATATGATCGATGGCGGCGGTGACGAAGTCGACCGGAACCAGGTTTATTCTCCCTCCCTCGATGCCAACCATGGGCACCCACTGAGGAAGAAGCCCCCTGATCCTCTTGATGACACTGAAGAAATAATAGGGGCCGTCGATCTTATCCATTTCGCCGGACTTGGAATCGCCGACGACAAGGCCAGGTCGGTAGACGCGCCAGGGCACGGCGCATTCGCGCCGGACGACTTTCTCCGATTCGTGCTTGCTTTTGAAGTAGGGGTGATCGAGCCCACGCGCCTCGTCGAACATGTCCTCCCGAAACGTGCCCTCATAGAGCCCGGCGGCGGCAATCGAACTCATATGATGAAAGCGCCGCGCCCCGATCTCCTTGGCGAAAGTGACGGCGTTTCGCGTGCCCGCGATATTGGTTTCCATCTCGATCAGCGCGTCTGCGGCCAGATCGTAGACCGCGGCGAGATGAAAGACGTGATGGACCTTGTCCCTCAGCGTCTCCTTGTCTTTATCGGAGACCCCAAGCCCCGGCTTCAGGATATCCCCTTCGATCGGGATCGCGCGCTCGGCGCCCGGCTGCCAGAATGTGCGCAACCTGTCCAACCGCTCAGGCGTTGGATTACGCATGAGGAAATAGACGGTTGCCCCCTCGCGGGCCAAAAGCTTCCGGACCAGGCGCCTGCCGATAAAGCCGCTGGCGCCCGTGACGAAGTAAATCATTGCGGAGCCTCCCTGCGCAGCGAGTCTGCTGTCTATTGCCCAGTGCGGATAATTAGAGGCGGCTGTCTAAAATGGTTTGACTAATGTCAACCGGAGCGGGGGTTCGCGGTAATATAAATACATCTATCAAGATTTAACTCGCGGGGCGCGCGAGGGGAATTGGAGAAACAACATGGTGAAGAAACTCAATGAACTGGCCGGGGATGGCGGCGAGAGCGGTCTCGTTTCCACCATCCGGGACTCAGCCACGAAGATCTGGCTCGCGGGCCTTGGCGCTTTTTCGAAAGGGCAGGAGGAAGGCGGGAAGCTTTTCGAAGCGCTCGTGAAGGAAGGCGAGGCGGTGCAGAACCGCGCGTCGAAGTCGGCCCAGGAGGCCATTACGGACGCAAGGTCCAAAGCGACCGGCACCTGGGACAAGCTTGAGAACGTCTTTGTGGAGCGCGTCCAGCGCGCCCTGCACAGCCTCGATGTCCCGACGAAACATGACATCGACGCGCTGTCCAAGCGGGTTCACGAGTTGACCAAAGTCGCGGACAAGCTTTCAGCCCACCTCGAAGAGACGCAACCCGCCGCCAAACCGACGGCCAAGAAAACGCGCGCGTAGGCCAAGCGGGCGATGCCCATGGATGAGCACAAACCAGTCAAACGCTATCCGACGGGCGTCGCCCTTGCTGGGGGCGGCCCGCTCGGCAGTATCTATGAAGTGGGCGCGCTCGTCGCACTGGACGAAGCCTTATGCGGGCTTCGTCTTAACCACTGCGACGTCTTTGTCGGCGTCAGCTCGGGCGCCTTTTTCGCTTCCGGCCTCGCCAACGGGCTTTCTCCTCGCGAGATGCACGCGCGCTTTATCGAGACGACCGCCCATGACGATCCTTTCGAGCCCGAGGTCCTCCTTAAATTGGCGCTGCGCGAATATGGAAAGCGGATTGCCACGCTTCCCCGGCTGTTCGCCTCTGCGCTCGCCGATTATCTCAGGGGCAACTCAAAACAAAGAGCCATAGAATCCTTCCAACGGCTTTCGAAGGCGCTGCCCAACGGCATTTTCGACAGCACTCCCGTCCGTCGCTATCTCCAGCGTCTCGCCGCCACCCCCGGCCTCACGGACGATTTTCGCGAGCTCAAGCGCAAGCTTTTCATCATTGCGACCGATCTCGACACATCGAGCCTCGTGACATTTGGGGCGCCCGGCTTCGATCATGTCCCCATCTCGAAGGCGGTGGAAGCCAGCGCCGCGCTCCCCGGCTATTTCCCGCCCGTCAAGATCGACGGACGCCATTACGTTGACGGCGCGCTCTTGAAAACGCTCCACGCGTCGGCCGCGCTGAAGGAAGGCGTGAAGCTGCTCTTCGCGATCAACCCGCTGGTGCCCTACGAGGCGGAGCCTCAACTCCCGGAAACGGAGACCAAAAGCCTTGCCGAAGACGGCCTCGTCATGGTGCTGTCCCAAATGTTCCGGTCACTCATCTACTCCCGCATGAAGGTCGGGATGGAACGTTACGCGCATGAGTATCCCGACGCCGATATCGTACTCTTCGAGCCGCGCCGCGACGACCGCGAGATGTTTTTCACCAACGTGTTCAGCTACGCCGACAGGCGGCGACTTTGCGAGCACGCCTACCAGCAGACGCGGGAGGATTTGTTACGGCGGGCTGATTCGCTGAAGCCCCTGTTGGCTCGCCATGGTCTTTCGCTGGATGAAGGAGTGCTGAGGGACAAGAGTCGAACCCTCGTGCAGGGGGACGAGAACGCTCCGCGCCTGGAAACCATCCTGCAAAATCTTTCCGATACCTTGGGGCGGCTTGAGCCTATGCTGAACGTGACGGAGAACTCGGCCTAAGCAATATTCGCTGGTTTGGCCAACGGTTCGAACCCCTCACCCTGTCCCTCTCCCCTTGGGGGAGAGAGCTGGGTGAGGGGGAAGCCGTTTGGAAAGGCCAAGAGTGTGGGGCCGGACGATGGAGCACAAACCGAAAAAGAGAACCCGCGAACGGATCCTCCAGGCCGCGCTGATGCTCTTCAACCGCTTCGGCGAGCCAAGCGTTACCGTGTCCGCGATTGCGGCCGACATCGGCATCAGCCATGGCAACCTCTATTATCACTATCCGTCGAAAGAGAAGATCGTCGAAGACCTGTTCGGGGACTTCCGCCGCGACATCGAGCGGACGCTCGCGGCGCCGAATGCGCATCCCCCTCACGCCGAGGACGTGTGGCTTTTCCTGCATCTGCTGTTCGAGACGATTTTCAAATATCGCTTCCTTTATCGCGATCTGAACGAACTTCTTTCGCGGCATCATTCGATAGAGAAATACTTCCAGGAACTCCTCGATCATCAGACCGGGACGGCAGCGACGATCATGCGAAGGCTAGTCGACGCAGGGGCCATGCAGGCGACGCCGGTTGAGATCGAGACGCTTGCCGAGAATATGACGATCATCGCCACCTACTGGCTGTCTTACGCCTTCGTGCGCAATCCCAGAGGGCAACAGGATGGCGAGACGCTGACGCGCGGCATCGCTCACATCCTGTCTCTCGCCAGCCCGTATCTTGAGCCGGAGCAGCGCCGGCTCTTGGAGCGCCTATCAGAGCGATACTTGGAATCCGGAGGATAACGCCATGGCGGCAAAACAGGCAAAATGGAACAAATTCGAGGGCCAAACCGACGGCTTCGATTATGAAGGCCCTGCCTTGAAGAAGAACTGGGCGCGCCTTCATCGCGGCGATTGCGAGTCTTTCCCCGACGCTGCGTATCTCAAGAAGCTTGCCGATAAGCATCCCGGCTTGAAGCCGAAAACACCCATCGCCGAAGCAGCGAGCGCGCTTCAGGATGCGTGGCGCGCCTATCACCGCGGCGACTTCCATGAGGCGTTCACGCTCGGCCAGTCATTGGGCCTCATCGGCGCAAATGTCGCCAACAAGGCGGAAAACATCCAAGCCACCTATCTCGAGCACGACAAGGAGACCAAGCTTGCGATGTTTCTCGATGTAGTCCATCGCGGCGAGGAACTTCAGAAAGCCGCACCCGACCTGGCGAATGGCTGGTATCTCTACGCACAGGCGCTTGGGCGGTATGGGCAGGGCATTTCTGTCACAAAGGCGCTTGCCGAAGGGCTGGGCGGCAAGGTGAAAGGGGCTCTTGAGCGTGCCCTCGCATTGGAGCCGAAACATGCCGACGCGAATGTCGCGCTTGGGGCTTATCACGCCAACGTCGTCCACAAGATAGGCGGCCTCGTCGCTCGCCTCACCTATGGCGCCAGCAAGGAGGCCGCGGTCGAGCATTTCCAGGAGGCGATGAAGCTCAACCCGGGCTCGGCTGTGGCTCGCATCGAATATGCGAACGGGCTCGCCATGCTGTTCGGCAAAAGCAAGCTCGCAGAAGCCACAAAGCTCTACGAGGAGGCTGCGGAATGCGAGGCCGCCGATGCCATGGAGTGGCTCGACGTGGAACTCGCGAAGTCGGAGATCGCGGCTTAAGCAGCATTCCCCCGGCTCGCCACTGAGACCCGCCCTTCGACTTGCAGCCCTCTCTTCCATGAGGAAGTTAGCTGCCGTTCGCCGAGAGCGCATGCGAACCTGCCTTCGTAAGTTGTTTCGCCTTATCCGGCGGGTTCCTTAAAATCCGGTGAAAATTGGTTTTGTTTTGTAAAGCGGCCTATAAGTAAGTATTCAAGTATCTATGTTGAAGCCCTGATTTTACGGCGCCGCCATAAGCGCATTTTCCAAAAATTGCGTCCTCTTGCTTCCGTTTGGAGTAAAGTTACATAAATCAAATGGTTAATTTTGATGAAATGCGTCAGCCCGGCAGAATGAGCACTTCAGGCCGCAGATCGGGATAGGGGGACGCCTCGCGACGCCGCCCCTCCCACACCACCGGGCATACGGGTCCGTACCACGGCGGCTCGACCGGGTTAAGCTTCTGCGGCGACATAAAGCCGGGGGAGTCCAAGATCATGGAACGCATGGTTGCGCAGGGCATTCTGAACCGCCGGGTGCGATGACATGCGCCAACACCCGGTTGGCGAACTGGCCGCGACCGCCGCATGGAACTTGGAGACGCCACGGCGGCGCAGTTCCTTGAAGCGGTTATGGCCGTTCCGCCACTGCCGCCAGAGATACGAACGTAGTCTCCGGCGTATCCATGCTTCCAGGTTCGTGAGCACACGCGGCGTCTGGCAAAAGCCGAAATATCCACGCCAGCCGATAAGATACGGGGCGAGGTCTTCCACGATCTGCTCCAGGCTTCGGCCGCGGGTCCGGCTCGTGATATCCCGGATTTTCACCTTGAACTTGTTGAGAGCCTTGGGCGCGATGCGCCGCTCAGCCCCATCGTTCGAGATGGTAAAACCCAGGAACTTCCGCTCCTCCGGTTGCGCCACCGCACTCTTCGCCTCGTTGACCTTGAGCTTTAGCTTTTGGGTCAGGAACCTGGTCACGGAAGCCATGACCCGTTCACCGGCTCGGCGGCTGCGAACATAGATGTTGCAGTCGTCCGCGTACCGGCAAAAGCGGTGTCCCCGCCGGCTCAGTTCCTTATCGAGATCGTCGAGCACGAGAAACCATGCTCACCATCGCCGCCGATCCCAAGCATCTGGGCGCTTCTTCCTGCCGGTCCGCGTGCTGTCGCGGCTGTTCCGGCGTCTCTTTCTCGAAAGGCTCGCCGCCACCTACGAGCAAGGACGCCTGATCCTGGGGGCAGCCTCTCGACGCTCGCCAGCCTGCCGGTTTTGCAAGCGCATAGCCGCCACACCTGCCCTTCGTGGAATGCACGAGGCCTACGTTACGAAGGTCAGCGAAGATCTGATCCAGGAACTTTTTCGAAATATTGTTGGCCTCGGCGATCTGCGCTACCCCGTGCAATTTCGTCGTCGGGGAGTCTGGCGAGATGTAACATTGCCTTTAAGACATATTTGCCTTTTTTTGTAAGCATGTAGTTCGATATTGCTCAGTTCGATTATCTTCGAGTACGTTGTTCCCCTGGGCACGTAATAAGGCGCACTTTTTGTTTGGCGAGAATAACTTATCAGATCAAAATTCTAATTCTTTTTATCTGAGAGTGGGTGGAACGCAGAGATAAGTGGCGGCTCGCAAAACGGGAGTAAGCGAAGACACCATCACAACGAAGAGGTAGAGGATGCCGCACATCCAAGTGCCTTCTTATGGCCCCAGTAACGCGCGGTCGCTTTGAGCGACGGCAGTCTCCTCCGACAGGATTTTGAATAGTGTAGGGAGCCATATTCAAGATCCATTGAATTGGACCGTGCTGGATGAGCGGTCGGGAACAAAAGGCCCTTGCGAGAAATCATTCTGAATCTGGATAAAATAGAAACAGTAATGCAGGTCTCGACATGCGAACCAAAACCTACGTAGTCGTTTGTGCAGTGGCGGCTCTCGGTCTTTCATTGACAAGCCCGAAAGCTGCATCCGCATTCCCGGCGGCAGCCGGCACAGGAAAAGCATACACTCAAACCGTGTCCGGCAACGCATCCATCCCCGCAAGATGGGGTGGTGGGCATTTCGGCGGCGGCTGGGGCGGCCGTGGCATTGGATTTGGCCGCGGTATCGGTTGGGGCGGACGTGGCTGGGGTGGCCGTGGCTGGGGCGGCGTTGGCCTTGGCCGCGGTTTCGGTTGGGGCCGAGGCTACGGAGGCTGGGGTGGTGGCTATGGCTGGGGATGGCCGCTTGGGCTCGGGCTCGGCTTAGCCGCCGCTACGACCTATCCTTATTATGGGGGCGGCTATTATCCAAGCTATGGCTACGGCGGCTGCAGCTGCGGCGGCTGGTGAGGCTGAACAAATTCCCGGCGGCGCTTCTGCCGCCGGGGTGCGTTTACGTGCGTTGCCCGGAATTGGCGTCAACCGCCACGTCGCACAGCTGCGCGAAAGGCGGCAAGCTATTGCGTGCTATTCGCTGCCGAAACGAAATCAGCGATCTCATCCGCAACGTGCGGCGCGAGGGGAATGCCGGGCTTGGCATAGGTCGCCGCGTTGGCCGCCTTATCAGCAGTTTTCACCACTTTGAAGAAATGATTGGCATCCGGCAGGAGAACGAGCTTCGCCGTGGGTGCCGCCTGCTTTAGCCGTTTTGCATCGGCTACACTGACCTGCAGATCCCGCTCGCCTTGAAGGATGAGGACCGGCTTGTGAAACTCCGCGATCAGCCGGGCAGGATCGTAGGAAAGTAAGCTGATCAAAAAGCCCTGCAGGGGGGGAGCAAACATCTGCTGGAGCGCTGGATGCAAGGCATAGACATTGGGGTGGCGGCCGGCTTCGAGCGCTTTGATCGTTGAAGATGCTTGCTGTAGCATTAACCCCTTGCCTAGGCCCAGCTGGAGTTGCTCCCGCAGGACATCCCCGACCGGCCGGCCCGGCGAGGCCAGCAGAATTAGACCGCAAAGGCCGTCGGGGTTCTGGCTTGATGCGAGCGCGACGAGGCCGCCCTCGCTATGGCCCGCCACCCACACACAAGGCACACCTGTCTGTTCGCGAACAACCTTGACCCAAGCGTGAACGTCGCCAGCATAGTCGTTTATCGTAACGGCGTTGGGATCGGCGGCGGCGCGCGAACTGCCAAACATGCCGCGTTTGTCGACCCGGACGGTTGTAAGGCCCCTTTGGGCAAGGCCTTCGGCTAGAAGCTTGTAGGGAGCGCCTTTCACACCGAGCCGGTTGTTTCCGTCGCGGTCGGTGGGGCCTGAGCCGGGGATGATCAGAATAGAAGCGGTGCTTGTTTCCGGGCGGAGCATCGTCCCTCTGAGCGAACCGGCGTGGAGATACGCTTCAGTAGTAACGGGTGAAGCATGTGCGGTTATTGAATAGAAAAGTACAACTAAGACTGCTACGCGCATGCTTTGCTCTTCGATTGTATGTTGCAACTAAAGTTGTCGCTCGCTTTCTAATGCGCCTTTTCAATGGCATTTCTGATTGTGATGGAACGGTTCCCTCGACCTGCGAGGAAAGGCCGCAGAAGATGCTGCCGATGAGGTGACTAGAAGTCGGCGACCGTCTGGGGCATATCCATGCGAGGGAACAACGTCGAGGGCAGTCGCGCTTACTGCTGAGGCGCAGGAAGCCATGGTCACGGACGAAGACGTCACCAAGGCCGGTTTATAGCATGGCCCGCAAACGCTAGCGAAGGTTCCGCATGGCAGGGCTTTTCGGAATGAACGATGAGCCGTCATCGCCGTAGCGGCGTAGGGCCGATCCCAGCAAGCCCCAGAGGTGTGCTTGCGTTAGCAACGCGTCATTGCGGAGCAAAAGCGTCACCCCCGCGTGCCGTGAAATTGATTTGGGGGTGCCGTACTCCCTGAGGTAACGTTTACGAAGCAAGTTCGCGAGTTTCCGGCTCCTTGGCAGCCTCAAACACGGCAGCGCGCCATTCCCGCTTCACGGGCAGTATCGGCGGCATGGGGGCGAAAGCTGGCTCGGGCGTCTTAGTGACTTCTTCAATCTTTTCGGTGCGCGAGGCTGCGCGCATGAAGAGATTATAAATGGTCCATTGCGTGCGATCCCTCTTGCCGCGCAGCGGAAACCTGCTGGCGATAGAAGACGCTGAGTAAAACTGGTTATACACCTCGCCAATCCCCTGCCGGAGTTCGGTCGCGGACATTTGCGCGGGCTTATAAACAACGTGGCCTTGATCGTATCGTGTCCAATCGTAGGATACGATCCGGTTCGCCTTCCGCATCTCATACCAGGTGAGGGTGCCGGGATAGGGCGTCAGCGCCGAATAGGCGCAAGCATCAAATTTGGTGTTGATCGTGAAGTCTGTGGTGGCGCCGAAGGACGAAAGATCGTCGCCATCGAACCCGAACATGAACAAGCCGAAGACCATGATGCCGTAGGAGTGCACTTTCTCCACCAGGGCGGCGAACTGATCTGGCTGATTGACGTGCTTGTGAACGCTTTTGAGCGTCTGCCGCGAAATGGACTCGAAGCCGATGCTGAGAAGCGTGCAGCCGCTTTGGGCCGCCAGTTCCAGCATGCGGTCGTCTTGCGCCAGTTTTGAGGTAACGCCGGCCTGCCATTTGAGGCCACGCCCTTTTAGCGCGCGCATCACCTCTTTCGGCCGCTCCGGGGTCCCGAAAAAGTCTGCATCATTGATCGAAATGGTACGGGCGCCGCAAGCCTCCATCTCGTGAATGACTTCATCGACTGGCCGGTAGCGAAACTTCAAACCATTCATCAGCGGCTCGGCGCAGAACGTGCACCCCTGATGGCAGCCGCGCGAGGTCTGTACGAACGTGCGGTTTACATAGCGGTTCTTTTTCAGAAGGTCGTAGCGCGGCATGTTGAGGCCAGTCATCGGATGCAGCGCATGCGCCTTATAAAGTCCTCGCAAGCACCCGCGCTTGAGATCGTCCAGGACTTTGCCCATGACGAGTTCAGCCTCGCCGATGACGACTGCATCGCTATGGTGCAGCGCTTCCTGAGGCATGAAGCTTGGATGCACGCCGCCCATAATGACGGGCACGCCTCTAGCCTGGAACTGGTCCGCAATTTCATAACCGCGATTGACGTAACTCGTCATCGCTGAAATCCCAACCAGATCTGCTTTCATGTCAAAATCAACTGGCTCGATGTTTTCGTCGGTGAGCACAACCTCGTATTGGTCGCGCGGGATGCAGGCCGCAACTGCGAGCAAGCCCGCGAGCGGCGAGTATAAGGCCCGGTTGAAGTAGAGCGGGCGGGTGGTCAGTGAATCTGTTTTCGGGTTTATGAGATGGATGACGCGGGTGCGCATCGTCTTGTTCTCCTGGTGGCTGCCCCAGACAGTAATCAGCGGCGCTGTTAGGAGGTTCCCAGAACAAAGGAAGCGTAGAAGCGTCCGCGGTTTTTCTCCTCCTACAACCCTGAACCACCTTTCCGGCGCGCCGCAGTCGGCCGTCCTGCGATAGGGTCTCGGCCTCGTCTTAGTCTGGGGGGAGCCTGCACCTAACCTATCGAGAGCCAACGGAGAACGCAGGAACACCCTCGGTAGCTCAATGTTGAATGTCAAAAGCATTATTTCTAAGGAGAGCCCCATGAAAGCGTCTTTGCTACTTCCTACCGTTTCTATCGCGCTCGTGCTTGCCACTCCCGCCATTGCGCAGACGGCTGCGCCATCTCAGCAAGATACTCAGACCAATCAAAACACGCAGAACTGGCAGAGCCAACATCACGAGAGCAACGTCCTTACGCTTCACAAACTCAAGCAGGACCTCGAGCAGGCCGGTTTCACCGACGTGAAGGTCTTGGCCAATTCCTTCGTAATTCAGGCGAAAGACAAGGAGGGCAATCCGACTATTATGAGCCTCAGTCCCAGCGGTGTGTTCGCGATTTCAGAAATCGGCAAGCAAAAGGAGGGCAATGCATCGAATCCCGTAGCGGGCGCTAGCAGTGATTCGACCAAGACGCATGGCCGTACAGCGCGAGCGGGAGGTTCCAGGAGCGAGATCGGCCAGGCGAGCGGACCTGCCGAGGGGACCAACGTTGCGCCTACACAAGGCAGCGGCTCCGCGGGAGAACCTGGTAGGCCCGGCTTACCCGGCGACAAGAACGGCCCGGCGGAAATGCCGTCGAACCAACACGAACACTGAGAGCCAAGATCGGCATCGGGCATCGTGTGTGCCGGGATGCCGCACATGACGTCGTGCGGAATAGCAGGCTTCGCTTAATGAACTCCGAATAGTTTCAGGGAGTAGCCCAGTTATTTCTTGTCCTTTAAGCGAAGCCTTTGCGGCCGCCAATGGCCCTCTCTGGCGGCGTGATACCCATTATATCCATGCACCGTTTTCGGTTAATTCCAGGAAATGCTAGCGCACAGATGAGCTTAGCGAAATCCACGTGCGGCAGCGCCATGCTCTTCCCGCGATGGGTTCGACCACGGAAGCGCAGATCTCAGTTTCTCGAGCGTCACCCCGACCCGCTACCTTCTCATTTCGTGGATGCAGACAAACCGTCATTTTGTGGTCGTGCAGTGTTATCGATAATTCCCTCAATAAACGTCCTTGCCTGCTTCGGTGGGTTAGCTCCTCTGCTTCATGCAGCTCGGCATAATCGCCGGTGAGCGCTGGCGAACACGGCTTTCAGCGGACAAGCCGAGGCGATGGCGATCTTGACGCGTCGCACGCTGACGGTGACCAGCGCGCCAAGCTTCAGGAGTTTGAGCCGGATGGTCCCGGCGGTCGCTTGCGCGAGCTCGGTTCAGCGTCTTCCACATCCGGGGCGAAGGCAAGAACGCCTGCTGGACCAAGATCGGCGCCGCCTGGATACACGAGGACGGCGAGGGCCTGAACCTGAGCCTCGACTTCATCCCCACCGACAACACGGGCCGCCTGGTCATCCGCGCCAACAAGGCCGACACGCAAACCCAGGGGGAGGCCGCCCAATGAGCGCCAGCGACTACGCCTTCCTTGCCGCCCAGTACCCGGAGTTCAGGCTCCGGGCACACAGCGACCAGGAACTGGAGGACCTGCTCGATGCCTGGTTCGCCCACGACCACCTCGACGACAACCCCGCCTATACCTGGAACGATAATGAGGAGGCCGCCCGATCAGTCCGCTCAAGACCTACACCGTGGCCATGATCGTCTCCGAAGTCTGGCACATCACCGTTGATGCCGACTTGGAAGACGACGCCAGAGCCCAGGCCCAGGCATCCTGCGACGAGCACGGCTCCGACGACTTCTCGTTCAAGAACAGCGATGTCGACGGGTTCGAGATCGTCGACGAAGAGGAGGTCCAATCATGACCACCACCCGCCTTCTCCTGCCCCACGAGCTGCGCACCCGCCGTCTTGTGACCGAAACAGCCCGAGCCTTCCGGTTCGGGCCACGGCTCCATCCCCACCGGGCTGCCTATGAGTTCTATCCGACGCCGCCGGAAGCGACACGCGCCCTCCTCTCAGCCGAGAGGTTCGACGGCCCTATCTGGGAGCCTGCATGCGGAACCGGTTGGATTTCCAGGGAACTGATCGCGGCCGGATACGAAGTGGTGTCCACGGACCTGGTCGATTACGGCTATGGCGAACCGGGACGGGATTTCCTGGCCGAGGGTAAGGCCCGCGCCAAGCATATTGTCACCAATCCGCCCTATGGGCGCGGTCTGGCCGATGCGTTCGTGAAGCACGCCCTGGAACTCACATCCGAGACTGGCGGCGCGGTGGCGATGCTGGTCAACCTCTTGAGTCCTTGCCACCCGTTGCGGCACGACTTCTACGTCGGCCATCCCCCGGCGGTCATCTACGCCCTCGACGAGTGCATCTGTTGGCCCCATGGCGACCCGTCACGAGCCACGACGAGCATCGCAAAGCAACGCTACTGTTGGCTGGTGTGGAAAAATGGCCACAAAGGCCCGACAGAATTTCGGTGGCTGAGTACAAAGACGTCGGTCACAAGGGCGACCTGAGCACCCCGAAAGCATTCTCAACGGCCGGGAACCGGGTCCGACATTAGCGCGAAGATGTTTGCCATGTGTTTGCCGGGGTGATTTTCGGCAGCAGCTACACTTTGGGTAAGTCATTGATTTAAATGGCGCACCGGGAAAGATTCGAACTCTCGACCCCCAAATTCGTAGTCTGGTGCTCTATCCAGCTGAGCTACCGGTGCATCAAGCTCGCGAATGCGGCTTGTGGACGAACCATACCTCTAACGGGTAAACGCGTTTTATGCAAGCTCTCGCTACACACCACCAGGGCTACGAAATCGGGTTAACGGTCATTTAACGAACGCATGTTGTGTGATTCCATCGGGCTTTCTGATTCGGGGGCGTTGCCTTATTGCCGTTGATGGCAAGACCTCGCGAGGCGAAATCGAACGAGATAACCGCGCCCCCAGCGCTGCTCGAACGCCTTGCCGTCTCGGGCGCGTTAGCGGATGCCCGCGTGACCGATGCCATCGCTTGCCACCCCAGCACCGCCAGACCACCATTGACCATGGAGCGCTTTTTCGACGATGCGGACGAAGCCGCAGTTGATCGCCACACCGATGTGGATCAGGGGCATGGCCGCATGGGGGAGCGTCGCTGCCTCGTCAGTGCTGCACCTCGATTGGATGAAGGGCGAACGCCCCTTTCCAGGCGAATACCGCTTTCCCAAACTCGGACGCGATAAGATCGGCGTCCGCGTTGGCAAGGTCATCGGCAAGGCCCGAGCCGGCCTTGCCTGCCGGTGGCTCGTCAGACCCGATTTCACGGCTTTTAGCGATCGATTGGCAGCATATTTTTTCCCCGAGCAGCAGCGCGGATGACCCACTGTGTCACACTCAGTCGAATTTCGACGGCGTTGACGCCCAGAACCGGGCCGAGGCTCCGACCAAAATCAGCGTATAGGGACATCGTAAAACTCATGAACTATTCCAGCACCACCAAATTCCATCTTGAAGCGGAAAAGCCCCTCATTTAAAAATTTTCCATTGTCTTCGTTGCATATTCCGAAATTAACGTAACGCACACCCCTCGATGCAGCGATGCCGATGAATTCGTTCAAACGCCAAATCGAGTGCATTAACAGCATATCCCTTGTCGTTTGAACAAATGTATTGCGCATGGACCGCCATCGGGGTCAGGAACAGAACTGCTCCTGCGACGACCTCTCTTTCTTGTAACGCACTCAAGAAAAGAATATTATGAGGAAATAAATTGAATAATAATCGGATTTCCTCCAGCGAATGCACAGGCCGCGCTCCATGCTTAGAAGATAAGTTATAATCCAAGACTTGCCACAAGTCCTCATTATGAACGGGGTTTTCCGAAATAACCACGCCCGCCTTTTCAGCCTTCCTTATGCCGCGACGGCGGCAACTCGACACTTCCAGGCGAAATTGCAGATCAATGGCCACTGAAAGATCGCAACGATATCGTTGGGCAGACAGCCGAAAAAGTGCATAGAGATCATCCTGGGACGGCGCCCTATGGTAAACTACTGGGACAGCCTTATACCGCAGCGCCGTGTATCCTTCAGCAGCATAGTGGGCGAGAACGCACCGAAACGCATCGAGCATGTCTTGCCCTCGCACTTTGCCGCTGTGGAGTAGACCCCCATAAGTTATTCCCGGGTGGCTAATGACTATTTTATCGTTTTCGGGATCGCGTGCCGCAGGCATGACCCCAACAATAGTGTTGCCATCCCAAACGCAAATCGAGGCATCCGCGAAACGACCTTCATGATATCCTAAGAACCTTCTCGTCTGAAGGAACGTCCCTGAGGTCGACCCCTCCACAAGTCGATCCCAATCTGACGAATATGTTCCACTATATTTAGTTACCCTCAGTTCCATATGAATAAGCCATTCAAGCTGAAAGTCTCGCCAACTGTTTTTATAATTCCGTAACTGGAGTAGTTCCGGTCGCCTACCGACAGTGAATCCTAATTCACAATCGATCGAGGGTCCATCAGAACCTTGGCATTGTTTCCTGAAATGAGAGCGTCTCTGGTGACCCGGGTCATTCAATTTTGGTCAATGCGGCGCCAAATTGGTTCAGGGTGCTGAAAAGCACTCCGGTTCCGTCATGTCCGGCTGCCGGAACGTGGCGGCTTGATGAGCCAGAGCGGGATTCGGCCATGGGTCAAGGAAATCGCGGCAAAGAAGAACGTCGTCAAGCTGACCCTGGCACCTGTTCAAAGCCGATGCCTTGGATCAGCGGGGAGGGTTGGAAAAACGATGGTGGAAATCATCCAGGCCCGGGCCACCAACGTGTTCTCCCAGCACTTCATGGAGGAAGGCCTCCAGGCGTTGCTGAGCCGCAAGCAGCGCGCGCGGGCCGCGATAACGCCCGTCTTCGACGGCGAGAACGGCTACTCGCTGCGCGCATCATCGTCGGAATCGCATACTATATTGCGTGAAGCGTTTGGCAAGCGTGTGAGGGAGCACGGCTGTTTGGTCATATCAGTGGACGCCGGTCTTAAGCGCCCAATAATGTCCACAATTGGTTGCCCAACAGATTACAACCTGCAGGCAATGCTACTCAGGGGATTGTTTCTATCCGAAATTTTGAATTCCGAGGTATTAGCGCAAACCCTCCTCTAACATCGCTAACTGCCTGAAATTGCGCTAAAAAGCATTTCCGGCGTCACGCGGAAGACTATAGGACTTAACAATGTCTCACGGCTGGAAGTTAGTCGATTTGCCAAAGATTTGTGACGCTAGAGGCAATCTCACATTTATTGAAAAGGATCACCTTCCTTTTAGCATCAAGCGGGTCTACTACCTTTACGACGTCCCCGGCGGCGCGGTGCGCGCCGGACACGCGCATAAGGCCTTGCAGCAAGTTATAATTGCAATCTCAGGCAGTTTTGATGTTGCTTTGGAAAATGGTCAAGGTTCGCGCGAGAAATTTTACTTAAATCGACCATATCGAGGGCTTTATATCCCCTCAATGATCTGGCGCGATATCGATAATTTTTCTTCTGGCGCGGTGTGCCTGGTGCTAGCATCGGCGGTTTACGACGAAAGTGATTATTATCGGAACTACGATGATTTTTTAGCCGCGGTTGGCAAAGGCTAAATATTGATGAAAGTTCCTTTCCTAGACTTGAAGAGGGTGCATCAGTCGCTTGCGGAGCCTTTGGAAGCCGCTTTCCAACGCGTAATGCTTTCGGGCTGGTTCGTGATGGGGGCTGAACTCGATTTATTCGAGAAAGAATTTGCACGGTATTGTGAGGTGGAGCATTGCGTCGGTGTGGGGAATGGGCTTGAGGCCCTCCATCTCATATTGCGGGCCTACAGTATTGGGGATGGCGATGAAGTCATTGTGCCATCCAACACGTTCATCGCAACTTGGTTTGCGGTTACTCAATCCGGGGCAAAGCCCATCGCGGTTGAGCCTGATCCTGCAACACATAATCTCGACCCCGCTCTAATCGAGGCTGCGATAACGTCCAGGACGCGGGCGATAATTCCTGTGCATCTTTACGGTCAGCCGGCCGACCTGGACCCTATTCTTCAAGTGGCCGCCTCTCGCGACTTGATCGTTATCGAGGATGCTGCCCAGGCCCAGGGCGCTCGTTACAAATCTCGCCGGGTCGGGTCGCTTGGCCACGCTGCCGCTACAAGTTTTTATCCAGGCAAAAACCTTGGCGCTCTCGGTGACGGCGGCGCAGTTTTGACGAACGACCAATTTATTGCCGATGGGGTGCGCAACTTGCGCAACTATGGATCCAGCCTCAAATATAAACATGACTCTCTAGGTCAAAATAGCAGATTGGATGAATTACAAGCGGCATTTTTAAGAGTGAAGCTCGGCGCCTTGGACGATTGGAACGAAAGGCGACGCGCGATAGCCCAAAGGTACTTATCGAGATTAGAGCCATCGAACCTGGTGCTTCCGAAAGTAATAAATGAGACCGAATCAGTCTGGCATTTGTTTGTAGTGAGAAGCAAGGCTCGGGATGCGTTGCTGGCTCGTTTAAAAGAGCGGGGCGTTGAAGCTGCAATACACTACCCTACGCCGCCAGCATCTGCAGTTGTGCTACGCTCCCTGGACTAAAGATCTGCCGATTGCTGAAGAGCTTGCCCGTGAGGTCCTCAGTCTGCCAATGTCGCCGTTACAAACCGAAGACGAAACGGATTATGTCATTGATGCAGTTAATGAATACATGAAGCATTCTGACTTTCAAGTTAAAAGCTAGGTCAGTGTCTTTAGCCGGGTAAATCTCCCGTCGTGCCTGTTGTACGGACTAATTGCGCACTGCGATTGAGGTGAAACTGTGAAGCTAGTTTCCATATGTATCCCTGCCTACAAGCCTGAGCATTTTCGGGAATGCGTAACGAGCGCTATTTCACAGACTTATAAGCCCTGCGAGATCATAGTATCAGATGATTGTCCTGGGGATGACATACGCGTGATCTGCGAAGATTATCGCAATCATATCAAATATGTAAGGAATCCACAGCCTGGCAACAACGGTCGAAACAATGTAAAGCATCTTTGTCGCATGGCGGAAGGATACTATCTTAAGTTTCTGTTCGACGACGACATCCTCAGCCCATTTTGCGTTCAATACCTTGTTGAATCTCTTAAATCGACTTCAAGTGAAGGAACAATATTAGCGTTCTCCCCTAGGCAGGTAATCGATGCGAAAAGCAGGCCCTGTAAAAGGATCAATCTATTAAGCATCTCCGAGCAGAAAATTATTCCCGGTAATGCGCTTATTGAATGGATGGCGACGCATGTCGCTAACCCAATCGGGGAGTTTACTACAGTACTCTTTCGTAAGAATGATGTAGTCGAGACTTCGGGAAACGTCTGTATCGGCGAAGTTGAGGGTGACCCCTGGCGAGGTCTTGGCGATGTCGCAACATGGATACACCTTGCACAGAAGGGAAAAATTGTCGCGCATCCGGAAACGCTGTCATTTTTTCGTTCCCACGGAAGTTCAAACTCAAATCCTCAAGCCAACTCAGAGTTGATCTACGCGGTAACAGATTGGAAGAAATTTATCGATTGGGCGCAGCGTCGTGGCGTGATAGAAAAGCACGCTCTTGCGCAAAGTTACTACAATCTCATTCGATTGTTTCGGCACTGGTTCTTACTCTATCCTGAGCTCATAGAGGAAATGCAGAATATTTCTCGAGAGATCAATCAACTTCATGTCTCGTTCCTGGACCGCCTGAAGTTGAACATTAAAGTGCAGCGTATCTTAAATCGCAGTGCTAATCGGGATACGAGATACAATGTGAGCGGGGCGCCCGTCGCAGGGTGTGGGCGTAAGCCCGGGGCATAAGCTCGTCGATGTGGCTCGCGGGCCAGCGATGACAAGCTTCGTCAGCATATCCGTGAACCAAGCTTTTCACACACAAGAGACCAGCCGGCTTTCCACAACCGCCGACGCTGAAGCAGGTACGGGCCTGACTGCCGGCGCCCGATCGCGATCCCTTTGCCGTGCAATAGGCCGCATAGCATCCGGCTGCCGGCGAAGGCGCAAAACGACATCATGCCAAGCGCGGCCAAAGAGCGTCCGGAGGTTGCCGGGGAACCGATAATTCCGACGCATGTGCTCAGCGACCTGTCAGCTTCGAGGTGCTCGAGATACCTGTCCCCTTGCAACGTTATCTTCAAGACGCCGCATCGGAGGTCATTTTCCGCGAGTTTTGCCTTGACCGCCACCCCGTTTTCTTCGAGGCGCGCCAGCTTCGTCGTGCCCGGGATGGGAATTGCTGCCGAGCACGGCCGATGACCAGTGGGCTGTTCAGGCCGCCCGCTGCATGACGCTGGAACCATCGCGCCTTTGAGCGATGATCCCATTGCAGGGCTGCCCGCTGTGGCTGCCTGACCTTCCAGGCCCTGCCGGTCCTCGCAACGTGAGCCGTCAGCGGCATCACGCCTTGGGGCATGATCGTTAAGAGGCCCCGCTTGCGCACCTGGCCGAACTATTTTCCACGGATTCGTACGATTTTGAACGGCCGCCTCCGGGCGTACATTCGTGAACGCCACGCATTCTGAGCGCATTCGCTGGCCTCAGCGCATTTTCCAAAGTTTGGCACGCCTCCTGCAATAAGGGGGACAGTCCTCTTCCGTATGCAAGCAAACGGTA
>CAWIVD010000015.1:0-125085 GCA_963839435.1 uncultured Alphaproteobacteria bacterium
GCCATTGTTCTCATCGCGGCGATCTTGCGCATGGTATTTCTCCAGTCGCTTGAAACCCACAATGCCTTTATAACTTTTTATCCCGCTGTAACGCTGGTCGCGCTCTACGGAGGCCTGCGCGCGGGCGCTTTGGCGACGTTCCTTACAGCAGCGCTCGCGGATTATTTCTGGATAGCCGGTCGGCTCCTTCAGTGTGACGAGCCGAGCGGATTGGCTGGGTCTGGCCATCTTTGCTGTCACTTCCCTGCTGATTTCATGGATCGTCGAACGTTTGCGGAAAGCCAAATCGCGCTTGCGGTGGGTTGAGGCGGAACGCCGGGCCGAGCTAGAGCGAATGATCGCCGAACGAACGGCGGAGTTGGGCTTGGCCAAGAATGAAGCCGAGCTGGCGAATGAGGCAAAATCCCGTCTTCTTCTGGCCGCCACGGCCACGGAAGCGGAGTTGCAAGCGGTGTTCGATTCAGTGCCGGCGGGTGTTTGGATCACGCGCGACCCATCCTGCGGAACCATGCAGGGGAACCGTATCGGCAATGCGTGGATGCGTATCCCCGAAGGGACCAACGCTTAAAGTCTGCTCCGGATCCGAACACCCTTCGCTTTGAAGTTTTCGACAAGGATGGCTTGCCGGTTCCGAACGATCAGCTTCCTATGCAGCGAGCCGGGGGCGGCGAGGAGGTGATGGATTACGAGTTCGAATGGCGGTTTCCAGACGGCGGAAGCCGGAGCCTTTACGGAAACGCCACACCCTTGCGCGATGAAGGTGGAAACCTCGTCGGCGCGGTGGCGGCCTTCATAGACGTCACCGAGCGCAAGCGGGCCGAGGCGGCGTTGCGCGAAAGCGAAGAACGGGAACGGCTCAAGCGCCGCGAGTTGGAGGCCATCCTGGAAGCAATCCCAGCGGCAGTCTTTATTGCCGAGGACCCGGCCTGCGCTCAGATGCACCTCAACCGGGCAGGCCAGGAACTCCTACGGCTTTCCGCAAATGCAAATGCCTCTAAATCCGCGCCGGTCGGCGAGGCGCCTCAGCATTTCGAGGTGCAGTCCAAGGGCCGCGTCCTTTCTCCTGGTGAGCTTCCCCTGCAGCGCGCCGCTGCCACGAAGAGCATGATCGAAGCGGCAGAATTCGAGCTCCACTTTGTGGACGGCGACTGCAAGCACTTCTTTGGGAATGCCTTGCCCCTTCTCGACGATGAGGGAGAGGTGCGAGGGGCTGTCGGCGCTTTTGTCGACATCACCGATCGCAAACTGGCTTATGACGCTCTGCGCGAGAGCGAGGAGCGGCTGCGGCATCTTGGCGACAGCCTCCCAGACAGCGCCGTTTACCGGTACGGTCACGAGGCGAGCGGCGCGCTGCGCTTCCACTATATCAGCGCCGGGATCGAGCACTTGAATGCTGTGCGTGTTGAGGATGTGCTGCGGGACGCGGGCACGCTCCACCGCCAAATCCTCCCAGACTATTTTTCCAAGCTGGCCGAAGCGGAACGGCTCAGCGCTCGTGAAATGTCAGATTTCGAGATGGAAGTTCCAATGCGGCGTCCCGACGGCGAACTGCGCTGGATGCGATTGCAGTCCCGCCCCCATTTAACGGATGACGGCAGCGTGATTTGGGACGGCGTGCAGACTGACATCACTGAGCGCAAACGGGCCGAAGAGGCGCTTCGCGAGAGCGAGGCGCGCTTCCGCGGTATTTTCGAGCATGCGGCTACCGGCATCTCCATTACGGACCTGGAGTACCGCTCCCATTCCTGCAATCCGGCTTATACGGCAATGCTGGGCTACACGGAGGAGGAGCTTCGAGCCGCCGATTTCCCAAACCTCGTGCATCCAGAGGACCGTGAGGCGAACCTGATCGAGCTACGCCGGCTTGTCGCGCAAGAGATACCGTGCTTCGAAATCGTGAACCGGTACGTCGCCAAGTGCGGTAAGTCCATATGGGTGCATAAGCATGTCTCCCTTCTGCGACGCCGCTGGCGTACCCACCAACTTGATCGCGCTTGTCACCGATATGTCCGAGCGGAAGCGTCATGAGGAGCAAATCACTCTCCTCATGCGCGAGGTGAACCATCGCGCCAAGAACATGCTCATGCTCGTCCAGGCGGTCGCGAGGCAGACGGTCGCGACAAACCCGGAGGATTTCCTCGAACGCTTCGGGGAGCGGGTTCGCGCGCTCGCCGCCGGCCAGGATCGCTCGTAAAGGCAGAGTGGAAAGGCGTCGATCTCCACGATCTCATCCGGTCCCAGCTCGCGCATTTCAGCGATCTGGTTGACGCACGGATCGGGCTCGACGGGCCTTCCCTTTTCATCTCAGCGTCGGCGGCCCAGACCGTAGGCATGGCCTTGCACGAGCTGGCGACCAACGCCGGCAAATATGGAGCGCTTACAAACGCCGGCGGCCGCGTTGAGGTTACCTGGGGCTTGGAGTGCGCCGACGATGGAGAAGAGCGTTTCGCGATAAGCTGGCACGAGAGCGGCGGGCCGCTTGTCACCGCGCCGACGCAAACCGGCTTCGGCTCGACCGTCATATCTCGAACACCCCAGATGAGCCTCGACGCCGATGTCGAACTCGACTTTGCGCCGGATGGATTGATCTGGCGGCTCCGGTGCTTAAGCGATAAAGTCTTGGAGGGAAAGAACCGCACCGCGATCGCGAAAAGCGATCAGCGTGTCGAACTCCGCATTTGCTCAGACGCGCGCCCTCATATTCTCGTTGTAGAAGACGAAGCGCTTGTCGCGCTCGATATTGCCCGAGCTCTCACACACGCAGGCTTCGACGTTGTTGGGCCGGCGAACTCAGTGGCCCACGCTCTTGAGCTCATTCGGCACACAGGATGCGACGCCGCCGTGCTCGACATCAATCTCGGCGGAGAAACCTCCGAGCCTGTCGCTCGCGAACTCAACGATCGCGGCACGGCGTTTGTGACGCTATCAGGCTATTCACAGGAGCAACGCGCAAGCGCGTTTGAGCGCGCCGCTGCGCTCGCGAAACCGCTTCAGCGGGACCTTCTTGTTGCGGAACTCAGGCGCTGCTTGGAGCAGAAGACAGAAATTCCCGTCAGGCGCGTTGTGCTGCTGCCAAATGACCGGCGTTGCGACCGCATAGTTTAAAAACTACGCGACGTCCAGTCTCGCCCGAAGCTTACTAACCCTCTGACTTGAAATGTATTTCCGCTCGCACCTCAACTGCAGACTAAGCCTTTTTGCCGGAAATATCTGCAATCGGCCTGTAGCGTAGATACGCGGCATTCCTTGCTGGAGGGGGCAGGTGAGAGGGTAGTCTCTGATGTACCTCAATCCATCGCGAGGATCGTATTCTTCACCTGCGGGTACACCTGGCTCTCCCAACGCCGCCCGCTGAACACGCCGTAATGGCCGACGCCCGCCTGCAAATGGTGCCGCTTCATATGCGGGCGCAGCCCTGTGCACAGATCGTGCGCGGCGGACGTCTGGCCGATGGCGCAGATGTCGTCGCGCTCGCCCTCGACCGTCAGCAGCATGGTGCGGCGGATGGCTTTCGGGTCGACGCGCCCGCCGCGGAAGGTGAGTTCGCCCTTCGCGAGCCGCGCTTCCTGGAACACCCAGGCGACCGTTTCCAGGTAGAACTCGGCGCGTCAGGTCGAGCACGGCGAAATATTCGTCGTAGAAGTCCTTGATCGCCTGCGCCTTCTCGACCTCGCCTTTGGCGAGATGCTTGTACAGGTCGAGATGCGCCTTGCTGTGGCGCTCGATATTCATGGACACGAACGCCATCAGCTGCACGAAGCCGGGATAGACCCGGCGTCCCGCGCCCGGCATAGCGCGATCGGCACGCGGCTGATGAGGTTGTTCTCGAACCACGACATCGGCTTTGATGTCGCCAGTTCGTTCACCTTGGTCGGGTTGACGCGCGTGTCGATCGGCCCCGCCATCAGCGTCATGGCTGTGCGGCTTCGCCGGATCGCCCGCTTCGGCCATCAGGGCCACGGCGGCGAGCACCTGCGACGCAAGGCTGGCACACCGCCAGCATATGGCCGCCCGGCCCGATGACGCGCAGCCATTGGATGAGATGATCGATATAGTCGTCGAAGCCGAACGTGCCCGCGGACAGCGGCACGTCGCGGGCGTTGTGCCAGTCCGTGATATACACGTCATGGTCGGCGAGCAAGGTCTGACCGTGCTCGCGCAGCAAGGTCGCGAAATGGCCCGACAGCGGCGCGACCACCAGCACGCGCGGCTGCGCCTGCTCGATATCCTTCTTGAAATGCAGCAGCGTCCCGAACGGTGTTGTGGCAAGCGGCCTCCTCGGTCACCGGGACGTCGCGATTGCCGACGCGCACCGAGGTGATGCCATAGGCGGGCCGCGTGTGGGTCAGCCCCGAGCGCGACACGAGTTCGAGGGCCGCTGTGAACTTCCTCGCCACGCCGCCTTGGCCCTCGCCGATGAACGGCACCATCGCGCTAAGCCCAAGCTCAGCGAAATTTCGTGCCGGCGCCGTGGCATCAGAGTAGAATTGATAGGCCTGATAGAGCATTCTTAGCCTGAGCGAGGATCTTGGGTGCGCGGCTGTGCCCGGACATCGCCGCTGGCGACGCAAACATAGAACCACAAGCGAGGTTAATGGTCCATGGCGGAGGCGAAGCTCACCATAAGCAGTAAGAACTATTCCTCGTGGTCGCTCCGGGGCTGGCTTTTGTGCAAGCTGGCCGGACCTCGACATCGAGGAGGAGATTGTCTCCGTCGACGATCCTTCGATGCGCGCCGAGCTGCTTTTGCTGTCCCCGTCGTTTCTGGTCCCCCGCCTGACGCACAATGGCATCAAAATTTGGGACACGCTCGCCATCGCCGAATACCTGGCCGAGTTGAAGCCTGGGTCGCAGCTCCTCCCCAAGGAGATCAAGGCGCGCGCGCATTGCCGCTCCGTCTCGGGCGAGATGCATTCCGGCTTCTACAATCTGCGCTCGGCGCTGCCGATGAACCTTCGCGCGCACCACGAGGGCTTTCAGGTGTTTCCCGGCGCGCAAGCCGATATCGAGCACATCTTCACGATCTGGCGCGACTGCCTGAAGACCTATGGCGGCCCCTATCTGTTCGGCCAGCTCGACCATGGCCGACGCCATGTATGCTCCGGTGTGCACGCGCTTTCTGACCTACGATCGTGAAGCTCGATCAGGTGTGCGCCGATTACTGCCGGTCCATCATGGTCTGGCCGGCGATGGAGCAATGGGTCGCGGACGCGAAGGCGGAGCCGGAGGAACTCGAAGAACTCGACGTCGAGTTTTGATCGCCGCCGGCCAGGCGAAGCGTCGAGCGGGGATCGCAAAAAATGAAGCGGTTCATGGTGTTACGATCCCGGACAGGCTTCGCGTTTCCGCGACTTGATGACCCGGATGTTTCCGCCAATTCCGTCGTCATTGCCGCCATTGGAGGCGGCTATCCAGAAAAAACACAAGGTATTTCAGCTTATCACTGGATGGCCGGGTCAAGCCCGGCCATGACATTGGAGCGAAAATTCGCCAATGTTTTCATGGCTTCCTTTTGCTAGCGGAAACATCTGGGTCATCAAGTTCCGGGATGACGCCTCCGGTATTCCGTTCACGCGCCTGACGGGAGGCTTCACTTCTTCGCCTGATCCTGGTTCTCGGTGTGCTCACCGGAAGGCTCAGGACAAGGGGGCCGCTGGACCATCTTGCACAGCTTGTCGATGTTCACCGAAACGCCCGGCAGGACCGGCACGCCGATCTCAATCGGCATTTCGGCCGAGTATTCCCGGTATTGATCGCAAAGGCCGCCGGGTTCGATCACCTTTCGTCCGAGGGCCGTCAGCGCCGAGCCTGTGATGTTGTAATCGAAGGAGGTATGGAACCCGCTATAACAATTGCTAGCCGCAGCAGGGCTCTTGTTGAGGACCTCGTTCGCGGCGGCTTCCTGATCCTTCTTCGGCTGCGGCGGAGCGCTTGGTAACGCGGGCTGCGGCCCCTCCTCCTGAGCTGTCGCGGGCGGCGCAGGCGATGGTTCGGCCTGCTGTGCAATGGCAGCCGTCGTCGCCAAGAGCGATGCGATCACCAGCACCGTTGGCTTTTGCTTTGCGGTCAAAACGCCCCTCCACTTCCTGATCCCCGACTTTAGCCGAAAGCACCGCAGACAGGAAAGCCGCGAATGCGCTTCAAACCGTTGCGAGAGCCTTCCGCCGGAAGAAGGCGGGCAAAGTCCTTCTGGCGGCAAACATCAAGATGATGCCGGCGACAAGGCTTGCCGAAGCGATCCCAAGCGGCAGCCCGATCCCTAAGGCCGACTGGGGCGCCTTGCGCGCAAGCGAAAGGCAAGACTCGACAAGGAGAAAAACCATCGTTGCGCCGCCTAACGCAGGCAGCGCGCCCATGAGCACGAAATTCCTGACGCTTTTCAAAAGCTGTCTGCGATAAACGATCACGCAGGCAAATCCGGTCAAGCCGTAATAGAAGGCGACGCAGAGCCCAAGCGCTTCAATGGAATCGTCGAGCACATTCTTCGAGAAGCCCCTCAGAAAAATAAACCAAAGGATCGAGACCGCCCCCATCGTGAGAGTTGCGAAACCGGGGCTCCTGAAACGCGGGTGGATTTCGGCAAATCGGGCGGGGAAGGCGCCCGCGCTTGCCATCGAAAGGGCCGTGCGGGCGGCGGGGAGGATTGTCGTCTGCGTTGCAGCCGCCGCCGATGTCAGCACGGCAAGAATGAGCAGCCTGTCGAGCCAGGGGCCGAGCACGCTCTCACCGATAAGAGCGAAAATATCATCGGTCGTGTTTTCCGTGCCGGGAGAGAGCGCGCGCGGTCCGGCAAAAGACAGCGCCGCCGCCGATACCAGCACGTAAACTGCCACGAGCAGAAATGTCGACGTAACGGCGGCAACACCTGGCGTCGTTTGCGGATTTTCGGTTTCCTCGTTGACGGCTAGGCTCGAGTCCCACCCCCAATAGATGAACACCGCGACCAGGAAGGCTTTCAGGAAGTCATCGTAGCTCTCGACCTTGAAAGGATTGAACCAGTCGAGGCTGACCGGCATCGAGCCCATGGGCGCGCTCGACGTATAAACCTTCGCGAGCGCCATTACGGCGAAGAGAAGAAGGATCGCGAGTTCCGTCGCGAGCAGAACTTGTTGCGTGCGCGCGGAAAGTTCGATTCCGGCGTAGCAGATTGCCGTCAAGACCACGATCCAGGCCACCCCGGCCGCTGTCACCTGGATCGGCGGCGGGTTATCAACGCCGAACAGAAGAAAGGTATATTGCCCCGCAATGACAGCCATGCTCGGCATGACGATCACGTTGGTTATCAAGAGCACCCAACCGCCAATCCAGCCCGCTATCGGCCCCATGGCGAGCGTCACCCAGGAAAAGGTCGTGCCACAATCGGGATCGACGCGGTTCAGGTAATAGTAGGCCACCGCGATAAAGAGCATCGGGACGAAGGCGACAATCATGATCGCGGGCGTGGCGAACGAGGCCGACCCGGCAATCGGCCCGAGCGCCGATGCGATGCTGTAGGCTGGAGCCGCGGAAGCGACCCCGATCACGATGTTCGAGAGGAACGAAAGCGCGTTCTTGCGGAGGCCCTTGTCCCTGACCGTCATCGATGGGGCCGATGTATCCGGAAGTTGGTGGGACTTCATGTCGGCCCGCGGTCTCGATGGTGAAGCCAAGCGCAGCAAAGGCTTGCTTCGCCCATGTGGGCAGAGCGAAACAAGCCTTGCACGAAACTGCGTCCGGCTCCTGAACGAAGCCAGCAGAAAGCTTAAACCGCGAGTTCGAGATTTCGCTCCGCGCGCGTGCGTGGCCGCGCATAGGCGCTGTAATCATCCATCAGCGTCTTCGTGATCTGCCCGACCGTGAAGCGGTGCTCGCCGATTTCCGAAACCGGTGTCACTTCCGCCGCCGATCCCGTCAGGAAACATTGCTCGAACCCGGCCATCTCCTCGGGCTGAATTTGGCGCTCGATAACCTCAAGCCCGCGGCGCTTCGCAAGACCCATGACGGTCCGCCGCGTGATGCCGTTCAGGATGCAATCAGGCACTGGCGTGTGGATGGTCTCGCCCTTGATGAAAAACACGTTCGCGCCCGTCGCTTCCGCAACGAGCCCGCGATAGTCGAGCATCAGCGCATCGGCATAGCCCAGATCCATCGAGCGGTGCTTCTCGATGGTGCAGATCATGTAAAGTCCGGCTGCCTTCGCCGTTGACGGTGCTGTCTTCGGGTCGGGCCGGCAATAATTCGCCATGCAAAGCCGGATGCCCTTCAGCCGCTCTTCCTCGGGGAAATACGAACCCCAATCCCAGCAGGCAATCGCGAGGTTGATCTTCGCGTGCTTCGCGGCTACGCCGATCTCCTCGGAGCCGCGGAAGGCGATCGGTCGGATATAGCCTTCCACCAGACCTTGCGCCTTGATGACGTCGCGGCAGGCTTGATCGATCTCGGCGACGCTGTATGGAATCTCGAAGCCGAGGATGTTCGCAGAGGCATGCAAGCGCTCGGAATGCTTCGTGAGGGCGAAAACCTCCGTGTCGTAGATGCGCGCGCCTTCGAAGACGCCACTCCCGTAATGCAGGGCATGGGTGAGCACATGGACCTTCGCATCCCGCCATGGCACGAGCGCCCCATTCATCCAAATGAAACCGTCTCTCTGGTCATAAGGAATGGGGGCCATCGCCATCTCCAATGCTTGTTTTGTGCTCTTGATGATCGTGGAAGCCGCAAATCGCGGCGCACTCCAGGCTGGAAAAAGCCGGAGAGCGGAGTAAAGCGCCTCAATTGCGCTTGCGTCCAGTCAAAAGTTGTTCTGAGGTATGCCCGTTCCAAACGGCAGAGGCACCGCATTTTCACATGACCGTCGATCAAGCGTTCGAATTCGAAAGTCCGGTTTTGGCGGACGACGCGCCTCACATCCTCGTCGTGGACGACGACGAGCGCATCCGGGACCTGCTTGGCGGTTATCTGCGGCAGAACGGCCTCCGGGTCACACAGGCCGAAAACGGGGCCGCGGCGCGCGCGAAGCTCAGGGGGCTCGCTTTCGATTGCATCATCCTCGACGTCATGATGCCGGGCGAAAGCGGGTTCGATATCGCGGGTTCCTTGCGAAAAACCTCCGACGTCCCGATCCTGATGCTGACCGCTCGGTCGGAGCCGGAGCACCGGGTGAGAGGGTTGGAGCTGGGCGTCGACGACTATGTGGCAAAGCCCTTCGAGCCGCGCGAGCTTCTCTTGCGTCTCCAGAATATCCTGCGGCGGCATTCCTCCGCAAAAGCCAGGCACGGCGAGATAACGTTCGGCCCGTTCACATTCGACCTGCGCCGCAATGACCTGAAGCGCGGGGACGAGACGATCCGGCTGACGGACAAGGAACGCGAGGTGCTTCGCGAGTTCGCGCTGAGCGGCGGCGAGCTTGTTACGCGCGAAGATCTTGCCCGGCTTGGCGAGTATGACAACGAGCGCGCGGTGGACGTTCAGATCAACCGGCTGCGGCAGAAGATCGAGATAGACCCGGCAAACCCGGCCTATTTGCACACCGTTCGCGGCAAGGGCTACGTTCTCTATCTTGACTAAAAATAAACTAGAAAGAAACTCGCTATCTGAAAATGCCGATACAAACGTCTGCAACCTGTTTTATTACCAGCGGATCGGCCGCAACGCCGGTGGCGAACTAAGCATAGATTGGCGGACGCTCCGCATCCCGGAAAGACGAAGCCTTATCCTGGATCGTAACACATTTGAAGCGCTGCTTTTTTACGATCCCGGCTCGCGCTTCGCTTGGCCGGGATGATGACAAATGCCTAGACAACGGGAGGCGTCAGCCATTTCGCTGGATTTCACCGAACGGACGCCGCCCATGGATAGGGCCGAAAAAAGTCCCGCAGCCGCGGACAACTCGCCCTTGCCGGCCAGAAAATCATTGTTCTCTCATGGCTTAGTCGGCGGCTTTTCCAAAACTTCGGCCTATTTAGGGTCTTGGGCGCCAAAGGGCCTCTATACGCGGGCGCTCATCATCATCATCGCGCCCATCGTCATCCTGCAGTCGATCCTGACTTTCGTGTTTCTGGACAGGCATTGGCAGGCCGTCACGCGCCGGCTGTCCACGGCGACTGCTCAGGACATCGCCATGCTGGCCTCCACCTATGAGCTGATGAAAAGCAAAAGCCCGGAGGATCTCGATCGCCTGGCCGAAATCGCTCAGGAAAGGCTCAATCTTTCCGTGAGATTCTCGCCCGGCGAAAACTTGCCGCTGCCAAGGCCGAGGCCGTTCTTCGGGTTCCTCGATCGTTACGTGTCTGACGAGGTGCGCTACCGGATCCACAAACCGTTCTGGATCGACACGCTCGGACAGTCGGACTTTATAGAAATCAGGGTCAAGCTCGATGACGCCGTGATGCGCGTGGTCGCGCAGCGCGCGCAGCTCATGCCGTCGAACACGCACATCTTTATCGTCTGGATGGTGGTGTCGGCCACCGTCCTGTTGATCGTCGCCATCCTTTTCCTTCGAAATCAAATCCGGCCCATTCTGTCTCTCGCCGATGCCGCCGACCGTTTCGGCCGCGGCCGACCCGCGCCGCCGGATTTCAAGATCCGCGGTGCAAGAGAGGTCCGCCTTGCCGCCCAGGCATTCCTCGATATGCGCGAGCGCATCGAGCGCCATGTCGAGCAGCGAACCATCATGCTGGCGGGCGTAAGCCACGATTTGCGTACCATCCTCACGCGCTTCCGGCTGCAACTCGCCATGATGCGCGCGCCCCAGATCGAGGCGTTGAAGCGCGACGTGGATGAGATGCAGCAGATGCTCGAAGACTATCTGGCTTTCGCCAAAGGCAACTCGGGCGAGGATACGAAACGAATTAATGTGCGCGACGTTCTCGAAGAAGTGCAAGCGGCTGCCGAGACATCCCGAAAGACCATCCAGCTCGAGGTGCGGCAGGACCCCCTTATCGTCGCGTTGCGCCGCAACGCTTTCAAGCGGGCGATCACGAACCTTGTCACGAACGCCACGCGCTATGCGGACCGCGTCTCGATCCGGGCGCTGAAGTCACGCGGCTGGCTTACTGTCGTTATCGAAGACAACGGCCCCGGTATCCCTGCCGACAAGCGGGAGGATGTGTTCCGCCCCTTCCACAGCCTTGACAGTGCAAGGAACCAGAACAAGAAAAGCACAGGGCTTGGCCTCGCCATCACGCGCGACATCGTGCGGAGCCATGGGGGCGAAATCACCCTCGATCGGAGCATGCTGGGGGGGCTCAGGGCCGTCATCCGCATCCCCGTCATGGCGACGGAGAAGCGCGCGGCCTGACGCCTCCCGATTAGCAAGCCGTCATTGGAGCTGTTTTGTCGTCATGCCGATCATGCGCAGCATCATCTTAAGCGCGTCGCGGCTCATCCCAACGTAGGCGGTTGAGGTTTTGCGCACGTCGCGCTGGCGAAAAGGGATCGTGCCTGCGGTCGCTTGAACACGGAGGAATTGGCGCGGCTTTCGTAAAGCGGAGCGCCGGGACTTTCACGGTGGCGGTCGCGTCATCTTACCTGGGTGCGGAAAGAGGTGGCTGCGCGATTACCCGATGCCGACCGCAGATTGCCGCTTATCCCGATCTTATACATCCTGTACATGAGGTTGCTGCCCTCCGGCAGAAAGTGAAAAGCTTTCTGCCTATGATTCCCGGCAAGGAAGGAGAACCGCACTATCAGATGCAGCAGTGGAGATCACGAGTGCAAGAACGATCTCGCGAGAACAACTCAAGTTGCTCATGATTAGAGACAAAGAACGCAACCTTGCTGCGAAACCCCACGCACCAGCTTCCGCGATATTGGCAGTTAGTGGGCGAGTAAGTTAACAGCCTCAGCTGCGCTCCGACGACAAACCTCTGCTGGTAACGTTTGCGACGATGCCGGAGCGCACGCTCTCCAGCGAAGCCGCTGGAGTGAGCCACTTCTCGTCAGGCCTACTTCTTCGGATCCCATTTAAGAAAGCCGGTCGTCACAGCAATTCCAAAAACGAGGATACCAACCCAAATCCATACTGGATCGAATGTCGCCATTTTAGCCTCCTAGCTGGTTACTTTACAGCAAGTTGAATAAAATCACCCTTTTCGGCAAATGACGGGCGGCGATCTGGCATCTTCCAGCCGCCCTCCGGCTTTACCGTTCAGCCTATTTTCGCGTGCGTAATATTCATCTTGACGAATAAAACATACGCCTAAGCCAATTCTTTGTAAATATTCATGCTGCTGAAGTGCGACATTTAGCATACAGGCTCGGGAGAGCAACCATACCGCATCTTAAGTTGTATTCTCATCTATCATAATATTGTCAATGGCTTACAGAGAAGCCCCTGCCCTTATCACGATAAAGATCAGTTATGATATTTTGCTCATGCTGATATGTCTGCCGCAACGGGGAACCGCTCACCGAAAACACAAATGCAAGATTTTCATTAAGTCCCCTCGACTACCGCCCTTTGGAGCCTGGTTGTCTTTAACTGTTCGACGCACTTACGAGGTGATGGCGCTGCTCAAAACTCTGCTTCAGAGTAAATTCTTCATCGCATAAAGCAAATCAAGTGCATCCCGGGGGCTGAGGCTATCCACATCGAGCGCTACTAGTTTTTCCAGCACAGGGTGCAGCGCATCTTCCAGCCCCGGCTGGGCTGCGGGCGCCGGCGCGGAAAACAGGGGCATGTCGGTCGGTAACGTCAGCGGGCCGTGCGGCCCTGCCCCGCTTTCGAGTTGCGCCAAGATCTGCTTCGCCCGCGTTAGCACCGGCTTCGGCACGCCCGCGAGCTTTGCCACCTGCACGCCATAGGACCGGTTCGCAGCGCCTGCCTCGACCGCATGCAGGAACACGATCGTGTCCTTCCACTCTGTAACGCCCATGCGCACATTGCCCGCGCGCGGCAGATCATCGGCGAGGCGCGTCAGCTCGTGATAGTGGGTGGCGACAAGGCCGCGGCAGCGCGTGGCATCGTGCAGGTGCTCCAGCACGGCCCAGGCAATGGAAAGCCCGTCGAACGTCGCCGTGCCACGCCCGATCTCGTCAAGAATGACGAGACTTTTGTCACTTGCGCGGTTCAGGATCGCGGCGGTCTCGGTCATTTCCACCATGAAAGTGGATCGGCCGCGCGCGAGATCGTCGGCCGCGCCGATGCGGGCGAAAAGCCGGTCGGCCACGCCGATATGGGCCGAAGCGGCGGGCACATAGGAGCCCATCTGCGCGAGCACCGCGATCAGCGCGTTCTGCCGCAGATAGGTGGATTTGCCCGCCATGTTGGGTCCGGTCACCACGAAGAAGCCGGGCGCGCGTTCGCCCGCACCGTCGAGCTTGCAGTCGTTGGCGATGAAGGGCGCGCCCTCGCGGGCAAGCGCCTGTTCGACAGCCGGATGGCGGCCCCCTTCGATGAGAAAGCAGCAGCTCGCGTCCACCCTCGGCCGCACATAGTTCTGCGCCTGCGCCAATTCCGCGAGCGCGGCCAGGCAGTCGAGCGCGGCAAGCGCCGACGCGGCGCGCGCAATCGCGGTCTCCGCATCGAGCACGGCGGCCGCCAGCTTATTGAAAAGCACGAGTTCTCGCGCAAGGGCATCGCTTATCGCGTTCAGGATGCGGCTTTCCAACGCCGACAGCTCATCCGTCGTGAAGCGCACGACGTTGGCAAGCGTCTGCTTATGGCGGAAGACGGCCGCGTGTGGCTCGGCTTGCAGGGCCACCGCGGAAGCGGGGCCGACTTCTACGAAATAGCCGAAGACCTGATTATATTGGATTTTCAGGTTCTTGATGCCCGTTTTCGCGGCATAGTTGGCCTGTAGCTTTGCCAGCACGACCTTGGTGCTCGACTGAAGCTCGCGAAGTTCGTCGAGCGTCGCATCGTAGCCGCCCGCGATGAAGCCACCATCCCGCAAGAAAAACGGAAGCGCATCTCCAAGCGCGCTCTCGAGCGCGCGCGCAAGTCCGGCTTCGGCTCGACCGCCCGCTACTGAGAAGGGCGAAAGTGCGCCCAGAAATCTCGGCCAGATGCGCAGGCTGCACCGGAGATTCCACCAGAAGCGCGCTCAAATCCTTCGCAACGGCAAGGCCATCCCGGATCGCGCCCAGATCGCGCGGGCCGCCCCGCTTCAGTTTCAGCCGGGACAGCGCGCGGCTCATATCGGGCGCCGTCTTCAGGATGGTGCGCACGCGCTCACGAAGCGCCCATTCCTCGATCAAGGCAGCGACAGCATCGAGCCGCCCGTTGATCAGTTCCACATCCGACGAAGGAGACACGAGGCGGCTCATGAGTTCGCGCGCACCTGCCGCCGTGACCGTGCGGTCGATGGCGGAGAAAACAGTGGGCGCGCCCTCATTTCTCGGCCGCACTAGCTCGAGGCTTGCGCGCGTGGCGGCGTCGATGGAGAGAAGTGCAGCCATTGCCTCGCGTTTCGGCGGCCGAAGCGCGGGCCGCTCGCCCATCTGGGTGAGGTTCACATAATGGAGAAGCGCCCCGATCACGGCGAGGTCGGCGTCTTCGAAATCTCCCAGCCCGTCGAGTGCCCCCACTTCGAAGGCTTCCTTCAGGGCGCGCTCGCCCCTTTGCTTCGTGAAGTATGCGCGCGGAAGGGGCGAGAGCGCCGCGCCCGCCGCTTCGCTCGCCGCTTTGGCGGCTTCGTCCGCCATTTCGTCGTCGGGGACGAGCAACTCGGCAGGGCGCAGGCGAAGAAGCTCGCCCGCAAGATCCGGCGCTGCCGCGTCGCTGAGAAGAAACTCGCCGGTTGAGATGTCAAGTACGGCAATAGTGTAGCGCGCCGCGGACCCCTTGCCGTTTCGCGCGAGCGCAGCAAGGAAGTTGTTGCTGACGGAAACGAGAAGCGCGTCCTCGGTGAGCGTGCCTGGTGTTACGAGCCGCACCACATCGCGGCGAACGACGGCTTTGGGCCCTCGCTTCTTGGCGAGTTCCGGATCCTCAAGCTGCTCGGCCACCGCCACGCGAAAGCCCTTGCGGATGAGCTTTTGCAGATAATCATCGGCGCGGGCAACCGGTACCCCGCACATGGGGATGTCTTCGCCGGAATGCTTTCCGCGCTTCGTGAGCTGGATGCCAAGCGCATTCGCGGCCGCGACCGCATCGTCGAAGAAGAGCTCGAAGAAATCGCCCATGCGGTAGAAAAGGAGGAAGTCCGGATGCTTCGCCTTCACCTCAAGGTATTGCGCCATCATGGGTGTCGCGCTCTTCGCGTCGCCCGCGTTTTCGCGCGCTTCGGTCTTCTGCTTGATCGACGACAAATCCATTCTCCACCCGAGGGCCCAAACTGCCGGGGCCAAAGCTTACTTCATGCGCTTTTCGGGAGAAGGCCGATCATGAAAGTTATCCCCGGTTGCCGCTGACTGCGAAAGTGGCGAGGGAACTGACACAATCGCCGCCATTCGCCGCCACAGCTATCGGCTTGCCCGCCTCGTCCTCGAACTGAATTTCCGCCCAGCGCGGGGGGACGCTACCGTGCTTCGAAAAGACCAATGTCGGCTTCTCCGCCTTCCAGCTTGCCCAGACGCGGATCAAGCAGGGCGGATTGGCATGATCGACCAAGCTCTCGCCGTCGTCATCGTAGATCTCGAGCTGAGTGCTGCCTCCCATGATAGGGAAAAGCCGGAGCGTCAACGGTCCGTCCGCCCAAGATGGCGACGGCCCCAGAGGAAGAATTGAGCCTGCGCGAACGAAGGCGGGCGCGGCTCCGATCGGCGCTTCAACCCGGTTTTCTCCGCACGGCAACAGTGCGCCCGTTCTAAGGTCGTACCAGCCGCGGTCCGTCTTCGGCATCAAGACGCTGCGGCTGACCGCGCCCGGCTCTACGATTGGCGCGACGAGAACATCGCGGCCAAGCATAAAGGAGTCGCTTTCTTGATAAATTCCAGCTTCGTCCGGGAAGTCGAAGAAAAGCGGGCGCAAGATCGGCTCGTGATGCGCGTGCGCCCTCCACATCAGCGTGTAGAGCAGCGGCAAAAGCCGTTCACGCCATTCCATCGCGGCCCGCACCAGCGGCAGGATCCCGGGATACATCCAAGGCTCATTCGCGCTGCCATCGTCGTTCCAGGAGTGGATCGTGAAGCGCGGCCAGTAGATGCCCTGCTCGATCCAGCGCATGAAGAGTTCCGGCTCGGGCTTCTCCCCCGCGAAGCCGCCCACGTCATGGCCAAAATTGAAAATGCCGGAAAGGCTGAGGCCATGCCCCATCCGTAGATTGTAGCGCAGCGTTTTCCAGTCGGTGCGATTGTCACCCGTCCAGGTCTGGGCATAGCGCTGCTGGCCAGGGCCGCCGGATCGCGTCACGAGATAGGGACGCTTCATAGGCGCATGCTCCTGCTGGGCCAGAGCAGAAGCCCGGAGCATGAGGCCAGTTTGCACCGGCCTCAGGCAACTCATCGCGCTGCCCTGTCCATTGAGGTCCGCGCGCGCGCCGTCATCCCAGACCTCGAACTCGTTATTGTCGTTCCAGGTTGAAGCGATGCCGTTATCGAGCAGTTGCGCTTTCACTTGGGCTCCCCACCAAGCGGAGGTCTGCGGATTCGTGAAATCGAGATAGGCCGCCTCCCCGTCCCAGAACTGCGCGATGTGCGGGCGGCTTTCGTCTTCACTGTCGCGGATGAAACCGCGGAAGGCCTCCACCTCTGCAAACCGCGGATGGTTGAGCAGCATCGCTGGCTTCACATTCGCGATGAGGCGCACGCCTGCATCTGCGAATTGCTTCGCGAGCAGGGCTGGATCGGGAAAGCGGGCGCGGTCCCAGCAAAACACGCAGCGCTTATCGCCTTGCTTCGTGTATCCCGACGAGAGGTGGAAGGACTGGCATGGGATGCCGTGCTTTTGAAGCCGCGCCAGGAACCCCGAAAGCTGCGCTTCCGCGTCGGCAGCTTCGGTGTACTGCATCGTAGAGCCGGAATAGCTGAGGCTCCATCGCGGCGGGAATGCAGTCCGCCCCGTCAGCGCGGTGAACCGGGAGACGACATCGCTCACCCGCGCACCGAACATGAGATAGAGGTCGAGATCACCGTCGCTCGCTTCGAAACTGCCGTAAGGCCCGTGATAGGCGTCGATTTCCTGCCCGAGGTCGAAAGCGCCGTGTGAGAGATTGTCGTAGAAAAACCCGACGACCGGTGCGCCGCTGCCCGGCCGGACCGCGACGTAAAAGGGAATGTGCTTGTAAAGAGGATCCGAGGTTTTGGCATCGTAGCCGAGCGCATCGGTCGTGCGCATACGAAGGCGGCGGCCATGTTTATTGGCGTCGCCGCTCTTCTCGCCGAAGCCGTAGTAATAATCTCCCGGGTCGCGGACGAGATAATGGACGAAACGCGCCCCCATCCGCTGGAACTGATAGGCCTGCGTTCGTCTGTCTTGCAGAGCGGTCTTGAAGGCCGCCGTCGCCTCCGCTCGGAAGGACCACGTGATTGCGAGTGGCGAACGCCGGACCTCCACTCTCATGAACGCGGTCTCGATTGAGATAAGGGCTGCCGTCTCCGAGACGGATGCGATGGGGGAACCGGGAAATCCGGTCAGATCGAGGCGGTCGCGGCCATCGACCGGATCGGCTCCAACTGCCAGTTCCGGCGAAAGCGACCATGTGCGCGCCATGCGCAAACTCTCGGGCCGCATGATGAGGAGACGAGCGAGGTGTCGATCCAGAAAAAGCAACACCAAGCGAAAACCACGTTCAAGGCTGATCTCGGTGCGGAATCCCTCCGCGCAATCCAACCGCGCGCCCGTAAAACTCAGCATGGAGCTACTCTTCTGGTTCAGGCACCAGCACTATACATGATCCGCAAGATGCCGATGTGCTTAAGTCACGATAGGCGGAGCCTCAGTCCAAATCGCCCAGCGCAACCTTGCCGATCTCGCCCGTGGATTTTCGGCGACCTCTTCCTCCGAAGGTTCAATACCGTGGCGCTCCGGAAGCTCGAAAGCCGGTGCAGGCCCTGACGTTTCACCTGGAAGATAACGCGACGACTTAGCTTTCTTTCCTGAGCGGCTTTGCAAAAATCGTTTCACGATCCGGTCTTCAAGCGAGTGGAAGCTCACGACGGCCAAACGCCCTCCCGGATTCAGGATGCGCTCGGCAGCTTCAAGTCCACGCTCCAACTCGCCAAGTTCGTCGTTCACGTAAAGCCGGAGCGCCTGAAAAGTGCGCGTCGCAGGGTGTTTTGCATCATCATGGCGGCGGCCGAGAACGCGGCCGACAAGATCGGCGAGTTGCCCCGTACGCTCGAACGGCGCTTTCTCGCGGTCTGCGACGATCGCTGCTGCGATGGTGCGTGATCGGCGCTCCTCGCCGAGCTGATACAAAATATCTGCGATCTCGTCCTTTTCGAATGTATTGACGACATCGGCGGCGCTCCGTCCCTTCCCCGGACATACGCATGTCAAGCGGGCCATCGCGCATGAATGAAAAGCCGCGGGCAGCCTCGTCAAGTTGCATCGACGAAACGCCCAGATCGAGTACCACGCCGTCCACGCGATCCCAGCCGATGCCCCGCGCGGCATCTTCCATATGAGAAAAGGATGTTTCGACGAGTTTCAGGCGGCCGGTGGTATCACTCTCGAGTGCGTGCCCTGCCGCTATCGCTGAAGGATCGCGGTCGAGCCCGAGCATTTCGCAACGCGCGGCATCGAGAATGGCGCGAGCGTAACCGCCTGCGCCAAATGTGCCATCAATGTATCGTTCGCCTGCCTTTGGCGCCAGCACCCGCAGTACTTGCGCCAATAAAACCGGGATGTGACGGACCGGTCCGCCATTGGGAGACTGGCCCTCTTCCGGCCTCCCACGGTCCGTCACTCCCCTTTTGCCCCCTCGTTTGCGCCGCTTCATCAGCGGTTCCCCGCGCCGAGCTCTCTGCGAAGCGCAAGCGCCTGTTCGCGCGCGCGTTCGCGAAATTTGTTGTAAGCCTCAGGCTCCCAGATCTGAAACTTGTTGCCAAGGCCGACGAAAACCGCCGTCTCGGTGATTCCGGCATGATCGCGCAGGCGCTTTGGCAGCACCGTCCGACCATCCGGATCGATTTTGAGTTTTTCGCACTCTCCGAAATAGACGATTTCGAGGGATTCGCGCTCGCGTGATCCCGCAGGCTGCCGCCCCACAATCCCTTTAATCTCCTCGACCAGACGCGCGCCGCCAGCTTCGATCGCATCGTAGTCGAGATGCGGATAGCAGTGAATATCGTCAGCACCTTCTTGGGCAAGGACGGCTCGGAACGGTGCGGGTATTGCGACGCGGCCCCTTTGATCGACCTTGCTCTCGATGCGCGATGCGAATTCATCCATCCCTCAATTCCACGCCCTCGCCTAAAACGCGCACAAGACGGCCGCGTACCGATTGCCTCAGGCTTCTCATTCCCGTCTCTGCCCATGTCTACCCAGGCATGGAAATTAGGTCGCGCGATCTTTTATTCTTGCGCATTAACGGGAAATCAGTGAAGCAAAGTTACTAATAAAATTGTGAAATCAATCACTTCAAGCCGCGTCAGACGGAACCGGAGGGAGATACCTTGGCGTGCAGTGGCCGTGCACGACGAAAGCATTTTTTATCTCCCCCCAAATCACCCCCTTCCGAACGGGCACTTATGGGATAGCATGGGTAATTATGGGCGTCAACAGACGCCTACGATTTGTTGTAATTTGGTAAGTAAAGTTTTGATGGATGTCCCGAGCCGGCGGCCGGTGCAAAAAGCTGCCCTCTCCGATGTCTTCACCGGGAGCATATTGCGTCAACGCGAAGCCTGAGAACTTAGTCCAAGGCTTCCTTCATGCCGACCAGCGGGGGAACGAAGCTACGGCATCTCTCTGCTTTTTATAGAGTGCGAATAGCGATATCGGCCATGTGGCGGGAACAACCCCGCATATCCGTTAGAAAACCTTGGACCGAACGACCTGGCGTACACAGCTGGCTGTTTTGCGGCGCCCATCCTGGAGAAGCAGCTTCTCAGCTTTCGTTGCGGGCCAAAAAGGCCTCGATCGCACGAGCGGTGTCCTCGGGCTTCTCTTCCTGGGGCATATGCCCGCAATGATCGAAGACAACAAGCTCCGACGGGACGATGTCCGCTCTGAGCCTCCGTCCGAAGACAGCCGGCACAACTTTGTCGTCCTTGCACCAGAGCACAAGCGTCGGCAGCTTGATCGTCTTATATTTGTCCGCGATCTCGTCGATGTTCGGAGGGATGATCTGCTCGACTGTCTTGATCAGGGCGTGCTTCGAGGCGGGCGAGTAGAGTGTGTTTGCGTATTCAGCCACCGCGCGCGACGTGATCTTGTCGTGATCGTAATAGGCTAGGCGCAGTCCTTGCGCGGCCTGCACCTCCGGCGGCACGAGCGTCATGCTCACCTCACCGAGCATTGGAATTTGCAGAAGGCGGAAGAAGATCGGGATCGGCTGCTTGTAGGCGATGGTGTCGATCAGCACGAGATTGCGAATGCGAGAATGCAGTTGTTCGTTGGATCTTAATGCGAGCGCGAGCGTGATGCCGCCGCCGAAGGAATGTCCTATGATCGTGAGGTCCTTCAGGTTCTCCTGCGCGATGAACGCCTCGATCGCGTCAGCCTGGTCGAAGATCGAGTAATGGTCGTCGAGCGGCTTATCCGAAGCACCGAAGCCTCGAAGATCGACCGCGATGACCCTATGGTTCTTCGACAGCTCCGGCTCGATCGCCTGCCACGTGAAGCTCGATGTGGCAAATCCGTGGAGCAAAAGAATAGGGCGCCCCTTCCCGCGATCAAGCACCGCGAGGCGCAGCGGACCCGCAGGCGTATTCACAGTCCTGTATTGGACCTCGAAGTCGTGGAGCGCCATCATTGGAGCGCATGAGGCGAGCGCCCCACAAAAGAGCGTCGCCATAACAAGCAGACACCTGCGCAACATCGCTCCCCACAGCTCGTCGCAACGGAAAGCCTGCATCTGCCTTGAGCCCGAACGCCAAGTCAAGCTTAAAGCCGGCCGCCGGATTCGCTCCGGATCCAGAAAGCATTTTATACAATTTATCAAAAAAGATTCGCTGCGTGCGCCTTGGGATACTAGCATACGGATAGAACCTAAAATATGAGTTTGAGTTGTGTTGCGTTTTCTGTTTTGGCGTTCAGCTATCGTGTGCGCTGCGGTTGGTGCTGCGTGTTGCCCTTCTCTTGCTGAAGATGTCCAGCGGTTTGAAACCTATGTCACCGCGGACACTTCAACACGCGCGGCAGCGCTCGCGAGCAGCACGGTTTGGAGCTTGTTCAGTTCTATTGATCAACCGGGAATCAGGCTCAAAATTGACGGCTTCGCCAGCGTCTATGGCGAGACCAATGCAAATGTTTTTTCCAGTGCATTCATGGCCGCGGATCTGAAGGCCCTTGGCGATGTGATGGCCGGCTACCAGCTCAACTGGGAAAATATTTGGGTCAAGCTCTATGCCGGCGCGGCTTATCAGGCGCAGACACTGCCTGTCTGGCAGGCGGGGCAGATTGTTCAGCAGAAGAGCTATGGCGCGACCGCGGCTGTCGAGAGTTTCTGGCAGGGAAGCAATGGCTTCTGGGCATCCGGCAACCTGTCATGGCTCCAATTCGACAACACAGGCTCCCTTTATGGGCGCCTTGCCTACCGGATCGTGCATGAGAGCGAAGGACTGAATCTGTCCGTGGGAGCCGAGACGGCAGCGATGATCAAAAACGCGGATATCTACAAGGAGGGGACGCGTCTCGATCTCTATGACGAGTATGTGAGGGAAGGCGCGCTTCTCAATTTGCGCTATGGAACGCACGATTTGACGATTTCAGGGGGGCTTTCGAAAGCCAGCGATGAGGGCGCGTGGCGGCCCTATGCCACAATCAGCTACGGCAAGAAGTTCTAGAGCGCGTCGAAATTATTCGGAATCCCCTTGCATCCTGGCCGCCCTCCGAGGCGGCCAGGATGCCAATGGCGGGGTCAAGCCCGCCATGACATCGGTCCAAGCTAATCACGACCCGCTTTGGCGCGCTCGGGCTTAATTCGACAGGCTGGGTTTGCCGACCGAGGAGAGGATGAGAGCGTCCGCTGTTCCAGAGAGGACCAGCTTCGTCGAACCTGCGGTCTCGGCGGGCGCATTTGCGGCTTCTGGAGCGCCAGTGCCAAGGGTCTCGCTTGCGAGAAGAGTTCCACTGACCGTGGCACCGGGGAAGGCAATTCTGAGCGAGCCGCCGATGCCCTTGTCGCCACTCTGTCCTTGAACCTTGAGGTCAATGCCGCCCGGCTTCACAATTCCATCAAGGCTCGCAACGGCGAATGGAAACGAACTTCCGCGAAGACCCCAGCCGAGATCCTGCTCGAGAAGAGCGGCGCCAAGCGTCTGGGCTACGTCACCCTCGATTGAGCCGCCTGTGGGGAACCGGATCGAAAAGGTCCCCGCTGCGGCGCTTAGATCTTCGGCCGGTTGTCTCATGGTTACCGGCATGGTCAATGCGGCCTGAAGTATGACGGGACCGCTGAAGCCCAACGGCAGCTGAAAAGCGCCTGCAAGCGCTTTTGCGTCCAGCTGTGACCCGCTCGTGCGCAAGGAAAGCGAAGCCGGCTTCCCGGGATTGACGTCAAGCCTTCCGGTTGCGTGTCCGCCGAAAACCGCAACAGAAGCGATATCGACGCTCAACCGATCTTGGATTTGGGTCAAAGCGAGCGCCAAAGGTCCGGTTTCGAACGAAGCCGCGCGGAAACGGTCGGCGGAAACGCGCAGATCGAAATCGAGGGGGCGATCCGTCTCCCGCTGGGCAAGTGGCAGCGCCGCGAGAGGAGGATTTTCGGTAAAGCTTCCGCTGGCCGATACCCAGGCCGGGGTCACGTCCAACGTATCGTATGCGATCGTTCCTTCGAGACGGGGGCGGACGCCCGTCATATCGAGAGCGAGGGAACCTTTGGCGGCGTGGTCTCCGAAAGAGATTGTGGCATTGTCGAGCGCAGCCCGCCTTCTCGACAAGTTCAACTCGCCGGATAATGCGATTGTCTCGGGCCGCTCCCAGGGCGCGACGGCCGCCAGGATGATGTTCCCTGCACCCGCTCCCAAAGCCGCTCTCAGGCGAAGAGACCCGAACGCCGTCTGGCACGCGCCTGCGCATTGGCCCCGGAAGGATGCCTCAAACCCACGGCTTGTTACGTCCAAGGCGTAAAGAGCGCTTTCCGAACCTGGTGCGTTCTTGACGAACACGCCCGTCGAAATAGAGGAAACCGCATCCTTGCTGAGCCTCACCCGGCTCAACTCGGCTCGCTCGTAAGCGCCGTTTGCGCTCGCGGTGAAAAACAACACGGGATCGCGCAATTCGACGTCCGCGAAAGGGCTTCCCGCCGAAAGAGCCAAGGCCAGACGAGCGGCTCCCAGCCCATACGACGTCTGAGCCGGTTCCGGAAAGCCGCGGCGGAAAACGACGCGCGGAGAAGCGACCACGAATTTCTTGAATTCGAGCTTACCGCGAAGAAGTGAGGAGAGACGGATCACGGCTGTGACGGACTTGGCCCTCGCGATGCGAATGGGGGCCCGCTCCGGCGTGGATTCGAGAGCGACGCCGGTAGCCTCAACGGAAAGGTCGGCGAAGCTGCCAATTCGAAGCGGCCCCGTGATTGACACCGGGCCGCCGCTCCAGGCTGACAAGCTCTGAGAGAGCGTGCCGCGAATCGCCTCGGCATCAACAAGGAAAGGGAGAAGCGCGGCGAGTGCGCCTACCGCGAAGATAAGGCTCCCTGCCAGAATACCGGCCCAGCGTAAAACATATCGAATTTTACGGGCGATCTGATGCATCTTTCCTTGGGCTGTCGGGAGATGTGAACAGTCGCGCTGAAGCCGTCATGGATTTCGACAAGCTGCACCCCGCCGCCCGGTTCATTCGTGGTAAGGTTTAAGTGCATCGCCACACCTTGGCGACTCCTTACTAGGGAGCTTGCACATGAAAGCGTCGCCGCTGTGGACGCCCACTGTTAAAACGGTGGAAAACTTGGCGATGGCCAAATTTATGACGGAGATCGACGTGGTTCGCGGGCTGGTCCGCCGGTCCAGCAGCGACCCTTACGCGTTCTCGAAATTTGCCAAACGAAAGCTTTCTGCGAAGGCATCGGCTCTTCGGAGTGTCACAGGGGAGCGCGGCGACGGGCCCCATCTTGAACTGCGCCGAAAATTTGCTCCGCAAGAAGCGTCAGTATAATATCATTTGCTCGAACTGAGGGATTTCTTGATGAAAAAAGTATATCCGGACGCGCACACAGCAGTGGCTGGACTCATCAAAGACGGCATGACGATCATGTCAGGCGGCTTCGGGCTTTGCGGCATTCCCGAAAGCTTGATCGAGGCTATCCGCGATTCGGGCGCGAAAAATCTCACGATCATCTCGAATAATTGCGGCGTCGATGGAATTGGCCTTGGCGTCCTCCTTGAGACAAGACAGATCAAAAAGATGATCTCATCCTATGTTGGTGAGAATAAGCTTTTTGCGCAGCAATTTCTCTCCGGCGAGTTGGAACTGGAGTTCACTCCTCAGGGCACCTTGGCCGAGCGCATCCGTGCCGGTGGCGCGGGCATCCCGGCCTTCTTCACCAAGACCGGCTTTGGCACGATCATCGCCGAGGGCAAGGAAACGCGCGAGTTCGAGGGCGAGCACTACGTCATGGAACGCGGACTGACCGCCGACATCGCGCTCGTGCACGCGTTCAAGGGCGACAATGAAGGCAATCTCGTCTATCGCAAGACGGCGCGAAATTTCAACCCGATGATGGCGACCGCAGCGAAGATCACGGTTGCCCAGGTCGAACATCTGTTCCACGCCGGCGAGATCAGTCCGGACGAGATCCACACGCCCGGCATTTTTGTGCAACGCATCGTCCGGGTATCCGACGCGAAAAAACACATCGAGCAGCGAACCACGCGCAAACACACCTCGCCCGCGGCGGCGACCGGAGGAGATCTCTAATGGCCTGGACCCGCGAAGAAATGGCCGCGCGCGCCGCGAAGGAAATGCGTGACGGCTTCTACGTCAATCTCGGCATCGGCATTCCGACGCTCGTTGCTAATTACATTCCCGCCAACATCACCGTGCAGTTGCAAAGCGAGAACGGGATGCTCGGCATGGGCCCCTTCCCCTATGAGGGCGAGGAGGATGCCGATCTCATCAACGCCGGCAAGCAGACGATCACGGAATTGCCGACGACGAGCTACTTCTCCTCGTCCGATTCCTTTGCAATGATCCGCGGCGGCCACATCGACCTTTCGATCCTTGGAGCCATGCAGGTCGCCGAAAATGGCGATCTCGCCAATTGGATGATCCCCGGCAAGATGGTCAAAGGCATGGGCGGGGCGATGGATCTCGTCGCGGGCGTCAAGAAGGTCGTGGTGGTGATGGAGCATGTGGCCAAGGATGGCCCGAAGTTCTTGCACCATTGCAACCTGCCGCTGACGGGCGCCCGTGTGGTTGACCTGCTGATCACCGATCTGGCGGTCTTTTCGATCGACAAGCACCACGGCGGCGCAGCACTCATCGAGATCGCGAAAGGCGTGACGCTTGACGAGATCAAGGCGAAGACCGAGGCGAACTTCAGCGTCGCGGTTTAATCCGGCGGGGTCGAGGCGAGGCCTTGTCCGCGATCGTTACACATCGAAACGTCTTCCTTTTTGCGATCCCGGCTCGCGCTTCGCTTGGCCGGGATGACGGCGGGTTGGCGTTGCGGCCCCGGCACAAGACCCAGGCCGGCCGGTTTTTTGTGTGCTCGTTGCAAAAGGCGGCATCTCGCTCGAACCTTTGGATCGGTTTGCGCTTGCGTTTTCGTCCGCATCGCCTGGGCCGGGATCTTAGGAAAATGCGTCTTGACGAGAGGTTAATGGAACTAAGCCATTGATATAAATAGGAAATAGTGAAAGCGGACAGGCGCGGCGGCGGCTGCAAACGGAGCGGCCAAGGTTAACGGGATGGTCCAAAAACATATTTAACGGATTTTTTCGCGCCGCGTTTTTCCGCCAAAAACGCATCTTTTGGCGCGGTTCCGGACCAGATATAAGCCCGGCGCGCCCGAAATTAACCATAAGGAGTTAATTTACCCCCCTGCCGCAACGCAATATTCACCATATCGCCCCTGAATTGCCCCGCCATCATACAACGGCCCCCGTTTTTGCATACATCGTCAGGTTGCACTTGACGGAAGATGGTCCAAAAGTCCCGCCTCCCTCTGCGAAGCCATTGTCCCAAGCACTGCCTGTTTCAGTTTCGCCAACCAATGAAGAGGACCGTTGCAAACGGTTTCCTTCGCGAGCGATGTGCGGAAACCCCGCTTGAAGCTATCTCAGGATTAGGCCCGAAAGCTGCTGTGCGGGAATATTGGCCAGACCGCCCGCTGCCAGCGGGCAAGCGGGAGGGGCGTAACCTGCTTGACGCGAGGTGGCCGGCCTAGTGATCAACCCGCCTTTAGAGGAAAGGCGAAAAAGTTGATGGCTTCTGAAGTGCTGCAGCAGCTTGTCCGCGTCGGAATAGGCTCGAGCCGCTCTAGAGCCTATCCGCTTTTGATGGACTCAAAAGCGGGCTCTAAGTTTTTGTTTTGTCGTGCGTCTTATCGGAAAACCGCTTCGCACTTTTCCGCACGCACCCTAGTTGTAGCGCACGTCCGGAACCACGGCCGGCGCTGCTTCCTGCGGCGCTTCCAGGTAGGCGACAAGCGGCTGCGTCAGCGCCGCGTTCTCTGGATGGCTCGACCGGAAGAAGCCGTCATTGATTTGCGCCAGGAAGACTTCGCAAGCCGCGCGCAGTTCGAAAAGCTCCGTGCGACCGCCGACCCGGTATCCGCCGTCATGCGCATCGTGGCTTGGGCGTTCCTCAGCCTCCGGCTTGCGGCGGGCGAGAAACCGGGACAGCAGGCCGCCGCCGTTGAACATGCGATGGGCATCGCGCACAAACTCGGCCTGCATCTCGTCGCAGGCCTCGGTCGCGTCCAGAAACTGGTCGACATCGTGCTGTACCTCGGGCGCGACCCTTCTCAGCTCCGCAGCCCAGATCCGAGCGCGGGAAAGCTTCATCAGCATGAGCGCTTCACGCTGCTGAAAGGTTTTGCAGCCGTCCCGAAAACGGCCGAGGCGGGCGGCGATTTCAGCGTGGCCGGCGCCTTTAACATCGGCTTTCGGTAGCGCGGTCTTTTCAAAGAACCAGGCATCTTCGAGCGCCGAACTCAGCGCATCCCTCAGGAAATAGACAACGGTATAGATGTCTTCTGGTTGCGGCGGATTGAGTGTCCAAAGCGCCATGGCGTGCTCTCGTCCCATTCCTGTGTCGAAGGGCGATATGCCGGGGCTCCACGCGGAAGGCGGCGCAGAACCCCGAAACGAGCGACAACTGGATTTATGAACAGCCGGTTGTGCCGCCGCAGGTATCGCACTTCATACAAGTTCCGTTGCGAAGGAGAGTGAAGTTACCGCAGGTGCCGCAAGCTTCGCCCTCGTACCCTTTTGCGCGTGCTTCCGCGAGCAGCTCGGCCTTGCCGGGCTTGGCTCCATGGGAAACAGTAAGATGGGAAGCAGACAACGCGGCACTTGACCCATCGCGCGCGTTTACTTTGGAAGACCCTAACGGAAGTGTGTCGTCATCCGTACTCAGGGCGTAAGCCAGTGCGCCATGCGTCTCATAGGAACCGGCGCTACTGATTTGTTCAGCCTTAGGCTGATCCTGAACTATGACAACTTTGTGGTGAAGCCCGCGCGTGAGGCCCCTGCTGACGAAGCGGTCGGCATAGATCACCGGCGCCGAAGCCTTCTGACCCGGCCTGTCGTCTGCCACCCCGCCACCCATCACGGTTGCGCCGATCTCTGAGGGGTCCACATGGGCGAGATCGTTGCGGCCAAGATAGGAAACGGCCAACTCGCGGAAGATATAGTCGAGGATCGAGGTCGCGTTCTTGATCGCCTCGTTGCCCTGAACGTAGCCGGCCGGCTCGAAACGCGTGAAGGTGAAGGCTTCGACATACTCATCGAGCGGCACGCCATATTGCAGGCCAAGACTGATGGCGATGGCGAAGTTGTTCATCAAGCTTCGGAAGGCGGCGCCTTCCTTGTGCATGTCGATGAAGATCTCCCCGAGCCGTCCGTCTTCGAATTCGCCGGTGCGCAGATAGACCTTGTGACCGCCGACAACCGCCTTCTGCGTATAGCCTTTGCGGCGGTTCGGAAGCTTGTCGCGCTCGGTCTTGAGCCTTACGCGCTCGATGATGCGCTCGACAATGCGTTCAGCGACGATCTGAGCGCGCCTGCCTTGCGGAGCCGCCGCCAGAGCCTCGGCCGCGTCATCCTGATCCTCATCGCCATCGGCTATAAGCTGCGCGGAGAGCGGCTGGGAGAGCTTCGAACCGTCGCGATAAAGAGCGTTCGCTTTCAGAGCGAGCTTCCAGGACAGCATGTAGGCTTCACGGCAATCGGCAACCGTCGCGGAGTTCGGCATGTTGATCGTTTTCGAGATCGCACCCGAGATGAAGGGCTGCGCGGCCGCCAGCATGTGGATATGGCTCTGCCAGGAGAGGGAGCGCTTGCCCTTCTTTCCGCAAGGGCTGGCGCAATCGAACACCGGAAGGTGTTCGGGTTTGAGCCCCGGCGCGCCTTCGAGCGTCATCGTCCCGCAGACATGCTCATTGGCCACCTCGATCTCGGCCTTCGAGAAGCCAAGCGCGGTGAGAAGGTCGAAGCCGGGCGCGTTCATCTGATCCGCGGTCAGCTTCAGAACGCCGGTGCAGAAATCCTCGCCCAGGTTCCATTTATTGAAGACGAACTTGATATCGAAGGCGCTGGCGAGCCCGGCCTCGACCGCCGCGATCTTCTCCGCGGTGAAGCCCTTTGCGGTTAGCGACTTATGATTGATGTGCGGCGCATCCGCGAGCGTCCCGCGCCCGACGGCATGGGTAATGATCGCCGAGATTACGCTTTCGCTATATCCCAGCGTGCGCAAGGCCTCGGGAACCGCCCGGTTGATGATCTTGAAATAGCCGCCGCCTGCCAGCTTCTTGAACTTCACAAGCGCGAAATCGGGCTCGATGCCTGTGGTGTCGCAGTCCATGACAAGACCAATGGTGCCCGTCGGCGCGATCACCGAGACTTGCGCGTTGCGGAAGCCATGGGCCTGACCCAGCGAAATCACCTCATCCCAGATCTCGCGGGCGGCAACGAGCAGATCGGTTTGGGGGCAAACGCCATCCTTCAACGGCACCGGCGGCGTTGAGAGTTGCTCATAGCCGTTCGTTCGGCCATAAGCCGCGCGGCGATGGTTCCTCATCACGCGAAGCATCGGGGTCGCGTTCGGGCCATAGCCTGAGAATGCGCCCCGTTCCTTCGCCATTTCCGCCGAAGTGGCATAGGACACGCCTGTCATGAGCGACGAAACGGCCCCCGTCAGCGCACGTCCCTTTTCTGAGTTGTAGCCAAGCCCCGACACCATGAGAAGGGCGCCCAAATTGGCAAAGCCCAGGCCAAGCGTGCGATACTCATAGGAGAGCTGCGCAATTTCCTTCGATGGAAACTGGGCCATCATGACCGAGATTTCCAGCACCAGCGTCCAGAGCCGGCAGCCATGTTCCAAGGCCTCGACGTCGATGATCCCAGCCTCGCTGCTGTCTCCTTTCGGTCGGAAGCTCAAGAGATTCAACGAGGCGAGATTGCAGGCCGTGTCGTCGAGGAACATGTATTCCGAGCAGGGGTTCGAAGCCCGGATCGGCCCGCTGGCCGGGCAGGTGTGCCAGTCATTGATGGTCGTATGGAACTGAATTCCGGGATCGGCGCTGGCCCAGGCAGCCTCCGCGATCTGATCCATAAGCTCTCGCGCTTTCACGCGCTTTGTAACTTTCTCGGCGGTGCGGGCCTTCAGCGCCCACTCGCCGTCGTTTTCGACGGCGCGCAGGAATCCATCCTCGACGCGGACGGTGTTGTTGGAGTTCTGGCCGCCGACGGTGCGATAGGCTTCGCCTTCCCAGTCCGTGTCGAAGCCTGGAAACTCGACCGACTTGAAGCCCTGCCTCGCGAACTGGATGACGCGCTGGATGTAGCTGTCCGGCACAAAGGCCTTGCGCGCAGCCTTGATCTCGCGTTTCAGCGCCACGTTTTTCGCGGGGTCGAAGCAATCCTCGCCTTCGCCCTCGCAATTCACGCACGCCTTCATGACGGCGGTCAGGTGCTTCGCGCACGCCTTTGAGCCTGCGACGAGAGCGGCGACCTTCTGCTCTTCGAGCACCTTCCAGTTGATGAAAGCCTCGATGTCGGGGTGATCGACATCCACGATCACCATCTTGGCCGCGCGCCGCGTGGTGCCGCCGGACTTGATCGCGCCCGCCGCGCGGTCGCCGATCTTGAGAAAGCTCATGAGGCCGGATGACTTGCCGCCGCCCGACAGCCTCTCGCCCTCACCGCGAACCCTTGAGAAGTTGGAGCCTGTACCGGACCCATACTTAAAGAGACGCGCCTCGCGGACCCACAGATCCATGATGCCGTTCTCGTTCACGAGATCGTCGTGCACCGACTGGATGAAACAGGCGTGGGGTTGCGGATGCTCATAAGCGCTGGAGGAACGGACGAGTTCGCCCGACTCGAAATCGACGTAGTAATGCCCCTGCCCCGGCCCGTCGATGCCGTAGGCCCAATGCAGGCCGGTGTTGAACCATTGGGGGCTGTTCGGCGCGGCCATCTGCATCGCGAGCATGTAGCAAAGCTCGTCGTGGAAGGTGCTGGCGTCTTCTTCGCTCGTGAAATAGCCGCCCTTCCAGCCCCAATAGGTCCACGCGCCCGCCATGCGATCGAAAACAAGCCGCGCATCGGTCTCCGGGCCGTAATGCTCGTTTTCTGGCAACTCGGCCAGCGCCTGCTTGTCGGGGACCGACCGCCATAGCCATGATGGCACGCGGTTTTCTTCGACGCGCTTCAGCCGCGCCGGCACTCCGGCCTTGCGGAAATATTTCTGCGCGAGAATATCGGCGGCAACCTGGCTCCACTGTTCGGGCACCAGAAAGCCGTCAAGCTGGAAAACCACTTTGCCGTCGGGATTTTTCAGTTCACTCGTGGCCTGCCTGAACGCAATGTTCGCATAAGGAGACTGACCGCTCTTCGTGAAGCGCCGTTCGATCCGCATGGAGTTCTCTCTGTTTCAGGCGAGCAATCCGCCTTAGTTGCCCCAAACTCACGCAACAGAACAAAACTCACGCCACTGTTCTCAGGCTCACCTGAGCTTTCACCCGAAAGCGCTCACGAAAATCAAGACCTAAGATACGAGACACGACGGCGAAGACTGGGCTGCATAACTACTATCAGCCGCCGACACACAGGCAGGGGAAAACGCATCCGGAAGGGACGTGCAGAACTGCCAACGGTGCTAGATTTTTTTGCAAAAGAAGCCGCCTGGACGGCTGGAGGGAAAACTGCCGCCGCGCCCTCCTGGAAGGACGCCCCCGCTGGCGGCAAGTACAGAAACTATCCGATTCGGCTTCGCAATGCTGTCACAATGGGGCAACAGCACCTAATCTTTGTGCCAATCCCACAGAGAGACCCCATATCTTGTGGCCATCCTGTGAAAAAGAGGCTGGCCGGATTGCATAATCTGGGGAAAAACAAACTCCGGTCTTGCAAAAAAAAAAGGCCCCACATACGGCCCCGTCTGAGGGTTCGCTGTGAGGCGCTTCTGCACTACTCAGGAATAGCTTATTGCTGCTTGATAGCCTTGAAGAGCTGGCAGTAACCGTTCGGATTGATTTCGCCGTCGACAAGCTTGCAGCTCTTAGGAGCCTCGAAGTTGGCGCATTTTGAACATTGCTGCCCGTCTTTGGGCTCTTGCTGATAGTGAACGTCCGACTGCTTAACCTTAGCTTCGGCCGCCGTTATGCCGGAAAGCAAAATCGGGACGGCGCCCGCTGCAACCACAGCACCCCGTAACACAACGCGGCGCGATACTTTCTTGTTTTTATCCATACACATGTTCTCCTTGGAGTGAAGTCCTACCTAGACGACGAAGCTTAGCACAACACTTGCGCTTAAGATAGAATTAAGTTTCGTTTAACCCCCCTAGGATGGCAGTTTATAACCAGGATACGAAAGAAACCACGAAGAAGATCTAAGTGGAAGTAAGCGCAGCTTTTCCTGTAGAGCATCAGCCTTCAGCTGAACGCTTGTCTTTTAACGCAAGTACTTGTGGATAAGCCTGAAGCACACCGGCGACACAACTCTATACAGTAATCTTATCGGAAGCAGGTCAGGAAGGCACGCACCTCGATCAGGCGGCGGATCCGTCACCTTCACCCAGTCGATCAACTTTCCGTTATCGCTATGGGCTCAGCGCCTATGCTTTTGCCTTGAAGAGACCACACCAGCCATCCGGGTTTATCGATCCTTCGACAAGCAAGCAGGCAGAGGGCGCCACGAAATTGCCGCAGGTGGAGCAGGAATTTCCACCGTTCGGCGTTTCCCGGTAGGAGACGGACTGCTTGGGCACCTTTGCGAACGCTTTTCCCATGCCCGAAAGCAAAACCGGCACGGCCGCTGCCGCGGCTACAGCCCCGCGCAATACGAGACGGCGGCTGACCTTCTTGGCGTTAGTCATTGTTTTTTCTTTCTGCTTAGACTGAAGTCCTCACCTAGACAGCCAATACTATCATGAGCATCAAGCTCAGGGTTGACGTTGGTCAAGAGCGCGCGGAAGTCCCAGTTCATGAAAAGTCCGGGAATTCGACAATGGCGGGCGGCCGCATGCACCGGCCGCCGATCTGCGTTGGCGCCGCTAGGGGAGGCGCCCGGGATTCGGTGATGCTGGATGGCTGTTGGAGCCGGGGAGAGGGAGGGCCGCGGCAAAACCACGGCCCCGGTGCGATCTCTACCTACGCATTATAAGTGGGGTAGTTGCAAAGCTTATTGAATTCGCGGCGTGTGTCCATTCCGAGAATGTAACAAGGCTGGACGCGGCCTCCCTTGCCGCTCTGGCTTCCTCGGGCCGATTTCCGGGGTGGTTCCGCTCATCACCAGCAAGCTGGAATCCTGTCCTCGATAGGTATATATTTAATGGATTGGTAAAGGGTTACGTAATGGGTGCGTTACTTCTATCTCGCGCAATACTCCTGATCATTGTCGGCTTTTTGTTGGGAGTCTTGGTCTTCTGGTTCCTGCAAGGGGTGGGGCCGATTTCGAATTTTTTCTCGTCCTCATCCTCCCAATATGACTCCGGATCCGATGCGCGATACAACGGGTATGGCGGGAACGGCGGCGGATATGGCGGGAACGGAGGTTATGGCGGATACGGTGGAGGCGCGCCTTACAGGAATTGGGGCCAGCCCACATATGCTGTTTCGGCTCCCTATCCTCGGCCAATAAGAAGGCTGCCGCCCCCTCCGCCGTGCTATTCTCCCTGCGATTACTGATACGAAGAGAGGAACGTCGGCCTTTCGTCGCCGTTATGTCCTGTATTTCGCTTCCAACGCGCTGATCTCGGCGTCAATGAGTCTTCGCACATGGCGCAACGCGCCCAGACGATGACGATCGAAGTCTCCCGGCGGCTTCGGTTTCTTTCCTATTCCAAGAACGGCCCGGTCGATCCTGTCAGGCAAGAACTCAGAGGTCGCTTCGACTGGATCCGGCGGAGCTTCCACATTGATCCAGACTTTTGCCTTCTGCTGGTCGTCATCGTCCGAAAAGCGCACCCATACGCTGTCGCCCTTCGTCGTGATGGCATTCCTAAGCGTCATGACCCGCTCCCTTACGCACCACTTTAGCCGTTTCTATTCTAGTTCGTTAACCACAAACTCGCCTTGCAAAAAATCAATGACCTTGAGCGACTGCCCGATGTTTTCCTGCTCCCTCGCCCCCTTCCGCCACCTGGCCCATCCTTGCCGGGCTTTCGTAAGCAGATGAGCCAGGGGCCTAAGCGCGGCACGATTTCATACAATTTTCCGTCTCAAAATCGCAATGGACGCCTTATGAAACACCGTATGGGGGCCCAGGCGTAAAAGTGTTTTGCCAAAAGGAGTCTCAAATGAAGTTTGCGATTTGTGCAGCTCTTGTCGGCGTGCTTGCCCTTGGCTCCCCGCCTCTCACGGCCCAGGACATGCCGAGCCCCGGGAAAGCCTGCAAGAGCGACCGCGAGAAGCTCTGTCCCGGCCTGAAACCCGGCGACGGAAAGTTAGGGCCATGCATGAAGGAACACGCAGCAGAGCTGTCGCCCGAGTGCTCAGCAGCCGTCGAGGCCGGGAAGCAAGCCAGGAAGGCTATTCAAGCCAACTGCAAAGCGGATGTTGCGAAATTCTGCTCGGACGCAACCAAAGAGCACGGCGCTATTGGCAAATGCCTCGAAAGCCATGCGAGCGAGCTTGAACAGTCTTGCGCGGACGCATTGAAGTCAAGGCCCGGAGACAAGAAAGCATAAAGGGAAGGCCGGCTAAAGCAGACCGCGTCCATTTGGACGCGGATAAGCTGCTCGAGCCTTGAGAAGCGATCAACTTTCCGCCTCTGTTCGATTGCGACTAAAGGCGGGTTGATCTCGTTATCGGCCGGGCGTCTCTTTTGCCTCGCCGCCCGGCTTGAAGTCGAGTGCGACGCCATTCATGCAGTAGCGCTGGCCTGTAGGCCGCGGTCCATCCGGGAAGACGTGGCCCAGGTGAGCATCGCACCGCGCACAGCGCACTTCGGTTCGGCGCATCAGGAATGAACGGTCCTCGTGCTCGGCCACGGCATCATGGCTCATCGGCTTATAAAAGCTCGGCCAACCGGTGCCGGACTCGAATTTGGAATCGGACGCGAAGAGGGGGGCGCCACAGCACACGCAGGTGAAGATCCCTTCGCGCTTCTCGTTGTTGAGAGGGCTCGTGCCCGCGCGCTCGGTGCCGTGCTCGCGCGTGACCTTGTACTGCTCGGGCGTCAACTGCGCCCGCCAATCGGCATCACTCTTTTTGACATGCTCCGTCATCAGCCCAACCTCTTCTTCGTCGATTGCATCAAGATATTGGGGGGCGCGTTGCTCCGCGAAAAACAAAAGGGCGTGAGACGGTTCGCGAGCGAAGGGCGGCAAGTTCTTACGCAAAACGGTTGATTTAAGGGAGCCGTCCCGCTTCGAATGCTCGTAGGGTCTTGCGCCCAAGCGGCCGCTGTGGCACGGTCGCCTCCGGTTCGCTGCAGTAGCTCAGTGGTAGAGCACCCCCTTGGTAAGGGGGAGGCCGAGAGTTCAATCCTCTCTTGCAGCACCACCAAGCCTAAAAACCTCAACAAAATCAATGGATCGCTTCAACCATCAGAGATGGAATGAGGTGCATTTCGGGGTGATTCAGGGGAAAATCCAGGGGAACGTTCCCTTGGAGGTCGCCATGACGTTAACCCAGAAAGCCATTGCCGACGCAAAGCCGCGTGACAAGCGCTTCAAGATGCATGATGGCGGCGGCCTATTCGTGCTGGTCCTCCCTACGGGTTGCAAGACCTTCTATCGGCGAAGGGCTGATGGCGACGTGAAGCTGGGGCGCTTTCCGGAGATGAGCCTGAAGGATGCAAGGTCGGCGGGGATTGAACGCAAAATTGCGTCGGTCACCTTCAGGGATGCCGCAGGCGATTACCTCATGACCCAGGCGCCGAAGCGGCGTGCAGGTTTCCGGCTATATCAGGAGCGGCGCTTGGCGGACCTCGAAGCCCTGATGGATATCCCGGTCGCGGAAATATCAACGCTGATGCTTCAGGAAGGAGCTTCTAAAGGTGCAGACGCGCACGCGGCATATGGCCTATCAGCTCAGAGGATTGGCGGCGCGCATCTTCGAGCATGCCATGAGCGACCTGAACGTGGACGTGCCGATGAACCCTGCGAGGGCGCTGGCGAAATCCTTCGGGATCGAACCTCATGAGCGCGGCCGCATGGGGATGATAGACCCGGCTAGGTTGCCGGAGCTTTGGCAGGCAATTTGCGAATATGGCGGCCATCAAACGACGCGGTCGGCGCTGAAGCTGGGGCTGATAACCGCGCTCAGGTCCAGATCGTTGCGATCAGCTCGCTGGGAATGGCTGCAAGACGACGTGCTCATCGTTCCGGCAGAATTCATGAAGGGCAGGAAGGAATTCCGAACTCCTCTACCCTCGCAGGCGATGGCGGAGATTGAGGCGCTGCGATGCGTATAACGGAAAAACGCCTTTCGTCCTCGCAGCCCCAAATGGTCGCGGGCCGATCTCCGATGAAACGATGCTGGGCGCCCTCAAATTCAGGATTGGCTTTCCGGAGCAGAGCGTCCATGGCTTCCGGGCGTTGTTCAGCACCCTCATGAATGAGCGGCGCGAAGCTGGCGAACATGCCTTCTCCCTCGAATTGATTGAAAGACAGCTCGGTCATCAAATGGGAGCCGTCCGGGCGGCCTATGCTCGCGTCGATTACCTCGCAGAGCGCGCAGCGATGATGCAGGCATGGGCTGATTTCTTGGAAGGCGCGCCCTTCAGGAAGCCTGCAAGTGATGCTGGTAGGCTCGCCGAGGCAATGCGGGAGGCCAATCGGCTGAAGAGGGCGGACGCATTCCGCCGAGCATCTCCCTGAAAGTAAGATCGGTCCAAATTTGGGCCAACTTCCAAGGCCCGCAAGAATGCTGGCACTCAATTTTGAGGTGGTTGGTGGCGCGGTAGCTTAAGAACCAAAGCGATAACGCCTTCCCGCCGCAGCCGCCCCCTGTTGATAACGAGACGATTTGACGCAAATTACGTTGATCGGCTATGAAAGCGGAACCATATTCCGAGCGCGGCATCAGTGAGGTCCGAGGGGTATCCCTCGCCGTTCCGTCGTGTCGATGGTGGAGCCTTGAGGACGGGCCCATGTGACTGGTTGGTGAGTGTATCAGACAAAAAACAGCCCCGCCCCAGCGGGGTTTTTGCTTTAGGAACTGCATATGGCTGGCGATCTGGAAATTCCGGGCGAGCGTTCGAAGAGATTTAGCGTGATCTGTGAAAGGACAGTGGGTGTGTCGCCGTCGTTCGATACGCCCGAGGAAGCACTTCAGCAGTACGGCGAGTACAGGAAAACCTGGGGAGATAAGGTGAAGATCACCGTCCTGGACAAGCGCCAGGAGATACACGTAGCGAAATTGCGGGAACTGCGAGACAAGGTTTCGAAAAAGTGAAATTGGGAACGGGCACTAGCGAGCAGTAACCAGGGACGGCCAAAACCAGCTCGGTCCGCGCCCTCGATCCATCATTCGACATTCAACCGACGCGCTTCCTCCAAGTTGATACGGAAGGCGCGGCCATGTCGCTTGAGCATGGCGACTAGATTTGGGCCATCCACAAGGGAGATGGGCTTATTCTTCGCGAACTCGTAGGCGTCGGGTCCATAGGTGGCAGTTGAAACGAGGATGCCTCGGTTCGCTCCTTCATTAACAACGGTGCCGTACAAATCGCGGACAGCGGCAACATCAACTGTGCGCGTATATCTCTTCGCTTGTAGCACGTATTTGCCACCGCGTAGTGGATCGGGATCGAACATTATTGCATCAACACCACGGTCTCGCGATGCCCTGGTGACCTTGACCTCTATTCCGTTCCGGCCAAACTCCCACTCAAACAATTGGCGCACGAGTTGCTCAAAATCCTCCCAAGGCATGGCTGCGAGATTAGCGTCCTGATCCAGTCGGGCGGTAACGTCACGATTTTCGACAATCCTCTCGTCATTCGTATCCATAATGAAGATGGGTCGCACAGGCGCCACCTGCTCCACAGAGGGGGTGCTAATGCCTTTAAGGTGGCGAAAGCACGCCTTCGGGTCCAGGTGGTCAACCTGTAACGTCACCAGTTCGGATTTCATTGCCTGCAAGGAAGCGATAATTCCCTTTCGGGGCGCTCCGGTTGCCGGGTCGTTCCAGTGCTGGCGAGCGTTAACAGCTATAGTGTCGAACCAATCGCCCGCGTCAGACATGGCAATCAAATACGCCGCACGAATAGTTAATCCATAGAGGATATTTTCTAGCGCGCGCTTTCGGTCCCTGGCGGAAAATGGGCACCCATTCATGTGAACGCTTTTTCACAGTCTGAAGACGGACGAAATCGGGCACCGCTCAATCATAACAAGGACGATGCGCGCCGCGAAGTCAGGAGAGCATTCAACGCTACCGCGCAAGACCTTGGGTAAGGGATGCCGGGAGAAGCGTCAAATCCATCAGGCTGCGAATAGCCTGCGGGTCATTCAGAGCGCATAGGCGGCGGATGCTTTTTAAGGGAGGCGGAATCCTTGAGGAAACGCTCAGCAAATTGGTCTCGGAGTTTGGTGAGCCGAGATTCTAGTTTTTGCGCCTTCTCAGTCAATGAGCCAGTCGTTATAGTCAGGACGCTCCGGAAGCTCCGGCAATGGCAGCGGAGAAAGTAAGTCGAGGCCGTGAGGAATGGCGAAGGGCTCCGCCGAGAGAATAGAGGTGGCCTGCTCAAGCGAGATACTTTCCGGTGGAGGAGGATTCCAGCCATCTGGGGCGTCCTGCGGTTCAAAGGCGCTTGTATATTTTATATGCTTAAGCTGATGCTCGAAACCTTCAATGGCATATCGAAAACTCTTCTGCAGCCTATCTGACTCGCATTTCTCTTCTATACTGCTGCTGGTAACTCTTCTGCGTCTGCTGTATAGGGTTCCTCATAGGGCCCCCCTCACCTCTCGTCTTCGAAGCTGAACTTGGTTTCTCTTCCTCGTGAAAGAGGGCCATTAACCCGCCGACAGCGGCTAGGATCGCGAATATTACCAAAAACGTCACGGCTCTCCCTCGGTGGCTGGAAACCGCTCAATCAGCTTACCCGGCTTCCCTTGCTTACCTCTCTCGCGCAACTCATAGCCAATCTTGCGAGGGGCTTTGGTGCAGAAATGAACGTCGATTGCGGCGGGAACCCATTGCTGACATGGTAGCGGTGGATTAGGTTTTCTGCTTCGCATGAGTGTCCCCTCTCGGTGAAAGCTAATATTCGGCGCACAGCAGAAGCATGTAAATAATATCTAATTTGCTTGAGTTAAGAATAATATCTACCGTGTCCAGCCAGCTTCGCCAGCTTGAGCTTGAGCATTCGCATAAGTTGCCTTATGGAACCTTCGTCTTCCTGAGGCAGAAATCTGCACGGTTTGGAAGGGGCTGAAATGGCCGAAAAATCGTACCAGGATCTGATTTGCGCAGTTTTGCGTCGGAGTGATAGCCTCATGTGAAGAGTTTTTTTTGAACGCCGGGCTAGCAGGCGACATGGGCTAATCGATGGGTGGGCTTGCTGTTGCACAATGGCCTGATATGCTCTTTGAGCGGCAGTTTGCCCATGCAATCTCAACGGGTTCGGGCGACGCTTGTGCCAGGGCTTGATGGCGTTTGCAAATTCCTGTCGGCAAAGAGTTGGATGATGCTTTCGACCGTGTGCACGAAGTAACGAAGCGTTGGGATGATTTCCTTGCCCCCGAAGAGGCAGGGAGCATGCGGGGAAAAGACAAGTAAGAAATTAGCCTCGATTTCGGTTCCCAGACGCACGTTATTAAATCTTGGCAAGATCATGACGACTTGGCCATCCTCTTGGATCATCGTCGATGTGACTGGGATTAAGTCGGATGTTGAGTTCAGCAGCAACGTTGCGCTTTCAGTCACGACCCCTTGCGCAACCGGAATAAGATCTTGATGCTTATCCGCAATGTCCATGTCATGGATCGCGCGAAGCGCGAGGTTTCCGTTCTTGTACGGGCAGAAGGCGCGTTATTAAGCTAACTACGTCTTCTCCGGCTCGATCCAAGTTCTTGGCCTTGATCTGCCCCGGAAACTCCTCGGCGCTGTTTGCAAAGGGGAAATAAACGCCTTTCACGTTGCCGCCGTTGAGCCTAACAAGATCACAAGCCATGAGGTCGAGCGCGGCGCGGAGGTTGTGAACGACGTCGCCGATTACAGTCGAGAGAGCTAGCGGCGGTGCTTTCCGAATACGGGCTATCATCGCCACAGAATTCAGGTCCGAGGGAAGCCAAGAAACTTCTTCCAGAATAAGCGCAAAAGGGCGTTGCGCCATATAGGCATTCACTTGGGATTTGAGTTCCTCGATGTGGCGTTTTGCGCGAGAGCACCTTCATCTTAGAAGCTTCGAAAGATTCTTCTCGCTGAGAGCGTCATGCCCAAAGCTCCTAAGAAAGAACAGTCCGCCGACAGCGGTAGCTCTCACCGTTTGCGATGGCAACTAAGATCCTTGCCTTTGGGGTTTTCAACGTCTTCCGGCGCATTCGGATCACCATCGCCGCCAGCAAATAATTCGCGAGGGGGCTGGTTTAGGCACATAGTTGGCCAGTATTCGAGCCAGATCGTTTCGATCTTCCCTTTTGCCGCAACGTCGGCAAGTTTTGCGTGAGCCTTCGCTGAAGCCAGAATATCGGCCCAGCGGTAGCGCACTGAAAATGTGTTAGTGAACCAGTCACTCTTTTTCAGAAGAGCCATCTTTATTATGAGGTCTCTTCCGGGTGGTGGTAGCCTCTTGTCGTGGAGAAAGATATCCTATTCGCAGGGCAACCTCAGCGCTCGCAAGAACCTGCTTATCGACCAAATCGCCCTCAGTTCCCGTAAATTGCACCGTAATCGAATGATTGTAGCGCGCATCCTCGGAGTTCTCGATGGCAATGCCGTGACCGGATATTGCTGGGTTATTGAGCATTGAAGAAATTGCGGTTGTTAGCGCCTCCGCACGTTCTTCCCCTCTCGGCAGCTTAGGCATGCCTTCTACGTCCAAACTGTTTTGTATGGCGCGAATGCCTTCATAGGTCTCTGCAGCCATATCCCTGATGGTTGTGTTTGGGCTTTCTCGGCAGCGAACAGAAACGGCAGCGACTGTGCTTCTAAGCCCATCTTCGGTCATTCTTGGCAGGATTTCGACCTTGCCGTTGATGCCGTAACTGCGATCAACATTTTGCATTGCGACCAAAATGTACCGGAAAAGCTCGGACACCTTATGCATGTCGGGAGAAGGCGCATCCATGATTTGTCCTGCAACGGCACATTTTGTCTTGTCATCTACAGCCTGAGCTTGGACGGAGAAGGCGGCAAACATCGAGACCGCGCATGTGAAGGTTCGGGTCCCAGCAAACATTAAGGCCTCTTACAATTGGATGGATAAAAATGAGCGATGCGAACGCTGCCTTTTATGACATGCACGTCAAAAGGCGGTCGCTTCGCGGCTTTGCTTCGGCGATATGCGCTTCGTGCGCGCCTTGCTGCTTCGTCGTTAACCTACCGTAGATTGCGAATACAACGAAGACAGATCAGAGATTGAAAACGCTCTATGCTGACAGGTTGAGCCCCCAAGCTCAAGCTTCAACGTAGGTGTACGATGCCAAAACCACAAAAATCGAAGCGTGCTATCCGCGTTTCTGAAACTGAAAAAACTCATGGTTACAAAATGCGAGCGGTGCTCAACGCGCTGCTTACTCTCGATTCCGTCGAATTGAAAGACGGCAGCAAGGTCAAACCGTCGGAATTGACACGTGATCAGGAACGCCATCTTTCTAATGCCTCGTGTCGTGAAATCCTTGAGCGCGCCGGGCTCAAAAAAGGAAGCGGCTCGACGGCTTGGCGTATGGCAGGCCGTTAGAAGACGAAACGGTGGATTACCCTACGACGCGAAGCACCTTATCCGATGCGATATGGTTCAAGAACGAAGGCGTCTTGGATGCTTTCGTAAAAGCGCAAATCAATTTCCACAATAGCCGGGGACAATTCCGGCACGATCTTGAGGCTATATCCGAATATCGCACGGGAAAGTCTTAAACAGGACCGTCCACAATTTGAAATCTTGAAGGCCATCGTAGAATATCTCAGGAAAACGCCTTCCACGCCGCTCGAAAACGTCATGCGAGGCCTTCGAGATACCGGCGTGCTCCTCACGTTCACGATAAAAGACCAACTATTCGTTATGCCGCAATCGGTGCTCGATAAGTTCGAGGTGACGAAATGACATTTCAGATCACACTCATCGTTTCAAACGGCTCTTTGCCTGCAAATCCTTCGCCCTGGACAAGGGAGGCAAACTTACCAAGACGGCGGCGGCTCAAATCTATTCGGGCCGGGCGCATATCGAGACGTTCACCTCGCTTCGTGAATTCGTCGACAGCCGCGCGCTCGCAGACAGCCAGACGGCCTACGTGTACGGCGTTCCTGCCAATGAAGAGCGCTCGCAACCCATCAGGACGAAGGCGGCGGAGGGGCCGGGCATATCTCGCAGCAAGGCGGATTTCAAATGGCCAGACGGCGCGGGGATTCTCTTCATTGATGTCGATGAGCCTGGGCACACCGTTCTTGAGCTGGACCACATATTGACGACGGCCTTTTCGCCCTGGGCAGCATGCGAGCGGTCTGGATTCCATCGTCCACGGCATTCATCAGGACTGCCGGAGGCGAAACGCTCGTAGGTGACGGCGGCTGGCGTGCTTATGCAATCATCGATAACGCCGCGAAGATCCCCGATGTCACGCGGCTACATTCATTATCGTCTCTGGCAAATGGGGCACGGTCAAATCAAGGTCTCGAAAAGCGGGGCGCGGCTAGACCGTTCTTTGATTGATACATCCGTGGCATCGCCTGAGCGGCTGGATTTCGTCGCCACGCCGATCCTAGAAGATGGCTTGAGCGCTTCGCACCTGAGCCGCAATTCATAGGCCAAGACAGGCGCGGCGTTGAGCACCGGCTTACTTCCAAACGTTCCGCCCTACAAGGAATGGCGCAAAAGCGATCTGGCATTCACGGCGGCCTGGGATGGCTCTGAGGCAGAGGCGAAGGCGGCAAGCGATGCTGAGGCGAGCAGGCGCGGCCTACCGGCGGCCGATCTGTGGCGCATTCATGAGAGCTTCATCTTACCGCGCACATGGCCGGTCACGCTAGACGATGGCTCACAAACGACGGTCGGTCATTTCCTCGATTATTGGCGGCCGGACATGGACAGAGAGCGTTGTCTCGATCCTCTTGAGCCGGATTACGACGGCGGGCGCGTAGTTGGTCAAATCTACCTAGACGGCGGCGTTCCGGGAATTTGGTCACATGCAAGAGGCGGCCGGAAATTCAGGTTCTCAGAGCGCCTGGGAGCGATTACGCACCGTACTGGGTATCTACACGAGACGGTACGCGAAACCCTCGAAATTATGCGTCGGGATGACCGGCTCTTTCAGGATCGCAGCGGCAAATTGATGCTTGTTCCTACGTCTGGCGGCATGCAGAAAATGACGTGGCAGCGGCTCAAAACGCACCTCGAAGGGCTGATTGAATGGACCTACTTCGATAAGCAAGGCAATCCCTTCGTCGGCGGCTGCAAGGATGAAATCGCGAAGTCGGTCATGTCTGAAATTGGTTCGTGGAGGTTGCCAGAATTAGCAGGCGTCATCACAGCCCCGACGTTGAGGCTAGACGGCACTGTGCTTCGTTGCTTAGGCTATGATGCCGAGACGCGCCTATTCCTCGCAGGAAGCGGATTTTCGCCATGGAAAGGGCAGGCAGCTACCCAGGAAGAAAACCTAAAGCTGGCGCTCGCGAAAATCATGGAACCCGCGCGGCTCTTTCCCTTCGCATCCGAAACGGATAAGGCCGTCTATGTCGCGGCGATCCTATGCGGCGTCATGCGAAAGACGTTGAAAACCGCGCCGGGCTTTGTCGTCTCAGCACCTCAACCATCGGCGGGAAAAACGAAGCTCTGTCAGGTCGTGCAAGAGGTGACATGCGGCAAGCAGACGATTATCACCGTCAAGGCAAGGGAGGAGTTTCAAAAGGCGCTCGACGCGGCGATGTTAGCCGGTATGCCCTGCGTCTTGTTCGACAATGTCACGTCGTCGTCAAGCGCACGAATAAGCGACAGCCTGGACGGATTGTTGACATCCACGACCTATTCATTCCAAATCATGGGCGGGCTCGGAATGGCTGAGGTATCGGCATCGACGCTCTTCCTGATATCGTCGAACAACTACAAGCCGAGCAGCGATCTCTACCGTCGATTGCTTGTGTGTCGTCTCGATGCCAAGACGGAGAGAGCGGAGCGGCGCGAATTTCCTTTCATCCCCGAAGTTGTGGCGAGGCAGGAAAGGCAGAACATCGTCGCGGCGGCGCTCTTCATCTTGCAGGCATATCACGCGGCGGGCAAACCTCGCATCTTTGACGGTCAGATGGCATCCTATGAAACTTTCGACACGTGGATTCGTCAATGCGTCGGCTGGCTCGGAATGCCTGATATCGTCACGACGCAAGAGGCGCTGAAAGGGGAAGATGAGGGAGCGCAGCAATCGGCACGTGTCTTTGCGGCGATCCGCGACAGGTTCGAAGATGCGTCATTCGATGCGTCGGAGCTGAGAACCCGCATGTTCGAAATGATCCACGACGAAGACATGCCGGACGACGTTCAAAAGCTCGGGGTATGGCTATCCAACCGAAAGGATGCAATCCACGGCGGGCTCGTTCTCCGCAGAGACGGCGAGCATTTCAAGACGCGGCGCGCGATGTGGAAGGTTGAACACGAAGGCTGACCCTCAAAAACACGAAAAAAGCGAAGGTTGGAATTTTCCAGCCTTCGTTAAAAAATATCATTAAAATCAAATGTTTATGGTCTATAACGAAGGCTACGAAGAAGACGAAGGCACACTTTGAAATTAGATTAGAAAATAATGATTATAATATATAGTGGAGTAGAGCGGGTTTTTATCCTACATCATGACAACGCTATACAATGCAACAGTTCCTTGCGAAGCAGCGAGGCGCGCGCAAAGCGCATATAGCCGAAGCAGAGCCGCCGCAGGGGACCGACATTATAAAGGCTCCCAAATACCTGCATTTCACTTCTATAAGGCTCTGACAGGTTGTCTTAAATTTTAATTGATTGAGCCGACGCCCAGCGCGCAAAGCTAATCTCGCTCTTTCGTGGTAAATGAACCGCGATGAGGTATTTCGAGCGGATACGCAGGTGTCGGGCCATCTCTGGCAATTCCAGAATAACAAATCGACACGGATATGCCAGTGATTCTCATGTACTTGGTTAGCAACAATTCGACTTTTTGAAAAATTTTACGCGTAGATCGGCCTATCGATTAAAAGATCAACTAAATCAATATGTTATACTTTTTTACCAGAAATTGCTTTAAAATCAACGAGCTAGCAACAATGTGACTTATGAATTACATAGCTGGATTTTGTGCGCGCTTCGTCTGACCCGTATTGGTTTTTTTGCCAGGAAGGACCCGTCAAGCCAACGAGATGTTTAGTTTTTAGGCCGGTGGGGGCGAGCCGAAGCCCGCCGTCTCATAGGCTATTCCGTCTCCAAGCCATACCGGGCATAGAAGGCGGCGATATCATCGAGGGCCTTGGCAGCATAGGCGCTCATGGTGAGGCCATCGCCATCAAGGGTTATCGGAAAAATGCGCTTCATGTCGGCGTCATATCCGGGATGCGCAAAGATCACCGTGCCCTTGTCCGGCTGAATAAGGGAGGCGAAGTTCAACGCGATCATAGCGTCCACCGGCTCATCATCATAAATGATGGCACACGAACCGGAAGGCGCGCGATCAAATGAACCCGGTTCCGGCTGGAAGGCGTCCATCTTATCGCAGGGGATATCCATGAACGCGCCGCCGACGCCAACCTGATGAGCGAGCCAATCAATGAAGGCTTCTGCATCTTCTTCATCTGCATCTGCTGGCAGTTCGACGTTGATGAGGCTGCACTTATCGATGGCCGGATAAGGGCGGCGCTCACCATCGGGGATGTAAGGCGGCCGTGGGCCATAGTAAATCATGCGATCATCTCTCGGCAAAGTCGCGAACTCGTCCAGCAATGCGCCCCTGCCAGCCGTCAGCCCTTCGCGGTGCTCAGTCCCGGAGATGTTGTTACGCTTGCTCCTGTTGCCTGTAGTGGAGATGCATTGCAGGTTTTCCGGGATATGCAGCCCAAGCGCCGGAGGTATGCCTTCAAGCCGATTGCGCGGAAAAATATGATCGAGGCTAAGACGCCGCTCACCTGAAGCATTTTTAATCACGGCATGATCCAAAAGCCGGGCATACATGCCGAATTTAAGATGAGCCGGTGTGGCGCTGATGAATGCCTGATCGGCGTCTAAGCCCTTGGCGCGGTAGGCTTTTAAGTAGGCGATATCGTAGCTCCGACCGGTAGCCTTGCGAGCCTCAGCCTTCATCGCCCGCCAATATGCGCGCACAGCCTCCGTACAGCTCTCAAATTCGGTATTTAGGTATTCACGGGCCTTGGGAGCCAAGCGCTTAATCGTGGCATCATAGCGGGCTTTTCGCTTCGCTTCGGCCTCTTCTTCCGCGCATTGAACGCACCTACCATCGATCATCCAAACACGGTTTTCCGCGTCGTCTTCGATAGCGTGATCTTGATTGCCGCAAAATGGACCTTTATGCTCTTGGGTGTTCAGGAAATTCACCTTCGTATTCGTTTAGCCGGGATCAACCGAGTGCCAGAAATGCCAAGCGGCTCCCGCCTTCGCCTTTTACGCGCAAGGCCGCAGTTGCTCAATCTTTGGTTGAAAAGGTCGTTAAGGATCGGTGGCTGAATTTCTAGCCCTGAATTTTCCCGTGGATAACCAGGGGAACGGCGCTACAATCCTTTGAATTTTAAGGCCGTTTCAATCCTCTCTTGCAGCACCATTAAATCCCTTGAAAATTCAGGATTAATCGAAAACCCAAATGTATATTCGTGATGTCCCATCGCGGCCGTGAACAGATGTTGAACCGCGTATCGGGCGTAGAGCGCGGATGTTCACGCGACGTTCCAAGTCCTGAACCTTATCCTTATCCGAACGGACGCGGGCTGCTCTAATTGTCCGATTCCGACATCGGCATCCGATTGCGGCACACTCGAGAGCAAATCGAGCGGACCTTTTGGATTTGATATTTGAGCACGAGCCCGTGTAAGGCAGGACTCAAATATCAAATCCGCTTCGCTAGCACTACTTAAGCGAAGTATAGTCGCTTGCGAGGTGATAATTCAAGCCAAGCTTAACAGTGTTAACTGTAAGATCGTTGTTGAACCATTTCCAGCTGTTCTCGATATTGCCGATGGAGGTGTTGACGTTCCAGCTATCCTTGACGCCGAAGTCGTAATAAAGATATTCGGCCTTGACGGACCACCTCGGGTTCAACATCCATTCAAGCCCCGCGCCCACAGTCCAACCCGTCAACTCGTTGCTGTTGCTGGCCGAAAGAGTTGAGACGCCATTGCGATCCCAGATGGTTGCCGTTCCTTGCAGATCAGGACTGAACCAGGCGAGGCCGCCCTTCGCATAGAGCATCCAGTTGCACCAAGTGTAGCCCACCCGGCCCGTGAAATCGCCGGCAAATCCGCCACTTTCGGTAACCCTGACACCGAGAACGTTGTGGATGCCTTGTGCGTCGTAGGTAACGGCGGTCGCGCCACGCTCGTTGTTTCCGCCGATGCCGTCGAGATCCACCTCGACACCAAACACAAAATTAGACCCGACGGGCTGCCAATTGTACCCAAGTTGGCCGCCGCCGAAGCCCGTGGCGCTGACCACGTCATTGACAGGAACGGTCGGTGCTCCGTAACCGTCGGAAAAGGCATTGCGCTGAACGCCGAGATCGGTCCACGCCGCGCCGAGATGGATACCGCCGTAAAAGCCCGTCCAGATCGGCGCCGGAGTAACGACGGGCACATCCTTGATACTTGCTGGAGCATACAGGTCCGTGGCTTGCGCGCTTATGCCCGCCATGCTCACGAGAGCGGCCGCTGTTGCAGCAGCTATTGTCCTAATCATTTACATCTTCCCCTAATTACAAAGACAACGCAAACGCAACGCTTACTCGTCATACAAAGCGACCCGACTGTGAGTGCTCGTTGGGGAAGTTACTGTGTTATGTTTAATTTTATACTAAGTATAAACAATATATGTTGCAGAAATACAACTCATACCCAGCGTTATCCAAGATCACTAGGATCGCAGCAGCGAAAGCATGGGCGCGGGAAGCCGCAAAAGCCGTCCGCTCATCGAAAGAAGGACGCACTGCACCTCAAGCCGGAAAACGGACTGGCCGTCCCGCGCGATTGTTTGCTTGAGGACGATGCTTGCCTTCGTCAACTCGGCGGGAAAGGTGCGCACTTCGAGAACATCGTCGATGCGAGCAGCCTTCAGGAATTCGGCATTCAACCGGCGCACCGCAAACACGGCCGGCTCGCCCGCGAAGGCTCCATCCTGCAGCGCGTTGTGGCTGATGCCCAGGAGACGCAGGTAATCGGAGCGCCCCCGTTCGCACCAGCGCATGTAGGAGGTGTGATAGACGGAGCCGGAGAAGTCTGTGTCTTCGAAGTAGACCCTGATGGGCAGGATGTGCCCTGATTCAGAAACCCGGCCGGAAAGTTCCGCCCAATTCGCGCTGGATTGTGTCGTCATCAACCGGAAAACCCCGCCCTCATTTTCCGGCATTCTCGAGATGAGCGTGTTTCGAGTTCAACTTCTACTGCCCCTGTCCGGAAGTTCGCGCGGCGGTCTGGGTTTCGACCGGTACTCCAAACAAAGAAAAGGCGGGTTCCCTGGAAAGGTCCCGCCTGATGTGAAATAGCGCGTGTCACCTATGCAGCGTGCCGGTTGACCCTCTCCAACGCGATTTTGTTCAGGAGTTCGTCGGTCTGTTTCTCCTCCTGCAGCGTCTGCTGGAGAAGCTGGGCGGCCTCCTTCATGCCGAGTTCCTCGGCCCACGCAACAAGCGTCCCATAACGGGCGATCTCGTAGTGCTCGACGGCCTGCGCGGCTGCGATCAGGCCGGCGTCCATGACTTCCCCGGACTCTGCCTCGCTCATCACTTCCTTGCCTTCTTCGACAAGGCCTTCAATGGCCTCGCAGGTGCGGCCGCGGGCGCTCTTGTCCATCGATTCGAAGACACGCTGAAGGCGCTCGACCTGCCCCTCCGTCTGCTGGAGATGATGCTGAAAAGCCTGCTTAAGCTCTGGGGTTGTGGCGTGTTTCGCCATTTTCGGAAGCGCTTTCAGGATCTGCTTTTCGCCGTGATAGATGTCCTGAAGCGTGGATAGAAAAAGTTCTTGCAGCGTGCGCGCTGACGCCATGGTTGTTGTCCTCTGTTGAAGCGTTTCCCTCTGCAAAGTTATTCTTCGCCAAATTGTTCCTGGAAGCGAAGTCCTACAAAGGAGGACGGCTGTCCGCCGCCCTCTTAAATCGTTTTAGTTAGTGGCTGCTGGTGCGCTCGAACTTAGGAGCGTTCCGGAGATCCTCTTCGCTCAGTCCAAGGGTGATGCGGTTCGGTGTGATACCACCGTTGTGCTGGAGATAATTATAGTCCACGGCCACGTTCTTTTCGCCGAGGCCGAGGAAGCCACCGACGCCAACGACCAACGCCGTCACTTTACCGTCCTTATCGATCAGGACGTCCTTCAACTCGCCGATGGACTTTCCGGCCGCGTTGTACACGCTCTTGTCCCACAGATTTCCAACGAGCCACTGGCCCTGACCCTGAACTGTCTGGAAGTGAACGTTATCTCCGCTCGCGACGGAGGACGTGCTATTTGCCGGATTGGCAGTGTTGTGCATGGCCGGGGGGAATTGCCCCTCATTGCCGGCTGGCCGGCTTGAAGGCATTTGGTTCGCGTTTGTGTCGGTGCCAGGCGCCTGTTGGGCATATGCGGATGTTGACAGCAAGACGGCTACGGCCGCCGCCGTGAGATATTTCATGGTCGGTTCCTCCGAGTTCAGATAAACGAGTTTTCAGCAAACCCGTCGGTCCCCTGAATGTTCCCGTGGAACTTTGCTGAAACGTTTTTCGTTCACGCTTCTAGTAACCCCGCGCTTTGGAGGCGTTTATGAGAGGCATAATGCTTTGGGCGATTGGAATTCCACTTCCACTCATTATCTTAGCTTATCTGTTCAACTGGATCTGAAGTCATAACTCTTTGATCTCATCCTTGGCTTGGCTTCCGGACTGTTCTCCGGTCAGGCCCGCAAAGTCCCAGTCCCAATTTCGTTCTTTCATGCTAATAAGGACGCATGAATGTGCTTCTTATCGGCGGCGGTGGCCGCGAACACGCCCTGGCCTGGAAACTGAGGCAGAGTCCTAAGCTCGAAACTCTTTACTGTTCACCGGGCAATGGCGGCATCCGTGCCATCGCAAAGCCCGGGCCAGCGGCCATCGGCGATCATGCGAGGGTGATTGCTTTTTGCCGGGAGGAAGGGGTCGGTCTCATCGTCATAGGCCCCGAAGCGCCGCTCGTCGACGGCCTCGCGGACGATCTGCGGAAAGAAGGTTTTGCGGTCTTCGGCCCTTCGGCAGCCGCAGCTCAACTGGAAGCCTCGAAGTCTTTCACAAAGGCGATCTGCGCCGAGCACGGCATCCCCACGGCAAGGTACGCTCACTGTGCCAGTTCCGAGGATGCCCTCGCCTATGCTCGCGCGCAAGGGACGCCCCTCGTCGTCAAGGCGGACGGCTTGGCGGCCGGCAAGGGCGTCGTGGTCTGCGAGACTTTGTCCACTGCGGAAGAGGCGATCGCCGCCTGTTTCTCTGGCGCTTTCGGCGCGGCGGGAACCTCCGTTGTCATCGAGGAGAAGCTGATCGGAGAGGAAGCGAGTTTCTTCGCCATCTGCGACGGGAAGCACGCGGTTCCGCTGGCAAGCGCCAAAGACTACAAGCGCGCCTATGATGGCGACCTCGGCCCGAACACCGGTGGAATGGGCTGCATCTCTCCCGCGCCGATGATGACAGATGCCTTGGCGGCGCGCGTGATGAGGGAGATCGTTACGCCGACGCTCGATGCAATGCGCGGCCGGGGAACACCGTTTCAAGGCGTGCTCTACGCCGGGCTGATGATCACTGCGGAAGGCCCGAAGCTGATCGAATACAACGTGCGCTTCGGCGACCCGGAGTGTCAGGTTCTCATGCTTCGACTCAAATCTGATCTTCTGACTTTGCTTCTCGCCGCCGCACAAGGCGAACTCTCTGAGCCTGAACTGGTCTGGAGTGAGGAGAAGGCAGTCATCGTCGTCATGGCGGCCAAGGGTTACCCCGGCGATTACGAGAAAGGCAGCGTCATCCGCGGTCTGCACGAAGCCGGAATGATTGAGGGCGTAACGGTCTTTCACGCAGGCACAAAAGCAGGTGCGCATGGTGAAGACGTGCAAGCCGAGGGGGGACGCGTTCTCAATGTCTCCGCCGTCGGGCGAGATGTGTCGGAAGCAAGGTCTCGCGCCTACGCGGCGGTCGGCAAGATCGATTGGCCTGGCGGCTTTTGCCGCAGCGACATAGGCTTGTGCAAGACGTGAGCCTCAAGGTCGGGCTCGCATTGGGAGGTGGAGGGGCTCGCGGACTCGCCCATATCGCCGTCCTGGAAGCCTTCGATGAAGCGGGCGTCAAGCCCGCGATCATCGCTGGCACGAGTATCGGCGCGCTGATCGGCGCGGCCTATGCCTCGGGGATGCCGGCCGTCGAGATCCGGCGCTATTGCGAGACAGCTTTCGGCAGACGAAGCGCGGTCATTCGCCATGTCTATTCGCGCTGGCGTGGCCGCGTGTGGGATATCTGGCGGCCCTGGGCGCCGGCGCTGTTCAAGTCTGAGCGCATTCTCGAGCTTGTGTTACCGCCTCATCTGCCGAAGACATTCGAAGGACTCAAGATCCCGTTCATGTCGGTCGCCACTGACTTCTCAACACAGAGCGAACATGTGAGTAGCGCTGGTCCGCTTTTGGCCGCCCTCGCTGCGAGCTCGGCGCTCCCTGCCCTTCTGACGCCGGTAAAGCTCGATGGCCGGGTCCTTATCGACGGCGGATTTGTGAACCCGCTGCCCTTCGACCTTATAACCGGCGCCGACTCTGTGATGGCCGTGGATGTAAGCGGCGGAACCCAGGACCTTAAAGGTGAGTTGCCGCGCCCGATCGAAACGCTGCTCGGCGCCCAGCAGATTGCGCTCCGGTCCATCATCAACGCGAAGCTCAAGCTTAGCGTTCCAGACTGTCTTTTGCGGCCCGGCGTCGGACATTTTGCAACGCTCGACTTCATGCGCATGGATGAGATTTTAGCCTCTGCCGTCGAGGCAAAGAGGGATGCCGCCCTTGCGCTTAGCCGCCTTGCGGGTGGATCAATCACCCGGACGGCACAAGCGCTTTAGCTGGGGATTCGCTCTGCGAAGGCTGCTGCTGCGCACTTGACTTCTCTTGCCCCTCCCGCAGATGCGCAATGCGGCGGCGTACGAATTCCACGTGATCTCGCAACGTATAGAGATCCGGCGCGAACTGATCGGGAACGGAAGTCCGCCACACCTTCTGCTCGATGAGATCGAGTTCCTTCTCCTTGAGCTCGATGAATTCCGGGGTTGCGGTATTCTTGGCCAAGTCCCTTTCGAGAAGTTTCAGCGCCCGATACCACCGGAGAATGCGCTGGCGCATGCGCCAGTTGTAGAACCATGGCACGATCTTGAAGAGCGGGAAGATAATGCCGACCACGGGCAGGATGAGGATGAAGGCACGGTCGAAAAGGGTCGCAACCCAATACGGCAAAACTCGCTGGAAGAATGTCGGCCCTGACTTATAGATGCGGCGCACATCATCGGAGATCGGGAACTCCGGATCATCCGTTAAGGCCTCTGTCCCAAGGGTAAACAGCTTCGCCTCTCCTGTCGGCTTCAGCGTGGGCTTGCTCTGCACAGAAAAGACGGCGTCTCCGAGAAGCGTCCTGAGAGCCGGATGAAGATCATCGCGAATGAGAAGCATCGCCTTCGTAGCGACAAGCAACGTGTCGGCTGGGGGAATGTTTTTTGCAAAATCCACCACGCCCTGCCGCAAAATCACGGCGCTCAGATAGGGATAGCGCTGGATGAGAGCCTCGGCCTGCGCCATGTTCATCAGCTTGACGTCAGCCTGCCGAAGCAGCTTCTGAACCGTCTTTGCTTCGGCTCCCAGGACGAGGAATCCGGCGTCCGCGCTAGAATTTGAGAAAGCATCCGGATAGGCTGGAAGCTCGATCGGGATCAGCTTCGAATTTTCCGCCGTGACGCCGTTGGCCTCGAGAAGCCTCTTGGCGAGGAAGCTTGTGCCGCTGCCCTCAGGCCCGATTAGGATGCGCTTTCCTTTGAGCTGCGTGATGTGGTCGACGTTTTGCGCGCCGCGATAGAAAATCCACACCGGTTCCGTAAGAAGCCTGCCCATCGAGAGGAGTTGCGGTGAATCGATGTGGTTCGAGAGGCCGCCCTGAATAACACCGGTTTGTACATCCGCAGAGTCATCCTTCAACGCTTTGAGATTGTCGAAAGACCCTTGCGACTCGCGGACCTCGAGCTTTACGCCCTTCTTCTCAACCTCCTCCTTGAAGCGCATCGCCAGATCGTAATAAGGGCTGCCCGCGCTTGCGGCAGAGATCGCAAAAGATGTCGGGGGCGCTGGCTTCACATAGCGAAGTGTAAACCAGACTGCAGCCACGCATATGAGGACCGCCGGGATGAATAGGGCGAGGTACTCAAGTGAAAAGAAGCGTTTCATGGGCACACCGCTCAAGGCCTTCTAGAAGAGGTCCTTCCTAAGGGTGGTTAACGCCCCGCGCAATCGTAAATGAAGCGCGAGGATCGGCAACAGCTGTGTCTCTTGTGTACAGGCAATGCTATCATTCTCTCCCCTTGCCTATTCGTGAGAGCGACAATGCCCGCGCACGCGCCGCAGACCCTCCTTGAAAGTCATGAGGTTATCAACGCGCCGCCACTCTTCGCAGGCCGAAACCTTTACGCCGAAGACCGCCCCCTTCGCGAGGCAGCGCGTCTCCACGGCGGCGACTGGGTCGAGGAGCCGCTTTCGGCCTTGGGCGGCGCGGCGGGCTCGGAAGAGGTGCTGCAATGGGGCGATGACGCGAATCGCTATGCGCCGGAGCTTCAGACATTCGACCGCTTCGGCAGGCGTCTCGACGAGGTCAAGTTCCATCCGGCCTACCATCGCCTGATGGAGCTCGCGATGGAGCATCGCATTCACAGCATCGGCTGGAAGGAGAAGCGGGACGGCAAGCACGTCGCGCACGCGGCCATGCTCGCTCTTTTCAGCCAGGCCGAAGCGGGGACCATGTGCCCGATCAGCATGACATATGCGAGCGTGCCGGCCCTTCGGCGGCAGGCCGACGTTGCGGCAGCGTGGATAGCCAAGATCGTCGATGGCGTTTACGACGCGCCCTTGCGTCCCATCGCCGAAAAGCGTGGCGTTACCGTCGGCATGGCCATGACCGAAAAGCAGGGCGGTTCCGACGTGCGGGCGAACACGACCCGCGCCGCGCCTTTGGGTGGCGGCGGGCCCGGGGCAGAGTACCGGCTCGTGGGCCACAAATGGTTCTGCTCCGCGCCGATGAGCGACGCCTTCCTGACGACGGCTTACAGCGATCGCGGGCTTAGCTGCTTCCTCGTCCCGCGCATCAAGCCGGATGGCGACCGCAATGCCATCCGGATCATGCGGCTGAAGGATAAGCTCGGCAACAAATCGAATGCTTCCTCCGAGATCGAATACCATGATGCTTACGCGCAAATGATCGGTGAGGAGGGCCGCGGCGTCGCCACGATCATCGACATGGTGCATCATACGCGGCTCGATACGATGGCGGCGTCGCTCGGCATCATGCGACGCGCGCTGGCTGAGGCTGTGCATCACGTGAGCCATCGGCGCGCGTTTCAGAAGGCCTTGATCGACCAACCCCTCATGCGCGCGGTCGTGGCCGATATCGCACTCGATTACGAGGCCGCCGCCATGCTGACGATGCGCGTCGCCCGCGCCTTCGATGGCGAAGGCGAGCATGAGCGGCGCTTCGCCCGCCTCGCGGTGGCTTTGGGCAAGTTCTGGATCACCAAGCGCACGCCGCAATTCGTTTATGAATGTCTCGAATGCCTAGGCGGCGGCGGCTATGTCGAGGACGGACCCATTGCGCGATACTTTCGGGAGTCGCCGCTGAACGCGATCTGGGAAGGCTCCGGCAATGTGATCGCGCTCGACATTTTGCGCACGTTCCAGAAAGAGCCGGCCGCGCTTGAGGCCTATTTCGCGGAACTGTTGCCCGCGCGCGGGTCGCATCCCTGTTTCGACCGCAGCTTCGAGGACCTTTCGCGCGCCGTAGGCAAGGGCATCCCGGAAGCCGACGCCCGTCATGTCGCCGAGACGATGGGGCTCGCCTTGGCGGCGGCTCTCCTCTTCCGGAGCAGCTCAGAAGCCGTCGCCGCGGGATTTTGCGAAGTGCGGCTTAGCGCCGAGACGCGCGGCCTGAACTATGGCGCGAGCCGCGCCCGCATCGACATGAACGCGGTCATCGAGCGGCAGGCCGGCGGCACAAGATAAGCTGGCGAGCGCAAAGCAGACCCTTCCCGTTTATGAAACCCTAGCTGGTATCGCGATAAGCCCGTGTGGCATGGCAGCCCCGCTCACGCTATTTTTTAGAAAGATGGGAACCATTTTTTAGATGCGATGTTTAAGCCGCGGGAAATGCACGTGCAGCGGCAAGACGAAGGCCTTTGCCGCAAATCATCGCATCGTAACATAAGGGGGAGTCATGTCCATGCTCGGAGGATCAACGCGGGAATTGCAATCGGCGAAGCCTGCAATCGGAAACATACCAGCAGAACTCGCAGAACTTGCGACACGAGGAGCGCCGAGGGGCTCCAAGTTGAAAATGTCGATAGAGAAAAAGATAGAGAATATTTGGCTTGAGTTTAAGGAGCTTGGCTGGAGCTATAACGATTTCATATCGCATCTCTTGGAGGTTTTGGTCGTGCTCAACCACAGGGCCTTCCTGCCAACGGCGAATTCAAACGAAAACGGCTTGGAGAAGCCGACCGCCATTGATGCGAGTCATTCTGCATAGAAAGAAAAACAAGCGCTAGAAAGAACCTCGGCTCTCTATCTCGCCTCGACACGCAACCTCTGGAGCAAGTCCTTGATCGGATGATGCGCCCAGGCCTTCGTCACGAAATCCCGATGCTCTGTTTCCGGGTCCGTGGAAATGAAAGTCACGCTTCCACCGCGAAGAGGACCCTTCAATTTTGTGCTGACGTTAACGTCATGCCCCTTCAACATGCTCGCAAGCTCGTTGTTTCTCGCCCTCGTCGAGTTCGCGTAAGCGCTCAGGAAGAAGGCCTTTTCGCGCGACGAGATCCAATCCGCGAAAGTATCCATGTCGCCATAAAGCGCATCGAGGAGAACAATGCCGCGGACGCGTGAGCCTGCCCCGCCATGGCGGATGCAGGAGGCCGCGGTCATGTAACCGCCGCTGTAGGCCACGATCACGACGGGTATTTTGTCGAAATAGGCCTTCGAACGGGGATCGCCGTGTGCGTTCGCAAGCTCAACACTCGCTTCATCCAGGAAACGCTGAAATCCGCCCGGCTGCCATAGCTTGCCCGCGCTTAAATCTGCGGCGCTCGCCGCCAATTGCGGCGCGACAAGAACGGCATTCACGCCGGCCTCGGACACCTGCTCAGGTACGCGCTGACGCTCGATAACGTCGCGCTGTAAGAGGGCGCCATGACCATGCAGAAAAATCACCATCAGCGCCGGGCGCTTCAAGTCGAAACCGCGCGGGATATGAAGAAGCACGCGGCTGTCGCTGTAGGTCCGGTCCTCCCAGTAGACCTCGCCGCTTGATGTGCGGTGCCCGCGCCTGCCCCCATCGATCACATCAAGAAATGGCCTGCCCGTACTGGGATTGATGCCATGATAGGGGAACGGCGCGCTCTCAAATTCGACAAGCTTCGTCCTTGTGTGCCTCAACGGGAGGAGAGGCGGCTCGGATTTGATGGTCGATCCCTTCTTCACCGCTTTCACCGGAACGAGGAGCAACTCGAGTTCAATGGGAGCATGGCCGCTGTTCGCTTTTAAAAACGCCTGTTTGGCCGTTCTGTTCGGGCGATCTGCGAGCGGCCTTTCGTCAACGGGTTCCTCATCGCCAAACGCAACCGTGCTGACGCTCTGAGCCACCGGTCCGGAGCGCTGCACGAAGTCAACGGACCCCGCCTCATCCCGGCAGCCGCCAGCAATGATTGCAAAAATCGCGACGACCAGGAAGCGCACGTTGTATAATGAACTCTTAATCATGTGCAGAGGCATTTTACCAGGAACCGTAACGTGGCGTTTACCAAATCTCTTTGATGGCCGTGTGCCTTTTTTGGATAAATCCAGATCTTGTCCATATTGAGCTGGAGCGTTGATGATCTTGAGGCGAAAGGACTTTCTAAAGAGTTTCCCCGATAGAATGCAATTTTACAGTCCGCCAAGGCTAAGTTGCCATAAAGCAACTACCATAAGATTAACCCCTCTTTGAATTGTTGAACCGCGGGTTAGTTGATAAGACCAACCCATGAGCAATTCATCGATAACCATTGACGATACGACGCCAAGCGGCGCCAGCGGTCTCCAGGCGCGCCCGATTTGCGGAAAGTATCGGCACTGACTGCGACAGCACTTGCGGTCGCCGACATGATCGGAACCGGCGTTTTCACAAGCCTCGGCTTTCAGGTCCGCGATATCCCCTCGCCCTTTTCCTTGGCAATGCTTTGGATTGTGGGCGGGCTCGTTGCTTTGAGCGGCGCGCTGTCCTACTCCGAGCTCGCAGCCGCCTTCCCGCGGTCGGGAGGCGAATACAACTACCTATCCCGCGCTTTCCGACCCGCTATCGGCTTCATGGCCGGTTGGATTTCCGCGACGGTCGGCTTTGCAGCGCCTGTCGCTCTCGCGGCCATGGCTTTTGGGCAATATTTCGCGGGGGTCGTTCCAGGGGCGCCCGTTCTTGCACTTGGGATCGGGATCACGTGGCTTATCTCGATCGTTCATCTTCTCGGCATTCACAGCGGCAGCGCCCTGCAAAACATCTCCACATTGATCAAGCTCGGGCTGATCGTGGTCTTGATCGCAGCGGGCCTCTTCGTTGCCGATCCTCAACCGATCACCTTCGCGCCTTCAGCTTCAGACATCGGCTATATTACCGGTGCGCCCTTCGCGCTCAGCCTTGTTTTCGTTCTCTATGCGTACTCGGGATGGAACGCGGCAACTTATATCGCAGGTGAAATCAAGGACCCGGAACGGAACTTGCCGCGCTCAATTCTCGCTGCGGTCCTGATCGTGACCGTCCTCTATGTCGCCCTTAACGCGATCTTTCTTTACACGACGCCGGCGAGCGAACTCGCAGGCCAGATCGACGTCGGGCTGATCGCCGGCCGCCATATCTTCGGAGAGGCCGGTGGGCGCACGGTCGCCGCCTTTATTTGCATCGGGCTCATTTCCTCCATAAGCGCGATGATGTGGGTCGGCCCTCGGGTGACCATGGTCATGGGCGAAGACAATTCCATGCTCGAAGTGTTCTCCAGAACCACACGGCATGGCGTCCCGATCAACGCGGTGCTGTTTCAGCTTATTGTCGTAACGCTTCTGTTGCTCACTCAGAGCTTCGAGGCCGTGCTCGATTTCATCCAGTTCAGCCTGACGTTCTGTTCTTTCCTGACAGTTCTGGGCGTTATCGTCCTACGCTTCATGCAGCCACACCTGTCGAGGCCTTACCGTGCGTGGGGATATCCAGTCACACCATTTGTCTTTCTTGCCGTGACGGGCTTCGTGCTCTCGCACCTCCTCACGGAGCGTCCCTTACAATCCGTTGCGAGTCTCTTCACAATGATGGCCGGGCTACTAATCTATGCGTTGTCCGAGCGCCTCTCGAAAAGGAGCTAGCATATATGACCAAAATGAACAGGGTTCTTCGATCCATCTTTCTATGCGCATTCCTTGCAATGGCGCCGGGCTTGGTGCGTGCGGCGGATGGGCAAGCTTCGGATGACATCGCTCATTTCCTGGCCGGATTGCCACCATCGGCGAACTCGCCGCTCGCTGGCCTTACAAGCGACGCCGCATGGAAGAAGCATTCAGAGGTTTTCAACGCCGATTGGAAAAACCTGGAGAGCAAGCAACTGGAAAATGTTCGCACATGGTCGTCTGCGAATCTCAAGCAGTCGCAGCCGGTGCTGTTCTATATGTTCAGCGGACCGGATTACCTCTATGCGAACGCGTTCTTCCCGAATGCGAAGACGATCATCATGGCCGGGCTTGAGCCCACCGGCGCAATCCCGGAGCTGAGCGATATCACCTCGCACACGGTGGCCGGCGAGGTTAACGGAATCCGCGCCGCGCTTGGGAACATCCTGAAGCACAGCTACTTCATCACCAGCCAGATGGGATCGCAGCTCTCTCGCCCGAAACTTTCTGGCACACTTCCGATCATCTATGTCTTCCTCGCTCGCTCGGAGAAGACGATCCACGACGTAAGCCTCGTAGGGCTCGACGCGGACGGAAAACTCCATCCGCTGGATGAGGCCGGTTTCGTGCCCGTCTCGAAAGGCACGAAAGTCGTATTCGCCGGAAGCGACGGCGAGGAGCGCACGCTTTACTATTTCAGGACGGACCTTTCGAACAAAGGCGTTCCGAGCAGCGGTTTCCTGAAATTCTGCGAAACCTTCGGTCAGGGCGACGCCTTTGTAAAAAGCGCCTCCTATCTCCTCCACACGCCGGGCTTTTCAGAGGTTCGGGAGTTCCTGATCAAGAACACGGTTTCGCTCGTTCAGGACGATACAGGCATACCTCTCAAATTCCTGAACGACAATGAATGGCAGCTTCACCCCTTCGGTACTTATCTCGCGCCGATCCGGCAGTTCGCTCATGCGCAGCAGCCGAAGCTTGTGGAACTGTTCAAGAAAAACAGCCAAGGTCCGCTGAATTTCACGGTCGGTTACCGTTGGGGCAAGCCCTCAAACCTGCTGCTCGCCGTGAAGGCAACGCCGAAGGCGCAATAAACCTTTTGGCATCGCCGCCGCTTCACTGTTGGCGGGCGCGGCGGCTCGACCTACATATGGCTTCGTTGCGGAAACAGCAGCGAAGCCATAATGATTTTTAGGCCCTTCCAAAAGATATTGATTGCCAACCGGGGCGAGATCGCTTGCCGCATTGCCCGCACGGCGAAAGCGATGGGCTACCGGACCGTCGCGGTATTTTCCGATGCCGATGCAGGCGCTTTGCACGTGCGCTTGACGGACGAAGCGGTTCGGATCGGCCCTTCTCCCCCGCAGGAAAGCTATCTCAATATTCCGGCCATTCTGGAAGCCGCCCGAAAGACAGGCGCGGATGCGATCCACCCGGGCTATGGCTTTCTTGCCGAGAACGCCGATTTCGCGACGGCTTGCGAGCGCGCCGGGATCGTTTTCATCGGCCCGTCCATTGATGTCATCCGCAAGATGGGCGACAAAGCCGCCGCGAAGGCCATCATGCAAGCGGCGGGCGTGCCTTGCGTGCCCGGCTATTACGGCGAGGATCAAACCGACAAGCAACTCGCCGCCGAGGCCGGAAAACTTGGCTTTCCGTTTCTTATCAAGGCCGTCGGCGGAGGAGGAGGGCGGGGAATCCGGCCAGTCCGCGCCGCAGCCGAATTAGGCGAGCAGCTTGCGGCTGCGCGGCGCGAAGCAAAGAACGCGTTTGGCGATGATCGCATCATGCTAGAGCGGCTGATCGACCATCCCCGCCATCTCGAAGTGCAGGTCTTCGGCGATGCCCACGGCAATATCGTCCACCTTTTTGAGCGCGATTGCACCACGCAACGGCGGCGGCAGAAAATCATCGAGGAAGTGCCAAGCCCCGTTTTGTCCCCTGCCCTCCGCGAAAAGCTGACGGGCTACGCGGTTGGGGCCGCTCGTGCCGTTGGATACCGAAACGCGGGCACCGTGGAGTTCATCGCGGATGCAAATCTGAACCTCTATTTCCTGGAAATGAACACCCGGCTCCAGGTCGAGCATCCCGTCACCGAGATGGTCACGGGCCTCGATCTCGTGGAGTGGCAGCTGCGCATCGCGGCAGGCGAACCTCTTCCTTTGAGGCAGAATCAGATTTCGCTGCACGGTCACGCTATCGAGGCGCGCCTTTGCGCGGAAGACCCCTACGACGGTTTCCGCCCGCAAACGGGCACGGTGCTTCGCGCGCCACGTCCACGGGACGCCATCCGTATCGACACCGGCGTAGAGGAGGACAGCGAGGTGTCCCCTTACTACGACTCCATGGTCGCCAAGGTCATCGCCAATGGCCAGGATCGCGGAGAGGCTGCAAGGCGGCTTGCTTGCGCGCTGGAGGATGAGCCGCTTCTCGGCTTCCCAACAAATCAGCAGTTTCTGGCGCAACTGCTCCGCAGCAGGGAATTCCATGATGCGTCGCTTGCGACAAACACGCTGGATGCGTGGCTTGAGGCGCAGGCCCCCCTCTTTAGGCGCCCCGCGCCTGCGAAAGAGGTTTGGGCGCTCGGGGCAGCCCTGTACGCTGATCGCGGAAGCGCGGGCGAATGGTTCTGGTCCGGCAACGCATTCGATTTCTCGCTTGAGCTCGATTGCTGCGGCGAACGGAAGATGGTGCGATACAGGCGCTCGCGTGACGGCAAAATCGCCGTTTCCTTCGACGGCGGTGAGACCGAAATTGCTTTGATCGATGTGCGGCTTCCCGATATCGTCTTCGAAGCGTCAGGCGTGCGAAGGAGCGCCATCGCACTATGGAGCGGCGGCAATCTGCATCTGAGCACCGGCGGCTCCTCTTTCGTTTTCATCGAAGCCGACAGCACCCACCCAGCCAACGATCTTAGCGACGGCGCAAGGATCACAGCGCCAGTTGCCGGCCTTGTTCTTAATGTATTTGCAGAGCCGGGACAGAGCGTTGCAGCCGGGCAAGCGCTCGCGCTGATCGAAGCCATGAAAATGGAAACTCGGGTGACTGCCATCCAGGCAGGGCGGATCACCGCAGTCCATGCTCAGGCGGGCGCGCAGATTGCCATGCAAGCGCTTCTCTTCGAGATCGAAAAGCTGGACGAGCCCGCCAATGTCTAAGGCAATCCTCACCTGCGCCTTGAACGGCGTCCTGACCGACCCGCGCCAGCACCCGATGGTGCCTGTTACGCCGAAGCAAATGGCGCGGTCCGCGCGCGAGGCGTTCGACGCCGGCGCTTCCATCATCCACCTGCATTTCCGCTGCCAAGCCGTGGGAATGGGACACCTCCCAAGCTGGGAGCCAGACGTCGCCGCCGAGACTGTTGACGAGATCCGCTCCACGTGCCCTGGCGTGATCATCAACCAGACGACCGGCGTGATCGGTACGGACATCTCTGGCCCGGTGGCCTGCCTCATGCGCACAATGCCGGAAATTGCCGCCTGCAACGCGGGTAGCCTAAACTATCTGAAGCTCCGGGCGGACAAGCAATGGGCTTGGCCTCCCCTCCTTTTCGACAACCCCGTTTCCAAGGTGAAGGCGTTCCTCGACGCGATGGCGGAAAGCGGCTCGCGGCCGGAATTCGAGTGTTTCGACGTGGGTATTGTCCGGTCCGTGGGGCTCTATATCGAGAACGGCATGGCGGAAACGGCGCAATACAATTTTGTGATGGGCGTCGCCTCGGGAATGCCAGTCGACGGCGATCTTCTCGCTTTGCTTTTGAAATACCGACACAAAGATGCCCCCTGGCAGACGACTCTGATCGGCCGAACAGAGATATGGCCGGTTCACCAGCGCGCCGCCGACCTGGGCGGGATGTTGCGTACCGGGCTTGAAGATACATTTTATCTTCCAAACGGCGAGAGAGCCGTCAGCAACGGCGCACTGATCGACGCCCTGGCACAGTCCGCCGGCAACGCTGGGCGCGGTGTTGCCTCGCCGGAAGAAGCGAGAATGATGCTTCACCTCGGAGGAGCAGCGCATGGAGAGGAGCGATCCACCGCCGCAAGCTAGCGGAAGCCAACCCTTTGTCTCGCCGCCGCAGCGTTTTTTGGACACGGCGGCGCGCAGGGGAGACGCACCGGCCTACTATGTTCGGGACGATGCTGGCTGGGCGCCGACTTCCTGGAGCGTCTACCGCGATGAGGTCTGCCAGGCTGCCCGCGCGCTCGTTGCGCTCGGCGTGAAGCCGGGCGATGTGGTCGGCGTACTCGGCTACAACAAGCCCGAGTGGGTTGTCATGGATTTGGCCGCGATGATGGTCGGGGCCTCGGCGGCGGGCATCTATTTCACCTCGTCCGCCCAGGATGCGGCTTACATCATCAATCACGCGCAGTGCGCAATCGTGCTAGCGGAGAAAGAAGAGCACTTCCGGCGGATCGCAAAGGGACGCGCGCAATTGAACGTCCTTCGCCATGTCATCATGATGAAGGGTGCGGCGGCGGACGATCCCCTCCAGATGACGTGGGAAGCATTTCTTGCCCTTGGTGAGAGCCGGTTCGACGCGGCTGTCGAGCGCCGCTTGCAGGCCCTTCGGCCGAGCGATATTGGCTGCCTCATTTACACCTCGGGCACGACCGGCCCGCCGAAAGCGGTGCAGTTGAGCCATGGTGCGCTCACCGAAACGGCTGGACTTATTCAGAAGCTGTGGGACGTGTCTGAGGAAGACTGCGCTATTTCGTACCTTCCGCTGGCGCATATCGCCGAGCGGATGATCACGGTGCATTTCCCGCTAACGGTCGGAAACGCTGTCTACTACGCGCCGGATATTCAGCAACTCGCCCAGTATCTCAAGGAAGTAAGACCGCACATCTTTTTTGGCGTGCCCCGGGTTTATGAGAAGATCGCGGCGGCTGCGCAGTTGCAAATCGCAAACGCAGAGGGAATGAAGGGGAAAATCGCGCGGTGGGCCGTGCGGACGGGCCAGGAGTGGCACCGCAAAGAGCGGATGGGGGTGCCTCCGGGAGTCAAAACCGGCTTCGCCAAGGCGCTGGCCTCAGGGCTTTTGCACAGACGGGCAAAGCAGGCTATCGGGTTCGATCGCGTTCGCTATTTCGCTTGCGGGGCGGCGCCAATCCCGGAAGAGACATTGCATTTCCTGCACGGGCTCGACATCCCCGTTCGCGAATTATGGGGAATGTCCGAGACCTGCGGGGCCGGGACAACGAACCTTCCCGGCGCGACCAAGGTCGGCTCGGTGGGACGTGCGCATCCGGGGCTCGAACTCAAGATCAGCCCGGACGGCGAAATTCTCGTCAGAGGTCCCTACATCTTCTCAGGCTACGCAAAAGACCAGGAGGCGACCGAAGATACGCTTACCGATGGCTGGTTGCGCACCGGCGATCTCGGCCGCATGGATGAGGATGGGTTTGTCTATATCACCGGGCGCAAGAAGGACATCATCATCACATCAGGCGGCAAGAACATCGCTCCCGCCAATCTCGAAATGGACCTTGTGGCGCTGCCACTCGTCGAGCACGCTATCGTTTGCGGGGAACGCCGCCCTTACCTGACAGCGGTCGTCACACTGAATGCGGGCGCGGTGGCGCAGTTCGCGGCGCAATGGGGACTGCCGGAATACGATCCCCAGCTCAAGGAAGCGATCCGGAATGAGTTGCAATCCGGCATAGACGCCATCAATGCCCGCCATGCGCGCGTCGAGAACATCCGGCGGTTCACGATCCTGCCTGAGCCGCTGTCGATCGAAAGTGGCGATCTCACACCGACAATGAAAGTGAAACGCGCAACCCTTCTAAAAAAACTGCAGCCTATTGTCGACGAGCTTTATGAGCAAAGCAATGAGGAGCAAGGGGTGGCTTCCTGAGGCCACCCCGCGTGACGCGGATAAGCTGCTCGCCGGAAGCATCATGCCCACCCCCCGGAAATGAGTTTTTTCCGACACTGCCAGATGTGAAGGCCGTCACAATAATAGCCCAGAAAGGGTAGTTTCCGAATCTATCTGCCGTGCCATTCGTCGGCTAACCTAAAGCCTCACCGGGATGGCGAGAGGCGGCCGTGGCGGCGATGCGGAGTGCCTCACGAGAGCGAAGCTCGTGACGCACCTCTTTTGAAAAATCCTTCCACCACCGTTTTGACTCAGCCTGCGCGCCTATGCGTTTTTGATGACAAACGACAAGGGCGGCGCAGATCGGACGCTGTTTGGATATGGTGCAGTGAGCGCTGAGGCATGAAAATCGATCGTGCATCTCCGCCTATTCGCGGGCATCGCATTTCACGATCCTGAGTAATTGTCTTATTCGCAGCCATGGCAGCCAGGATGCGAGGGACTTGCCCCACCTGACCTCAATCTCAGACGCTTGGATGGCGCGTGCGCTCATGCATTTGAGCTTCCTCGATCGAGAAGCGGTTTTACTGACTGTGAGCATGGGCTTCGACGACGAAGAGACCGGGAGCATCTGCAAATGCGCTCCGGAACTCGTGAAACATAGACGATCAATCGGTCTCGCTGCGTTGGCCGAACTCTTCGAGGCAAGCACCGCAATAGGCCACTAACTTCTCAAGGGTTTGCAAAACTAACGCCTCGACGAGCGTCTTTGTGTCCAGATGCTCAAAGGCCTTGCCGGACACACACGCCGCTTTGCGAGGGTTCCACAATGTCGATACAGGCTCTTAGAATATTCGAACTCGTAGCTTCGTGCGGGAGCATGTCGGACGCGGGCCGCGCCTTGGGCATCTCTCCCGCCGTGGTCAGCAAGCACATCGGCGCTCTCGAAGACAGGCTCGCCACCCAGCTGTTTTACCGCCCAACGGCGCGTCTGGAGTTAACTGCCGACGGCCGCGCGTTTCACAAACGCCTAAAGGCAATTCTTCCGGATGTCGAACAAGCGTCGGGGTTGGTTTCTGCCAACGATAACAACGTGTGAATTGGCATCGAATGGCCTGCCGACTGATGAGCCCGTCAACTACGATTTCCGCAGCGCAATCGAAACGGGAGCGTTTGTATAGGTAATTTCCGCAGCTTGCGAATTGATAACCTTTTTGCATAGTTTGGCGCGCAAGCACGGAGGACGCATGACACTCACTCAGGTTCAAGCTCTGAATAAAGTCGCTGCTTCGAAGGCTCCGACTTCATGTGTGACGCCAATATGCTCGTGATAGACGTGAGCTCTCGAGCAGTTGATCGCAGCCACGACGCCGGCGTTTCGCCAATGAATACGCCACCACAGGCTCCTAGCTGTGACGATAGTTCCACAAATCAGGCCTTTGATCTCATCGCCCAATTTGCGACACAGCCACAATCGTCGCTGTACCTCCGGAACCAATTGCTCAGGTCTTGAGTAATCCCTCCGGGTGGCGATGCGCTGCCACGGCGGCGCTTGTCTTCTTCGGTGCTTCGCTTGCTCTTGCGCCGGCACTCACACGCGCACGCGACCAGAAGAAGTTAGCCTCAGAGATCAACGCCAAAACCCTCAAAGCCGCGGTCGCAATCAAAATCTACCCAAGGCTGCCGCGCCGCGTTCAAAATTGAGCGGTTCGACGCTTGCCACATAGGGAGCGCCTGGAGGTGAAAGTCCTCCGGGCGGCCCGACAAATCTCGCCCATGAGATCGCGCTCAACAGGCGGAAAGAAATGCGGCAGGTGCTGGGGCACAAGCGTAACCACAGGTTGCATGCGTAATTGCCGGAAGCGACAACAATACACAGTCGTTTGCGAACCCGAGGGGTGGCTTCTTCATAGTATCCAAGCTCCCGCACAACGTCGCCGTGCATCAAATCGAAGAGTTTCTGATACGGCTCGATCCCGGCGATGTTTTTCTTGTCATCCCCCCCACCGGAAATAGGCGCAGTAAATACGTTTCCGCTTCGCGAGTTAATACTTGCGCTCAGCCGGAACAGCTGCGGGGATGGCGTCCCGTTCGATATTTTTCCCGCAATTATGAAAGTGTTTGGAACGGGCTTAGCTGCGTTAACCTGCTCGCAAGACGATTTCGCTGAAGATCTAGAAGAAGAAGGAATGCGGACGGAAGCGTAAGGGGCAAGTTGACAAACAGATGCCGCCATTCGCAGGATGCATGCAAAAAACATCTGGTCGCCGACGTCCGATTAAACGCACGAGGCTCTAACAAGCCAAAGAATTGGCCATGACTTTTGGCGGTCGCATAAAACGGATGCCGGGCCGGGCGAACAGCCGGCTAATTCGCGGTTGCTTTCTCAGCCGCCACTACGGAGGCGATCCCGATCCGCTTGGCTTCGTAGCCGCGCTCAAGGATTGGACGCCACCACCCACCGCTCTTGAGATACCAGGCAATGGTCTTTTCAATACCGGTCTCAAAGCACTCCCGTGCGCGCCAGCCAAGCTCGGTCTCAATCTTTGTGGCGTCGATTGCATAACGCCGGTCGTGACCCGGCCTGTCGCGGACGAAAGTTATCAGCGCGCGTCTCGACTGTCCTTCGCGCGGCGACAGGCGGTCAAGATGATCGCAGATCGTCTCCACGATATGCAGGTTGGCGCGCTCGTTCTTCCCGCCGACATTGTATGTCTCACCCACAACGCCCTGCTCGGCGACGAGAACCAAGGCACGGGCGTGGTCCTCGACATAAAGCCAGTCGCGGACATTGAGGCCGTCCCCATACACGGGCATCGGTTCGCCGAAAATGCCCTTGATGATCATGTGGGGGATGAGCTTCTCCGGAAACTGGTATGGCCCGTAATTGTTGGAGCAGTTGGTGATGAGAACCGGAAGCCCGTAAGTGTGATGCCACGAGCGAACGAGATGATCCGATGACGCCTTGCTCGCCGAATACGGCGAATTCGGGCGATAGGCGCTTTCTTCCGTGAAAAGGCCGGTTGCGCCAAGCGACCCGAACACTTCGTCCGTCGAGACGTGGAGGAAGCGGAAAAGCCCCGCCTTGTCCTTGGGCAGCTTGCGCCAATACCGCAGGGCCTCCTGTAAGAGCGTGAACGTCCCGACGATGTTCGTCGTGATGAATTCCTGAGGGCCATCGATCGACCGGTCGACATGGCTCTCGGCGGCGAGGTGCATCACCGCGTCTGGCCGGAAATCCTGGAAAACCTGCCGCAGCACCACCGCATCCCCGATATCTGCCTCCACGAAATGATATCGCGGATTGCCGCCAGCCCCCGGGGCCGAAGCCGGATTGGCAGCATAGGTTAACTTATCGATGTTGAGGATTTCATGATCGGTTTCCGCCAGCAGGAGACGAAGAAGAGCTGAGCCAATGAAACCATAGCCGCCAGTGACGGCAATTCTCTTCCTTGCCGTCATGATCAAGCAACCTGGGTCAGCGGACCGATGCTGCCTGGGAAAAGGTCAGGGGCCGTTTGCGGCAAGCCCAGCAGATACTGTCCGTAACTGCTCTTCTCGCAGCGCCTTACAGAGGAAAAGAACTTTTCTGGCGTGATGTATCGCATGCGCAGCGCGATCTCTTCGGGGCAGCAGATTTTCAAGCCCTGCCGGTTTTCGAGAACCTGGACGAATTGGCTCGCCTCGATAAGGGACTCATGCGTACCGGTATCGAGCCAGGCAAATCCGCGTCCCATGAGTTCGACGCGCAAGCTGCCTTTTTTGAGATAGGTCGCATTCAGATCGGTGATTTCCAGTTCCCCTCTTGCAGAAGGCCGAAGCATTTTTGCGATTTTGACAACGTCATTGTCATAGAGATAAAGGCCCGTCACGGCGAAGTTGGATTTTGGGCGCTTGGGCTTCTCCTCAATTGAGATTGCTCGACCCCCACTATCGACTTCTACGACGCCATAGCGCTGGGCATCAGTCACACGGTAGCCAAAGACCGTCGCCCCGTCGTTGAGATTAATCGCTCTTGACAGAAGCTCCGGCAATCCATTGCCGTAGAAGATGTTATCCCCAAGAATGAGACAAGACGGGTCGTTTCCGATAAACGGCTCCGCAATAAGAAACGCCTGAGCGATCCCTTTGGGCTCAGGCTGCTCGGCATAGGAGAGGTTGATTCCAAATTGCGAACCATCCTGCAGAAGATGCCTGAAGGCGGGGAGATCTCTCGGTGTCGAGATCAGAAGGATATCCCGGACCCCAGCGAGCATGAGCGTCGAAAGCGGATAATAAATCATCGGCTTGTCAAAAACCGGCAGCAGCTGCTTTGAGACCGCCATCGTACTGGGGTATAGCCGGGTTCCGCTGCCACCAGCGAGAACAATTCCCTTCATGACATACACTCCGGCTTGCTGGTTACATATTTTCGGGCTAGCGGAAAAAACCCGGGGTTGCAATCTTGAATTTTGGCGGATATGCCGGAACAAGCCAACGGCTTTTTTTGTGTTGCTTAGGAGCCACAATGCGCGCTTCAGAGACTGAGCTAGAGGACGTAAAGATCTTCGAACCAGCAATATTTCGAGATTCCCGTGGATACTTTCTTGAAACCTTCAGTCACTCAAAGTACCGCGCGCTTGGTGTCCACCAAGACTTTGTCCAAGACAATCTTTCCCTTTCACGAAAAGACGCATTGCGAGGACTTCATCTTCAAAATCCAAACCAGCAAGGCAAGCTGGTCATGGTTTTAAGCGGAGCGGTTCTCGATGTCGCCGTCGATGTCAGGGTGGGGAGTCCGACATTCGGGCGCCACGTTGGCGTTATTCTCGATGAGCGGACACACCGGCAGATGTGGATCCCGCGCGGTTTTGCGCATGGATTCCTGGTCGTGTCCGAGGAAGCGCAATTCCTCTACAAGTGTGATGCGCCCTACGACCGGGGAAGCGAGATGAGCATTCGCTGGAACGACCCCGACCTCAACATCGATTGGGGCTTGGAGCATCCCCTCCTGTCCGAGAAGGATGCCGCGGCGCCTCTCATCCGCGATGTGATGGGCAGACTTCCTCGCTACGAAGATTGACCCTATGCAAATCCTCGTAACCGGAGCGTCTGGCCAAGTCGGGCTTGCTCTCGCCAGGGAACTCAGACCGATCGGCGAGCTTTGCCTCACAAACAGGCACGACCTCGACCTGTCGACGCCGCAGTCCATTCCTGACCGCCTGGATGAAATCAAGCCCAGCCTCATCATCAACGCTGCGGCCTACACGGCGGTGGACAAGGCCGAGTCCGAACCCGGCATCGCGGACGCCGTCAATGGGACTGCTGTTGGCGTCCTCGGTGAATGGGCAGCGCGAAAAAACGTGCCTCTGATCCATTTCTCGACCGACTATGTTTTCGACGGACAAGCTTCAGAGCCATACGAAGAAAGCCATCCTGTCAACCCGCTGTCCGTCTACGGAAAAAGCAAAGCGAAGGGCGAAGAGTCTTCTTCTCGATTCAGGTGCGCCTTGTCTCATTGTAAGAACGGCGTGGGTTTATTCGGCGACCGGGAAGAATTTCCTGAAAACGATCGTCAAACTCGCCGGCGAAAGGGATGAGCTCGCTGTCGTGAGTGATCAGATTGGAACCCCAACATCTGCGGGCCAGATCGCGAGCTTCATCCGTTATCTGCTCAGCGAAGGCCGGGACAAGCTTCCGGCCCTTTTTAAGAAGTCGTCTCACCTCGTCCATTTCACAGCGTCAGGATGGACAACCTGGCATGGTTTAGCCAGCGCGATCACCGACGGAATGACGCGCCAGGGCTTTTCGGTCAAAGCAACAAATATCAGAGCAATACCAACTAGCGAGTATCCAACGCCAGCCGTAAGACCCAGATATTCCCTGCTTTCGACGGCGCGCCTCGAACATGTTTTCGGGTTTCGTCCCGAACCTTGGGAAGTGGCCTTGGACGCCGTTCTCGATCAATTATTGCGAGCGCAATAGATGGATCTGGAAGCTGCAGCGACAACCACGATCACACCGCCGTGCCTCTTGTGTGCCCGGAACTTATCAGTAATAAGCTCGTCTCACAGGCCAAGCGAAGGCGAAGACCGGAACGCCGAAAAAACGAACATAGAGTTTTATCCAGTCGTGCCGGCGGGCTCGTCCGGGCTTGCCTGTCTTCAAGTGCCAGTCGGCCTCGAAACACAGCCGATGCACCCGACCTTTAGGAACAATCTTATAGAAATAGTGAGCAGGACGCGCAGTCCCGCATATACGTTTGACGTAGCTGTCGACGAGCGCTATCGGGTAATGCCTTCCGAGCTTTTCGAGTTCGTCCGCAAGCCGCGGCGTCCGACAAAGGTTTGTCTTGAATAGGTCCGTGCGGACCCAAGGCATGTCGGCTTCAGGGTGGAATATGGCCTCGGACTGGCGTTGTGCGAGCGCTGCGGCGGTGAAGCCGAGAGATTGCAGCATCCGAGAAAGCCCGAATTCGTAACGGACCACGATATCGTTTTTCGTGGGCTGCGGCGCGACGCGCTTCCATAAATTCAGAAATTCGGGACAATCGAGAACGGACCGCCGGAAAACCATAAAATAGCTGTTTACGTGCATTCCTTGTAGCGCTTTGCTATCCGTCCCGTATGTCGGCCCCCAGAAGTCGCAATTTGCCGTCTGCATCGCGTCGAAGAACTCGGCCAACGGATAAACCGGCGCGAAGCATAAGTCGTTCGTGATAATAAGCTCGTCATACGAGTCCAGCGCGTAGGCTATGGCTTCGAAACACCGTTTCCAGCTTCCGAAATCATATTCGCCGTGTCGTCCGGTGTGGACAACGTCCGCGAGCCCGGCCAATTTCAACGCTTCGCCGGGACGGAGATCGCAGTCTGATGCGAACAGGATGCGGTCGGTCATCTTTCGAAGTTCGCGAAGATAATAGACCACGTAGTCGTCAACGATCCCGTCGCGGTCGTAATGTGCGAAAAGCGCAATCCGCTTCATGACAGCATGCCTCCGTGCCCATCCAGGAAACTCAGCCATGCAAAACCGAAACTATGGCAAGGTCAGGAAAAACCTATATGCGAACGCGATGGCTTCTTCACCCGCGCACAAGAAAACATGGGGGCTGAGAGCATTTCATCGGCGAACCGGGTGACTTTCCGGAGGTGCGTTCGCGCGTTCAGTGCGCCGCGCCCCGTCATGCTTGCCGGTCATCACGGTCCAGTAGCCGCCCGCCAAGCCAAAATGGCGTTCCCGGCGCTCAGAATTGAACCTGAGCGCGGCCAAGCCTCCCCGAATGACAGACTTCAACCACTCCACAGGAGGACGAAAGGGTACATCGTGTTTGCGGGTGACATAGGCTTTCGACACGGCCCAGTGGAAAGAGCGGAAATAGGTCCCACCCTTCTTGCTTCGAGTCGACCTGCCATGCTCGTGCCGGCCGAGAGCGCCGTGTACATAAACAAGAGACCAGCCGGTTTTCCTCAACCGTCGGCAAAGGTCGTCGTCCTCATAGTAAAGAAAAATGCGCTCATCGAATCCGCCGAGGCCAAGGAACGCTTCCCTCCGGCAAAACATGGCGGCGCCGGACATGGACTCGACGCAGCAGTCGCCAGCCGGACGATGTTTTGGTCTGCTCTTATTGTGGGGGGGCGGACAAAGAATTGAGGAATCCTGGAAGACAATGTTTCCATCAGGCATGAGGAGCCGCGGCGCGAATGCGCCAGCGCCGGGGTAGTGCCCCGCTGCTTCGGCCAATCTGGCGATCGAACCGGATTCGAGGCGAACGTCCGGGTTCATGAAAAAGATGAAATCTCCCGAAGCCGCCTCAGCACCGCGATTGCAGGCGGATCCATAACCTACATTCCGCGGAAGGGTCAGGAGGCGGACAGGATAATTCCCAGCCACAAGGACCGAGTCGTCGCTGCTCGCATTATCAACAACGATGACTTCAACGCTATCCGGCAGCCGGCCGAGACATTCGCCCAGGATGTGGCCGCTATTGTGGCTCACGATGACAATGCTGATAGCCGGATCTTTTGGCGTCACCTTCACTCCATCCGGAGGCTGCCGAAACAGAAGACTTTATCCATAGACCGCACTCGCTAGCGCGCCAAGGCTCTCTCGAATTTCCTCCACACCCATCCCTCTGCCGCGTTTCCGGCTCCCAGGACGTAGGCCGCGACATTGGCGTTTTGCAGCGCCGCCGACTGATCGTTTTCCGCCGTAACCTGTCCTGCGAACAGGAATCGATCACCAAATTCTATCTCAAAATCATCGTTCGGCAGTTCGATCGTCCGCGTTCCGCGCACGGCGAGGAGAGCCAAGCAAGGAATGCGATCGTCTCTGCGTTTAGCGCTTCGGCACAAATCGCCGATGCTAACCGGCCGGTGAATGCGATGCATAAGGTCGACCAACCCCGGCGCCTCATTATCATCGATGGAGAAGCTCCAAAATCCCGGCGTCTCCTCGCCCAGCAAGGAGCGCAGGCTTTCCGCGAGCGAATAGGCCCAGAAATCATCCTTATGCCGAACCAGATCAAGGAACTCTGCCAGAAGCGGGGTGCGAAGAACGGCAATGCATTCATTCGCGATGATCTGGCTTGAGACCATGGTCATATCCGCCCCGAACCGCGCGAAGAGCATCTGATTGGCCCGAAGATTTTGCCGGACAATCACGAAAATACCGGGGCTCAGTCTGCGGGCCGCAATCGAGATCGCAAGATTGGTCGTATCATCGTCGGTGCCTGCGAATATTCCGGATGCCGTTTCCACGCCAGCTTCGCGAAGCACGGCCGTGCCCGTGCCGAGCCCCTTGATGGATCGAAGCCCATCAGCCCGTATTCCGGCAGGATCGATGATGGTGGCCTTGAAACCGCCTCTCTGCACCGCAGCAACAACCTCATTGCCGAACCTGCCATAACCGCAGACGATCCAATGCCCCGGCGCAGCCGGAATCCTCGGTGGCAAGCTTGGCGGCAAATAGGAGCCGGGCGTGCTCGTCAGCCAGGAAAGCAGGCGATGGCTGTCGGGCGCTCTCATTGCGAGTTCCATGTGCTCCCCGAACTCGCGGAACGGATTGATCACACGATAGGTGCCGAGCGAGGACATCGAGGCTGCAACAGCGGGCGAGTCCGCGCGGCCTACGACGGGCAAGCCGGGACGAAGCAAACAGGCCGACACCGCGACGGCAAGATTGGCCGCGTCATCGTTCGAGAGAGCCAGCACGCCTTTGCACTCGGGCTTCAGCAGGCCAGCCGCCGCGAGCGTCTCAGGAGAGCGGGCGTCGGCTACGAGCAACGGGGCGCCCATCGACAGATCTTCGATCTCTAAGTCCTGAATTTTGCGCTCGTCTCTGTCGATAGCGGTGAATCGGTGGCCAAGCATGTCCAGCGCTCGCACGACCGTCATGCCTGTCTCGCCGAGGCCGCAAACGAGATAGAAAGGCTCCCGCAAGCGCGCGACCGAGCGACGAAATCGTGCGGTTACGATCGCCTGCTGGAAAGCTTTGTCCTGTGAAAGGCCCAGGAGGGTGCCCAGAAGATAGGCCCAGCCAATGACGGACAGATAAATGATCAACGTCACAAAGAGACGCTGCTGATCGGTGAAGGCGTTCGGGATCTCTCCGAATCCGATGGTCGTGGCCGTGTAAGTCACGAAGTAGAACGCCTCAAAGAGCGTCATTCGCCAGGGCTGCCCCTGAGCATCGACGCCGGGAATGAGCGAGAGCCCCATTGTCGACAATGCGAAGATTAAAATAATTAGGATAAGCGGAGCCCGAAGGCGCCGTATCGTTATGAAAAAGACGCTTTGCACCTCAGCGCCTCTGGATGGCCGTATCGATGATCATGATGATAACGGATACAACATTCGCAAAAAGCGCGCCGGCGGAAAGAGACACGACGCTGGCGAGCGAGCCCGCGCTTAACTGGGGGGCTTTTTGCGTCGCAAAGAACCACACAAGCGCCGCCGCGAAAAGCTGGAGGAGCGCAACGAGGCTCGAAGCCAAATGAACGGCTCCGACATGGGTGCGATCGCCAAACTTCAGGATGACGGCGATAAGACTCGCAATGATAGCCGCGAACAGCTCCCATGCATTGTGCTGGTCCGGGTTGCCGATGTCGCCATAGACGAATCCGAAGTTCAGGGTAGCCGCCAAAAGAATAAAAAATCCGAAGACAACCTTCTCGAGATTCATCGATCCACCGCCCGCTGCTGCCGCCGACGTAGGTCAAACACGGTTGCATCCGCCAGACCTTGCGAAAGATCAAGATGACCATCTGCCAACACTTATTATGCGGGTATAGATGCTTCCTCCACGCGGATCACATCGCCTTTCAGGTAAGTGGCGCCCCTGCCCGGCCAACGGTTCGGACGAGGTCTGATTCTGGATATCTGCTGCATTGCTTGAAGTCGCTAGAGTTTTGACCCGAAGCCTTCCTCGCTGTGCTCTTCATATTCGGAGATACAGCTCTTAAGCGGAACATTAATGTTCGATGTTTTTGAAGATGGATTCGTTAGAATCGCGTCCCCATCAAATTCTTGATCCTGATCAAGCTGCACATGACTCAGAAGATGTTTTAAAAATACATCTTTAAGCGGCCCCCGCGAATGACCTTCCTGGGGCCAAGGCGAAAACATTCAGGAGATGTGACTCATGTTTTGCTTCCAATGCGAACAAACAGCGAAAACGGACGCTGGAGCGGGTTGCGCCTCCGCCAAAGGCGTCTGCGGCAAGGATGAGACGACGGCGGACCTGCAAGACCTGCTGATCTATCAATGCAAAGGAATCGGCCAATACGCCGCCCGGCTCAGCCCGATGCCGCAGCCGATAGTTTTATTCTCTATGCGCTGTTCACCACGCTCACCAACGTCAATTTCAACCGCGCCCGTTTCGTGGAAATGATCGCCGAAGCTGCTCGCATTCGCGACCGGCTGCGCGCTGCCCATGAACAGGCAGCGCACACCGCCGGCCAGACACCGGAAACGCTCACAGGGCCGACCGCCTTTGTCCCGGCAAACTCGCTTGCCGGTCTTCTGGCGCAAGCCAACATTGCCAGCGTGCGCGGCGGGCTGGATGTGGCCGGCGCCGATGTCATTGGCCTGCGTGCTTTGGTTCTCTATGGACTTAAAGGCGTGGCTGCTTACGCGCACCATGCCGAGGTTCTGGGCGAAACCCGTGAGGGAATCGGAGCAGCCATCGCGCATGCGCTGGACTTCCTGGCCACCGATCCGGTCGATATCGAAGACCTGCTTGAAGAAGCCCTTGCGCTCGGCCGGGTGAACTTCACGGTGATGGAAACCCTGGACGCGGCGAACACTGGAGCCTTTGGCGCGCCAACTCCGACCAATGTGCGGATCGCACCCGTCGAGGGCAAGGCCGTTCTGGTCGCCGGCCACGACTTGCGCGACTTGGCCGCCATACTGGAGGCGACCAAGGATAAGGGCATCAACGTCTATACGCATGGAGAGATGCTTCCTGCTGACAGCTATCGAAGCTGCATGCCTACCCGCATCTTGTGGGCAACTATGGCAGCGCCTGGCAGAATCAACAGCAGGAATTTGCCGCGTTTCCCGGCGCGATCGTGATGACGTCGAACTGCCTGATCGAACCGAACGCACTCTACCGCAACCGCATTTTTACCGCGGGGCCTGTGGACTGGCCGGGTCTGCGCCATATCGCCAACGGCGATTTCTCTCCCATTGTGCAGGCGGCCCTGGCGCTGCCGGGGTTCCGGGCGACCGAGCCGGAGAAAACCATAACGGTTGGTTTTGGGCGCGAAGCAGTGCTCGGCGTTGCAGGCACGGTGATCGATGCCGTGAAATCAGGGGCGATCAAACATTTCTTCTTAGTCGGCGGCTGCGACGGCGCGGCGCCGGGGCGCAATTATTATACCAAATTCGCCGAAGCTGCGCCTTAGGATTCCGTCCTGCTGACGCTCGGCTGCGGGAAGTACCGCTTCAACACCCACGACTTCGGCAATATCGGCGGCGTGCCCCGATTGCTCGACATGGGGCAGTGCAATGACTCCTACTCTGCCCTGGTCGTGGCGCAGGCGCTAGCGAAAGCATTCGACTGCGGTATCAACGAGTTGCCGTTGTCGCTGATCGTTTCCTGGTTTGAGCAGAAGGCCGCGGCGGTGTTCCTGACATTGCTCGCTCTCGGCGTGCGCAATGTGCGCCTTGGGCCGACACTGCCAGCCTTTTTGACACCGGCGCTCCTCGACGTCCTCGTGAACCGCTTCGGCATTCAGCCGATCACCACGGCGGACGCCGATATTGCCGCGGCGATGAACCGGAAGGCCGCCTAGATCAACCCGCCCTTAATCGGAATCGATTAAAGGCGGAAAAGTTGATCGATTCTAAAGTGCTAGAGCAGCCCACGTCCAAATGGACGCGGGCTGCTCTGGGGCGCTCAACCGAAGACATCGAGCGCTCCCTCAGGATTCCGACTGTTCAGGAAGTGCGCCAATGCCGGATGTTACGCTTGTCACGCGCGATAGCGTGCGCTTGCAGTTTGACTGCAGCGAAAATGAAAACCTCTTGGATGCCGCTGCCGCGGCTGGTCTGTTTCTGCCTGCCATGTGCCGCGAGGGGACTTGCGGCCTATGCCGCGCTCAGGTGGCCGATGGCACCTACGAAATGGGCGACCATTCAGCGGAAGCCGTGAAAAACGCCGGTCAGAACGGCATTCTCCTCTGCCGCTGCCAACCGCGCGGCGATCTGGTCGTCAATCTTCCCTACCCGCAAGCCATTATTCGCCGCCACAAAATTCCCAGCCGCGAAGCGACGATAGAGACGCTCGCCCCGGCCGGCGCAGGCGCCGTGGCGATGACCCTGTCGCTCAAACCACACGCGGAGCTCGGCCAGGCGGCGGATTTCGTTCCTGGTCAATATATGGAGCTTTGCATTCCCGCTACGGATGTTCGTCGCGCCTATTCCATGGCAAACTTGCCGAATTGGGAGGGGCGGCTGGAGTTTCTGATCCGATTGCAGCCGGGCGGAGCGTTTTCCACCTATTTGGCCGAACGTGCCAAGCTCGGCGATACGCTGATTGCGCGCGGCCCGCTGGGTGACTTCGTGTTGGATGAATTGAGCCCGCGCCCGCGCTGCCTGATCGCCGGCGGCTGTGGCTTTGCGCCGGTGCTGTCAATGCTGCGGCATCTGACCGACTTCCAAGACACACAGCCCACTCACCTCATTCTGGGCGCGAACAGGGAGGATGAACTTCTTCTCGGCGATGAAATCGATGCGATCCGCGCAGCGCTGCCTCATTTGGGCGTCACGCTCAGCGTTTGGCGGCCAGAGGCCGATTGGGACGGGTTCACGGGCACCGCGGCGGATGCCTTCGCCTTCTATCTGAACTCTGTGCCGAGACGCCGGATGTCTATGTCTGCGGTCCGCCGAAAATGCTCGAAGCGGTAAAAACCGTAGCGCAAGATCGCGGTATCCCCCCGGATCACATTATCGCTGAGCGCATTCAAGGTTGAGAGCGCCAATCGAGGCAGCTATCAAAGCGCATGCACCTGACCCGCTTTACCGACTATGGCCTTCGCACGCTCATCTATCTGGCGCTGCGGCCTGAGGCTTGGCGTCCATAGCGGAGATATCCGGCGCGTACCGAATCTCGGAAAACCATATGGTCAAGGTGGTGCATCATCTTGGCCAAGCCGGGCTGATAGAGACCATCCGCGGAAGCAATGGTGGAGTAAGGCTCGCGCGCCCGGCGGCGGATATTGGCCTTGGCGACGTTGTCCGCGCCAGCGAGCCGAGCCTTGCATGGGTGGAGTGCCAAGCCGGAGAAGCCTGCGCCATTGGCGGGGTCTGCAGCCTGCAAGGCGTTATGGACGAGGCGCTAAACGCCATGCTTGCCGTTCTGGATCGCTACACCTTAGCCGATGTAGCGGGGCCGGAGAGCCAAGCATTGCGCCGCCGGCTTGGGATTTTGAGATTGGCGAGGGATGCAGGAAGCCGCGTCGGATGAACGGAGCCACTCGACCTTGCTGCTCTTCTTCTGGTCTTAGTCCCGACCTGTCGGCTATTGCGGCCTCAGACACGTCGGCGCTCGCACAAGACGGCATGTCAGCGTCCCTCATCGGGCACGAGCGTGAAGTAGAACGTCGATCCCGCGCCGGGAGAAGACCGGACCCAAATCCGGCCGCCGTGGCGCTCGATGATCTTGCGCGTAAATGCCAAGCCGATCCCCGCGCCTCCCCCATAGTCCTCGCGTTCATGCAGGCGACGGAAAATCTGAAAAATCATGTGCTGGTCGTCTTCCGGGATGCCTATGCCATTGTCCCGAACGTAATAGCGCGCGGGTTGGCCCGGTTCGGCACCGATCTCGATCCAGCGAGAAGCCTTGTCGTTGTACTTGACGGCGTTGCCGATGAGATTAACGAGGACATCGCGGATCCGCTCACGATTGCATAGCGCGGTGCCGAGCCGGGAGGGCCTGCGCACGTCGACGCCTCCCTCGGCCAGAGTGTGGCCTAAGCCGAGCAGGGCCGAATCGACAACCTCGTCCAGATCGACGCTTTCGAGCACCATGGCGGTTTTGTCCACCCGCGAATGATCGAGAAGCGCGTCGATCAGGCTATCCATCCTTTGGGTGAGCTTGAGGATAGTTGCGATCTGCTGCTGTCCCTCGTCATCCAGCATATCCCCTTGCCTGCGCTTCAGCGTGGACGCAAGATGGTGAATGCCATGCAAATGGTCCTTGAGATCGTGAGTAGCCGCATGGGTGAAGCTGTCCAGATCGGCATGGGATGCTTCAAGCTCCCGGCTTATGCGGTCCATTTTCCCGACGCCTCCGAGGACAATATCGGCGATGGCAACGCGCAATTTGGCGACGGCAGCTTTTTCATTTTCGTGCCATGGAGTCGAGCGATTCCTAACGCTTTCTTTCCAAAGCGCAAAGGACCCCCTCGGGCGCAAGCGAACCGATCCATCGGCCTCGCTGACATCGACCGGCTTGTGCGGATCTCCAGCCCAACTCACCTCCTCGATCTGCTCCGGACGAAACCACAATAGAAACTCGGGGCGATCGGGCGAAATGCGTATCGCCAGCACCCCGCTTGCAGTCCTCGCGAAGGCTTCGGCCGGTTGACGGAGGGAAGGCAGGCGGTCCGTTGCGAAAAGCGGCCCACTCTCAGTACCGATCCATCGCACCAGATCGCGCACCTCCTCTTCAGAGGGCGTCTTGCCAGCGAGCGTGACCTTGGACTGAGAAACCACTGCCGCCCCGGCCGCCTCCACTTGGCTCAGCACGTCGGCGAGCGTTTTTGGCGCTCCCAGCGCCTTGCCGAAATCGGGCTCAAGGGTTAACGCTTGGATGAGCCGGTCCGTCGTCTCGCTCATGGCGAGGACGCGTTCGAACACCTCCGCATCCTCTTTGGCCGACATCAAGAGCGAGAGCGTATGCGCCAGGAACTCTGCCGCCATGCGCGTCTCATGGGGGACATGCCGCGGCCCTGCATGATGCATGGCCGAAATGAGCCCCCACAGCTTGCCCTCCTTCATGAGCGGCATGACCATGGTGGCCTTGACACCCATGTTCTTGAGATAATCGGAATACATCACCGAGACGCTTCTGATGCTCGCGAAGCTCATGTCGACAGGGCCCGAAGTATAGGTCTTTGCAGAAATGAGCGGCACAGGCACATAATCGACATCCGGGAGGTGGCGAACCCAGGCGAGCGAAAACAAGCGCCGCGCGGGCGACGGAATGTCGGTCGCTGGGTAATGCAGCCCGAGATACGCCTCAAGATCGTCGCGCTTCGACTCGGCGACGACGTGCCCGCTGCCATCCTCGTCAAACCTGTAAGCCATCACCCGGTCGAAGCCGGTGAAGCCGCGAATTTTTTCGACCGCAAGATCGAAGAACGCGGCCACGCTCTTCGTCTCCTGCAGCCTCGCGATGTCGGCGCGCAACTCGGAATAAAGATTTGGCACAGGCTGGGTGCTAGGCGGCGCGCTTTCGAGTTCCAGAATGATGAGTTCGCCGGAACGATGCGCAAAGAGATGAAAACCCCGGTCCGACCTGACAAAAGACTCACGTGCGACATGCATTGGGCCTCCGTCGAGAACCATCCGGCGCAGTTTGCCGATCAGATCGCGTCCGGTCGGTCCGAGGACATTATCAGCGCTTTTGCCGATGATAGCGTCCGGCCCGCCACCCAAAAGATGGGCGCAATTCGCACTGGCATGCACAATGAGATTGGTGTGGTCGTCCACCGTGAGCATGACGCCGTGCGGCTGGATGGCCTCCGGATATTGAACCAACTCACGGTCGCAAGTCGAGAGATCGACATTCTTGGCCGTGATGATATCGCTGCCTTTGGCGGTGTCGTTTGCATTCATGATTATCGTTCCCAGACCCGGCACGCAAAGCGTCACCGCTCTGGTGACGGAATGATGGATCGGGCGGCTTGGGCAATGACACGCGGCTGACTAGGCGATGCTCTCGATCCGCAAGCAAATTTGACACCTGCGACCGTCTTTGGCAACCGGAGCCGCTTGAGCCTTTGCTGTCCGGCTTCCTGCACGCGGCGAATGAGATCGCTGCCCCAGCCGGAGCTCAAGTTCAAGGGCGCAATAGGCTGCTGCAAGCGCAAGCGCTGGCTTGGCGACATGGTCGCGATCCTGTATGTCTTGCCTGAAAGAAGACAGGAGCCGAAATTCGTGCCGGAATTCAGGCTGCTACGCCTCTTTCCGCTCTCATTCGGGCGAAGGACGGATGGTTTGGCTTGCCCACCCAATATTTCGGAACCGCCCGCTGCGCATGAGACCTTCGATGCGATCAATCTGGACAGCCATCGCGATCCTTCTTGCGATCGGCCTTTCTCTGAGTGCCTGCCAAAGGGAACCTGCAAGTCCGCCCCCTGTTGAAAAGGCGCCGACCCCATCTGTCGAAAGGGAGCCAACCCCAGTTGCAAAAGGGGGACCGGCCCCAGCCGTCGAAACGGTGCCGGCGCCGCCTGCCGAAAGGGAGCTGGTGGTCGCAATCAAGGAGGCGCCGCCCTTCGTGATGAAGCGGGATGACGGGAGCTATTACGGCATAGGCATCGACCTTTGGCACCGCGTGGCCGACCGGCTGCAGCTTCGCTATGGCTTTCTGGAGCAGCCGGACGCCGCCGCCCTCATCAAAGGGATAGCCGAAGGCACCTACGACGTTTCTTTCGGAGCGCTGTCCGTATCAGCCGACCGTGCGCGGCTGGTGGACTTCACGCAACCGTTCTTCGCAACGGGCCTCGGTATCGCCGTTTCCTCAGGCGAAAGCAGGCTGTTCTCCGTTTCCCGGATTCTACTCTCGCCAGACTTTCTTCAGGCTGTGCTGATTCTGATCGGTATCGCGCTCGCGGTCGGCTTCGTGGTCTGGCTGTTCGAGCGCCGCAAGACGAATCATTTCCAGGGCGGCGTAAAAGGTCTCGGCTCGGGATTCTGGTGGTCGGCTGTCGCGATGACGCAAGCGGGGGCAGCGCAGGATGCGCCAGCGACGCTACCCGGCCGTTTCGTGGCCATCTGCTGGATGATCGTATCCATCATCGTAATCACGGTCTTCACCGCGAGCATAACCTCGAAGCTGACGAAGCAGGAACTGAAAGGCGCCATCCATGGTTTGGACGACCTTCGGTTTGTTCGTGTGGGCGCGTCCAGAGGCACGGCGACGGTTGGCTATCTTGACCGCGAGCGGGTCTCGCATCGTAATTTTCCCGACCCAATGGATGGGTTGCAGGCGCTGAAAGAGGGCAAAATCGACGCCTTCGTTTACGACAGGCCCCTTCTCAACTGGATGGTTATGCAGGATTTTCCGGAAACTCTGCGTGTCCTTGACTTCACCGTTGACAGCCTGAATTACGCGATCGCTTTACCCAAGGGCAGCCGCGTCCTGGAGAAACTGAACATCGCGGTGTTGCAGGAAACTGAAAGCGATTGGTGGCAGCAAACGCTGTTCCAATATTTGCGGAAAAAGCAGTAAGATCCCGGACTTTATATCTTAACATGCTTCAGGAGCACATACTTTGCTTCGTTGACACGAGAGGCAAGGTAGCTTGCGCCACCTTGGGTCGGGGGTGCAGACTTCTTATGAGATTGAGATAGGCAGCGAACACATCGTCCGTCTGACGCCCGGCGAGAGGCCCAGGATGAGATAGGCCTCCTCAAGCGGAATGCCGAGGAAATACTCGGCGTATTAGTTCCCTTGAGTCCCTTTCGGGATAGCCCGACATAGGCGATCACTCCCGCGAGAACCGCCACGCCGATCGTCCGCGTCGAGATAAAACCGGCTCCGGACAAGATGAAACCCCGCTGTCGCCTTGAGATCGTCGTTGCCCTAAACGGGAACCTCAGCCGAACCGCGACGCCGACCGAACCACCAGAAAATGGCGGCAAGCACGATGAACGCGAACGAGGCGAGAACGAGGAGGAGCGCGGATTCCTCGATCCAGGCGATGGCAGGCACGGCAAGCGCCTCCACCACTCCCAGCACGCAGGTTTGCCAGGACAGCGTATGAACGCCAGCAACAAAGGTTCCAAGCGCAAGAAGCAGAAGGATCGCAAGCCCGGTCGAATTGGAATTCAGCATTTGCGAGACATCGGTGTGGAGCAGAAGGACCATGATCGCGAGAAACGCGGCCCAGTGAAGAACCTGCGTCCAGACAAGCCTCATTCGACTGTCTCTGTTGTGGGCGTGAGGCCAGCCGCTAACGATGCATAAAATTCCCGTAATCACGGCGAGCACTTCCCAATAGACGCCCAGCTGATTCTTACTGATGCTTGTGTAGCCCACCCCGACAAGTGTCAGAGCCAAGATAACGAGATAAGGCAGAAAAGAGAAAAGCCGCGATGGCTTGCTGCTCTCCACGATATCGTGTTCATATTCGGCAGGCGACGAAAGCTTGGACATGGGAACGCGTTTCCTTTCTAAAGAATGGCGCACGCCGCCGCGGATCAGGGATTTATGGAAGCATTCTTCTGGGCTATGGGCCGCCGCGGCTCATGCAATCGAGACGGCGAAGGCTTAACGCCAGCCGCCGCCTTTGACGCATTCGCGATAGCGAGGTGGAATTGCGCAGGATCAAGCGTCTCCGGCGTCATCCAAGCAACACCTTATTTCACAAGGCCACTGCTTACATACTTATACTAAGCCGTAAATGAAGTATACCATTCGCAGGCTCTAAAGCCGAGCAAATGGAAATGCCGCAGGACAGGGCAAGACACGATATTTTTGTGGCGCATGGGAAGAAGCTGCCAGACCCTCGCTATCGGAGACTGCGACACGAGCCGCATTTCAGGAAGACGAGCGCGGCAATCATCCGGCGGAATATCTCCCAACTCATTGCATCTCGTTTGCGATTCGCTCCTGAACACGCCAAACTTGCCTCAGCTTTGACCGTAGCCCGTTAGGGTTGGGTCCGGAACCAGCGCTCAGCAGCTCTAAAGCGGCGGTTGTTTGGGCTTTTGGCGGCATCTTCCCGGCATTAGTCTGATTTTCCAATTGTTTTTTCGGTAAAAATTCATAACAATCCGTAAAAGTCGCGTTACAGCTCGCCTCATGGAGGTAGCCTTTTCGGGATTTCGGGGATTCGTGATATGATGAAATATGTCAGCGATTTTTCGGGGCCGTGTATTTTCGGTGTCTTCCCCGGGGGTTTAATGAACACGTCGGACGACATCAGCCTCCGCCATAAGCTGGCGCAGCTTAGGCAGGAGCACAGAGATCTCGACGAAGCGATCACCGCGCTGGAAACCTCCGCAGAACGCGATCAATTGCGGCTTACGCGTTTAAAAAAGCGCAAGCTCAGCCTCAAAGATAAAATTACCCGCCTTGAAGACCAGCTTCTCCCGGATATTATCGCGTAATCTCCTTAGGAGTGTCCAGGAAAGCGTGGGCAAATCAACCGGATCCGTCTCGCCGCTTCCTGCGGGCGTGATTTCATGTGTAGTCGATCATGCCGAACATACCCCCGCCCGTTGCAATCATTATGGGCAGCCAATCCGACTGGCCTGTCATGCGAGCCGCCGCAGCTGTGTTGGACGAACTCGGCGTGGCCTATGATGCCCGTGTTGTCTCGGCGCACCGCACGCCCGACCGCCTTTACGCCTTCGCGAAATCAGCACGCGACGCCGGCTTCAAGGTCATCGTTGCAGGCGCGGGGGGCGCAGCACATCTACCTGGCATGACAGCAGCCATGACTACCCTCCCCGTGCTAGGCGTCCCGATTGCAACAACAGCGCTTCATGGCCGGGATTCACTCTATTCCATCGTGCAGATGCCTGCGGGCGTCCCCGTCGGAACGCTCGCAATTGGCGAGCCAGGCGCTGTCAATGCCGGCTTGCTTGCAGCCGAGATCCTCGCTCTCGGCGATCCCGCTCTCGCCGCCCGCGTCGACGCTTGGCGAGCCAATAGGACGGCAAAGGTTGCGGAGCGGCCCACCGATGCGCCCTGAGCCGCTTCCGCCAGGCTCCACCATCGGCATTTTCGGCGCAGGTCAGCTCGGCCGTTTTCTCGCGATGGCCGCCTCGAAGCTTGGCCTTAGAACGGCGATATATGCGCCTGAAGAGGACAGCCCGGCATTCCAGGTGGCCTTTCAAAGATGGCAGTCGGCCTATAGCGACGAAAACGCGCTCGATGCGTTCGCTAAGGCCTGCGACGTCATTACTTTTGAGTTCGAGAACGTCCCCGCCGCAACGCTCGAAATTGCGGCTCGCCACACTTGCGTGCGCCCCACCGTCCGCGCCGCCGAAATCGCGCAAGACCGCATTTCGGAAAAGCTATTCCTGTCGGGGATCGGCGTGCCCACAGGGCCCTATGCAGCTGTCGAGACCGAGAACGATCTGGCGGCCGCCGTGTCCCTCCTCGACAAAGCGGGAGCCGGCATTCTTAAGATCGCGCGCCAAGGCTACGACGGCAAGGGCCAAGCGCGCGTGTCTTCCGAAGCGGAACTCCGTTCCGCTTTCCTGAATTTTGCCGCACCGTGCGTCCTCGAAGGTTTTGTTCGCTTCTCGACAGAAATCTCCGTCATTGCCGTCCGGTCGAGAGCTGGCGACGTCTTCTTCTACGATTGCCCCGAAAACACCCATGCAGCAGGCATCCTCCGCAGCAGCTCGGTCCCGGCAGCATGCTCGGAGCACCTGCAATGGCTAGCGCAGGATTTGACTGCGCACATCGCTACCGCCCTCGACTATTGCGGTGTCATAGGCGTCGAATTTTTTGTTATGCCCGAGGCGAGCCCTCAGCCGCTACTCGTAAACGAGATCGCGCCGCGCGTGCACAATTCAGGGCACTGGACCATGGAGGCCTGCGCCATCAGCCAATTCGAGAATCACATTCGTGCTATCTCAGGCTGGCCGCTCGGATCGGTCGCGCGTCACTCCGACGCGATCATGACAAATCTCATTGGCGAAGAGGCGCTCGATTGGCGTTCCATTCTCGAGAAAGACCCAGGCGCGTCTCTTTATCTCTACGGAAAGAGTGACGTTAGAGCCGGCCGCAAGCTTGGCCATGTGACCCAAATATCACCTCGCAAAAAGAGTGCGGGTAATCCACACCCTCGGTGAGTGGAAAATAGACATCTGTGCTTCGGGCTGTTATAGTGATTGTGCAAGAGCCTGCATACGTTTTGCGGGCTTTTCTTCGTTCCAGAAACAGAAAGAAGGAGCTAGCGTGCAAGTCCACGTTCGTGACAACAATGTCGATCAAGCGCTCAAGGCGCTCAAGAAGAAGATGCAGCGCGAAGGTATTTTCCGCGAGATGAAGCTGCGAAACTACTACGAGAAGCCTTCTGAAAAGAGAGCACGCGAAAAGGCTGAGGCTGTCCGCCGCGCCCGCAAGCTCGCGCGCAAGAAGGCGCAAAGGGAGGGCGTAGCAGTTCCAGGGCGCACGGCTGCTCGATAGGAACCACTTGCTGTCTTCACATGGCTGGGACGGTACTGGTGGTATACCCGATTGTGGCCGCATTCCCGGCGCAACGTCGAATGCGTAAGAGGGAATATTACGCTACGTGGAGCGTGAATTGAAAACGGGGCAGACTATAAGACGAGCGTTGACAGCGGGTGGGCTGTTCCTCGCCCTCGTGGCGCTTGCCGCTTGCGAGACGTCAGGATCGAGCGAACAGCGTGCAGCCGACCAGCTGAATAATCCGACAGCGGACCAGAAGAACAACATTGCCTCGATTACAGCCGTGCTTGCCAAGAACCCACGCGATGGAAATGCCCTTAACCTCAGAGGCACGGCGTTCGGTCAGGCTGGCGAGTACGAAAAAGCGCTCTCGGATTTCTCGACCGCAATTCAGATCAATCCGCAATTCTATCAAGCCTACAATAACCGCGCGCTCATCTATCTGCGGGTAGGCCGATACGACGCAGCCATGAACGATTACAATCAGGCCCTCGCCATCAAGCCGGATTACGCTGCCGCCTATGTGGGTCGCGGGAATGTGTACAAAGAACTGAGAAATTACCCGTTGGCGATTGCGGATTTTGGGAAAGCGATCGAGCTGAAGCCGGATGACCCCGCGCCTTACTTCAGCCGCGGCTTGATCTACCAAGCCATGAATGATCATCGCAATGCGCTCGATGACCTTACCGTTGCGGTCAATTACCGACCGGACGCCGCCGATCCGCACTACGCCCGCGGCATGAGTTACATGGTCACCCAGGATTATAAAAAGGCCTTCGAGGATTTCCAGGTTGCCGGCACCAACAAAGTGAACAACTATGAAGCCTGGGCCTACGCAGGTCAGGCAGCCGAACGCCTCGGGGATCGCGCGGAAGCCGCACAGGCTTACCGCAAAGCGCTTCAAATCAACTCATCGAGCCAACTCGCTTCCGAAGGTCTTCGGCGTGTTGGCGGAGACGCCTGATCAAGCCTTTGTTTGGGTCTGAAGGCGCACCCGCAGTCTAATTCAGCGTTATCTGCGGTGGAGACTGCGATGACTGGTGTCTATCTCCAGCCGATTGGATTACTCTATGGCGAGGTTGCGCGCGATGCCGTTTCGCTCGGCGCGGCTCTGCCTTTAGCGGGGAGTTCCATTGCGTTCTGCGCGATTCGCCTTTGGGAAGGTGAGCCGGGCAATGTCAAACACGCAATCGTCCGCACCAGCACAATTCAAGCCATTGACGAGCCGCGCGTCAAGGAGCTTCTCGACCGCATCGTCGCACCGCGCGCTGCCATTGCCGGCGTTTCGATGGAGAGCCCCCATATTATGGGTATCGTAAACGTCACACCCGACAGTTTCTCCGATGGCGGCGATCATTTGGAGCCGGGCGCAGCAATCGAGTATGCCAAGACACTTTCGAACATTGGCGCAGACTTCGTCGATATTGGGGGCGAATCGACGAGACCGGGGTCCGAGCCGGTTTCAGCGGAGGAGGAACTGCGGCGCATCCGGCCAGTTCTTTCCGGACTGACAGGAATGGCCACGCCAGTTTCGATTGATACTCGCAAACCGGATGTGATGCGCGAGGCGGCGAAAATCCGTGCCGACATCATCAACGATGTCTCCGCTTTGACTTTCTCGCCGGATAGTCTGGCGACGATGGCGGAACTCGGGAAACCGGCTGTCTTGATGCACGCCGACGGTGATCCCAAGACAATGCAAGATAACCCAACCTATCAGGATGTGGCCATAGAGGTTTATGATTATCTGGAGGGGCGTATAGAAGCAGCCGCAGCGGCCGGCCTTCCGCAAACCCGCCTTATCGCGGACCCGGGCATAGGCTTTGGAAAGACCGCCGCACATAACGCATTCCTTCTCCAAAGTATCAGCCTGTTTCACGGCCTTGGCGTCCCGCTCCTGACCGGAACATCCCGCAAACGCTCGCTTCAGACGATTGCCGGAGTAAAAGCCCCGAAAGGGCAAGCCTCTGCGTATATCGCCTCGGCTTTGGATGCCGTGTCTCAGGGCGTGCAAATTGTGCGCGTGCATGATGTGGAGGCGACACGGCAGGCCTTTGCAGTATGGCGCTGGCTGCGCAGCCCCCGAAAGCCGGAGTAACTCGGGCTCCCGCCCGACCCCTGTAATTCGGGCGAAAATTAAGCATTGGAATCGCTCGATGTAAGCTCAGTTACACGATCATCTTTGCCTTAGAGTTGTGTGCGAAACTGGGGTTGGAAATATTCGTGAGAAAAGTTTAAAGATTTATAAAATTTCCTTCATTCGAATGTACGATCATTGATCGCCTAGGCATTATCGGATAGGGGGTTCACTCGAATCCTTCCACATTCTCGGTATTTTCCCGGGTCAGAGTGCACCCGCACAGGAGATTAGGTTTCATGGCGTCAAAACTCTTTGGAACGGACGGCATTCGCGGTCAGGCCAACATTCATCCGATGACGGCGGACATCGCATTGAAGGTTGGAATGGCGGCCGGTCACATGTTCACCAAAGGGAAACACCGTCATCGTGTGGTGATCGGCAAGGATACGCGGCTTTCCGGTTACGTTATCGAGTCGGCGCTGGTTTCCGGCTTCACATCCGTCGGCATGGACGTCGTGCAACTCGGCCCGATCCCAACGCCTGCGGTCGCCATGCTTGTGCGATCCTTGCGTGCGGATCTCGGCGTGATGATCTCAGCTTCTCACAACCCTTATCAGGACAACGGGATCAAGCTCTTCGGACCCGATGGCTACAAGCTGTCGGATGAGGTGGAGTCTCAGATCGAAGCCGAAATCTTCGGCGACATCAGTCACCTTCTGGCCGACCCGGACCACATCGGCCAGGCCAAACGCATCGACGGCGCCAACGACCGCTATGTTGAATTTGCCAAGCGCACGCTCGATCGCACCGTGAGCCTTAAAGGCCTGAAGGTGGTTCTCGATTGTGCAAATGGAGCCGCCTACCGTTCCGCGCCGACGGCGCTTTGGGAACTGGGCGCGCAGGTCGTTTCCCTCGGTGTCAACCCCGATGGCCGCAATATCAATCGCGAGTGTGGCTCTACCGTGCCCGAGACGATTTGCCGGAAAGTCATTGAGGCAGGCGCGCATGTTGGCATCGCGCTGGACGGGGACGCGGATCGTGTCGTGATTGCCGACGAGAACGGGCAGCTGGTCGATGGCGATCAGATCCTTGCGGTCATCGCCGGGAGCTGGCGCGATGCCGGTCGCTTGCGTGGAAGCGGTATTGTCGCAACCGTGATGTCCAATCTCGGTCTGGAACGCCATCTCGAAGGGGTCGGCCTTTCATTGATCCGGACCAAGGTTGGTGACCGCTATGTCGTCGAGGAGATGCGGCGCGGCGATTATAATGTCGGCGGCGAGCAGTCCGGTCACGTCGTGCTTTCGGACTTTACGACCACCGGAGATGGGCTTGTGACGGCGCTTCAAGTGCTGAGTGTCGTCGTTCAGAGCGGAAAGTCCGTCAGCGAAGTGTGCCGCCGCTTCGAACCCGTGCCGCAGCTTTTGAAGAGCGTACGGTTTCAGGGCGGCAATCCGCTTGAGGATGCCGCGGTCAAAGCCGCGGTCGAAGCCGGAAGAGTGCGCCTTGGCAGGGGTGGACGGCTTATCATCCGCCCGTCCGGCACGGAGCCCGTCATCAGGGTCATGGCCGAGGGCGACGACACGAGCCTAGTCACGGGCGTTGTGAACGATATCCTGGCTTCGATTGACCGCCACACCGCGTCCGCCTCGCCCGCTTAGATCAACCCGCCTTCAAACGGAATCGACTAAAAGCGGAAAGTCGATCGCTTCAAAGCGTGTTGCGATTAGCTTGAACCGATGTCATGTCCGGGCTTGACCAATTGGCTTGACCCGGCCAATCCAGCGTCAAGATCCAAAAAGATGGAATTTGTGATCCTGGATGGCTGCCTCCAAGGGCACGGCTGTCCGGCTTATTTTACTGGCATTGGTGCATGGCATTGATTCTACTCCGGTCTGGACGTTTCGCAACGATCTGGACACGGAAGGGGCAATGCCATGCGGCACAAGAATAGCGTTTACCATGCGCTCACGCAGTATGTTCCGTGGGGCGGGTTTGACCAGCTTGTGGATGAGCACGACGGCGACAAGGGCGTGCGGACGCTGAGAATGCGCGATCAATTCGGCTCGCTGCTTTACGGCCAGCTTGCAGGGGCTGTGAGTTTGCGCGAGATCGAGGCTGCGCTTTTGAGCCATCGGGTGCGGCTTTATCACGTGAACGCGAAGTCGGTGAAACGCTCGACGCTGGCCGATGCAAATGCGTCGCGCCCTGTTGCGGTCTACACGGGTCTGTTCGCAAAGCTCATGAAGCAAGCACACCGCGGGTTGAGACGCGCGCTCGAAGAGACCGTTTACCTCATTGATTCAACAAGTCTTCGTCTGAACGAGCTGAGCAAAAAATGGGCGCGCTTCTCCACTGGCGTCTGCGGCGCGAAGGCGCAACTACGATGCGGATGCCGGTTGCCCCGTTTACATGGCGGTCACCGCCGCCAATGTGAACGATATCACGGCCGCCCAAGCGATGCCGATTGAAGCGGGCGCAAGTTATGTGTTCGACCTTGGCTACTGCGATTACGGCATTAAGGCGCGCTACCGCACGCCGTGCTACTTGAGCGCCTGGGCGAAGCTCGACGCGGCCGGATGCCGGATCGTGACCCGGTTCTTCAAATCCAACACCCCGCTTCGCGTGATCGAGGACCGGGCCGTCGCCAAGGATGGCGCGATCCTCTCGGATCGCGTTGGATATCTGCCCGCCCGCCAAGCCAAGAACCGCAAAAACGCGTTCAGCGACCCCGTTCGCGAAGTGCGCGTCGTTCGATACGGGCAAAACCCTGCGGATTCTGTCGAACGATCTCGACGCCAGCGCCGAGGAAATCGCCGGTTTGTACAAGCACCGCTGGGAGATCGAGCTGTTTTTTCGGTGGGTCAAGCAAACTCTCAAGATCAAAAAGTTCCTGGCGCGTCAGAGAATGCAATCCGCATTCAGATCGCTGTCGCTCTCATCGCCTATTTGCTTCTAAAGCTTGCTCATGCCGAGCAAAAAAGCGGCCTCACGCTGCTCGCCTTTACCCGATTGGTAAGATCGATCCTCATGCACTTGAAGCGCATCGACCGATTACTTGGAGACGACGTCGAAACGCCACCGGATGACGGACAGATGGCGTTCCAATGCTTGTAGAAATTAAACCGGACAGCCGTGCCTCGGAGGCAGCCATGACAATGCTATTCCGATAATTTTGACGCGTTTTAGATTTTCGGAGAGCAGCTTGATCCGGGTCCAAATGGACACGGTCTGCTCCAGCGCTAAGCGTTCTGCAATCAGACTTCGAAAGGTTGTCAGACCGTAAACAGGCGGAGGGCGTCTTCGAGATGCCCTCGCGCCTCAGGAAACGAATTTCTTAACAAATACTCACATTTTACTTGGTTATTAAAGATTTATGAATTTGGTTTACGCAATTTTTGAGTAGTTCCAGCCTAATCTCAAGTTTTATTTAACCTTGGAGGTTTACGAAGAAAGGGTGCGCGCGCCCCGCCTCCCTTGCACAAGCCCCGGACGAAAGCCATGAGCTTAATTACAGAATTTGACGCTTTGTCCCCTGTGTCACCAGTAAGCCGCTTCAACTCCTTTTTCGATGTTTATGGTCTGAGCCTCAAGCAGCAGGCAGATCTAGAGCAAAGGACCATCACATTAATTGCCCGTTCTCCCGCCTCACCCTCTGCGAAAGCGCTCGCAACCAATCTCGCGCGATTCCAACCCCTCTCCATCGAGGTAAACATTATCTTCGCCCAGATCGCCCCCGCCGAGGCGCTGGATACCATGGTGCGTTCGTTGGGATCTGCCTGCCGCCAATCGCCCGAGCTCATCATTCGATGGGCAAAAAATCGCGCCCTTCTCGATGCTCATGAGCGGCTTACGCTGGGCAGGACATTGTGCTGGACTGGCGATGCGATGCGGCGTTCCGAAAACTCGCGGAGCGCGCTTGACCGCGTTGAGGATTGCACGCCTCCCATCCTCGCCGAAGCGAACGCAAGCTTCGCATACCTTTGGCGAGCATCGAAGCCCCTGCCTAAGACGCTCTTCTCTCCACCGCGAACGGCGGTAAGCGTGGATTTCGCGACAGAGCCGCTCTCCGCCTGCCAAACAAGCTTGTCTCTCGAAGCGAACATCGTCCGGCTGGAAGACTACCTGCGCTTCCGCCGCCACTAGAGTCAGTCCGGAAAAGTGCGAAGCGGTTTTCCGATCGCACGACAAGAGCCCGCTTCACTCCATCAAAACGGGCGCTGGAGCAGCCCGCGTCCACTTGGACGCGCTGCTCTAGCACTTTCAAATCGGTCAAGTTTCCAACCTTTAATCGGTTCCGATTAAAAGGCGGGTTGATCTAAGCTCGATCGGAACAGCGAGCACCATCCTCAAACGCTCTTTCCAAAAACCATCGCCGTTCCCGCCCGCAAACGGACGGCGATGCCTACTTCTCCGTAAGTTTGAGTTCGATCCGGCGATTGCGGCGCAAGTCGCCCTCGGAACCGCCGGACGAAAGCGGTTGATATTCGCCGAAGCCAGCCGCGACAAGCCTGCCCGGCGGCACACCTTTCGAAATCAGAAATTTCACGACCGATATCGCGCGCGACGAAGATAGCTCCCAATTCGACTTGAAGATTGCTGTCGAAATCGGCCTGATATCGGTGTGGCCATCGATCCGCAGAACCCAATTCAGGTCTTTCGGGATGCGCGTTTCCAAATCCCTGAGCGCTGCAGCGAGCTTGTCGAGTTCAGCGTAACCTTGCGGAGCCAGGTCGGCCGACCCGCTATCGAAGAAAATCTCCGATTGGAAAACGAAGCGGTCGCCCACAACCTGAACATCATCGCGCTCGCCTAGCGACCGCTTCAACTCGCCGAAAAACGAGGAGCGGTACTGCGACAATTCCTGCACCCGCTTCGCGAGCGCAACGTTCAAGCGCTGCCCCAAGTCGGCGATTTGTGACTGAGCCTGCTTGTCGCGTTTGTCGGTGTCTCCGAGCGAATTCTCCAGCGCCGCAAGCTGCTTGCGCAAAGCCAGGATTTGCTGGTTCAAAAGCTCCACCTGCGCGAGTGCCTGCGCCGTCAATCCCTTCTGATCGTCAAGTTCTTTCGTCGCAGCCGCGATCCGCGCTTCTGTCGAAGTGCCCGAGGTCAAAAGACCATTGAGACGCTTCTTCTCGGCCTCCGAGGCGGCCAGCGTCGCCTTGAGTGACGAGCTTTCCTCAAGCGCCGTCTTCTTTTGCGAGCGCTCCAGAGAAAGCAGGTCCGCCATCTGCGCGATCTGCTTTTGCAGGCGCGCGAGCGCCGTATCCTTTCCCGCCGCTTCCTGCGCCACAAAATATTGGGCGACCATGAACAAAACCATGAGAAACGTCACGACCAGAAGGAGCGTCGAGAGCGCATCGACGAAACCCGGCCAATAATCGACCCCACTGGGGCGGCGGCGCGACCTCGAAAGCATTGAGGTTTCCCCTTTACCGTTTGGGATCAGCTCAGCGATCGACCGGATCGCGACGTGGAGCGCGGGATGCTATCTCGCGGAGCGCGCCGGCAAGCCTGTTCTGCTCCTTCAGGACGGACGCAAGCTCGCTTTGATGGTGCGATTGTTCATCGACCCACTCGCGCAGAACTTTCTGCTCGGCTCGCATCTGCTGAACAAGCTTCTCAATGCCATCCGACAGGCGAATGAGGCTCTCGTTATTCTGCGGGCCGCTGCCGCGAACGACGCCCTGCTCAATCTTATCCACAAGATCGGATATGCTGCGCTGCATGTCGAGAAGCGCGAACCTCAATTGCGCCTGCGAGCCCGGAGCTTCGCCAGCGCCTTCGCCGCGAAGCTCGGTCATGGTCGAGAGCCACTCTTCAAGGTCGTTGTAGAACCGCGATTGCGCCTGCCCCGCCTGAATATCGAGAAATCCGAGGATCAGCGAGCCCGCGAGGCCGAGAAGCGACGCGGAAAAGGCCGTTCCCATGCCGCTCAGCGGCGTCTCCAGGCTCAGCTTCAGGTCTTGGAACACCTGGGCTGTCTCTTTTCCCTCGGTATTGAGCGCCCTGATAGCGTCTCCCACGGAGCCGGTCGTGATCAAGAGCCCCCAGAATGTGCCGATCAGCCCCAGAAAGATCAGGAGCCCCACGAGATAGCGCGTGGTTTCCCGGCTTTCGTCGAGGCGCGAAGCTATGGAATCGAGGATCGACCGCATCGCCGTGGCGGAGATCGCGGCCTGGCCCTGGCGCCGCTTCAACATCATCGCCATCGGCGCGAGCATCACCGGAACATGATCATTGGCGAGGCCGGGGTCGGAGATACGAAAATTATTGACCCAGCGCACCTCCGGAAAGAGGCGAAAAACCTGTTGAAAAGTAAGCAGGATCCCGAAAACGAGGACGCCGGCGATGAGCAATTTGAGCGGAGTGCTGCTGCTGAAATTGACGAGCTCTAATATTTTTTGATTGAAGATTGCGACAATGAGGCCGATCAAGACGACGAACAAGAACATCCGCCACACAAAAATCTGTGGACCGGACAGTGTCTTGTAATAAGGCGGCTTACTCATGGCAGAAGTTGTCTCGCGGGCGCTGGAGCGTGAGGATAGAGCTTCCAGGCGTTCCATACAACATTTGCAGGCCGCGCAAAACTAACTTCCTGTTAAGCGTCTGGACTTGAGACAGCGGCCGCGATGCGCTTGAGAAGAGCAGCGTGAATGGCTTCGTTGCCGCAAACGATCTCGCCCTTCTCGAGCATGTCCTGCCGCCTCTCGGTGTCAGAGACGTAGCCGCCGGCCTCCCGGATGAGCACGATGCCGGCCGCGATGTCCCACGGCTGAATGTGGCGCTCCCAGTAGCCGTCGAAGCGGCCCTGCGCGACCCAGGCGCAATCAATCGAGGCAACGCCCGTTCTGCGGATACCGGCGGCATCGAGCATCACGTTGTAAATCTCACGCAGGTTTTGCTCCTGACCGGGCTTGCCCCGGTGAGAGATGCCGGTCGTGATCACCGCTTGGTCCAGATCGGGCCGGGCCGCAACGCGCAAGCGGCGCGTGTCGTTGAGGTAAGCGCCTTTGCCACGTTCGGCGGTGTACATGTCGCCGGTGGCGGGATTGTAGACGAGGCCCGCGACAAGTTCCCCATCCCGCTGGAGCGCGACAGAAATGGCGAACATCGGAATGCCGTGGAGAAAATTCGTGGTCCCGTCGAGAGGATCGATGATCCAGGTATGGGTCTTGTCCGGCCCCTCGACCAGCCCGCGCTCCTCCATCAGAAAAGAGTAGCCGTGACGCGCCCGGCTCAACTCTTCGTAGAGGATGGTTTCCGCGCGGTGGTCGGCGGCGGAGACGAAATTCGCGGGTCCTTTGATGCTGACCTGGAGATGTTCCACTTCGCCGAAGTCGCGCGCAAGGCTGCGGCCTGCTTTCCGGGCGGCATTCATCATGACCGTCATCAGTGCCGAGGCCGCCATATCGCAACTCCACAATCGGATTTTATCCCGACCTTGTGAGGCCGGGACCAAGTTCGGGCCACATCAGGCAGCCCAGGATGCCAACGATCTAAGAGTTCTACTGAAAAAGTGATGTTGCCGATGGTCCGACAAGCTGATGGTTCGACAGGCTCACCATGACTATCAAGCGCTCGACCTCATCCGGAGGAGGCGCCAAGCGCCGTCTCGAAGGATGAGCCTGTCGAAGGATGGAGGCAGCACATTCTTTTTCAGCAATCTCCTAAAAGGGCTATTCGGCGCGTTTTATGTAGGCCATTTCGTTCGTGTCGACGATGACCTTTTCGCCCGCCGTCACGAAAGGTGGCACCATGATGCGCACGCCGTTCTCGAGAATTGCTGGCTTGTACGACGACGCCGCCGTCTGGCCCTTCACAACCGGATCGGCTTCCACAATCTTGAGCGTCACCTGATCCGGCAGGCTGATGCCGATCGGGCGGCCTTCATGCATCTCAACCACCACCTTCATCCCGTCCTGCAGGAAGGCGGAGCGCTCGCCGACGAATTCCTGCGCCAGTTCCATCTGCTCATAGGTGTCCGTATCCATGAACACGAGCATATCGCCTTGCGTGTAGAGGAACTGGAAATCCTTCTGCTCCAGGCGAACTTTCTCGACCGTCTCGGACGACCGGAAGCGCTCGTTGAGCTTGGAGCCGTTGATCAGGTTCTTGAGTTCAACCTGATTGTAGGCGGGGCCTTTGCCGGGCTTTACCGCCTAAGTCTTGACCGCGACCCAAAGGCTCGAGTTGTGCTCAATAACATTCCCTGGCCTGATTTCGTTGCCGTTGATTTTCATGACGTCGCTCGCGCGTGAGAATTCGTTAGGCAAGGTGTGGCGGAGATACTGGGGCGCTGTCAAGCCATCAAACAAAGCGCTTATGTTCGCATCCCCCTGTTACACCGAAGCCACAGACGAGTCCCCACTTCTCTATCTAACTGGATTGCCGCTTTTTCCTCGTTCCAGAGGTATGTTAAAATTTTCATGCAGTTTCAAGAAATTAAGCTGCGGTTAAAGGGCCACCACCGGAACAAAATCATGAAAAAGCTCCTCGTCGCTGCGATCGGCATCGCCGCCGCATCTCTCCTCTCAAGCAATGCATTCGCGTTTAGCGCCGATCATGCCAAGGGCATCACGGCCGGCGAAAGCGCCATCCAAGTCCATTATCGCCATTGCAACGTCAACGGCGGCTTCGGTTGCGGCGGCTCGCCCTATCACTTCGACAGATGCCATCACTATCGGCTCTGCCACTATCCCTACCCCAACATCAGGTCCCGCGGGGCCGATTGCTGCTGCAGCCTGCTCTGGCCGTTCTAAGCTCGGTTTGCCGGGGCGCCAACCGATTGCGGCGGTAACCCGGCTTACCGGCTGAGCATTTTGCATGAAATGGACGAAAGGCGGCATCTGTCTTCATTCTCCGGGCCGGCTTGCTTGCGTGTGCAGCCGGAACGCTTCGGCCGTGGATCTTAGGAAAATGCGTCTTGCCGGGAGGTTAATGGCGATAAATCATTGATATTCAATGGAAAAATTTGAAGGCGACAGGCGCGGCGGCGGCTGCAAACGGAGCTGCCAAGGTTAACGGGATGGTCCAAAAACATATTTAACGGATTTTTTCGCGCCGCGTTTTTCCGCCAAAAACGCATCTTTTGGCGCGGTTCCGGACCAGATATAAGTCCGGCGCGCCCGAAATTAACCATAAGGAGTTAATTTACCCCCCTGCCGCAACGCAATATTCACCATATCGGCTCTGAATTGCCCCGCCATCATACAACGGCCAGCGTTTTTGTATACATCGTCAGGTTGCACTTGACGGAAAATGGTCCAAAAGTTCCGCCGCCGCCCCATTTCGCGCCGCTGCGAAGCCATTGTCCCAAGCACAGCCTGTCTCAGTTTCGCCAACGGATGAAGAGGATCGTCGCAAACGGTTTCCTTCGCGAACGATGTACGGAACCCTCGCTTGAAGCTATCTCCGGGTTCGTTGTCGCGGTCGGCTGGCGGACACAAAAGCGTATTAACCGAGAACGTCTTTTCCGTCTGCAAAAGCAAACTCATTCTGCTTTTGAGATAGATTTATAAAAATAATGATCATTTGCTATATTTTTGATGACCGTAAGTCCGAGTTCTTCAGTTATTCGAGTAACATCTTTTAGGCGCTCTGGGAATATTTCGATCTGCAACAAGCAAGCATTATCTTGAATAACCTCTCTCATGCCCTCCAATACGTCAGCCTCAAATCCTTCGACGTCGATTTTCGCGACAATAAAAACCCCTTTATATGGTACAACGCTATCGACTTTAACGGCCTGGACAGCGAATTCTGATTTAACATCGCAGGTTTCCGTGATGTGTGAGAGACCACGATGTCGGCCCTGGCAGGAAACAAACCCTACTTTTCCATCGGCCTTGGATGCCGCACAGGGGATTATTTTAATCGCATTTATTAGGCTGTTAATTAGTAAATTGCTGTGCAGTTGGGCTAAGTTTAACGGATCCGGCTCGAAGGCAAATATTTCATCAAATAGATTTAGCTTCTTCAACAATATTGAATATAATCCTCCGTGAGCACCAATGTCTAGAAATACTGAACGCGAATATCCGGCCCCGAATTCCCGTATCAGCCTCTCAAGTTCAATAATCTGGTGGCTCTCCCATTCCCCTTTAACCAGCAGCGATCGATCAACCTTATTTTGTTGATCTACAAGGAACAATGCCCCCATTCTGGAAACTACCAGGAATGGCAGCTTCGTTGCTCGGAAAAATTCCATAATCACACTACGAATAATTCGACCCAAAAAAGGGATTTCGCCAATCAGAACGAGAGGGGATGCATATTGACTTTGTGATTTCATGGCGAAGACCAGGGTTGAGATAGTTATATAACTAGTGGCGGATGGGATTGAGTAATTGAGCCCGAAGCGTGGCAATAAAGGGTTCTGGCAGGTTTATAACCAGCCATTTCCGGAGATGCCTGCTTAGGGGCGACGAAGCGCGCAACGCGCCCGGACAGCAAACCGGTTGGCGAGCCCGGAAATGCGAGTTTGCGCTTTGCAATCAGCGCCCCCGGTTCGACGCACCGGGATGCCGATGGGCGCCATCCACTCGCGCCTTCGACCTCTCGGGCATGGCAGCCATGCACAAAATGCCGCGCCCCAACGGTGAACCAAAGCCATTTCGGCTGGTTGACACAACCAGGGCGTGGATACGAGTGCAGGTCAAGGTATGGGTATTGTTCGGTTCGCGCTGCGGTTTCCACATACTTTCTATGTCCTTGCAATCCTTATAATTTTCCTTGGCGTAACCGCCATCGTAACCACGTCCAAGGACATCTTCCCCCAAATCAAGATTCCGGTCGTCACGGTCATCTGGCAGTATACCGGGCTCAGCCCGCAAGAGATGGAAGCGCGCGTCGCGACCTATAGCGAATATTCGATCAGCTCGAGCGTGACGGGCATAAAGAACATCGAGTCGCAGACGCTCGAAGGGATCGTCGTTGAAAAGATCTACTTCCAACCAGGCGTGAGCGTCGACCTCGCGATCGCGCAAATCGTTTCCGCCTCGAACTCGATCCGCGCGCTCATGCCGACGGGCATCCAGCCGCCGATCATCATCCAGTACAACGCGTCAAGCGTCCCCGTTCTGCAGCTCAGCCTGTCGTCCGACACGCTGGATGAACAGCAGCTTTACGACTATGCGCTCTACCGGGTGCGCCAGGCGCTCGCCCCGATCCCCGGCCTGACGCTGCCCACCCCCTATGGCGGAAAATATCGGCAGATCATGGTGGATATCGACCCCGCGGCGCTGCTCGCGCAGGGGTTGACGCCAACGGACGTCACCAACGCCGTCAACGCCCAGAACCTGACTGTGCCTGCCGGCGACGCGAAGATCGGCAGCCGCCAATATATCGTCAGCGTGAATGCACAGCCTGCGACGGTCGAGCAGCTCAACAATATCCCGATCAGGCAGGTGAACGGCGCAACCGTCTATCTCCGCGATATTGGCCATGTGCGCGATGCCTGGGCGGTGCAGCAGAACATCGTGAGAACGGACGGGAAGCGGAGCGTGCTGCTCACCGTCATCAAGAACGGCGACGCTTCCACGGTCGATGTCGTGAACGGGGTCAAGGCCGCGCTGCCCACGATCCGCGCCGCGGCCCCGCCGGGCATGGAAATCAAGGAGCTGTTCGATCAGTCGGTTTTCGTGACCACATCCATCGACGGCGTTTTGCGCGAGGGCGCCATCGCGGCGGGATTGACCGGCCTCATGATCCTGGTCTTCCTTGGCAGCTGGCGATCCACGCTGATTGTCTTGATTTCGATCCCGCTCTCGATCCTGACCTCGATCGCGGTCCTGAGCGCGCTGGGCGAGACCATCAATACAATGACGCTCGGCGGCCTGGCCCTCGCCGTCGGCATCCTCGTGGACAACTCCACGGTCACGATCGAGAACACGCACAGGGTTCTCGACGAAGGCATGGAGTACGACAAGGGCATCGAGGAAGGCGCGGCCGGTATTGCGCTGCCGACGCTCGTCTCGACGCTCGCGATCTCCTGCGTCTTCATCTCGGTCGTCTTCCTGGAAGGCGCGCCCCGGTACCTCTTCACGCCCCAAGGCTACGCCGTCGTGTTCGCGATGCTCGCGTCCTACACGATTTCGCGGACGCTCGTCCCGATCATCAACCGCATCCTTCTACGGGCGGAATACCTCGGCCACGGTGACGATAATCCGGGCTTTTTCGCTCGTTTCCAGCAGGGTTTCAACGATCGTTTCGAGCGCTTCCGCAACTTCTATGGATGGGTACTGCACGGGTTCATCGCCTACCGCTTCATCATTCCCTTGATCGGCCTCGCGGTCTTCGCGGTGGCGGGCGTGCTCGCCTACCACGTAGGACGCGACTTCTTCCCGACCGTCGACGCGGGGCTTATCCAGCTTCACGTGCGCGCCCCCGCCCGCACACGCATCGAAGACACGGAGAAGTACTTCCAGCAGGTCGAAGATTACATTCGCGAAGTCATTCCGGAGTCGGATCGCGAACTTATCCTCGATAATATCGGCATTCCTCAGCGGCTTTATAATCTCGCTTTCACCGACAACACCATCATCGGCGTAAACGACGGCACCATCCAGATCTCGCTAAAAGAGGACCGCCGCGGCCGCACACAGGACTACATCAGAAAGCTTCGCCAGGGGCTGCCAGAGGCGTTCCCGAACCTGCTCTTCTACTTCCAGCCCGCCGATATGGTGACGCAGATTTTGAATTTCGGCGTGCCCACCCAGATCGACCTGCAGATCCAAGGCAGGGACCCGAGCAACGTCGAGCTTGCAAAGGACGCGCAGAAGCGGCTTGCGAACATCCAGGGCGTCGTCGATGCCCACATCCAGCAGGAGCTTGACGCTCCCAACCTCTACTTCAAGATCGATCGCTCCCGCGCTCAGAACTTGAACTTGCAGGCCCAGCAAATCGTGAACGATCTCACGATCAGCCTCAGTTCGTCCGAACAGGTCAATCCCAATTTCTGGACAGATACGAAGCAGGGCATTCCCTATTACCTCGCGGTTCAGACGCCGGAGCGCCAAGTGTCGACGGTGAACGATCTCTTGAACACCTCGATCACCAGCGCATCGGGAGGCGCGGCCTCGCCCATCCCGAACACGCTCGGCAACGTCGCCACCATGTCGCGCCGCTATATCCAGTCGGTCATCAACCACAACAACGTGGCGCCGGTCTACGACATCTATGCCAGCGTCGCGGACCGCGATCTCGGCAGCGTGGCGTCGGACATCAACAAGGTCATCGCAGACCTGCATCCGCGCCTGAAGCCAGGCAACACCATGTCGCTGCTCGGCCAGGCCGAAAGCATGGAATCCGCCTTCACCCGGTTCACCATCGGGCTCCTGTTCGCAGCCGTGTTCGTCTATCTCCTGATGGTCGTGAATTTTCAGGATTTTCTCGATCCGCTGGCCGTGATCTTCGGCCTTCCCGGCGCAGGCTGCGGCATCATCATGATGCTGTTCATCACGGGAACGACCTTGAGCGTGCCTTCGCTGATGGGCGCGATCATGGCCATCGGCGTGGCGTCGGCGAACTCGATCCTGCTTGTAACTTTCGCACGCGAGCGCCTCCTTCAGGGGGCCTCGCCGGAACAGGCGGCGCGCGACGCCGGCAGGACCCGTCTCCGCCCCGTGCTGATGACGGCGGGCGCAATGGTCGTCGGCATGCTGCCCATGGCGATTGGCACCGCCGGCGAAGAGCAGAACTCCGTTCTGGCGCGCGCCGTGATCGGCGGCCTTCTAGTCGGAACGCTGACAACGCTCTTTGTCGTGCCGTACCTGTATACGGTTATCCACCAGCTGAAAGCGCGCTTCCAAGGAACCGGAACAGACAAGCAAGGTTCGTCGTCTGGCGGCGAAGCGAAACAAGACGCGTCTCAGCCTGAGAGGCAACACGCATGACCATGCAAGAAGAGTATGACCGCCATCTCCATGAGGATCACGGAGACGAGGCCAGGGAAGCGGAGAACGCGTCCGATGCACCGGCGACGTCCCGCGGTCCCCTCCCCGGCCCTGAGCCCGAAAAGTCGCAAGGCGGCGATGGCGGCCAAAATAACAATCCCGCGCTCAGCCGGACGCGCCGGCGAACCCTGATCGTTGCCAGTGTTGGCTTGTTCCTCGCGGTTGCCGCGTTCCTCGGCTATGGCGTCTATCAAAGAGACCAGCGCAATCAGGCCGCCAAACAGGATCTGGACAACCGCAGGGACCGCGTTCCCGAATTGCGCATCGAGACGGTAAAGTCGGTCGACACGCCGAAGGAGATTCATCTCCCCGCGACCACGCAGGCCTTCGATACGGCCACGATTTATGCACGCCAGAGCGGATACATCTCGCAGCGCCTCGTCGATATCGGAAGCCGGGCCAAGACCAACGATTTGCTTGCCGTTATTTCAGCGCCCGAAGTCGATGACCAGCTCACGCAGGCCCGAGCGCAGCTCCAGCAGATGCAGGCGACGCTCGAGCAGACCCAGGCGACGCGCTCTCTGGCCAATGTCACCAACAACCGCTTCACGCCGCTCGTCAAGCAGGGCTGGGAGACGAAGCAGACCGGCGACCAGAACTTCTACAATCTCGCCGCGCAAAATGCCGCCGTGGATGTCGCGAAATCCAATATCCAGGCGCAGAAGGCACAAATCGCGAGGCTGCAGAGACTTCAGTCCTACGAACGCGTCGTCGCCCCGTTCGATGGGGTCATTACGCTGCGCAATATCGATATCGGCAGTCTCGTCGCCGCCGACGCAACTTCGGGAACGCCCCTCTTCGCGATTGCCCATGACAACGTCTTGCGGGTGCAGGTGCACGTTCCGCAGGATGTGGCGTTGCAGCTGAAGCCTGGCATGGAAGCGACGCTCGATGTCCAGGAATTGCCCGGCCGCAAATTTACCGGCAAGGTCGCGCGCACGGCCAATTCGCTGGACCCCAATTCGCGCACGCTGCTTGTCGAGGCGGATGTCGACAATCCGGATCGAACGCTCAGTCCCGGCCTCTATGGCACGGTTCACTTCATGGTGCCGAGGCCCGCGCCCGTGATCGTGGTTCCTTCGTCAGCCTTGATCTTCGATCAGAACGGCATGCAAGTCGCCATCTATTCGGATGGCGCGGCGCATCTGCGGAAAGTTGACATCGGCGAGGACGATGGCGCGCAGGTGCAAATTGCGATGGGACTTCAACCGGGACAGGACATTATTGTCAGCCCGCCAGCCGGCCTCGCGGATGGCGCGAAAGTGAAGCCAACGCCGCAGAAGCCAATGCGAGAAGCCGAGAGGTAGTCGTCGGCACAGTTCTCAGCCTAAAGAAAACGCCCCTAACGATCAATGCGTTAGGGGCGTCGGCAAGCTAATATTCGCATGCAACACTTCTTTGGAAAACTGGCAGAACTGATATCCTGCTGGCAGCAATGTATTATCAACTGAATGACTAGGCAACAGCTTATACGTGCAATCTGGAGAATTCATACGTAGTAGTTGCACAAAAAACACAGAATGGAATGGCGTGCCAAGCACGAGGCTGCGGCCGCCAGCGCTTATGACACAGTTGGCCCGTACTAAGTCCTTGTCCGCGCGAGCAGAAAGAAAGTGATCGGTTTCGCGGACTGCAGGCACAGCCAAGACAGACTGTGTTCAATACCAGTTAAATAGACACGAGAATTTTACTTCAAATCATAAAAAGAGCTGAGCTAGTTTATAACAGAAAACGTTTATTATAACGCAAAACCGCGAGCTATGCTGTGAACGACTTACACCTGAACGCCAACGCGGCTGATCTAATCTTCAATCCCATGTCGCCGGATTTCATCCGAGACCCCTATCCGGCCTATCATCGCTTGCGCCGCGACGACCCGATGCACCGCTCGCCGCTCGGCTTTTATATGGCGACCCGCCACGCCGACAATGCGTTCATCATGCGGGACGCGCGTTTCGGGAAGGACGTTGCCGGCCGGATCAAGCGGACCGCCGGGGAGAAGGCGCTTCAAGAGCCTGTCTATCAGTCCATGCTTCGCTGGATGATCAGTCAAAACCCTCCCGATCACACGCGCCTGAGAGGCCTCGTTGTCAAAGCCTTCAGCAACCGCGTCGTGGAGGATATGCGCCCGCGCATCCAGGCGATCGTGGATCAAACCATAGACCGCGTCGAGCCGCTGCGCCACATGGACCTGATCGCCGATTTCGCCTTCCGCCTCCCGGTCACCGTGATCAGCGAGATGCTCGGCATTCCCGAAGAGGACCAAGGAACGCTCTTCAAGGGCGACGGCCCGGGTGCGCGCCTTCTCGATCTTGTCCCCCTGTCGCGCGCGGAACTCGATGCCGCCAATGCCGGGAGCTTGGCCGCGGCCCAGTACTTCAGCCGCCTCTGCGATCTGCGCCGGGGAAAACCAGCCAACGATCTCATAACATTGCTCGTGCAGGCGGAGGAAGACGGCAGCAAGCTGTCCAACGAGGAACTGACCTCCAACATCGTCCTTTTATATATCGCCGGCCATGTCACAACGGTCCATTCCATCGGGAATGCGCTTCTGGCTCTTCATCGCAATCCCGATCAGCTCGAACTCTACAAGCGCAATCCTTCGCTCGAGACAGCGATGGATGAGCTTTTGCGATATGAATCCCCGGTTCAGGTCGTTGGGCGTGCGGCGCTTGAAGACATGAGCGTGGGTGGCATCGACTTTAAAAAGGGCGACCCGATTTTATGCTTTCTTGGCGCGGCGAACCGCGACCCGGCCGTTTATGCCGATCCAGACCGGCTCGACATCACGCGTGAGAATGCCAGGCCCCTGTCGTTCGGCGGCGGCGTCCACTTCTGCCTTGGCGCCCAGCTTGCCCGCATCGAGACCGAAATCGCCCTGACCACACTCTTACGCCGTTTGCCGAACCTGACGCTCGATCATCCAGACGCGCCGGATTGGCGTCAAGCATTTGTGTTTCGCGGCCTTAAAACCCTGCCTGCGAGCTGGTAGGCTATGACCGAGCGGCGAGGCGAGAAGGCGACAACTCTCGACTCGGACCAACCCTTTGCCGCAAGCGAATACGAGCTCCCGGCCGGGCAAAAATCTCCGGACCTCGTCCGTGCAGAGCGCACAGTCTGGCGGCTCGCCCATATCCACTTTGCCTGGGACATCAACAAGGCGCTTGAGTTTGCGCTTCTCAATACCTTCGCCGTTCCGTCCATTTCCGGCCTTCTGGACCGGACGGGAGAATTCTCCAACCGGACGCTCAAACGCTACGACGACACGGCGATCCTCATAAGAGAAGTCTTGAGCAACGGTCTCGAAAGCGGCCGGGCGACGCGCGCCTTCGCCCGCATCAATGACATGCACGGGCGCTTCCGCATCGCGAACGACGATTTCCTCTACGTGCTCTCGACCTTCGTTTTCACCCCCATTGATTGGCTGGACAGGTTTGGCCGGCGCGCAATGACGGACAAAGAGAAAGAGGACTGGTTCCTGTACTGGCGCGAGTTCGGCCGGCGCATGGGCATCGCCGGCTTGCCTGCAGATATCGGCGCTTTTCGGAGTTTCGCGAAAGAGTTCGAGAAGGAACGCTTCGCGCAAGCGCCATCCAACCGGGCGGTTTCGCAACCAACCATCGATCTTCTGCTGAGCCAGTATTTCGTGCCGCCGTTCCTTCACCCGGCGGGACGCGCGTTCGTGACGGCGTTATGTGCGCCGCATCTCGTTGAGGCGCTGGGATATCCCGCCCCATCGCCCGCCCTGCGCCTCATTGCGGAAGGCGTCATGGGGCTGCGGCGGACGGTACTCAGCTTGCTTCCTGAAGGTGCGCGGCCAAAGCACATCCCGTTCGGCAAGCAGACTTATCCGGAGGGCTACACGATCGAAGAGCTTGGCACGTTCAGGTCTCAGACCAACCGCCGCGAAGTTCAGAACGCTTCTGCCCATGACCCCATCGGTGGTCATTAAACTACTTATACATTTGCTTATGGTCATCTGCCAAACAAACCCAATAAAGTTAACCGATCGCGAGTTCTCGTAGGGCTTACGCGCCTGGAAAAGCTCTAATTGATGATATGAGTTGATCCCTTTTACGGTTGCTATAAGAGGGGAGCCGGTTGAAAGGCCGGTTTTTCTCGCAAAGCGAGGGCAAGTTGAGCGAGGAGCGAAACGGTTTTGAGCTGGCCGTCAGGGCCCTGCTCAAGATCAGCGGGCTGATGGCCAGCTCATGGGTGCTGCCCTGGTGCGTGTATCGCCTGCATGGCATCCGCCTTATCGGTCCGCCCGGAGAGGAAATCTGGTATTTCGCCTATGGGGCCAACATGCATGACAGCGCCTTTCGCGAGTGGCGCGGCATGAATCCTCGCGAGTGGCGTCCAGGCCGGATCCGCGGATACCGGCTGCGCTTCAACCTCACGGCACCCAGGGGCCAGGCCACCTATGCCAATATATGCGCCGAGCCGGGTGCGGAGGTCTGGGGCGTCCTTTACAAGATCACGCGCCGCGACCTCGTTCGTCTGGAGGCTACCGAAGGCGTTCCATGGGGAGGATATCGGCCGCATTGGCTCGATGTCGAAGACCTTGGCGGGACGGTGCTTCAGGCCGCGACCCTGATGGCCGCAGGCCATGACGACGACCGCACCCCATCGCTTCAATACCTGACGCTGCTTAGGGAGGGCGCGCGGGCACACGGCCTGCCCGACCATTACATTCAGTTCCTGGATCAGGTCGGGCACGCGCGGTAGAGCGCTTTCGGGAAAAGTGCATGCGGTTTTCCGCCCGGAAAGCGCGACAGCACTTCGTCATCGCGGCCAAGCGAAGCGCCGAGCCGGGATCGCGGAAGGCAAGCGCTTCAACGTGTTACGATCCCGGACAAGGCTTTGCTTTTCCGGAACGGCGGCGGCTGGTGCGTTCGGCAAAATCTGCTTAGTTCGCTGGACAGCACAAACAAGCCCAAGCATCATCACAGATAAAAGCAACGGGACGGGCAAGCCATGCAGATTATCAACCAGCTTCTCCAATTTCTAAAGCAGGCGATCTCAGCGGTCTTCAATTTCATCCAGACGATCTGGCAATGGTCCGTCACTCAAATCCTTGCCATACCCTGGCAGCAGCTCGGCAACCTGCCCTGGTGGAAGGTTGTCATACTTGCCGTGACCGGCGTGGTCGTTGTTTATCTGCTCTATCGCGCGGCGCTGGAGCTTCTGGAGGCGGGTGAAAAGGCCCTGTCAGCTTTCGTGACTTTGCTCACGGTTTTCGTTCGCACCCTTCCGCCCATATTGCTGGCGGGCGCCGCTGCGGCGGCTGGCGCCTGGGTCATCAATCACGTCAATATCTGACGAATGTCCGGCCAGCGGGGATTGCCTGCGCCGCGGGCCAATCCCGAGGTGGCAGCTTTTTCCAGCCCGTGCCGCCTGCGCCGGCAACGCGATCTCTATTCGCGCTCGACCTGCGACTGTAATAAAGTTGTGTTGTTATTCCGTTATAACTTGAAGATGCATGCCGAAAACGCATAACATAGCAACTTTCGGCATGCTCACCATTTCCTTTATTTCAGGGCGACGGCTTTTCCTTCGCCTGGACATCAAGCACCAGATGCGTCCGGATCCTGCATGATCACAAACAATGTGATCGCAGTCGCCAGCGCCAACCAGAACTCTGAGAGTTCCGGAAAGAATAGTCCTGTCAAAGAAGCGGAAACCAGGACAGAAAGTCCCAGCAATTCAGCTGGCACGTTTCTCAATATCGTCATTCATGTTCTCCCATATGGGTTACCAACGGGTTTATGTCGGAAAGGGAGAGGATCCGCTTTCCGATCTCTGAGAACAGCATAATGTATTGCTTGTCTAAAGCGAGGCAAGGCCGCGGCCAGCCGCCATGCGTTTAACGCATAGCTAGGGCCGAGTTATGCGTTCCGTGCGGGCTTGCCTGGATCAAGCCACCTGGCTATTTAAGACTGGGCTGTTCCGCGATGCGTGCAAGGTAAGAATGTAAACAGCTAAGGGGTAAGCGTCCTGGCGAGGCGGAATGCGAGGGCAGAACTGTTGGCTATCCCGGATAGGTCGCAAGCCACCTTCCAGGATCACCCGAGAGGCGCGATGAGGCAATCTGTGCAGAGTCGCACGTAAACGGTTCGTTGCCGCGCCGATGCTTTAATCAAAAGATGGTTAACAGGTGCGCGACGGATTTATTTCTCGCCACGTGTTTGGTTAAAAAGTAGTTTGTTCGGCGCGAAACGAGGGGCGGCGCGCCTTTGGTTTGGATGCGAGCAGCCCAGCATAACTTACTGAAAATGAACAGATTTTTATGATTAACAAATTGCCCATTAAATAGAATTTAATGCTGGAATTTTTTCATTAATGGGACGAGCAAAAGTCCGTTAAATATGTTTGCAACTCAAATCTAAACCTTACGCGCGCCTGCGGGGGCGCATCTGTACCAAGCGGCTAAGTCTCAGCTGCGGCGCTACCGCCCAGGCGAAATTTCCCTGTAAATACGGGCGGTTTTCCTTGGGCCGCCTGAACGCACCCGCGTTAACGCCTCGATAAAGCGCTTTCTCTTAAAATACGATAATCGGGCAGGAGGGCGCTGACTATGACAAGAAAAAATTGGCACGGATTTGTACTTGCCGTGCGGTGTATACAAAAACCACCCTCATTTTCTATGCAAAACAGGGAAAGGGAGGAAATCCTCCCAATCGCTGCGGGCGCTATGCGAATTCTGTCCGCGATGCGCGCCAGGGCTTCATCGCGGCCGAGCACGTGGAGCACGTCGAAGATCGGCGGCGAGGTGGTCCGGCCGGTCAACGCAGCCCGCAACGGTTGTGCGGCTCCTCCGAGCTTCACGCCCGCCTCCTCGGCATAGGCCCGCGTCGCCGCTTCGAGCGCCGCTGGCTCCCACGCCTCAAGCTTCGAGAAGCGCTCGTGAAGCGCCGCGAGATGCTTCCTGGCATCGCCCTCCAAGAGCTTCGCCGCCTTCTCGTCGAGGTCGAGCGGGCGCGCAACAAAAAGATAGCGCGCCGATACCAGAAGCTCGACGAGCGTCTTCGCGCGCTCCTTCAGGCCGGGCATCGCCTGTTCGAGCTTCTTCCAGCCAGCTTCGTCGATGCGATCCGCGAACTCTTTCGCGGCTTCCACCTCCGGAACGATGGTCCGGATTTGCGCCACAAGCTCGGCGTCCGGCGTGTGCCGGATATAATGCCCGTTCAGGTTCTCGAGTTTGGCGAAGTCGAAGCGCGACGGCGAACGCCCGATCGCGCCGAGATCGAACCATTCGATGGCCTGCTCTGTCGAGAAAATCTCGTCGTCGCCGTGGCACCATCCAAGCCGCGCCAGATAGTTGCGCATCGCCGCGGGCAGATAGCCCATCGCGCGATAAGCCTCGACGCCGAGCGCGCCGTGGCGCTTCGATAGCTTCGCGCCGTCCGGCCCGTGGATCAGCGGAATGTGCGAGAAGGACGGCGATGTCCCAGCCCATGGCATTGTAGATCTGCGTCTGCCGCGCCGCGTTCGTGAGGTGGTCGTCGCCGCGAATGATGTGGGTGATGCCCATGTCATGATCGTCGACCACGACGGCAAGCATATAGGTCGGCGTGCCGTCAGAGCGCAGCAGAACCATGTCGTCGAGGTCCTTGTTCTGCCACGTCACGCGGCCCTGAACGCGATCCTCCACCACCGTTTCGCCCTCGCGCGGAGCCTTCAGGCGCACGGCGTATGGTGCATCCTTGGGCCAATCCTTCGAGCCGCGGTCGCGCCACGTGCCGTCATAGCCGGGCGCGCTGCCCTCCTTCATGGCGCGCTCGCGCATCGCGGCCAGTTCTTCCGGCGTCGCGTAGCAGCGGTAGGCTTTGCCCTCTTCCAGAAGCTGAAGAGCCACCTCCCTGTGCCGCCCCGCCATCGCGAACTGGTGGAAAACCTCGCCCTCCCAATCGAGTTCGAGCCATTTCAGCCCGTCGATAATGGCCGCAATCGCCGCATCAGTGGATCGCGCGCGGTCCGTATCCTCGATCCGGAGCAGAAACTTGCCGCCGGTGTGATGCGCGTACAACCAATTGAACAGCGCGGTGCGGGCTCCGCCAATGTGCAGAAAGCCGGTCGGCGAGGGTGCAAAGCGTGTCACCACGCCCGATGCGGACGCCATGAGTATCCTCTCAATTCCTGTGGACTTTTTCGTTGGTCAGCGGTGTAACATGACATCCGGGCAATTGGTAGCGGGTGGGCAGGGTTGAGCGTTTTCGTTCCCGCGGGTTTTGACGCTTCGCCGCATCGCGGCGGAGGTTTTTTGCGTGCGCTCGCGCGGCCCGGCAATGCGCTCTCCGCCCAACTCGATGCGGAGCAGGGCCGCTGGTCCTTGTGGATCCCCGTCCTCTTCGGATGCGGCGTCGGCCTTTATTTCGCGCTCCCTTATGAACCTGAATTGGCGCTTTCTTCCGGCCTTTTCATCGCGGCTTTGTCGCTGCGCATCCTCGCGCGGTCGCATCTGTTCCCGTTTCTGTTCACAAGCATCCTTCTCTGCGTGAGCGCCGGGTTTCTCGCCGCGAAAGTGCGCACCGCGGTCATGACCGCGCCGATGCTCGAACGGCACGGCGCCTACGACATCGAAGGCTTCGTTGAAAGTTTCGACCGGCAGACCCCGAAGCGCGCGCGTGCCGTCATCCGCCTTGCAAGCATGAAATATGAAAATGCCGAGGTCGCCCAAAGACCGTTCCGCGTTCGCATCAGCGTCCGTGGCGACGTCGATTTCAGACCCGGCGATACCGTGAAAGTTCGCGCCCTTCTGGGGCCGCCGCCCGAACCCGTCATGCCGGGCGGCTATGATTTCGCGCGCATGAGCTATTACCAGGGCGTCGGCGCTTCGGGCTACTCGCTGTCGAAGCCGGAGGTTTTGGAAGGGCGTGAACTGCCCTTCGACATGAAGCCGAGGACGGCTCTCGCTGATTTGCGGGCGACCATCGGTGACCGGATCACCTCGGTTCTTCCCGGCCAGACCGGAGAACTCGCGGCAGCGCTGACCATGGGAAAAACCGCGGGCCTCGACGACAGCTCGCTCAACGACCTGCGCGGGTCGGGGCTCGCCCATATCACGTCGATTTCCGGCATGCACATGTCGCTCGTGGCAGGCGCCGTCTTCTGGTTTCTGCGCTGGTTTCTGGCGCTGTTTCCAGCGATCGCACTTCGCTTTTCGGTGAGGGCGATCGCGGGCGGCGCGGCTCTTGTTTGCGTCACGGTCTATCTGGCCCTGTCAGGCGCGTCGATCGCCGCGGTGCGGTCCTACCTGATGATCGCCGTGGTTTTTCTGGCGATCCTTTTGAACCGGCCTGCTCTTTCGCTCAGGAACGTTGCGCTGTCGGCGCTGCTCATCCTCGTGGTGCTGCCGGACAGCCTGATCGACATCAGCTTCCAGATGTCCTATGCAGCAACAGCCGCGCTCATCGCAGGCTACGAGCGTTTCGGGCGCTATCTGCATTTCGAGGCAAAAAGCATCCGCGAGCGGCTCACTTGGCAGCCGGTCTATATCGTTGGCGCGGTCCTCGTGACGACCGGAACGGCCGGCCTGGCGGTTGAGCCGTTCTCCGCCTACTACTTCCACAACTTGACGTGCTACGCCGCGATCGGAAACCTCTTGGGCGGACCTCCGATCGATTTTGTGGCGATGCCCGCGATGATTATTGCGCTCATTGCCATGCCTTTCGGCCTGGATGAGTGGCCCTTGAAGCTGATGGGCTTGGGCATCGACGCGATGATGGCCGTCGCGAAATTCGTCGCCTCCTTCCCCGGGGCGCTGATCTCTGTTCCGGCTTTCCCTTTCGCCGCGCTTCTTGTCATCATGGCAGGCGGCCTCTGGCTTATCATTTGGAGGCGGCCGTGGCGGCTCCTCGGCCTCTCGATCATTGGCCTCGGCGTCGCGATGACATCGGTTCACGAGAAGCCCGACATCTATATCGACCGCGATGCCAAAGTGGTTGCGGTGCGGGACAAGGACGGAAAACTCCAGGCCCCGAAATCGCGCCGGGCCTATTACACTCTTGCGCAATGGCTTAAGTCCGACGGTGATAATCGCAAGCCGAAAGACGCGTCGGTTGGCGCGGGCTGGCAATGCGATGCCTACAGCTGTCTCGCCATGGTCAAGGGACAACTCTTGAGCTTCACCGCAAAGCCCGATGCCATTCAAGAAGATTGCCGGCGCGTGGCGATTCTCGTCACTCCGATGGATTTGCGGGTGCCGTGCGCAGCGCCAAAATACATTTTCGACCGCGGCGCCCTCTGGGAGAAGGGTTCGGCTGCAATCTCGATCTCGGAGGCCGGCATAGCCGTTTCCGTGGCCGGCGACAAACGCGGCGTCCGGCCCTGGGCGCCTGAGCGCCACAGGAGGGCTGTCATTCCGGTTGATCCCGACGACAACCTGGAGAAACAGGACCCCGGCAGCGAATAGCGAGTCGTAAACACATCCTGAAACAACCTGTTACATAATTCAAAAAGACGTCGACAAAAAATCCGTCTAGCGTCTAAAGAGGGCATTAAATTCGCGAGGTGGGGGCAGCCATGCATCGAGCTTTTTATAAGTTCGTGTTGCGTGCCGGGTGTAATACAGAAGTACTGAAGGTCGCGAGCCTGGGGGCAAGCCTCGTGGCGGTTGCGCTCTGCGCAGGATTGACCGCCTGCGCCGACGATCCGAAATATCCAAGTCTCTCCAAAATCAGCGACTTGGGGACCATCCTGACCCCTGAAGAGCGCCAGAAGGCCGTGCAAGACTTGCAGAAGCAGGACCAGGCGCATAGCGCCGACGCCGTTAACACCGCGAGCAAATAGCGGCCAGGGTTCTTCAAAGTTCTTCAAGCCGAAATGGGAGGATGCAATAGGCAAGTGCGGCGCAGGCAATATCACTGCGAATGCCTTGGCGTTACCGTAACAGCAAAATCGCAGCTATAACACCTGCCCAAAACAGAAACCCAAGCAGGAAAACAAAGAGCCAAATAAGGCCCCTTATCCAAGACGGATAAGTCTCGATAGAGGGCCGCTCGATATCAAGCTCACACATCATTTTTCGAACAAACCAGGAAAGGTCTGTTCTGTAGTGTGCGTGAGACTTTGAGGTACCTCAATCGGCAGAGCGGCATCAGAACTCCGTGAAAAATGTCTCGTCATCGAAAAATAACGAGCAAAATTTTCTTTTATTCCGTTTTGGAACGAAGAAGAGACCGACCACCCTGCTCTGGCCACAAGTCTAAATGACTAGATAAGACTGAGAAAACGAGCCGGGAACAACCGTTAAGTCGTTCACGGCTCGAGGTCTGCTTTCTGGGCTGATTGCAAACAACGTTATAAAAGATTGAGTCGCGCAGAATTGCAACCACAAGCTGAGCGTAGCCACAGAAAAGCAAGACGTATATTTTGAAGAATGCTCTTCTATCCCGAAGGGGGTACACCCCCTAGCCAGGGTTGGGAGGAGGCGGCTAGGGCGCGCACCGGAAGGAGGGGCCAATAGAGGAACCCTGTAGCAAGAGGGCCAGGGGGCTTGTGCGCTCTCCAGGGGATTGCCGCATTTTCAGCGTAACATTTGTTCTTTATTATCATAAAATAATTGCCGTCAAGCTCCGCGCAAGGTCCAATTCACAGGACAGCCACTGTCCATGCCACCGCGCAAGCTGTCGATTTCGGCACCTCGCTGTTCGGACATATCTGTTGGCCAGGCCATGCGTAGCGCAAAGCCTCATGGACATGAGCGTAACTCAGGTCTTATAGGTTAGTGCTGCGTCCCGCGTTTTGACGGGATGCTTTCGATTCAGGAACATCCCGTCATGGCCGAAGAATTTCACCGCATCAAACGACTGCCGCCCTACGTTTTCGAGCAAGTGAACAAGCTCAAGGCCGCAGCACGAGCGCGTGGTGAGGACATCATCGACTTCGGCATGGGAAACCCCGACCTTCCCACGCCGGACCACATCGTCGAGAAGCTGATCGAAACCGTCAAGAAGCCGCGCACGAACCGTTATTCCGCATCGCGCGGTATTCCAGGCTTGAGGCGCGCGCAGGCCGCCTATTATGAGCGCCGGTTTGGCGTGAAGCTCAATCCCGATACACAAGTTGTTGCGACGCTCGGCTCGAAGGAAGGTTTCGCCAATATGGCGCAGGCCATCACCGCGCCGGGCGACCTGATCCTCGTGCCCAATCCGACCTATCCGATCCACGAGTTCGGCTTCATTATTTCTGGCGCAACCATCCGCCATATACCGGCGAGCGTCGATCACGAGTTTCTGGATGCGGTGGACAAGGCGGTGCGCCACAGCGTGCCGAAGCCGATCGCGCTCGTGCTGAACTATCCGTCCAATCCGACCGCGCTGATGGCGAGCCTCGATTTCTATCGCGAGGCTGTGGCCTTGGCGAAGAAGCACGAGCTCATCATTCTGTCCGATGTCGCCTATGCCGAGATCTACTTCGACAACGATCCGCCGCCCTCCATCCTTCAGGTGCCGGGCGCGATGGATGTAGCCGTCGAGTTCAGCTCTCTGTCAAAGACCTATTCGATGCCGGGATGGCGCATAGGCTTCTGCGTCGGAAATGAGCGGCTTGTCGCCGCGCTGGCTCGCGTAAAGTCCTATCTCGATTACGGCGCCTTCACGCCGGTCCAGGTCGCGGCCACAGCAGCGCTGAATGGCCCGCAGGACTGCATCGAGGAAATGCGCCAGACCTACAAGCACAGGCGCGATTGCCTCGTCGAAACGCTCGACCGTGCCGGCTGGACCATTCCTTCCCCCCCCGGAACGATGTTCGCCTGGGTTCCGCTGCCGCCGGCGATGGCGGAGGTCGGATCGCTCGAATTTTCGAAGCTTCTCCTGGAGAAAGCCGGCGTCGCGGTGTCGCCTGGACTGGGTTTCGGTGAATATGGCGAGGGCTACGTTCGCCTCGCGCTCGTTGAAAACGAGCACCGCATCAGGCAGGCAGGCCGCGCCATAAAGAAGTTTCTTTCTTCGGCCGAGTCGACGCTGCACAACGTCATTCCGTTGGCCAAGGCCCAGGCTTCCGGCGCGCGCTAAGGGCAAAGCTCAATGAAGTCAGACAAACCGCTGCGAATAGGTATTGCCGGATTAGGAACGGTAGGGTCCGGACTCTTGCAGCTGCTCAGTCAGCACAGCGGGGCGATTGCGGAAAAGGGCGGCAGGCCGGTCGTCATCAGCTGGCGTATGCGCAAAATCGCGCGAGGAACCCGGCGCCAAGCTGACGAATGCGCCGTGGTTCGACAACCCCATGGCGCTCGCCGTCTCAGCGGATATCGATGTTTTCGTCGAGCTGATGGGCGGCGACAAGGGGGCGGCGCTGGATAGCGTCAAGGCTGCGCTCAACGCCGGCAAGCATGTCGTGACCGCGAATAAGGCGCTGCTCGCCCGCCATGGCGCCGAGCTTGCGGCGCTTGCGGAAAAGAGCGGCGTCACGCTCAGTTTCGAAGCAGCGGTGGCTGGCGGCATTCCCATCGTGAAAGCGCTTAGGGAAAGCCTGCTCGGCAATTCGATCTCACGCGTCTACGGGATCCTGAACGGTACCAGCAATTACATTCTCACGCGCATGCAGCGGGAGGGCTTGCCGTTTGCCGAGGTGCTGGCCGAGGCACAGGCGCTGGGTTATGCGGAGGCCGACCCGACCTTCGATGTGGACGGTCAGGATGCAGGCCATAAGCTGGCGCTGCTCGCCGCGCTCGCGTTCGGCGTACGGCCCAATTTCGACGCCGTCCATCTGGAAGGCATCCGCGGCATCACTCCCGCCGACTTCCGCGCGGCAGGACGAGCTTGGCTACCGCATTAAACTCCTGGCTGTGGCGGCCAGGACGGCCAGCGGTATCGAGGCGCGCGTTTCGCCGACCATGATCCCGAAGTCGAGCGCGCTGGCCAGCGTCGATGGCGTCTTGAACTGCGTTGCCGTCGAGGCCGATTTCGTGGGTCAGATTATGCTCGTCGGACCCGGGGCCGGGTCGCGGCCCACAGCTTCATCGGTGGCGAGCGACATTATCGATATTGCGCACGGACATATGGGCCCGCCCTTCATCCTGACTACGGCAAAGCTTGAAAATCAGAGCCGCTCGGAAATGTGCACCCACGAAGGCGGCTTCTACATTCGCCTTTCCGTGTACGACCGGCCCGGCGCCATTGCGGCGATCGCAACGCGCATGGCCGAGCAGAGCATTTCGCTCGAAAGCGTCGTCCAGAAGCGCGAAGCGCCTGACTTGCCCGGGTTCGGCCAGCCAGGAAAAGAAGGCGAGCCGACCCCAGTCGTGATGATCACCCATCGGACCCGTGAAAACCTGCTCCGGACGGCACTCGACGCAATCCAGAGAGATGGCCATGTCGAAGGCACACCTCAAATGATACGCATTGAGGCGCTTTAAAGCCGCCGAGATAAAGCATTAAATAAAATAGCTGAGAGGGATGGAGGAGGAACGCGTCATGGACAATCAATCGGGATCCGATTTCCTATCGAGCAGCCTTACCCGGACCCTTTCGCTTGACATTGCGCGCGTGACGGAAGGGGCTGCCGTCGCCGCCGCCCGTCTTCGCGGACGCGGCGATGAAAGACAAGCCGACGCAGCAGCGGTTGAGGCCATGCGCCGGGAAATCGCCGACCTGCCGATTGCCGGCAAGGTCGTGATCGGCGAAGGCGAGCGCGACGAGGTGTCGGTGCTCTATGTTGGAGAGGAACTCGGGCGCGGCGGCCCGCCCGTCGACATCGCGGTCGATCCGCTCGAAGGCACGACCTTGTGCGCGAAATCGCTGCCAGGGCGCGCTTGCTGTCGTGGCCGTCGCGGAAAAAGGCGGCCTGCTCAACGCGCCCGGCATTTACATGGAGAAGATCGCCATCGGTCCGGGCTATGAGGAAGGGCTCGTGAGCCTCGACCTTTCCATCGCCGAAAACTTGAACCGGCTGGCCCTGGCGAAAGGCGTCTCGATCCGCGAAATCACGGCCTGTGTGCTCGACCGTCCCCGCCACGCGAGGCTGATCGAAGAAATCCGGGCGGCTGGCGCTGCGATCAGTCTGATCGGCGACGGCGACATCGCAGGCGTGATTCAAACCTGCGAACCCGAAGAGACCGGCATCGATATTTATCTCGGGATGGGCGGAGCGCCGGAAGGGGTCCTTGCCGCGGCGGCGCTGCGCTGCATCGGCGGCCAGATCCAGGGCCGGCTTGCGGCTCTGAACGACCATCATATGAAGCGAGCGGAGCACTTCGGCATCAAGGATCTGAAGCGCACGTACTCCACGGCCGATATGGCCTCAGGCGATATTATCTTTGCGGCAACCGGAGTTACGGATGGGGCGTTGTTGAGCGGCGTCAAGTTCTATGACGGGCAAATCGAGACCCACACCGTCATAATGCGCTCCGCAACCCGCACGGTGCGATGGATTTACGCCGAGCACATGGACCTGTCGAAGTTCGAGCGCGGCCAAGCTTAGATCGAGCCACCTTTAATCGGAACCGATTAAAAACGGAAAAGTTGAGCAAGCCTAAAGTGCTAGCCAAGTGGCTCGCGCCCAAATGAAGGCGGCCCGTTGCGCCGGAATCACGGCCGCTGAGGTTGGCGCGGGCGTTCTCAGCCTTGTTTGGCTCGACCTTTCCGTCCGCACATCAGTTCAAGCCCTTCAACCCTTCGGCGAAGCCGGCGAGCGGAGCGGGGAAACCTATTCCTGACTCCGGCGTCGGGAAAACGATGAAGCTCGCGGTCTGGCCCGACGTGAACTTCGTCACGAGCGTATCGTCCACGATCACCTCGGCGAGGCAGCCAAACTTCCAGCATTTCAGAAATTTCACGTTGCCGACGTCGGCGCCATCCACCCTCAATCCCAGGCCCGCGGGAAGGACGACGCCCAACGGCGCCACGATCCGCAAGATCTTTTTGTCGCTGTCGAAGGCCCGCATAAATAAGACCGTCAGAAACATGTTGGGACGATCCTGGAGCTTGAGGTCCTGCACGAGCGCGCACTTGTCTTGCTTCGCCCCGGCGATCTGAGCGCATTTCAGCTTCCAGGCCCCGTAGACAGCCTTGACTTGCCCGGAGCCAACCTCCGACTGAGCGTGGGCTTGGACGGATGCGGAAGCAAGAAAGAGGCACGCAGCAAAAAGCTTGGCCAGACGAAACATCATTGCACACCATCTTGAGGAGCGGAGCGTATTAGCCCATCGCAAGTCGGCAAGGAATTGGGCCGAATTGAGACTGAGGCTGCTGCCTTCTCAATGTCGCGTCATTGTGCAGCCCAAGCCTCACACGGAAGTGTGAAACGAAATCACCCCTGCCGTGTTGTTCCGTGCAAGGAAAGTAGATAATGGCTCCTTGCAACTTAAAGTCAAAGCTCTGACTTGGTCGAATAAAGCAAGAGAAGGTGTGTGTATGAAAGCACGAGTTCTCTCGTCCGTGGCGTTCTTGTGCTTGGCTATATTCTGGCACGTTGAGGATTCGTTTGCCGCAATTGGTGCGCCTCGCGACTGGCAGATAAACCTTCCCGACTCCGTCACGCCCATGCTGGACCAGATGAAGAGCTTCAACGAGCTTGTGCTCATCATCATCGTCGCCATTGTCTTGTTGTTATGGGCTTGTTGGCGTGGGTGATGATCCGCTACCGGGAAAGCGCAAATCCGGTTCCGTCCAGGCTCTCGCACAACACCACGCTCGAGGTGCTTTGGACCATCGTGCCGGTGCTCGTTCTGGTCCTGATTGCCATCCCTTCATTCAGGCTTCTTTTCCACCAGTTCGACTTTCCGAAACCCGACGTGGTTGTGAAAGCGACGGGAAAGCAATGGTACTGGTCTTACGAATACCCGGACGCGAAGGTGGCCTTCAATTCCTACCCCATCGACGATAAAGACCTGAAGCCGGGACAGTTGCGCAACCTGTCCGTCGATAATGAGATGGTCGTCCCCGTGAACAAGGTGGTTCAGGTCCTGATCACAGGCGGAGACGTTATCCACCAATGGGTCGTGCCGTACTTCGGCAGCCGCGCGGACGGCATTCCGGGCCGCATCAACCGGACCTGGTTCATCGCGAGGGAGCCGGGCATCTATTATGGCGAGTGTTCGGCGCTCTGCGGCCAGGGCCACGCCTACATGCCAATCGCCGTGAAGGTCGTGAGTGATGAGGACTTCGGCAAGTGGATCAGTGACAAGCAGAAAAGCGCAAGCCTGGACAAGGAGCAGATCGCGGCCGCGGACCCGGCACCGGTTCCCGCGCGTTAGTTACGCGGCGAGGACCGCCGCACGGCGCAAAGCTGAGGGGCATAGATGCAAAAAGTAGTCGCAGCGAAATATCCCGATGGCCGGCCTGTGGGCTTTGCCAGCCGCTGGCTGTTTTCCACAAACCACAAGGATATCGGCACCCTTTATCTGATTTTCGCGCTGGTAGCCGGGCATCATCGGCGCCATTCTCTCGATCCTGATCCGCATGGAGCTTGCCTATCCAGGGCTCCAGATTTTCTCCAGCGCCCAATCCTATAACGTCGCGGTCACGAGCCACGGAATCATCATGATCTTCTTCATGGTCATGCCGGCCATGATTGGCGGCTTCGGGAACTGGCTCGTGCCTCTCATGATCGGCGCGCCGGACATGGCTTTCCCGCGCATGAACAACATCTCGTTCTGGCTTCTGCCTGCCTCATTCACGCTTCTGGTTCTCTCCCTGTTCGTCGAAGGCGCGCCGGGCTCGAACGGCTTCGGCGGCGGCTGGACCATGTACGCGCCGCTCAGCACATCGGGCCATCCCGGCCCTGCCATGGACTTCGTCGATCCTTTCGATTCACCTGGCGGGCGCGGCGTCGATCCTCGGCGCGATCAACTTCATCACCACCATCTTCAACATGCGCGCCCCCGGCATGACGCTGCACAAGATGCCGCTTTTCGTGTGGTCGATCCTGGTGACGGCGTTCCTGCTTCTCCTGTCGTTGCCGGTGCTTGCGGGCGCGATCACCATGCTTCTGACCGACCGCAATTTCGGGACGACGTTCTTCGACCCGCAAGGCGGCGGCGACCCGCTCCTGTTCCAGCATCTGTTCTGGTTCTTCGGCCATCCCGAAGTGTACATCCTGATCCTGCCCGGCTTCGGCATGATCAGCCAGGTGGTGTCGACCTTCTCCAAGAAGCCCGTGTTCGGTTACCTCGGCATGGCCTACGCCATGGTCGCCATAGGCGCGATCGGCTTCATCGTGTGGGCGCACCACATGTACACGACGGGCATCGGCGTCAACACGCAGGCCTATTTCGTGTTTGCGACGATGGTGATCGCGGTTCCGACCGGCATCAAGGTCTTCTCGTGGATCGCGACCATGTGGGGCGGCTCTATCCAGTTCAAGACGCCCATGCTCTGGGCGATCGGCTTCATCTTCCTGTTCACTGTCGGAGGCGTAACGGGCGTCGTGCTCGCCAACGCGGGCATCGACCGGCAACTCCACCAGACCTATTACGTCGTTGCGCACTTCCACTACGTGCTGTCGCTGGGCGCGGTCTTCGCCATCTTTGCCGGGTTCTATTACTGGTTCCCGAAAATGACGGGCTACCTGTATTCCGAGCCTCTCGGGAAACTGCATTTCTGGCTGACTTTCATCGGCGTCAACCTCACCTTCTTCCCGCAGCACTTTCTTGGCGCGGCGGGGATGCCTCGCAGTACGCGGACTATGCTGACGCCTATTGGGGCTGGAACTTCGTGTCCTCGATCGGCTCGTATATCAGCGGCGTGAGCCTGATCGTTTTCCTCTTTATGCTGGCGCGCGCCTTTGCCCGAAGAAGAAAGCTGGTGGAATCCCTGGGGTGCTGGCGCGACAACGCTGGAATGGACGCTGCCGTCGCCGCCGCCCTTCCACTCTTATGAAGTGCTGCCGCGCATCGTATAGGGAGAGGAAGCGGTCATGAGCGAAACAGAAGTGTCCGGCCCAAAGCGGCGCGCCTCCCCTGGCGGTGGCAACGGTGGCGGATTACGTCGCTTTGCTGAAGCCCACCGTGATGTCGCTTGCCGTGTTCACGGCGGCTGTCGGCATGGCGATCGCGCCGGTGCACCTGCATCCGGTAATGGCGATCACGGCGCTGATCCTGATCGCTATGGGCGCGGGCGCGGCAGGGGCTCTCAACATGTGGTACGACGCCGATATCGACGGCCTCATGCAGCGCACCGCAAAGCGGCCCATTCCGCGCGGCCTTATTCCGCGCGAGGAAGCGGCGGCCTTCGGGCTCTTTCTCGCTGCGTTTTCGGTGCTCAGCCTGGGGCTGCTCATCAACTGGGTCGCGGCATCGCTGCTCGCGGGCAGCATCGTCTTTTACCTCGTTGTTTACACGCACTGGCTGAAGCGGCGCACACCCCTGAACATCGTGATCGGTGGCGCGGCAGGCGCGCTTCCGCCGATGATCGGATGGGCGGCAGCGTCGGAAAGCGTCTCATGGGAGAGCTTTGCTCTTTTCCTGATCATATTCCTCTGGACGCCTCCGCATTTCTGGGCGCTGGCGCTCTATCGCTCCCGCGATTACGCCCGCGCCGGCGTGCCGATGATGCCGAATGTGTACGGCCCGGATCGCACGCGCCTGGAAATCCTGATCTACACGGCCGCGACGGCGCTGTCGGGATTTCTCCCTGTTGTGCTCGGGTTCGCCGGGTACGGCTATGCGGCGGTTGCTGCAGCGCTAGGCGCCGGGTTTCTGGTCCTGGCGTGGCGCGTCTTCCGTGTCCGGGACGGCTTCGAGGCCGACAAGGCATCGCGGCAGCTCTTTACCTTCTCAATCCTTTATCTTTTTGCGCTTTTCGGCGCGCTGTGGGTGGATCATGGCTTTGGGCTCGGACAATAAGGCACGCGGCGTGTTCAATGACCGGACACGGCAATTCCCGGCTCCGCAAATCCTCGGCGCCGAGGCGAAGCGCCGGCAAAGGCTGCGATCCCTCGCGATCGCTTGGGCGCTAGCCGCCATCGCCTTGATGTTCTTCCTTGTGACGATCGTAAGGCTCGGCGCCAATGTCGCGAACCGGCCGCTCTGAGGGCAGGACGCCAGCGCCTTCCGGCAACGGGCGCATGGCGCTCGGGCTGGCGGCGGTCGCGGCTGTGATGGTGGGGCTTTCCTTCGCGGCTGTGCCGCTTTATCGGATTTTCTGCCAGAAAACAGGATGGGCCGGGACGCCCCAGCGAGCGGCCTCGGCTCCTGAAGCCATCGCGCCGGAAACGGTCACGGTGCGGTTCGATGCGAATGTCACGCTTGGTCTTCCGTGGATCTTCGAGCCGGTTTTGCCCGAGGTGACGCTGCATGTGGGAGAGAACAAGCTCGCCTTCTTCCGCGCCGTGAACCTCTCGAAGGAGACGGTTACCGGGTCCGCCGTTTTCAACGTAAGCCCCGACATTATGGGCCAGTATTTCACGAAGGTGCAGTGCTTCTGCTTCACGGAGCAGACGCTGAAGCCGGGCGAGGCGGTCGAGATGCCGGTGTCCTTCTTCATCGACCCGGCCATCCTGAACGATCGGGACGCAAAGACCGTCCGGGATATGACGCTGTCCTATACGTTCTACAAAGTGCGGAAGCCGCAGCAAGCGGACGCTGCTCCAGCAATTCAATATCCGGGTTAAAGCATTCGGAGAAAGTCATGGCTGAGGACCACGTCAAGCATCACGACTATCATCTCGTCGATCCGAGCCCCTGGCCCATTGTCGGGTCGATATCGGCGTTCCTGCTCGCCATCGGCGCGATCATCTGGATGAAGTCGAGCGGCGACGGCGTCTTCGGAATAAAGGGCCCCTGGGTGTTCGCAACGGGCGCGGCGGGCGTGCTGCTCACGATGTTCCTGTGGTGGCGCGATGTCATCATCGAGGGCGTCTACAAGGACGATCACACACCCGTGGTGCTGATCTCGTTGCGCTACGGCATGATCCTGTTCATCGCCTCCGAGATCATGTTCTTCTTCGCGTGGTTCTGGGCCTATTTCAACGTTTCTCTGTTCCCCGCCGATGTTCACACCCTCGCCGATGGCTTGCAGATTGGCGTGGTCGGCCGCGACCAGGTGCTCGGGGGCAAATGGCCGCCGGTGCCGACCGCCGACGGCACCTTCAAACACCCCTTCGATCCCTTTGAGCTTCCGCTTTTCAACACGCTGGTCCTTCTCACATCGGCGACGACCGTGACCTGGGCGCACCACTCGCTCACGACCGGCAATCGCAGGGGCCTCATCCTCGGGCTGATCCTGACGATCTGCCTCGGGCTTCTGTTCACGGCCTGCCAGGCCTATGAATATTCTCATGCGGGGTTCACCTTCGCCGGGCACGTCTATGGCTCGACCTTCTTCATGGCAACGGGCTTCCATGGCGCGCATGTCATCATCGGAACGATCTTCCTGACGGTGATCCTGTACCAGGCCATCGCCGGGCACTTCACGGCGGAGCGGCATTTCGGCTTCGAGGCCGCCGCCTGGTACTGGCATTTTGTCGACGTGGTCTGGCTGTTTCTGTTCGCCAGCATTTATGTCTGGGGCGCGGGGACGGCTGCGGCTGCGAGTTGAACGAACGCCGCCGCCGGGCCGCTAAATCTGCATCCCCACCCCGATGGACCATACAATGGTCCAAAATAATTGTGGCTTTGGACCAAAATCGAGTGCGGCTTCGATGAAAACCGGCTGCCGTTCCGGCTGGACGAGATCTTACCGAAATGCGTCTTGCCGAGAGGTTAACTCCGCTAACCTATTGATTTAACGATAAAAATTACAGACCGGATGACGACGCCGAAGCGCGCGCAGCAGGTGCGACAGGCGCGGACTTCGTTAACAGGCGCGACGGCAACATATTTAACGGACTTTTGCTCGTCCCAGTCGATGAAAAAATTCCGGCATTAAATTCTATTTAATGAGAGTTGTCGAAGGAAAAAGACTTTTACTTTCATATGCTTAGCACGACTTATCCGCATCCGGCCGGAGGCGCGCGGCACCTAGCATTAACCAATCGTTAGGACAATTTGGACCAGAAATTTTTCCGGCGCGCTCCTGTTAACCAGTTTCGAATTAACATGCTGGCCGCCCTACCCGCGTGAACGATGCGTTTACCGTTGGGGCCGTGCTTTGCGGCTTGCGCTTGAACGTCTCATTGTGTCATGGCCGGGCGTGACCTCGGCCGAGACTCCCTGTAGCGGTCATTCTGGGGCTTTGGGGTGCGGCTACGATCGGGAGTGTGATCCATGAACAAAGGACTTTACGCCCTCGCGGGGGTCATCTTCGCCCTTGTCGTTTCTTCGATCATCGGACAGTTCTTTTCCGGTCTCGTGATCGGGTTGGTCATCGGCTATTCCATCTGCGACAAGGGAGAGATGCTGACGGCGGTTTGGACGCGGGTGCATCCGTACATCGACATGGCTTTCGCGCGCCTCATCCTGTTGGCCGGCCTGAAGCCTGAGGATTATCATGAGCGGGACAATGCCCGGCTTCTGAGCGATGATCCTTCCAGTGCGAAACTGACGCTTGTGAAGGATGCGGAGCCAGCACCGCGCCGGAAGCGCGCCCGGCAAACGGTTTTTCCAAGCTCTTGAAGGCGGATAACGGAAACTTGCTATCCCGGATTAGATCTTTCCGTGCGTTTATCCTCGATACCCTCGCCGGCTCGCGCTGCCATTATCGCTTTTTCCGTCATGGCGCGTCGAAGCACGCCAAGTGCCCCGTGCTTCGCTGCTCGCAGCGCTCCCCGGCCTGTAACCATGGAACCGCCCCATCATTTATAATAACCGACGCCGCAAGCTTGGCTTCCTACCCTGGTGACATAGGACTCTTTAAGTGTAGGATTGGCCCTGCCTGGTTTGGGGAAATTGT
>CAWIVD010000016.1:0-95943 GCA_963839435.1 uncultured Alphaproteobacteria bacterium
GTTTTCAAACTCGTCCACGGGAATGGCGCCGCGCCAAGGCGCGAGCCCGTCACACAGCGGGCGGCCTTGGCCGATGGAAATTCCGTCTTGCACTAGTAGCCCAAGAGCCCCTGCTCGCGTTCCCTAGATCAACGCGCCTTTAATCGATTCCGATTAAAGGCGGAAAGTTGAGCGGCGGAGGGGCTAAGCGGCGTGGCGCAGGGCCTGAGCAGAATTTGCCGGATCGCCACCGTTATCATCCCGGAACTTGATGACCCGAATGTCTCCGCTATCCGCAAGGTTGCGTAGGGTTTCGGCGCGGTCGCCGCGGCGGCTTTCGCCAGCGCCGGACCATTTTTGAAAAGATCGAAACGGCGGTTGAAGCGGTATTCGTTGGCGGCAAGATAGCGGCTTGTTGCGGGCCTGCATCCGCCGCCATCAGCTTGTGCTTTATCGCCCAAGCCGTATCGTATTTCACGCCAAGCTAGCGCGATAGCTCAAGCGTCGCCTGCACCCGCCGCATGAAAGCAAAGTCATCGGTTAGGTGCGCACCTTCAAGACCACGACGAGCGACCTGCTCGCCTTGTCGGATCGGCTCGCATTGCTCGGGGCAACCCACATCGTGATGCTTCTCCTGGAAGCCGGTCTGGAACATCCTGAGCGATGTGATTTCGCATTGATTTTGGCCAACGCAGCTCATGTCAAAAACGTCCCGGGTCGAAAGACGGATGTGAACGGCACCACTTGGAGTGTCCGGAAGCACAATTTTCTCGGGATCGAATGATCTCGCTGGCTTCGGCATGGCCGTCGTGATTGCGATGGTGACATTCGGCACCTCGCCGTCCGCAGAGCCGACCCTTGTCGAAATTACCACCCGGCTGCTTGCGAATGAGGTCCTGCGTGCACCAGTAGAAGCAGCCCCTGGCAAGAACGGCCCGTTGCCGCTCATTGAATATCCTCCACTTGATCGAGATAGGCACCGTAGCCCTCGGCTTCCATTCGGTCGCGGGGAATGAAGCGCAAGGACGCGGAGTTGATGCAATAGCGCAGACCGCCGCGATCTTCAGGGCCGTCGTCAAAGATGTGACCGAGATGGCTATCGCCAAAGGCCGAGCGTACCTCGGTGCGGATCATGCCGTGCGAGGTATCTCGCAGTTCTTTGATGTTCGCGGGCTCGATCGGCTTGGTGAAGCTCGGCCAGCCACACCCTGATTCGAACTTGTCCGATGAGGCAAACAAGGGCTCGCCCGAGACAATATCGACATAGATGCCCGGCTTCTTGTTATCGAGATACTCGCCCGTGCCGGGGGCTTCGGTACCGTTTTGCTGGGTCACCCGATACTGTTCGGGCGTGAGCCGGGAAACGGTTTCCGCGGTCTTTCTATAATCGGCCACTCGCTCCTCCGCCGTCATTGTTCGTGTTAAGGCCGCTTCCTTGGCTTGCACAATCTAAGTTGGGAACGAATTGAACGTGTGCTAGCCTAGTCAATCACGCCGTAGGCATTCGTGCAGGGTCTCGCGACCGCTGTTATGACTGCTTTTCGGCCCGGACCGCCGGGCAGCCTGTGATCTGCCTCTAAGCTATTTACAACTCATAAAAATCCGCGTCGGTGTCCACTGAGCTACAAGCACTTTTGATGGAATCAAAAGCGGTGCCGCGCGTCGTTATCGGAAAACCGCTTCGCACTTTTCCGGACGCACTTTAACCTGCATTTCTCAGCAACGCCATGATCTGCGGCGGCTTTCTATTCGAGACCGTTGATAGAGCTGCCCAGGCGCTTTCATAGGCGTAGCTTTTGCGCCGGCCTGGCGAACCGGTGTGCTTGCACCTTCGCAATGTATCTTTGATTAGGGGCGGGCGTGAGCCGCTGCTTCATGCGGCGAGGACAAGCGAACACGCCGCTCATGGGGCAGGCGGACGCGATGGCGATCTTGACGCGTCGCACGCTGACAGTGACCAGCGCGCCAAGTTTCAAGAGTTTGAGCCGGATGGTTCCGGCCTGGGCGAAAATCCAAGCGACCTCCTCCTTGGCGCCAGCCGAGGCGTCCATATTCGCGGACCAACTCGGCCAAAAGCAGCCCCCGTCCGCAGAAAATGTAAAGCGGCAGATAGCAATAGCATTTGTAATAGCCGTGGAAGAACCGGCCTTCCTGGGTCGCCATGAATGGGATCATCCATGGCGTCGAGATCGAGGATAATGCACTCGGGTCGCGCTGCGTGGCTCTTGAGAAAGACGCTGACGAACAGCCTTTTCATCGCGCCCTCTCCACGCTCAGCTTGCGATAGCGGTCGTCGTCTGTCTTTGGCGCATGTTCAAGCCGGTTCAGCGCAGGAATCTCTCGCACAGAGCGAGAGGGAAAGACAGCGTAGGCGCGGCGGTTCAACCCCGAAGGGCCAGTTCAAGCCGCCGCCACGCCTCTTCGCAGCCCGGAATGCCGAACCGCAGCCAAGTCGGTTCATACGAAAATCGCCGCACGAGAATACCGCTCTCTCCCAGTTTTTCAGCCAGCGCCTCTGCAAAGGGATGCGCCGCAAGACGAAAAAGAGGCGTCCCTCCCAATCCCTGGCAGCCCGCCCTTCCAAGAATGGCGTCGAAGCGCTCAGCGTCGATTGCAAGCCGTCGCCGCGTTTGCGCAAGCCAAGCATCGTCCGCAAGAGCTGTCCGACCGATTGCTATCGCAGGCCCTGGGACCGCCCATGGGCCAAGCAAATCTCGAAGACGTTTTGCGATCCTTCTATCGGCCACGCCAAAGCCAAGCCGGACGCCCGCCAAACCATACATTTTTCCGAAAGAGCGCAGGACAATGGTCGATGGAGGCAGGGCTGGAATAACGCTCAGGGAGGGCTCGATCACATCCATGAACGCCTCGTCCACGACCAGAAAACCGCGACGGCGGTCGAGATCATTCGCCGTCCGGACCAGTTCCTCAACTGGAAAGGTCCTGCCCGTCGGATTATTGGGATTGACGACAATGATCGCATTCGCATCGGCAAGAGCCTCCGGAAGAGTTTCAACCTCGAAAACAGCGTGACCTTCGCGCTTCCAGGCGACGCCGTGCTCCGTGTAGGTCGGACTCAGGACCGCCGCCCGGGTTGGTGAAATAAGGCGAGGAATGATTTGGATGAGCGCCTGCGTCCCAGGCGCGGCCGCGATGTTTTCGGGGCCGGCAGCGCCGTAGCGAACCGCGGCGGCCTGCCGCAATTCAAGATCTTCGCCCGCGAAAGGCAAACGCGCCCACGACTCTGGGGGAATTGGCGGCAAGGGATAGGGAAACGGGTTGACGCCGGTCGATAGATCGATCCAGGGTTCCGGCGCGAAAGGGTGGCGCAGGCGAGCCTCGTCTAATGCGCCGCCATGAGCGACAAACAACTCGTCTTCAATCATCGCAGATCCAACCCCCCATTCCGCTAAATCCATGTTCGCTCCGCTTGCTCTCACAGCGCTTTTGATCGAGGCCGCCGCCGCCTATCCGCAGAGCCTGTTCAACGCCATTGGGCATCCGGTGACCTGGATCGGGGAGCTTCTAGCATGGTGCGAACGCCGCTGGAACAGGAGCGAACTGACGTTTAATGAGCGCAAGGCGAACGGCGTTGCCGCTCTTCTTCTCACGCTAGCCACAACTTTTGCCGCAAGCGGAGCGGTCGTAATTTTCGCCGGCGCTCTTCCCGTCGCCGTGGGCTTGCTCACAAGTGGGGTTCTGGCGAGTGCGCTTCTTGCGCAGCGCAGCCTCGCGGAGCACGTTCGTGCGGTCGCGGATGCCTCCGAAAACAAAGGGCTTTCCGCTGCACGAGACGCCGTTTCTCAAATCGTTGGCCGCGACAAAAACACGCTGGATGAAGCGGGCGTGAGCCGCGCCGCCGTCGAAAGTCTGGCCGAAAATTTCTCCGACGGCGTGGTGGCTCCACTGTTTTGGCTCGTCATTGCCGGTCTTCCCGGAGCGGCGCTTTACAAGGCCATCAACACGGCCGACAGCATGATCGGGCATAAGTCGGATCGGTATCTGGCCTTCGGCTGGGCTGCCGCAAGGATCGATGATCTCGCCAATCTTCCCGCTTCGAGGCTTGCGGTTCTCTGGATCATTCTCGCAGCGCTTGTTACGCCAAGGGCCTCGGCGCTGGAGGCGTACAGGGCTACCTGGCGAGACGCGCGCCGTCACCGCTCCCCCAACGCCGGGTGGCCCGAAGCAGCGATGGCGGGCGCGCTGGGATTGAGGCTCGGCGGACCCCGCATCTATTCCGGCGCCACCGTCGAAGATCACTGGATGGGAACGGGTCGGTCCGAACTTACGTCGTCCGACGTCCGCGCTGCACTCAGGATTTATCGCGCAGCGTGCGTTATCCAAGCCATAACGGTCGCTGCAATCGCGGCTATCATTCTTTGGGGATTATGATCGGCTCCTCGGCCAGATCGAGCAACGCATCGCAGTCGATGTACCGCTCGACATGCGCCGCAAGCAGGTCGAGCGTCTCATCCACCGCAGCCTCATAATGAAGTCCCGAAGGCGCCGCGTTCAGCCGCTCAAGCCAACTTGCGCGCTGGCGATCATCGGCGAAAAGGCCGTGGACATAGCAACCCATAACGCGCCCATCCGCGCTCGCCGCTCCGTCCTCCTGGTCGTCCTCGAAACGCAGCAAAGGCCTTGTCAATCCCGGTCCCATCGTCCGGCCGATATGCATCTCATAACCTCTAAAGGGAGCGCCGCGTTCGACACAATGCCCGCTGACCTCCTGAAGCGTCTTGTCTCCATCGAGAACGGTTTCGCAATCGAGAAAGCCAAGCCCATCGACCGCTCGGGGTTCTCCTTCGGTTCCATTGGGGTCGCTGATGCGCCGTCCAAGCATCTGGTAGCCGCCGCAAAGGCCGAGAATGCGGCCGCCACGTCGCAGATGCGCCTTAAGGTCGATATCCCAGCCCGTCGCGCGAAGAGCCTCAAGGTCGGCAATCGTGGCCTTTGAACCCGGCAAGATCGCCAACTGCGTTTCGCCGGGGATAGGCTCGCCCGGCTTCAGGAATGCGAGATCAACCCCCGGCTCCAGCCTGAGCGGATCCAGATCATCGAAATTCGAAATATGGGGATAGGCAAGCACAACGATCAGGGGCTTGCCCTGGCGTTGCGCCTCTTTGCGTCCTGTCAGTGCCAACGCGTCCTCGGCTGGCAGCCGCCTCGCTTCGGCAAAATAGGGAACGAGCCCCAAGGGCCGCCATCCTGTCAGGCTCGCGATCTTCTCCATGCCTTCCGCGAAAAGACTGGGATCGCCGCGAAATTTGTTGATGATGAACCCCTTCACCAGGGCGCTATCCTCCGCATCTATCACCAGTTTCGTTCCAGCAAGGCTGGCGATGACGCCGCCGCGATCGATATCGCCGATGAGGATGACGGGAACACCTGCGGCTCTGGCGAATCCGAAATTGGCGATATCGTTTTTCCGCAAGTTGACTTCGGCCACAGAGCCCGCGCCTTCGATGAGCACAAAATCCGCCTCACCACACACACGCTCGAAGCTGTCGAGCACAGCACCCATAAGTTTTGGCTTGAGGGTCTGATATTCACCGGCCTTTGCGCTGCCGATCACGCGGCCTTGCACCACGATCTGAGACCCGATCTCGCTTTGCGGCTTCAACAGCACCGGGTTCATGTGAACGCTGGGAGCGATGCCTGCGGCCCGCGCCTGGAGCGCTTGCGCGCGCCCGATCTCGCCGCCGTCTGCGGTGACAGCCGCGTTGTTCGACATGTTCTGCGGCTTGAAAGGGCGGACGCTCAGGCCACGGCGATGAAAAGCGCGGGCAAGGCCAGCGACAATGACGGACTTGCCCACATCGGAGCCTGTCCCGGCAAGCATAATGGCGCGCATGAGGCTTAGAACTCTATACCGTGTTGAGCTTTCACGCCGGCAGCAAAATGATGTTTTACCGGCGTCATCTCAGTTACCAGATCGGCGGCGTCAATCAATTCCGGTTTCGCGTTCCGTCCCGTGACAACGACATGAAGGCCCGCTCGCCGTAACCTAAACTTTTCCAGCACGGCGCCGAGATCGAGATGATCGTAGCGGAGCACAATATTGAGTTCGTCAAGGATGAGAAGCTGGATCGAGCTGTCTTCCATCAACTCAACGGCCTTGGTCCAGGCACGCTCGGCCGCGGCCACGTCCCGCACCCGATCTTGCGTCTCCCAGGTGAACCCCTCGCCGAGCGTATGCCAGACAACGCGATCACCAAAAGCCTTCACAGCTTCGCGCTCGCCCGTGTCCCAGGCTCCCTTCCCGAATTGCACAACGCCGACGCGAAAACCGCGTCCCACCGCGCGCAAGAGGAGACCGAACGCCGCCGTCGATTTCCCCTTCCCCTTGCCTGTGTGAACCATCAGCAGCCCCTTCTCGACCGTCTTTCCCGCAACCTCGGAGTTTTGAAGGGCCTTGCGCTTTTCCATTTTCGCTTTGTGGCGCGCGTCGTCTTCGTGGTCCGTGGTCATCGCTGTCCTGTTCTCCGTTGCTGTCGCAGGGGTGTTCCGGGTTTAAGTAACGTAGTTTGATATTCTTACAGGATTAAGTTTGATTAAGTTTGACAGATGGGCACTCGGATGGCTAACTCCAGCCTGACGGTGCGCCAATAGGCGTATCAAGGGAATCCGGTAAGGTTAGCGTCCTGAAGCCGGAGCTGCCCCCGCAACTGTATGCGGAGAGCGTCAATAAGCAAGGCCACTGGCCGCAAGGCTGGGAAGGTATGTTGACGCGATGATCCGTGAGCCAGGAAACCTGCCGTCGCAATGCAACTCGTACTGCCGCCGGTGGGGCGGCCCGGGGGATTCTAATGAACGCGCGATTAGCCGCATTTTCCATCGCAAAAGATGGCCGACCCACAGAGACGTTGATGGCTGCAAGAAGCGCACTCAACACTCGCTTTCGCTGACAGCGGCCATGTTGGAAAAAATCCCTACGCCGGCGGGGCCTCATGAGCAGTGAGCGCACGACAATTTTTGTTTGTGTTTCATGCAAGCTCCCAATCGACGGCAATGACACCGATTTCGAAAAGCCGGGCGGGGAGTTGGCTGCCGCCGTCGAGGATCATCTGCGCAGCGCAGGCGCGAGCGAGATCGAGGTGCGGCCGGTCGAGTGTCTTTCCGTGTGCAAGCGGCCCTGCACCATCGCCTTCACAGGGCAAAACAAGTGGACCTATCTTGTCGGCGGCGTCGACGCCATAACTCACGCTGGAGAGATCGCCGCCACGGCGCGGAGATTTGCCGCGTCTGAAGACGGGATAATCCCCTGGAAGGAGCGCCCGCTTTTTTTTCGCAAAGGCGTGATCGCGCGCATTCCTCCCGAAACTTATCGAATGACGGAAAAACCCGAATGAGCCTGCTCAAGACGCCTTGCACGATCATCACCGGCTTTCTGGGGGCTGGCAAGACTACGCTCGTTCGCCACGTGATCGAGCGCGCCGACAGGAGGCTCGCGGTGATCGTCAACGAATTCGGAGATGTCGGCATCGATGGGGAAATCTTGAGGGGCTGCGGAATTGAAAGCTGTCCGGAAGACCGCATCATCGAACTTGCCAATGGCTGCCTGTGCTGCACCGTTGCGGACGACTTTGCGCCGGCGCTGACGGCTCTCCTGACTCGCGAGATGCCGCCGGAGCATATTCTGATCGAAACTTCGGGTCTTGCACTGCCAAAACCCCTTTTGCAGGCCTTCAACTGGCCCGCCATCGCCTCGCGCGTAACGGTTGACGGCGTGATCGCTGTGATCGATGGACCCGCGGTGGCCGCCGGGCGCTTCGCCGCCGATCCCGAAGCTCTGGCCCGGCAGCGCGCCGAAGACAGCTCTCTCGATCACGATAACCCACTTGAGGAGGTGTACGAGGACCAGCTTCTTTGCGCCGATCTCATCGTGCTGAACAAGACCGACCTCATGACGAGGGACGAGCGCGTCCGCGTGAGCGAAGAGATCAAGGCAACGGCGTCGCGCGCGGTGAAAGTGGTTGAGGCCGCAAACGGTCATCTCGACCCGGCGCTCCTGCTTGGTATTGGCGCGGCCGCGGAGACGGACATCGATCAGCGTCCGTCGCACCATGACGCCGAGGCGCCGCACGACCATGACGACTTCGAAAGCTTCGTCATCGATTTGCCGCAGCTCAGCGCTCCGGAGGATCTGCTGGAGAGGGTGGCGCAAGCCGTGGCTGCGCATGACATTTTGCGGGTCAAAGGTTTTGCCGAGGTGAAGGGCAAGCCGATGCGGCTTATCGTTCAAGGTGTCGGCCTGCGCATCCAGCATCAGTTCGACCGGCCGTGGAGGCCTGGGGAGCAGAGAGTCGGCCGTCTGGTCGTAATCGGCGAGCTAGGGCTCGACGCCGAGGCTATCCGGCGCATGATCGGGGGCTGAGGCGGATGCATCTACTCGCCATCTCCTCCACATCGCTCGATGAGACGGAAACCGCCGTCGATCTCGGGCAGACCCCGGCCGAGATCATGGCGCTTTCGTTCAGCGACAGCGACCTTTCGGCGCTGGCGGCGGCGTGGCGAGCGAGCGTCGAAAGTCTTCCGAGCCTCAGGCTGGCGAGCCTAAAGAACCTTCGCCATCCAATGTCGGTTGATCTCTACGCCAATGTCGCTTCCTCTGCGCGCCTTATCATTGTGCGCTGCCTCGGCGGGCTCGATTACTGGCGCTACGGGTTTGAGCGTCTATCCGGAATTGCTCATTGCAAGGGCATTCTTCTCGTGGCGCTGCCGGGGGACGACCGGCCGGACACGCGGCTTCAAGAGCTTTCAACCGTCCCGGCTCCGGCGCTCTCTCTTTTCGACCACTATTTTCGCGAGGGCGGCCAGGACAATTTACGCGAGGCCCTTCGGCTCGCCGCCAATCTTTTGGGCGCGAATTTAAGCGTAGCTCCGCCTAAGCCCATGCCTGCAGCGGTCGGTTTGACGGCGTCAGGGGAAGTCGCTTCGATCGGTGACCTTATCGCAGAGACCGCCGACCGTCCGTCGGCTTTCGTCGTCGGATATCGCGCGGCGGTCATCGCGGCGGATGACAAGCCTCTGAAGGTCCTCATGAAGGCTCTCGCCGCGGAAGGGCTCGCGCCTTTCGGGATCGCGGTCACGAGCCTCAAAGATCCCGAAGCGTCACCGATAGTCTCCCGACTGATGGAGGCGCGGAAGCCCGCGATCATCGTGAACGCCACCGCCTTCTCGGCGCTTCGCGAGGACGGCACCTCGGTGCTTGACGCCGCCGATGTTCCAGTCTTGCAGGTGGCGCTTGCGGGCGCGCGATACGAGGCGTGGGAAGCCTCGGCGCGTGGGCTCGGCCCCTCCGACCTGGCCATGAATGTCGTCCTGCCGGAGGTGGAAGGGCGCATCTTCACGCGCGCGATCTCGTTCAAGGCGTACGCTGTCGCCGATCCGCTGTTCGAACACGCGGAAACACGGCACGAGCCTGCTGCCAATCGCGTCGCCTACGTGGCAAAGCTTGCCGCGGCTTGGGGGCGCCTCTCCCGCAAGAGGCGCGGCGAGCGAAGAATCGCGATTGTGCTGTCGGATTACCCCGCGCGCGGCGGCCGGAGCGGCTACGCCGTCGGCTTGGATTCCTTCGAAAGCGTGCGCGAAATCCTGCGCCTCCTCCGCGAAGAAGGCTACCATGCTGGCACCGAAGACTGGACCGCTTCCGATCTCGCGGCCAATATCTCAGGCGGGCAAGACGTCATCGAGGTTCCTCTCGAAGATTACGGCGATTTTCTCGCGGCCCTGCCCAACGCCTTGCAGGGCCGGCTCGCCGAGACATGGGGCGCGCCCGAAAGCGATCCCAGCTTCTTGGATGGGCGCTTCCGCTTTCCTTGCGTGAGAGCCGGAAACGTCAGCATTCTTTTCCAGCCGGATCGCGGCGCATCGGCCGACCGCAAGCAAGGCTACCACGACGTCACCTGCCCACCTCTGCACAGCTATGTCGCCCTCTATGCGTGGCTCAGGGAGCGCGAGCGCATCGACGCCCTGATCCACCTCGGCACGCACGGCACGCTTGAATGGTTGCCGGGCAAGGCGCTTGCGCTCTCGCCGGCCTGCTTCCCCGAAGCCGTTCTCGGCCCGGTCCCTGTGATTTATCCCTTCATCGTCAATAATCCGGGCGAAGCCGTGCAAGCCAAACGGCGGCTCAGCGCTGTCACAATCGGGCATCTGACGCCACCGCTGACGAAGGCCGGGCTGCACGGCGGGATGGCCGAGCTGGAAGGATTGCTGGAGGAATACGCAGAGGCCGACGGCATCGATCAGCGCCGCGCGAGGCTGCTTGAGGAAGAGATCATCGACCGGGCCTGGTGTTCGGGCCTCGCAAAGGATTGCGGCGTGACGCGGGACGATCAGCCTCGCGACGCCATCGCCAAGCTCGACGCCCAGCTTTGCGACATAAAAGAACTCGCCATTCGCGACAAGCTCCACGTTTTCGGGCGAGCCCCGGACGCTGAAAGTCTGGTCGCGCTAACGACGGCAATCGCGCAGGCCGCGGGGCTTAAATCGAATGACGCGAAACGGGTCGAAGCACTTCTCTCCCGATGCGGCGCCTTGGAGCGCGAAGGCCTCATCGCCGCGCTCGATGGACGCCGCGTGGGCCCGGGGCTTCCGGCGCGCCAACGCGCGGGCGGCTCGACGTGCTGCCCACCGGCAGGAATCTCACCACTATCGATCCACGCTCCATTCCGACGCGCACAGCCACACTGATAGGCGCGCGGGCGGCCGACGAGGTCATTCGGCGTCACCTCCAGGATCGCGGCGACTATCCGAAATCGGTGCTTCTCGATCTATGGGCATCCGCGACGCTTCGAACCGGTGGAGACGATTTGGCCCAGGGGCTTGCCTATCTCGGCGCGCGGCCGGTCTGGGACATCGCGCCGAACCGCGTCACAGGCGTCGAGGTCATCCCGCTCGCCAAGCTCGACCGGCCGCGGATCGACGTCACGCTCAGGATTTCCGGACTGTTCCGCGATATTTTCGAGAGCCAGATGCTGCTCTTCGCCTCCGCCGTGCGCCTAGTGAGCGCGCTCGACGAAGACGCGGAATGGAACCCGCTTGCGGAAGCTCGGCGTCGCGGCGAGAGCCTGGAGCGCATTTTCGGAGGCGCACCTGGCGTTTACGGTGCAGGAGCCGCGACGCAAGCGCTGGACCTGGACTGGACCACGCGCGAAGACATCGGCGGCGCTTATCTTGCCGCTTCTTCTCATGCCTATGACGGCGGAGGCGACGGCGTTCCCGCAAAGCGCCAGTTCAAAGCGCGCGTTGCGGAAGCCGACGCTTTGGTGCATGTCCAGGACGACCGCGAGCGCGACGTTCTCGATGGCGATGGCGTCGCCGACTACGCGGGGGGCTTTGCTGCAGCCGCAGAAACGCTTGGTGCGTCGCCCGCGCTTTATCACCTCGACACGAGCGAGCCCGAGGCGCCCGCCGTCCGCTCCTTCCAGCAGGAGATCGCGCGCGTGGTGCGCGGCCGGCTCGCCAATCCACGCTGGCTTCATTCGATGCTTGAGCACGGCCACAGCGGCGTTGCCGAAATGGCCCAAGGTGTCGACGCACTTTTCGCCTTCGCAGCGGCGACCGACGCCGCGCCGAGCCATCTGTTCGACGCAACCCATGAAGCCCTTTTCGGGGATGAGGCGTTCGCGGACGCGCTTCGCAATGCCAATCCGGCCGCGACGGAAGCCATGGCCGCGCGCTTGCTCGACGCGCTTCGCCGGAACCTATGGACGCCGCGCCGCAATGCGGTGAGCGAAGAGCTTGCGCGCGTCGCGTCACGCACATCGACGATATCGAAAGAGCAGGAAATTCATGCCTGAACATTTGGATTATATTCGCGACGGGGCCGAGATCTACCGCCGCTCCTTCTCCATCATCCGGGCCGAGGCGAAGCTCGCTCGCTTCAATGGCCTTGAGGAAAAGGTCGCGGTTCGCATTATTCACGCCTGCGGCATGGTGGAGATCGTGGACGACATCGAAATGTCGCCGGACTTTGCCGAAAAGGCACGGAGCGCGCTTCTTGGTGGTGCGCCGATCCTGTGCGACGCCAAAATGGTCGCGCAAGGGATCACCCGAAGCCGCCTTCCCGCAAACAACACGGTGATCTGCACGCTTGACGATCCGCGCACGCCCGATCTCGCCCGCGCCATTGGAAATACCCGCTCGGCCGCCGCCATGGCGCTGTGGGAGCCGCATCTTGCGGGATCTGTGGTGGCCATTGGCAACGCGCCGACATCGCTATTCCGGCTCCTCGAAATGATCGCGGAAGGAGCGCCGCCGCCCGCCGCCGTGATCGGAACACCGGTCGGATTTGTCGGCGCGGCGGAATCGAAGGAGGCGCTGGCCGCCTATGGCCGCCTTCCCTACCTGATCGTGCGAGGACGCAAAGGCGGCAGCGCCATGGCGGTCGCGGCAATTAACGCGCTTGCGAGGGAAGCCGAATGAGCGCGCTCGAATCTATTATAGGCGCGGCGGAGCCCGGCACGCTTTACGGCATTGGCGTCGGCCCGGGCGAGGTGCGCCTGATGACGCTGCGCGCCGCCGGGCTAATCCGCAGCGTCGATACGCTCGCCTACTTCGCCAAAGCCGGAAACGAGAGCAATTCGCGGCAGATCGCTGCCCCACTTATCGCAACGGGGCAAAAGGAGATGCCGCTCTATTACCCGGTCACCACGGAGCTTCCCGTCGCAGATCCAGGGTACAAAAGTCAAATCCGCGACTTTTACGAAGAAGCGGCGGCTTCGATCGCCGAGCGCCTTCGAGGCGGCGAGTCGGTCGGTCTCCTGGCGGAAGGCGATCCGTTCTTCTACGGCTCATTCATGCATATCTGGCGTCGCCTCGCCGCCGAATTCCCCGTCGAGGTCGTGCCAGGCGTCACTGGATTTTCGGGCTGCTCCGCCCGCGCGGGCGCGCCCTTGACCTGGGGCGACGATATCCTGACCGTGCTGCCGGGGACGCTCGACGAAGCCGCTCTGATACGCCGTCTCCAGGAGACCGACGCCGCCGTGATCATGAAGGTCGGGCGAAATATTGCGAAGATCCGCCGCGCGGTATCCGCCGCGAACCTGATCGATAGGGCGATCTATGTCGAGCGTGGCGCGATGGCGGGAGAGCGCATTACGCCACTGGCGGAAGTCCAGGAAGACGCTGCGCCGTACTTCTCGATGATACTGATCCCAGGCCAGGGGAGACGCTTGTGAGCGGGGCGCTGACCATTATCGGGCTTGGGCCAGGTGCGGCCGATTTCATCACCCCCGCCGCCATGCATGCTCTCGCCGGGGCGGCGGATCTCATCGGCTATGGCCCGTATATCGATCGCATCCCCGATATCGGCGCCGATCAAACCGTTCACGCTTCCGACAACCGCGTGGAGTTGGACCGCGCCCGCCATGCGCTGACGCTCGCTGCGAGCGGGCGCCGCGTCGCAGTAGTTTCGGGCGGCGACCCCGGCGTGTTCGCGATGGCGGCCGCGGTTTTCGAAGCCGTCGAGAAAGGCGAGCCCGCTTGGCGCGATCTCGACATCCGCGTGGAGCCGGGCGTAACGGCGATGCTTGCGGCCGCCGCCAGCGTCGGAGCGCCGCTTGGTGGCGACTTCTGCGCCATATCGCTCTCGGACAATCTCAAGTCCTGGACGACAATCGAGCGGCGTCTCAGGGCCGCCGCCGAGGCGGATTTCGTCATCGCCCTTTACAATGCAGCGTCAAAGGCGCGGCCTCATCAACTGGACCGAGCGTTCGATTTCTTGCGAACCTTGAAGGGCGGCGAGACCGTGACGCTGCTGGTGCGTGCGGCAGGCACGATCGAGGCCAAAGTAACGATAACCACCTTGGCGGAGGCCAATGCCCGCGCTGCGGACATGCGAACGCTGATTATCGTCGGCTCAAGCAGCACTCGGCTTATCAGCCGGGCCGGCCGGTTGCCCTGGGTTTACACCCCGCGCTCGGAGGAAACTTGATGCACGCACGATTTGAGCCAGCGCATCGTCTCCGATGCCCCGACGATAGGATGAAGCGCGGGTTTGTCCGGGCGCTGGATCATGACCACGGGAAGTCCGAGCATGCGCGCCGCTTCGATTTTTCCTTGAGTTGCAGCGCCTCCCGAATTTTTCGAAACGACAATCTCCGCGCGCCGCTCTTTCAGGAGGCGCGCTTCGGCGGCTACGTCGAAAGGGCCTCGATCGTAAATGAAGACGATCTCCGGCGGCAGCGCAACGTCTCCGGGATGATCGATGACGCGCGCTATATAGTGGTGTTGAGGAGCCGCCACAAAAGCCGGAAGCTCCAGCCGTCCGGTCGCGAGAAAGACGGTTCGCGGAACGGCGCCAAGCGCTGCCGCTGCGGCCTCAGGGCTTGGGACCAAGATCCACTGGTCTCCGTCTTCCCGAGTCCAGGCTGGCCTTATCAAACTGGCAAATGCAACGCCGGTCGCCTCAGCCGCTCTCACGGCGTTGGCGGAGATGCGCGCGGCGAAGGGATGCGTGGCGTCCACCATCGCGCTCACGCCTTCAGCTTTGATCCAGGCGGCAAGGCCTTCCCACCCGCCGAAGCCGCCAACGCGGTAGGGGATCGGAGGCGTGGCCGGAGAGGCGGTTCGCCCAGCAAGAGACAATGTCGGCTGAAAGCGCTCGTCGTTGGCGATGAGTTTCGCCAGCGCTGAAGCCTCAGCCGTTCCGCCCAGAATAAGAATGCGCATGATCAGGTCCCAGAATGGTAGTCAGCACAGAAAACACGAGGAGTTGTTGGCTGTCCATTATCGGCATTGGCCAGGATGGCGTCGAAGGGCTCTCGCCTTTGGCGCGCAGCCTGATTTCGGGCGCCGAGCTGGTGGTCGGCGGCGCACGTCACCTTGATCTTGCCTCGCAGCTTATAAGACACGAGCGCCTGCAATGGCCAAGCCCGCTGCACGATGCGTTCCCCGCGATTCTCGCCTGGCGGGGGCGCCCCGTCGCCGTGCTCGCAAGCGGCGACCCCTTCAATTTTGGCGTTGGCAAACAAATCGCCGCCATTGTTCCCGCTGACGAGTTGCTTTGCGTTCCGCAGCCCTCTTCGTTCAGCCTGGCCGCAAGCCGGGTTGGGTGGGCGCTCCAGGATGCGGCGACCCTAACTCTGCACGGACGCGCAATCGAAGGCCTCATCCGCTATCTTCATCCGGGCGCGCGCATTATAGCCTTGTCCTGGGATGGATCGACGCCGGCCAAGACTGCCAAGCTCCTGGTTCGGCGCGGCTTCGGCTCCTCTTCGCTTTTCGTGCTCGAAGAGCTGGCTGGTCCGGGGGAGCGGGTTACTCATCACCGCGCTGACGAGTTCGCGCTGACCGGCATCAGTCCGCTCAACGTCATCGCCATAGAAGTCGCTGCGGGTCCGAAAAGCGAAGTCATCGGCCTTTCACCCGGACTTGACGACGGTCTTTTCGAAAGCGACGGCCAGCTTACCAAACGCGAAGTTCGCGCCGTAACGCTGGCGGCGCTGGCACCTCGTCAAGGCGAGCTGCTTTGGGACATCGGCCTCGGCGCGGGCTCGGTTGCGATTGAGTGGCTGCTTCGCCATCCGTCGCTGCGAGCCGTTGGCGTCGAAGAGAGGGAGGATCGGGCGGCGCGCGCCATGCGCAACGCGCTCGCGCTTGGAGCCCCTGATCTTCAGGTGGTCGTGGGACGCGCGCCGGATGCGCTGGCCGGGCTTGCGACGCCAGACACCGTATTCATCGGAGGCGGCATCACCGACAAAGGGGTTTTCGACGGTGCATGGGAGGCGCTTCGCCCTGGAGGCCGCATTGTCGCCAATGCCGTCACACTCGAAAGCGAAACACGCCTCAAAGAAGCGTTCGACCGGCATGGCGGGGAACTCATTCGGATCGAGATCAGCAAAGCCGAGAAAATCGGAGGCTTCCACGGCTGGCGTCCGGCAATGCCCGTGACGCAATGGCGGGCGGTAAAGCCGTGATCGTCGCAGGAATAGGATGCCGCCGCGGGGCTCAGGTCTCCGCCATAGAACAAAGCATCGAGACCGCGCTTTCGGAGTGCGGATTGGAGCATTCCGAGCTCTGCGCGCTCGCCACCGCAGCTGAAAAGGGCGATGAGCCGGGCCTTCTCGAAGCGGCCACTCGCCTTTCCCTGCCGTTGATATTGGTCGCCGAGCCGGAATTGGTTCGCGCTGCGCCGGGCGCGCTGACCCGCTCGCAACTTGTGCTCGATCTCAAGGGAGTGCCCTCGGTCGCGGAGACAGCTGCGCTCGCGGCGGCCGGGCGCGGCGCTCACCTGCTCGCTGCCCGCGTGTCCAACAAAGAGGCATCTTGCGCCATCGCAATCGGAGAAGGCAAATGACCGTCCATTTCATCGGCGCCGGACCAGGAGCTGCGGACCTTATCACGGTTCGGGGGCGTGATTTGATCGCGCGCTGCCCGGTGTGCCTCTACGCCGGTTCACTCGTACCAAAAGCGATCCTGGATTATTGTCCAGCCGGTGCCCGCGTCGTCGATACCGCCCCCCTGTCTCTCGACGAGATCGTCGCCGAATATATCGCGGCCACTAAAGCTGGTCTTGACGTGGCGCGATTGCATTCGGGGGACTTGTCCGTCTGGAGCGCGCTTGGCGAGCAGACCCGCCGCCTTGAAGCGTTAAGCATCCCCTACACAGTGACGCCGGGCGTGCCGGCCTTTGCTGCGGCTGCGGCGGCGCTTCGTCGGGAGTTGACGCTGCCGGAGGTCACTCAATCCGTTGTGCTCACGCGCACGCCAGGCCGCGCCTCCGCCATGCCGCCCGCTGAGACGCTCGCGGCGTTTGCGGCGACCGGAGCTACGCTCGCCATTCATCTTTCGATCCACGTCCTGGAGAAATCGGTTGCCGAGCTGCGGCCCTTCTATGGCGCCGATTGCCCCGCCGCCATCGTTTACAGAGCGAGTTGGCCCGAGGAGAAAATCATCCGCGCCCCGCTCGGCCAGCTCGTGGAAAAGGTCGCGGCGGCGGGTGGCATCGAACGCACGGCCCTTATCCTCGTGGGCAAGGCTCTTGGCGCGGAGGATTTTCGCGAGAGCGCCTTGTACGACGCTTCCTATCAGCGGCGGTTCAGAGGCCGGTCGGAATGAGCGGCTTTCGCGTCTGTATGCCCCACAAGCTTTCCAGAGCGATCAAACACGGCCACATCGAGCATAACGCCGGACCCGTCGAGAACGCGCGCCCCGATGGTCCATGCCGCCTCCGCGACCAGGTCGCCGAGGCGCGCGGCGGCTTGCGCGTCGGCTTCCCTGGCAATTTCCAGAACATGTTGCGCGGTGTTCGCCTCCCGCGCTTGCGCGAAAAGATCAGGCGCGCCGCCAGCGATTTGAAGCAGACCGGCCAGCCACTCATTATCGACGCGCCCGCGCTTGGAATGGAGGTCGAGCAATCCTTGCCCGAGCTTCGTCATCTTGGCGAATCCGCCTGCAATCGTGACCCTCGGGACCGGATGTTGCTTCAAGTATTTCAGCATACCGCCGACGAAGTCGCCCATTTCGATCAGCGCGGCGTCCGTCAATCCGTGCAAGTGCTGCACGGCCGCCTCGGAGGTGGAACCGGTCGAACCCGCGATGTGCGCGAGTCCGCTGGCGCGGGCAACGTCGATCCCGCGGTGAATGGAGTGAATCCAGGCGGCACAGGAGAAGGGCACCACGATTCCCGTCGTTCCGAGTATGGAAAGGCCGCCAACTATTCCAAGACGGGGATTGAGCGTCTTCTTGGCCAGAGCGTCGCCACCGGGAATGGAGATTTCGACGATGAGGTCGTCCAGGCTTGCGCCATGGCGCTGGGCGGCGTCCTCAATGGCAAGCAGGATCATCTGGCGAGGAACGGGGTTGATCGCGGGCTCGCCCGGCGGGATGGCGAGGCCGGGCTTCGTCACCATGCCGACCCCTTCGCCCGCGCGGAAAATAATCCCCGAGCCGGGCGCCCCACGGCGAACACTCGCTTTGACCAGGACGCCGTGCGTCACATCCGGATCGTCGCCTGCGTCTTTAACGACGCCCGCTGTGGCGCTCGCGCCATCGGTTTCGCAGATCGCGATGGCGAAGGATGGGCGGGCGCCTCCGGGAAGCTCGATCTCCGCTGTCGGCGGGCATTCTCTCGTGACAAGCGCCTCGCAGGCGGCGCGGGCGGCTGCAGCCGCACAAGCCCCTGTGGTCCAGCCCCGCCGCAGAGGCGGACTTGGCTCGCTTTCGGAAATGGTCCGGCTGCCGCTCATCGCTTTCCCTGTTTCCCTCGAACCCTATAGCACGATTTTGAGATGACCCAATTTCCCAAGACATTTCTGCCGTTTCCAGAGTTCCGGCCAGGCGAGGTCTGGCTTATCGGAGCGGGGCCGGGCGACCCTCGCCATCTCACCATGCTCGCAGTCCATGCGCTGCAATCCGCTGACGATGTCGTCTATGACGCGCTGATTGACAAGCGCGTTTTTGATCTCGTGCGGCCCGAAGCCGAAACTCATTTCGCTGGAAAACGCGGCGGGTCGCATTCCACAAACCAGCGCGATATCAACGATACGATCATCCGCCTTGCCAAAGCGGGCCGCCGCGTGGCGCGGCTCAAAGGTGGCGATCCGTTTGTCTTCGGCCGGGGCGGGGAGGAAGCCGTCGCGCTAACAGGTGCAGGCGTGCCGTTCTTCGTCGTGCCAGGTGTTACAGCTGGGCTTGCGGCGACAGCGCTTGCCGGAATACCCGCGACTATGCGCGAAACGAACCATGCCCTGATCCTGGCGACGGGGCATTGCGCCGGCGAGGATCACACGCGTTGGGAAGCGCTTGCGCGAACCGGGCAACCCCTCATCCTTTACATGGCGTTGACGAGGCTCCCGGAAATCTCTCTCGCGCTTCGGCGCGGCGGCCTGAGCGCGGATACTCCGGTCGCCATCATCTCGTCGGCCGCGACGGAAGACGAACGCGTGCTTGAAACAAGCCTTGGCGACGCAGCCGCCGACGTGGCGGCCAACGGCGTCAAACCGCCGGCGATCACCGTAATCGGCGCCATAGCGGCGCTACGGGGAACCCTGCTTTCCGGCATGGTGAGAACGCATGACCGTTAAGGGCGGAGCGGCCGGTTTCATCGTTGCCGCTCCTCGATCAGGCGCCGGGAAAACCACGCTCGCGCTTGGGCTAATGAGCGCCCTGAAGCGAAGGGGCCTGACCGTCCAACCCTTCAAATGCGGCCCCGATTACATCGATCCCGCATTCCACACGGCGGCCACGGGACGCCCAAGCTTCAATCTCGACACGTGGAGCATGCGGCGCGAACTCATCGGGGAGCTCATCGCTAAGGCCGCGGCGGGCGCGGATATCTGCATTGCCGAGGGCGTCATGGGACTTTTCGACGGGGTCGCCGGGGGAGGCCGCTGCGGTAAGGGCTCGACGGCCGATCTTGCGGCGCTGACGGGTTGGCCCGTCATTCTGGCGCTCGATGTTTCATCCCAGGCGGAAACGGCGGCGGCGATTGCACTAGGCTGCCGGGCCTACCGTGACGACATTCGGCTTGCGGGCGTGATCCTCAATCGCGTTGCAAGCCCGGGCCACGAGCGTCTCATCCGACCGGCGATCGAGCGCATCGGTCTTTCTGTCCTTGGCTCCGTTTTCAGGCGCGACAGCTTGGTCATTCCCGACCGGCATCTGGGCCTTGTGCAGGCCAGCGAGCTGACCCGGCTCCAGGACTATCTCGATACCCTGAGCGAGATCGTGGCAGCCGAGGTTTCCCTGGAGGCGCTCATTTCAAGCGCGGGACCGGACGCAATAACCGGCGGGGACATAAGCGCGACGTCGAAGCCGCCTGTGCCGCCGCCCGGCCAGCGCATCGCACTAGCCCAGGATCGAGCGTTCTCATTCACCTATCCCCACATCCTGCAAGGATGGCGGGCGGCGGGTGCCCAAATCCGGCCATTCTCGCCCCTGGCCGACGAGCCCCCGGATGCGGCGGCCGACGCGGTTTGGCTGCCCGGAGGCTATCCCGAGCTTCACGCCGGCGCGCTCGCGGAATGCGACCGCTTCCGCAGGGGCCTTGAGGAAGCAGCTATGCGCGGCGCGCTGATCCATGGGGAATGTGGAGGCTATATGGCACTCGGCGCCGGGCTCGAGGACTCCGCCGGCTGCCGTCATCAAATGGCCGGCCTCCTCGGACTCGAAACGAGCTTTGCTAAACGCAAGCTTCATCTTGGTTATCGCCGGACGCGCCTTTTGTCCGACTGCGCGCTAGGCCGAGCCCACAACGTCATTTTCGGACACGAGTTCCACTATGCGTCCGTGATTGAGGTCAATGACGACCCGCTCCTGGATACCGAAGACTCCCTCGGTGTGCCGTGCGCCGAAAGAGGGTCCCGCAGAGGCTCCGTGACGGGGACATTCTTTCACGCAATCGATGGCGATTAGGGCATAACGAAGTAATTGCAGACCCCGCAAATTTCGAGGACGCGACGGCTTCAGCCAAGGATATACCGGGCAGCCTCCTCTCCCGCGATACGGCCAAACACCGCTCCGATGGTCATGCCGCACCCTGCGAGATAACCGGTTCCGAGGATGTCGGGGGCCATGATCATGCCCGCGGCGAACACGCCAGCGCAAGGGGCGCCGTCTTGCCTTATCAGCCGCGCCTTTTCATCAACTTTGACGCCAAAGCAAGTAAAGGCGATGCCCGGCCGTATCGGAAAAGCAAAGAATGGCGGTCGGGAAACACGGCCCGATTGCTTCGCTGATTGCGTCACCTCGCCCAAATCCATGCGCAGCAGGGAAGCGAGATCCGGCAGGTCTCCTGCCTGAAGCGGCGGCAGCGCAAAAGGCGGAATCTTCTGGATGCCATCTGCATCGAGGATCAGCGCTGCGCTGCGCTGGGGAAGTTCCGCCACCAATCGACCCCACATTGAATAGCGCGTGGGCCCTGTAAATGCGGATTCGTCTTGCACCCTCCTTCCCGACGCATCGACCACTATCCCGTGTTCCATGCCGTCGACCCGTGTCACGATGCCACCGTCATGACCGGGGGAACGGGCATCGACGGCGACCAGATGGGCGGCCTTAGCGCTGCCGGTGGCCGCGACGCCTTGGGAAAGCAGCGAGCGCAGGATCTCGCCCTTCGCGAAAGGCGTGCCCCGGTTGATGAACCCATGGTCCGCTGCATTGGCCTGCTCGCCGCCGCAGCAGGCGATGATGGCGCGTGCGCGGAAAGGTCCGGCGGCGCCCCCGCTCAACTGCACGGCATCGACTGGATGCCCATATACAATGCGTACGCCCAAGCGTTCGGCAAAGGCGTAGAGCGCATTGATCGCTGTCTTGCCCCCGCCAAGGAAGAAGGCTGTCTTGCGGGAGAACGGAATGTGTTTGCTCTGGAATACGACCCCGCTGGCCGCCAGCCAATCCGGCAAAAGCGCGGATTTGCGCACAAGTTGGTGGGCCAGCGCCGGGTCGCCTGCGCCCTGGGACGCCTTGGCGAGATCGGCCAAGAATTCGGCTTCAGAGTATGCCCCAGGAAGCGCGGCCGACGGCGCCGCATGCATGATGCGCAAATTGCGCGAATGCCGGGTGTTGCCGCCTCGAAGATCCCGTGGCGCCGCCTCCGCCATGAGCACTGAAACGCCTGCCTGGCGCGCAGAAATGGCCGCGCAAAGAGCCGCCAAACCGCCTCCGATGATAAGGACGTCTGCGCTCGCGGGTTCGGTCGCCATTCAAGCTAGCGATAGCGGGGCGAAGCGGCCGAATTCGTTCATCTGTTTCATCGAGCGCTTTTCCTGCTCTTACCCCCGAGGTGCCTGCCAACTAAGCGTTGCCACGGCTTTTCGCGTAATAGACGGTTCTCTGAGCTCAGGGGTCCGGGTGCGTCAAGCCCCTACTGGCGTCAGACCAAAAAGTGGGCGTGCATTCGACAAGGGTTTTGCGGCTGCTTGGCTCATTTGCAACTGAGCGCGCCGACCATGGCCTAACCCCGGAGGAAATAGCAATCTGATCGAGGCGAGCAAGACCTTTCCGTCTCGGAGAACCTCGTAAACGAAGCCGGATCGGGTTGGCTTTTCCCTGCGGCGTAGAACCAAATCGGTAATAGGCGGCATAGCCTTCAGAGCCTTTCTAGAATTTGTGGGGGGTGGCAGATTTTGCCCGCTGTGGCAGCCTGACCTTCCCGGCCCTGCCGGAGCATCGCCGATGCCAGCCGTCAGCTACACCACGTCATGGGACACGATCCTTGCGGACGCAAATCGGACGCAAGATTTTTGGTTTTAAGTCCGTACTAACACATTGTTTTTGTTTGTATTTATGTGATTTAGGACGCAACAGACGCAAAATTTCTATTGTTGGAGAAGGAAAGTAGGGGGAGGGAGGATGGACGGACGGAACAGCACAACTGTCCTGCGCATCACAGCCCCCGCCAGAGGTAGGGCATTTTGCGTCCGTTGCGTCCGAAATGCCAATCTATCGTTAGATATCAGTGGTTTAGTTCGGACACAAAATCGGACGCAAAACGTGTTCCGGACGCAATTGCGTCCGAACCCTCAAAACGGCACATCGAACGCCTCCTCCGTCCAGTCTCCGCCCCATCTCCCTTCGAGATTGTGAGGAGACGTGAGTTGCCATCCGCACTTTTGTGCGACGTTACCTGCACACCGACCTTCCGCAAGGCCGGTGCAAGTCGTTTCAGACGCCCACTGAGCGCGCGCATTGGCCGGCCAAGTCTTGCCGCGCCTTGTGCTTTCGCTTGCTTTTTCCGCCAGCTTCTCGAGCAGCAGCGTTGCTGTGCCGATCACACTGCTCCTACCGTCCATCAGCGCCATAACGGCCACGCCGACAATCCGCATCGAGCACCGTCGCCATCGCGTCTCTGCGGTTTTCGTCGTAGGCGCAGATGAAGTCGCCAACATCCCACACTTCGCCGGACGGCAATCGTGTGCCTACAAAATGCCCCTCAGAGGACGCCGCCCACTGCGCGAAATCGGCCATGCGCGGTTTCGATGTCAGGTTGACCGGATGCGCCAATCCATAGGCTGCCGCGTCCAGGAGCGCTCCGAGGATGCCGCCAATCTCTTTGTCGATCTCCTTGGCCAGCTCGCGTTCGGTCTTCCGTTTGTCTTCGGGGATCGGGGCGACGCGTAGGAACAGGCACCGATCCACAAGGTCCCCCCGTGTGGCGAAATCCTCGATGCCGTTCATGATGATCGGGCGGCGGCCCTCGAATATGAATTCCTCATCATTCGAGTACAGCGAGCGATAGGAAAATCCGCCCCCTGTCGCCAGCTTTGCGAGCGCGTCAGAAAGCCAAGCGGCCAGTCCTGACAGATTGTCAAACGTCTGCACATGAGAGTTCTTGGACATGACCATGAGGTCGCGTTCGTCACCCGGTGCCGATCGCAGAAGCGCTTTGTTCGGATCGATAATCCGCCTCAGGATGCGCGTCGAAGAAAACTTGGCTGTGCCCTGCTCACCCGTGAAAGCAGCGATCGGGTACGGCCCCTCACTTAGTGCCGCCATGGCCCACATGACCGCCAGAATGAAGTCGTGTTTGCTGGAGACATTCAGGAGTCTGGCAAGCGCTGTGATGTCTCCGCCGCGCTTCGGTGTTGGCAGTGGGTGCATGCTGGGAGATCGCCAGAAGCGGACAGGCGATTTTTCGATGATCTCCCAGACACCCGGAGTTATTTTCACGACCGCGCCATCGGGCGTTGCAAGATCGAGATAATTGCAGCCGTCAAGCGCTGCGACACGAAGGGCAACAGAATGCTCCTCCCCCTCGTAAATCGCCCGCGCCTGCAGTGTTCTGACGGCCGTGCGTAACAACTCGTCGTTCGGTGCGCTTTCGTAAGCTTGATAATATCGCCCCAACATCGCCGTCTTGAACGCGCGGCTGTCCACGGGCGCTACAAGGGCGTTCCTCATACAACTCAGGATAAGCCCTGGCATTAAGAATATTATACACGCTATAAGCCGCAAAGCCCAGGAAACACCGCTTAGGCGCGCGGCTTTGTGTTGCCATAACTCATTGATTGCAGGTACTTTTATCCGTCTGCTCCAAATCGCCTTAGTTTTCTTAGAATCCGGTAAAAATTCTCCTAAATCTCGCACGACCTGATCCTGAAACTCGCTCTCCGCGAGCAGAAAAGGGGGTGGTCTCCAATCCTAAGCGTCCGGCTCCAAATTCACGATCTCGGCCACATACTCGCTCCAACTCATGAGCGCCCGCTTCCGCTCCTCGCTGTATTCATGCCGTTGATACACGCCACGAGCCCGCCCTGCGCGCCGGAGAGGTGGTGGAGAACTCGTTCGATGACGTGAGGTTGGAAGCCGAGCGCGGAGGGACCCTTAAATCGTGTGTCCGCCAGGGCTGGGATTTGTCGCCGAGAAGCTCCTGCATGTACTTGTCCAGGCGGGCCTTAGCCTTTGAGAAGCCGCTCACAGGCGTTGTGCCGGTTGTCGAGAACTCGATGTCACCAGAACGGGTCGCGCCGGCGCCGCCAAGCGGGGCAAGGATGCGAACGGCATCCGGGCTCAGATTCACATGGTGGGCCTTTCCGTTCTTGCAGCGCTCCTTGGCGATGGTCCAGGTGGCGTTATCGAGGTCCAACTCCCGCCACCGCATGCCGGCCACTTCTTCGCGTCGTTGTCCCGTCAGAAGCAGGAGCTTGAACACGTTCTCGAAGGGCCAACCCTGTTCGTTTGCGGCGTGCCAAAAAGTTTTGATCTCGTCATCGCCGAGAACACGGTCGCGAGCCTGGGAGAGAGCTGGTCCGCGCATCCCGCCCATGGGATTGCTTTCGATGGCGCCCTGATTGAGCGCCCATGCAAAAATCGGCCTCATGTCCGCCAAGAGAAGCCGCGTAGCAGCTTTCGAGCGTCCCTGCGCCTGACCGGTGATGCCGGCGATCTGAGCGCGCGTGATGAGAGCGATGGGTCTGTCCATGATCGCTTTCAGGTCCGCGGATTGAAGCCGCGCGCCGCCAGTAGCGCATATCTTTGGCATGCACCGTGAGGTAGCGCTCAACCATGTCCTTGAACGTGAGGCCTGTAAGCTTGTCGCGTTCGTCCTTCTTGGCTTGTGCCACATCGGTGCCACCGTTAACTTTGCCGAGTTCCACCTTGGCGACTTTTCGTGCCCATCGGGGGTCAGCACTCCATGCTTGCCGATGGTCACGCGCCTGGACGGCGTGCCGCGTCCGCCGAGGCGATATTCAATAAAATAGCTGCATGCGCCTGTCTGCGTGGAAACGGCGCCGAAGCCCGTAAGATCCGTATCCCAGAGATAGAGGGCGCGTAAGATTTGAGCACGCGGTTATCGCCTTCGAGGATCCGCGTCGGGGACGGCACTTTGGTGGTTGTGTACGCCAAACGCGAAAAGCGTATTCGAATTATTCAGCGCGGAAGGCGACAGACTATGAAAGGCGAAAACTATTATATTATCGTGCAGCCCAGACCACCAGTTCCTGTTGCAGCAGCTCAAGCTCCGCTTACCGCCTCAGCCGCCGCGCTGGAGACTTGCGGCGCCATCTAAGAGTGAGCGACGGTTGGGTTCTCAATCTTGCTCGCCCAGGCTGCTGCTATTTCCGGGGCAGCTTCCGCCTTGCCGTGTTCTTCGGTTCCGGGGCGGCTTGCGGCTGCGCCTGCGTGACCGTTTTTGCCTGAGTTCCCCTTGTGCGCGGCTGCGAAGCAGGACGCGACTTGCGCGCGTTTGCGGCCGGCGCTTCGGTTTTTGGTTCAGAAGCGGCTGGCGGCTAGGCCGGGGTACTTTTGGCGCGCGGCTTTGCTGCAGAGCGCGATTTGCGGGATCGGGTTACGGGCGCTTCCGCCGCTGAATGCTGCGCCGCATGGTCAACGGCATCGGCGTTGGCCTCGCCCCAAGGCCACATCAGCACGTAATAAAGCAGCTCCTCGAACTGCGGCCCGAAATGCGCGATGATTGCCTCGGGATCGGGCACCATCTGCGCGTCGGTGATGAGGCCGAACTGCACCATGCCGTTGAAAGACAGGATCGAGACCCCCATCCCGATATCGCCCGATTGCGGAACCCAGAACATGATCTGCTTGATCTCCGCGCCGCCAAGATAAAGCGGGCTTTGCGGCCCTGGGACATTGGTCATGACGGCGGTTGCGCGGTGGATGAGCATGTTGAAAAGCCGGTCCTGCAGCACTTGCGGCGCGTAGCCGAGAACGGCGAACATGCCAAGCGTAACCGGAGGCTCAAGCGATTGCTTCAAGGCTTGCATGCGGCGGTGCACTTCGTACACCCGCTTCAGAGGGCTTTCGATGCCGACAGGCAGTTCCACGCCGACAATTCCGAACTTGTTCCCGAGCTGGCCGGCTTCGTAGCTCCTTCGCATATCGACCGGAACCAGAGCCCGGATTTCGACGCCATTTACGGGGTCGCCTTTGTCTTTCAGATATTGGCAGAGCGCACCGGCAACCGAGGCAAGCAGCACATCGTTGATGGTGCAGCCGAGCGTCTTGCCGACAGCTTTGACCTCATGAAGCGGGATCGGATCGGTCCAGGCTACGCGCTTGTTGCCCGAGGGCTTTCCCTTGAACCGCGTCCAGCTGTCTTCCGGCATCAGCAGCAGCCAGGCGAGTTCTCCCGCTACGCCCGCACCAATCCTCGCGGTCTTTGCGGGATTGGCCGCCAGGGCCGTCGCTTCCTTCAAAAGGTCCGTTGTTATCCCGAGGCTCTTTTGCAGCCTCTTGATCCCGGGCAGGGACAGCCATTCCGGGGGCTCTGCCTCGGAATGCGCCGTCCATGCGCGCTGATCGCCGCCGTCCATCACGGACAGCATCAAGCCGATAAGCGCCATCCCGTCGCCGATCGCGTGATGAATTCGGATTATGATGGCGGCGCCGCCTTGGTAATCCTCGACGATGTGCATTTGCCAAAGCGGCCGGGCTTTGTCCAAATGTTCGGAAGCAAGCTGAGCGACGTAGTGCTGAAGCTCCCTCTGGTCAGCCTTGCCTGGAAGCCGGACGCGCTTGATGTGCCTGGATTCGTCGAAGTATGGATCGTCGACCCACCAATGGTCTCCGCCGCGGCTTTCGACGTGCTGCTTGAACCGGGGAATGGCGAGGAAACGCTGGGCGATGGTTTCTTCCAGCTTATCGATGTCGAGTGGCCCCCCGAGGATGAGGAGCCCCACGACGACCATCGGATTGGCCGGCCGGTCCATACGCAGCCACGTCGTGTCCACGGATGACATGCGTTCCGCTTTCGACATTGCGGTTCACCTTTTCAGCTCTAGATCAACCTGCCTTAATCGAGGCCTGAAGTCGCCTGCACTACAATCCTTGAGCTTCAGGCTCAAATATTCGAAGTTGCCAATGCTGGTCGTTCTTCGTAAATACATCACAAAGGAAAACGACTGACTACCAAGAACGATAGTGTTTCGCGGATTGAAGCTCAGCTCGATATCGCGGCGCAGGTGAGAGCGAGGCTTGCTGCCGATCCCAAAGGACAAGCCGCGCGGGAAGCCTTGCGCATCTGGCAGGCGGACCGGCTTGCCCGCACCCATGCCGGGCTGCTCGAGAACCCGCGTTTTGCGAACACAGCGTCGTTCTTTCTGAACGATATATACGGCCCGAAAGATCTGAGCCGCCATGAGGAGGAAGTCCGGCGCATCCTGCCTCTCATGTCGAAGGTGCTTCCTGTTCCAGGCCTCGAAACCGTGGCGGATGCCATCGAGCTGAACACGCTCTCGGAATCGCTTGATGCGGACATGGTCGCCGCGCTGAAGAAAAAAGTCTTCTCCCTAACCAAAGACGATTATGTGAAGGCCTACCGGACCGTGGGGCGCCGCCCGGACCGCGAGCGGCAGATCGAGCTTATCGCGCATCTCGGCAAGTCCCTCGACAGGCTCACCAAAAAAGCCTTCATCGGGACAGCGCTTTCGATGATGAGAAAGCCCGCCGTTCTGGCTGGGCTTGCCGATTTGCAGAGCTTCCTTGAAAGGGGCTATCAGGCTTTCCGTGCCATGAAAGGTTCGGACGAATTTCTCGGAACCATCACCTCGCGCGAGTTCGCGCTCCTTGGCGAATGGTTTGGAAATGACACTGGGTCAGGTGTCTTTGGTTGAAGCTTTTCCCGTAACGATGTATAAAGGTTGTGAGCTTGGTATACCAAACACCAGAGCCTCATTCGCCGACACTAATAGGCTCCGTCAGCCTTGATGGCCGAACACGTTAAAGTCTTTTCTGGGTCGGAGAACGATCTCGAAAGCGTAAGCCAAGATTTCTCTGAACCCCGCGTTTACGAGAGCGAGCAGCGATTTCGAACGACGTTCGAGAACGCTGCCGTCGGCATCGCCCATGTTGACCCGAATGGGCGCTGGCTTATGGTCAACAAGCGTTATTGCGATATCGTGGGCTATACGGCGGAAGAACTGACCGGAAAAACCTTTCAGGACATTACCCATCCCGACGACATTGCCGTCGATCTGGTTCAGCGCCAGCACGTGCTTTCGGGGGCGATTTCGAACTTCAGCATGGAAAAGCGCTACATCCGGAAGGACAGTTCCCCGATTTGGGTCAATCTGACGGTCGGCAGCGCCAGAAAAGCAAATGGGACGCTCGATTATTTCATCTCGGTCGTGGAGGACATCACCAGGCGGAAGGAGGCGGAGGACGAACGCCGCCGCGTCGAGGCCAGGCTGCGCGAAAGCGAAGCCGAGTTGCAACTGGCGCAGGAAGCCGCAAACCTTGGCCGCTGGAGCTGGGATTTGCGGACACAAGACCTTACATGGACGGACCGCTGCAAGGTTCTCTTCGGCGTAGCCTTCGATGTCCCGATGAGCTACGGAGTATTTTTGAGCGCGCTTCATCCGGATGATCGCGAGAGGATCGACGCCGCGGTGTCGGAGACGATCCGCCAGGGCAAAGACTATGACGTCGAGATGCGAACGATTTGGCCGGACGGCTCCTTGCATTGGATCGCATCGAGGGGCCGAGTTTATTTCGAGGGCGGCGAGGCCACCCGTATGGTCGGCGTCGCTTTTGACATCACGGAGCGGAAACAGGCTGAAGAGCACATGGCTTACGCTCTTCGGGAGGTTGACCATCGCTCCAAGAATCTCCTTTCCGTAGTCCAGGCTATTGTGCGCCATACGGCCCGAACCGAGACCCGCGACGAATTCGTTGAGCTTTTCGCCGAGCGCATTCGGGGGCTTGCTGCGAGTCAGGACCTTCTCGTCGGAAACAAGTGGAAGGGGGTGGGGGTCATCGATCTCATCCGCTCGCAGCTCTCTCATTTCAAGGATGCATTGGGATCGCGGGTGAGGCTTAGCGGTCCCGCGCTCGAACTCAATGCATCGGCGGCGCAGACGATCGGGATGGCGGTGCATGAGCTTGCAACCAACGCCTGCAAATACGGCGCGCTTTCGAACGACACAGGTTCTATTCTCCTGGATTGGTCGCTTGATGAGAGCGAAGAAGGGCTGTCGCTTTCGATAATTTGGATCGAGAACGATGGCCCTCCCGTGATGGCGCCAAGCCGCAATGGGTTTGGCCAGACGGTGCTCTTGCGCATGGCGGAGGATGCCCTCGACGCCAAGGTCCGGCTCGAATACGAGCCGGCGGGAGTTCGATGGAACTTGAAGTGTCCGGCCGAGAACGCTCTGAAAGCTTGAAATGCTTGCGGTGGCAAGCTTAGATGGTTCGACCCGCTCAGGGCGATCGAATCGGCCGGCGACGCCCTTCGTTGAACGGGTCGGTGCGCCCCGCAAACTCCAGCTCGATCTCATCGAGGCTCCAAGGGCGGAAATCATGGGCGTCGGCGCCGACATCGATGCTGTATCCATGCGGCTCGTGATCGAGACGGCCATGAACATGTCCGAAGAGGTGCCAGGATTTGTCCCACGAGCCGTGCCACTCGCGCATCGGATAGTGGCACAAAACGATGCGATGGCCGCGCTCATGGATTTCGCGGATGTGGCTCACGCTCGCAAACAGCGCGGCGTGATGGGCGATCGTCTCGTCGTCATGATTGCCGGCGATGAGATGGATCTGGCCGTTCAGTTGCCGCAAATAGGTGTCGGCGCCGCGCGAGTTCCTGTAACAGAAATCGCCGAGATGGTAGATTATGTCGGCTGCTCCGACGCGTTCGTTCCAACGAGCGACAAGCGCCTCGTCCATCTCCGCAGCGCCTGTGAACGGCCGCCGGCACGTGCGGATAATGTTTTCGTGCCCGAAATGGGTGTCGGATATGAAAAACACCGGCATACCAAATCCCCTCGTAAAACCCCTCCAGGCAGACTAATGAGCAAGCCTGCGGGTTGCAATGCGAGGAAAATAGCTGCGAGTTATGAAGGGCGCATGATGCGCTGCTCGGCATCCTCGACGGAAATGCCAAGCTGATCGAGGCCGTCCTCAAGATAATCTGGCAGCAAGGGGAGGCCGAAAAGATACGCGACGCCGTTGCCGCCGTGCTCTGACTTAGCTGTCGTGACCGCTTCGTCCAACTCGGCTGGAGCATACGTTCCGCGGCCAATCCAAGCCAATGCGATCAGACTTGCCAGCTCATCTTCATTGAGACTTTCAAGAAACTCCTTCAATTCTTGCCGGGTGGCGTCATCGGGCAAGTCTTCAAGGATCGTCTCGGTGTTAACATCGTCGCGATCGATATCGTTTTCATCGTCCCAGGCCTCGGTTTTGACGTCGACCTCGCGAGCCCGGAGAATGACATGAGCAACTTTATCTGTCGATATTTCCAGCATGGCGTGAGCTCTGATTCTCAGGCAGCGTTTTTCAAATACGCCGCTATTTTATCGAAGACATCCCTGAACATCTCCGGTGTCAACCTGCCTGTATTCGTGTTGTAACGAGAACAGTGATAGCTGCCGAAGAGCGTACGGCCTCCACCCAAGTCTACAGCGCCACCATGGCTGAATTTATACTGCGACGGTTTGAGAACCAATGCGCGCAATGTCGTCTCGAATGCAATTCGGCCCAATGCAAGGATGGCATGCACTTTTGGCATTTCGCTCAGTGTCGCCGATAGGAAGCCGCGGCAGGCCGCAACTTCGTCCGGTGTCGGCTTGTTCTCGGGAGGAACGCAGCGCACGGCATTCGTTATGCGACAGCCTGTGAGCACCAACCCGTCGTCGGGGCGTTGATCATAAGTCCCCCGAGCGAACCCATAGGCGAGGAGCGTTTCATAGAGAAGCAGTCCCGCATAGTCTCCGGTGAACGGCCGCCCTGTGCGATTTGCCCCCTTGAGCCCCGGGGCAAGTCCGACAATCAAAAGCGATGCATCGCGAGGACCGAAAGATGGGACTGGAGCATTGAACCAACCCGGCTGATTGCACCGGTTTGTTTGGCGGAAATCAACGAGGCGCGGACAGAAAAGGCAGTCCCGCTGCGGCTCGCTCGACGCACCTTCATCCGTTTCCATCGCAAGGGAAGGGGCAATTGACAAGGTCACGCCCCCCTTCGATACCTACTCAGCGTCAACCTGGCTTTCGCGAAGAACAGCCGCGGCGCTCATACGCTCATGGATCCGTTGCTCGTGGATATGAGCCTGATATTCGCGGCCATTCTCAGCGCGCTGGGTGCGACAGATATCTTTCTGCAAATCGGCCAAATCGATGAACTGATCGGCTTGGCGACGAAGTTCATCCGCAACCATGGGTGGTTGTGTGGTCAAAGTCGACACGACGCTGACCCTTTTGCCCTTGTGCTGAAGCGCTTCGACGAGCGTGCGGAAGTCCCCATCGCCAGAGAATAAAACGATGTGATCAAGATGATCAGCCAATTCCATGGCATCCACCGCAAGTTCAATGTCCATATTGCCCTTGATTTTGCGGCGGCCCGAAGCGTCTGTGAACTCTTTTGTGGGCTTCGTTACCATGGAATACCCATTGTAATCGAGCCAATCGATGAGTGGGCGAATCGAGGAGTATTCCTGTTCTTCTGCGAGAGCCGTATAATAAAGCGCTCTCAATAAGACGCCCTTATTTCTGAAAAAATTCAAGAGACGCTTGTAATCAATATCAAAGCCTAAAGCTTTAGCTGTGGCATAGAGATTTGCCCCGTCTATGAAAAGGGCAATTCGCTCAGTTGCGTAGAAATTCATCCGGTTACCTTGGCTGCGAACTTCGGAGTTGTTGCTTCTATCTATTTTGGCTAAAACGGCCCACAATTCCGAATCATGCCAAAAATATAGCTATGGAATCTAGAATACCAAGACATTGCGAATGATATCAAGGTGGCATGATCATTATTGCGCTCGGCTCTAATTTAAATGGTGTTTTCGGAACGCCGCATCAATCTATATGCAGAGCTTTAATCCAACTCGCCGCTTCAGGCATCGAAATCAAGAACGCGTCCAGGTTGTACCGTACGCGCGCCTATGGCGGCCACCCCCAACCCGACTTCCTTAATGCAATTGCTACGGCTTACACAGCGTTGCCCGCTTACGCTCTTTTGGAAATCTTGAAGCGGATTGAGGCACAAGCGGGGCGATGTGAAGCAAAAGATTCGCAGCGGTGGAAAGCCAGGCCACTCGATCTCGACATCGTGAGCTATAAGGGGGTCATTTACAACTGGAAGATGCAAAAGCCGGTCGAAGGTAAGCGCGTCGTACTGCCGCACCCGCGCGCCCACCAGCGGGCATTCGTTTTGCAGCCCCTTTCGGACGTGGCGCCCTTCTGGCATCACCCTGTTTTCGGGTTGACGGCGTCCGAGTTCCTGAAACGCGCCGCTGTCCGGCAAACGGGTAAGATCCTGAGCGCCTGCGACTTTCCACGATAGTTTTCATCTTGAACTTGCCATAACTTCGCCGTGAATGTCTTTGCAAAAAGAGCGAGCGTTCCCTTTTTATCTGTCATTCAAGCTTCGCAAGGCAGCTATGCCGAAACTGGCTCCAAAAACACAGCACGCCCGCCGTGAGCACATCCTCGACGCGGCTGAGCGCTGCTTTATCGGCAAGGGCTTTCACCACGCGACCATGGATGAGATCTGCCGCGAGGCTGACGTGAGCTCTGGCGCACTTTACACCTACTTCGTCTCAAAAGAGGCCTTGATCATAGGCTTATGCGAGCGGGAAAAAGAACGCTTCGGCAAGGAGTTGGCCAAAATGACCGAGGCGACCGACTTCCTGGCCGCGCTCCATTGCATGGCAGAGCAGTATTGCTGTAACGAGCCCATAGAAAAGGTGCGCCTCCACGTCGAGATCGGGGCGGAAGCAGGCCGCAACGCGCTGATCGGAAATACCGTCCGGAGCATCGACAAAGCCGTGAATGAAAGCCTCATCGAGCTTCTCGAAAGGGAAAGAGATCAGGGCCGGATCAAGCCGAAGCTGCCCATAGAAATCATTGTTGGGGCAATGGGCGCGCTCGGGGATGGGCTTTTCCAGCGCCGCAGCCTCGATCCGCACTTCGATCCAAAGTCCATCATCCCCGCGATGATGACCATGATAGAGGCGCTTCTTGCGCCTGTGCCTCTCGCGAGTCCGGATGAAAAGAACAGGAAGGCGTGATTGATCATGTTTCGAAACCCGAGACAATTGCCGTTCCATTCGGGCTTGCTAGGGCTGGCGTTGATCGCCTGCCTTGCGGGCGGCGCCGCTTTCGCCGAGGAGGCCGCGTCCACCGGCAAACTCGCGCAGAAGGCGAAGCCTCCGGCTGTGACGGTGACGGAAGCGAAGAAAATATCTTTTGTGGATAACGTTTTGGTGACCGGGTCGCTGGTGCCGCGTGAGGAGGTTCTGGTCGGCCCCGAGATCGATGGATACCGGCTGACCGAGCTTCTGGCCGAGGAAGGCGACCACGTTCAGAAGGGTCAGGTCCTGGCTAGGCTGTCGCGCGAAATTCTGGAAGCGCAGTTGGCCCAGAACTCCGCCTCCCTCTCGAAAACTCAGGCCGCGGAGGATCAGGTCCGCAATCAGATTACTGAAAGCGAAGCGACGCTTCGCCAAGTGCAGGACGCCTTCAACCGCGTGAAGCCGTTGCGAGAGTCTGGCGTGGCAAGCCAGGCGACCTTCGACGACAGGGATGCAGCGTTCCGCACGGCTCGGGCGAGGCTTGCAGCCCAGAAAGAGGGCCTGAAATTTGCCGAAGCCGAGCAAACCCTTATGCGGGCGCAGCGCCAGGAACTGGAGATCAAGCTTAGCAGGACAGACATCCGCGCTCCAGCAGACGGCGTCATCAGCCGCCGCACTGCGCGCATGGGGTCAGTCTCGTCCTCCACGGCCGAACCGCTCTTTCGCATCATCAAGGATGGGGAGATCGAACTCGACGCCGAGGTGCCTGAATTCTATATGACCAAGCTCAAGGCTGGCCAGCGCGCCCGCGTCGAGCTCGAGGGCGTAGACGAGCATTCGGCAACCGTGAGGCTCGTCTCCCAGGAAGTCAACGCGTCCAGCCGGCTTGGCCGCGTCCGCATTTTTCTGGGCGACGCCTCGGATCTGCGCATCGGCATGTTCGCGAAAGCCATGATTGATGCTGGGCAGCGCGACGCGATTGGGGTCCCGTCAACCGCAGTCCTTTACCAGAATGACAGCGCAACCGTGCTCGCTGTCCTGGACGGCAAAGTGCGCGAGCGCACCGTTAAGCCCGGTCTTCTCTCGGGCGATAGCGTGGAGATCAAGGAAGGGCTCAAGGAAGGCGAGGTTGTCGTCATGCGAGCCGGCTCGCTTCTCCGGAGCGGGGATATCATCTCCCCGCAATTTGACGACAAGCAAACCGCCCAAAGCGCCGGCATCGGGGTGAGTAAATGAATATTTCGGCGTGGTCGATCAGGCGGCCGATCCCTTCGCTTGTGCTTTTCCTGGTGTTGATGACGCTGGGGCTTCTCAGCTTTCGCAACCTGGCCATCACGCGCTTTCCCAACATCGACATTCCGATTGTCACCGTTGACATCACACAGTCTGGCGCGGCTCCCGTAGAGCTTGAAACGCAGGTGACAAAGCGCGTCGAGGAACTCGGTGGCGGGCGTCACGAACGTCAAGCACATCAAGTCGTCCATCACGGACGGCTCTTCCATGACGACAATCGAGTTTCAACTCGGCACCAACACGGACCGAGCCGTCAACGATGTGAAGGATGCGGTCTCGAAAGTTCGCCAAGAACTGCCGCGGACGATCAACGAGCCGATCATCCAGCGCCTCGACATCGAGGGCCTGCCGATTGTAACTTATGGCGCTTCCGCTCCGTCGATGACGTTGGAGCAACTGTCCTGGTTCATCGACGATACGGTGGCCCGCAAGCTCCAGGGCGTGCGGGGCGTCGCGCAGGTCTCACGCGTCGGCGGCGTGAAACGCGAGATCCGCGTTTCTCTCATTCCTGAGCGGCTCCTTGCGCTCGGCATTACCGCAGGCGAAGTCAATCAACAGCTTCGTGCCACAAATACCGACCTTGCCGGTGGCCGTGGCGAAGTCGGCGGGGCGGAGCAGTCCATCCGCGCGCTCGCGAGCGCGGGCAGTGTCGAGCGGCTGGCCTCGACTTCGATCACCATTCCGGGCGGACGCAAGGTTCGCCTCGATCAATTGGGGCAGGTAACGGATTCGGCGCAGGAAAGGCGGACCTTCGCCAAGCTCGATGGCCGCGATGTCGTGGCCTTCACGGTGGTTCGGGCGAAGGGCGAAAGCGATCTGAGCGTGGCACAGCGCGTTTCGGATGCCATCCAAAAGCTCGCCGAGGCAAACCCGCGCGTGAGCTTCGAAAAGATCGACTCCTCGGTCGATTTCACCATCGGAAACTATCACTCGGCGATGGAAACGCTGCTCGAAGGGGCGATGCTGGCCGTTCTTGTGGTGCTGCTCTTTCTCAGGGATTTGCGAGCCACGATCATTGCGGCCATTACCCTCCCGCTAGCCATCTTCCCCACCTTCTGGGCGATGAAGGCGCTCGGCTTCTCGCTCAACATGGTGTCGCTGCTGGCGATCACGCTCGTGACCGGCATTCTCGTCGACGACGCCATCGTCGAAATCGAGAACATTGTGCGCCACATGCGCATGGGGAAATCCGCTTACCGCGCCGCGCTTGAAGCTGCCGACGAAATCGGGCTTGCGGTAATCGCCATTACCTTCACCATCGTCGCGGTGTTCGCGCCGGTGAGCTTCATGGGCGGCATTGCGGGCCAATATTTCCGTGCAATTCGGCCTGACCGTCGCGGCGGCCGTGCTTATCTCTCTTCTCGTCGCGCGCCTCATCACGCCGATGATTGCGGCTTATTTTCTTCGCCCGCACGATAAGGCCGACCGCGAAGGCCTTGTCATGCGCTGTTACACGCGCCTGATTGGCTGGACCGTTCGCCATTATTACGCGACGCTCGCCCTCGGTTTCGTGGTCTTCGCGTTGTCGATCGGAAGCGTGTTCCTGCTGCCGTCAGGCTTCTTGCCGGCAGAAGATACGGGGCGCTCGCTTTTCGCCATCGAGCTGCCGCCCGGCTCGCAACTTGGCGATACGGAAGTGATCGCCGAAAAAGCAGAAAACATCATACGGCGCAGACCCGAGGTGCGATACGTGTTCGTCGACGGAGGCCGAATCCTGGGCGAGACTGGCGGCGCGCAGGAGGTTCGGAAGTCGACGCTGACGGTCCATTACACACCGCGTGAAAACCGCAAGCTGACCCAGCGCCAGCTTGAGCAGATCATCAGCGCGGATCTGAAGGAGGTTCCCGACATCCGCACCTGGGTCGTCCAAGAAAACGGGCAACGCACATTCACTATTGAGGTGACCGGCACCGACAATGAGAAGGTCATCGAGACCGCGGCCCAGCTGACGAGCGAGATCCGCACGGTGCCTTATCTGGCCAACGTCGTGAACGGCGCGGCCCTCGACAGGCCCGAGATCCAGATCTCCCCGCGCCCCGTCATCGCGGCCGAACTCGGTGTCTCGACCGAAAGCCTGTCGGATGTGATCCGCATCGCAACTCTGGGCGATATCGACGCCAACCTCGCCAAATTCAACGCGCCCGACCGGCAGGTGCCGATCCGCGTCCAGCTCGACGAGCAGGCCCGCTCCAGCCTCCAAACCTTGCAAATTCTGAAAGTGAAGACGGGCCGAGGCGACGCCGTCCCCCTTATCACGGTTGCTGATGTCAAAATGGGCAAAGGCCCCTCGTCCATCGCGCGCTACGACCGGCTTCGGCGCGTCGCCATCGGCGCGGACCTGGTCGGCACGGATGCGCTCGGCCAGGCGCTGAGCGCCGTGTACGCGCTTCCGGCGGCTAAGACCCTGCCTCCCGGCGTTGTCCTTCGCGAATCGGGTGACGTGGAGGTGATGAGCGAAACCTTCCAGGGGTTCGGATACGCGATGGGCGCGGGCGTGATGATGGTCTATAGCGTGCTCGTGATCCTGTTCGGAAGCTTCCTGCAGCCCATCACGATCCTGCTTTCGCTGCCGCTCTCGATAGGCGGCGCGATTTTCGCGCTTCTCCTGACGGACAGGCCCATCAGCCTTCCGGTTTTCATTGGCTTCCTGATGCTCATGGGCATCGTTACAAAGAACGCCATCATGCTTGTGGATTTCGCGATCGTCGAGCTCAGGCGCGGCGTTCCCCGCCGGACGGCGATCATGGAGGCCGGCCGCAAGCGGGCCCGGCCCATCGTCATGACAACCATCGCCATGATTGGCGGCATGTTTCCGAGCGCTCTCGCACTGGGGGATGGCGGGGAGTTCCGCTCGCCCATGGCTATCGCGGTGATTGGAGGGCTCCTTGTATCGACGCTTCTTTCGCTGCTGTTCGTTCCGGCCTTCTTCATGGTGATGGATGATATCGGGCGCCTCTTCCACCGAATGCTCGGACGATTCGTCGGATCACGAGATGAGGCGGCTCACGGGACGGCCCCGGTCAATCAAGCAGCTGCGTCGGCGCCGGCCGAGTAGCGTGCTCAAGCTTTTTTGAACGTGCTTTTAACTTGGGGACAGGCTCGCTCGGCGTTTTCCACTGCATTTGCTGTCCCGCTTCCGATCAATAGACTTGCTTTTCGATTGTTTTGCCCCCACTCGTCCAAGCTTATCGCTGCTTTTGAGGTGCTTCATGATTATTCCAGTCATTCTCGCCGGGGGATCGGGATCAAGACTTTGGCCATTGTCGCGGGCAAAGCACCCGAAGCAGTTTCATCCGCTTGTCAGCGCCGAGCCGCTTCTTGTTGACGCCGCGCGCCGGGTGCCTTCTGCAAAACCCTATGCGCTGCCTCTCATTATTACCAATGAGGAGAACCGGTTCGGTGTGGCGGCCGCTTTCAAGAATGCAAAGCTCGCACATCAAGGCATCGTGCTCGAGCCGGCAGGCCGCTCCACCGCGCCTGCCGCTGCCGTCGCTGCACAGTTGGCGATTGAGAAGGGTGGTCCGGACGCTGTTCTGCTCATCATGCCCTCCGATCATCACATCGACGATCCGCGCGCCTTTCTCGACGCCGTCGAAGCCGGATACGAGGCGGCGAAAAACGGTCTGTTCGTGACGTTCGGCGTGAAGCCGAGCAAGCCGGAAACCGGCTTCGGCTATGTGAAAACGGGGCCAGGCGCAGGTTTCGAGCACGTTTTGAAGGTGGACCGTTTCGTTGAGAAGCCCGACAAACAAAGCGCCAAGCGCTTCTGCGCGGAACCGGGTTATTTCTGGAATGCCGGCATATTTCTTTTTGGCGCGAAGGCGTATCTGGACGAACTCTCGAAGTTTGAGCCGAGCATGGTCCAATATTGCCTGGACGCAGTCAAAAACGCGACCATCGATTTCGACTTCATCCGCCTTGCCGACAGCTTCCGTGACTGCCCCGCCGATTCCATCGACTATGCCCTAATGGAAAAGACGGACAAGGCTGCGCTTGTAGCCCTGGATGCCGGCTGGAGCGATGTTGGAACGTGGGATGCTCTCTTCGATGCCGCTGAGAAAGATGGCGAGGAGAATGCCATCCGCGGCGACGTGCTGCTTCGGAATGCGAGCCGGTGCTACGTGCGCGCCGAAAGCGGCATGGTTGCACTTTCTGGCGTCGAGGACATCATCGTGGTGTCGACGAAGGACGCAACGCTTGTCGCCAAACGCGGAGATAGCGGCGCCGTCAAAGAGGTTGTGCAGCAGCTTGCGGCTAAGGGCCGGAACGAGGTCGAGCATCACCTCACGGTTCATCGGCCATGGGGCAGTTATGAAACGCTTCATTTGAGCGAGCGCTACCAGGTGAAGCAGATCGTTGTGGAACCCGGCGGCAGCCTTTCGCTGCAGCGCCACCACCACAGAGCCGAGCATTGGATCGTCGTGAAAGGCACCGCCCGCGTTACAATCGATGACGAGGTCAAACTGCTCGGCGAAAACCAGTCGATCTACGTTCCTCTTGGCGCCGTGCATCGGCTGGAAAATCCAGGGCTTATCCCTTTGACGCTGATCGAGGTTCAATCCGGCCCCTACCTCGGCGAGGATGACATCGTGCGTTTCGAGGACGTCTACGCTAGAATTTGATGTAAAGAAACTGGCATCCTGCGATGGCGTCAGGTTGTGGCGTGCACTGGGTGGACGCCTCGCCAGGGTCCATTCGGACCGTCAAGCGGCAAGGTCTTGACTGCATCGATCCCGAGCCTGAGTGACAGTCCGTTCGGGTGGATTGGCGGGTTCTGCTCAGAGGATTCAGGAAGCGCCAAGCATCATCCCTAAAACGCCGCTAACCATCAAATGCAATTCAATTTGGGGGCAAATTCGAATTAAACTGCCTTTAATAGCTCGAGCCCTAACGTGCAGGGAGACGCCGCTTCCGGGCGTCTGCGTTGGAGGAGTGTTATGCGTAGAAAACTTGAAGAGTTTCTACAAGACAAGTCAGGGGCCGCAGCTATCGAGCTCGGCCTGATCGCAGCCGGCTTCTGTGTGGCCCTCATTACGCTGGCAGGTCAGATGAACGAAGAGGTTAAGATCGTCGTTGAACGCGTGCGCGATTATCTGCGCTCGTTCAATCTTCATGCGATGGGCTGAAAGCTTCCGCTAAACGATCTGGTTCGCCGCTTATGGACTCATCCCTGACCGCGACGGCGGCGGCGGCCCTACCTGTCATTCTGGTATGGGCCGCCGCTGTCGATATTCTCACCCGCGCAATCCCCAATACGGTTGTCTTGGCGCTCGCCGCGTGCTTTGCCGTTTTTGCCGTAGCGGCCGGGATACCGATCGCCCAGATATTGGCCCACGCCGCGTGCGCTGGCGCGGTTCTGCTTTTTGGATTTCTGCTTTTTTCCCAGTCCATGATCGGAGGCGGGGATGCCAAGCTTCTTGCTGCGGCATCGCTCTGGTTCGGGTTCGAGAACCTTCTTCCGTTTCTGGCTGCAACCGCGTTAGCGGGTGGCGTCCTTTCCCTCACCTACCTCGCGGTCAGTGCCGCGAAAGTTGGTCTCGGCCAAGAATCCGTCCTTGCGCGCACGGTCCCCTATGGCGCGGCGATCGCCGCAGGCGCCCTGGCCGTGCTGCCGGACTGGCTCGTCTCGTTCTGAGCGGGCTTGCAGACTTCGCCTCACCGGCCGGCGGATTCGCAGTGTTTTTTCAAATCGAGAAGTTTGGAAACGACTGACCGGAGGCCGGTCCAGCTGCCGGCAAGACCGCATCAACTGCTGGTAAGCATGGCGCGAGCCCAGCCGCCATGTCCCCAGGACATCATTCCGCCGCCGGACATTTCCTCGATGGGCCCGAATGGGCCGTAGCGAGGTGCGGGCCGGAAGCTCTTCTTTCCGCGGGAACGGACTATTCCCGCGACCTAGTCGTTGTCCTGTAATGAAAAGCCCCTAGCGATGCGACGCTAGGGGCGAACGATAGGGAAATATGTCCAGGCAATAGGTCTTCCAGGAAAACTGGCAGAACGCATTTGAGTTCAGTGTCCTGCGTTGGTTAAACGCTATTAGCTGAAAGGCTGTCGTGCAATGGTTTTTCATATGCAACGGCTGAAATGGCAGGGAAGAGGTGCAGCGAAAACACCCGTAGGCTGATGAAGATTGCAATCGCGGCCAAGGCTGAAGGTGGCGCGCCGTTGAATTTGGGGATCGAGGCGGCCAGGAATTAGTCGCCGCAGATGCTCGACATTTGTCAGCCCAAGCCCCAGAGGCAGCCCGACCGTCAGTCATCGCTGGTGTCGTCATCTGAACCGTTCCGGGGGCCTTGCGCTCTTCCAGTTTGGGTTTCTGTAATTCGGCGGCGGTGAAGCAAGGACCGGCCACGATCCTTATTGACCATCTTTTCCAACTCGGGCTGCATCGGCAGGGGCGCTTCCGGCACCCACAACAACTCCAAAAACTCTTCGCTCATCCGGGCTGCCCAGCGTTCCGGGCGGATTCCATCCAGCGCCTTTTGCCAATGGTCAGTTCCAACTCTCTTGGCCTCGAATCATGGCGCGGGTGATCGCTAGGTGCGTCGGAATGACACACGCAACACACTTTGTCACTCCGAGTTTATTCGTCTGAGAGTCAGCACATGCGGACACTTCAACGGTCTCGCTTGGGCTGCTGTTTGGTCATCGTGCAGGCGTAGCTCGAGGTACATAGAAAATCCTTCTAGAAGGTGAGTTATGAAGTCTATCCGACTGGCTTGACCTTGGCGGAAGCCTGACCCCTCGGCTACACTAAATCATACACACTAGGAGAACTGAGCATGGCTTTTGACGATGGACAAGCCGGTATTTGGCTGGTCGTTCCCCCAAAGATCGGTCTTCCTCTGTTCCTTGGCGCGGTCACTCTGATCGCGCTCCTCGTGCATTACGCTCTCCTGAGCCACACGACGTGGTTTTCTGCTTATTGGGAGGGCGGCAAGCACAAGACTGCAATCAGCGCCACCACGGTGGCACCTACTGCCGCTTTAGAACCTGCCGCTCCATCGAACCCAGCGAAGTAAGCAGCTTCGGATTTCTCGCCGGGGTCTCCAATCCGGATAGCCTATGCCCAAGTCAATGAGGCCGATGGGACATTTAAGCATCGTACCGGAAAAAGAGACCCGCCGACCTTCCGCCCAAGGTTCTCGCCCGCAAAATAGTGGACGCAGCCATCGCGGAGGCGAAGGAGGATAACCTCGGCGAGTTTATCTATTGCGATATGGGCAAGGTGGGCGACCTCGATGTCGTCGTTACGCATAACGAGCTGGACGGTGCGCGGGTCGAACTTTGGAGCGACGATAGAAGTGACGATATACCAGACTTTTCGCTGAACCCTCACGAGGTTTCCGCGACAAGGCAACTGCTACTCACCGCTAAATTCGCAATCAAGATGCTGAACAAGCGGAGCTAGCTAATCCATCTTGCGCGCCCGCGTCCTGAAACAGCCGAATGGTCCTCACACTCGGCTGTTTCTTTGACGCGACGGCCTATAGCGCTCGTCTCGCTTCTTCTCGGCCTTCGCCTGCCCTTATGCACCGCGTAACCTCCGCCCCAGCCTCGGCCAGCGTCATCGGCTCGCCCGGTTCACCTCGCGGTAGTTCCTGCCGCTGGGCTTGGGCCCGCACCGAACTGAACGATCGGCTTCTCCGGTCGATGTAACGCAAACGGTCTCTTATTGAGGACTTTCCAGCCGTTCGAAATCGCTTGAAGGTCTCGCTTTTCGCGGGGCGCAGTGCGCTTTTTGTGCCCAAACTCGAACTCACACAGCAATCAAGCCCAGCCTATATGCCGTGTAGCAAATAGACGTCAAAACTACATAAAAACTTATAAGCCCCAGAAAGAAGCCAACGCAGAATTCGAGCCAGAAACGTAGTATCGACAGGACTTTAGCAAGGAGCACAAAAAGCATCATGCTCAACGCATATCTTACCGGGCGGCTCAGTCAACGTGAACACGAAGAAATAGTTACTAAGATCGTTCCATTTTTAGTCTTAATCGCAGAGCTAGAGTTTTCGATCACGGCAGGAACTAGGCGCTCCGACATCTCTCGGCGAATACTTTCGCGAGTCGTATCCGGGCGATGGAGATCACGACGGAGACGGTGCTGCGGCCCTGTGACGGCGCATCGCTTACGGACAGTCGTCTGCAGCATATCAGATTAGCGCATAGCGCGAGATTCGCTCTGAATGAGGATGGTATTCGAGCCTATCCGCTTCTGAGTCCGTCAAAAGCGGATAGGCTCTAGCCGCTGAAAGCACCAGCCGGTGCGAGGACTTCAAGATCTTGCTGCCCTTGGATCCCATTGCCCCGGCGGACAGAAATGGACAACTGCTATCGGCTGGAGCTTATCCGCTTTTGACGGAACTCAGAAGCGGGCTCTAAGCGTTTGTTTTATCGTGCGTCTTTATCGGAAAACCGCTTCGCACTTTTCCGGACGCACTCTAGGACTCGCACTTCACTTGGCTGCGGTGACGGCGGCGATCCGTTGGCGCGTCCGCGAAATCCCGCTTAGTCTTACTGCGTCACAAACGAGGAGCGGCTACTGGCTACTCTTCTATTCGGAGCAGCGCAGCACGGACAGCGTGGCAAGCTTCGTGCGAGCGCCACGGCGATCCGCTTATGCAGACTGGCAATTGGGTTCGCCACATGGCGTTCGGGCCGGATTGGTGGCGCCTCGGGGTCTGTAACCTCTGGAAATGGCAGGTTTTTTGAGCCGCGCGGCGAAGGCAGGTCATGAGGGGGGAATCGTCTCCCTCTCGGAGATCAGGAATCCATAAGCCGCAATGCACAAGGTGGCGTGATGGCGGAAGCCGCGCCAGCTGCGCCCCTCGAAATGCCTGAGGCCAACCTCCTGTTTAAGCTCTCGATAATCGCGTTCTATGCGCCAGCGCAGCTTGGTTGCATCGACCAGTTCGCCAAAGGCGATACCGGCGGCCATTGTGGAGAACCAGTATTTTGCCGGTTCGGCTTCATCTTCGGGCCACTCGATCAGCAGCCACTCCTCTGGGCGCGGTTCGTCCAACCGGTAATCCCTATGGGCGGGCCGAACCCGCAGCCTGGCGAAGCGCGACTTCAGCCAGTCGTCCGTTCCCTCGCGCCAGGTTATTGTTTGCCAGGCATCCTTAGGCAAACTCAGGGCCAGCGCGCTTTGACTGTGACTGGCTGATGTTCAGCATCGCGGCGCAGCCGTGTAGGCGGCCGTCCCTTGCCCGTCCACTGCTTGGGTGGCAGCGGCGCCGTCCCTGGCGCCCAAGCGGTGGCGCCAGGGCCGATGCCCATGACATACTGGAACCCCAGCGCCGTAACCTCATCGCGAAATTTGGTGTCGCTCCCGTAACCTGCATCCGCCAGGACCATGTCACGGGGAACGCCTGCGCTGCAGGCTTGCCTGAGCAGTTCAAGGGCGATTTCAGGCTTGGTCTGGAATGTTACATCCGCGGGGACGCCCGCCTTCTTCCGCCGCACCTCGTCATTGGCCCATTCCTCCGGCAAATACATGCGGTAGCCGATCGGAACAAGGATATGGCTGCCATATTCTTTGCAGCTTAGCGGCAGACGATCCATCTACGGCAGAAGCGGCGGCCGCCACGCCATCCCCAGCCACCAGCGCACCGTCTTCCGCTGACGCATTGCACCTTGACGGCTTCGGATTGGATGCCCGGCATCTCCTTGCTTCCCGAAAGCGTGACCGCCCCGGCCCCCGCGGTCGAGAAGAGAAAGACAGCGGTCGCAAAAGCCATTGCGAGTTTCACATTCATCTTAAAATCCCCAAGGTTTGTAGGATTTTTACTATAAACGAAGCAACTCTTATCGCCAACCTCAAACAGAGAGAGTGTCATTCGATTCGAAATCTGTTTCAGTGCCTTGTATTGCTTTCAACCTATACTGCGATCCGCGTGCAGCGCGAGAAGGCGACGGTCTCTAGGTGACGTGAGCCGTCAGCCTCCGAACCCGATTATTCGCTTTGAGAATGCCATACGGCCAAACTGGGTCAGGCCGCTTTCAGCGGCGGCTGCAACCAGGTTGCAGACTAAAACCATTGTCTGAAATGGCGACAGGGTCACCGTTGGGGAGAAAAGAGCCCAACACGCCAAGACCCCCATAATCACGGACGATGCCCAAGAAACCGCGATATCGGTGAAGCCGAATTGGTTGCTGCGCGCGCCCGACAAGATCAGGCAAAAAGCCTGGATCGCGATGTAAAGCATGTCGATGACCGGAACAATCGCCCACATCCAGCCTTGCGACGGCTGCCCTTTCAGCCCAAGGGCGGGGATGAGCAGGAAATAAGCAATATTCGTAATAATGAATATGATGGCGAGCCAGATGCTGATGGTTTCTTCCCATCTCGTCCGGTTCGGTGAGTTTAGCGATATAGAATCTGTTCTCGTCATCATACGTGACCTTTGCTATGAAGTCAGTGTAGACCCTGCCTAGCTCCATTGGAACTATCAGAAAAAGGTCCACTTTCCCACTTTTCCGAATGAGATCTGTCGAATTGTCATGGCGAACATTTGCCGTGAATGCGAGGAGTATACGCGCGTTGGGCTCGGAACTCATCACCAGATAAGAAAAAGCCGGCTTGAGTAGCCTGGGTCGCTCTGTGCCGCTGTCCCGCTCATCGCTTCTGTATCAAGAGCCCCAATGAGCGACCAAGCGGGCTCAATGAAGCCCTTTGCAGATGATCCGGACGAGCTTCTCGATTTGAGCATCTTGCGCATCAACGGGCACGCCCACCTGCCACTTTTCAAGGCCGAATGAAATGATTCCGTGGACGGCGCTAAACAGCGTGCGCGCCATCAAATAGAGTTCTGCCGCAGGTGCCACGGGCATCAAGACCCGCAAGGGTTCGAGAATATGGCGAATGAGGTGCATGTCTTTACCCGCCGCCCAATCGGGAAGAGTGCTGCCGGGCTGCAGGCGATGTTCAAAGAGATTGCGCCACAACTGCATGTTTTCGGAGGCAAACCGGCGGTAGGCGAGCGCGATAGCCACAAGCCGCTTGGACGCATCTTCGCGCGTGGACGGCGTAGGCAGCGGCGCTGCTTCAAAAAGTGCAGCATCAAGCCTGTTCATCGTGCGCAGATTGACCAGCAGAACCAATTCATCGAGATCGGCGACGAGATTATAAATGGCGCCAAGGGCGATGCCGATTTCGTCGGCAAGGTCGCGCGCTTTCACGCCCGCGAGGCCGCGCGTCATGATCTTACTCTCGGCCGCACCGATCAAGGCATCGAGCTGACGCTCCCGGCGCGCGGCGACTTTAGAGTTCATGCTCGTATCCTATCAATAAAATGAACGATGTTCAATTTTTACTTGAACCTCGTTCAATGCTGCGCTATTGGTGAATGATGAACAATGTTCAAGGCTAGAGGTTTCCATGTTCAAAACGCTTTTTCTCCTGATAAGGGGGAGCGCTGCAAGCGCCGCGGAGGAGATTGCCGATCGCAACGCTCTTCTGATCCTGGATCAACAGATGCGCGAAGCAGGTTCGGCGATCGAACGGTCAAAGCGCGCGCTTGCCCTTGCCATCGCGCAAGACGGCACGGAAGCCAAGCGTCTCGATGCCGCGATTGTTCGCATCGCCGATCTCGAGGTCCGCATCAAAGCTGCGTTGGAAGCCGGGAACAGGGACTTGCGCGCGAGGGCACCGAAGCGATCGCCGCTCTGGAGGCGGACCGCGACGCGGCACAGGCGGCCCGCACGCTCTTCGCTGCTGAAATTGCGCGCCTGCGCGCCCTCGTCATCCAAGCTGAGCAACGCCTGACCGCGCTTGATCGCGGCCGGCGTGTTGTGCGCGCGGCAGAGTCCGTTCGCACCATGCGAAAAACCCCGGTCGAAGAAGGCCGCCAGCACGAGAGCACGTTGTCCGAGGTCGAAGCGACGCTCCAACGTTTGCGCGAGCGTCAAGCCAAATCCATGGCAGCCGATTATGCGCTGGCGCAATTCGACCCCGCTACGAACCCCATCGATGTGGCGGAGCGAATGGCGGCCCAAGGCTTCGGCCCCCGTCTCAAGACCACCGCTGACGATGTCCTGGCTCGTCTTAGAGCGAGCGCGGCGTAAGCAGCTCGCCTCGAGTTCCCTTAACATGCCAACGAACGGTAACGCAAAATGCTGGAGTCCGTAGCCATAAATCAACCGTCTCAACCGCATAGCAGCTCCTGGGTCACGTTCACTTATGTTTCTTTTCTTGCTTCCGCGGGCATGGTGGCGGCCGGCATTTTGTTCCTGCTCCTGGATCTGTGGGCGAAGGGCTATCTCGGCATGGGGGCGCTCATGCTTGCTCAATCCTGTATAACGCTTACGAAAACGCTGCGGGATAATCACGAGGCGGCTAGGCTCATGAACCGGATCGAAGACGCCCGGACCGAGCGGCTTCTGATGGAGGCCGGGAAACCTGCAAACTAAACCTTCACGATACCCAGGCTTTATCGAAAGCGGTGGCCTATTGGCCGCCGCTGTTTAAGACACGCGCCGCAATGTGCAACCCAGAGAGCGACGAGCAAAGTCATGTTTGACTTGATGTCCAGCCGCCGATTTGCGCCCTTGTTCTGGACGCAGTTCTTGTCGGCCTTCAACGATAACTTTCTGAAAAACGCGATCGTATTCTTCATTCTCTTCAAACTTGCGGGCGCAAATAGCGAGGCGCTTGTGACGCTGGCGGGCGCGATCTTCATCGCTCCATCCTTCCTGTTTTCAGGGCTGGGCGGAGAGTTGGCCGACCGCTTCGATAAGGCGAAAGTTGCAAGGACGCTGAAAGCGGCCGAGATCGCCGCCGCTGGCGTCGCCGCAACAGGCTTCCTGCTCGGATCGCTGCCAACGCTGTTTGGCGCGCTCTTTCTCTTTGGGACGGCGTCGGCGCTATTCGGACCTATCAAATACGGCATCCTGCCGGATCACCTGTCCTTCACTGAAATCCCGACCGGCAACGCACTCGTTGAAGGGGCTACCTTCATCGCGATTTTGTTGGGCGCGATCGCGGGCGGCATCGCCGCTCAAGGCGGCCACACCGCTCTGTTCAGCGCTTTGATGATGGTGCTCGCCGTGGGCTGCTGGCTTGTGAGCAAAGCCATTCCGGCAACTGCGGAAGCCGCGCCCGCTCTTAAAATCAATCCCAATCCTCTTCGCTCCTCGCTCGATCTCATGACGGATTTGTGGACCGATACGCGGTTGTGGCGCGCCGGTGTGATGGTGGCGGTGTTCTGGCTTACCGGCGCGCTTATCGTGTCGCTTGCGCCTTCGCTTATCAAAGTCATGGGCGGCAACGAGATGGTCGTCACCGTCTACCTCGCCGAGTTTTCAATAGCGATTGCGATTGGATCGGGACTGGGCTCTTTTCTGTCCACCGGCCGCGTCGTGCTTTTGCCCGCGCCGATTGCCTGTTTCGTCATCGGTGCCGTCGCGCTTGATGTTGGCTTCCTGATCCGCGGCTTCGAGAAGCCTGCCGAATTGCTCGATGTTGCCGCCTTTTTCGTAAAACCTGCGGCTTGGCGTTTAGCCATCGACTTTGCAGTCATGGCCATAATGGGCGGCGTGTTTGTCGTACCTTGCTTCTCGGCGGTCCAGGTGTGGGCGCCAAACGCCGAGCGCGCGCGCATCGTGGGCGCTGTAAACATTCTTTCGTCCGCCTTCATCTTCGCCGGTGCGCTGGCGATAAGCGGCTTGCAGCGGGCGGGCTTGAGCGTGAGCGACGTATTCTTTCTGATCGGGATTTTTGCGCTGCTGAGCGCGGTGTGGATCTATGGTACGATGCCAACAAGCCCCGTCAGGGATTTCCTCTGGCTCCTCTTTCGCGCGCTGTTTCGCATAGAGGTGACTGGTCTCGAGAACATCGCCAAGGCTGGCCCCAACGCGATCATCGCCTTGAACCACGTCAGCTATCTCGACGCCGGACTCGCCTTGGCGATCATGGACAAAGACCCGCTGTTCGCCATCGATCACAGCATTGCGCAACGCTGGTGGGTCAAACCCTTCTTGCGCCTGGTGCGCTCCATGCCGCTCGACCCAACTCGGCCGCTCGCCGTACGCACGCTGGTCAAGGCCGTCCGCGATCAAGGGGAAACGCTTGTCATCTTCCCGGAAGGCCGCCTGACCGTCACTGGCAGCTTGATGAAGGTCTACGACGGCGCCGGCCTGATCGCGGACAAATCCAAGGTCAACGTCGTGCCCGTCAGACTCGACGGAATCGAGGCAGCGCCCTTTACCCGGCTCAAGTCCGATCAAGTACGCCGCCGCTGGTTTCCCAAGGTGCGCATCATCGTTCGTGAGCCGGTCATGCTGACGGTGGACGCCGCCTTGGCCGGCAAGGCTCGGCGGGAAGCCGCAGGCGAAGCGCTCTATAACATCATGTCCGATCTCATCTTCTACACGACGCCTCTGGATCGGACGATTTTCGAATCTGTGATCGAGGCGGCGCGTGTCCAAGGCGAGGATCGCATCGCGCTTGAGGATCCTGTCACCGGTCAACTGACTTATAAACGCGCTCTCATTGGCGCACGCGTGCTCGGCGAAAAGCTTCTGCGGCTTGCTCGGGAGGGCGATGCCATCGGCGTGATGCTGCCCACGAGCAATGGTGCAGCCTTGACCGTGCTTGGCCTGATGTCGGCGAACCGCGTTCCCGCCATGATCAACTTCACGTCAGGCGCGGCCAACATTTCTTCTGCGTGCAAGGCCGCGAAGGTGTCGACCATTGTGACATCCCGCGCTTTTGTCGAGAACGCGAAGCTCGGGAAGCTGATAGACCAACTGCGCAGTGAAGTCACCATTGTCTATCTGGAAGACGTTCGCAAGGGCGTGACCTTGTTAGACAAGGTTTCGGCTGCGCTTCGCTACGAAAAGCCGCTGGCGAAAGCCAAGCCTTCGAACCGCGCCGTAATCCTGTTCACGTCCGGATCGGAAGGCACGCCGAAGGGAGTTGTCTTAAGCCACGCGAACATGCTCGCGAATGTGGCGCAAGCCGCCGCGCGGATCGACTTCGGCCGCCAGGACAAGGTCTTTAACGTGCTCCCGGTATTCCACTCGTTCGGACTTACCATTGGCCTCGTGCTGCCTCTCGTCTCGGGCGTGCCCGTCTATCTTTACCCCTCGCCGCTGCATTTCCGGTTCGTCCCGGAACTCGTCTACGGTTCCAACGCGACCGTCTTGTTCGGCACCGACACCTTCCTGACGGGCTACGCGCGGACAGCGAACGCTTACGACTTCCGCTCAATCCGCTATATCGTGGCGGGCGCTGAACCCGTCCGGCCAGCGACGCGCACGCTTTACATGGAGAAATTCGGCCTTCGCATTCTGGAAGGCTATGGCGTCACCGAAACGGCGCCTGTGCTTTCGCTTAACACGCCTATGTTCAGCCGCTCAGGCACAGTGGGCCGGGTTTTGCCGGGGATCGAAACGCATCTGGAGCCCGTCGAAGGCGTCGCCGATGGCGGCCGCCTTTTTGTGCGCGGACCAAACGTCATGCTCGGCTACCTCAAGGCGGAAAAGCCTGGCGTGCTGGAGCCTGTGAACGACGGCTGGCACGACACAGGCGACATCGTGAGCATCGATCGCTTGGGCTTTGTCACGATCAAGGGCCGGGTGAAGCGGTTCGCTAAGATCGGTGGCGAAATGGTTTCGCTTGCGGCGGTGGAAGAGCTTGCGTCGCGATGCTGGCCCGGCGCCCTGTCGGCCGCCGCCGCGCTTCCTGACGCGCGCAAGGGACAACGGCTCGTGCTCCTTACGCAAAAGAAAGAGGCAAGCCGGGCCGCTTTCCTGCAGTTTGCGAAAGCGAATGGCGCCGCTGACTTCATGATCCCTTCGGAGGTGCTGGTGGTGGAGGCCGTTCCGCTGCTCGGTTCGGGCAAACTCGATTTGGCGGGGGTCACGAAGCTTGCCGAAGCACGATGTGCGATATCCTATGCTTAAACCCCAGAAGCGCGTTGGAACCGGGATAAGCCTCTCAACGCGAAACCCGATGACGCGGCCGCACAGAGCGGGCACGCCTGTTGCTTGTCTTAAGTGAACAGGGCGAAGAGAAAGGATTCTAAGCCGGAGCCCAGCGCCTTCGGCGATCGGCATGCGGGTTTCGCTTGCGGGAAGCATGGAGCCGTCCAGAGAAGCGAGCACGCGCCGTTTCAGTGCCTCGAAAGCTTCGGAACGGCGGTCGCGGGGGTGGTCAAGGGGCACGTCGACGATCTCATAAATGCGGTCGGGCTTCGGTGAGATTACCACCACCTGAGGTCCAAGGACCAAAGCTTCGTCCACATCGTGGGTCACCATCAGAACTGTCGGCTTTGCGGCTTCCCAGATCGAGAGTAGGTGATCGTGAAGGCTGGCGCGTGTGAAGGCATCAAGAGCCGAGAAAGGCTCGTCCAGGAGAAGGACCTTTGGCGCGAGCAATGGCGACGCGCTGTTGTTGGCCTCCTGATAGCTCGCGCGGGAGACGCTTGGCGTGCTCTGACAGACCAACGCGATCGAGGGTCGCCGCCACTCTTGCCCTGCGCTCGGCTGCATGGAGATGTCTGAGGCCGAAGCCAGTGTTATCGGCAACGCAAAGCCAGGGTAAAAGCCGAGGTTCCTGAAACACGATGCCGACGGCCGAGTGGGGCGCGCTGACGGCTTCATCATCGACAAAGATCCGTCCGCTGCTTGCGTGGTCGAGGCCGGCGATGAGCCGCAATAACGTCGTCTTTCCACATCCAGAGCCTCCAATCACTGCCGAGATCGTTCCTGCCGGAACGTCGAGCGAGATGGCTCGCAGCGCCTCTGTACCGTCAGCGTAGGTTTTTGAAAGCCGGTCGATTGTCAGCATGCCGGTCTCAAAGCCGCGCGCGTGAAACATCCTGCCACGCGATAAAGGGCTTCGTGACAAGGATGAGAATGCTATCGGCTGCTTTGCCCAAAAGGGCGAAGGCAACGATAGCCGCAAGGATCTGGTCCGCTTTTCCGAGCTGCTCTCCGTCAACGAGCAGATAGCCGAGCCCTTCACTTGCCCCCATGAACTCTGCGTCGACGACAAACATGAACCCAAGCCCGAGCCCCGACCGCAACGAAACGACCCAGGCGGCCAGGATAAGTCCGTTCGTGACCCCAGTTGCCACTCCACGACGGCCTCGGGCAATTTGGTGAAGGCCACAAAAAGCTTCTTCAGGTCCATTGGGTGCGCAAGCGCCCAGGCGCGCGCCTCCTCGTAGGCCGCGATAACCCGTTTAACGGCATCCGGGTGCTCAGCGGCGAAATCCTCTCGGACATTCAAAATGCCCCAAGTGTTCGTCTCCGGCTTCCTGTAAAACAAAATGGCGTCGCTGCTAATCTCCGCGGCGGCAATCATCGGATCAAGGCCTGCCCACGCATCGACGTCGTCGCGCTCCAAGGCCGCGCGCCCGTCCGGATGCTGAAGCGGCACCACCGTGATGTCCTTTTCGGTCAGGCCCGCTTCGGCCAGCGCCCGGACGAGAAAGATATGAGGGTCGGTCCCGTGCGTGACCGCGACACGCTTGCCCTTCGGGAAAGCGAGCCTGCCGGTCTACCTGATGTGAGAGGCTATCACCGCCTGTCGCCCCGCCTATTGATCATAAAAAAAGCCGGTAATTCCATGGATTTCATAAATTACTCTCGTCTAATGGGAATTTTTTCCTATTATGCGTCCAGAGGAAACAACGCACCCTTTGATGACAACTCATGGCAATATTGGTGTCGCATGCTCACAAATAAAGGCAAATATGGCTTAAAGGCGATGTTGCACCTCGCGCGGCTCCGCGAGGATGAAATTGCGCAGGTTGCCCAGATTGCCAAGACCAACAATATCCCGAAAAAGTTCCTGGATCAGATCCTCGCGGACCTCCGTCGCGTTGGCCTCGTGCATTCCAAGAAGGGCAAGGCAGGCGGCTATGCGTTATCAAAACCGGCAAACGAGATAAGTGTCGGGCAGATCATCCGCGCGATTGACGGTCCTATCGCTCCCTTCCTGTGCGCGAGCGCGAACTTTTACCGCCCTTGCGATGACTGCGACGAGCAAGTCTGCGCGGTGCGTCGGCTCATGATCGAAGCCCGAAACGCGCTGGCGAGTGTGCTCGATACGCAAAGTCTGGCTGATATTCTATCCCGCAGCGGCGTGAAAGAAGCCGCCTGAGCGACGGCTTCCTTCCGCCAGAAATTTATTCAAAAAACGATGCTAAGGCCCGAGGCCGCGCAATCTGTTGTAGCGGCGAGCGTACTCGTCTTGAAAACAGGAAGCAGAACTCTCCGCGAGCCGCTCCAAACTGCTCTTCTCTGGAAGCAAGCTTCCGGCAACTCAATTTCTTATTTTCAGCTTTTAATACGAAAACAGTTTCCTCCGCTGACAGCGATAGGAGATGTCAATTCTTTCTCTGATCCAGATCAATTCTGAAAGTTATTATTATGTTGACTAATTCCATGAGCTTTATCTGCGGTGTGAGGCATAGTGGTTGCAAACGGCTGGGGAGGGTTGATGGCGAGGGAACTGGCTTCAGCCTTGACGCTGCCGAGGGTTAGCGTGCGCGGCGATAGTTGCGCCGACTGCGACCGTGATTGTCTGGAAGCTTGCTTCAACGATGCAATTGCGATCCTGCCTGATGGTGGGGTCGAGCTTATCTCCACCAGCTGCGCAGGCTGCGGCGCCTGCATTTGCCGATCCGGCCAAGACCGGCCATGAATTCACTCAGGCGCGGGTGCTGGAGGATTTTCCGCCAGCAGATCGAGACCTTCAAGATCGCGGAAGGCGGCTTCATCCTGTCGAGCGGCTGCGAATAATCTCGTTGGCGAGACGCACCCCACCGCGATTCATGGAATCGGAAGTTTCCTCCATCCTGCGAAGCCGCTTGCGCATTGGCCGGGTGCGGACCGACGGTCCCGCATCGTCTTCATCGCGGACAGGCTGACTTCCAGCGTTTTGAGCCTGGACAACAGGTGGATCTCGCCGGTGCGCGGGCCGCGGTCGGAGACCGGGTTGCGTTGATCGGAAACATAACGCCGACCGCTACCATGTTCGGGACGCCTGCCGATGTCCGGGCCTCGCTGCAAGAACCCGAGTTTCGATAAGGGATGCACGAGGGGCGGAATCGTTCGAGAACCTGTTCGCGCCACGACGTCAGCATCATTCTCATCTTTTTGCGCCGTAGCGCAGAGCCTTTGGTTGGGCGACTCCAGTGAAAGCAAAGGCAAAGCTGGCAAAGTCATCCTTTAAGCGGCTAAATTGTCTGAGCGCCACCAGGAGGACGACACATGACGAGCCGCGTTAAACCATGGACGGTCCGGGGATCGCGCTATCTCATCCGGGAGCGCTGGCTGACGGCAAGAATCGATGATTGCGTTACGCCGGCTGGCGTCGAGGTGCCTTATTACGTTCAGGAGTATCCCGGCTGGGTGAGTGTCGTCGCTCTCGACAAAGAGGACTATCTCATCCTCGTTCGCCTCTACCGCCATGCCCTCGGCGACATTTCCCTGGAGCTGCCGGGCGGCTGCATCGAAGAAGGCGAAAGCCCGATCGAAGCGGGGGCGCGCGAGCTTCTTGAAGAAACAGGCTATGGCGATTCCACGCGTTTGACGCTCATCGCCAGCCTCTCGCCCAATACGTCGACACATGCCAATCGCGTCCACACCGTCCTTGCCGAAGGCGTGTCGGTGATCGGCGTTCAAGACGATGACGGCGTTGAGGTGCTGGACGTCGAATGCGTCCCATACCGGCAAGCTCTCGATCTGGCTATGAGCGGGGCCATCATGCAAGCAGCTCATATTGCGTCGATTGTACTGGCCTTGAATGCGGGCAAGAAAATCGAGCTGTGAGAAATTCCGTCTCTATCGGAAGGCCGAACGCAAACGGAGTACTGGTCACGTCCTGCGGCGGTCAGAGGATGTTCAAAGACACCCAAGGGACGATTAACGGGAATGTGAAGCGCCTTGGTCCGCCCCTCGCTTGCAGGCTCGCTCAATAGTTCCGACTTCGTGAACTATGAAGGCCGCGGCTTTGGACAGCGCGGCTCCACTCCCGTTGAAGGAAACACGCATGAGCAAGCTTAAGGAAAAGGTTGCAATCGTCACGGGCGCATCAAAAGGCATCGGAGCCGCCATCGCCAAGGCGCTCGCCGCTGAGGGCGCATCGGTGGTCGTCAATTATGCCTCCAGCAAGACCGGCGCGGACGCCGTCGTCGCTCATATCACGGAAAACGGCGGCAAGGCTCTCGCTGTGCATGGCGACGTGTCGAAGGCAGCCGGCGCGCAAGCCATTATCGACGCAGCCATCCAGAATTACGGCCGCATCGACATCCTCGTTAACAACTCCGGCATTTACGAGTTTGCCCCGCTCGAGGGCATTACCGAGGATCACTTCCATAAAATGTTCAACATTAACGTGCTCGGGCTCCTTCTAACCACAAAGGCCGCGGCCAGGCACCTTGGCGAGGGCGCCAGCATCATCAACATCAGTTCCGTCGTCTCAAGCCTCACTCCGCCCAACTCGGCAGTTTACACGGGCACCAAAGGCGCGGTTGACGCCATCACAGGCGTGCTTGCCCGTGAGTTCGGGCCGAAGAAGATCCGCGTTAACGCGCTGAACCCCGGCTTTGTCGTGACCGAGGGCACGCATAGCAGCGGTCTTGCCGGCGCCGAATTCGAGGCGGGCGCGGTCGCGCAGACCCCCCTTGGCCGCGCCGGAAGGCCGGACGATATCGCCTCGGCCGCTGTCTTCCTCGCTTCGGACAACTCGAGGTGGCTCACCGGTGATCGGATTTATGTGAGCGGTGGTCTTCGCTAACGCGGAACTTCGCGCCCGCGGCACACGCAGCGGGCGCGAGCTTTTGCTCCGCTCAACGAGCCTGCACGCGCCCAGCGGCGCGGATTAGCCCGCCTCCCAAGCCTGATCGGCGCGGGCGGCGAGCGGCTGCTCAGGCCGGACGCGCGCCGGTGTGGATGATCGTCCCGACGTGCTCGCCACGAAGCGCAGCGGTGAGCCGGCCCGGCACCAGCCCGTTCACGACCTGCACGCGCCCGAGATGGCGCGCGTTTGCCATGACCTCGAGGAGCGCGCGGTCGAGCGGCAGCGTGCCCTCGATCTTTGCGAGGCCGGCGGCGCTCGTCTCGCGCAGGAATTCTGACCGCTCTCCGCCAGGGCCGTTGGGGTCGGTGGTGTACACCCCATCGACGTCCTCCACAATCGTAAGGCCAGCCGCTCCGAGCGCGTCGGCGAGCAGAAATGCGCCTGTGTCAGCCCGGTGAGCCGGGATGCGCGAGGTCGGGAACTCGTGGTGATGATAGGGAGGAAAGGCGCTGCCCACGACTGCGCGGGCCGCGGAAAGGTGGATCGCGAGCTGGTTCGCGATGGTGGGGTGCTCGACGTAGGAAACGCCCTCCGGCGCGAGCAGCGAAGCGAGGATGTGGCCATTCTGGCCGGCCTCCGTCGCGGCGAGCGGAGCAAGGGAGCCGACCGGCAGGCCGAGGTCGAGGCCGACCCTGTAGAGGTGGCGGGCGCGGATTCCGGCGCCGGTAAGGATGAGCAGGCGGTGTTCGGGCAGGAGCTTCCGGATCTCGTCCACGACGGGCAAGATGGCGTCCCGGCCCCGATCCATGATGGAGCGGCCGCCGATCTTCACGACCTGCAGCCAGGGGAGAAGCCGGATCGGGCGCACCCCGGCGACGGGGCGGGTGAGTTCCCTGTCAAGGAGGGTCTGGCGCGCGAGCGGCGAGGCGACGTGCTTGATGCTGTCGGTGGATTCGGGCATGACGGTGATCCTCTAACTCGCGGTGATGATGGTGCCGACATGCTCGCCGGCGAGCGCGCGGGTCAAGTTGCCAGGAACAAGGCCATTCACAACCTGCACCTGGCGGACGGCGCGTGCAGCCTTGAGCAGGTCAAGCACCGGGAACTCGAGGATCGAGTTGTGCAGACCCCGCGCCTTCATCTCGTCAACCGAGATCTTCGGGATGAAGGTGGCGTTCTTCGAGGTCTTCGGGTTCGCGGTGTAGAGACCGTTTTCGTCCTTCACATAGATCATCGCCTTGCAGCCGAACTGCTCGGCGACGAGGAAGCATCCGGCGTCGGTGCGGTAGGGCGGGATGACTCCCTCGGGAGCAGGGCGCATCCAAAGGCCGTAGGGTGGCATGCCGGCGAAGATGACGGCGTTCACCTCCGCGAGGTAGAGCGGCACCGCCGAGAGCCCGGCGCCTTCGACCGCGCAGATCCCGTGCTTCGCAAGGAGCTGCCCCAGGATCGCGGCGTTCTGATTGGCAACTGCGGCGCCCAGCTGCGAGAGCACACCCGCCGGCAGGTTAAGCCCCGCCGCAATCGAGTAGAGGTGACGGGCGCGGGTGCCGGCACCGGTGCCGATCAGCAACTGGTGCGTCTTGCGAGCGGCGACGATCTCGTCGACGAGCGGGTAGAGACCTTCGCGGCCCCGGTCGATGACGCTCTGGCCGCCGATCTTGATCACGGTCGCGTCGGGGAGAATCCGGAAGTCCTCCGCCTCTTCCGCCGCCGCCAGAAGCTCAGCGTCGGTCAGCGATCGCTGCATGAGGAGCGTCTCGAGTTCCGTCGTCGTATTGGCCATCAGGGCGCCTTTCGTATTTTCCGTCTATTATGCTTTTTCTTTGAGTACCACATACGAATTGAAGTAGATCCCGGCAATATATGGAAATTATGCATCTTTTACTTCGCCGGAGAAAATGACAGATAAGATCACAAATCAGTAGTTTTCATCACTTCACGCTTTAAGGATGCCGAAAATTTGCCCGCACGCTATCGAACCAGTACGTTCCTGCGGATGGCGCCTAAGCAACTTCGATAATCTGGCCAGCGCAGTGTCGTTCCGGACGCTGCTTGCTCGGCGCTGCGTCATCCCGGAACTTGATATTCCGGATGTTTCCGCTAGCAGAAGAAGCCTTGAAAACATTAGCGAATTTTCGCTCCACTGTCATGGCCGGGCTTGACCCGGCCATCAGCCATACCTTGAAATACCGTGTGTTTTCTGGATAGCCGCCTCAAAAGCGGCCATGACGACGGAATTGGCGAGAGAGCAGATCCCGTCAGCGCAAAAGGCTGGCGAGCGCGGCGGAGGCCACATCGATTTCCCTGTGAATTCATGCGTTTTGCGCTATTCTTTCCGCCACATTCCGTAGGTTCCTCAGTCCAGGAAAGATGTCAGACTTTCTCACCACCCGTGAACTTGCCGCGCTGCTGCGGGTCAAGGAGCGCAAAGTCTACGAGCTGGTTGCCGCAGGAAGCTTGCCGGTGCGCCGCGTGACTGGAAAGCTTCTCTTTCCCCGCGAAGAAATTGAGACTTGGCTCGGCTCCCGAACTGGCGACAGCACCGCTGGGTATACGGTTACTGGAGGGGATGCGGCGCGCCCCATGGTGGTGACCGGCGGCCACGATCTTCTGCTGGAATGGGCGTTGCGGGAATCGCGGTCAGGCATCGCCGCGTTCCTTGACGGCGCGCTCGACGGTTTGAATCGTGCGGCGGCGGGCGAATGCGTCGCTGCCGGACTGCATATTCCGGAGGGCGATGGCTGGAATGTCGCCTCGGTCGCTGAGCGATTCAGCAAGGAACCGTGGGTTCTGATCGAGTGGGCACGGCGCTCCCGCGGAACTCGTCATGCGGACCGATCTGCCGAGGCAGCCGCGCTCGTTGCGCGATGCGAAGGGATTACGCTTTCAGGCGCGCCAACCGGAAGCCGGAAGCGAACTGATATTCGGTCAACTTCTGGCGCGCGAGAAACTGAGGCGGGAAGACTTCACCTTCGCCGGAATCGAGCGATCGGAATCCGATCTTGCCTTGGGCATTGCGGCGAACCGGGCCGACATTGGCCTGGGATTGGCCGCTGCAGCCCGCCAATTTGGCCTCAACTTTCTCCCTTTGGTCGAGGAGCGGTTCGATCTGCTGATCTGGCGCAAAGCGTATTTCGATCCGCCTTTCCAAAAATTCCTGAAATTTTGTGGATCATCAGCTTTCCATGTGAAAGCCGAAGACCTTGGCGGCTACGATATCTCCGGCTTTGGGACGGTGCACTTTAACGGAAACTGAAAGCGCGCCCAAGCCGGAACCTCACGCACTGAAACATCCGGTGCATCGCTTGATCCTTGTCACCAACGCAAAAATCTACGCCCGGCAAACGTGCCCGCAGCTGTGACAAGCGCCATAGCGGCCGAATACCAGATCGCGCCGAACAAAGGGGAGTCGTCCGGGCAATGAAGCGCGTAGAGCATTGCCGCAAGCGCGCTGGCGAGCAGCCCAGCGGCCGCGCCCGCGAAACCCGGCCGAAGCGGGGCCCCCCGGCGCAGGGCATAAAATGCGCCGCCAAGCGGGGCGAGCGAAAGGAAAGTTATGCTGAGGAGGCACGCAACAGAATTGGAGCCGATAGCTCGCGGCAGCCATTCGGGCTCCGGAACAGACGAAAGCTCGTAGGTGACCGCGCCAAGCAACAGCAAAGGCGCGACGGCCAAGGCCATTTCCGCGGACCGGGCATCAACGGCTGGCCGGCTGAGCCGCCACACAAGCCGCGCGGATGTGATCGCGAGGGTGAACGTCATCACCAGCTTGAAATCGAAGCGCCAGGTTTGCATGGCGAGAGCGATGTCCGGGCGAACGCCGAGCGCGAGCGCGAAAGCGATCGCGGCGACGGCCAATCCCAACGCCAAGGAGACAAAAAAAGTCCGTTGAAGCGATCCTGGCTGGGGCCGCGCCGCATGGTCTTCGGCAAGCGCGTTTATCAGGTCGTCCGTTTTCATCGCTCACCGCTCCTGTAAGCCGCCGCCAGGGCTCCGAGTCCCCTGTGCAAGGCGACACGGGTTGCGCCCTCTGAAATGCCGAACTTCGCCGAGGCCTCCCTGATGGATGCGCCATCCACGCATATGGCCTGAACGATCTCTCGCTGGCGCCCGCCGAGGATGGAGAGCAGGCGTTCGGCCTCTCCTTGCGAAATTTCTTCCGAGGCAGTCTCGGCCGGGAGACTATCGGCGAAGTCCTCGATGGGCAGATCGATGCGATTGCCGCGGCGGCGAAGATAATCGATCAGCTTGTTGCGGACGACCGCTCGCACCCACGGCATAAACAGCTGGTCCGCATCCCAGGTCTGGCGCTTCAAATGAAGGGCCAGCAAAGTTTCCTGCACCACGTCTTCCACATCGCTGCCGCCCAGTCCGGCTCTCGTAAATCCTTGGCGCACAATCATTCGCAAAAAGGGCGTCAAAGCCTCAAGCAGACGCCGGTAGGCTCTGCTGTCGCCGGCATTCGCAGCCCGCATCAAATCGGCCCATTTCGCTTCCTCGCTGTGCACGGATAGGCTCCATTCAGCTCTTACGTCGCTCGCCGTACTTTCGTTACCCGCTTCTCACCGATCCGTGACTTGGAATCAGGACACGGACACAGGAGCGTGACCTCTGTAACGCAGACGCGGGTGCATTCGTAGTTCCAGATGTGAGCCGTTGGCGGCTCTTTTTGCAAGAAGGAGTTACGACATGAGCAATCGAACGATCAGTGCGGCGCTTGCCACCGCTTTTGCAGCCTCCCTTGCGCTCGCCTCGGCCGCGCAGGCCGCCGACGAGGGCATGATGGGCAAGGAAAGCATGGGCATGGGCAAGGAAAAGTGCTTCGGCGTCTCGACCGCGGGGCATAATGACTGCGCGTCGACCGGCAACAACTCCTGCGCCGGCACCACCAAGGCCGACTACGATAAGGGCGCCTGGAAGTATGTTCCGAAGGGCACATGCCTCACGACCGAGGTCACGCTGAAATCCGGCATGATGAGGAAGGGCTCGCTTGAGTTTATAAAGGGCTGATGCATCCCTAACGGTTTCAATCGCCAGACCCCATCAAGGAGATCGCGCCATGCTTGCCGTGCAACACGCCGGGCAGCATCGGCTTGCCTCGATCCCGGCGCGGGCCGGGATCGGGCTCAAGCTCGAGCATAGGAAGGCCATTACGCAAAGCCTGCCGGATATCGGCTGGTTCGAGGTCCACGCCGAGAATTACCTGGGCGCGGGTGGCATGCCGCATCGCTTTCTGGAATGGGTCCGCGAGCGCTATCCTCTCTCCATCCACGGGGTGGGGCTCTCCATCGGTGGCGCAAGCCCGCTGGATAAGCCGCATCTCAAGCGTCTTCGCGCGTTGATCGACCGTTATGAGCCGGGGCTTTTTTCGGAGCATCTGGCCTGGTCGACGCATGAGGGCGTTTATTTCAATGATCTCCTGCCGCTGCCTTACACAGCCAAAACGCTGGCGCATGTGGCGGCGCATGTCGAGGAGGCGCAGTGCGCGCTTGGACGGCAAATCCTGATCGAGAATCCGTCGACTTATGTCGCATTCGATGCGTGCGAGATGGGCGAGACGGAGTTCCTCTCCGAGCTTGTTCGCAGAACGGGTTGCGGGCTCCTTCTCGACGTCAACAACGTCTATGTTTCCGCGATCAATCACGGTTTCGACGCTGATGCTTATCTCGACGCCTTTCCCGCCGGGCACGTGAAGGAAATCCACCTCGCCGGACATTTCGAGGCCGAGACGGACGAGGAGGGGCGCCTTCTCATCGATGCGCATGACAGCCCCGTCCGCGACGCGGTCTGGTCGCTTTATGCGCGCGCGCTGCGGCGAACCGGACCGCTGCCGACCTTGATCGAGTGGGACAATGACATCCCGGACTTCGAGACGCTCAAAACCGAGGCAGAAAAAGCCGAAAAGTTGTTGAACGCGCAAAGGAGGCCGGACCATGCGCGCCTCCATTGACGCGGCTGAAAGGCTGGCCCACGTGCAAGCGTCCTTTTCGCAAAAGCTGATGCAACGCGGCGGCGCGGCGCCTGCCGGGCTGACCCCGCCGAAGCGCTTTGGCGTCTACCGGAATAATGTGTTTGCAAGCCTCATCAATGCGTTGCGCGCCCGCTATCCCGTCATTGAACGGCTGACGGGCAAGGACTTCTTCGAAGCGGCGGCAGGCCTTTTCATCGAAGCGCATCCGCCGCGATCGCCGGTGCTCATCGATTACGGAGAGGGCTTCAGCGATTTTCTGGAGAGCTTCGAGCCAGCGGCCACCCTGCCCTATCTTGCCGATGTCGCGCGCCTGGAATGGCTGCGGCATAGGGCTTATCACGCCGCCGACCGAGTAGTGCTCAGTCCTTCCGATCTCGCCCGCGCGCCTTCTGATCGCGTCTTTGCGCTCAAGTTTGAGTTCCATCCCTCGGCCGCGCTCGCCGTTTCCCCGTACCCGATCGTCAGCATCTGGGAGACGAACGCGCACGATGCCGAGACGCGCCCGATAGGGCCGGATCTGACGGGAGAGGCGGCTCTCGTCGTCCGTCCCGAATATGAAGTCCACGTGATCCGGCTCGACGAGGCCACGCACGCCTTCGCCGCCGCGCTCGCCCAAGGCGCGACGCTTGGCGAAGCCGCCGCGAAAGGCGCCGAGTTCGTCGGGTTCAACCTTGCGCCAGCGCTGGCCAAACTCATCGCTTCCGGCGCTTTCTGCAGCTTCGCTTTTTCTTCCCCGGCGTTAGGAGACCCGTGTCATGTTTAGTTTGATCGCCAGGGCAACGGCCTTGTTTGAAAGAATACCGGACGACCTGATCGCAATCGTCGCCCGTATCGGCATCGCCACGACATTCCTGCGCTCGGGACTGCTGAAGCTCGATAGCTGGAGCGATGGCAACACGCTCGCGCTCTTCACCGACGAATATAAACTGCCGCTCATCCCGCCCGAGTTCGCAGCTTATATGGCGACCGCCGCCGAACTGAGCATGCCGGTGTTCATCCTCGCCGGTTTCTTCACGCGTTTCGCTGCGCTTGTGCTTCTCGTCATGACGCTCGTCATCGAGATTTTCGTCTATCCCAATGCTTTCGATACGCACGGCGTTTGGGCGGCGGTATTGCTTTATCTGATCAAGTATGGACCCGGCGTCGTGTCGCTGGATAATTTTGTGAGCGCGCTTCGAGGCAACTTTCGTGGCCAAACGAAAAGCAGTTCTTCCATAGCCTGAAGTTACAGTCCCTGAAGGAGCAACTCATCCAAGCTTGGCATCCAGGTCACCCCCCCCCCGCGACCAAGATAAGGAGGGCCCGCCGTTGTCTAAAAATTACTTATGTTTCTACTTAGGGCCACTTTACAAAACGAAACCAATTTTAACCGCTTGTACACCCTCATAGGAAAGCGAGCCTCGAATCGATAGGTATGAGCGAGAGCGGGCAGCCTCCACTCGGCTTCTGGCATAGTCTCTGCAGGTCTTACGTCAGACGCAGGCCGGGGGACGGCAGGAGCAGGGAAGGCTGACACATGGACGAAGCGACATCGGGCTCGGTTGGGCAAGCATTGGAGAACGCGGAAATCGAAGCGGCGATCGAAGCCTGCGTCCGGAATTTCTACGCCAAAGGCAGAAACGACGGTCTGCTTGGCCCGGTGTTCAATTCCAGCGTTGCGGATTGGGAGCGCCACCTCAAGCGCATTCAGGATTTCTGGTCACGAACCTTGCTCGGCACGACGCGCTACTCGGGCCATCCCTATCCGGCCCATACGCATTTGCCGGTCGAGCCTGAGCACTTTCTCCGGTGGGTCGCCTTGTTCGAGGAGACAGCGCGCGAAACGCTGGACGCCGATTTGGCGGCAAAGGCGATCGGCCGCGCGCGGCACATGAGTGCGAGTTTTCAGGCCGGCATCTTCCCTTTCAAGGATGAGCATGGTCGCCCGAGCCGGCTTCCCCACGTCCCCGGAAATTAGAGCGCTTTCAGGAAAAGCGTGTGCGGTTTTCCGCCCGGAAAGCGCGATAACCTAAGAACTCGGAGCCGGTAACGTCGCGTTCGCGGCCGATGACATGTGCGTGATGAGACGCAGGCGCGTATCAAAGCGCCATTTGCCTTCGTACTTGATAGTGAGAACAGCTCTTCAGCCTTGGACGGGAAATCTGAGCCATGATGTCACGACGAACTTTTATACCGCCGCCGCCGCGTTGCCGGGAGTGCTTGCGTCGGCTCGTCTCTTTGCGGAATCCCAAAACAAGAGCGTTTTTGAAGTCGCTCATAGCGATGCGGAATGGCGCAAGCTCCTGACGCCGGATCAATTTGCGATCCTGCGGCAAAGCGGGACCGAGCAGCCTTATACGAGCGCCCTCCTGCACGAGCATCGCCAAGGGAATTTCGCGTGTGCGGGATGCGACCTCGATCTTTTTTCGTCGGCCACCAAATACGACAGCGGCACGGGCTGGCCGAGCTTCTGGGCGCCGTTGGATAAGGCGATAGGAACGGAGACAGACACGTCTTATGGCATGGCGCGCACGGCCGTTCATTGCCGCCGCTGCGGCGGTCATCTCGGCCACGTCTTCGATGACGGCCCGAAGCCGACGGGCTTGCGCTATTGCATGAATGGCGTTGCGTTGATTTTCAAACCCGCGGCGGCGTAACCCGGAGGCCCGGCCATGGTCCTGTTTCTGCTTGCGTATCTGGGTGGCGTACTGACCATCCTCAGCCCTTGCATCCTGCCGGTCCTGCCTTTCGTGTTCGCGGGAGCCGGCCGGCCATTCCTTCGCAACGGATTGCCGATGCTCGCGGGCATGGCGCTGACCTTCGCCGCTGTCGCCACGCTTGCCGCCGTTGGCGGCGGCTGGGCGGTCGAGGTCAATCGATATGGCCGCATCGCAGCCATCGTGCTTCTCGCCGGCTTCGGCCTCATTCTGCTTTTCCCGGCGCTGTCCGACAGGCTGACAAGACCGGTTGTCGCTTTGGGGAACCGGCTTTCGCAGGCCGCCGACCAGAGTGGCAAATCGAGCATTGCGGCCTCGCTCCTGCTTGGCGTCGCGACGGGCCTCCTGTGGGCGCCCTGCGCCGGGCCGATCTTAGGCTTGATCCTGACCGGGGCCGCGCTGCAAGGGGCGAGCCTCAAGACCTCGTTCCTGCTGGTGGCCTATGCCGCGGGTGCTGCGACCTCGCTTGCGCTGGCGCTCCTCGCCGGGGGACGGATTTTCGCCGCGATGAAGCGCTTCCTCGGCGCCGGGGAATGGATACGGCGTGGCTTGGGCGCGGCTGTTCTCGCTGGCGTCGCTGCCATTGCGCTCGGTTTTGACACGGGCTTCCTGACGCAGGTTTCGCTCGGAAACACCGCGGCGCTCGAACAGGGCCTGGTCGATAAACTGCGGCAGTCCAACCCGCAAGCCTCTGTCGTCATGGATGGCCCCGGACCCGGCATGATGATGGCGGGCAAGCCCGGGACCGAAGCGGGCAAGCTTCCTCCTGAAGGTCTTATGCCTCCGCTTTCGGGTGCGGTGGAATGGCTGAACTCGCCGCCGCTCACCCGGGAGGGTCTCAAAGGCAAGGTGGTCCTGGTCGATTTCTGGACGTATTCCTGCATCAACTGCCTTCGCTCGATCCCCTACGTCAAGGCGTGGGCCGAGAAATACAAAGACCAGGGACTCGTGGTCATCGGCGTGCACACGCCGGAGTTCGCGTTCGAGAAAAGCGTCGCCAACGTGAAGACCGCCGTCGCCGATCTGAAGATCGGTTATCCCGTTGCAATCGACAGCAACTACGTCATCTGGCGCGCCTTCGGCAACGAGTACTGGCCCGCGCACTATTTCATCGATGCCGAGGGCCGCATCCGTCACCATCATTTCGGTGAAGGAGAGTACGAAGAGTCCGAAAAGATCATCCAAACGCTTCTGCAGGAGGCCGGTGAAAAGGCCGTCTCCTCAGGGGTCGTATCGGTGAAGGCGTCGGGCGCCGAGGCGGCGTCGGAGGCTGCGGCCGTCCGGTCGCCCGAGACCTATATCGGCTATGAGCGAGCCGAAAACTTCGTCTCGCCGGGCGGCGCGATGCGGGATAGGCCGCACTCCTATGCAGAGGGCTCTCCAGGATTGAATGAATGGGGCTTGCTCGGAGATTGGACGATCAAGGCCGAACATGCCGTGCTCGATCAAAAAGACGGCGGCATTGTTTTCAAGTTCCATGCCCGTGACTTGCATCTCGTTCTCGGTCCAGCGCCGAACGGCAAAATGATCCGCTTCCTCGTCAGGATCGACGGCAAGGCGCCCGGCGCAAGCCACGGCTCGGACGTCACCCCTGGCGGCGAAGGCGCTGTGACGGAGCAAAGGCTCTACCAGCTTGTCCGTCAGAGCGGACCGATAACGGACCACACGTTCGAGATCCAGTTCCTCGACGCAGGCGTCGAAGCCTACGCTTTCACTTTCGGCTAAAACCGGAGCATCTCATGCCCAAAGCTATCAGAATACTTTCCCGTCTCTCCGTCTTGGCAGTCGTGCTTTCATTGTCGGCAGTGGCGACGCTGCTAACCGTTCCCCTATCCGCTTCTGAGGAAGCGCGCCAGATCCCGACGCCGGTGATCGACGCGGCCGCGGGCGGTGCAACATCGGAGACGGCGGTTCTGGCCGGGGGATGCTTTTGGGGTGTCCAGGGCGTCTACCAGCACGTTGACGGTGTCGAAAGCGCCGTTTCCGGCTATGCTGGCGGCGAGAAGGAAACGGCTCAATATTATGTTGTCGGCAGGGGCACAACCGGCCACGCGGAGTCGGTGCGCGTCACATTTGATCCCCGCAAGATCAGCTACGGCCGCATTCTCCAGATTTATTTCTCAGTCGCACACAATCCTACTGAACTGAACCGGCAAGGACCCGATGCCGGCGCCCAATACCGTTCCGCGATTTTTCCGGCAAATGCGGAACAAGCGCGAGTCGCCGAGGCCTACATCGAACAGCTCAACAAGGCGCGCGTGTTTGATGGAGCCATCGTCACCAAAATCGAGCCGAACAAGATCTTCTATCCGGCCGAGGCCTACCATCAGGATTTTCTGGTGCAGCACCCGAACCACCCCTATATAGCGATCAACGATCTGCCGAAGATCGGTGAGTTGAAGCGCCTTTTCCCAGACATTTATCGATCCGACCCTGTCCTTGCCCTAGCGCAAAAATAGGCACAACAGCCCGCTTAGGAGCGAAGCGAACTCCAGTAAATACCATGCGTTCTAGTGGCCTGCTGCACTAGCGACATGACAGACATTTGTTCCAATGCTTCGCGCCTTACGCCAGCCCCAATTCGAGCGCCCCTATGCGGTTAACCCCTCATAAGAGGGAGCGTCCCTTTCCAGCCATTCGTTCACGCCTTTGCTAGCGCGATCTCGATGTGAGACCAATTGTCGTGACCGTCTTTCGAATCGTGGGCGCCCGATCGGCGACCACTTTTCCGCCCCGGTGGAAAGAGCCGTCCTCGGCATCAATTAAAGACCTGCGATCATGCTCGATCCAAATCCGTGGTAGATTGGGCCGTAAATGAGGGATGACATCTCATTTTGTTGCCGTCAGCTCTAACCCTTCATGTCGAGGAAATCTTTTTTCCAATGGCGATGGCAATTATCTCCAGAAATTCGTTCAACAATCGAGCTGCAAAAAATAAAAGCGGGCCTAATGAAAACATACCAAGAGTGCGTTAGAGAGTACGACGACAAAATTCCACACAGATCTGATGCTTACATGTTGGGTTTTCTGGACACCATTGCCTTCATATTTAATAAGAGTTGAATCCAGGTCAGCCAAGACATACAAGCATATAGAACTAAACGATTTTACGATGAAGAGGAAACATAAGAAGCGCTTCCTCCTGTTACCTGTGCCTATTTTTGTGATATGATCCATGCGAACGATCGGAGTAAACCATGGCCCTTGATATCGATAAAGTTGAAGCCGTCTTACGCCAGCATTGGGAAATTCCAAGCGATTTGAGTCGCGGAAAGCTGCAAGAGTATGCTGGCAGGATTCATGTTTTGATCCGCCAAAAGTACTCTCATGATAATTTGAAATACCAGCTGGGCTTGATTCAGACGAATAAACTTCATCAAGATCTTAATGATCAGGCATGCAATCAAATCGCCACGGACCTCTTAAAACTCGGCAGCTAAGGCATCAGGTTCGACCAACGCTCGTCCTTCCGGCACTTCGATAGCAGCTGACAACCGCCCTTCGAAGCTTGGCCAAGCTTCGACGAAGACCCGAAAGGTGCGATCCTGCCGGGTCGCGCACTGCTTCCACGTATGAGAGAGCCTGCGAACCCACCTCGTATCTATAACGTCGCGGCGCCCGGCAGTTTCGCGCTATTGCTGCGGCATATCTATGACTTCGTCTGATATGGAGCAAAGCATTGTCCGAGCCTGCCAAGGCGATCACAATTTACATCGACGCCGACGCATGCCCGGTAAAGGCAGAAATCTACCGCGTGGCTGAGCGGTATTCGGTCAAGGTCTACGTCGTCTGCAACAGCGCCATAGCGGTTCCCAAAACGCCCTTGATCGAGCGCGTTGTCGTCGGCAGCAATCCCGATGCTGCCGATGATTGGATCGCGGAAAGGGTCTCGCGCGGCGCCATCATTATCACCGCCGATGTCCCGCTTGCGCATCGCTGCATAAAGTCGGGAGCGGATGTCATCGCGCCCACGGGTCGCGCCTTCACGGAAGCATCCATCGGCATGGCGCTTGCCTCACGCGACTTAATGGCGGATCTCCGATCGGCAGGGCAGATCACCGGTGGTCCGAAGCCTTTCCAGCCGCGCGACCGAGGCAAATTCTTGTCCGCCCTCGACCTTGCTGTTGTTCGGCTGCAGCGCGACGGGTTCCGCGCATAAACTGGTTCCAAGCCGCGATCGTTCGCGCGCTTCCGCCTCTTAGTTTTTTCGCGCGTCCGGCGAAGACTGCGGCGTTTTCTTTCGACGCTCTCCGGACCTTTTCCGATTCGATGCGGCCGCCCGAGGCTTGTCCGCGAGGTCCGCGCGCTCATCAGGACGACCCTTCACGAGCGTAATCGCGATCGAATCCTCCCGCCGCCCCGATCTGGCGAGAGCACGACTGACGCTTTGAGCGGAGCGCGCGCTCACCTCAACCAGACTCTCGGTTTCGAAGATTTTGATGGCGCCGATGTCGCGCTTGGTGACTCCGCCAGCCTTGCAAATGAGTGGCAGTATCCAGCGCGGCTCCGCTTTCTGCTTTCGTCCGACCGAGAGCTTGAACCAGACACCGCCGTCGAAATCGCTGCGCGGCGTCTCGCCTTCACTGGCGTCCGCTCCGGTATCCACGAACTCTTCCGGCGTCGGGCGGTGGGTCTGGTTCTGGCGAAAGAACGCCGCCGCTATTTGCTCCGGGCTTTTCGTGATGAGCAATTCCTTGGCGAAGGCAAGCTCTTCGTCGTTGAGCGGACCTTCGAGCGAAGGGTCGTTCAGAAGCCGTTCCCGGTCGCGCTGGAGGATGGTCTCGGCGCTCGGAACCTGCATCCAGGTCGCCTTTATGCCCGCGAGGGTTAAAAGTCTTTCGATGCTCCGGCGCTTGCTGTGCTGCGCGATGATTACGCTGACGCCGGCGCGGCCCGCGCGCCCCGTTCGTCCGCTTCGATGCAACAGCGCTTCGCTGTCCCTTGGCACATCCGCATGAACCACAAGATCGAGATTCGGCAAATCGATGCCGCGCGAAGCCACATCGGTTGCAACGCAGACCTGGGCGCGGCCATCCCGCATCGACTGAAGCGCCCGCGTGCGTTCGACCTGGCTCAGCTCACCCGAAAGCGCGACGACCCCGAACCCGCGATTGCCAAGACGGCTCGCGAGATGCTTCACCCCTTCCCGCGTGGCGCAGAAGACCAGCGCGCTGCCCGCGTCAAAATAGCGAAGAACATTGATGACGGCATTTTCGCGTTCGCGCGACGCAACGGCAATCGCGCGATAATCGATATCGGCGTGCTGCCTTGTGCCTGTGTTGGCGGAAATCCGGATGGCGTTTTTCTGAAAGCGCTTGGCGAGCGTTTCGATCGTTTTTGGCACTGTTGCCGAGAACAGGAGCGTGCGGCGCTCCGGTGGGGCCGCCTTGAGAATGAACTCCAGATCCTCCCGAAAGCCCAGGTCGAGCATTTCGTCGGCCTCGTCGAGAACCAGGGCGCGCACCGACGACATGTCGAGCGAACCGCGCGTAATGTGATCGCGAAGACGTCCGGGCGTGCCGACGACGATATGTGCGCCAGTGGCGAGCGCGCGGCGTTCCTGCCGCATGTCCATGCCCCCGACGCAGGCCGCCATTCTGGCCCCCGCCGGCGCATAGACCCATTCGAGTTCGAGGCGCACTTGGACCGCCAACTCGCGCGTAGGCGCAACAACGACAGCTAATGGGTCGGAGCTTTCCGGGAAGCGATTGTTCGCTCCCAGCAAGGTCGAGGCCATGGCGAGACCAAAGGCGACCGTCTTACCCGATCCTGTCTGGGCGGAAACGAGAAGATCGGCCTCGCCCACATTTGGAGCAAGGACGGCGCGCTGCACTTCGGTCAGCGTCGTATACCCTTGCTTCGCAAGCGCCTCCGCGAATAAGGGAGACACCCCATCAAGTACCGTCATCTGAAGCGCTTTCTCTCAATTTGGAGGCTATGAAACCATTTGGACGTCAACCCTTAGCGTAAATGAGGGTCAGAAAGATAACGTTTTGGCCAGTCTTGAGCACTTGGCAGCTTTTATGGATGGCGAAGCTTATCTTGGGAAGCCCGGAGATGGCAGCTCTCGCGAAGGCGGCTCAACGGATCAATCACTTGCAGGTCTGCGGAAAGGCGAAGCCACGGCGTGATCGCGAAGTTGTAGAAAGCCTCCAGCCCGGACTCATAGCATCCGGAAAAGCCAAGCGCAGCCAGCCCATCAGGCAAAGGTTCGCGGTCGTTCTCACGGCTATCCATGAGATGTTCGACGCAAGATGGCCTATTCTATTTCTCCTATTCTCTGTCCAGTAAACTTGTGGGATGCACTTGAGCTATCTCCAACTGTTGGTATGCTTTTTGCTGCCGGAAGCGGGATGCGTGCCGGCGAGCCAGTCAAAGGCGAGCCGGCGCAACGTTCGCGGCGCGCGTTTCTCAAAGGATGAAGGACGGCATGGCAGCGCTCGCGAACATCGGCCCCTACAGCGATGCACTGGTGATTCTTGGTATCGCGGGCGTCGTTGTGCCGTTGTTAAGCCGCTTTGGGATGAGCCCGGTGCTTGGTTATCTTGGCATGGGTGCTGCGCTAGGGCCTTACGGGCTCGGCTCTCTTCGGGGCGATCTTGGGCTTTTCCGTTGGCTTACGATATCCGATGCCAAAGGCGTTGCCGGCATCGCCGAACTCGGTGTGGTTTTTCTTCTGTTCATGATTGGCTTGGAGCTTTCCTATGGCCGGCTCCAGGCGATGCGCCGTCTGGTTTTCGGCCTGGGTAGCTTGCAAGTCGCGGTATCAACCGGCGTGCTTGCCGCCCTCGCCGCGCTTTTTGGCGTTGCACTGGCTCCCTCGATCATCATCGGCGGGTGCCTCGCCTTATCCTCGACGGCGATCGTCGTCGAAGTTCTTGCGGGCCAGGGCCGTCTGGCGACCGTCGCGGGCCGGACCAGCCTCGCTGTTCTGCTGGCGCAGGATTTGGCCGTCGTGCCGCTCCTGCTTTTCCTTTTCATTCTCAGCACGGGAACTGGCGCCTCGGTCTGGACGGTTCTCGCTTTGTCGGCTGCAAACGCACTCCTTGGCCTTGGCCTGATCGTCCTTTCAGGCCGCGTGCTGCTAAGGCCGCTGTTCAGACTCGTTGCATCCTCCGGCGCAAGCGAGCCTTTCATGGCGGCGACTTTGTTTGTCATTGTGGCAATGGGCGTTGCGGCGAACTCGGCGGGGTTATCCATGGCGCTGGGAGCCTTCGTCGCCGGCATCCTTCTCGCTGAGACCGAATACAGAAAATCGATCGAGATCGCGATCGAGCCCTTCAAGGGCGTGCTTCTCGGTCTCTTTTTCTTCACTGTCGGCATGCAGATCGACGTCCGGGAGATCGTCAATCAGCCGCTTCTGGTATTCGGGGCGATCGCAACTTTGGTTTTCATCAAGGCGGTTCTGCTCACTGGGCTCGCCACTCTGTTCGGAGTGCCGAGGGGGGCGGCACTTGAGACTGCCCTTCTGCTTGGCCCCGCGGGCGAGTTCGCCTTTGTGGGCATCGGCTTGGCGACCAAGCTTGGGTTGTTGAGCGCGAGCCTGTCGAGCTTTGCGCTCGCGGTGACTTCGCTATCAATGGCCTTCATTCCGGTTCTCAGCATGGCTGGCAGGCGGATCTCGCTGAAGCTACAGGAAAGAGACCGGCATCGCGATCCGAACCTTTCCGCAATCCCGCGTAAACGCCAAGGGCATGCCATCGTAGTTGGCCACGGGCGAGTGGGGCAGGTGCTTTGCTCGCTCCTGGAGCGGCACGTCTATCCCTTCATTGCAAGCGACAGGGATCCCGACCTCGTCACGGAACACAGACGCAGCGGCCGTGACGTCTACTTTGGCGACGCGACCAATCCGGCCTTCCTCAAGAGTTGCGGGATCGACCACGCCAAGGCGGTTATCGTAACCGCCACGGGGCGCAAAGACATTGATGCAATCGTGAAAGCCGCACGCCTGGCAAGGCCGGATATTCTGATCGTGTCCCGTGCGCGAGATGCGGCTCACGCCAGCCACCTTTATGAAATAGGCGTCACGGATGCCGTACCCGAAACCATAGAAGCGAGCCTTCAGCTTTCAGAGGCTTCGCTCGTCGGGCTTGGTCTGCCGGCGGGCCCCGTGATCGCTTCGATCCACGAAATGAGAGACGTATTCCGGACTGAGTTGCAAAACGCGGCACGCAGATCCGGGAAGCAGATCACACGCGCGATCCGAAGGAAAACACTGCGGGACAGATTTCATTGATCTGGAAGGGAGAGTGTTAGTGGCCGGCCGCTGGCCGGATGGACGTGATTGCATTGGCTGGAAGGAACGGGTTCCTGACAATCGCCGGCGCTAATGCATTGTCCCTCTTGGACGAAACGCGTCGGGGAAAGGCGGAGGGTGCATCGCAAACACCGCCGCTGTTGGTTCTCTGGCTTTGCAAAATGATCAGCGCTTGAACAGGCTCGGAGGGGCGTACCTGAACGCACGCCGCTGGGGCGTTCGCCGCATTCGCCGCCACGGTAGCAGCTGTCGAGACAATCACGGCAGAAAAAACACGGGATAAAATCATGGTACGGAGCACGCAACGCATCGACGACGCAAACAGACTATTTCCTGACAATAGCGCGCCTTGCGCCTGCAGTCGCCATCAATTTGATGGGGATCAGTGTGCCTTGCGATTTTTCTTTAGAACCGGAAAGGGTTGGAAACGGTGAAAAAGCGTGATAGCAAGTCTGTCTGACGGCGCTTCAGACCTGCGCGCTTCGCAAACCTCAACTTATTGGCTTGCGCTTCCACCGGCCCAATCGGCGTCTGCGTGGACCGCTTGGAATTTTGCTATGAAAGTCAAGAACTCGATCAAGACCCTTCGCTTGCGGCACCGCGATAACCAAGTCGTGCGCCGCCGAGGCAGGCTTTACATTATCAACAAGAAGGTGCGGCGGTTCAAGGCGCGGCAAGGGTAGTTTCCCGGCATCTTCTAAACGGCGCGACTTCGATATTAGAGCACATTCGACGATCTTCGGGTCGCCGAATGTGCTCTAGCGTCTTATTTTGTCGCGCTTTCCGGGCGGAAAACCGCTCACACTTTTCCTAAAAGCGCTCTAGGTCGCGCCGTTCGTTTCGCCGATTTTGAAGACGCGCAGCATGTTGGTCGTACCGGGTCTCTTGAAGGGAACACCGGCGCAAACTATAACCTGGTCGCCATTGACCGCGTAGCCTTCGGCGCGAACGACCGCTTCCGCGCCTTTCACCATTTGCGTTGTATTCGCCGGATCGGCAGTCTGAACGCAATGCAGCCCCCAGACAAGGTTCAACCGGCGCGCCGTTTCCTTCACAGGCGTGAGCACCAGGATAGGCTGATGCGGACGCTGGCGGGCCACGCGAATGCCGGTAGTCCCCGTTGCCGTGTAGCAGACGATAGCCTTGAGTTGGAGCGTTTCCGCTATTGACGCCGCGGCTGCGCTTATGGCGTCGGCAGTTGTATTCGGAGAAGAGGTCTTCCGGAAGCGTAGAATATCTTCGTAATTTTGATCATTCTCAACCTCCCGGGCGACGCGATCCATGGTAGCCACGGCCTCGACGGGGTATGCGCCCGTTGCGGATTCAGCGGAAAGCATGATGGCGTCCGCCCCTTCGAATACGGCCGTCGCAACGTCCGACACCTCGGCGCGCGTGGGGACGGGCGCAGCGGTCATGCTTTCCAGCATCTGCGTCGCAACGACGACGGGTTTGCCCTGGTCGCGCGACGCTGTCAGCAACTGCTTTTGCAACCCCGGCACTTGTTCAAGCGGCAGTTCCACGCCGAGATCGCCGCGGGCAACCATGATGCCATCGCATTCGGTGAGAATATCGTCGATAGCCGCAATGGCCGCCCGGCGCTCGATCTTCGCCATGACGGCTGCACGGCCTTGCACGATCGCTTTGACGTCGAGAACATCTTGGGCGCGCTGAACAAAGGAAATAGCAATCCAATCGACGCCGGCTTGGATCGCAGCCTCGCAGTCTTCGCGATCTTTCACGGTCATGGAGCCGAGCGGCAGGATGGCGTCAGGCAAATTCACACCCTTCCGGCTTGACAGGATTCCGCCTGTTACCACTTCGGCGATCATTCGGCCGGGCTGGACCTCCACGATGCGCAAATTCAGCTTCCCGTCATCGATCAGAAGCGTATGCCCCGGTTCCGATGCCGCATAGATTTCGGGATGGAGAAGCCCGACGCGGTTTGCTGTGCCGGGCGTGTGATTGGCGTCGAGGACGATACGCTGGCCCTTTTCGATATGGACCTGTCCCTCTGCCAAGGAACTGATACGGAGCTTTGGGCCTTGCAGATCGGCCAGAATGGCGATGGGACCGAATTTGTTTTCAAGCGAGCGGAGCGCGGCAACATATGCCCGCATGTCCTCGTGGCTTGAGTGGCTCATGTTGATGCGAAAGACGTCGGCTCCCGCAATCACAAGCTTCTCAAGCTCCGCCCGTTGGCAGCTTGACGGCCCGATGGTGGCGATGATCTTTGTTCGCCGCTGGCGTTTCATCGATGGCGCGTCCCAGGCGCGGTTGTGGAGGCTGCCTGGGAGGGAGCTTGAGTCTGATTTGAATTATCGGCTGGCGATTGTGCTTGCGAAGGATCCGATTGATCAGTCAATTTCACGGTCCAATCTATCTGTTCCTGGGTGTCGACCTCGAAAAAGCCACTCTTCTTGAAGCCGCGGCCATCGCAATTGTCAATTCCTTTGATCGTGAACTCGACGTCGTTCGTGCACATATTTATGGTGCCGCCCCACTCGCCGCCTTTGTCGTAATCGAAGGCGTAGACGTAGTAGAAACGCGCGCGAAGCTTGTCCTGTATCAGAAGGGCGCAGGATTGGCTGTCGACGTTCCACCAGCCCTCGCTGACCCAGCCTTCCTTGTCCTTATAGCCGATGGCAACGCCAATTCGGCTTGAGGTGCTGTTGCAAAGTTTGAGTTCCGCATTCGCAAGACTGGGCGTTGCCAGCGCCACGCAGAAAGCAATTGCTACAGTCACGGCGCGGGTAGGCCATGCTGATGTAATGAGTTGTTGCAAAGTCATCCCTGGAGTCCAGAAATCAAGTGAGTCTTACGCGCACCCTAATCTCTGATCGAGCTATCCACAACAATGGCTCTGAAATCGTTTACATTCGTTCCCGTAGGACCGCAAACGAGCAGATCATTTGTTAACCGGAAAAATCCAGTCGAGTCGTTATTGGCGAGAAATGTGGCTGGAAGGAGATTGTGTGTGGTGGCGCGGCTTATTGTACTCCAGTCGATGACGGCTCCGGCTGGGTCGAGAGCGCTGCCGGTGCCGCCGTCGGTGCCGTCGGTATCGCCAGCGAGAGCCGCAATGCCTTTCTCGCCGTCAAGCGCGATGGCAAGCGCAAGCGCGTATTCCTGATTTGGCCCGCCCCGGCCGTTGCCCCTGACGGTTACCGTAAGCTCGCCGCCCGATAGGATCACGGCGCGGCGGCCGTCGGCGAGGCAGCGCTTCGCAAGCTGGGCATGGAGTTGCGCCACATCGCGCGCCTCACCCTCAAGGGAGTCACCAAGCATAATGACGTCATAGCCGAGACCCCGCGCCAACTCGCCAGCGGCGACGAGTGAGTCGCGGCCTGTCGCAACGAGTTCGAAACGGGCATTGGCGAAAATAGGATCGCCGGGTTTGGGCGTCTCATTTGCGGGATCGGCCAGCGCCGCCTTGATCGATGGGGGAACGTTGATCCCGTACTTGGCAATGATCCTGCGCGCCTCAGCAAGCGTTGTCGGATCGGGGCATGTCGGCCCTGACCCGATCGCGTCGGGCTCGTCGCCGGGCGTATCTGAAATCGCAAGCGTGACGAGCGTGGCGGCAGGGGCGCAGGCGGCAAGACGGCCGCCTTTGAAACGCGAGATGTGCTTGCGCACGCAATTCATCTCGTGAATGCGTGCTCCGGAATTGAGAAGCGCCTTTGTGAGCGCTTGTTTCTCTGAGAGGGTGACATCCCCCGCGGGCGCCGCGCACAGCGCTGACGCGCCGCCGGACACCAGGAAAAGAACGAGATCGCCGGTCTTTGCTGAGCGCGCGAGCTTCATGGCTTCGGCCGCCGCATATTCGCTCGCCTTGTCAGGAACGGGATGGCCTGCCTCGATAAGCCCCAACGTTTTCAGTGGCCCGCCGAACCCGTACCGCGTGATGGCGACGCCCGTCAGGAGAGGCGTTTCTTGCCGCCCATAGTGCTTTTCCGCGGCCCTGGCCATGCCCGCCGCAGCCTTGCCGCATGCGATCACAATGATTTTCCCGTCTGCGGGAGCTTCCGGGAAGTGGCGCGGAAGACATTTTGCTGGTAGGGCAGCCGCGACGGCGGCGTCAAAAAGGGTTTGGAGAAAGCGTCTGGTGTTTAGCGGCACGACAAACACTCGCTGCTGTGACCCGGCTTCAGCATCGCCGAAACTACTGCTTCTGCTGAACGGCTGATATTGGAATTAAGTCGCTCACCAAAAAGTAGGGCTTGGCTTGGTGTTTGCGGAGGGAGGCCCGGCTAAAAGGCTTGAACTTCCACATCCAGAGGTGGCATTAACATCGCATGTGACGCCAGCCAAAGAGCCATGAACGCGCCTGCGGGAACTCACCGCCGATTTCTGCAATATTCAGACTGTCCCCACTCAATGATGCATCGATGCAACTGATATCCACCCCACCGGAGCCTCAGCCCGGGCAATGCGCGAGCTTCGAGATTTTCCACGGCTCGCCCGGCGGCTCCCGGTTCCTTGTTCTATGTGATCACGCCACGAACAGGCTGCCACCCGAATATGGGACGCTGGGCCTCGACCACGGGCAGCTCAAGCGGCACATCGCGTACGATATTGGCGCTCTCGGCGTCGCGCTGCAGATCGGGCGGCGTTTGCAATCGACTGTGATCTCTTCATGCTTCTCTCGCCTCCTCATCGATCCCAATCGCGGTGAGGACGACCCGACACTCATCATGCAGATTTCGGACGGTGCGCTCGTCCCCGGCAATGTGCGCGTCGACGAAGCGGAGCGGCAAAAGCGCATTTCACTGTTCTTTGTGCCCTATCACGCCGCCATCGCCAAAGAAATCGAGGCCATGCTTAGCCGGAACGTGATCCCGGTCATCGTGTCGATCCACAGCTTCACCGAGAATTGGCGTGGTGTGCCGAGGAAGTGGCACGCCTCAGTGCTGTGGGACAAAGATCCGCGCCTCGCTCTTCCTCTCCTGCGGGAGCTTCGCGAACGCACCGGGTTCGAGATCGGCGATAACGAGCCCTATACCGGGCATTTGCGCAACGACAGCATTTTCCGCCACGCCACGGTTCGCGGCCTGCCCAATGCGCTGATCGAAGTCCGGCAAGACCTTATTCGCGACGTCAGGGGGCAGCGGGAGTGGGCTGAGCTTCTCGCCGATTGCTTCGCGGGCATCCTCGCAGACCCTGCTTCGGGGAGGCGTTTGTCCCAAGTGGACTATTTCGGGTCGCATTCCGACATAGAAGAGGAACATTCAAAGGCGAGGACCGCAAATGGGCGAAATGGACCCGAGGATCGAGATCGAGCTTGAGGCCGCCGCTTTTCGCAGGCTCCTTGGAGCACCTTCGCGCGCGCACCGACGTACAGAATATCGACATGATGAACCTTGCCGGCTTCTGCCGGAACTGCCTTTCGAACTGGTATGAGGAGGCGGCCGCGGAACGGGGCGTCGCGGTCTCAAAAGATGAGGCCCGCGAGCACGTTTACGGCATGCCCTACGCTGAGTGGAAGGCGAAATACCAGAGCGAGGCGCCCCCGGAAGCGAAGGCGAAATTTGCCGAGACGCACCGACATTGACGGGGCGGCTAAGCTGCCTTCCTCGTCACCGCGGACCACGCCAAAGCCAGGAATGCGAGGAAGGTGAATACTGCCGACACGGCGTGCCCCCACTCCCACTGATAGCGCAAGTTCTTCCAGTTGGCGGGGATTGTTGCCCAGTTTTGGGTGATCTGGTTTGCCGGATAGACGTATGCGAAGAAGATCGCCAGCGAGGCGGCGATCATGAGCGCGGCGAAGAGTGACAAGAGCCGGTCGCGCCGGTTGCCGGGCAAGGCCGCATTCGCGACGCAGGCGAGGAAGCTGCCGATAAGAGCAATCCCGAACCAGGTCCAGCCACGATAAAGCCCCTGCACCACGAAGTAGGCGTCCCGGCCAAGTTTCATCTTCCCCGACATTTCGAAGACATGCGCGCCCGCCGGTATGAGCGCTATCGCCGTCAGGACAAGCGCGATGAACGACACAATGGAAACGCGGGAAATCGTCATGGCGCCTCTCCTTGTCATCGCCAGAGCGCGGAATCAGGGAGGCTTATAGGCTGCAAAACGAGTTGAAACGGAGACTCGGCCGGGTTCCTGGCGGCAATGAACAAATCAGGGAGCTTGCTCCAGGCTCCAAATGCCGCTTTTGCGTGTTGCGCTCTTAACATCACGATAAAGTTGAGAGCGTTCATGTCTAACGAAGACAGCAAAGCAACCCGCCGTCAGGTCGTGGGCGGGGTGGCAGCTGGTGTTGCAGCCGCGATTGCTGCCCAGCCTTCGGTCAACAAGGGCCGCAACCACAAAACGTCAGCCACATTGTCGGGAAGCCCGAACTCAAGAACCCCGTCACGGAGTACCCGCATCCGCCCTTCGAAAAGAAGCATCAGGAGTGGCCTGGGCTTGCCAGCGAAATGACCCCGCCCCCCGATCATGGCGACACCGCACCAAATCAAGAGCAATACCGACACGGGTCTGTCTAGAAAGACATCAGAATAGCCCCTGGATCTACGTGAACAGACCCTTTACCGGCAGACCCGCACATAGGTGCAAACTTTTTTGAAGTTCACCCAGCGACATTGCTTTTCCATCCGGCAGCGCGGCTCGGCAAAGGCTGGCGTTACATTGATAGCGGCTGCGCAAACGCTGCCGATAAGGGCGAAGGCAAAAAACGCTCGCATGACTTGACTCCCAAAGATCGAAACTCACTCAGGGGAAACTATGGGCAGGATTGCAAAGAAACGCCGACGGCGGCGCGATGTTTCCCGTCGTTGAAGCAACCATCCGTCCAATTGCCGTCGAACGCGCCAGACAGATTGGTCAGTGTCCCTTTTCCATTCGGCTTGCCGTTCACAAACAGGCCTTCGTATCGCGCATCACCAAAAATAAGGACGCCGCGGCCGTTGGGGAGGCTGTCGGCGAATTGGCCGTCATATTGCCCCCCGGGCCAAGTTTGTGAACCGCTTATTTGACGGCCGGCGCGCCATTGCCCCTCGTCGCTCTCATCGGATTTACCGCCTCTTTGCCATTCCAATGCGCCCATGCCTTCAACAAATCCGTCCTTGCAACCGCCGGTCCAGCGAATTGTCTCGCCGCTTGTTGGATGCGGGTTCCAGACTTTGCATCCGTCGCCCGCGACAGCCCAGTCGCCTGCGATTGCTCGAGTAAAAGGAACTGGAAGGAGCAGGAGCGCCACGACGAAGGCTGTACCTTTAAGAATGACTTTCACTTTGACATCTCTGCAGGGATTGGTCCGACAGGCCTTTCCTTCAGAAGCGGGGTAATCACTTCATCCAGAAGACCTTCGTCAACATTGATGAATTTGTCCCGCACGACACCTTGAGCATCCACGAGATAACTGACCGGAACTGCCTCGGGCATACCGAACCCGTTGCGGCTCGCGTCGCTCACCATCGCCCCTGGGAATGAAAGTTTCGCAAGCACTCCAAAGGCTTTGGCTCGGTTCCCAGGCCTATCGATGCTGAGTGCGATGACTTCAAACCCGTCCGCCTTGTGCTCGCGGTAATATTTTTCGAGCGCGGGCATCTCCTCCAGGCACGGGCCGCACCACGTCGCCCAGAAGGCGACAAGCACCACCTTCCCGCGCATGGCGTCGAGATCGAAGTCGCGCCCGTCCGAGATCGTCACTGTCAGCGGCGGGGCGCGCTCTTGCAGGCGCGGCTCCGCGAAAACGGAGCAGAGCAGGATAGGCAGGAGCAACGCGGCCGGCAAGGCGGAGCGCGTCGCTCGGAGTTTTTTATAATATGGTTCACGGTCAGAATGTGTAGCCAAGAACGACCTTGGACAAGAAGGGCGCGACGAGCTGATTTCCGTTCATCCGCTGATAGACCGGTTCGCGGTCGGTACTCGCACATTGAACCCCCAATCGCAGTTGTTCATGTAATCCAAGGCGACGACGTATCAATCGGTGGTCGGAGGATGGGTGGCCGGCTATTTCAGGGGCTCGGAAGCCTGCGAGAAACGATAGTTCAGGCCGACGGAAATGACATTAGCGGTCAGATCCTTTGCATTGAAGCGGTACCCGTCTCCGTTGTTGAGATCTTGCGCTGCGTCATTCAACCCAACCGTCTGGTCGCCGAAGTCGAAAAACTGGTACTCGGCCTTAATTGTCCAGTTGGGACGGACCGCATACTCAAGGCCGCCACCCGCGGTCCAGCCAATAAATGTGTTGCTTTGAGTGCTGGCGCCGTACGCTGCGGTGTCGACGCTGAATGTACCGCTGTAGACGGCGAAGCCGCCTTTCGCATAGGCCAGGAGGTTCGGCGCAAAAAGGTAGCCCAAGCGGCCAGTTACATCGGCATAAACGCCAGCATCCAGTTCAGCGTTTGCATCGCTGCCAACGGATTTCTTGACGTTCAAATCCAGGCCGCCGACGTCGCCTTCAAGGCCGAACACGACCTGCCCGCGCTGGAAATTTTTACCCACCTGGGCACCGCCGAAAATCCCGCTCGAATCCACCGCGGTTGTGGCGCCGGGCGATACGTAGCCATCGACGTCGACAGCAGAGAAATTGGCCCAGGCGCCGCCAACGTGCAAACCGCCATAAAGGAAGGTCCAGTCATAACCAGGGCCATCCTTATAGCTTCCGCCCGGAAGCGACAAATCGGCGGCGTTTGCAGAGGTGATTAGCGCAATGGCGCTAACCAGCCCTAGAACTGTATTGCGTATCATAAATCCCCCAAAGAATCCTGATGATTACTGGCTGATGCTCAGAACGTATAGGCCAATATGATCTTCGACAGGAACGGCTGAACGAGTTGGCCGCCTCCCGCGCCCCCGTTCATATACTGGTAGACCGGGATCTCGATATCTGCGTAAAGCTTCATCGTATTGTTGTTGGGATCGTCGATTACCTTGGTAAGGTCAACGCCGGGAGAGATGAACACCCGGTCGAAGCCGCTATCCGCCGGATCGGCGGAGGGCCCGCTGTCGCGATTCTTGTGTGAATAGATGAATTGAAGCAAGGGCGCGACTTTGTCGAGCGGACCGACATGATACCAGTTGTTGTAGATGATGCCGACGGAGGTATCGATTTCCGTGCCTGGAATGTAGACCCCAGGCGCTGCGCCAAAAACGACGGGATTTTGGGCTTGCACCAAGAGAGGCTGAAGTAATTTCGACTGAATGAAATACTGCCAGGCATTGTCCCCGGTGATCATTCCCCGCCAGAAACCTGCGAGGATAAGATCGGTGCTGCCGGTGCCAACATTGGTATCGCGGTCGAAGCCATACGCTGTCCAATCGCCGGTTGGCAACTTCAGGCCGAACATGATGCCCTTCGACATATCGTTCGCAAAGCCGGTATACATGCCCGTCAGCTCGATGTCGCCGATTGTCGAGACGTGATACCTCTCAAGATCCTGTGTGTAAGTTCCGGGGCCGCCATAGCCCGGTCCGGCAGAGGGGCCACCGCCGTCGGTCAGGAACGACCGTGTAGCGTAGGGGATTCTGTACGTTCACGCCCCAATCGTGATTGAACATGTAGTTCATGCCGACGACGTACCAGTCCGTCTGGATGTTCTTATCGGCGTTCCACGAAGCCGGCGCAGCGTGATTGGCAAACCAGTTCTGGTTCTGGTTCGAGTGATCCCATTCGAAATAGACTGCGCCGCCGTGGTCTTCGCCTTCCTTCGGAAGAAGCGCGGACGACCCCACGTCGAACACGGCGCAGCCGCAGGCGCAGGCCAGGGCCTCTGCGGGGATGAGCGTGCACAAGAGAAGTATGCCGGCGAGTCGGCGCATGTGCGCCGAGGCAGGCATCGAATTGAAAAGTGAGAAGCGCATTTCATTGGCTCCCGTTGGCGCGCCTTTGCGGCCAAGTCGAAAATAGGATCGAGGGAGTCCCGGCGGTCGAAAACACGCGCGACAACCCGCGGGGACCGTGGGCACGCATTCACATCGCTACGCAGGTATTTCAGGTCAACGGCGGCGCGCGCGGTCTTTTCTGGCCCGGCGTTTCGCGGGCAGATGGGAGTTTGCGGCTATGAGGATAAATAGCTGCGACGGCAGATTGCCCATGTGCAGAGCAGTCAAGACTGCGCTGTGGAAGCAGAGGCAAATGATGGAAGCCGCAGCAGAAAGGACAAGTCTTGCAAGGCTGAGTTTGGTCATGATCCGGAATGCTGCCGGATGTGTTCTGGTCGCCATGAAGGCAAAAAGATAAAAGAGCTTCGTCTGCGGTCGCTCCGAGCGCGGCCTGAATTTCGGCGAACTCAGCGCTATCCGCGAGCGGCCGGGTGTGATAGGGCCTTGCTGCTGCGAATGTGGAAAAGAGGAAAAGGGTGGCTAGCAGGCAGGTGAAGGGTGAGTTCCACGCGTGAAACATCTGTCGAATGATCGCGCGGGAGCGCGCAACTCTTCGATTCCCTCCCCGACGGCGGCTCGCAAAGGCGAAAGCCAATCCCATCCCCAAAGCCCGAATCACTAATGAAAGCAGTGTACTTTTGACGCAGGGAGTAAATCAACCCGCCTTTAATCGAACGGTCGAAGGCGGAAAAGTTGATCGACGCCAAAGTGCTTGGAGCAGCCTACCCGCGTCCAAATGGACGCGGGTTATAGTCCACCGCTAAACGCCGCGTGTCACAAGCTTGCGCTTCAACACCCCTTTTTGCAGCTCAGGCGGCGTGGATTCCCTGGATGACTGAAGCCTCCGCGTTGAAGCGAGCCGATCCCCGCGGTAGCCTCTCTCCCAGTTTCGATTCGGCTTCGTGGAGGGCGTCGTGGACAAAAGTGTGGCTTCGGAAAACTCTGGGAATGGCATTGCGCAGACTGCAAAGGATCAATTGCGCTCTTTCGTCGAACGCATCGAACGGTTGGAGGAGGAGAAGGCGGCGCTGGCCGGCGATATCCGCGATCTTTTCGCCCAGGCCAAATCGACCGGATTCGACACGAAGGCGCTTCGCACCGTCATCCGGCTTCGCAAACAGGATGCCAGCGAGCGGCGCGATCAAGAGGCCGTTCTGGCGACCTACATGCACGCTCTAGGGATGCTCGAAGCGGATTAGCGCAAAGCAAGGAAGGCGTGACGCTGGCGAGTTAAGACTTACCGGCGGCCATCGGCGTTAAGCGAAATGCTTCTTGCACTCCTCTGCGCAAGCGGCGCAGCTTTCTGCGCAGGTTTTGCAGATCGCATGCTCATTTTCATGCTTTCTGCATTCCTTTTCACAATCGAGGCAGGTTGCGTGAGCGATCTTCGCGAACTCGGGTAGGTGTTCGGAATTCGCCGAGGCGAGCCGCGCAAGCGCTTCGCAGACCGCGCTCATCTGATACACGCTTTTGGCGCAAGCCGCCGTGGTTGTGTCGCCTTGGGCAAAAAGCTGAAGACAGTGGCTCATACAGGCATCGCCAGATGAGGCGCAATGTCTTGCCGCTTCGCTCAGCGACGCATGGGCGGAAGCGGCATGCTCGTGTTGATGCTCCTCGGCGAAGACCTTATCCATCGCCACGACCAGAGATGCGCCGCCGATAGCGACGCCAAGAACGTCCCTGCGCTTCATTTGCAACTCTCCCTATCTATCAGTCCGCATGAGGACAGTGTCCGCGGCTTTGCGGACCTGTCTCGTTTTCTTTTTAGGGCATTCCTGTCAGCGGCGTCAAAGATTCCGGGCGGCGCCGACATTCTCTATTGAAGAAGACTTCCCAGGCGCTTGAACAAGAAAAATTGCATCTGCTCTTTGAGAGGATTGCCCACAACCTAGGCTGGACTTCGGTTAGCGGGGATAGACTTCAACGCTCTGGTTTCGGATCGATAATGGGACTTTCTCAGCGCGTGGTTGCGTTGTTGCGCGCTTCTGCCGATGCCACCACCGACATTCGCCTCTGACGAATGAAGGCTACGGCAGGACCTTTGAAGAGATTTGCTTCGTAAAGTTCCTCAATCTGCAGCCCATGATCGAACTGCTCGGCGGCAAGAGCGCTCGGGGATGACATCAGGAAGCCGATCTTCGGAAATACCTCCGGGCGAGACTGATCGCTTGGCATTTCGAGATAGGTGAGCGACTTATCCGCAGCCAGCAGGAGATTGGTTGGGACCGGTTCCAGTTCCATCTCATCGTCCTGTTCCTCGCCCTCGTCCTGAATGTTTGCCTCAATTTCTTTCACGCGCGCCGCAAGAGTTTGCGGCATTGGCAGGGCTGCAGGTTTGGCCTCACGCGCTTTGGCCGGGGCTTCCTCAGGTAGGCTCAGGCTTGCCCGCTGAAAAGTGGGCTTGTCGCTTGGGGTGAGGTTGGCGAGCATTGTGCCCGACGCCTGCTTATGCGTGACAACCCAAGGTAACTCGTTTCCGGCGGCTTGCCACTTCGCTAGCGCGATGCGGGAATCGGCGGCCGTCAGCGGGCGGCCGTCATCTGGAACGTGACGCGAGTGCCCATTTGGGAACACCAAGGCAAGTTCGGTGCGGGATATGCCGGGCCAATGACGCACATTGCCGGTGTCGACATGGACGAAGGGCAGGCCCGAAGTGGGATAGTAGCCGACGCCGCCGCGTTCCTTGGCGAGCGCGGCATAGCGGAGCTGTTTCAAAGGCACGTCAGGGAATACGAGATCCGCTGCCTGGCCTGTGATGTGGCGGCTGTTCTTCGCTTGGCCGCCGGACGTATGCCGGAGCATTTCATTCGTGGCCGGCGAGCGGTATCCACAAATGAGGTGCACGGGCTCCTTTGAGCCAAGCTCTTCGTGCAGTTCCCAGATGATGTCGATCAGGGCGGGGTCCATCCGGATCTCCCGGTTCTGCCGCCAGTCCCGCATGAAGTGATTAAGCTCCCGCAATCCCTCCAGGACGTATTGTCCATTCCGCTTGAAGGTCACGGTAATCGTGTCCTGCGTATGGATATTGTACATCGAGATCGTGCGATCCTCGGCCGACGACGGAGTGGTCAGCATCATGAAGATCGTTACGCACACGCCTACTACACGGGCCAACTCACGGCCCGGGACGCCGAACAGTACTGATTTCACAATTGAACCCTTTGATACGCCGGGGGATACCTCATGCCCTGTTCTGCGGTACCGCAGACAAGAAGAACGCGCGACTACACGCTTACGTTGGTATCCCCATCTGGTTAACAAATCGTTAGGCACGAATTGCGAGAAAAACATGGCAGGACCTTCCAGGGGCATTGCATTTTTGCATCGCGCAAACAAAACGCTGAGATTGCTGGAAAAAATTGCTGGGTGTGGATAATGGGGCGGCAGGCAAAATACCGGGCGCAAAAAACCAATCTCGAACAAAACGTTAAATACGTCGCTCATATTCCATCTATTCGGTGAATTTAGCGACGCTTTGCGCGGCCGCGGCTGTTGACCGCCCCGCGCAAATAGCCAAATCCATAGCTGGAACGGAATTCAGAGGAAGGACGCCGCTGATGAGAGGGCTTTTTCATGTGCGAAGGGCGGAGCCGGTCAATGCGCTCGAAGCGGGCGGCGGCTTTCTTGACGTAGCGCCGCGGCCGGCGGAGAATTTGCCCGGCTGGAATTTGGCCGACCTTTATCCGGATGGCGGTTCGCAGCTTAATGCCGATCTTGAACGCGCAGCCCGCGGTGCAGCTGAGTTCCGCGAGACCTATGCGACGAAGCTCGAGGCGCTCGCGCGCGGGAACCCGGCGGAGCTTGCGAAGGCTGTCGCGGCCTATGAAACCCAATCCGACCTGATGGGCCGCATTGGCTCCTACGCCTATCTGAATTACGTCACCAACACGGCGGATCCGGCCCGCGCGAAGCTGTTCGGCGACGCCCAGGACAAGCTCACCGGCGTCAGCACCCAGCTTCTTTTCTTCGAGCTGGAGTTGAACCGGATCGACGACGCCGTCATGGACGCGGCCCTCAAAGAACCGGCGTTGGCGCATTACATGCCTTGGCTGACGGACTTGCGAAAAGAGCGGCCTTATCAGCTCCCCGACGACATCGAGAGGCTGTTCCACGAGAAGGCCATGACCGGCCCCGCCGCTTGGAGCCGGCTTTTCAACGAGACTTTGACGAGCCTCCGCTTTGAGGTGGATGGCGAAGCACTCACCCTTGAGCCGGCGCTCAATCTCCTCAGCGATTCAAATCCCGAGAAGCGCGCCGCCGCCGCCGCCGCGCTCGCCAAGGTGCTCAAAGGCAATGTGCGGCTGTTCACGCTCGTCATGAACACGCTCGCAAAGGACAAGGAAATTTCCGACCGCTGGCGCGGCTTTCCCGAGGTAACTTCCTCGCGGCACCTGGCGAACCGGGTCGAGCCGGAGGTGGTCGACGCTCTTGTCAAAGCCGTTCGCGACAGCTATCCGCGCCTCTCTCACCGCTACTACGCGCTGAAAGCCAAGTGGCTGGGCATGGATAAGCTGAACTACTGGGACCGCAACGCCCCCATCAGCCGCGATCCTGAGCCTGTCATCGAGTGGAAAGACGCGCGCAGCACCGTGATTCAAGCGTATTACCGCTTTTCGCCCCGCATGGCGGAGATCGCAGACGGCTTTTTCGGCAAGAACTGGATCGATGCCCCGGTGCGCGAAGGCAAGTCTCCTGGAGCCTTCTCGCATCCGACCGTGCCGTCCGCGCATCCCTACATCATGATGAATTATCTCGGGAAACCCCGGGATGTGATGACGCTCGCTCACGAGCTTGGCCACGGCGTCCATCAGGTGCTCGCCAATGCGCAAGGCGCGCTGATGGCCTATACACCGCTGACGCTGGCGGAAACCGCGAGCGTATTCGGCGAGATGCTGACCTTCAAGGCGCTCCTCAACCAGACACAAAATCCGCGCGAGAAAAAGGCGCTCCTTGCACAAAAGGTCGAGGACAAGATCAACACCGTAGTCCGCCAGATCGCGTTCTATCAGTTCGAGCGGCTGGTGCATCAGGCGCGCCGCGAGGGAGAGCTGACATCCGACAAACTCGGGGAATTCTGGCTCTCCGTTCAGGGCGAAAGCTTAGGCCCGGCGATCAGACTGAACGAGGGCTACGACACCTATTGGACCTATGTCTCGCATTTCGTCCATTCGCCCTTCTACGTTTATGCCTATGCCTTCGGCGACTGCCTCGTGAACTCGCTCTACGCCGCCTACGAGCGCGCGCCCGAAGGCTTCGAGAGCCGCTATCTCGATATGCTCCGTGCGGGCGGCACCAAGCATCACAAGGAGTTGCTGGCGCCGTTCGGCCTTGACGCGACCGATCCCGGCTTCTGGGCTATGGGTTTGAGAGTGATTGAGGATATGATCACCGAGCTTGAGGCGCTCGAAGCGTGAGGTGTAATGCAAGATAAGCCAGAGAATCCCGAGTTCGAAACCCCGCCGTTTCAGCCCGAGGACCGCGAAGGCAATCGCCTCTCAAGGCGCGTTCAGCGCTATGCGCGCGTAGGTTCCAACGTCGGGGGAATCGCGGCGCGGATCGGAGCGAATTATTTCTTAGGCGGCGCGGACCGTCAGAAGAATGCATCGCAGCTTGCAGCGGCGCTCGGCGGCCTGAAGGGGCCGCTGATGAAGGTGGCGCAGCTTATTTCGACCATTCCGGATGCGATCCCGCCGGAATATGCCGCCGAGCTCGGCCAGCTTCAGAATATGGCGCCGCCGATGGGCTGGCCCTTCGTGCGCCGCCGCATGGCTGCTGAACTCGGGCCGGACTGGCGGGCCAAATTTACGAGCTTCGGCGAGCAGGCTGCTGCGGCGGCGTCCCTCGGGCAGGTTCACAAGGCGACAAGTCTCGATGGCCGCCAACTCGCGATAAAGCTTCAATATCCCGAAATGCAATCAGCGGTGGAAGCCGATCTCAATCAGCTTCGCATGGTGATGAGCATCTACAAGCGGATGGACCCCGCGCTCGACACCTCTGAAATCGTCGGCGAGATCGGCGCGCGGCTCCGCGAGGAACTCGACTATGAATTAGAAGCGCGGCACATGGCGCTGTATCACCGCATCTTCAAAGACGACCCCACCATCCTCGTGCCGGAGCTTGTGCCGGAGCTTTCCACGAAGCGCCTTCTGACCATGACGTGGCTCGACGGCGGAAAGCTCCTCAACTACAAGACGCGCCCGCTTGAGGAGCGGAACGTGATCGCGAAGGCGCTCTTCCGAGCCTGGTGGTATCCCTTCAGCCACTACGCGGTGATCCATGGCGACCCGCATCTCGGCAATTACACCATTTTCGAGGAAGACGGCCGCGCCGCAGGCATCAATCTGCTCGACTACGGCTGCATCCGCACCTTCCACCCGAAATTCGTGGGTGGCGTGATCGACCTTTATCACGGTATCCGCACCAATGATCGCGCTCTCATTGTGCACGCCTATGAGACGTGGGGCTTTCGCGGGCTCTCCAATGATCTCATCGACGTCTTGAACATTTGGGCGGGCTTTATCTACGGGCCACTTCTTGACGACCGGGTCCGGCCCGTTGCCGATGGAGTTGCCCCAAACGAATATGGCCGGCGCGAGGTTTACCGCGTGCACATGGGACTGAAAGAGAAAGGCCCCGTGAAAGTGCCGCGCGAGTTCGTGTTCATGGACCGGGCCGCCATCGGGCTTGGCGCAGTCTTCCTGCACCTCGCAACGGAGATGAACTTCTATCAAGTCTTCAATGAGGTGATCCAGGACTTCAAGCTCGAAGAAATCGAGGGACGCCAGCGCGAAGCCTTCGCGGCTTGCGGTGTGCCTCTGCCGCGGTAATACCAAACACCAGATGGTTCAACTCATATCATCAGGGCAGCTTTTCCAGACGCGTCAGCCTGTGATGGTTTATGATCGGTTGAAATTGAATTTGTTTCGTAAAACCGCCCATAAGTGAATATATAAGTAATTTATACGACGATCGTGGGCAGAAGTATTCCGACTTGTAGGGGTTCATATAATGCTCAGGCCCGACGGCGCGCGAGTTCAGCGCGGGCAGCTTCTGCTAAAAAACCGGAGCGGTTGTTGCTGATCTGGTCGATTTCTTCGAGCAGCGCTTCATCCAGTGTCACGTTCACGCGCCGCGCCCGGCCCGGTAGCACAACAGGGACAAGTGTGACGGCGATCGTCGACGCCTCTTTTTCCGCAGCCACATCTTCAAGAGACGTTGGTTTGGGCAATGCATCGCCATCGGCGATCATAAGCGCAACGTGACCTGAAAGCGCTTCCTGTGCTCCCATGAGCGACTCTTCCAGGGTTTCGCCTGCGCTGACGCAGCCAGGAAAATCCGGAAAGCTGACGCCGAAATCGCTTTCGGCGTCCTTGTCGATAAGCGCTGGATAGTAGATTTTCTTCACTTTACCTTTTCCGTTCGATGCTCCCTCACAGCAGCTTCAGGCCGGATGCTTTCTCGATGCTCTTTACCGTCTTGACTGGCAGATCTCGTTTTGGATGTGGAACCGTCACTTTTCCCGGTTTCGCCGGGTGCTTAAAGTGCCGATGACTTCCTGTTTGACTTGCTTCGTACCAACCATCCTTCAAAAGCACCGCGATAATTTCACGGCTTGTTTTAGTCATATTGACAACTACCCCGCTTGGGCGGTGTTTTGATTTGGAAACGCCAGTTTCACGGTTGGAATAGCTCTGTCAAGTCCAGCCGGCTAACAATGGTGTGTATATAGTACACACTTAATCTTTCGGCAAGGCAAATCCTGGTTTGCCTAAACTTCGATATCTCACGCCGCCTGAAATATGCTATTTGAGGTATCAGTTTTTCCAATTCAGGATAAAATTTCCGTGTTGCGTCCGTTTGCCTTCCTGTTGCTCTCAGCGCTCGCCGCATGCGCCACTGCAGGGACGACCGCGCCTGAGAGGCAGTTCGTTCTCGCCGATGCGGGCAAGTATAAAACCGAAGCAGAAAAAGAACGCGCGGCGCTCATCGCTCAAACCGACTGCAAAGTCAAAGCGATGGCGGCGAGCGCGGCGATTGAGAAATCCATCACGTCCGAGCGCAACAGCATGGAGAATTTGTCTCGCGCGCGTGAGAAAGGGGCCGAGATGTACACAAGTTCTTACACGCTATGCATGCTCAACGCTGGCTTCTCACAGAGATAGAAATGCCTGTTGCTGCACCGGCTTAACCATTTGTCATCCGGCAGCGCGGTTTTGCAACTTGACTACGCGCTTCGTACACATCAGGATGCGGCAATTTGTGGAAAGGGTGGGTCCGCGAGTTGGCACGGCACCGGCGGGAGGTGTGCGCCCAGGAGTAAAGGGGGAAAAACACAAGGGGTCAATGATGAACGATGGAATTTCGCTGGAGATGCTCGCATTCAATTTGAAGCTGTTGGGCAGAAAGAGCCGGAAAAAGGTTCTTATCAGCGCAGGCAAGGCCGAAAACAAACAGTGCATGTTGCCTGCAATTCAACAATTTCTAGAACTTGAAGTCGATATTTATTCCACACCAGGTACCCACAATTTTCTTGCGACATACGGCATCGAAAGCGTCGAAATTCATAAAATTACAGATCGCCGTTCTCCCAATATTCTGACTTTCCTGAAAGAAAACCGCTTCGATCTCGTCATCAACGTCTTGACCGGCGATAACGACTACGACGAGGCGTCGGACGCCAAACTCATCCGCAAGCTGTGCATCGAAAACGGAATCCCGCTCATTACCGATTGCGATGTGGGTATCGCCACGCTGCAACAGATCTTTCGCGATAGCAGCAAAGGGACCTTTCGCTACAAGCTCGCCGACAATTCGCAGCCGTGGAACCTGCGCCTCCACTTCATGGAAGCCGTAGAGAAGCTGGGCGGCATTGCAAATCATCACGCCCATTTCGATAAGGCCTACCTTGTCAACATGGAGAATCTGCGCCTCAGTCAGGTCGACATGCAGAAGAAGTGGGAGATTTACCGCTATCTCAAGGAGAACTATACCCACGACGACCTGGTCGAACGGATAAGCCGCGGGCTCGAGACGATGATCGAGCAGGGCGTGACTTATTGCCGGACGATGGTCGATGCGGACAGTACAGTTGGTCTGCTGCCGATCACGGCGGCGGTGGAAGTCAAGAAGCGCTATGCCGATAAGATCACTTTCGAGGTCGGCGTGCAGCCCCTGCAAGGGGTTCTCGATCGCGCCTCCTACGAGCAATATGCCGAAGCCTGCGCGATGGCCGACTATTGTGGCGGCCTTCCATCTCGCGACCGGCCCCGCCCGGAAGCGCATCTCGACATTGTCCTCGACCTTGCCAAGCGGCTGGGAAAGGCGGTCGAGGTGCATGTGGATCAGGAGAACAACCCACTCGAAAACGAGACGGAATTGCTTGCCGCGAAGACCATCGAGCACGGCATGCAGGGCCGCGTCTACGGCATTCACGCGATCTCCGTCGGCGCAAAAGAGGAACGCGAGCAGGATCGTATCATCGCAAAAATCCTCGAAGCCGACATGGGCATTGTCATTTGCCCGTCGGCCGCCCTCAGTATGGCCAAACTGCAAATGAACGCGCCGCTGCACAACTCCATTGCGCCGTTCCCGAAGCTTCATCAGGCGGGTGTGCGCTGCTATCTCGGCATCGACAACATCGCCGATCTGTTCATGCCGATGGTGGACGGCGACATCTGGACCGAATGCCGGATGATGATGGAAGCCTGCCGCTTCTACGACATCAACACTGTCGCGAAATGGGCTTGTGCGAGGCCTCACTCGTGGGCGCGTCCGGCATCGCTCGCGGCGTGATGCTTTGGCGCGGCGTGCGCAGAATCGGAACCGGTTGCGACATAATTTTTCTCAGCGACTCCGAACTGCGCCGAGGCGCGTCGCGTCGTGGCGATGATCACGGTCACACCCGGATGCGATTGAACGTGGGATGGTCCAGGCGCGCTTCGCCAATATCGCCGTCGCCATCTTGGACGGCGCCTATCGCAAGCCTTATGGTAAATCGTTCGTTTGCCGCGCCGGTCGTTAATCTGAAGATGGTTAACAGGAGCGCGCCGGATTTATTTCCGGTCACAGGTTTGGTTAAAAAGTCGTCTATACGCCGCGAAAAGTGGTCCACCGTGCCTTAGGCATGGATGGAAGAAATCTACCGTAAGTTATTGAAAAAACTCAGTCTTTTATCCTTAACAAATTGGCCATTAAATTTAATTTAATGCTGGAATTTTCGCATTAACTGGACGCGCAAAAGTCCGTTAAATATGATTTTGGACCATCGGGTTAACGCCGCGCGCAGCCCGGCAGCTGCGGCGGAGGCGGGGAACGATGGCATTCCCATTCGGTATTTTTCCTCGTATTATCGAGGGTTGGAGCGGGGTCGAACTCTCGTTAACCTGCCGGCAAGGCGAATTCGCTGAAGATCTTTCAGAAGAAAGAAAGAGGACGAAAGCGTAGGTACAAGATGACAACGAATGCCGCCAGTTACGGGATGCATACAAAAAACACCGGACGCGCGCGTCCGATTAAGCGCACGATACTCTAGCCGACCAAGGGCGCGGCGCCGCTATTTATATTCTGCGCGCCCTGGGCCGTCGCAAGCGTCATGGTGGAAGGCTTCGGCTCTTCAGATTACAGAGCAGCGCTTTTGCGAAATGCGCCGGCGTCGGGACTTGACGCCGAGCGCGCGTTGGCGTTTTTATGGTGTCACGTGGTCCTTTGCCGGCCGGCTTGCAGCCACGATAAACAACTCGCTAAAAGGCCGTCAGCTCTCCGGCGCGGCTTTTTTTATCGCCCTTAAGGAGGGACAATGTCAGACACCGACGGCATCGCGGACCTTCATCCCGATACGCTTCTCGTTCATGGCGGCACGCTTCGCTCTTCCTTTGGCGAAACGTCCGAGGCGTTGTTTCTGACATCCGGCTACGTTTACGAAAGCGCCGCCGAGGCTGAAGCGCGCTTCAAGAACGAGGTCGAGGGCTACACCTACAGCCGTTTCGCGAACCCGACGAACACCATGTTTGAGACGCGCATGGCCTTGCTCGAAGGCGCGGAGGCCGCGCGCTCGACCGCGACAGGCATGGCGGCGGTCGCTGCGGCGCTCCTGGGTTATTTGAAGGTGGGCGATCACGTTGTCGCGGCGAAAGCCCTCTTCGGCGCGTGCCGCGTCGTAATCGAGGAAATGCTGCCCCGTTTCGGCATCTCATCCACTCTCGTGGATGGCCGCGATCTCTCCGCTTGGCGAGGAGCGATCCGCGACAACACCCGCGTGCTTTTCTGCGAAAGTCCTGCAAATCCTACGCTCGAACTTGTTGATCTGGCGGCCGTGGCCGCCATCGCGAAAAGCGCCGGCGCGCTCTTTATGGTCGACAATGTGTTCGCGACGCCCCTGCTGCAGAACCCGCTGAAGCTTGGCGCCGACGTGGTGATTTATTCCGCGACGAAGCACATCGACGGGCAGGGCCGCTGTCTCGGCGGTGTGGTGCTGTCGAGCGCCGCCTTCATCCAGGATCATCTTCAAAACTATTTGAGGCAGACCGGCCCTTCGCTAAGCCCTTTCAACGCCTGGGTACTTTTGAAGGGCCTCGAAACGCTGCCCGTTCGCGTCGAGCGGCAGACGGCAAGCGCTGCCAAGGTCGCCGATTTTCTGGCGGAACGGCCCGAGGTCGAGCGCGTCATGTATCCCGGCCGAGCCGATCATCCTCAGCGGGCTTTGGCAGAAAAGCAGATGAAGGCGGGTGGCCCGCTGGTCGCTTTTCACCTTCGCGCGGACAAGGCGGCGACCTTCCGTTTCATGGATGCGCTGCGCGTTATCAAAATTTCGAACAACCTCGGCGACGCGAAAAGCCTCATCGCGCATCCGGCGACCACCACGCATCAGCGGCTCAATGACGAGGCTAAGGCAGAACTGGGGATTACGCCTGGCACGGTGCGTCTCTCGGTAGGATTGGAACACCCGGACGACCTGATGGCAGACCTGGCGCAGGCGTTTTCAGGACCATTCGGGCATCGGTAAGGTCTAGACGGAAAATCGGCAGGACTCTGGGAGCCGCCTTGGCCCAGTTTTTCACGATCGGCCATTCGAACCGGCCATTGGGCGAGTTCATCCGGCTCCTGGAGGAAGCTGGCGTGGACCTGCTCATCGACGTGCGGACCATCCCGAAATCGCGGCACAATCCGCAATTCAATGCGGAGGCGCTGGAGCAGGCATTGCGAGCCGTAGAAATTGCGTACAAGCGGATCCCCGAACTCGGAGGTCTGCGGAGCAGGCGCAAGGACCAAGGCCGGTCTCCGAACGGCTTTTGGGAAAACGAGAATTTCCGCAACTACGCCGATTACACCGCGACGCCGGCCTTCAGGGCCGGTCTTTGGGACCTTCAGGCGCTCGGCCAAACGCATAGCTGCGCCATCATGTGCGCCGAGGCGGTGTGGTGGCGCTGCCATCGCCGGATCATCACCGACTACCTCCTCGCGGCAGGCGACACTGTGAAACACATCATGGGCGAGGGCAAGGCGGAGCCCGCGCAGCTGACCGAGGCCGCCATCATCGGACAGGATGGCGTTATCACCTATCCCGCGGCGCAAGGGCATCTCCTGTTATAAGTGTGAGCAGAGCGCCTGCGCTGTTGCAAACGGCGCCGCCAATGATAAGGTAGATGCAACGCGGGTGTAGCTCAGCCGGTAGAGCATCAGCTTCCCAAGCTGAGGGTCGCGAGTTCGAACCTCGTCGCCCGCTCCAATAAAATCAAGGGTTTAAGCCGAAAATTGGTAACAGGGGCAAAAGTCCGGGCGCCCTCGTTTAGCAGGACTTGATGGCGGACTATTTGGTGACTCCCTTGGGGGATGGCCGAATCGACCCGCGATAATTCGGGGCTTGGCCTCGAAGAGCTGAAGGCGTTGCTGCTGCAGGCTCTGGAGGACAATGCCCGGTTCAAGGCAGAGAACGCAGCGCTGCGCGAGGAGATCGCGCGTCTCAAGGGGTTGAAGGGACGCCCCAAGCTCAAGCCCAGCGGCATGGAGAAGGCGGCGGAGACAGCCGGCGCGAAAGGCGGCAAGCGCAAAGGGCGCCGTGGCGCCAAGCGCTCAAAACTTACACTTGACGAAACCCGCATCCTCAAGCCGGACAGCCTTCCGGACGGCGCCCGTTTCAAGGGCTACGAGGACTTCATCATCCAGGATATCGTCATCCTGCCGTGGACGGTCCGCTACCGGCGCGAGCGCTGGCTGCTTGCGTCCGGCGAGACTGTGGTCGCGGCGCTGCCAAAGGGCGTCGCCGGTCATTTCGGGCCGAACCTCAAGCGCTTCGTGGTGAGCCAATACCACCAAGGGCAGATCACGATCCCGCGTCTGACCGCGCAGCTGACCGGCTTGGGCGTCGAGATTTCCAAGCGGCAGATCGTGCGGCTCTTGAGCAGCGGGCAAGACGCGTTCCTTCAAGAAAACATGGACGTCCTTCGCGCAGGGATGGCTTCGGCGTCCTGGCTGACCGTCGACGATACGGGCGCTCGCCATAAAGCCCGGAACGGCTTTTGCACGCATATCGGCAATGACTGCTTTGCGTTCTTCGCAACCACCGGCTCAAAGAGCCGGCTGAATTTTCTCGCGTTGCTCAGGGCTGGGCGCGACGACTACGTCATCAACCGGGCCGCCCTCGATTATATGCGCGAGCACAATCTGCCCCTGGCGACTATCGCCCGTTTTGGGGACGCCGAGCAGCGCTTCGCTGGCCGCAAAGCCTTCATGGCCCATCTC